>NZ_JAHWJB010000001.1:0-667500 GCF_019344915.1 Bacillus sp. FDAARGOS_1420 | reverse complement strand
CGGAACACGTGAAATTCCGTCGGAATCTGGGAGGACCATCTCCCAAGGCTAAATACTCCCTAGTGATCGATAGTGAACCAGTACCGTGAGGGAAAGGTGAAAAGCACCCCGGAAGGGGAGTGAAAGAGATCCTGAAACCGTGTGCCTACAAATAGTCAGAGCCCGTTAATGGGTGATGGCGTGCCTTTTGTAGAATGAACCGGCGAGTTACGATCCCGTGCGAGGTTAAGTTGAAGAGACGGAGCCGCAGCGAAAGCGAGTCTGAATAGGGCGTTTAGTACGTGGTCGTAGACCCGAAACCAGGTGATCTACCCATGTCCAGGGTGAAGTTCAGGTAACACTGAATGGAGGCCCGAACCCACGCACGTTGAAAAGTGCGGGGATGAGGTGTGGGTAGCGGAGAAATTCCAATCGAACCTGGAGATAGCTGGTTCTCCCCGAAATAGCTTTAGGGCTAGCCTTAAGTGTAAGAGTCTTGGAGGTAGAGCACTGATTGAACTAGGGGTCCTCATCGGATTACCGAATTCAGTCAAACTCCGAATGCCAATGACTTATCCTTAGGAGTCAGACTGCGAGTGATAAGATCCGTAGTCAAGAGGGAAACAGCCCAGATCGCCAGCTAAGGTCCCAAAGTGTGTATTAAGTGGAAAAGGATGTGGAGTTGCTTAGACAACTAGGATGTTGGCTCAGAAGCAGCCACCATTTAAAGAGTGCGTAATAGCTCACTAGTCGAGTGACTCTGCGCCGAAAATGTACCGGGGCTAAATACACCACCGAAGCTGCGAATTGATACCAATGGTATCAGTGGTAGGGGAGCGTTCTAAGTGCAGTGAAGTCAGACCGGAAGGACTGGTGGAGCGCTTAGAAGTGAGAATGCCGGTATGAGTAGCGAAAGACGGGTGAGAATCCCGTCCACCGAATGCCTAAGGTTTCCTGAGGAAGGCTCGTCCGCTCAGGGTTAGTCAGGACCTAAGCCGAGGCCGACAGGCGTAGGCGATGGACAACAGGTTGATATTCCTGTACCACCTCTTTATCGTTTGAGCAATGGAGGGACGCAGAAGGATAGAAGAAGCGTGCGATTGGTTGTGCACGTCCAAGCAGTTAGGCTGATAAGTAGGCAAATCCGCTTATCGTAAAGGCTGAGCTGTGATGGGGAAGCTCCTTATGGAGCGAAGTCTTTGATTCCCCGCTGCCAAGAAAAGCTTCTAGCGAGATAAAAGGTGCCTGTACCGCAAACCGACACAGGTAGGCGAGGAGAGAATCCTAAGGTGTGCGAGAGAACTCTGGTTAAGGAACTCGGCAAAATGACCCCGTAACTTCGGGAGAAGGGGTGCTTTCTTAACGGAAAGCCGCAGTGAATAGGCCCAAGCGACTGTTTAGCAAAAACACAGGTCTCTGCGAAGCCGTAAGGCGAAGTATAGGGGCTGACACCTGCCCGGTGCTGGAAGGTTAAGGAGAGGGGTTAGCGTAAGCGAAGCTCTGAACTGAAGCCCCAGTAAACGGCGGCCGTAACTATAACGGTCCTAAGGTAGCGAAATTCCTTGTCGGGTAAGTTCCGACCCGCACGAAAGGTGTAACGATTTGGGCACTGTCTCAACCAGAGACTCGGTGAAATTATAGTACCTGTGAAGATGCAGGTTACCCGCGACAGGACGGAAAGACCCCGTGGAGCTTTACTGTAGCCTGATATTGAATTTTGGTACAGTTTGTACAGGATAGGCGGGAGCCATTGAAACCGGAGCGCTAGCTTCGGTGGAGGCGCTGGTGGGATACCGCCCTGACTGTATTGAAATTCTAACCTACGGGTCTTATCGACCCGGGAGACAGTGTCAGGTGGGCAGTTTGACTGGGGCGGTCGCCTCCTAAAGTGTAACGGAGGCGCCCAAAGGTTCCCTCAGAATGGTTGGAAATCATTCGTAGAGTGCAAAGGCATAAGGGAGCTTGACTGCGAGACCTACAAGTCGAGCAGGGACGAAAGTCGGGCTTAGTGATCCGGTGGTTCCGCATGGAAGGGCCATCGCTCAACGGATA
The DNA here is from genome assembly GCF_019344915.1 of Bacillus sp. FDAARGOS_1420. Lineage (NCBI taxonomy): Bacteria > Bacillati > Bacillota > Bacilli > Caryophanales > Bacillaceae > Bacillus > Bacillus sp. FDAARGOS_1420. Next base: position 665,469 of record NZ_JAHWJB010000001.1, on the reverse strand, counting down.
AAAGCTACCCCGGGGATAACAGGCTTATCTCCCCCAAGAGTCCACATCGACGGGGAGGTTTGGCACCTCGATGTCGGCTCATCGCATCCTGGGGCTGTAGTCGGTCCCAAGGGTTGGGCTGTTCGCCCATTAAAGCGGTACGCGAGCTGGGTTCAGAACGTCGTGAGACAGTTCGGTCCCTATCCGTCGTGGGCGCAGGAAATTTGAGAGGAGCTGTCCTTAGTACGAGAGGACCGGGATGGACGCACCGCTGGTGTACCAGTTGTTCTGCCAAGGGCATAGCTGGGTAGCTATGTGCGGAAGGGATAAGTGCTGAAAGCATCTAAGCATGAAGCCCCCCTCAAGATGAGATTTCCCATAGCGTAAGCTAGTAAGATCCCTGAAAGATGATCAGGTTGATAGGTTCGAGGTGGAAGCATGGTGACATGTGGAGCTGACGAATACTAATAGATCGAGGACTTAACCATATAATATGAAGCAAATGTTATCTAGTTTTGAAGGAATATACCTTCATAGTTTGGTGATGATGGCAGAGAGGTCACACCCGTTCCCATACCGAACACGGAAGTTAAGCTCTCTAGCGCCGATGGTAGTTGGGACCTTGTCCCTGTGAGAGTAGGACGTCGCCAAGCAACTTTAAGACGAGTCAGAATGACTCGTCTTTTTTGTGTTTAATGAAATAAGCTTGTTATTAATGGCTCAAGAAATCCATTGATAACAAGCTTATTTGTTTAAAGATAAATGTATTTATCTAGTATGGACTTCCGGTAAAATCGTTATTTATCATAGCTTCACTTTGTTTTTTACATCGATAAGCTTAAAACGTTCGCAAACGAGCAGCATATCTTCAGAAAAACTAAGACCAAGTTCGCTTAGTTCCTTTGTAAAGAACTGTATATGGGTGTCTCTCCAGTAACTATAGGTACGATCGCCTTCGCCTTCAGCGATAGCGAATTCTTCAGTCACTTCATTCATTGGCATTATAGTTACTTCTATTGTCTTAATAATAGCTACAGGTTCATCCTGACTATTGAGTACAATACTATAATCGTTAGTTGTTGGTAGTGGTTCGTTTTCTAATTCATAAAAAATCTGGCCGGAGCATGTTGCGGTTTTCACACCATCAATGACTAGTTTAGCGAGATAATCAGGAGAATCACCAAATTGCCAAGCTGTAACAGATTCTGGTTTTTCATTGTTTCCCCAATAAGTATCCCAATATGATTGTGCTAATGGATTCATTTGTATATTTACCTCACTTTAGTTAAAGTTCACTTTCTTTATAATCCCTGGGCAATTTTCCTATTTGTAATAGCTTTGTAGTCATTTAAAATTTGTATTGTTGTATTATGGATTAATAAAGATAATACGCTGAATGAATAGAGTTTGTAAACACGTTCTGTCCATTTATGGCCATCTTTCCCGTAGACGCCCATATAAATAGATGGGATGTTTAATTTTTGGATTGTTTCGTATGGTAATGGATATAGTTGTTATGTAGTCTATTTGTGATTTGGGCTGCAATAAAATTAGGATCAATGCCAGACAATGTATCACCTACATGTACTTCTCTTCCATAAATATAGAAACAAGGAAGAAGTTTACCTGAAGTTCCTGTATAAATGTAGCGCGGAGTATCTCCATCATATAAAGGTATTATAAAATCATTGTTAAAGCCAAACGATACTGTAATTGTTTTTCTTGCTTCAGTCTTTCGAGTTCGGTTAAGGCAGAGATAATTCCACGATGTTCCCCTTCTTCATCTTCATTGAATAAGAGAAGTAAATTTCCTTCAAATAAATGCACATGTTCTGAGAAGTATAGTATATTGGCTAGATGAATGGCAGCGCCGCTTTTCATATCAAGAGAACCACGGCCGAACAGCCACTCTCCAGGTTTTGCATCGGTTTGAAAATATTGTTCGAGTGTTTCAGGAGAGAAAGCATATTCTTTTAACGATTCGAAGTCTTCAATGCCAACCGTATCTAAATGAGAAGGATAGATAATAGTAGAAGTTGAATCATGTGTCCCTTTTACAAACGCAAATGCATTTTTCTCCCCTATTGGATCATGAGGGACATATTGAATCCATACATACTCGAAAATAAGGGAAGCTTTTTAAGATGCCATATAGTTCATCTATAATACCGACTTCGCCGATGGTGCTGTTAATACTATTAAATGAAACTAAATGATTTGTTAGCAATTCGATCTGCTTTTCTAATTGTGTATATAGACATAGGATGAAACCTCCTTAAATCTTATAATTGGGAGTCTTTCGTAGAGAAGATAAGTGCAAGTGAAAAAAACTATAGTGCGATTACTTAAATACAAGGAAGTAGCGGTATAGAACGTTTGTTCTGTAGTGGTGTAACGGGCATATTCAATCAATTGAGGTATTTATTTTTAATTCAGTATATGTGTTTAAAGAAGAAATGCTATTACTAGGTTCGGATTTCAAATATAGCTTTTAACGTTACATATTTTAATGAAGTGTTGTTTAGAGGTAAAGAATATTCTGATTATTAATATTGATCTATTATCCACTATGCCATATTGAAGTGAGTAATACTAGAGGTGAAATAGATAAAAACCGATATTCCTTGAATATCGGTTTAATAATATGTGACTTATATGAAGCTATAGCAATACGAAAAGTGTAAATACAATGGCTAACAAAATACGATAATATGCAAAAGGTTTTAAACCTATCTTTTCTAAAAGCTTCAGGAAGGTTACTACCGCTAGCATTGCTACAAGAAAAGAGGTAATGAATCCTACCGCAAACATAGGAATATCATCTACACTTAAATACTTCCAACTTTTTAATAAGTCTAACCCTGTAGCTCCGGCCATTACAGGAATGGCAATGAGAAAAGAGAACTCAGATGCAGCCTTATAATTTACTTTTGCTAATAGCCCTCCAGAAATAGTAGAGCCCGCTCTAGAGAAGCCAGGATATACTGCTAAGCATTGAAATAATCCAATTGTTAATGCTTGACGGTATGTTAAATCATCTAGTGAAAAGGCGGTTGCCTCTGCTTTTTTTGCTTCTGCAAAAATCATAAGAATTGCTCCTGCTACAAGTCCGATTACGACAGTATACGGCTGAAATAAGTATGTTTTAATAACATCATGTAATGATAGGCCAACAACTACTGCTGGGAATACACCGAGAAAAACATGTAATGCATTGAATTTTTTCTCTTTCCGTAGAAGGGGTTTAATATTACATAAAGAAACAAGGCGTTTATGATATAAAATCGCGATAGCTAAAATTGCCCCTAACTGTATGACAATTTCAAACGTTTTTGCCCTTTCTCCTTCAAAATCTAATAAATGTCCGACTAATATAAGATGGCCAGTAGAAGAGATGGGTAAAAATTCAGCTAACCCTTCTACAATACCAAGTATGAAGGCAATGATAAGATTGCTCATAGTTTCACTCCTATAAATTAATGAATATCCACCCTTTTAAAATAGAATAGTGTTGTAATAAATCCGAAAATCGCTGTTACTGCAATGATGATATAAGAATACTCTGATGGATAAGTCGGTTGTAATTCGTTATTTGCTATATCTAGAGTAGCGGTCCATGGGAATAGGTCTTTATGTTTTGAATTTACGATCATAAGGTTAGTCATTGTAATAATGATTGTTAATATAATAGGCGGTACATAGGTCTTCATTACAAGAGTTAGTAGTACAATAGGTGAAGACAAAAGAAAGAGAAGTCCACCACATATTAAAAATTTTATGAGAGAGCCTAAAAGTAAGGTGATACTAAACCCAGGGAAGCTACCTATTAGCCCTAATAATAAAGTTAGCGTCCAAGCAACTAAAGTTAGCATCATGATCCAAAGGAATAGAAGGATAAACTTACTTATAATAAAGCTAATACGTGATACTGGGATAGTTAGCAAATTTTTTAATGTATCTTCAGTGTATTCACGGGTAAATAGATAAGCGGTCACAACTCCATATAAGGGGAATCCTATAATTAAAGTAGTGTATAGGTTAACTTCAGTGAACAGTTGACCAAATAAAATAGTTGGAGTAGGTTGCTTTGTCTTCATGTGTATATAAGAAGCTACAACCACTAAAAATGGCGCGACACCTGCCCCGATAATACTAATCAAAAACATATTGGATCGTTTCAATTTTAATAGTTCTGTATAAAGCAGATTAACCAATTGTGCCACCCCCAACTAGTTTGGTGAAATAATCTTCTAGTCTATCTTCGCTCATCACAATTTTTAATACCTCAATATCGTTACGAACTAACGTTCTGTTAATGTATCCCTGCTGTCCAAAGTGAGAATAAACGCGAATATTTCCTTCATCATGTACCTCATAATCAAAAATTTGAAAATGATTTTCTAATAGCATCGCAGCTTTATTATCATTATTTACTTGGAATTCTATGTACTTACGATTGGCTTTACGCAGTGTATCAAGAGAAACTTCTTCTAATAACCTTCCTTCATGAATAATTCCCATACGATCGACTAGTTGTTCCACCTCAGCTAATATATGACTAGAAATGAGTATCGTTATATTTCTGTCTTGAGCTAAAGATTTAATGAGTTTTCGCATTTCTTTAATACCGATTGGATCTAGTCCGTTAGTTGGTTCATCTAGTATGAGTAGTTCAGGATAATGGAGAAGAGCACGTGCAATTCCTAAGCGTTGCTTCATTCCTAAAGAGTATTTTCCTACTAATTTTTTTGTTTCGTGCTGCAAGCCTACAATTTCTAATGCTTCTTCAATTGCATTCCTTTTGTGAACTCCAATTATCTTTGCATTAATTAATAAGTTCTCTCTTGCAGTTAAGTTTTCATAAAATCCTGGGACTTCAACGATAGAACCAATTCTTCTTAAAATGTCTTTTGGATTCCGAAGTAAATCCTCACCGAATATTTCTATATTTCCACTTGTAGGTTTTATAAGACTAAGCAGCATACGGATTGTAGTTGTTTTACCAGCACCGTTACGCCCTATGAATCCATAAATCTCTCCTTGCTGTACATTTATATTTAGATTATCTACTGACTTTTGGTTCCCATAAACTTTAGTAAGGTTTGTCGTTTTTATAACTGTATTTATAGGGGGCACCTACTTTCTATAAGTTCTTAATTACATAATAAAAAGGAAGGTTTAACTGCATATTAATCATTTCTTAACTATTTCTTAAAAGTAGTGTGTTTTGGGACGGAAAAACCAAAAGTAGTTCGTTCCCAAGGAATACTGTCAACCCATATACGCCCACCATTTTTTTCAACGAGGGCTTTAGAAATAGAAAGTCCGAGGCCACTACCACCGTAAGAAGGATTTCTTGATTGTTCGCTGCGGTACATCCGCTTAAATACGTTTTGTAAATCATGTTTTGGAATACCGGGTCCCTTGTCCCAAATAAGAATCTCATATTCTGTATTGGTTTCTAGTAGTTCGACTCCTACTATTTTCCCAGCTTTTCCGTGATGGATAGCGTTTTTTATTAGATTACCTATAATTCGTATAAGGCTAAGGTGATCTGCAATAATAGGGGAAGTAGATTCTGGTATGAGAACTTGTAGTTCAATGTCATGTTTTGATAGCTCGGGTAAAAAGTCGATTAATACTTCTCTAGTAACCTCAGAAAAATCGAGTTCTTCTTCTTTTAACGGAAATTCATCAGCATCTAGCTTGGCCATATTAAAGATTTCATCGACCAGATGTTTTAAGTCATTCGATTTCTTATAAAGTATTTCAAGATATTCTTGCTTTTCTACTTCAGAAGCAGCGACATCATCTTTTAAAGCATCAATATATCCAATAATAGAAGTAAGTGGTGTCCGGATATCATGTGAGATATTAGATAAAAGTTGTTTTCTAGCTTCTTGGGATTCCCTTGCTTCGATCTGGCCCTTTTCTAATGCAGTTATTAAGTCGTTTATTGAAAACACGATACTATTTAGTGAACGGTCGTTATTTGTGAATAGCCTCGTTTGTAAATTCCCTTTAAGTGCACGGCTTAATTTAGTAACCATCGATTCGTTGCTTTGAATAAAGTGAACTCTTGAAAAGAAAAGATATATTGTGATTATGATAAGAGCAATAAATAAAGATATTTTTACATGGTATCCCATATCTATATTTAAAAGTCCGCAAATGATAAGTTGTAATGAAATAAGAAAGAGGACCTTATCATTTTTCAACCTTTTCACCTACAAACTTATAACCGATTCCCCATACGGTCTGAATGAATTTTGGATTGGAAGAATCAATTTCTATTTTCTTTCTAAGCTTTCTAATATGCACCATAACTGTATTATCATCTTCTATATAATTATCGTCCCATACATTCCGAAAGAGTTGTGTTTTCGTAAATACTTGCTCTGGGTTTGAAGCGAAGAATTTTAATAGTTCAAGTTCTTTTCCAGTTAAGTTGATTTCTTTTCCGTTCGTATGGACTGTGTATTTTTTAAAATCGATAGTTAGTCCTTTAAATGTTAAAGCTGTTTTCTCTTGTACGTTAGTGTTACTTCCAAGAACTAAAAAACGTCGCATAAGAGCTTTTACTCTTGCAACCACTTCGTGAATACTGAAAGGTTTCGTAATATAATCATCAGCACCTATGCTTAAGCCCAAAATTTTATCAACTTCGTGATCTTTAGCAGTTAGCATTAATATAGGAATGTTGGTTGTATCTCTAAGTTTTCTACACACTTCGATACCATCTACTTTCGGCATCATAAGATCTAATATAACGAGGTTGTAGTTATTTTGGTTAAATAAGCACAAAGCTTCTTCTCCATTAATTGCAGTATCTACCATATATAATTCTCGTTCTAAATATCTTTTTAATAAGTCTCGAATTTCTTTATCGTCATCTGCTATAAGAATAGGTATATCTTTCATATCGTCACCTGTTTCTAATAGAATGTTATTGATATTACAACTTGATAAACAAAGGGGGATAGGGAGCGGTAATAAAAAATAAAGCAACTTTCTAATTATATACTATTAATTGTTAAAATAAGGTTGCTAGTTTACCTGAAAAGAATCAATTGTATGAGTTCGGTAAGATGAGGGAAGCGAGCCTTTTGAAATAGAGAAGTGCCTAAATTGAATAGTATTTAGAAGAATAGATTGGTAAAGAAAAGTAGACGATGGTTTCTATTTTAATGAGATCTTTGTAGGTCCTTATCTAGAGTTAAAGAGTGCAAAGGTACTAAATTAAATTTCTTTGTAAAAAGGTGTTGACGATTAGCTTATAGAGGTGTAATATAGGACAAGTCGCCGATAGCAACAACGCAGAAAGCGACAAAAGAAATAAAAAAACTTGGTTGACATTGAAATATGAAAATGTTAACATAAGGGAGTCGCAAATGAGCGGCAAACAAGTTCTTTGAAAACTGAACGAAACAAACAACGTGAACGTCAATTTTTATTTTTAGATGCTAGACAAACTAACTTTATTGGAGAGTTTGATCCTGGCTCAGGGTGAACGCTGGCGGCGTGCCTAATACATGCAAGTCGAGCGAATGGATTAAGAGCTTGCTCTTATGAAGTTAGCGGCGGACGGGTGAGTAACACGTGGGTAACCTACCCATAAGACTGGGATAACTCCGGGAAACCGGGGCTAATACCGGATAATATTTTGAACTGCATAGTTCGAAATTGAAAGGCGGCTTCGGCTGTCACTTATGGATGGACCCGCGTCGCATTAGCTAGTTGGTGAGGTAACGGCTCACCAAGGCGACGATGCGTAGCCGACCTGAGAGGGTGATCGGCCACACTGGGACTGAGACACGGCCCAGACTCCTACGGGAGGCAGCAGTAGGGAATCTTCCGCAATGGACGAAAGTCTGACGGAGCAACGCCGCGTGAGTGATGAAGGCTTTCGGGTCGTAAAACTCTGTTGTTAGGGAAGAACAAGTGCTAGTTGAATAAGCTGGCGCCTTGACGGTACCTAACCAGAAAGCCACGGCTAACTACGTGCCAGCAGCCGCGGTAATACGTAGGTGGCAAGCGTTATCCGGAATTATTGGGCGTAAAGCGCGCGCAGGTGGTTTCTTAAGTCTGATGTGAAAGCCCACGGCTCAACCGTGGAGGGTCATTGGAAACTGGGAGACTTGAGTGCAGAAGAGGAAAGTGGAATTCCATGTGTAGCGGTGAAATGCGTAGAGATATGGAGGAACACCAGTGGCGAAGGCGACTTTCTGGTCTGTAACTGACACTGAGGCGCGAAAGCGTGGGGAGCAAACAGGATTAGATACCCTGGTAGTCCACGCCGTAAACGATGAGTGCTAAGTGTTAGAGGGTTTCCGCCCTTTAGTGCTGAAGTTAACGCATTAAGCACTCCGCCTGGGGAGTACGGCCGCAAGGCTGAAACTCAAAGGAATTGACGGGGGCCCGCACAAGCGGTGGAGCATGTGGTTTAATTCGAAGCAACGCGAAGAACCTTACCAGGTCTTGACATCCTCTGAAAACTCTAGAGATAGAGCTTCTCCTTCGGGAGCAGAGTGACAGGTGGTGCATGGTTGTCGTCAGCTCGTGTCGTGAGATGTTGGGTTAAGTCCCGCAACGAGCGCAACCCTTGATCTTAGTTGCCATCATTAAGTTGGGCACTCTAAGGTGACTGCCGGTGACAAACCGGAGGAAGGTGGGGATGACGTCAAATCATCATGCCCCTTATGACCTGGGCTACACACGTGCTACAATGGACGGTACAAAGAGCTGCAAGACCGCGAGGTGGAGCTAATCTCATAAAACCGTTCTCAGTTCGGATTGTAGGCTGCAACTCGCCTACATGAAGCTGGAATCGCTAGTAATCGCGGATCAGCATGCCGCGGTGAATACGTTCCCGGGCCTTGTACACACCGCCCGTCACACCACGAGAGTTTGTAACACCCGAAGTCGGTGGGGTAACCTTTATGGAGCCAGCCGCCTAAGGTGGGACAGATGATTGGGGTGAAGTCGTAACAAGGTAGCCGTATCGGAAGGTGCGGCTGGATCACCTCCTTTCTATGGAGAATTGATGAACGCAGTTCATCAATAAACGTTGACTTGTTTTGTTTCGTTCAGTTTTGAGAGAACTATCTCTCAAGTTTAAATGTATGTTCTTTGAAAACTAGATAACAGTGTAGCTCATATTTTTTTAATTTTAGTTTGGTTAAGTTAGAAAGGGCGCACGGTGGATGCCTTGACACTAGGAGTCGATGAAGGACGGGACTAACGCCGATATGCTTCGGGGAGCTGTAAGTAAGCTTTGATCCGAAGATTTCCGAATGGGGAAACCCACTATACGTAATGGTATGGTATCCTTACCTGAATACATAGGGTATGGAAGACAGACCCAGGGAACTGAAACATCTAAGTACCTGGAGGAAGAGAAAGCAAATGCGATTTCCTGAGTAGCGGCGAGCGAAACGGAATCTAGCCCAAACCAAGAGGCTTGCCTCTTGGGGTTGTAGGACATTCTATACGGAGTTACAAAGGAACGAGGTAGACGAAGCGACCTGGAAAGGTCCGTCACAGAGGGTAATAACCCCGTAGTCGAAACTTCGTTCTCTCTTGAATGTATCCTGAGTACGGCGGAACACGTGAAATTCCGTCGGAATCTGGGAGGACCATCTCCCAAGGCTAAATACTCCCTAGTGATCGATAGTGAACCAGTACCGTGAGGGAAAGGTGAAAAGCACCCCGGAAGGGGAGTGAAAGAGATCCTGAAACCGTGTGCCTACAAATAGTCAGAGCCCGTTAATGGGTGATGGCGTGCCTTTTGTAGAATGAACCGGCGAGTTACGATCCCGTGCGAGGTTAAGTTGAAGAGACGGAGCCGCAGCGAAAGCGAGTCTGAATAGGGCGTTTAGTACGTGGTCGTAGACCCGAAACCAGGTGATCTACCCATGTCCAGGGTGAAGTTCAGGTAACACTGAATGGAGGCCCGAACCCACGCACGTTGAAAAGTGCGGGGATGAGGTGTGGGTAGCGGAGAAATTCCAATCGAACCTGGAGATAGCTGGTTCTCCCCGAAATAGCTTTAGGGCTAGCCTTAAGTGTAAGAGTCTTGGAGGTAGAGCACTGATTGAACTAGGGGTCCTCATCGGATTACCGAATTCAGTCAAACTCCGAATGCCAATGACTTATCCTTAGGAGTCAGACTGCGAGTGATAAGATCCGTAGTCAAGAGGGAAACAGCCCAGATCGCCAGCTAAGGTCCCAAAGTGTGTATTAAGTGGAAAAGGATGTGGAGTTGCTTAGACAACTAGGATGTTGGCTCAGAAGCAGCCACCATTTAAAGAGTGCGTAATAGCTCACTAGTCGAGTGACTCTGCGCCGAAAATGTACCGGGGCTAAATACACCACCGAAGCTGCGAATTGATACCAATGGTATCAGTGGTAGGGGAGCGTTCTAAGTGCAGTGAAGTCAGACCGGAAGGACTGGTGGAGCGCTTAGAAGTGAGAATGCCGGTATGAGTAGCGAAAGACGGGTGAGAATCCCGTCCACCGAATGCCTAAGGTTTCCTGAGGAAGGCTCGTCCGCTCAGGGTTAGTCAGGACCTAAGCCGAGGCCGACAGGCGTAGGCGATGGACAACAGGTTGATATTCCTGTACCACCTCTTTATCGTTTGAGCAATGGAGGGACGCAGAAGGATAGAAGAAGCGTGCGATTGGTTGTGCACGTCCAAGCAGTTAGGCTGATAAGTAGGCAAATCCGCTTATCGTGAAGGCTGAGCTGTGATGGGGAAGCTCCTTATGGAGCGAAGTCTTTGATTCCCCGCTGCCAAGAAAAGCTTCTAGCGAGATAAAAGGTGCCTGTACCGCAAACCGACACAGGTAGGCGAGGAGAGAATCCTAAGGTGTGCGAGAGAACTCTGGTTAAGGAACTCGGCAAAATGACCCCGTAACTTCGGGAGAAGGGGTGCTTTCTTAACGGAAAGCCGCAGTGAATAGGCCCAAGCGACTGTTTAGCAAAAACACAGGTCTCTGCGAAGCCGTAAGGCGAAGTATAGGGGCTGACACCTGCCCGGTGCTGGAAGGTTAAGGAGAGGGGTTAGCGTAAGCGAAGCTCTGAACTGAAGCCCCAGTAAACGGCGGCCGTAACTATAACGGTCCTAAGGTAGCGAAATTCCTTGTCGGGTAAGTTCCGACCCGCACGAAAGGTGTAACGATTTGGGCACTGTCTCAACCAGAGACTCGGTGAAATTATAGTACCTGTGAAGATGCAGGTTACCCGCGACAGGACGGAAAGACCCCGTGGAGCTTTACTGTAGCCTGATATTGAATTTTGGTACAGTTTGTACAGGATAGGCGGGAGCCATTGAAACCGGAGCGCTAGCTTCGGTGGAGGCGCTGGTGGGATACCGCCCTGACTGTATTGAAATTCTAACCTACGGGTCTTATCGACCCGGGAGACAGTGTCAGGTGGGCAGTTTGACTGGGGCGGTCGCCTCCTAAAGTGTAACGGAGGCGACCAAAGGTTCCCTCAGAATGGTTGGAAATCATTCGTAGAGTGCAAAGGCATAAGGGAGCTTGACTGCGAGACCTACAAGTCGAGCAGGGACGAAAGTCGGGCTTAGTGATCCGGTGGTTCCGCATGGAAGGGCCATCGCTCAACGGATAAAAGCTACCCCGGGGATAACAGGCTTATCTCCCCCAAGAGTCCACATCGACGGGGAGGTTTGGCACCTCGATGTCGGCTCATCGCATCCTGGGGCTGTAGTCGGTCCCAAGGGTTGGGCTGTTCGCCCATTAAAGCGGTACGCGAGCTGGGTTCAGAACGTCGTGAGACAGTTCGGTCCCTATCCGTCGTGGGCGCAGGAAATTTGAGAGGAGCTGTCCTTAGTACGAGAGGACCGGGATGGACGCACCGCTGGTGTACCAGTTGTTCTGCCAAGGGCATAGCTGGGTAGCTATGTGCGGAAGGGATAAGTGCTGAAAGCATCTAAGCATGAAGCCCCCCTCAAGATGAGATTTCCCATAGCGTAAGCTAGTAAGATCCCTGAAAGATGATCAGGTTGATAGGTTCGAGGTGGAAGCATGGTGACATGTGGAGCTGACGAATACTAATAGATCGAGGACTTAACCATATAATATGAAGCAATGTTATCTAGTTTTGAAGGAATATACCTTCATCAGTTTGGTGATGATGGCAGAGAGGTCACACCCGTTCCCATACCGAACACGGAAGTTAAGCTCTCTAGCGCCGATGGTAGTTGGGACCTTGTCCCTGTGAGAGTAGGACGTCGCCAAGCAAAAACCTAAGTCGTTTCGACTTAGGTTTTTTTGTGTTTATTTTTATTTACCGAAGGTTAAAATTCATAAATTTAATAATCCTAAAGACGAAAAAAGGATGAAATAGAGACTATTTAAAATAATGGCAATGATTTTTCGTGCTCCTAATTTTCCAAATTCCCCTAAAATAATCCCTAAAATAGGAAACATTATTTCTATCATAAGTGTACATTTTAAAAATGGGATGATATCAATAAGTATTCAATAATTACAGAAATTGCTGCGACAGAGAAAAACAAATATGATAATAGCATAGTTATTTTTTCACGGTTATCCTCCTTATAAATTATATTGATTTGTAGACACAACAGTATATATGAACAGTTATGTATAAAATAGATCTCTAGAAATATATATTCTAATTCCCTTTTCTTCTTGTATATAGTTGCAATTCTTCTTTTGAATATAACTAAAACACGAACGTTATCGATGACTAATAAAAAAACATTCGATTATTTATTGACATTGTTTATGAAATATTGTTAATATAGCCATAGAAACAATAATATATAAGACCTCATATAATCGCGGGGATATGGCCTGCAAGTCTCTACCTAACGACCGTTATTCGTTAGACTATGAGGGAAAGTCACTCGGTATTTTTCTATTCACAAGGGATACGTATGCCTGAGTAGAGCGCTTTCTCTCATAGTAAAAGAGAAACTGTTCTATTTCAGGCTTTTTTTATTTGAATCGGGGGGATTCTAATATGAAATCACTAGTTGGAGTCATAATGGGAAGCACGTCAGACTGGGAAACAATGAAATATGCTTGTGACATTTTAGATGAATTAAATATACCGTATGAGAAAAAAGTTGTATCCGCTCATCGGACTCCGGATTATATGTTTGAATATGCAGAAACAGCTCGTGAACGTGGATTAAAAGTTATTATTGCTGGAGCCGGTGGAGCAGCGCATTTACCAGGAATGGTTGCAGCGAAGACAAATCTTCCTGTAATCGGTGTCCCAGTTCAATCAAAAGCGTTAAACGGTCTAGATTCATTATTATCCATTGTCCAAATGCCAGGAGGGGTTCCAGTTGCAACTGTTGCAATTGGTAAGGCTGGTTCAACGAATGCTGGATTACTTGCTGCACAAATACTTGGATCATTTCATGATGATATACATGATGCATTAGAGTTGAGACGAGAAGCTATTGAGAAAACTGTGCGTGAAGGTAGTGAGCTAGTATGACGAGAATCATTTTACCTGGAAAAACAATCGGCATTATTGGAGGCGGCCAGCTTGGAAGAATGATGGCGTTGGCAGCTAAGGAAATGGGTTATAAAATTGCTGTTTTAGATCCTACAAAGCATTCACCATGTGCACAAGTTGCTGATGTTGAAGTCGTTGCACCATATGACGATCTAAAAGCAATTCAGCATTTAGCAGAGATAAGCGACGTTGTCACATATGAATTTGAGAATATTGATTATAGATGTTTACAATGGCTTGAAAAACATGCTTACTTACCACAAGGTAGTCAATTGTTAAATAAAACGCAAAATCGTTTTACAGAAAAGAATGCAATTGAGAAAGCTGGGTTACCAGTAGCAATGTATAGATTAGTTCAAAATCAAAATCAGCTTACTGAAGCGATTGCTGAATTATCATTTCCTTCCGTCTTAAAAACGACGACAGGTGGATATGATGGGAAAGGGCAAGTTGTTTTAAGAAGTGAAACTGATGTTGAGAAGGCACGAGAGCTTGCGGATGAAGCAGAGTGCATTCTAGAAAAATGGGTGCCTTTTGAAAAAGAAGTATCAGTTATTGTAATTCGTAGTGTAAGTGGTGAAACGAAAGTATTTCCGGTAGCGGAAAATATTCATGTAAATAACATTTTACATGAATCTATCGTTCCAGCTCGCATTACAGAAGAACTTTCTCAAAAAGCAATTGCTTACGCAAAGGTACTTGCGGATGAACTAGAACTTGTGGGAACACTAGCGGTAGAGATGTTTGCTACAGCTGACGGTGAGATTTACATTAATGAATTAGCACCAAGACCTCACAATTCAGGACACTATACACAGGATGCATGTGAAACGAGTCAATTTGGTCAACATATTCGAGCAATCTGTAATTTACCTCTTGGAGAAACAAATTTGTTAAAACCAGTTGTCATGGTAAACATTTTAGGCGAACATATAGAAGGGGTCCTAGGACAAGTGAATAGACTAACCGGGTGCTATTTACACTTGTATGGAAAAGAAGAAGCAAAAGCGCAGCGAAAAATGGGGCATGTTAATATTTTAAATGATAATATTGAAGTCGCTCTAGAAAAAGCGAAGAGTTTGCATATTTGGGACCATCAAGAACAACTGTTGGAGGGAAAAAGATGATTAATCGTTATACACGCCCTGAAATGGGTGCAATTTGGACGGAAGAAAACAAATTTAAGGCATGGTTAGAAGTTGAGATTTTAGCTTGTGAAGCATGGGCAGAGCTTGGCGACATTCCAAAAGAAGATGTTAAAAAAATTCGTGAACATGCATCATTTGATATTGATCGTATTTATGAAATTGAAAAAGAAACACGTCATGACGTAGTTGCTTTCACTCGTGCTGTATCAGAAACACCAACATTAGGCGAGGAACGTAAATGGGTTCATTACGGTTTAACATCTACAGACGTAGTAGATACAGCGTTATCTTATATCTTAAAACAAGCAAATGAAATCTTGTTAAAAGACTTAGAAAACTTTGTTAGCATTTTAGCTAATAAAGCGAAAGAGCATAAATACACGATCATGATGGGAAGAACACATGGTGTACATGCAGAGCCAACAACATTTGGTTTAAAACTTGGTCTTTGGTATGAAGAAATGAAACGTAACGTAGAGCGTTTCAAACAAGCTGCTGATACAGTTCGCGTTGGTAAATTATCTGGTGCGGTTGGTACATATGCAAATATTGATCCATTCGTAGAAAAGTATGTTTGTGAAAACTTAGGATTAGAAGCAGCACCAATTTCAACACAAACATTGCAACGTGATCGTCATGCACATTACATGTCAACACTTGCACTAATCGCAACATCTGTTGAAAAGATGGCAGTTGAGATTCGTGGTTTACAAAAGAGTGAAACACGTGAAGTTGAAGAGGCTTTCGCAAAAGGTCAAAAAGGTTCTTCTGCAATGCCGCATAAACGTAATCCAATTGGATCTGAAAATATGACTGGTTTAGCTCGTGTTATCCGCGGTTATATGATGACAGCTTACGAGAATGTTCCGTTATGGCATGAGCGTGATATCTCTCACTCTTCTGCAGAACGCGTAATTTTACCAGATGCTACAATCGCGTTAAATTACATGTTAAATCGCTTTGGTAATATCGTTAAAAACTTAACTGTATTCCCAGAGAATATGAAACGCAATATGACAAGAACATACGGCTTAATTTACTCTCAGCGCGTAATGCTTACACTAATTGACAAAGGTCTGGTACGTGAAGAAGCTTATGATATCGTACAGCCTAAAGCAATGGAAGCTTGGGAAACACAAGTACAATTTAAAGAGCTTGTAGAAGCTGACGAGCGTATTACAAGTAAGTTAACGCAAGAAGAAATTAACGAATGTTTCAATTATGAACATCATATGCAACACGTTGATACAATCTTTGAACGCCTTGGATTAAACGAAGCGTAAAATTTCATATGGCACAGAATAGAGTCATTCTGTGCCATTCTTTATAAAAACATTATTCACATTTTTCAAACTACAGGGGGCTTGCGAAATGCAAAAGCTAGAATTGCTGTATGAAGGTAAGGCAAAAAGAATTTATCGTACAGAAGCAGCAGATATGGTTTGGGTAGAGTACAAAGATAGTGCGACTGCTTTCAATGGGGAGAAAAAAGCGACAATTACCGGAAAAGGTCGTTTGAACAATGAGATTACAACTTTATTGTTCAGAAAGTTACAAGAAGTTGGAATTAAAACACACTTTGTGGAGAAGTTATCTGATACAGAACAACTTGTCAAAAAGGTGAGTATTATTCCATTAGAAGTTGTCACAAGAAACGTAATTGCAGGTAGTCTTTCAAAAAGACTAGGAATGGAAGAAGGAACTGCTCTTACAACACCAATCGTAGAATTTTACTACAAAGATGATGATTTAGGAGATCCACTTGTAACGGAAGATCATATTCGTTTGTTAAATGTTGCAACACCAGAGCAAGTAAGCGTATTACGAGATGCAGCTCTACAAATCAATCAAGTGATGATTGAGCATTTCGCAAGCTGTCGTGTAAGATTAGTAGATTTTAAATTAGAGTTTGGCGTAACAGAAGAAGGGGAAATCATATTAGCAGATGAAATTTCACCAGATACTTGCCGTTTATGGGATGAAACGAGCAACGAAAAATTTGATAAAGATGTATTCCGTCGTGATCTTGGGAATTTAACAGAAGCATATGAAGAAATTTTAAAACGTTTAGGGGGAGCTTCACATGTATAAAGTTAAGGTATATGTAACGTTAAGAGAAAGTGTATTAGATCCACAAGGAACTGCGGTAAAGGGAGCACTTCATAGTCTTTCATTTACAGAAGTACAAGACGTTCGAATCGGAAAATATATGGAATTAACAATTGATAAATCAGTATCTGATCTGGATAGCAAGGTAAAAGAAATGTGTGAAAAATTATTAGCAAACGTTGTAATGGAAGACTTCCGTTATGAAGTTGAGGAGGTTGTCGCACAGTGAAATTTGCAGTCATAGTATTTCCAGGTTCGAACTGTGATGTCGATATGTTCCATGCAATTAAAGATGAGCTTGGTGAAGAAGTAGATTACGTTTGGCACGATAGAGAGAATTTAGATGAATATGATGCAATTTTACTACCAGGTGGATTCTCTTACGGTGACTATTTACGATGCGGGGCTATTTCTCGCTTTGCTAACGCAATGAAAGCAGTGCAAAAAGCTGCTGAGCAAGGAAAGCCGATTTTAGGAGTGTGTAATGGATTCCAGATTCTTGTTGAATCAGGATTACTACCAGGAGCATTAATGAGAAACGAAAACTTAAAGTTTATGTGCCGTACGGTTCAGTTACGTGTTGAAAATAATGAAACTATGTTTACATCACAATATGAAAAAGATGAAGTAATTAACATTCCAATTGCACATGGCGAAGGAAATTACTATTGTGATGAAGCGACTCTTAAACAATTAGAAGAGAATAATCAAATCGCATTCCGTTACGTAGAAAATCCGAATGGAAGCGTTTCAGATATTGCAGGTATTGTAAATGAAAAAGGAAATGTTCTTGGTATGATGCCACACCCAGAGCGTGCTGTAGATGAATTACTTGGCGGTGCTGAAGGGTTAAAAGTCTTTCAATCTATCTTAAAACAGTGGAGGGAAACATATGTCGTTAATGCTTGAGCCAAATCCAACACAAATTAAAGAAGAGCGTATATATGCGGAAATGGGGCTAACAGACGAAGAGTTTGCCATGGTTGAAAAGATTTTAGGCCGTTTGCCGAATTATACAGAAACGGGACTATTTTCTGTTATGTGGTCTGAACATTGTAGTTATAAAAATTCAAAGCCAGTTCTTCGTAAGTTTCCAACGACAGGTGAGCGTGTTTTACAAGGACCTGGAGAAGGCGCTGGAATTGTAGATATCGGTGATAACCAAGCGGTGGTATTTAAAATGGAAAGTCATAACCATCCTTCTGCAATTGAGCCATATCAAGGGGCAGCAACAGGTGTCGGTGGTATTATTCGCGATGTATTCTCTATGGGCGCACGTCCGGTAGCTCTATTAAACTCACTTCGTTTCGGTGAATTACAATCACCACGTGTGAAATATTTATTCGAAGAAGTAGTAGCAGGAATCGCAGGATACGGTAACTGCATCGGTATTCCTACTGTTGGCGGCGAAGTACAGTTTGATCCATGCTATGAAGGAAATCCACTTGTAAATGCAATGTGTGTAGGCCTAATTAATCATGAAGATATTAAAAAAGGGCAAGCGCATGGTGCTGGTAATACAGTAATGTACGTAGGAGCATCAACTGGTCGTGATGGTATTCACGGTGCAACGTTCGCATCTGAAGAGCTATCTGAAAGCTCAGAAGCGAAGCGTCCGGCAGTTCAAGTAGGGGATCCATTTATGGAGAAACTTCTTATTGAAGCATGTTTAGAACTTATTCAGTCTGATGCACTTGTTGGAATTCAAGATATGGGAGCTGCTGGTTTAACATCATCTTCTGCAGAAATGGCAAGTAAAGCAGGTATGGGTATTGAAATGTACTTAGATGATGTACCACAGCGTGAAACTGGCATGACTCCATATGAAATGATGTTATCTGAATCACAAGAACGTATGTTAATCGTTGTGAAAAAAGGTAGAGAGCAAGAAATAGTAGATTTATTTGAAAAATATGGTCTTGCAGCAGTTACGATGGGGAAAGTAACTGAAGATAAAATGCTTCGTCTATTCCATAAAGACGAAATGGTAGCTGAAGTACCGGCGGATGCTCTTGCAGAAGAAGCACCAATTTATCATAAACCGTCAAAAGAAGCAGCATACTTTGCTGAGTTCCAGCAGATGAAAATGGAAACACCAAAAGTAGAAGATTATAAAGCAACGTTATTATCTTTATTACAACAACCAACGATTGCAAGTAAAGAGTGGGTATATGATCAATATGATTATCAAGTGCGCACTAGCACAATCGTTACACCAGGTTCAGATGCAGCGGTTATACGTGTACGCGGCACAGAAAAAGGATTAGCAATGACGACAGATTGTAACTCTCGCTACATTTATTTAGATCCAGAAGTGGGCGGTAAAATTGCAGTAGCAGAGGCAGCACGTAATATCGTATGTTCTGGCGGGGAGCCACTTGCAATTACAGATTGCTTAAACTTCGGTAACCCAGAAAAACCAGAAATCTTCTGGCAAATTGAGAAATCAGTAGACGGTATGAGTGAAGCTTGCCGCAAGTTACAAACGCCAGTTATCGGCGGGAATGTATCAATGTATAACGAGCGTAGTGGTGAAGCTGTATATCCAACACCAACTGTTGGGATGGTTGGACTTGTACACGATTTAAAACACGTAACAACACAAGAATTTAAACAAGCTGGCGATTTAGTTTATGTAATTGGAGAGACGAAAGCTGAGTTTGGTGGAAGTGAATTACAGAAAATGATCTACGGAAAAATTTTCGGTCAATCACCAAGCATCGATCTAGATGTAGAATTAAAACGCCAAAAGCAAGTACTAGCAGCAATTCAAGCTGGCCTTGTTCAATCTGCACATGATGTTGCAGAAGGTGGTTTAGCAGTTGCAATTACTGAAAGTGCAATTGGTGCTAACGGTTTAGGCGCTACTGTGAAATTAGATGGGGAAGCAACAACAGTATTATTTGCAGAATCACAATCGCGCTTCGTTATAACTGTAAAACGTGAAAATAAAGAAGCATTTGAGAAAGCGGTTGAAGCAATTCAAGTTGGAGAAGTGACAAATACAAATGAAGTAACAATTCATAATGAAGAAAATGAAGTATTACTTACAGCAAATGTAGATGAAATGAGAAAGGCTTGGAAAGGGGCAATCCCATGCTTACTGAAATAAAGGGGTTAAATGAAGAATGTGGCGTTTTCGGAATTTGGGGGCATGAAAATGCAGCACAAGTTTCGTACTACGGATTGCACAGTTTGCAGCACCGTGGGCAAGAAGGCGCAGGCATTGTTGTAAATAATGGGGAAAAAATCATCGGTCACAAGGGGTTAGGTTTAATATCAGAAGTGTTTTCAAGAGGTGAGCTAGAGGGATTAAACGGGAAATCAGCAATTGGACACGTACGATATGCAACAGCTGGTGGAAGTGAAGTTGCTAACGTTCAACCATTATTATTCCGTTTTTCCGATCATAGCATGGCGTTAGCTCATAACGGAAATTTAATTAACGCAAAAATGCTTCGTCGTGAATTAGAGGCAGAGGGAAGTATTTTTCAAACAAGTTCAGATACAGAAGTACTTTTACACCTTATTAAGCGTAGTACAAAAGATTCTTTAATTGATAGTGTAAAAGAGGCTCTAAATAAAGTGAAAGGTGCGTTTGCATATCTTTTACTAACTGGAAATGAAATGATCGTTGCGCTAGATCCAAATGGATTCCGTCCTCTTTCAATCGGAAAGATGGGGGATGCTTACGTTGTAGCGTCGGAAACATGTGCTTTCGATGTAGTTGGTGCAACATACATTCGTGATGTAGAACCTGGTGAATTGCTTATTATCAATGATGAAGGAATTCACGTAGATCGTTTTACAAATGAAGTAGACCATGCGATTTGCAGTATGGAATACATTTACTTTGCACGTCCAGATTCTAATATCGCTGGTATTAATGTTCATGCAGCTCGTAAAAACATGGGGAAACGTTTAGCGGCGGAAGCTCCTATTGAAGCTGATGTTGTTACTGGTGTACCAGACTCTAGTATTTCAGCAGCAATTGGTTATGCGGAGGCGACAGGAATTCCGTATGAGTTAGGGTTAATTAAAAATCGTTACGTTGGACGTACGTTTATTCAACCTTCTCAAGAACTGCGTGAGCAAGGGGTTAAGATGAAGCTTTCAGCAGTAAGAGGCGTAGTTGAAGGAAAACGAGTTGTTATGATTGACGATTCTATCGTAAGAGGAACGACAAGTAAACGAATTGTTCGTATGCTTCGCGAGGCTGGAGCGACAGAAGTCCATGTAAGAATTGCTTCACCACCTCTTAAGTATCCATGCTTCTATGGCATTGATATTCAAACGAGAAAAGAATTAATCGCAGCAAATAATTCAATAGAAGAAATCCGTCAAATCATCGGAGCAGATTCACTAACATTTTTAAGTGAAGATGGATTAGTAGATGCAATTGGACGCCCATATGAAGGGAAATACGGTGGTCTATGTATGGCTTACTTCAATGGAGACTATCCAACAGCTCTTTATGATTATGAGCAAGAGCTTTTAGAAAGTATGAAATAAGAAGAAAAAAGCTTCTACTTCTTTTGATGTAGAAGCTAGCTTCTTTCTTAAAACGGCCGCCCTGGATGGGGAGAAATTAAAAGACGAGGTGTAAAAAACGATGGCGAATGCATATAAGCAAGCAGGAGTAGATATTGAAGCTGGATATGAAGCGGTATCTCGCATGAAAAAACACGTACAAACAACAATGAGAAAAGAAGTGCTAGGCGGTTTAGGCGGTTTTGGAGGTATGTTTGATCTATCAAAATTTGCATTAGAAGAACCTGTATTAGTATCTGGAACAGATGGCGTGGGAACGAAATTGATGCTCGCTTTTATGGCAGATAAACATGACACAATTGGTATTGATGCAGTAGCAATGTGTGTAAATGATATTGTTGTCCAAGGAGCAGAGCCGCTTTTCTTCCTTGATTATATTGCTTGTGGTAAAGCTGAACCTAGTAAAATTGAAAACATCGTCAAAGGTATATCAGAGGGCTGTCGCCAAGCTGGTTGTGCATTAATTGGTGGAGAAACAGCTGAAATGCCAGGAATGTATTCTACGGAAGAATACGATTTAGCTGGTTTTACAGTTGGAATTGTTGATAAAAAGAAAATTGTAACAGGTGAAAAAATTGAAGCTGGTCACGTATTAATTGGCTTAGCATCTAGCGGTATTCATAGTAACGGTTATTCTTTAGTAAGAAAAGTGCTACTAGAAGATGGAGAACTATCTTTAGATCGTATTTACGGACGCTTAGAACTACCTCTTGGTGAAGAATTATTAAAACCAACGAAAATTTATGTCAAACCTATTTTAGAACTATTGAAGAAACATGAAGTATACGGTATGGCACATATTACAGGTGGTGGATTCATTGAAAATATTCCACGTATGTTGCCAGAAGGAATCGGTGCGGAAATTGAATTAGGGTCTTGGGAAATTCAGCCGATCTTCAGTTTACTTCAAGAAGTTGGGAAACTAGAAGAGAAAGAAATGTTCAATATTTTTAACATGGGTGTTGGTATGGTAGTAGCGGTTAAGGAAGAAGAGGCAAAGGATATTGTTCGTCTTCTTGAGGAGCAAGGAGAGAAAGCACGTATTATTGGACTCACTGTACAAGGATCTGGTGTTACCTTTATTGAGGGAACAGAAGTATGAGTAGATTAGCAGTTTTTGCTTCTGGGAGCGGTTCTAACTTTCAATCTCTCATTAATGCGGTAGAAGAAAAAAGATTGGATGCAGATATTAGTTTATTAGTATGTGATAAACCAGAGGCACGCGCTATTGGACGGGCACATTATCACCATATTCCGTGTTTTTCCTTTTCAGCGAAAGCATATGAGTCAAAAGAAGCATTTGAAAAAGAGATATTAAAAAAGCTAGAAGAGTATGAAATTGATTATGTTATTTTAGCTGGATATATGCGTTTAATTGGAACGACTTTACTAGAAGCGTACGGCGGGAAAATTATTAATATTCATCCATCACTACTACCGAGTTTTCCAGGGAAAGATGCTGTTGGTCAAGCGTTAGAAGCGGGTGTGAAAGTAACCGGAGTAACGATTCACTATGTAGATGCAGGTATGGATACAGGTCCAATTATTGCGCAAGAAGCAGTAGTTGTTTCTGAAGGGGATACGAGAGAAAGCTTACAAAAGAAAATTCAACAAGTTGAACATAAATTATACGTAAATACAGTGAATCAAATTGTTCAGTCTGTGAAAAAACCAACTGTTAACTAACATACAACCAGGGGTGAAGGATAAATGAAAAAGCGTGCATTAGTAAGTGTTTCAGATAAAACAGGAGTAGTAGAATTTGTTAAAGGTTTACTTGAACAAGGGATTGAAGTTATTTCAACAGGTGGTACGAAAAAATTATTAGAAGAAAACGGCTTGCAAGTAATTGGTATTTCTGAAGTAACTGGTTTCCCAGAAATTATGGATGGTCGTGTAAAAACATTACATCCAAATATTCATGGTGGTCTATTAGCAGTTCGTGATAATGAAATGCATGTAGCGCAAATGAATGAATTAGGTATGGAGCCAATTGACTTTGTTGTTGTTAACTTATACCCATTTAAAGAAACAATCGCTAAGCCTGATGTAACATTTGCTGATGCAATTGAAAATATTGATATCGGTGGCCCAACAATGATTCGCTCTGCTGCGAAAAATCATAAATTTGTATCGGTAATTGTAGATCCAGTAGATTATGATGTTGTATTAGCAGAACTGAAAGAGAACGGTGAAGTAATAGAGGAAACGAAACGTAAATTAGCAGCGAAAGTATTCCGTCATACAGCGGCATATGATGCGTTAATTTCTAACTACTTAACAAAGCAAATGGGCGAAGAAAGCCCTGAAACAGTAACGGTGACATTTGAGAAAAAACAAGATTTACGCTATGGCGAAAATCCACATCAAAAAGCGACATTCTATAAAGCGCCATTCGAAGCAACTTCTTCTGTTGCATACGCAGAACAATTACACGGTAAAGAATTATCTTACAACAATATCAACGATGCGGATGCAGCACTTAGCATCGTGAAAGAATTTACAGAACCAGCAGTAGTAGCGGTAAAACATATGAATCCATGTGGTGTTGGAGTAGGAACTGATATTCACGAAGCATACACACGTGCTTATGAAGCGGATCCAGTATCAATCTTCGGCGGTATTATTGCAGCAAATCGTGAAATTGATAAAGCTACAGCAGAAAAGTTACACGAAATTTTCTTAGAAATTGTTATCGCTCCTTCGTTCTCGCAAGAAGCTTTAGAAGTGTTGCAAAGTAAGAAAAACTTACGCTTACTAACTGTAAATATTGAAAAAGCGACAAGTGCAAGTAAAAAACTAACTTCTGTACAAGGTGGCCTTCTTGTTCAAGAAGAAGATACGTTATCATTAGATGAGGACGCAATTTCAATTCCAACGAAACGTGAACCATCAGAACAAGAATGGAAAGATTTAAAACTAGCTTGGAAAGTTGTAAAACATGTGAAATCAAATGCAATTGTTTTAGCGAATGATAACATGACAGTTGGTGTAGGCGCGGGACAGATGAACCGTGTAGGTTCTGCAAAAATCGCAATTACACAAGCTGGCGAAAAAGCACAGGGTAGCGCACTTGCATCTGATGCTTTCTTCCCAATGCCAGATACAGTAGAAGAAGCAGCAAAAGCTGGAATTACAGCAATCATCCAACCAGGCGGATCGATTCGTGATGAAGATTCTATTAAAATGGCAGATGCGTATGGGATTACGATGGTGTTCACTGGCGTACGTCATTTCAAACATTAATAGAGGATGTTTAAAAAGTCCGGTCAAGATAACTGTCGCATGTCGTCGTTGCAATGCCAGTGCGGTACTCATGTAGGAAAGCTACACTCCGTGTCCTCCTGGCAAATGCGCCTCGACCTACTCGGTTCTCTTGATCCTCCCTTTTAAACTGTTATTGTTAGGGATGTTTAAAAAGTCCGGTCAAGATAACTGTCGCATGTCGCCGTTGCAATGCCAGTGCGGTACTCATGTAGGAAAGCTACACTCCGTGTCCTCCTGGCAAATGCGCCTCGACCTGCTCGGTTCTCTTGATCCTCCTTTTTAAACTTTTATTGATATGAAAACAAACTAGGAGCATAGCTTCTAGTTTGTACTTATTTAATTATTGGGGGATGAAATATGAATGTTTTAGTAATCGGCCGCGGTGGACGTGAGCATGCTTTAGCTTGGAAGTTTGCGCAATCTGAAAAGGTAGAAAAAGTATATGTAGCGCCAGGTAATGAAGGTATGCGAGATGTTGCAACACCAGTTGATATTGATGAAAATGATTTTGATGCATTAGTCTTATTTGCAAAAGAGAAGAATGTTGAATTAACTTTCGTTGGACCAGAGATTCCACTTATGAACGGAATCGTGGATCGTTTTAAGGAAGAGGGACTTCGTGTATTTGGTCCTAATAAAGCGGCTGCTGTTATTGAAGGTAGTAAAGCTTTTACAAAAGAATTGATGAAAAAGTATGATATCCCAACTGCGGCATATGAAACTTTTACAGACTATGAAGAGGCAGTAAAGTACATTCAAAAAGTTGGTGCGCCGATTGTAATTAAGGCAGATGGATTAGCTGCTGGTAAAGGTGTAACGGTAGCAATGACGCTTGAAGATGCATTGCAAGCTGTGAAAGAAATGCTACAAGATGTGAAATTCGGCGCAGCAAGCAAGAAGGTCGTTATTGAAGAGTTTTTAGATGGACAAGAATTTTCATTAATGGCATTTGTAAATGGAACAACTGTACATCCGATGGTAATTGCTCAAGATCATAAACGAGCTTTTGACGGCGATAAAGGTCCTAATACAGGCGGAATGGGCGCATATTCTCCAGTACCACAAATTCCGGAGTCAGCGGTTCAAGAAGCGATTCAAACAGTATTACATCCAACTGCTAAAGCGATGATCCAAGAAAATCGTTCGTTTACAGGAATTTTATATGCGGGGCTTATTTTAACGAATGATGGTCCAAAGGTAATTGAGTTCAATGCACGCTTTGGTGATCCTGAAACGGAAGTTGTATTACCACGCTTAGAAAATGATTTAGTTGATGTATGTAACGCTGTATTAGATGAAAGTGAATTAACGTTACAATGGTCAAAGGAAGCAGTTATTGGTGTCGTACTTGCTTCGAAAGGATATCCAGAAGCATATAAAAAAGGTGAAATTATTAACGGATTAGATGCACTGCAAGATGTGATTGTTTTCCATGCGGGTACAGCGATGAAACATGGTGACTTTGTAACAAACGGTGGCCGTGTATTATTTGTTGCTTGTAAGGCGAATAGTTTACAAGAAGCGAAAGATAAGGCCTATAAAGAAATCGGTAAAATTGAGAGTGATGGTTTATTTTACCGAAGTGATATAGGATATCGTGCAATTGGTCATGAGATGACGAGAAGCTAATGTATAAAAAATCCCGCTGATTTCTCAGCGGGATTTTTATGCATCTTTATCTTTTTTCAATTTCCCTTTTTGCTTTGCCATTTCTCGAAGTAAATACTCGATGTGTGCATTGACGCTACGAAACTCATCATTCGCCCATTTTTCGATGACTGCGTGTAATTCAGGATCAATACGTAATGGAAAGCTTTTCTTTTTGGCCATAATCATTTACAACCTTTAATATAGGCTTCCTGTATTAATAACTGGTTGCGCACCTTTATCTGAAACGATGGCAACTAATAAGTTGTTTACCATATTTGCTTTACGCTCGTCATCTAAATCAAGTACGCCTTCTTCATCTAGCATGAGGATTGAATCTTTAGCCATTTTCACAGCACCTTCAACAATCTCTTTTCGAGCAGCTAATACCGCTTTCGCTTGTTGACGTTGAAGCATTGCATGGGCAATTTCTGTTGCGTAAGCTAAATGTGTTAAACGAGTTTCTAATACTTCTACGCCAGCGATTTCAAGTCGTGCTTCTAACTCACGCTTTAATTCCTCAGAGATTTCTTCAGTATTTCCTCGTAACGTGATGCAAGTTTCATCTTGGAAATTATCATAAGGATATTTTGTAGCAACGTGGCGGATTGCTGTTTCACTTTGAATTTCTACGAATCGATCATAATGCTCAACACCGAAAATTGCTTTTGCGGAATCAACAACTTTATATACGATAACGGCTGCAATTTCAATTGGATTTCCCTCAACATCGTTTACTTTTAATTTCTTACTGTTAAAGTTTTCAACACGTAAAGATACAGTTTGACGAAACGCGAATGGAATTGTTAAAAATAAACCATTTTGACGAATTGTTCCTAAATAACTACCGAAGAACGTAATAACTTTCGCTTGATTCGGTTGAACGATACCGATACCTGTAGCTAAAACAGATGCTAATATGAGAGCTAAAATAGCTATTACAAACATTTCTTGTACAAGGCAAAATACACCGATAGCGGCTAAAACTAAAATTCCAATAACGCCGAGAAATCCATTAACATAAAATACTTGTTTTTCTTTCATATGATCGCCTCCTTGATATAAAAATGATATCACTTTTATATCATTACATGCAAGAGGGTTACACCTAATTTTCTGAATTTTATTGTTTGATATCTTTTATGTACGTTTTAAGGGTGAAAAACGAGAATGTACGTTCTTTTTCGTGGTAAAATAAAGAAGACTTAGCTGCCCACTGCAGCAGCTAAGTCCCTTTGAGAGCATCTTGCATCGTGACAAATGATTCAAAGCGGTTTTGCCAGGATTAATTCTTCAATCGCTGACTCAATCTCTTTGTCAGAAGTGTCATAACTTCCATCTGACTTTGACTTTGGCTTGTCATGACTGGAAGCTGAATTAACTTCTTCTTTATTATGTCCTTTTTCAGTGAAATTCATGCTAGGCATTTTAAATGCGCTCATATTCATATATTTTCCAAACTTACAGGCTTCAACAATAGGGCAGAAACGGACGATTCCCTCCGCAATTTTCATGGCACCAACCCATAGCAAAACTTTAGACCAAGTGCACCAAGGTTTACGTACGAGTTTAGCTGTACTACAACCGAAGAGGATGAGTCCGAGTGTAATTCGAATTAGAGCACTAATTGTGCCGATGTTTTGCTTCATTAGAAAAACACTCCTTTTTTAATTAACTTCGAAATAGAAAATACTATTTCATTTGTTAGTATTCCGTATAAGTTTTTTGATATGTAATCCAACATTTGACGTTGAAAAAGATGTTGGATTGGGCGTGTGTGTAGGTAGCTTTTTTTGTTATAATGAAAGAATGTGTAAAAGGAAGTTCAAAAAGTCCGGTAAAGATAGCTGTCGCATTTCATCGTTGCATACGCCAGTCCGGTACTCATGTAGGGAAAACTACATTCCGTTCCTCCTGGCGAATGCGCCTCGATCTGCTCGGCTCTCTATATCCTCCTTTTTGAACAAATATAGTAGGGAAGTTCAAAAAGTCCGGTAAAGATAGCTGTCGCATTTCATCGTTGCATACGCCAGTCCGGTAAAGATATAGCAAGGAATGTAAAAAATCTTGATAAAAATTAACTGTTATTTTGAACAGAAATTATATAACTAGAGAAAAGAAAGGGTGTTTTCATGTACGATATTTCCAAATGGAAACATGTGTTTAAGCTTGATCCAAATAAGGAGTTAAGTGACGAACATTTAGAAATGATTTGTGAATCTGGAACGGATGCTGTTATTGTAGGCGGAAGTGATGGAGTGACAATTGATAACGTATTACACATGCTAGTTAGCATTCGTAGATATGCAGTTCCTTGTGTGTTAGAGGTTTCTGATGTGGAGGCAATTACACCAGGATTTGATTTTTATTATATCCCAAGCGTTTTAAATAGCCGAAAAGTAGAATGGGTAACAGGTGTTCATCATGAGGCATTGAAAGAATTTGGGGATATTATGGACTGGGACGAAATTTTCATGGAAGGGTATTGTGTTTTAAACCCTGAAGCGAAAGTAGCCCAGCTTACAGATGCAAAATGTGATTTAACAGAAGATGATGTTATTGCATATGCACGTTTAGCAGACAAGTTATTACATTTACCTATATTCTATTTAGAATATAGCGGGACGTATGGAGATATTGAGCTTGTTAAAAATGTAAAAGCAGAATTGAAACAAGCTAAGCTATATTATGGCGGTGGTATTTCTAATGCAGAACAAGCGAAAGAAATGGCACAGTATGCTGATACAGTAGTTGTTGGAAATATTATTTATGATGATATAAAATCGGCATTAAAAACAGTTAAAGCAGTAAAAGGAGAGTAGGTGCAGGCACATATGAGTACGACAGATAAGTTATTAAATGGTTTAAATCCGCAGCAACAAAAAGCAGTACAAACAACAAATGGAGCACTTCTATTAATGGCAGGCGCAGGTAGTGGGAAAACACGTGTGTTAACACACCGTATTGCATATTTACTTGGTGAAAAAGGTGTGGCGCCATGGAATGTACTAGCAATTACCTTTACAAATAAAGCTGCTCGTGAAATGCGTGAGCGTATTGATAAACTTGTTGGACCAGAAGCAGAAGATATTTGGATTTCTACGTTCCACTCTATGTGCGTACGTATTTTACGACGTGATATTGACCGCATTGGTATTAATCGTAACTTTACAATCTTAGATTCAGGTGATCAGTTAACTGTAGTAAAAAAAATTATGAAGGAGCGCAATATTGACCCGAAGAAGTTTGAGCCGCGCTCTATTTTAGCGGGTATTAGCAATGCGAAAAATGAACTGTTATCTGCAGATAAATATGCAAAAAAAATTACAACCGCTGATCCATATGAAAAATTAACGAGCGATGTATATACAGAATATCAAAAACGTCTTTTGAAAAATAACTCATTAGACTTTGATGATTTAATTATGACGACGATTCAGCTATTTGAACGTGTTCCAGAAGTACTAGAGTTTTATCAGCGTAAATTCCAATATATTCACGTTGATGAGTATCAAGATACGAACAAAGCTCAGTACCTTCTTGTTAAACATTTGGCATCACGTTTTAAAAACCTTTGTGTTGTTGGTGATTCGGATCAGTCTATTTACCGCTGGCGCGGGGCTGACATTTCTAACATTTTGTCATTCGAAAAAGACTATGAGAATGCGCAAGTTATCTTGTTAGAACAAAATTATCGTTCATCACAAAATATTTTAAATGCAGCTAATGCTGTAATTGAAAAAAATTCAAACCGTAAACCGAAGAAATTATGGACAGACAATCAAATTGGAAGCAAAATCTCGTATTATCGTGCTGCAACCGAAAAGGACGAAGCGTATTTTGTTGCGAAAAAAATTCGTGATGATATTCAAATGGGGAACCGAAAATATACTGATTTTGCAGTGTTATATCGTACAAATGCCCAGTCTCGTATGATTGAGGAGATTTTCCTGAAATCTAATATCCCTTACAAAATCGTCGGAGGTACTAAGTTCTACGACCGTAAAGAGATTAAAGACATTTTGGCGTACTTACGTTTAATTGGGAATCCAGATGATGAGATTAGTTTTGCACGTATTATAAACATGCCAAAGCGTGGGATTGGTGCGACTTCTATCGATAAAATTATTAATTATGGTGTGCAAAACGGAATCTCATTAACTGCTGTATTTGATGAGATTGAGCATGTTGGTGTAAGTGCAAAAATAACAAAAGCAGTAAAAGAATTCGCAAGTTTATTACACAACTGGGTAAATATGCAAGAGTATTTATCTGTTACAGAATTAGTAGAAGAAGTTATTGAGAAGACAGGCTATCGCGATATGTTGAAAAATGAGCGTTCTTTAGAAGCAGAAGGTCGTTTAGAAAACTTAGACGAGTTTTTATCTGTTACACAAACATTTGAATCCCAAAGCGAAGATAAGAGCCTTGTTGCATTCTTAACAGACTTAGCTCTTGTTGCGGATATTGATCGTGTAGATGAAGATCCAACTGCTGGTGAAGAAGTTATTTTAATGACGATGCACTCAGCAAAAGGATTAGAGTTCCCAGTTGTCTTTATTGTTGGCTTAGAGGAAGGGATATTCCCGCATACTCGTTCTCTTATGGAAGAGGATGAAATGCAAGAAGAGCGTCGTCTTGCCTATGTAGGTATTACTCGTGCAGAAGAAGAGCTATACTTATCCAATGCTCAAATGCGTACTTTATTTGGTAGAACAAGTATGAATGCAGCATCTCGATTTATTACAGAAATTCCGACAGAATTAGTAGAACCATTAAACGAAACAGCACCGAAGCGTGAAACTTCGTTTGGTGCAAAAGGAAGAACGACAAGCGCAACTACAACACGTTCTCGTTCAGCTTTCGCGCGTCCGGCTGTTAAGACGACAGGTGGCGAGCAAATTGGCTGGGGAATAGGCGATAAAGCTGCTCACCAGAAGTGGGGAGTCGGTACAGTTGTAAGTGTAAAGGGTGAAGGAGATTCAAAAGAATTAGATATTGCGTTCCCAAGCCCAATTGGTATTAAACGTTTATTAGCAAAATTTGCACCTGTGACGAAACAATAGGAAAGGACTGAGGATATGTCAAAAGAGATAGCCAAAAAACGTATAGAAGAACTGCGTGATTTGTTAAATACATTTAACTATCAATATCACGTATTAGACAATCCTTCTGTTTCTGATGCGGAATATGACCGTGATATGCAGGAGCTTATAAAATTAGAAGCAGAGAACCCAGAGTTTATGAGTGAAGACTCTCCCTCCATTCGCGTTGGGGGGACTGTTCTTGATATATTTGAAAAGGTAACGCATAAATCACCAATGTTAAGTTTAGGAAACGCGTTTAATGAAGGAGATTTGCGTGATTTTGATCGAAGAGTACATCAGGGAATTGATGATGCGAATGTAAGATATATATGCGAATTAAAAATTGACGGACTTGCTGTTTCACTTCATTATGAAAAAGGACGCTTCATTCAAGGAGCAACACGTGGTGATGGTATAACGGGTGAAGATATTACCCAAAACTTAAAAACGATTAAAGTTATCCCGCTGCGTTTAAATGAAGAAGTAACGTTAGAAGCACGAGGCGAGGCTTATATGCCGAAGCGTTCATTCGTTAAATTAAATGAGGAAAAAGAGCAAAATGGTGAAGATGTATTTGCGAATCCACGTAATGCGGCAGCAGGATCGATACGCCAACTTGATCCGAAAATTGCAGCGAAGCGTAACTTATCTATGTTTGTGTATGGTCTTGCTAATGTAGAAGAAAAAACAATTCCATCCCACAGTGAATCACTGGATTTCTTAGGTGAGCTTGGATTTAAGACGAATCCAAATCGTCGTACATGTGAAACAATTGAAGACGTAATAGCCTATGTAGAAGAGTGGCAAGAAAAACGCCCGCATCTTGATTATGAGATTGACGGAATTGTTATAAAAGTAGACGATGTTGCTATTCAAGAAAGCTTAGGAACTACAGCAAAGAGTCCAAGATGGGCAATAGCTTATAAATTCCCAGCTGAAGAAGTTGTGACGAGATTAACAGGGATTGAATTAAGTGTCGGCCGTACAGGAGTTGTAACACCAACTGCAGAGCTGGAGCCAGTGCGAGTAGCCGGAACTATTGTCCGTCGTGCTTCTTTACATAACGAAGATTTAATTCGTGAAAAGGATATTCGAATTGGTGACTACGTTGTTGTGAAAAAGGCTGGAGATATTATTCCTGAAGTTGTGAACGTTATTTTTGATAAGCGTACTGGTGAGGAAGAAGAATATCATATGCCAACGCATTGTCCAGCATGTGAGAGTGAACTTGTTCGTTTAGAAGAAGAAGTAGCACTTCGATGTATAAATCCGACTTGTCCAGCTCAAATTCGTGAAGGATTAATCCATTTCGTTTCAAGAAATGCAATGAATATTGATGGACTTGGAGAACGTGTAATTACACAACTCTTTGATGCGGATTATATTCGTACGTTTGCTGATTTATATTCATTGACGAAAGAGCAATTATTAGAACTAGAACGTTTCGGTGAAAAATCAGCAACAAATTTAGTCCAAGCAATTGAGAATTCTAAGGAAAACTCATTAGAGCGATTATTATTCGGTCTTGGTATTCGCCACGTCGGTGCGAAAGCCGCACGTACATTTGCTGAGCATTTCGAAACGATGGATGAGCTTGTGAAAGCGACGGAAGAAGAACTAAAAACAATTAACGAGATTGGTGAAAAAATGGCTCAATCCGTTGTAACGTATTTCGATAATGAAGACGTATTAGAGCTATTACAACAATTTAAAGAGTATGGCGTGAACATGGCATACAAAGGTATGAAAATTGCTGATTTACAAAATGTTGAATCGTACTTTGCAGGAAAAACTGTCGTCTTAACAGGGAAATTAGAAGTTATGGGACGCAGTGAAGCAAAGAAGAATATTGAGGCATTAGGTGGAAAAGTAACAGGAAGTGTTAGTAAAAGTACGGATTTAGTTGTTGCTGGTGAAGCTGCTGGTTCGAAATTAGCGCAAGCAGAGAAGCACAATGTTGAAGTTTGGAATGAAGAGAGGTTCTTACAAGAGCTGAATAAGTAAGAGGTGCAAACTTACGATGAAAAAAATAGCGTTAGCGGTATTAAGTCTTAGCCTACTTGTAAGTGGGTGTAGTATGGGTTCCAATAAAGATGAAAAAGCAGTTGAGAAATCGGGGAAAGCGAAAGAGCAAGCTGTTATCCCGAAATACTCGATTTCGGATGAATATTATAAGACAACGGTTCCATTTGATCCAGGTCGTGCACGTGGTTTAGTTGGACAAAGTTTGAACAATCGTCTAGATATAGATGAATTTGAAACGGGACTAATGCGCATTGCGAAAGAATCATTTAGCACGAAAGATTATTTCTTTAAAGGTGGAGACGTTTTAGACACACAAACGATTCAAATGCTTGTGAAAAGAAAGCGTACAGATGCTGAACAAAAAGAGCTAGAGGATAAGTTGAAAAAAGATGCGGTTAAATTTCCGAATGTAGGGTTGAATCCAGCCTTAAGTGAAGGATCAGAATCGCTAGAAGTAAAGAATAAAAAAAGTCCAATGTATATCTCAAATATTTTAGAGCATGATTATTATGTAAGAAAAGGTGAGAACGATGTTGAACGTGGTGGCATTGTAGTTGGATTAGCGATGAATTCTGTTCAATATTATGAGGAAGAGCATGGTTATCCGCGTGAGGCTGCAATTCCAGATGCAAAAATGTTAGCTGAAGGGAAAAGGATGGCCCAAGAAATCTTGAAAGTAATGCAGCAAAAAAAGCCTGAAATAAAAAATATTCCGGTTACATTTGCGATTTATCGTCAAGGTCCAAAGTCTTCGCTTGTACCAGGGAATTTTGTTTCTTATGCTAAGGTAGAAAAAGGCAGTGAAACGGTTGAGGTTGAGGATTGGAAGCCGATCAATGAGAAATACTATTTATTCCCGTCTGAACAAGCGAAATCGGATAATAAACGTGAAGATCTTGCGAGGGTGTCAAACTTTAAAGCAAAATTAAGTGAGTATTTCCAAGGAGATTATACAGCTGTTATCGGTACTGGAATGTATAGAGATGATGAATTAAGAGAAATGAAGCTCGATATTCCTGTCCAATTCAATGGGAAAGCTGAAGTAATTGGTTTTACACAATATGTAGCTGGACTTGTTATGGAATACTTCCCGAATTATATGAAAGTACAAGTAACAATTAAATCTGTAGAACGTCCAGAAGCAATTATTATACGTGAAGCGAAGCAAGATGAACCGTTTGTGAAAATTTTAGATTAAAGATGAGAGCTGTTCCATAAAGGAACAGCTTTTTTTCTTGAAAAATTTTGTTATAATTTTAAATGTTACAAATAAAGGGGTAAGGGGCAAATTCATGGAAGAACTAAGCTTTCAAGTCATTATTTTATTAATTGCATTCGGATTTTTATCTGCTTTTATTGACTCAGTTGTTGGAGGGGGAGGGTTAATTTCGCTTCCTGCACTTATGTTTGTTGGTTTATCACCAGCTTCGGCAATTGCAACGAATAAATTAGCTGCAACGATGGGGACGCTTACGAGCACAATTTATTTTATTCGATCAGGTAAGGTGAATTTTCGGATTGTAGGAAAGTTAATCCCGTTAACTATTATTGGAGCAGTCGCAGGGGCTTTAGTAGTAAAGTTTATTCCGCCTGATATTTTGCGTCCACTAGTGCTCGTAATGTTGGTTTTTATTGCCATTTATATTATTGCGAAAAAAGATTGGGGAAGTGCATCTACCTATAAAAAGATGACAAAAGGAAAAACATTAATGTTTTTCTTTGTTATTTTAATGATAGGATTTTATGATGGATTTTTTGGACCAGGGACAGGATCCTTTTTAATTTTTGCATTTTTATTAATTGGTTTGGATTTTATTCAAGCGGCAGCATCTGGAAAACTTTTGAACTTCGTTAGTAATATCGTATCTTTAATTACTTTTTTATTTTTAGATGTGATTCATTTTGAATACGGTATAATTATGGGCTTATCAATGATTTTAGGTGCTTATTTTGGATCGAAGTTTGCGGTTCAAAAAGGTGTTGGATATGTAAGGACTTTATTTTTATTAGTTACTATTTTATTAATCGGGAAAAATGTTTTGGAATATACTCATATTTTGTAGATTCATACGTATGTATGAATCTCTTTTTTTTATTATATTTTAAAAATTTATTAATTTTTAAAATATAAGTCTAGGAATATTTGAATAAATCTAAATTATCGTGTAGAATAATGTTGTAAAATGTAAACGTTTTTCTAAGGGGAGGCTAAAAAGATGGTAGTAGCATACAAACATGAGCCATTTACAGATTTTTCAGTAGAGGCTAACAAATTAGCGTTTGAAGAGGGTTTAAAGAAAGTAGAATCTTATCTTGGACAAGACTATCCATTAATTATCGGGGGAGAAAAAATCACTACAGAAGACAAAATTGTTTCTGTAAACCCTGCAAATAAAGAGGAACTTGTTGGTCGCGTTTCAAAAGCAAGCCGTGAATTAGCTGAAAAAGCAATGCAAGTAGCGGATGCAACATTCCAAACTTGGAGAAAGTCAAAACCAGAAATGCGTGCAGATATTTTATTCCGTGCTGCAGCAATCGTTCGTCGTAGAAAACATGAGTTCTCTGCTATTCTTGTAAAAGAAGCAGGTAAACCATGGAATGAGGCAGATGCTGATACAGCAGAAGCAATCGACTTTATGGAATATTATGCTCGTCAAATGTTGAAATTAAAAGACGGTATTCCAGTAGAAAGCCGTCCAATTGAATATAATCGTTTCTCTTACATTCCATTAGGAGTAGGTGTTATTATTTCTCCTTGGAACTTCCCATTCGCAATTATGGCAGGTATGACAACAGCTGCTGTAGTTTCTGGTAACACAGTATTACTAAAACCAGCTAGTACAACTCCTGTAGTAGCAGCGAAATTTATGGAAGTATTAGAAGAAGCTGGTTTACCAGCTGGCGTAGTAAACT
The DNA here is from genome assembly GCF_019344915.1 of Bacillus sp. FDAARGOS_1420. Taxonomy (NCBI): domain Bacteria; kingdom Bacillati; phylum Bacillota; class Bacilli; order Caryophanales; family Bacillaceae; genus Bacillus; species Bacillus sp. FDAARGOS_1420. The sequence continues at coordinate 629,224 of NZ_JAHWJB010000001.1, read as the reverse complement.
TCGTTCCAGGTAATGGCTCTGAAGTTGGTGACTACTTAGTAGATCACCCTCGTACACGTTTCGTTAGCTTTACTGGATCTCGCGATGTAGGTATTCGTATTTACGAACGTGCAGCAAAAGTAAACCCGGGACAAATTTGGTTAAAACGTGTTATCGCTGAAATGGGCGGTAAAGATACAATCGTTGTTGATAAAGAGGCAGATCTTGAATTAGCAGCTAAATCTATCGTTGCATCAGCATTCGGATTCTCAGGACAAAAATGTTCTGCATGTTCTCGTGCAGTAATCCATGAAGATGTATACGATCATGTATTAAATCGTGCTGTTGAATTAACAAAAGAATTAACAGTAGGTAACCCAGATGCAAAAGATATTAACATGGGACCTGTTAATGACCAAGCTGCATTCGATAAAGTAATGAGCTATGTTGCAATTGGTAAAGAAGAAGGTAAAATCGTATCAGGTGGCGAAGGAGACGATTCTAAAGGCTGGTTCATCCAACCAACAATCGTTGCTGATGTTGCAGAAGATGCTCGCTTAATGAAAGAAGAAATCTTCGGACCAGTAGTAGCATTCTGTAAAGCAAAAGACTTTGATCATGCACTTGCAATTGCAAACAATACAGAATACGGTTTAACAGGAGCAGTTGTTACTAACAACCGTGACCATATTGAAAAAGCACGTGAAGACTTCCACGTTGGTAACTTATACTTCAACCGTGGATGTACTGGTGCAATCGTAGGTTACCAACCATTCGGTGGCTTTAACATGTCTGGTACAGACTCTAAAGCTGGTGGTCCTGACTACTTAGCACTTCACATGCAAGCAAAAACTACTTCTGAAACTTTATAAGAAATAGTAGAAGAGATCTTCACAGTCTGTGAAGATCTCTTCTTTTTGAGAAACTCTCTATAATAGGAGTTAGTTAATTTGAATCGAAAGGTATTACCGTATATTACTATTTGGTGGTTGGAACTAGCTAAACCCTATTAATATCGGGATAAACATGTAAATAGAAACAAAACAACGAGAAAAATTGACTTATTAGTCATATTTTTTAGTATTCATTTTGAGGATTTCCTGTATAATACAATTTGAAAGAAAATCTATGGTTAGACAAGAGAACACTCCTTTCGGCTTTGCTAACTGAAAGGAGTGTTTTTTTTAGGGCGCTAAAAACTCTTCTGTACTCATTATATTTGCGTATACTCCATTTAAACTCGCCAAAATTGTATTATGAATATAAACAGCTGGTATAGTAGCATTCTTAAATGAAAGATCTTTTGTAGCACAAGCATCGTGTATTACGGTACAGTGAAGGCCAAAATCAAAAGCAGCTCTTACTGTAGCATCAATACACATATGGGTCATCATCCCGCATATTACGACGTGCTCAATTCCTGAACGTTGTAATTGTTCTAGAAGATCAGTTTCTCGGAAGCTATTTGGATAATGTTTAAGGATAACGGTTTCCTCTCTAAGTGGACGGACATTTTCGTGAATATGGACACCTTCTGTATTGGGTAGGAAAAAAGTAGCGCTATCTTTTATAGCTACATGTTGGATATGAAAAATAGGTTCGTTTCTTATTCTAAAATGTTGTAGTAGCTGACTAGCATATTCACTTGCTTCTACTGGATTACGTAATTCCATCATTCCACTTGGAAAATAATCATTTTGAATGTCGACGAGCAAAAGAGCTGTTTTCATATATCTATCTTCCTCCGATTTCATATTCAAATAATGTTATTCAATGAGTAGAGAAGATTCTCCTTTTTAAAAGTATGAGTGAGAAGGATTTTACATAACTTTAAAAATCACTATTGTATTGTTACTTCTTATTTAAAAATTTAAATAGAGAAATAATTAATGTTTTTTCTAAAAATTGTATTGACTCTCATTATTCTGAGTTCTATAATAAGACTTAATTAAACGACAATTAAATCGATACACTCTTATCCAGAGAGGTGGAGGGACTGGCCCTACGATACCTCAGCAACGGGTTTTTTAATACCGTGCTAACTCCAGCAAGCCTATAAAGGCTTGGAAGATGAGAAGATGTGAATGAGTACATATAAAAGTGCTCTCCTTCTTATCTTTTATTACTGATAAGAAGGAGAGCACTTTTTATTTTACCTCGAAAGCTCTACTTCAAGTTTTTACAGCATATAGGAGGGAAGAAAATGATTTCTTTTAACAATGTAAGTAAAGTATATGAATCAGGTGGGCAATCTGTTCATGCGGTTGAGGATGTAACGCTGTCAGTTGAAAAGGGCGAAATTTTTGGCATTATCGGATTTAGTGGTGCTGGAAAGAGTACGTTATTACGTTTAGTAAATATGTTAGAAAGACCAACTGCAGGAACAATTTCAATAGATGATAAAGATATTACATCATTATCGGCGAAAGAATTACGGAAACTAAGACAAAGAATTGGGATGATTTTCCAAAGTTTTAATCTATTTAATTCAAGAACGGTGTTTGGGAACATTGCTTATCCATTAAGGTTAGCGAAATTGCCGAAGAATGAGATAAAAGAAAGAGTGAATGAACTACTAAAATTTGTTGGTTTAGAAGATAAAGCGAACTATTATCCAGAACAGTTATCAGGTGGGCAAAAGCAGCGTGTTGGGATTGCAAGAGCACTTGCGACATCACCGGATATTCTCATATGTGATGAGGCAACATCAGCTTTAGATCCGGAAACAACGACAGAAATCTTAAATTTATTAAAGAAGGTAAATAGAGAGTACAATTTAACGATTCTACTTATTACACATGAAATGCACGTTGTGAAAGAGATTTGTCACCGTGTAGCCGTTATGGAAAAAGGAAAAGTAATTGAAGAAGGAAAACTGTTTGACGTTTTCACACAACCAAAAACAAAGACCACTCAAAATTTTGTACGCTCTGTTATTAATGATCACTTACCAGAAAGTGTTCTAGCGAAAATTCAAAACGGAGGTCAGATTTATCGCCTGACTTTTACTGGGGAAGAGACAGGGCAGCCTGTACTATCATATATTGCGAAAAACTATAACGTCGATGTAAATGTTCTTTATGGAAATATTATTGAACTCCAAAATGTGCTATTTGGAAATCTTCTTGTAGAGCTACAAGGTGAACAGAAAGAAATTCAAAAAGCATTACAACATCTAAGACTGCAAGTGCAGCTGAAGGAGGTAGAAGCTCATGCGAGTTGATTGGAGTATATTTTGGCCTCGCATATTAGATGCGACGGGGGATACCCTTTTAATGGTAATTGTAACCCTTATATTCGCTACAATTCTTGGTATACCTCTAGGTTTACTATTGTACGTAACGAGAAAAGGAAATTTTTTAGAAAATAAATGGGTCTTTTCTATTCTTAATATCATAATTAATACAATTCGTCCGGTTCCATTCATTATCTTTTTAGTAGCTTTAAGCCCACTAACAAGAAGTGTTATTGGAACGACGATTGGAACGGCTGCAGCAATCTTCCCAATGACGTTAGTTGCATCAATTGGTATTGCTAGAATGGTTGAAACAAATCTTGTTTCCGTTCCGAAAGGGGTAATTGAAGCAGCACAAGCAATGGGCGCTTCACCACTTAGAATTGTTTTTGAAATCCTCGTACCAGAAGCTTTAGCACCATTGATCTTAGGTGTCACGTTTATGACGGTTGGTTTAATTGAATTTTCTGCAGTTGCTGGGCTTGTCGGTGGTGGCGGTCTTGGTGACTTAGCAATGACATATGGTTATCAACGCTTTGATACGTCAGTTATGTTTGTAACGGTCGTTTTACTTATTATTCTTGTACAGGTAGCTCAAAATTTAGGGAACTACTTTGCGAAAGTTTTTTTACGCAGATCATAAAAAGGAAGAGGGGAAAAAAAATGAAGAAAATTTTAGCATTTGCATTATCAGCGATCGTAGGAATTACAGCGTTAAGCGGCTGCTCAGGTGGAGACACAGGTGCAGGAGCGAAAGAGAAAGTAGTTCGCGTCGGTGTAACTGGAACAGATGGAGACGTTTGGGAAATTTTAAAGAAAAAAGCTGAAAAAGAAGGGATTAAAATTAAACTGGTTGAGTTCTCTGATTACACAACACCCAACAAAGCGTTAGCTGATGGAGATATTGAACTAAACTCATTCCAGCACATCGCTTTCTTAGAGCAATTTAAAAAGGAGCATAAGTTAGATATTACAGCTGTTGGTACAACGCAAATTGCACCGATGGGCTTATACTCTGAAAAATATAAGAAAGCAAATGAAATCCCAGATGGTTCGGAAATTGCTATTCCGAATGATCCAACGAACCAAGCACGTGCATTAAAACTTCTTGATGCAGCTGGATTATTAAAGCTTAAGAAAGATTTTGGTCTATTTGGGGATCCAAGCGGTATCGCTGAAAATCCGAAGAAGTTAAAAATCACACCGGTTATCGCACAGCAAACACCTCGTGTATTAAAAGATGTAGCAGCTTCAGTTATTAATAACGGTGTTGCTGGTCAAGCTGGATTAGATCCAGCGAAGGATCCTATTTTCTTAGAAGATCCAAAGAATGAAAATGCAAAGGCCTATATTAATATTTTCGCAGCTCGTACGAAAGACAAAGATGATCCAACGCTGAAAAAAGTAATTGAATTGTATCATTCAAAAGAAGTAACAGATGCAATTAAGAAAGAAACGAATGATGGTTCAATTTCAGTAGATCTTTCACTTGATGAGCTTGCAAAAATCGCAAAATAATGTTGAGTTTAACGGACTAGCAGTAGGAACCCCTCCGCTGTTAGCTCGTTCAACATATAATCTACTTAACAAACAAAACCCTAATTCTGTACCTTCCAATTTTGTATAACATAGAATCCAATGTTTGTTAAGTAGAGTGATGGACCAGGAGTTTTCCTGGTCTTTTTTTAATTAAAGCAGCTGGCTAATAATAAGGAAATCCAAATTATGATTGGGTAAGAGATTAAACTAAAAATGAGTGTACTTGCTAATTTCTTTTTAGGGATTAATAGTTTCTTTGATGAAAATAAGAAAAGAGAAAATAGGATAATGATAGATGCTGAGATTACTCCTGGATTATAAGAACGATAAATGAAATACAAGATAATATGTTGAACGGCGTTAAAGAAGATACAGCCCTGTATAAAAATGATCAAGTAAATAGAAGATATGATGCTTAATTGATATAGAATGACTATGAGTAAGACGAAGGTTGTTAATATGGAAATTGCAATGAAAAATTGTTTGTTAGTTATAAAATGGATCGAAAATCGATTAGCGATATATTGTGGCATTTGGAAAGCTTCTTCAAGGTTATGAAAAAAGAATAGAAGGGGGATTAGCCAGATTATATTAGTGGTGAAATGTCTTGTTGAAGATGTGTTTATCAACTTATATCAGCTCCAATAAAGGGATAGAAAGCCTATAAGAAAAGGCTTTCTACAAGGGTATAGTTATTCAATTATGATGCTTTTTAAATTACTCTCAGGTTGCGGTTGTTCTTCAGCATAAGAGGAGAGCTCCTCTTGCAAAATATTTAGTGCGTGCTTAGCTGATTGCTGAATCGGATTCGGTAGCTCTTCTAATATACGCATACCGATTTTTATTTTTGTACGAATTACCTTTCTTAGTAATTCATCATGCATGTACTACACCTCCAAACCGAATGTTTAGTACATCATCTTCAAACTTAGCTCCTTGAATAGAAAGGTGTGTTAATGTTTTTGGTAAGGTGATATTTCGCTTCATAGAGCCGGCTCGAATAATAAGTTCATCACCTTTTTGATTTAATGAAAGTTCACTTTTGTTTGAGAAGGGAATGGACAGAACGAAAATATACTCATCGCCATCTTTTTTTACATATTGTGTGCGGCCATTAAATTTCACTTCAGTAGGAGAAGGGTCTGATTTGAATAAAGCATTCCCTACACGCTCTAACATAGGTAAACCAACAACTTCTTGTTCAAACATGGGAGCTTCGTAAATAGGAAGTGGCTGAAAACTATCTTTAATTAACGCCTTATATTTCTTTTGTGTATCTTTCCATGCCTGAAAGTAAGGGTCGGTAACAGTGTTAGGGATGACGCGGTTAATCATAATGGCATCTACGTTATAATCGTATAAGTTTAAATACGTAAAGCTGCGCTGAGCTTCTTTAATGACCATTTTTTCAGGATTTACAACAACGCGAATACTCGTTACTTCTCGGTTTGATAAAATATCTCTCATTTCTCCAAGCTGTTCAAGTGTATTTGTTAATTCATCCATAATATCATCGGTTGGAAGGGGGACACCAAGAAGTGGTTGAGCTACAGGACGAACAACTTTTAAAATCTTCCTTTTAATAGGAAAGAGTTTTTCCATCCACCAGCCGAGCATGTCTGGAAAGCTAAGCATTGCTAAAGTTTCTCCAGTCGGTGCGCAATCAATAATGATGACGTCGTAAGTGTTGTGTTTATAGTAATCGAGTACTCGAAGTAAGCTAATTAAATCTTCCATACCAGGGAACATCGTTAATTCTTCTGTTGTAATATCATCGGCTGCTTTGGAAGTGAAGAGTAGTGTAATATATTTCTGCAATTTCCCCCAGCCTTTTTCCATTTCATAAATAGTGTTAATTTCTTGTGCCCACAAGTTTTCGCGAATTTCTAGTGGCTCAGAAGATAGTTTTATGCCAAATGAATCCCCTAAACTATGAGCAGGATCTGTGCTCATTACTAAGGTTTTTAATCCTTGTTTTGCACTTTGGATTGCTGTTGCTGCTGAAATGCTAGTTTTTCCTACGCCGCCTTTACCTGTATACAGAATAATTCTCATCATTAATATCCCCTTTGTTTCGAATGTCGAATATTACGAGTGTCGAAATATTTAATTGAATAAAAACCCAACTAGGGTCTTATTCAATCGGAATGTTTTTCATTTTAGGTGTAGAAACCTTTTCTTCTGTTTTTTGCTGTGACGTAGCAATGTGATTCATGATCTTTTGGAATATTTGTAGTAAGAATGCTTTTTCTTCTTCTGACAATGCGTCTGTCACTAGGCTAAAGTAATGGGCCGCATTTTGTTTTACTTCTTGAACGAGCATTACGCCGTTTTCTGTTAAACGAATTAATACAATACGTCGATCGCTTTCATTCCGGTAGCGTTCAATATATCCCTTTTTTACAAGGCGATTTACAACGCCCGTTGTTGTACTCATCGGTATATCAAGAAGATCAGCAATTTTTGTCATTGTAATATCCGTATTTCGCTCCATCCAAAGTAAACAAAATACTTCTGTCTTGGAAAGTGTTAAATCAAGGCTTACCCATTCTTCAGGATAGAAAAGTTTCTTGGCGTTATCTAGCAGTAAGTCTAAAAAATGTTCATATTGCAACAATTATTTCCACTCCCGTATATTTCGAGGTTCGTAATATTTGTTTTTTATTTTATGTGGAATTGAAATAAATGTCAATGTTTTTAACTGTTTTTTCAGATTAGAAAGAAAAATACCTTCAAAATAGAAATTTTTTGTGATAGATTAATAAATAGAAAAGTGATTTTACATAAAAACCCATTGTGATAAATATATTTATCTATAATAGGTGTACAGCTAACGAGGGGGAGAACGATGAGAAGATGAAATACGCAAGCGTTCACGTTTTTAGCATGGACTTCATTTGTTTGTGCGGAATGAGTTATATCAAGGGTGTATGTATTTGCGGTAACGATTTGGGACCAATTATATCAAATCATCCTCCATAAACGCAACTGCTTCCGCTTGTTTTGATGGGTATAAGTGGCTATAAGTATTTAGAGTTGTTGCTACATCTGAATGACCTAGGCGTTGGGCTACTACAAGTGGACTGACGCCTTTGTCAATTAGATAAGATGCATGAGAATGCCTGAATTCATGCAACACAATATTTTTAACCTGAGCTATGTTTATATATTTTTTGAAATTTTGCTGCAGTGTGCTTGTAGCAAGACTAGTATGGAATGTACCGAAAACCACATAATCATCTTTTACTGGTGCTGTTAATGTAGCATGTTCTCTTAAGTTCTTCAATAATCTGATGATAAGGGTCGGTAACATAATAATTCGATTAGACGCTTTTGTTTTTGGTTGTGTAATTAGCCTATTAAAGTCTGTTTTATTAATATTAATTGTTTTTTCTTCAAAATTGATATCTTCCCAAGTTAGTGCTAAAAGTTCGCCCTTTCTAGCCCCGCTGTAGTAAAGTGTTGAAAAGAATGCTTTATACATCGGATCGTCCACAACTGCAATAAACTGTTTGAACTCTGCGAATTCCCAAAAATTCATACGTTTATTTGATTCTTTTTCAAAATTGCCTGCTATACGTGCGGGATTATGAGTTAAGCCATGAAATTTTATTGTAAAGTTAAATATAGCAGAAAGTGTGGTGTGAATTTTCTTTAAAAACTCGGCAGAATAATTATTAATAATTTTATTTTGATAAATCATTACATGCTTAGCTGTAATATAATCGATTTTTATTTTCTTGAACTCTGGCATTAGGTGATTATAAATAACATTTTGAATTGTTAGGGTCGAAGACTTTTTCCTCCTCTGAGAATACCAATCAAAATAACTATCCGCAACTTGAGCGAACGTTAAGCTCGAGTTCGTTTCTTTTTCAACTAACATTTTAGCTTCCGCTTCACGTGCTTCCTTTTTAGTTTTAAATCCACGACGTTTTACTTGCTTCTGTGTACCGTCAAACTGACGGACTCTGACAACGAAGAAATATGTTCCTCGTTCTTTATCTTTGTAGATCACCATAGGAACTCCTCCTGTATATCTAAAGATTGATAATTCGATTTATTGAGTCGATTATAACTTGTTTGTTACCAAAAGAAAAGACGCTCAATATAAATTGAGCGCCTTTCTTCGACTTTAACCACTTTAATTTTAATAACATATTACCTACATGAAAATAAAATTGCCGTTTAAAACAGTATAGCATATTTAAATTTGAAAATACTCAAAAAATAAAAATCCCCCACTAAGATTAGTGGGGAGATTGGTTAGGGAAACCAATCAGGATGATACATAAAGTAAGGATAAAATCATATTACCATAATAATGACGTGACACATATTGAGAAAGTTCGACATTTGCTTCTTATGATATTGTAATGTATTTTCAAATTGGCTGGGTGTAATTATTAAAAAATGGCTGGTTTCTACATTGATTCTAGTGGAATATAATGGGAAATGAACCAATGTTCATTACGAATATAAAATATGTGAAACTGCATTCAAATATTTTCAACATTTTTCTTAGAAGTTATATTGAGAAATAAGTTTTGGGGTGGAATGGAGTATGAGCCCGTGCTAAAATTAACTCTGTATACAGTATATGGGTTTCTGTCGGATTAATAGACGGAATAATCGTAAAAAACAAAATAAACAAAAACATAAAAACTCGCAGAGCGTGTGCAAGAGGTACACCCAACAAAGCCTCTCGCATCGTTCATCCTAAAGCTACCTTAGGAAAAACACTTGCATCATACGAGTTCCTTCTTAGTTTAACAGACATTCATCATTCGTAGTGCAGTTTAGAGGTTGAGAAAATAGGATGGTGAATTTTTATTGTTTTAGGAGAAGTGAGGGGGAACATTATGGAAAAAGTCATGAATGAATTATTGACAAGAATTGAATCAGCTGGGTTTTCTCGAAGGCAATTCGCTATAAAGCTTAAAGTGAGTCGTGAAACATTCCGTAGAGGCATAAGTTGCGAAAGTGAAATGGATGTGGAAACATTTTTTAAAGCGACGAACTTTTTATATGATAACCCGGAGAAAAAACGAGAGATTACAAAGAAATATTTCCTTGCTTGTACTCTACCGTCCCACTTAGAAATTGGGTTGATATATTTCCAAGTGCAAGCGGAATACGACTCCATGAACAAATTAATTGAAAAGCATGGGGACAATTCGAATTTATCAATATTCTTTACAATTTACAAATTATTCAATAAGCGTAACAATAATGAATTGAGAGGACAAGCTCTGTATGAGGAAATTAGGAGCACACGTTTTTCTGCAAATCCACATGTGCAAGTAATGGTCAATATTTTATATATGCTAGCTTTAGCAGATAAACCGAATAATAATGCGATTATTCAATATGTTGATGAAGTTGAATTAAGTCTTAAACTAATTAAAAAAGGGCGAATAAGGGATTATCTTCGCATATTTGCAGATGAGCGTATTGCATTTATGCATTTGTGGAGAATCGAGTTGGAAGAGTGTAGAAAAATAGCTAATAAAATTATAGATTCAGACATAGACGTTCCGATGATTCGAATGACTGGGGTTTCATGTTTGGCAGAAAGTTTTCAGATAGAGGATCCAATAAAAGCTGAGGCACTTTTGGTACGGTCAGGAGAAATGTTAAAGGAAATTAAAGTATCTCAGCAATCTCAAAAATATTTAGCAGTCCAAACTACTTTAGCTCACGTACGAATATACAATAATATAAATATTGATAAGATTGATGTATCTATACTTCATCCAACTGAGCGAGCTACATTTGAATATCGCTTTGGTGATCGAGAATATGCAATTTCCATCTTTGAAAAGTTAAAAGATGCCGGGCATACTCCTTTTTCGCGTATTGCATATTCGATGTGTATTAATGATATTGAGGGGATTAAACAGGCACTATTGGATTTTGAATTAATGGGGTTGAGTTTTTATGGACGAATGTATAAAATAATTCTTAATAGGGAAGGGGTTGTGTTGACATGAAAATGAAGATAGTGGCAATATTAACAGTTTTGGGGGTTATAGGTCTGTGGGGAGGAAATATAAGTAGTTTTGAACATCAAGCAATTCAACAGAAACAAATAGAAATAAAATATATGTTTAACGATCCGGGAACTAGCTAAATAGAATTTTAAAAAAGTCACTACTTAGTAGTGACTTTTCGTGCTTTTAGGGGTGACCCATTTCAAAGGGGTATATTCCAAAAATGGGTCACCTATAATTTAACAATTTTTAAAGGGGAGATTTTTTATGAATCTAAATATGAGTGGAATGGAATTAGGGGGATGCGAGATGGAAAAAGAAGAAATCATTCAGTTTTTTTTAGATACAGTTGTAGAATTTGAGCCTGAAAAATTAGAAGAATACATAGCTGAGATCAAAAAAAATAGCCATCCCTTATCATAAGGGGGGCTACTTTTCTATTTTATTATGATGTTTATTCAAGGCTTGAGCAATTGCTAACATCTGTTCTAAAGCCATTTCCTCTTTTTCTTTAGGCAGGGGTGCCAACCATTCCATGATTTCTTGGAATTTTTCTAATTTGTCATTTTGTATAGTGAAATCTTTTTCAATGCTTCCATAAATATAATCGGCTGGAACTTGAAAACGTTTGATTATTTTTTCGATGGTTTCTCTACTAGGAAAAGCTTTTCCACTTTCAAATTTTGAAACAGTACCTTTTGTTAAATCAACTTCTTTTCCGAATTGTTCTTGACTCATTTTGTTATCTATACGAATTTGTTTAAGACGATCTTTCATGTGCATAAAATGGCTCCCTTTCAGTAATCTTTGTTAATGTTCATTTTACCATAAGGTTTCTTAATAAGAAACTTAAAAAGAGAAAAGTTGCATTGATTGAATTTTTTGTGAAAAAAGACTTGAAGTTGCATTGGTTGAAACTTATAATGTATTTATAAGCATCATAAAGGGGAGTTTTTATGAGAAATAAATTAAAACAAACAGAACTTCAAAAAGCATTTAAGGCTTCGGGCTTAAAATATCACGAATTAGCTCAAATAATTGGTGTTTCTAAATCTCATTGCTATAAGATAATTAATTGGGAAATGCGTATTTATTATGATACCGCTGTGAAAATTGCGGATGCTCTAGGAAAAGACCCATCATTGATATTTCAGGAGCAACAAAAAAAATTTGGGATTGATGTTGCAGTCGATGAAACTTATGTTTGATTGTGAAAAAATTGTAATTAAGTGGATTTCACAAATCGATATGTTATAAGGAGCGATACCATGCACAAAAACCTATACATAGCCAGAAAAGAACGACGCATGACACAAGAGAAAGCGGCAAATTTAATTCATATTGCACCGAGAACATATTTTGCTAAGGAACACGGAAAAAGTGACTTCACCCTAAAAGAAGCGCAAAAACTAGCGAAATATTTCAAAACAACAGTGGACGAGCTGTTTGAGAAATAAAAAAGCCCTATAAAGGGCTTTCTGACACCAAATGGTTATGGGTAATAAGAATGGTGGTGTCAATGTAAACCAATAAAATACAGATTGATTGGGTGTCAAAGTATTTTATTAATTTGTAATATAACACGAATTAGTTATGAAGAGCACTGGTAAATGTGTCCAAATGATTGCTATTGCATGTAAAGAAGAGAGGGAAACCAATATGACAAAATCAGTTTTAAAAAGGGACTTACAAAAGAAACAAATACTCGATGAATTCTTACAGCATTGCGAACAACAACAAGTTGATGCACTACAAAAAAAGAATCCCTATCAATTTTGTATCTGGATCAAAGAAGCCAGGTTAGCCCGAAGGGAATTGGCAGAGCTGTATCGTGTGAAAGAGAAGTATGACGAGGAACGTACGCACATAAAAGGAATTGTTCATCGTTTGAGAAGTGTAGGTGTGAATGCCGATGTTGTGGAGAGGGTGCATTATATTACGCTTTCTGAGGAGGTTAGTTGAATGCTAGAAAATCAAAGCGTTACAGGTAATCCGCACGATTCCTCTAGACAAGACTTCGAACACTATTGTAGTGATTGTGACGGTGAGTTGTATTTCGGCATGACGTATTACGAATTTGAAGGGAACCTTATTTGCGAGAAATGTAATGAGAAGTTTTTAGAGAGACATGGCACACGGTTTGTGGCAGGAGAATAAAAAAAGAACTCACGGGAATGAGTTCTCAATAAAATTTAAGGTGAAGTCAGTATACCACAGAAGGCGAGTGAAAGAAACATGCAGGCAAAGGTATTGGCAAATACATTACATATGGATCGTAAGGCTTGGTTAGAAGTACGTAAGCAAGGACTAGGTGGTTCAGATGTGGCAGCCATTGCTGGCTTAAGTAAATGGAAGTCGCAAGTACAGGTGTTTCTTGAGAAAACGCAAGCTATTGAACAAGAAGACATACAAAGTGAGTCTGCTTATTTTGGAAACGTGCTTGAAGAGGTGGTCGCACAGGAGTTTGCTAAACGTACGGGACTAAAGGTACAACGTCGAAATGCTATTTTGCAGCACTCAGAGTATCCTTGGATGCTTGCGAATGTGGACAGGCTCATTGTAGGAGAACGAGTGGGTCTTGAATGTAAAACAGCTTCAGAATATTTGAAAAAAGAATGGGAAGGTGAAGAAATACCGGTCGCTTATCTTCTTCAGTGTCAGCACTATATGGCTGTGACAGGCTATGAAGCATGGTGGATTGCCGTATTAATTGGTGGCAACAAATTCGTGTACAAAAAGATCGAACGGGATGGGGATATAATCCAGTATCTTATCAATATGGAACGGGACTTTTGGCGGAATCACGTCGAAAAGGACGAGCCACCTATGTTTGACGGTTCAGAGGCATCTACGCAGCTACTCAAGCAAATGTATCCAGAATCTATTGAGGATAGTTCTATCAGTCTAGGAAAGCAAGAAGAGCTACTTATTGAAGCGAGAGAGCAAGTAGAAAGAGAAATCAGCGTGTTAAAAGAACAAAAGGCAGAGTATGAGAACAAGTTGAAAGCGAAATTAGGTTCTCATGAGAAAGGGACAACAGAGAATTACACCATCAAATGGAAGTCCTATACAAGTAATCGTTTTGATAGCAAACGATTCAAAACAGAACATCCTGATTTACATAAAGAATATACAAACGAAACTATATCAAGAAAGTTTTCAGTGAAATAAAAAATAGGGAGTGGATTAGATATGGCTACAAATGAAAAGTTGAAAAATCAGTTAACAAATCGAAAAGAAAGTGCGCCAGTTACACCGGAACAAACAGTAGAAGCATACATGAAGAAAATGGCGCCAAGAATGGCAGAAGTATTACCTAAGCATATGGATATGAACCGTATGAGTCGCATTGCTTTAACAACAATTCGAACGAATCCAAAGCTTCTCGAATGTGCAGTTCCTTCTCTTATGGGGGCTGTGATGCAAGCCGTACAGCTAGGATTGGAACCAGGATTACTAGGACACTGTTACATCTTACCGTATAAGCGTGAAGCGACATTTATCATTGGGTATAAGGGGATGATTGACCTCGCAAGACGGTCTGGTCATATTCAAAGTATGTATGCCCATGCTGTACATGAAAATGACGAATTCGAATATGAGTTGGGGTTACATCCAAAATTGGAGCATAAGCCATCATATGGAGATCGTGGCGCGTTTATTGGAGCGTATGCAGTTGCTCATTTTAAAGATGGCGGGTATCAAATGGAGTTTATGCCGAAAAGTGAAATTGAGAAACGTCGGAAACGTTCCGCTTCCGCTAATTCTAGCTATAGCCCTTGGAGTAGCGACTATGAAGAAATGGCAAAGAAAACCGTGGTTCGTTACATGTTTAAATACTTACCGATTAGTATTGAAGTTCAGACACAAGCCCAGCAAGATGAAGTGGTGCGAAAAGATATTACAGAAGAACCAGAGTTTATTGAAGTGGATCCAATCGAAGGAGAACAGGTAATAACAGAAGATGCTGGACAACAAGAATTCCCGATTGAAGGATGAGTAAATCAAAGGTGCTCCTCTCTCGTAAATTATGGGAGAGAGCGCAATCCAAAGAAGAACGAAAGCGTTCTATTACAAGATATATACAGACTGGGTATCCAAATTATCGAATTGAAAAAGTGGTCAAGGAAAAGGGGAGTTACCTAGCAATTTGCAGGAGGGGGAATAGACATGAGTAGGTTGTTGTTAGAGGATGAACCATTAGTTGTTTTACCGAAACTTGCTACAGTAATTGGATTAAATGAAGCTATTATCCTTCAGCAACTGCATTATTGGTTAGAAAAAAGTAACAACGTAAAAGATGGTTTTGGGTGGATATACAACACATATGAAGAATGGAAAAACCAATTTCCATTTTGGTCAGAAAGTACAATTAAGCGAACATTGAAGAAGTTACAGGAACGAAAAATTATTATTGTAGGAAACTATAATAAGCTGAAAATAGATCATACAAAATGGTATCGGATTGATTATGAGGTACTAGACAACATCGAACAGGAGGCTGCAAGTCAAATTGACTTGACGTCAGGCCAAAATGACCAGACGAAGAGGTCAAATTGCCCCGACGAACAGGTCAATTTGACCAGACCAATACCAGAGACTACTACAGAGATTACTACAGAGAATGTAAGTAGTAATAGTAGCGCTTTCGCTTTTTACGAGAACAATTTCGGTGTTTTAAATTCATTCATGGCAGATAGCATAGGCCATTGGATTAGAGACACGAGTGAAGAACTTGTGATTGCGGCAATGGAACGAGCTCTGAAAAGACAAGCGAAATGGAACTATGCGGAGGGAATTTTAAAACAGTGGGCCAACAGTAACATACGTACGCTATCGGATGTGATAGCATCTGAGGAAGCATTTAAACGACAGAAACAGTCTAAAAAGAGAGCGGGAAAGGGTGGTATATCGAATGGGAGAGCTGAAGCAAGTAAAACATTCTTCGAAAAATATGATTTCTCAAAACGCTAGAAGAAAGGCTGCAGATCAATTTAAATTATCACCGAATCGATGTAAAAATACGTTTTTGGTTGGGAAAAATGACTTCAGAGATATATGCAATAAACGTATGTTAATTGATAAAGGGACAGGAAAAGAATTTTGCCCGCAATGTCAAACCGTTGAAAAAGAGGATCAGCAACTAGCAAAAGAAACGCAAGAATTACAAGAGAAGGCGAAAATTATCAAGTTATTTAAGGATTTTGAAGATGGGAGCTTGATTAATCAAAAGTTAAAGAAGGCAACGTTTCAAAATTATGTTCCGCCAAGTAAACAGCTTACAGAGGCAAAAGAAGCATGTGAGCAGTATGTAAGAACTTTTAACAAGAAAGTCGGGAAAAACATCATGCTTGTTGGCGATTATGGGACAGGGAAAAGTCATTTAGCGGTAGCGATGACAAAGGAATTAATGAGGCGTGGTGTAAGTGCATGTTTTATCACAGAAGAAAAATTATTTACGAAGTTGAAGGCTACATACAATCGCAAAAGTGAAATGACAGAAGACGAACTACTTACCATGCTTTCTAAAATGGATTGTTTGGTTATTGATGATCTTGGTGCTGAAAAAGAACCAGATGATGAAGAAGAGTTAAAAAAGCATAAATGGGCCCAAAAGAAATTGTTTGAGATTATAGATAGCCGAATTGGAAGGCACACCATTTATACAACCAACCATGCAGTCACAGCTTTATATGGGATTTACAATGAGCGGATTTTTAGTCGCATCTTTGATGACGAAACGGAAGTAATTGAAATGAACGGTAACAATTATCGGTTAAGAAGATTTGAAAAAGAACAAGAAATTGAATTCTAAGAAGTGAAAGGAGAATTAGGTGGATGAATAAAGTGTCGGCTGAGAAGAAATTGGCGTTTATTGATTGGGTATGGGATCAATTAGAACCTCAAGAGCATAGCGCATTTCGATTGCTTTACAGGTTAGGGCAACATGAGAAGTTTCAAGAGAGAATTCGCTTTGTAGAAAATGCGAAAAAATATTCATATGGCATAGAAATGTCGGCAACATGTTCCGTGAGAAGTGGCTTTACATTCTTTGGACCAACAGGGAAAACCAATGATTCGGGTGTAGCGTTTCATTATTTTAGTGCCCAGGACACAGAAAGCAAGATACACATTCAAATAAATTTTAAAGGCAAATACAGTCATGCTTTATACATGGCGGTATTGGAAGATGATGAGCCTTCACGAGAAACGGATTTACCTGATGAAGAGTATGTGAGAGTAGAGGAAGCTATTACATACATGGAGAATCTCGGCAAGCGCCAACTCATCGATTATGCACTCGACACGAAGGATGAAGCACTATTTAAAAAGCTGGTTATGAAATAAGTGTGAGCGGAATTGAGTAAATACAAAAACAAAAAAGTTGATTTGGACGGTCATGTTTTCGATTCAAAAGCCGAAGCGAATTATTACGAAAATTTGAAAATTCGTAATGCAAGAGGCGAAATACAAGGATTTGAACGGCAGCCCGTATTTAAGTTACAACCAGCATTCAAGAAACATAACAAGAGCTTTCAAGCGATTACATACATAGCGGACTTCTTGGTGTATTTGCCCAATGGCGAGGTAGAGGTTATAGACATAAAAGGTATGATTACCGAAACATTCAACGTAAAAAGAAAGTTATTTGAATATAAATACCCGCACTTACAGCTGATTTTGCTGAAGTATGTGAAGAAATACGGCGGATTTATCACATTGGATGAATACAACAAGTTGCAACGAGCGGAGAAGAAAGTGAAAAAGCGAAACCAAGTAAAATAAAGGGAGCTGATTGTAATGTCATATATCGAATTCAAACCAGTGTTAAAGAAAGTGAACTTAAAACCAGACGGGAAGAAGGAAATCGTGCTAGAAGTAACAGATTCTTCGCTACAGGGGAAGTTGGATTCTCTGTCTGAAATGATTGATGCGAAAGTGTTTGTTTCGCTAGAGTCTATGCAAGTCAACTTTAATATCACAATTAATGCGAAAACAAATGAACCGGTTACGCAGTACGAAGTCGATGAGAAAGGAATGGTACAAGAGGTAAAACCAACATTCGAGCAAATAGAAGCGGATCTAGATATGTCGGAAGAAAAGATTCAGACTCGTGAAGAAAAAGAACAAGCGGACCGGGAGATTATCGATGCTTTTATCATTAGTGGGTTAGCCCCAAACTTCGAGGGCATGCCGAATAAACTTCCGGATATGGTGAAACGTCGTCTAGAGGGTGAATCGTACTTGAAATTGGCAAATGAACTGAGCATGTCCTCAGGACAAATTATCGAAGTAATCGATGAATATCGTAAGCGTATCGCGCCATTAGCTATCAAGTGGAATGAGTGGAAAGAACAGCAGCCAGAACCAACAGAGGAGACAAAGGGGGAAGAGAAACCGGAGGAAGCCCTTGAAGTGCAACAAGAAGGGAATCAGGAAACTGAGAATCAAGTCTCGGAAGAGTTCGAAATAGCGGATGAGGACAAGCATTTCGATGAAGCTTGATAAGAAATCCGTTCGGATTCAAGTATTAGATCTACAAGATGAGAACTGCGGGGGATGTGAAAAAGTGCCGGCATACAGGAAGTCAGGGAATCGCAAGACTTCTTGGTGTACGGATAACTGTAGGATTGGGAAGAAATTGAAACAATTAGGCGACACTTTACTGGAAGGGAGAAATGAAACCATGGCAGAGCAGATGGCTGAAGAGAGAAATTGGGATGTATTATGTGAGAAGGCGGAGAAGTTACGGGAACAGAAATTATCTTGGGCAAAAATCGCAGATCGATTGGGTGTGAGTGAAAGTACGCTGTATCATAACGTCGCAAAACGCCGAGAGAAAAAAGGGAGCACGAGGAAACGTGAAGGAAAATCAAAGAGTAAAAAATCGTTAGATATAGGGATAAAAGTAGTTAGAAAGAGAGAGGAAAAGTCTGATGAGGATGTTTGTGTATCTCCTCAAATGGAATTAAGAACTGAACTGGAAAGGGTAAAGCAACAACTTCAAGATCGTGAGGAAGAATACATCACATTGTTAAATGAATGCAATCAGTTAAGCGAAAAAAAATGGGAAGTCGAAGCTGAACTACGAAAAACTCAAATTAGAATCGGCGTGGCAGAGGAAACAGCTGAAATGGAACGGAAGCACCGCCTGGAATGTCAAGCAAGAGCACAAGCATTAGGTATCGCATTGAAAGCCGTATTGTAGGTGAGGAATATGAAACTCAACAAAGAAGAACGAATCCAGCTTACCTATCAGATTGGCGATATCATCGAACAGAAATGTAGGCGGTGTTATTACAATCGCTCAGATGAGGCGAGCTTTAGTATCAACATTTGCGCGAATTGCCCGACTGGTCAAGCATTACGCCAGTTGGGTAGATATTTTGATACAGAACCGAGAAGTCGTGGAGGGAAGCCTGGAAATATGCCGGATGGATTGACACCAGCATGTGTGAGAGAACTCAATGACCAGGGGATTCCAGATAAAGAAATGAGTATCATGTTTGAGCGAAGTCCATCCTACGTTGGGAAAGTGAAAAATAGATGGAGAAAGCAAGGGTTATGGCAAGGGCCGAATCAGGTGCCGAAGAAGTCAAGTAAGCGGAAAAGGAGAAACAGGCATGATGAAAGCGATTGAAGATGTGAGAGCGATGCCAGATGAGGAGTTTATGAGTAAGTATGAAGATTTGGTACATCACTTTATCTGGAAGAGATATAAGGGCATGTTAGAAATAGTTAAAGCGAATACAGGTTTGGAGATGGAGGATTTAGTGCAGTACGGGATGATTGGTCTCATAAAAGCGAGAAGGGATTTTAATCATGAGCTCGGTTATCAGTTCTCCACGTACGCGATACCAAAAATTCATGGAGAAGTTGGAAAGTTTATGATGAATAGTCACAAGATAAAGGTGCCAAGAGGCTTGTATGTACTAAGAGGGAAAATGATGAGGCAAGGATTGATGGAAGAAGATGGAGAGACGATTTGTAAACAACTCAAAGCATCTGTTCAAGAAGTGAATGAAGCATTACGATATCAACCCCATACAAAGTCTCTGCAGGATGTGATGCACACATCAACGGGTGGTAGTGATGACGAAATTGTATTAGAGGACATGTTGGAAGATACACAAGCCCTTGAAGAGACTGAGCAGGTAGAGAATCAATTGGTGCTTCAATCGTTTTACCAAACACTGCAGCAGTCAGAATTAATCGTGTGGGATATGCATGCGGAACATAAAACACAGCAGGAAATTGGGAATGGAGTGGGGAAAAGTCAGGTACAGGTTAGTCGGATATTAAAACGCATTCGGAAAAGGGCTACGGAGTTTGGTGCAGCAAAAGAAATCATGTAATAGGATCACCTTTAAATATCAAATAAAAGTAATGAGAGATGATTTATATGAAAGTTTTTATCAGAACGATAGCTGTTGTATCCTATATCCCATTGGGGTATGTGGTGTATACGTATTTCACAGAATTCGTACCTAAGCAAGGAATTGTAGACGATATGGTATGTGGGGTCCTCATACTCTCTCTATTGTTGGTACCGATTCTTATGTGGAAAGATGCAGAAAAACTGTAATCATATTTGAATTTTGCACAAATACACAGAAGTAATTGAAGGCTAAATGTATAAATAAACCCCGTACTTTCACCTCAATAGAAAGTACAGGGGGCTGAGTTCTTGGGATGGTGAACGCCAGCGATCACATAATAACATGAGTATTCGGAAAAAACATTGAATAAATGTTTGCTTTTTTTAAATAATAGTAAATTTCTTTGAAGCGAACGAAAGCGTTATGTGAAAGGATGATGATAAATGGGCAGAAGGGAATAAAAAATAAAAGAGCATCTGCGTTGAGATGCTTTATGACCAAGACTCATATTAAAAAAGGTGATTACAATCATATCATATGTATGTTTTGGGTATACGTGCAAATATAAAACAAAATTTTTGTGTGATAATTCATTATATAAATAGAGCACATTCGTAAATGCGCTCTAAGTAAACGCCTTGAGAAGGAAATCTTAAGGAATTTCAATTGTTATTATACCATATGCTTGTCTTTAAAAGATGTGACTGAAATAAAATGAAAATTCATTTTGGAGAAAAGGGGAAATGAGAAATGACGCAAATGCAACCATTTTCACATAATTTGTTCGGAAATTTAGAGGTTCTGATTATGGAGGGGAAAGAGTATTTTCCTGCGACAGATGTTGCAAAAATTCTTGGATATGTGGATCCACACAAAGCAGTAAAACAACATACAAAAGAGGACGGGTGGGCGATTTGCCCAGTGGTTATTGAAGAGAAAAATCAAACCGTTGAAAAGAGATTTATCAATGAACCGAACTTATATCGTCTAATTGTGAAATCCAAGCTCCCTCAAGCGGAACAGTTTGAAAAATGGGTATTTGAAGAAGTACTTCCAACCATTCGAAAACATGGTGCCTATATGACACCGCATACGATTAACGCCTTACTACAAGATCCAGATTTACTGATTGGTCTCGCGTCCCAACTGAAACAAGAACAACAGGCAAGGCAAGTGGCAGAACAAAAAAATCTCATGTTGACACAACAAGTTGCAGAGCATGTATCTAAGATTACATACCTCGATCAAATTCTTCAGTCAAAAGATACCGTCACAGTATCACAAATTGCAGCTGATTATGGGTTATCCGCAGTACGATTAAATAAAATCTTAAAAGATGAAAAAGTACAGTATAAAGTAAACAATCAATGGCTACTGTATGCCAAACATCAAAATAAAGGGTATACGAAATCGCAAACAATTGATGTGACACATTCGGATGGTAGCAAATCTGTAAAAATGAATACACGCTGGACACAAAAAGGTAGGTTGTTTATCCATGACATGTTAACGAAACGTGGAATTATTCCAGAAATGGATAAGGAGGCGGTATGAATTTTATACTGTAGAAAAACGACCTCATACAATAGGGTGAATTCACGTTTGAATCTTTTTTGAATGGCATAGGTATCGGCCGAAGGATAGTTCGTTAAAATAAGCGAAAAGACTGTTATATTAAAAATGGAGATGAGAACAAAAAAGAGGAACTCCCTATGAGAGAGTTCCTATATGAGCTGACAAATGAATCATAATGTATGTGTAGTATACCGCAATTATGTGAAAGGTATACAAAATTAAACAGCTAACTTTTGTTAGCTGTTTGAAAGGAGAAAAGTAAATGGATACTTGTAATCGAAGGTACATCGCCGTTGGAGGCTTACGTATAGTATGAGTTAGCTTCTTATTTTTATACACAAAAATAAAACGAGTACTTGTGCCAGAGTGCCTGTTTTGAAAACTTACATCCATATTGTTATGTGTGAGTCATGAACAAATACTGATTCGAAAAGTAAAGAGGTAACATAATATATGTAATTTAAGAAATTATAGTTAAAAAAGGAATAAATAGGATGATTGCTACGAAAAGGTTAAAACTGGTGATAGTAAGGAACCGTACAGGTGTTATAAAATGGTGAAAAGTCAGCGAGGTGTACAGCATGAAGGAGAAGGAAAAGCAAATTCGCATTCGTATTCTAGATATACAGGACCAACATTGTCAAACGTGTGACTATCAAATGAAGCCATTGAAAGAATGTATGCAGCACTGTGCAATCGGGTTGGAACTGAAAGAATTAGCAAGAGAATTATTTACAGAGAATGTGGGGCGAAGACCTAGAGAAGAGTGGGATGAAATTTGTAGACAAGCTGCCCAGCTATATGAGCAGGGATTTGGGACCACCATGATAACCAAGAAGCTTGGTTGTCCAAGCAGTACTTTACGTGAGCAATTGAAAAAAAGGGGGATGTGGAAAGGAAAAACGCAAATTGAAATACAAGAACAAAGTCGGAAAAAATGGGAAGAATGGTGTCAACAAGCACTGAAATTCAGAGAGCAGGGGTTTAGTTATCCCAAAATAGCGCAATATTTGGGCGTACCGGCATCAAACTTACGTGATCAAATGAGTAAGAGAGGATTCCGTTCATAGTGGATGATAATTAAGAAATAACAGCTAGGAAGAATTAGCTGTTATTTCGCGTGAGACCGATATATTTTAAAGTTGTTGCGGGACTACTATGGTCAAAGAAGTGTTGTAATAATGCGATATCCACACCAGCTTTGTATGCGCGATATCCCCAAGTTTTTTGAAGCGTATGCGAGCTGATTCCCTCTAATCCAGCTGCTCTTGCAGCTCTATCTAACACATACCATGCATGTTGTCTGGTAATGGTTTTTAGCCCCTTTTGCGATTTGAATAAGGGCTCCTCGTATGTCAAACCCTTACGCTCATATATATACTGTTTGATTGCAAGGTGTAAGGTTTCGTTTACAGTGAACCATTTATGTATCTTTATTTGTTCGTTATAAAATAAGATGGAATGGCGAATATTTCTGTTTTCATCCAGTACATCACTAACTTGTAATTGTAAGAGTTCACTTACTTTTAAGCAGGAATGGATGGCGAATAGGAATAGTAGCGCATCACGTTTTGAGGACTGTAAAAGGATATGTTGAATCACTTCTATTTGTTTCTCGTTTTGTATAGGTTGTCCGACTTGTTTCATTTTAGATACGCTCCTTTTCTATACATAAAGGATTCATTTGCTGCGTATGGAAAAGAAAATATTGGTTAATCGATTATTTGAAATCGAAAAAAAGACTGTGTAAGAGTTTAGTAACAGTATGAACAGGATTTGGATTTTTATTCGGGAGGATAATGCATGAATAAATTATCTTTTTTTACCTATATCGATGAAAAAGAAATACGCCCTTTTGTGATAGGAGAATTAAAGAAGTATAAGGTGTTACGCGTTCGTTTTCAGAATCAGCGAGAACGGATGGAGAGAGGTGCAGAACTCTTATTTCCGGAAGTACGAAAAATAGATATCCATGAACTGAAGTACAGGCAATTACATCGTGCGTTTGAACATGCGTTAGATCAAGACGAACAACGAATATTGGAAATGAAGTATATGAGTGCGACAGAGCTAAACGATGATTATATTTATACAGTATTAGGGATGAAGCGCGGTAAGTTTTATCGGAAACGAAAGTCAGGGATTTTGAATTTCGCAACGGCAGTAGAGATGATATAAAAAATAATGGAACTTTTGGGGTACTGTTTGGGGCACTAAATCGGGTACCTTTTTAAGTTGGGATCGGAGGTACGATATTCTTACAGTTACTGTTTGGAAGACAGGAGGCTGTGGGGATAGCGTATCCACCATCATGTGAAGTGATGTGAGTGGGCCCCATTATCAAAACGTTACCGAAGAACGGGCATGGGCGGTAGGAACCCGCGACAGGACGAACAGACCAAGGGGAATTATATATACGACCACGGTTCTAGATGGTATCGTGGTCTTGTTTATTTATAGCAAGCAGTGATAATATCTGTTGGAACACAATATCAATAGGGAGAGGATGGTGATCGTATGGAAAAAATATTTGCCACACATGTGAGCTTGGTAAATGGGAAAACGCATATCTTACATATGAAGTTGGAGAGTTTTTTAGACAAAGTGGTTGCTCCAGATGGAAATTTTAGGGTAGGGTTGATACGTTTTGATGATATTGTAATCAATCCAGAACATATCGTTTCTGTACAACAAGTAACTTCTGTACGAGCGCGTAGACCGAGTCGAACTATATAGGGAATGTTGCGAAAGCATCCATAATGGGTGCTTTTCTTATTTTAAGGAGGCGAAAAGATATGTTTTTCGAAAGAAAGAAAAGGAAGGAATAGAATAAGAAATTGAAACAAGAACAAGCAAAAAGAAATAGTGAGGGTACAACAAATGATTGGTTGATTCACCATACGACGACATCAAGTGCAATTCACTCCAGTTCGGATTATGGAAACGATGATAGTGGTAGTTATTCATCCTTCTGTTCATCCTATTCATCGTATGATGCAGGAGGTTCATTTGATAGTTCGTCAAGTTGTGATTAAGCAGCCGAAGTCTACTTTTTACTTTAGGAGCAGTATGAAGATGGGGAATAAAACCAACAACATGAAAGTTGGAATTGTTGAATTAAGAATCCGAGTCACTGGACTACAACAAACGATTGAAGGACTAGAAAGAAGAGTAAATACGTTAGAAAAGGGATTAGCAACGAAAGCGGACATAACTCATGTTAGAGAAATGGTCAAAGAATCTGTAGCAATTAAAAAGATTAACGATAGTAAATCAGTAGGGGTGGATTGTAAAGTTGGGATTTCATTAGATGGAAGAGTTGTAGCAAAATCTATTGTCGAACATACAGCTGATTCGATTCAAGGTCGCGTAATTAAAGGGAGTGAGATAAATGAAACTAGATAAACAAGAACAAGCGGTTGCAATTGGTACATTCATTTCAATGTTAGAGCAAGACTTTGTAAACGAATGTATCGATAAACAGAAATTAGAAAATGCAATTCTAATCTTTAATGAGATGCAAGATAATACAACGCCAAAGCAAAACAGAGAAGCGATGAGTAGTTTGCTTGACAAAACAAGGGATGAGTTGCTGAAGGAGTAATTAAAAAAGGCACAGTTGCATCATCATCTGTGGACGACAAGCAACTGCGCAAATAAAGAAACAGAAAGGGCCTAATATAACCTGTAGGATATATCAGATATGGTTAAGATACTTTCACTATAGCATGAGGAATATAAAAATAAATGTACAAAAATATCCTTGGTAAAAGACAAAATGAAAGGCAAACAAGTGATGAAAGAGTATAAAACCAAACAACAGAAGCGTAAGTTCTATGATAGTGGTGTGTGGAAACAATTAAGAGAACAAGTAAAGAAGCGAGACAACTATGAATGCCAAGAGTGCAAGCGTAATGGTCGCGTTCAAACAGACACGAATGAATACAGTGAGAGTGCAAAGCGTAAGAAGATTCAACTCGTTGTCCATCATATAAAAGAATTAGAACATCATCCAGAACTTGCATTAGAAATAGATAATCTCGAAACAGTCTGTGTGGATTGCCATAACAAAGAACATGGAAGATTTTTCGAAAAGAAGCCGAATACATGGGAAAACGATGAAAAGTGGTGAAACTGATTCAGAAACAATCCCCCCCTTTAAAATATTTCAATCTTTTTCGGGGAACCGGGCACCGGGGAGGGGGTCGTTTTTCCAGATTTTTGAGCTCTATCGCATAGGACCCCTACCCAGTATGGAAATATGATTGAATCGAGGTGATAGTATGGCGGACATTGATGAGCGTGAGATGCTAGTTAACAAAGAAAAAAATCGTTTAAAAAGACTATTTAAAGACATCCCACCTAGTAAGTTAAAAGTGGTGGAAGGGTTAATTATTCAGGCAGCAAGATTACGAGTGTTATTGAATGAGATGTGGATCGATATATCTGAGAATGGTGATTACGAATTGTTCTCACAATCTGATAAAACAGAGCCGTATGAAAGAGAACGACCTGTTGCCCGGTTATACAATACCCGTGATCAATCCTATCAAAGGGTGATGAAACAACTAACGGACTTGCTACCAGAAGAAAATAATAAGAAAGAAAGTAAGAAGTATTCGGCAAGTGATTTGATATGATTCATCATAAGTGTGTAAGTGAATATATAGAACGATATGAGACAGGATCAGTAGTATTAAATAAAGAGCGCATCATGCTTATTAATTATCTGAAACAAGATATACTAACCCGTGACGATTTATATTTTGATATGGATTTAATTGATAAATGTATAATTTTCATAGAAAAATGGCATTTTACATTACATTCTTTTCAAAAATTTTTAATCGCATTTGTGTTTTTGTTTGATGAATATGAGGATGTTTATTTTGATCAGCATTTTTGGATGATGGCAAGGGATGCCGGTAAAAACGGCTTGATTAGTGCTTTGACACACTTCTTTATTAGTGAATTACATGGTATGGAGCATTATAACGTATCGGTAGTTGCGAATACAGAAAGGCAAGCTAAGACTTCTTTTATAGATGTGTATGAAAAGAATAAAAAGCATGAAATATTAGATGAGCTGTTTGTATCAACGAAACAATTAATTACGAATAAAGCGACTCGTTCGACTTTTGAATTTCATACATCGAATGCAGGAAGTAAGGACTCATTAAGAGATGGATGTGTGATTTATGATGAGATACACAGGTATGAAAATAGCGATGTTGTAGAGGTATTCTCTAGTGGATTAGGTAAAGTTCCTAACTCTAGGGAATTTTTTATTACCACAGACGGATTTGTTCGTGAAGGTTATCTTGACAAAATGAAAGAGCGAGCTATGAACATCCTGAAAAGAAAAGAAAAAGAGGATAGATTATTTCCTTTTATTTGTAAGTTGGATAATCCTGAAGAAGTAGACAATCCCGATATGTGGGAAAAAGCAAACCCGATGTTTAGTAAGCCAATGAGTCAATATGCTAGAGGATTGTTTAAGAAAGTTATGCGTCAGTATAAAAATCTAGAAAACGATCCGTCTAACAGAGAAAATTTCATGACTAAGAGGATGAATATACCGGAAGTAGATCTAACAAAGTCTGTAGCTTCATGGGAAGAAATCATGCGTACTGGTTTTGAAGAAGATGGAGAAACACGGAGAGAAGTTCCAGATTTAAAGTACAAAGTAGCTGTAGGCGGTCTCGACTTCGCCAGCATCAAAGACTTCGCATCAGTCGGGTTATTGTTTAAACATGGTGAGGATTATATTTGGAAAGGTCATTCATTTGTACGTAAAGGATTCTTGGACAAGGTGAAATTAAAGGCACCTATTTACGAATGGGCTGAAAATGGTTTACTAACTATTGTGGATGAACCGGTTATTCCTATCTCTCACATTGTAGATTGGTTTGTAAACATGCGTGAGATATACGGATGTAACACAATAGTAGCTGATACATTCCGTCTGGATCTTGTTAAAACGGCACTTGAAGCTGAAGGTTTCATATTGTTATATATTCGTAATCCAAAAGCGATTCATTCTTTATTAGCACCAAGAGTTGAAACATTATTCGCAAACAATCGTATTATTTTTGGAGATAATCCATTAATGCGTTGGTATACCAACAACGTCTACGTCCACATCAAAAAAGACGGCAACAAAGAATATCTGAAAAAAGATGAGTTTAGGCGCAAAACGGATGGATTTCAGGCTTTTATTCATGCATTATGGCAAGCGGATAACATTCTTGTAGATGAATTCGACTTTATGCTAGATGGTATTAAATTCTAATAATGGGGGTGATAATCATTGGATGGTTGGACACGGTATTTAAAAGAAATAGCGAAGTAGGATATATGTTTGATGTGGAAATGTTTATTGAAAAAGCAAATAGAGTACACATGAAGCGATTAGCGATTGATACCTGTATATCCTTTTTAGGAAGAACGATTAGTCAATCTGAATTCAGAGTAAGAAACGGTAAAACATTTGAGAAAAATGAGCTTTATTATCGACTAAACGTTAGACCGAATAAGAATATGACAGCAAGTACCTTCTGGGAGCGGTTCATTTATAAACTTATTTATGATAATGAAGCTCTAATCATACAAGCGGATGATGGAGATTTACTTATTGCTGACGACTTTGAGCATAATGAATACGCTGTGTTTGAAGATATTTTTACGAATGTCACTGTAAAAGATTATACGTTTAAGAGAAGCTTTAAGCAAAGCGAAGTTATTCATGTAAAGTATCGGAATGACAAATTAACACCTCTTATTGATGGACTATTTGCAGACTATGGAGATTTATTCGGCAGGATATTAAACTCTCAAAAACGTAAAAATCAAATTCGTGGAACAGTTGATATGGATATGATTGCGGCAAAAAATGAAAAGCATCAAGCGAAACTTCAAGATTTCATTGATAACATGTATAAAGCAATTGGAGAAAAAGACGTTGCAATCATTCCACAACAACCAGGTTTTAAGTACGCTGAAACATCAGGAGGAGGAAATTCTGGTCAGAGTGTGGACGAAATCAACAAAGTAACGAATGGTTTCTTACATCAAGTAGCCATGGCTTTTGGTATTCCGACCGCTTTGTTATATGGCGAAATGGCTGATGTTGAGAAGCAAACGAAAAATTATATGCTTTTCACAGTGAAACCATTATTAAAAAAGATTTCAGATGAAGCAAACGTTAAATTTTTTGAAAAAGAAGAGTATCTTTTAGGTCAAAAGATTGAAATTAAATCCGTTTCTTATCAAAGTATATTTGATCTTGCGACAAGCATCGATAAACTCATTTCTTCAAGTGCATTTACAGGGAATGAGATTCGATTAGAAGTAGGATATGAAGTTTCTGATGATCCTAACCTAAATACACATCATATTACGAAAAACTATACGAAACTAACTGAATCCGAAGGAGATGAGAATACAAATGACGGTGAAAATTGACGTGAAAGGACCAATTATTTCGAATGATGAAGCTTGGATTTATGATTGGTTTGAAATGGATGCGACAAGCCCCGGTAAGATTACAAAACAACTGGATAACGCAAATAGTGAGGATTTAATTGTATCAATCAATAGTCCAGGTGGTTATGTAGATGAGGGTTCGGAAATTTACACAGCATTAAAAAATTATCCTGGTCATGTGGAAGTTCAAATTGTTGGTTTAGCAGCAAGTGCAGCTTCTGTAATTGCGATGGCAGGTGATAAAGTTCGCATTTCTCCAACAGCAAAAATCATGATTCACAACGCCGCTAAGTGGCATGGTGGTGATCATCGTGACATGGAAAAGGCGGCTGAGATGTTAAAAATAACAGATCGAGCAATTGTAAATGCCTATGTCATGAAAAGTGGTAAATCAGAAGAAGAACTACTTGACATGATGGCTGAAGAAACTTGGATGGGTCCTAGGCAAGCATTAGAAAACAATTTCGCGGATGAAATCATGTTTATGGAGAATCCAGTTAAAATGACAGCTTCAACAGCTACTGCAACCATGCTTCCGCAGAAAGTAATCGATGGCTTTAGAAATGGAACCGTGAACAAAGGAAAGGGGATTACGAAAGAAGGTTTACATGCAGCATTATCAGGATTAAAAAATGAAATCCTGAATGATTTACAAAACAATATAGAAGAACAACCAAAGGAGCCGAATTCCAAACCTGTAAAAAACAGTGGGATTAAAGGGCTCCTTTTAAAATTATAAAAATTGGGGGAAACACACAATGGTCATTACATTTAATAAATCTGAAGCATTTATTAAAGCGAAAGCGAAATTAACGGATGCCTTAACTAATGCAGAAAGTACAGAGCAAGAACAATCGAAAGCATTTGAGAATTTCTTTGATGCATTACAAACAGATGTAGCGAACTCAGTTCGTGAGCAAGTAAATAATGATATGCTTGATCGTTCTATTCTGCAGCAACGTGGTCAAAACGTCCTAACTTCAGCAGAAACAAAATTCTTTAACGCTGTTGTACAAGAGGGTGGATTCAAAGATGATTCTATTCTTCCTAAAACTACGCAAGAGCGCGTATTTGAAGATGTAGTAACCGAACATCCATTATTAGAGGCTGTAGGACTACAAGATTTAGGAGCGGTCACGAAGTTTATTTATTCTGATGCAACTAAAGCTTATGTATGGGGGCCTTTATTTGGTGAAATCAAGGGTCAAGTAAATGCGGCATTCCGTGAAGAACAAATTGGCCAACTTAAATTAACTGCATTCGCAGCGATTCCAAATGATATGTTAGATCTTGGGCCTGAATGGGTTGAACGTTATGTTCGAACTTTATTAGTAGAATCTTATTCTGTTGGTTTAGAATATGGTTTTGTGAATGGTACAGGTGTAAATCAACCAATCGGTTTAATGAAAGACTTTAACTCTACTACAAATGCAGTAACAGATAAAAAATCATCTGGTACATTAACATTTGCTCCGTCTGAAAATGGTGTAGTAATTGCGGGTGAGCTTTATGAAGTAGTGAAATCCTTATCTGTGGATGGGAAAGGGAAATCTCGTAAAGTATTAAATAAAATTGTGATGGTTGTAAATCCTGTGGATGCAATTGGTGTACAAGCGCGTAATACAATTCAAACGGCAACAGGCCAATGGGTAATGGCACTACCATATAACATTCAAACTGTAGAATCTGAAGAAGTGCCAGTTGGTAAAGCGTTATTCTTTGTGAAGGGTCAATACCTTGCGGCAATTGCAGGTGGATACAAGCTTAAAAAATTTGACCAAACATTAGCAATTGAAGATGCTACACTTTATACAATCAAACAGTTTGCTAATGGTAAACCAAAAGATAATAAAGCAGCTCTTGTTTATGATTTAAAAATTTCTTTCACACCACCAACACCATCGGCACAAGGATGATGTAAATGGAAGCAGTAATTTCGAATGAAATATTACAACAATTCAAAGAAAGGATGAGATTAGGTGATGAGGAAGATGATAACCTAAAACGTATCATTTCTGCATCCAATGAAGCTTTAATAAAATTGTGTGGATCGTATGACATAAACAAAGATGAGACGTTCAAAGAATTAGTTTTTGAACGTTCTCGTTATGTCTATAATGATGCACTTGAGTATTTTACTAAAAACTTTTTAACCGAAATTAATAGTTTTGGTGTTGCAAAAGCATTAGAAGAAATTGTATTGAGTGGTGAATAATATGCAACCTTTCAAATACAAGCGACCATTAAACGCGGCAAAGTTAAATAAACGAATCATACTTGAGCATAAAACAGAAAGGAAGGATGAAGAAGGAAATGTTCGTCCGTCTAAATGGCTAGAGTTCGTAAAAGTATGGGCAGAACCTAAAACACCATTTGGTACAGGTTTTAGATCAGAAATATTTCAAGGAAATGCAGAGTTTGTTATTAAACTAATAAACTTTACCATTCGATATCGAGAAGGAATTCATTCAGCAATGCGTGTAAGGTATGATGAGAAGTTATACGAGATTAAGTCAGTTATCGATATCGACGAACAACATAAGGAAATGTGCCTTATTTGTGAGGAGCGATTAAATTGGCAGAATTAGAAATTTTCGGTATTGAGGAATGGATGAGGGATTTGGAACAGTTAGGACAAGATGTTCCCCAAATCACAAAGCAATCCTTACAAGCTGGAGCAAAGGTATTCAAAAAGAACTTAGAAAGAAATTCTCCTATCGGTCCGGAGGTACAAAAACCAACTCCCAAACAATCATGGCGAGATGGAAAACACGCTAAGGATGCTATTCATATAGGGAAAGTTATAAAGAAAGGCAATTCCTATTCAATTGAAATTGGATGGGACAAATCGGATAATTCTCCGCATTATTATATGGAATTTCAAAACTGGGGAACAAGTGAAAATCCAAATCCACCGCACAAAGGGTTTGCTGAGAAAACTTTAATCCAAAGTGAAAAAGAAGCCTTAAAAGAAATGAAAAGAGAATTTATGCGGAGGCTTACAGGACGATGAAAAATTTAAATAAGGAAATATTCGATGTTTTACGTACAGATGTAGATATTAAATCTGAGTTAGGTGGAGAATTCATATATCAATTTGTCAAAGGAAATGACAAAACAGATATATGGATTACATTTTCAGAGTTAAATAGTTCTCCTGGGCTATACGCGGAGAATGAGAAAAAAACCACTAACGTTATGTATCAGGTTGATATATGGTCAATGGCACCAATCAAAACACAATTAAAAAATGCAGTTCAGGCAGCTATGAAAAAGCTGTCTTTTCAGCGTGTAAGTACTTATCCAAATTATGAAATGGATACAAAAATGTATCGATATGGTTTTCGTTTTATAACGGAAATTATGAATGAAGGAGGAAAATGAACGATGGCAATGACAATCGATTTTAGAGATTTACATTACGCGATTTTAACAGAAACACCAGATGGTAAATTTACTTACACGACACCAAAACGAATTGGTAAAACAGTGAGTGGTAAAGCAGCACCTAAAGCAGAATCAGTAACTTTTTATGCTGAAGGTGGACCAGCAGCAACAGCGAGTGCTTTTGGTGGAACAGAAATTGAGTTAGAAGTAGATACATTACCTTTATCCGTGTACGCGGAGTTGTTGGGTAAAAAGGTTGTAAAAGGTCAAGTTGTTGATAATACAAGTGATGTACCACCTTATGTAGCATTACTATATCGTTTACCTTACGACAACGGAAAAAATCTATATGTATGCTATTACAAAATGAAGTTTGAGCTTCCAAGTGATGAGCACAAAACAGCAGAAGACAAACCGACATTCCAAAGTGCGAAAATGAAAGGGAAAGCAATCCAACGTTCTGATGGCAACTGGAGACATCGTTTAGACGAAGAGGAAGTTGGTTTTGATCCAACTGTTGCAGCGAACTGGTTCAAGGCCGTACCAACGCCACCAACAGCAGCTTAAAATAATAATGGAAGGGGTAGCTGATGCTATCCCTATTTTAATGTAGGAGGAAAACCGAATGAAAATTACATTGCAAAATGCAGAGGGACAAAAAGATTATCATTTACCACAGTTTATTCCGGGTTCAGCCACTTTTGAAGCATCTACATTTGCAGATGAATTACAAGCGGATCTTGTCCCAAAAGAAACAATTGAAAGAGCAGCTCATTTTATAGCTCGTATATATGGAGGTCAATTTACAGCGCAAGAGTTTGTTGATGGTACACATGTATGGTTTTTAAGTTTAACAATACATTCCGTTTGTTTAACAATTATGGGCCGTTTAAATGAGGCAATACAAGTAATGGAAACGGTAGAAGATGCGAAAAAAAAGTTGATGAAACAGCTAGAGATGAAGCCGAAAAGAAAACGTTCAAATACGAAGACATCGTGATTGATATATATAACGTCCTGATGGATGCAGGAATGACACAAAATCAAATTAATGAGATGGATATTGCGTTTTATTTTACCTGTATGGCTCGAAAACAAAAGGCAAATCGTGTGACATCAGCTAATCAAGCGCCAGCATGGTTATAAAGGTAGGTGAGAATTTAAATGACACTAGGAGATCATACAATAGGTGGTCGTGTCCGTTTGGACACAGATCAATTTGAAAATGGAATTGCAGGTATGAATCGAAGTCTAAAAAGAATAGATGCTGAATTTCGAAACACTTCGGAACAGTTACGCGGCGTTGGTTCTGAGATGGATCAATTGCAAAATAAGTCAAACCATCTCAATCAAAAGATGGAAGCGCAAACGCAAAAAATGAAGCATTATGAGCAAGCTTTGAGGACTTCGCAACAAAAACAACAAGAAATGCGCCAAAAATGTGAGCAGCTAGCTACATCTATGCAACAATTAGAACAAGAAATACAGCAAAGCACGCAGGCATACGGGAAAAATGCCCAAGAAACAAAAGACTTACAAGCTCAATATAATCAATTACAGCAAGAATATAAGCAAGGTACACAAGCTTTACAGCGATTAACTGCACAAGTTTCTCGAAATGATACAGCCTTTCATAACGCTTCAGCGGCGTTACATCGTTTTCGTAATGAATTAGGTGATACAGAAGAAAGAATGGAGCAACTAAGCAACGTTTTTGGAAGAGTACGAGAGCGTATGAATGAAGTCGGAAATAGTATGCAAGAGACTGGCACTAGAATTAGTCAAGGATTTGGAGCAGCGGCAGTTGGTGTAGCGGCTGGAGTTGGAGCTTTAGTAGTAAATGCGAGTCAATTTGAAGAGGCAAACAAGAAGGTGCAGGCTGGTTTAGGATTAACAAGGGAAGAAAGCTTAAAAGTTAGTGCTGTAGCAAGAGAAGTATGGCGTGAAGGCTATGGTGAAGATTTAGCTAGCGTTAGCGATTCTTTAGTTAAAGTAAAGCGCAATATTAAAGATATAAATGATGATGACACATTAAAACAAGTGACTCGAGATAGTGAAATATTAGCTGAAACAATGGAGTCGGATGTAAACGAGGTAACTCGTGGTGCAGCTCAATTAATGGGGCGGTTTGGTTTATCGGGTCAACAAGCTTTTGATTTATTAGCGCAAGGTTCTGCAAAGGGTTTAAACTATTCTAATGAGTTGTTTGATAATTTAAGTGAGTATGGACCATTATTTAATGAAATGGGATTTAGTGCTGAAGAAATGTTCACAATCCTTATTAATGGTAGTAAAAACGGTGCATATAATCTCGATTATGTGAACGATGTAATGAAAGAGTTCCAAATCCGTGTGAAGGATGGTTCAAAATCTACTTCAGATGCTATGGGACAAATGTCAGAAGGTACACAAAAAGTATGGAAAGAGTTTTTAAAAGGGAAAGGCACAGTAAAAGATGTTTTCAATGCTGTTTTAAATGAGTTACGAACAACTGATGATCAAATTAAAGTAAATCAGTTA
Source organism: Bacillus sp. FDAARGOS_1420 (assembly GCF_019344915.1). NCBI lineage: Bacteria > Bacillati > Bacillota > Bacilli > Caryophanales > Bacillaceae > Bacillus > Bacillus sp. FDAARGOS_1420. The sequence continues at coordinate 594,131 of NZ_JAHWJB010000001.1, read as the reverse complement.
GGCGTTGCACTTTTTGGCGTGAAATGGGAAGATCTCGAAGCTACTACTATGTTATCTTTAAACAATATGGAAACGGGATTAGGAAACTATAGTGGTGCAATGAATAAAATGGTTGACGGTTATGATACGAGTGCAAAACAATGGAAATCCGTTACTCGTGAATTACAAATTGCATTAGAACCACTTGGCAAGGTGATTTTAGATATTGCTAAACAAGCTATACCTGAACTAAAAGAATCTATTAAAGGCGTAGCAGATTGGTTCAACGGATTAGATGATAGTGCGAAAAAAGTATATGGTACATCCTTATTATTAGCCCCGGTCGTATTAGGGGTGGTGAGTGCTCTTGGAATGCTTTCGTTTGCTGTAGGTGCAATTATAGCAAATCCAATTGTTGCGACAATTGGTGGTGTTGTAATTGGGTTAGGTGCATTGGGATTTGCTGTTGCTGAAGCGGGTAAAAAAGCGAAACAAGCAGAAGAAGATAGCCGGAAATTTGGCGAGGGTGTAAGTGAAGGTACAAAAAAAGCAATTGAAGGATACGTAAACTTAAAAGAAAAAGCTTTTAAAACATTAGATGAAATTCCTGTACTTACTGGAGATAAAGCGAAAGAAGCTGTTCAGCGAGCGCATGATGAATTCGGTAAGTTAGCAGACGAAGCTATTCAAGCAATAAATAAAGATAAAGGCAAGCTTCAGGCTCATTTAGATAGTTGGTTTTCAGGTGAAACAGATTCAGCTGTATTAAGAGCAAAAGATAAAATTCTTAATGATCAAATGGAAGTATTTAAAGCGCAAGAAGAAGCGGTTATCAAAGCGAACGAGAAGATACAAAGCTTACTCACACAATATAATGGACAAATATATAAAATGAGCGCAGCTGATAAGTATGTATTTCTTGCAGCTTTAAAATCCATTGATAGTGAAGTTGGAAAATCAGCATCTAAAAGTGTAGATGAGATTCAAAAAATCAGCAAAGCAATGGATAATTTCAATAAGAATACGTCTGTTGAAACGATTCAAGGAAAAGTAAAAGATTTAGGAAAACAATATACAAGTTTATATAATAACTTAGATAAAGCAAGACAAAAAGAAATAGAGTTTGCGAAAAGTAAAATAGCTGATACCAAGGGACAAGAAGTTGCAATTGCGCAAATTAATAAGAAATATTCTGAGCAGTCTATCCTCATAACAGAGGGCTATAAACAACGGCTAAAGCAAGCTCAAGAAGTGTTAAAGTCTAAAGGAATTGAAATGGACTTGACAACGGGTATTACAAAAGCCGAACAAGAAAAAATTACAATACAAGGTAGAAGCTTTGGTGAATACGTTAAGAATTCAGAAATGATTGAGAGCAAGAATGATAATCTCTTTAGAAGGCTTCAAGAACGATCAGCAAAAGAGTCTGAATTACGCAAAAAAAGTGCGGAAGAAGTAAAAAGATATGGTGAGGCTTTACTTGCGAATTCTAATACTGTTTATGACAGTCTTTTTCAATCTACTCGTGAAAAGGCTGTGCAAGTTGGTAGTGATATCGCTTATGCTCTGGAAGATGGTACAAAGGCTGTTCATTTAGGAGAAAAAGGCGTAGTAAAGGTAGAAGAATTTGTTGATGGGATAAAAACGGGAAAATATAAGGTTCAGGATGTAGCAGTTGCTCTCATTAGTACCATGCGCATTGAAATGGGGAATAAATCATTAACAGCAGAAGGTAGTAAGGTTATGACAACATTTGCAGAGGGTTTAAAGCAAATGAACGTATCTGATATTGCAGCCAAATTAAATATCGATCTTAAGAAAAATTTAGAAATCGATTTAGGTCCGCTTGGCAAGATGACAACCACACAATTTGTACATGGTTTAAAAGAAGGCACAGTTGGTATTGACGCTGTGTTTATTTTCTTTCAACAACATGTATCGAAATTAACTGCAACCGATTTATCTAAAGAGGGAACAAAAATCATGTCTACTTTAAAAACAGGCATGGAAATGGGATTTGTTAGCGTCCAAGATATTTTGAAACAACTCGGTGTAAGTATTGAAGATGAAACAAAATATGATCTTGGAGAAAATGGACAAGTAACAATCGGGTCGCTTGTACAAGGTATGCAGAATGGTCAATTTCATATTGATCAGGCACTTGAAGTTATTAGACAAATGGTTGTAACAAAGACAAACGTCGATACAACACAACAAGGAGCAAACATCTCGCAAACAACAGCAGCTGGAATTCGTCAAAGTGGCGGACAACCAGTTCAAGCGGCGGGTGAAGTGAAACAAGGAATAGAGCAAACGCTTGGTTCAACGACAGATGGAAACGGCGGAGCAATGTCTACTTTGTTTATGAGGCAATTCATGGCACAAAATAAGCCGGGGATTGTTGGAGAAGCAAGTGGAATAAAACAAGGTGTAGAGCAACAATTAGGGAGTACAACTGATAATAATGGTGGTAATCATTCCACTTCCATGATGAGAAATAATATTGCAAACAATCAAGGGAATGTGAATGGAGCAGCCGCAGGTGTAAAACAAAGTGTGCAAGGGACTTTAGGAAGTACAACGGATGGAAATGGTGGCGCAGCATCAACTGCTATGATGCAAGGTAAAATTAACGGCAATAAAGGAAGTGTAGTCGGAGCGGCATCAGGAGTCAAGCAAGGTGTGGAAGGAACGCTGGGTAGTGCAACAGATGGTGGCGGTGGTGCTAGAGCTGGTATTGAATTTGCTAGAGGAGTAGGAGGCCAAACTGGAAGTGCACGATCTAGTGGTGTAAATGTTGCGGAGAGTGGTAAAAGTGGTTTAAATAGCGTAAGTGCTAATAGTGTAGGTGGTAGCTTTGCGCAAGGTTTCGTCGACGGAATGTCCAGTAAAGGTTCAATTGTATCCAGGGTTGCTTCGGGATTAGCACAGGGGGCATTTGCTGCATTGAGAGCCACGCTTGATGTAAACTCACCCTCGAAGCTTACAAGGGATCAGGGTGGTATGCCATTTGGTGAAGGTTTTGCTTTAGGTATTAAACAGTCATCACCTATGGCTGAAAAAGAAAGCCGTACACTTGCATTTCAAGCGAATGATGCTTTAGTAAATGAGTTGGATAAAAATGAACACACTTTTGCAGGAGTCCGAATGGCACAAGGACTTGCGTCAGGTATTAAGAGTCAATCTTCAATCGTTCGTGATGCCTTACAAGATACTGTGGAAGGTGCAATGGATGGAATCCGCTCTTTTAAACAAAATCAAATCCTTCGTTTACAGGGGAACTTTTCTGGTAACATGCGTGAAATCGTTTCAAATATCGGAAGGAATATAGCAAGATTTGAAAATCTTGGCTCAATGGATATAAGCCGTTTAGGGGCATGGAAAAATGTTATTTCAAGTAATAACAGCAACCGTGAATACGCGCCTGTTGATAATAGATCGGCGCAAACTAAAACACCAACACAAATTGTGAATCATTTCTACAATCAAGATACATCTGAAGTAATGAGACAACAGCAAAGAGTGCTAAATGAAGTTGCTTTCACATGGGGAGGGACATCATGAGTAAGCGAGTGATAATCGAAAATCAAAGACTAGAAAAAGTGGAATTCGGACCATTGCCACCATATGTCCTTACTTCAATTGATCTTTCGGGAAGTGAAGCTGAATTTTCCCAAACACAAGGATATATGCAAGACGGTTTTACACCTGTTTCGGTAACGATGAAAGGGATGCAGTATCCACTTGAGTTTTATATCGAAGCACCTCATGCCAAAGAATTGTTCGAATTACGTAGAAAATTAAATCGTGTGTTACATCCAAAGGCAGGGCCATTCACAGTAACTGTGCAAATGCCACATGGTATATTCCAAAATACAATAATTATTGAAAACTTACCGAAATACAGGGTAGAAGACGAACAATTTTTGATTTTACAACAAGGATTATTTCATATTACTACCTCAGATCCATATTGGAAAAATGAAAGCGATATAGAAGTACCGTTATTATCATGGACACCAAAATTTAGTTTTCCTTTTTCATGTAAACCAACCGTGCAATTTGGATATAAAGGTGAACAACAAAAGGTAATCAATAATGGTGATGAGGAAACACCTGTTAAAATAGAGGTGTTTGGGCCTTGTACAAATCCAAGGGTCACGAATCTTACAACGATGAAAGGTATACAAATCAACCGGGATATTCTTGCAGGAGAACGTCTTGAAATCAATACAGCATATGGTCAAAATACAGTTGAACTTGTAGGTATAGATGGAACGAAAACGAATGCATACAACTGGATTGCTCCGGGAGTCAGGTTGAATGAATTTAGATTACAGGTTGGTCTAAATATAGTAGATTATAGTGCGAATGCAGGTAGGGAGAGCGCTACGGTTCGTATTCGTTTTAGAGAAAGATATACAGGGATATAAAATAAAAGAAAGGGGTGAGAACGTATCATGGCAGAGCGTTCTTTTTTCTTTGATGGCGAAGATAAATTATATAATTCGCAAGATTTTGCTCAATTATTTGATATGTTTTTCGGAACGGGAGTTGTAAAAGGATATTTGCATCATATGAATATCATTTCTATATCGGATGGTATGAAAACTTCTGTGAACGCAGGATGTGCGGTGATATATGGGAGAGGATATATCCTTGAGGGGTTACGTATTTTCGTACATGATCCAGCGCATGCTACGTTAGACCGTATAGATCGGATTGTTTTACAGTTAAACCTTGCAACTAGAAGCATTCATCTTGTGGTAAAAAAGGGAGTGGTAGCAGCAATTCCAGTACCTCCAGCATTACAACAAGACAATATGAACAATGGAGGTATGATATATGAGTTACCAATTGCCCAAGTTCGAATTATAAAAGGAAAATCATTTATTGAGGGTACGCAAATCACTGATGAGCGTACTTTTTGTGATTTACAGGGACAAACAGGTTTATATGCGAAGAAGAAACAATCAAGTTGGGTTGTACCAGCGTTTAGAAACGGATGGACACCAGCAAGGAAAGATGGAATGGTTTCTTATTTTCTAGATGATTTTGGAGTGATTCATTTTCGAGGGGCAGTTATGAGTGGATACAAAGACAATGGGATGGTTATTTTACAAATTCCAAGTGATCTAGCTCCACTGGAACCGCAATATAGACCTGTTACTACAATTGACAATAATGGGTGGTTTGCGATTGGTCATGTTGTGATGTGGTCAGATGGACAATTGATATGTAAAAGTGTACCGGTAAATAAAGAGGTAGATATTTCTACCATTTCGTATCCAACAAAATACGCACACCAATAAGAGAGGGGAAAAGGAATTGATTATCTATACACCAGACTTAGAAAAAATCGGTGAAATTAGTAATTATGAATCACTTACTTTTGGACGTTCATGGGAAGATGTTGGAACCTTTGCATTACAAGTTCCCAACGATGCCAAATATGCAAGCAGTCTCTTTGATGATAACTTTATTTTAATAGATGAAAAGCGTGTAGGAATGATCACAAATTATTCTATAGATAAAAATGATAAAAGAACGGTAAAAGGATTTCAATTAAAAAAGATATTGGGTAACCGAATCATTACTCCACCAGCAAATACAACCCATGATAGACGGTATGCAGATGCAGAAACGGTTATGAAACATTATGTGGATAGGCATGCGGTATATCCATCAGATTCAAATCGATTGATTCCGAATCTTGTTATAAAGGTAAATCAAAAAAGAGGAGGATATATACAAGTTGAAAGTCGTTTGAAAAATCTAGCCGAACAACTAAAAGAAATATCCCTAGCTTCTGAGTTAGGATGGGATGTATATCTAGATGAAAACACTAGACAATTTGTTTTCGATGTTTTTGCTGGGAAAAACTTGACAAGGCATCAACAGACGTATCCACCTGTCATTTTTTCCGTTGCTTTAGAAAATGTCCTGGAACGTGAATTTGAAAAAGACACATCAAATTATAAAAATACAGTATACGTCGGCGGACAGGGTGAGGGAGAAGAAAGAAGGATTGTAGAGGTTTCGACAGAGCGGGCCAAAGGTTTATCGAGAAAAGAGGTGTTTATCGATGCTAGAGATGTAAGTAATCAAACAGAAGATAAAAAAGATAAACCCGAATCTGAAATGTATCAAATGCTTGCAGATCGTGGCCGACAGAAACTAGAGAGCGAATACAATGAGATTGTTTCGTTTGCTTGTGTGATAACGGAGAAACCAGGGATGGAATATGAGAAGGATTGGACAATAGGGGATATTGTAACATGTGAAGATGAAAAGATTGGGATAATAATGGATGCAAGGATTACGGATGTGGAAGAAGTGTATGCAAATAACAAACGAGAATGGAAAGTAACATTTGGGGCAAAACGTATGGATATCACAAGGGTATGGCAAAGAGAGCTTTCTCAACTAAAAAATATCATTCGAAACTAAGGCCATACAGGGTCTTTTTTTGATTGGCAAGGAGTGAAGAGATTGAAACGTTCCTATGAAATAATCGTAGATACGCGACAAGAAAATCGTATGTATGATATAGAGTTTTCCAAAAATAATTTGAATACGTCAGAATTAATCATAAACATCACGGAAGATGAACATCAGCCCTTTGTGTTACAAGATACAGATACCATTGTGATTGCGTTCAAGAAACCAGACCAAACGTTGGTATTTCAAAACAAGGATATTAAGATCCTAGATAAAGAAAAGGGAAAAATCAGTGTTTCTTTGACGACGCAAACACTTGCAAAAACAGGCACAGTATTTTGTGAAATATCCATTGAACGAGAAGAATTAGGTGTGAAAAAACGAATCAGCACCTTTCCGTTTTCTTTCAAAGTTAGGGATTCATTATTAGCAGATGATAACATGGAATCGAAAAATGAATTTCAGCTTTTTGAAAAGATTATGAAAGCTGGGAAGACATTAGAAGGAGTGGATGTAACTACAATTACAGACTTCCTTCCGAATCAACGGGATTTTATTGCATTACTTCGGAACCATAACACTTCATCGAACATGTATACACGTATTGTAGGGGACCGTACATTGGATATACTGCTACCACTTCGTGGGAACAAGGTGGCCCATTACACGTTGCGTAAAGATACAAAAGATGACTATGTAAAATTAGAAGATTGTGCGATTTCAAATTTGAGTGTTGTAGCCCAGAAGGTGAATGCAATCAACTATACAAGCGATACAGGAGCCGTGCAAAAGGCGAATCTGCCAAACTATTACACGACTACAGTAGGTGATACATTCACATTTACATTTGATGGAACGGGTTTTGACTTTCAACATTTCACTGATAATCGTGGTGGACTATGGGAGTTCAAGGTGGATGGTACGGTAGTAAAAACAATAAGTACACACATTAACGATGTTCCAACGAACGAATTAAAAGTGAATTATGGAACCCGTTCAGTTGTACGGGGTTTAGCAAAAGGAACACATACGGTCGTAGCAACTTTCAAAGGTGACGATCCAGCTAATCCTCCGGCAAGTGGCACGAATACTGCAAGAGGATGGGTGAAGAATGATACGGGATATGCACAAGCAGCAGAAGCACATAAGACTGCGTTAGTATACGATGACCTACTAAATCCAGTTAAAGAGGTAGACTTACTGGTCCCGTTTTCTAATAAAGAATTCGCATTTCGTATGAAACCAAACGGCTCATCTGTAGCAGCCGAATGGATACCAGAGCATCGTGCCGCTACGGTATTTAAAGTCAGTCAAAAAATTTATATTGACGATAAAGAAATAAATTCTTGGACAGCAGATGCAACTGTAAAAGAAGCACAAATGGTAAGAGTGGTACAAGCTATGAAAGGATTCCATCCTTCCGATCTAACGAATGCATTATGTGAGATTTATTCTGTTCATACTGTTACAAATCAAGGTGTGACGTTTGATATAAAAATAAAATGGTTACAAGATACTTTCATAGAAGATGGTTATATAGCAATGCTTCCGGGGAGCCGTCCATTTGTAGAAAAATTGGTAGATGCGACAGGGAAATCATTTGATACAATTGCATCAGATAACAGTTATAAAGATGTACCAAATAGTGAGAAAATGGCAAGCTATGCCATGCTAAACAAAGAAAGAGAGTATGTAGTAGCCATGAAAATAAATAATATTCATGCAGGTTTACGTAAAGGGCAAACCGGAATACGTAATCCGCTCGTCTGGTTACAGCATCGAGATGCCACTTTGCAGAAGCTATATCCACAAGTGTACAAAAACTGTGTAGTAAAAGCAGGTGAAACTCATCCATTTAGCGCAACATACTTCGTTGGTGAACTACCACTCGCAGCACAGTTATTGATATAAAACTTAATAAAATACGGCTTTGATAACAAAGAGGGGCAATTTCGTTTCTCTTTTTTTATTGGTCAAAGGAGATGAGAACAGTGGAAGATGCAATTTTTAATTCAATGGTTCAACAAGGAGCATTCGCAGCGTTATTCGTGTGGATGCTTTTTACTACGCAAAAAAAGAACGAACAGCGTGAAGAACAGTATCAAAAAGTGATAGAGAAGAATCAGGAAGTGATTACGAAGCAAGCAGAGGCATTTGGAGATTTATCGAAGGATGTATCTGAGATTAAACAAAAAATTTTAGGGAATGGAGAGGTTCAATCATGACTCGTTATAGTGTACATGGTGGTCATAACAGTATTGTACAAGGTGCTAATTGGGGGAATAGAAAAGAACACATTCTGGATCGTCAGGTGAAAGACGCGGTTGCAGATAAGTTAAGAGTTCTTGGTCATACCGTTTATGATGATACGGACGAAACAGGGGCTACGCAATCACGAAACTTATCAAATATCGTTCAGAACTGTAATTCGAATGATGTTGATCTTGTTATTTCTTTTCATTTGAACGCTTATAATGGATCTGCTAACGGTGTAGAAGTTTGTTATTACGATCAACAAGCTTTGGCAGCGAAGGTGTCTGCCAAACTTTCGAAAGATATCGGCTGGAAGGACAGGGGAGCGAAAGAGCGTAAAGAATTAGCGGTATTAAGAGGTACGAAAGCACCAGCAATTTTAATCGAACTTGGGTTCATCGATAATGATACGGATATGGAAAAATGGAATGTAGATAAGATTGCGAATGCCATCGTTTATGCTTTAACTGGACCAACAGTTTCGGGCGGTTCTAATCATAACGGTGCAGCTCCATCCACACAACCATCTAACAATGGGGTAGGTGTTGTTACGGTTACAGCGGATGTATTACGCGTTCGTACGGGATCAGGAACAAATTATGACATTGTGAAAAAGGTGTACCGAGGGGAACGATATCAATCTTGGGGCATTCAAAATGGATGGTATAACGTTGGAGGGGATCAATGGGTATCAGGGGAGTATGTGAGGTTTGAAGGATAGTATATCTATGGAACATAAGGGTTGGTATTATGAAGTGAGGTAAAGGCTGATCACAGCATAAGGTAAACTATAAACAAGGTGAATGAAAGGATTACATCTATTTTTTCACAGAATAAACGGGTACTATTTTCGATTTCACTATATGGCTCTTAAAACCTTCAACACAATGTTATGACTTGTATTCAAAGAAACTTAGGCATCATAGCACTATAGGTAATGTATGTATAGAACTATAATAAGTTTAAAAAGGCCTCCTTGAGGAGGCCGAGTAGTTACTGTGTAATAATTATAGGATTTTTCACTACATTTGAATATGTTTCGGATTTATTTGTCTTCGGATTGGTAATGGTAACCTCTTCAGTAATATCAAATGAATGGTCGTCGATTACGAAATTAGCTGTTGATTCTTTGAAATATACTTTTTGTTTTGCATGATCAAATACAAATGCGTTTTTAAGGGTATCATGGTTTATAATATATACATCATTTTTGTTTTCCCCATGATAGTTTATTTCCAAAGCATCGGAATTCATCTGATTAATTGTATGATTAAAAAATCCATATACTGTTGGAAATGCTTTGTTAGAATAATACGGTTTTTTTACAATCTGAGTATAATTCGCATTGCTCATTTGGTTAACTTCATCAGTTGTTACCCCTCTTACAGTCCATTTTTGATTTAAATCGTAGTCAAATGGACGTACTGTTTCTAGGGTACCAGTTGTACGGGTATTTTTGACTGAATATTTTACATCCATTTTGTCTCCAGGTTCAAGTGAATACGTATTTCCACCATATGAAAGCTTTTTAGAGTCCGAAATTGCCTTTTGATCCTGATTAGTAAATTTTTGTCCGGCTGTCAATTTCGCGCTTATTTTTGCTACGGCCTCCGATACTTTTCCAGATTCTATCGAAAGCTCTTGTCCAAATGAAAACTCCGTACCGCTAGTCACAGTTGCAGTGTTAGTAATAGTTTTTTCTACTGCTGGTATCTTGTGGGCTGGTTCTACTTTTCCAGTAGTATTTGTATAGTGATAAGTATCTATTTCTTCTTTTCCATTATCTAATGTTTGTACATCTGTTGCTTTGGTAATTCCGTGACTATCCAGAGTTAAGCAGTAATCTTTAAATTTCTTCAATCCCCACCAATGAGTATAATCCTGATCAGCACCAGTAGCAGCACCACCAGCACCAGCACCTAACGAATCAGTGGCAGCTTGCTCTTGTTGTGCTCCTGTTGTCTTTTCCTCAGCAAATGCAGAAGTTGTACCTCCTAATGCACTTACTCCTAAGGACATGGTTGCGACTGTTGCAAGAAGCGCTTGTTTGTATTTACGCTTTGCATGTTTTCGATCTTTGTACTTCATACGTAAATCTCCTTTTCTAGTTGAATTATTTTGTTAACTTGCATCACATCAAGTAGAGGTGATGTGCTTAAGTATAGGTCTGATGATCTATGTTGTATATGATGAAAAGTGCTTTTGACTAATGTCATAATTATCATTGAAAAATTATATGACGACACTATTTTCGTGAATCTTAAAAAAACTGAAATTACGAACATTTAAATTCGATTTTTATTGGAAATGGGTGTTTGTCAGAGTTTTATCCGGATGATAAACTAAAAATTTTTTAGAATATTCGTTGTTTAATATTGTCAAATTTACTACCATATTGAAATCCGAGCTAATTAAAGAATAGTTATAGATAAAAGTAATATTTGCTTTATCGAATTAGCAATGAATATGTTGGGAATAGAGGATTTTATTTGTATTTAATCCAAAATTAACATTCAATCATTCGCTGGAAAATATCCAGATTGCTAGTATGTATATTTGCTTTACGTTGTGCCATAATATGTATGTTTCTAAAACTATCTATGTAGTCGTAGACCACCTTTTTGAATGTTTTTGTAAAGTACCCAATGACATGCACTTTATCTATAGGCAAGTAACAGATAACTATAAAAAAAGAGCACCTTGGAGTGAGTAGAAGGTGCTCTCGTTGTATAGAAATGTTGGTGAATTCAGTATAGTATATGCAGGCTACATTATTGTATGCCACAATGTTGTCACTGGATGAAAGTTCTACTTCTCTATTTATTATGGAGCCACAATACCCGGCACACTTTCTTGATAAACACAGCTAAAATGGCATAAAAGTATTGGTATTAGCCCGAGCTTTCACAACGTAAGGCTGTATAAACCAAGTTTTACGCGCGGATAATTATCCTACATTTTCTTTGTATCTCGTCAAGTTGTTCCTCTGCTACTTGCTGAACTTCTATCTCCCACTGGTAAAGGTCACCCATTCTTCGTTGAAGCTCTTTATCTAAACGTTGTGTAAGGATGTTTTCGGTAGTGGCATACATTACAATGGAATCGATTGTAATGTATGCCATCGGGTGAAATAAGTGTATAAATAATTTGGTGCTTTTTCATACGTCCCTCCTATAACGTGTAGCGTGGTATATATTAATTGTATTGATATGTTGTAACGTGATATACTTCTACAATAATTATCGAGTTCCTTTAAAAATCACCTTGGGCTATTTCTAGTAATTTATAATAACTGGGATTACACCTTGAATTTGTAAAAATAGAAAATCCTGATTAAGTTATGGTTGAATTAGTTTATCTCTATAATATGTAGTTGTATTAGTCTAATATTTTGCTAGGAGTGATATGCCATGAGGTATTTATTAGCAGTTATTTGTCCACCTTTAGTTGTGTTACTTACTGGGAAACCTGTCCAAGCGCTACTTAGTTCTGACGATGTTTTTTTATTTTCCTGGATTAATTCATGCGGTATTTGTGGTACATGAGAAAAAGGCGGATAACCGTCTTGATAAGCAAATTAATGAATATGAAAGAATACATAAGCAGAATAGAGATTAACCACAAAAAACCTTTCGTGTAATTGAAAAGTTTTTTATTTAGGGATTATGTAATCTGCCCACATAATTATCGTTTTGTATCGAAAGTTATCGGTGACGAATAGTGTTAGGGAAAAACATAAATCATGAAACAAAAAAGGAGTCCTATAGCAGAAACGCCTTTTTGTAGTTGAGAATGAATAAGATACCAGTTATCCTAATCTGGTATCTTATTTGCTTATTCCAACTGTGTTTATGCGCGTTATAGATAGTATACCCTTATTTTTAAAAAATATAAACCAGGATAATTTTGGGTGTATAGTAAGAATACAATGCATATTAAAAGCCCCTTGTAATGATGAGGCAAGGGGCTACCAATCTTAGAGGTTTGAAACAACTAAGACGGCGTGATGGTAAATGCATGGTATCATAGTCTCTCATAAATAGCAATATGGACCTTGTAGGACTCGAACTTACGACCGGACGGTTATGAGCCGTGATCTAACCAACCTAGCCTCTTTCTAAGACTTTTCCACAATATTTGTGTGGAGAAATATCAAATACCTCTGTAAGAGTCTGATGGTATTCTTCTTCTGTTATGGCTCGTTTTATTTTTTGTCCTTTATGGGTTTTGGTAAAGCTTCGTTTTGTAAGTGAAATATGTCCATCTACGATTAATTTACATATAATGTAACCTTTATTAAAGGGCGATTCTGGGTGTTCTACAATAATATCTTGTAGGGCATTTACTTTGTTTGTACCTATTTCATCTAAGATAAATGCATATCCAGTACGCCATGTATCTGTAGGTTCAGAATTAAGGAATTGAGCGGTTTCCCCTTTTTCTCCTTTGCGCATTTCTAATAGATAGGTTCCTTTTTCAGTATCTTGCTTACGTATACGATATTTTCCTGTTTGAGATGAGATGACGTCGCCATTAAATGGAATAGGGTATAAAGGTAGATGTGAGGCAAATCCTCCATCAATAATATATTCTTTTCCGTTGTGTTTTAAAATAATAATCACATGGCCATCATCAGGTTTCCACTTATCTCCGCTTAAATCATAGACAGTCCCAGCTACTCGGTAGACGTCAAATCCGCAATCACTTAAAAAGTAATATAAAAGGGAATTGAGTTCATAACACAGCCCACCGTGATTGTTTAGTAGTAGTTTCTCTTGGATATTTGCTCTCGAAATTTCTCGGAATTCCCCTTCCATAACATCAATATTCTCATAGGGTAACGTGTGTCCCATTTGTAAAAGGATTTCATGTAAATCGTTAAATTGTATGTCTTCCTTTGGAGACATCTGTAATCTGGAGAAAAAATAACTTTGTAAGTCAGTCATCATACTTTATCACCTTTCGTTTATAGAAAATATCCCCATCTATTACCATGTTACACCTTTAAAATTTATTAGCAAGCCGTAAAGCAAAGATAAGTTCCTCTTAGAACCCCATGAATAAATTCACAGGCAAAATAATAAGCGTCTATCAAGTTGTTTTTAATCCCAGAAATAAGCAAACTATAAATCCTCTTTAGTAATCTTCCGCATTTAATATAATCCCATTGCATCAGCTTCTTCTTTAGATATTTTGTAATATACCGCTGGGACAAGAGCGCGGTCTATTGTATCTGTGGCTGACTCTGTCGGTTTATCCTCTTGTAACCAATTATAAAAAATATTACTCGTGCTTACGACGTGAGATTTACGCTTAGCAATATTATGTATATTTCTAAAGCTATCCACATAGTTATAGACCATTTTTTTGAATGTTCGTGTAAAATAGCCAATTGGATTTTTCATCAAAGTACCGTTATGTTCGTACTCATGCGTTTTAGAGAACAGGACAGAAGAAGCATTCGCAAGAAGGTTGTGAAAGATAGCTGTATCCGCCAGTAAACTACACTTCTTTGCAACCTTCTTCGCAATATTTCTGGCATTTTTGAAAGATTCGTTTATCATGTTTGAATCAAAAGCGGTTTGTAATTTCATACGCATAGATTGTGGAACACGGTAATCGATGAAATCTACATCATGTTGAAAAGATGGTGAAACGTCTTCTTTACGTGTAATTATATCTTTTATATTTTGTTTTAAGGTTTTAGTGGTTGTTTTCTTGGTGTGACAAATTTTAGCATTTTTAGTAAGGACTTGTGTGACAATTTGTTCTTCCGCAATGATGGGTTGAATGATAATAATATTGCTTGTTTGTCTCATATCGCTTTTACGTTTCATTTCTAGTTGCTTAATCATACCAAGTGACTCTAAATGTTGGCATGCGCGAATAACCGTTCTACGGCTAATATCGAGGTCTTCAGCAATGTGTTTTTTCGTTCTGAAAGATACACCAAGGAATTTAGAAGAATAGTTGTGTAAATGATCGAGAACTGCTAATTGACTTTTATTCAGTTGATCAGCAAATTGCTTTTTATATGCGCGTATAGTGTCATTTAATTCTTTGAGAGTTTGAAAGGATGCTAGGTTTTCGTATGTTTCTTCACCAGCCATAATTGTAATAGCTTGTTTCTTTTTCATAAGGGCTCGTCTCCTCCGAAAACAAAAAAGCAACAGAATGCCACAAAATGTAAGCAAACTGTTGCGGAGGAACCCTTACGTACGGTAAAATGGGGTACATAAGATTACAGCAAGTGTTTGCCTAGTGTGATTAGGCGGACGGTATATAAGGTGATTCCAACACCCTATATACACGCTGTGCTCTTTTATTTTTTTATTGGTTTCATTTTGGATTTTTTCGGTAACAAATTGGTCATAAACAACCAGAAATATGTTGCCATTTATAAATTCAGATATAGTACAAAACTGCGTGATGTAGCTGTTTGTTGCGGTTTTAGGAAATTAAAGTTTTATAGATAATGGACTTCATTTGTTTGTGCGCTTTCAGGAATGCTAATTGGGATTTACACGTTAGATGAAACGCTTAGTGTAAAAGGGTACTATTTAATTGGAACATTATTTTTAACGATGTCTTGTTTTGTATTACAAAAAACAATTCGTGATAATGAGGAAGATAATGAAAGATTTCCGAAAAATAAATCGTTAGATAAAGAGTAAATTGTAAAGAAAGGCACTTGCCTTTCTTTTTTTATGTAAAAATACCGTAAGTGCCGTGTGTTGACTTGCTTGAAGTACTGGAAATTTGGTATCATCAATAGTATTGTAGATTGAACGATATATTATGGAGGTGGCCTAGCCGTGTCAAGAATTTCCGTTGAGAATGTAAAGCACGTAGCACATTTAGCACGTCTTGCAATTACTGATCAAGAAGCAGAAAAATTTCAAAAACAACTAGATGCAATTGTTACATTTGCAGAACAGTTAAATGAATTAGATACAACTGATGTAAAACCAACAACTCATGTATTAACTATGAAAAATGTTATGCGTGAAGATGTGCCAGAAAAAGGTTTACCAGTAGAAGAAGTATTAAAAAATGCACCGGATCACAAAGATAATCAAATCCGTGTTCCAGCAGTATTAGAATAGAGGAGGGAATTTCGATGTCATTATTTGATCATTCTGTATCAGAGTTACATAAGAAGTTAAACAACAAAGAAATTTCCGTTACGGATTTAGTAGAAGAATCTTACAAACGTATTTCGGATGTTGAAGATAACGTAAAAGCTTTTCTTACATTAGATGAAGAAAATGCACGCGCGAAAGCGAAAGAATTAGATGCAAAGATTGGTGCTGAGGATAATGGTTTATTATTCGGTATGCCAATTGGTGTAAAAGATAACATTGTAACTAACGGTCTTCGTACAACTTGTGCGAGCAAAATATTAGCAAACTTCGATCCAATTTACGATGCGACAGTTGTACAAAAGCTAAAAGCTGCTGACACAGTTACAATTGGTAAATTAAATATGGACGAGTTCGCAATGGGTTCTTCAAATGAAAACTCAGGCTTCTACGCTACAAAAAATCCATGGAACTTAGATTACGTTCCAGGCGGATCTAGTGGTGGTTCTGCAGCAGCAGTAGCAGCAGGAGAAGTATTATTCTCTCTAGGTTCTGATACGGGTGGTTCTATCCGTCAGCCAGCTGCATATTGCGGCGTTGTAGGTTTAAAACCAACTTACGGACGCGTATCTCGTTACGGATTAGTAGCATTCGCATCTTCACTTGACCAAATCGGACCGATTACACGTACAGTAGAAGACAATGCATACTTATTACAAGCTATTTCAGGTATTGACCGTATGGATGCAACTTCTGCAAACGTTGAAGTAGGAAACTACTTAGCTGGTTTAACAGGCGATGTTAAAGGTTTACGTATTGCTGTACCGAAAGAATACTTAGGCGAAGGTGTTGGCGAAGAAGCTCGTGAGTCAGTGCTAGCTGCTTTAAAAGTGTTAGAAGGTATGGGCGCAACTTGGGAGGAAGTATCTCTTCCACACTCTAAATACGCTCTAGCAACGTATTACTTATTATCTTCTTCTGAAGCATCTGCGAACCTTTCACGCTTTGATGGCGTACGTTACGGTGTTCGTTCTGATAATGTAAATAACTTATTAGATCTTTACAAAAATACACGTAGCGAAGGTTTCGGTGATGAAGTAAAACGTCGTATTATGCTTGGTACATTTGCTCTTAGCTCTGGTTACTATGATGCATATTACAAAAAAGCACAACAAGTACGTACATTAATTAAAAATGACTTTGAAAATGTATTTGCTAACTACGATGTTATTATTGGACCAACAACGCCAACTCCAGCATTTAAAGTAGGCGAAAAAGTGGACGATCCAATGACAATGTATGCAAATGACATTTTAACAATTCCAGTAAACTTAGCGGGTGTTCCAGCGATTTCTGTTCCATGTGGATTCGGTGCTAACAACATGCCACTTGGTCTACAAATCATTGGTAAACACTTCGATGAAACGACGATTTACCGCGTTGCACATGCGTTTGAGCAAGCAACAGACTATCATACAAAAAAAGCAAGTCTGTAAGGAGGCGAGCATAGATGAATTTAGAAACAATTATTGGGTTAGAGGTTCACGTTGAGTTAAAAACAAATTCGAAAATTTTCTCTGCGAGTCCAACAGAATTCGGAGCGGAGCCAAATACACAAACAAGTGTAATTGACTTAGGATACCCAGGGGTACTTCCTACTTTAAATAAGGAAGCAGTTAACTTTGCAATGAAAGCCGCAATGGCATTAAACTGTGAAATCGCAACGGAAACGAAGTTTGACCGTAAAAACTATTTCTACCCAGATAATCCGAAAGCTTACCAAATCTCTCAATTTGATAAGCCAATTGGTGAAAATGGTTGGATTGAAATCGAAGTAGACGGTAAAAAGAAGCGTATCGGTATT
This sequence comes from Bacillus sp. FDAARGOS_1420, assembly GCF_019344915.1. Classification (NCBI taxonomy): domain Bacteria; kingdom Bacillati; phylum Bacillota; class Bacilli; order Caryophanales; family Bacillaceae; genus Bacillus; species Bacillus sp. FDAARGOS_1420. Next base: position 576,512 of record NZ_JAHWJB010000001.1, on the reverse strand, counting down.
ACACGTCTTCATTTAGAAGAAGATGCTGGTAAATCAACGCATGCAGCTGACTGTTCATTAGTAGACTACAACCGTCAAGGTATGCCTTTAATCGAGATCGTATCTGAGCCAGATATGCGTACTCCAGAAGAAGCATATGCGTACTTAGAGAAGTTAAAATCAATCATTCAATATACAGGTGTATCTGATTGTAAGATGGAAGAAGGTTCTCTTCGTTGTGATGCGAATATTTCACTTCGTCCAGTTGGACAAGAGAAGTTCGGTACAAAAGCAGAACTGAAAAACTTAAACTCTTTCACTTACGTGCAAAAAGGTCTTGAGCATGAGCAAGTGCGCCAAGAAAAAGAATTATTATCTGGTGGTATCATTCAACAAGAAACACGTCGTTATGATGAAGCAACGAAGAAAACAATCTTAATGCGTATAAAAGAAGGATCTGACGATTACCGTTACTTCCCAGAGCCAGACTTAGTTGAACTTTACATCGACGATGAGTGGAAAGAAGAAATTCGTGCTTCTATTCCAGAACTTCCAGATGCACGTAAAGCTCGCTATGTTGAAGAAGTTGGCTTACCAGCTTATGATGCGCATGTATTGACATTAACGAAAGAGATGTCTGATTTCTTTGAAGCAACAGTTGCAGACGGTGCTGATGCGAAATTAACATCAAACTGGTTAATGGGTGAAGTACTTGCATACTTAAACAAACAACAAAAAGAATTAAAAGACGTTGCATTAACGCCTGCTGGTTTATCTAAAATGGTTCAATTAATTGAAAAAGGTACAATTTCTTCTAAAATCGCGAAGAAAGTATTTAATGAATTAATTGAAAAAGGTGGAGACCCAGAAGAAATCGTTAAAGCGAAAGGTCTGGTTCAAATTTCTGACGAAGGAACACTTCGTAAGGTTGTAACGGAAATTCTTGATAATAATGAGCAATCTATTGAAGACTTTAAAAACGGTAAAGACCGTGCAATTGGCTTCTTAGTTGGTCAAATTATGAAAGCTACAAAAGGACAAGCAAATCCACCGCTTGTTAATAAAATCTTACTTGAAGAGATTAATAAGCGCTAAAAAAAGAGCAGAATTCTTATTTTTGAACGCTAAAATAGTATAGACTCTTAAAGATTAAACAGAAAAAACACCCGTATTTGGGTGTTTTTTCTGAGTTAATCAAACGTTTGTTTAAATGGTGAAAAATAATTTAAACAAACGTTTGATTAACTGTCAAAAGTGAAAAAATGTTTGTATAGCAACTATGGTATGATAGTTGCAAAAAGGTGGGAATAATGATAAATCTAGACATAGAGGTTTTTTTCATCTCATGAAATAATAGATAATTATTATTCGTTATATGTAAATTGTTGTGAGGAAATAGATGGACATAAATTTTTTTGTCAAATAAAACAAAACCATTGAAAATGAATAGTTACTTTTGATGGGCTACACGAATCGGGTTCTTACTGCCTGTTTGAGCGGAATTAAAGAAGGATAGGAAGATGAGAGGAGGTAAGCATAGGGATACTGAATAAGGGTTCGGTGTATTCGTTTTTCAATGAATAAGGAATTTCCTGTGCTAATAAATGATGAAGCGAGCAAGAATTATTTATAATCCTACTTCTGGGCGCGAGCTATTTAAGAAGAGCTTACCAGAAGTATTACAAAAATTAGAACAAGCTGGATATGAAGCGTCTTGTCATGCGACAACTGGTCCTGGAGATGCGACTGTGGCAGCGAGGCAAGCTGCAGATCGTAAGTTTGATGTTGTTATCGCAGCTGGTGGTGATGGTACATTAAATGAAGTAGTGAACGGTTTAGTAGGACATGAGCATCGTCCAAAGTTTGGAATTATTCCAGTTGGAACGACAAATGATTTTGCGCGTGCGATTGGTGTACCTCGTGTTATTGAAGAGGCTGCGGATATTATTTGTGAAGGAACAACGGTACCGTTAGATCTTGGTAGAGCGAATGATACATATTTCATTAATATCGCTGGTGGCGGCCGTATTACAGAATTAACATATGAAGTACCAAGCAAGCTAAAAACGGTATTAGGACAACTTGCTTACTATTTAAAAGGAATCGAAATGTTACCATCATTACATCCAACATATGTTGAAATTGAGTATGATGGGAAGTTGCTACAAGAAGAAATTACGATGTTTTTAATTACGAATACTCGTTCAGTTGGTGGATTCGAAAAAGTAGCACCATATGCATCTATTAACGATGGATTATTTGATTTATTAGTACTGAAAAAAGGTTCTATCGCTGATTTAATTAAAGCAGCAACACAAGCGCAGCGTGGGGAACATATTAACAATCCGAAAGTACTATATACACAAGCGAATCGTATTAAAGTGCATTCACCTGATAAATTAATGATCAACTTAGATGGTGAATATGGCGGAGACGCACCGATGGAATTCGAAAATATATATCATTGTCTGGAACTATTTGTTCCTGAACACCAAGAGGATGCCCTGTAAAGGCATCTTTTTTTTGCTTTCACCTCACTATTTGCGAGCAATAAGATTCCCCCACTGATTAAAGGTTCTCTATGTGCAGATGAATTGTAAATTGTAAGTTAGTTTGATTTTTATGGTATTTTTACAATCCGTTTATTTTATATCCATATTTTATTGATACACTGGAAGAGATAAGAAATGAGAGGTAGGGTGCTATGGAGAAGGTAAAAGCAATACTATTTGATAAAGATGGGACATTAATGGATTTTCATTCAATTTGGATAAAAGTAGCTGAAGAGCTTGTTGCAGAATGTATAAATTTATATCAATTACCAGAATCAATGCAGCAGGCTTTATTAAAAGAGATTGGCGTAGATGGAGCATTTGTTCATCCGCGTAGTGCGCTCGCTGCTGGAACGAGTCTTGATGTGGCCAAGGGGCTTTGTAAGTATATTGCATCATCTAGAGAAGAAGAGATGCATCAATGGGTGAGTGAAAAGTTGTTTGCTCTTATGTACGAGCATCGTTCACATATGAGAATGACGGCAGATTTACCGAAAGTTTTACAAGCGTTAAAGGATAGAGGGTTTATTCTAGGTGTCGTTACAGCTGATGATTTCGCGCCGACAGAATTATTTTTAAAGCAATATCAATTGGAAGCTTTTTTTGATTGTGTTATAGCTTCAGATACATTTCCAGCACAGAAGCCAGATAAAAAAATTGTAGAATCGTTTTGTGAGAGATTTAATTTAGAGACATGTGAAGTAGCAGTCGTCGGGGATACACCGACGGATTTATATTTAGCGAAAAATGGTGGCGACTGTTATGCGATTGGCGTACTATCTGGTACGGGTGATCGTCAAACGCTAGAACCACTTGCAGATTTAGTATTACAATCTGTTGAAGATTTAATTTCTCATTCAGGTGAGTTTATTTGGGAACAAGGAAAGTCTAATGTATAAATGAATAAGTCTATAAGGACTCTATTTGAGTCTTTATAGACTTATTTTTTTATGCCGAGATAGTAAGAGAATGGGATGAATACTAGAAAGAGGAAGTTGGCATACATCTTGCAATATAAAGAGAAAACATTGTATAGAAAAGGATGGGGTACACAATGAACACAAAAAAATTTGCTAAAGTAAATGAACAAATTCCTGGACCGAAAGCAGCGTCTTTATTAGAACGCCGCCAAAATATAGTACCAAAAGGAGTAAGTAACGGCATCCCAACGTTTGTACAATCTGCAAATGGTGCACTCGTAACAGATGTGGATGGAAATCAGTACATTGATTTCGCAGGAGCAATTGGGACAATTAATGTAGGACACTGTCATCCAGCTGTTAAAGAAGCGCTTCATAAACAAGTAGATCAATATATTCATACTGGATTTAATGTGATGATGTATGAGCCATATATTGAATTAGCGGAAAAGCTTGCCGCAGTAGCACCAGGTAATTTCGATAAACAAGTGCTGTTTTTAAATAGTGGGGCAGAAGCGGTTGAAAATGCAGTGAAGATTGCTCGTAAATATACGAAGAGACCTGGAATTATCGCATTTTCTAAAGGATTTCATGGGCGTACATTAATGACAATGACGATGACAAGTAAAGTAAAACCATATAAATTTGGATTTGGCCCATTTGCTCCAGAAGTATATAAAGCGCCATTCCCATATGAATACCGTCGCCCAGAAGGTTTAACAGAAGAGCAGTATGATGACTTTATCATTGAAGAGTTTAAGAACTTCTTCATATCAGAAGTAGCACCAGAAACAATTGCAGCAGTTGTAATGGAACCTGTTCAAGGGGAAGGCGGATTTATCGTTCCAAGTAAGAAATTCGTTCAAGAAGTACGCAGCATTTGTTCAGAGCACGGTATTTTATTTGTAGCTGATGAAATTCAAACAGGCTTTAGTCGTACTGGAAAATACTTTGCAATTGATCATTATGATGTCGTTCCAGACTTAATTACGGTATCTAAATCATTAGGTGCTGGTGTACCGATAAGTGGCGTGATTGGGCGTAAAGAAATTATGAATGAGTCTGCACCGGGAGAACTGGGCGGAACGTATGCAGGAAGCCCACTAGGATGTGCGGCTGCATTAGCTGTGCTTGATGTAATAGAAAAAGAGAAATTAAATGATAGAGCGATAGAAGTAGGGAAAGTTGTAATGAACCGATTCCAAGAGATGAAAAACAAATACAATTGCATCGGTGATGTGCGCGGCTTAGGGGCAATGTGTGCATTCGAGCTCGTTCAAGATCGCAAGACGAAAGCGCCTGATAAAACATTAGCGTCTAATTTATGTGCAGAGGCAAATAAGCATGGATTACTTCTACTATCAGCAGGAACATATGGGAATGTTATTCGTGTTTTAATGCCATTAGTGATTACAGATGAGCAACTTGAGGAAGGTTTAACAATAATTGAAGAATCATTGCAAGCTTGTTATGAGCAAGCAAATATCGCTCGTGTATAAAGAATTGGGATAACTTAAAAAAGGGCATAAAGCTTTTCTTTTTAGGCGAAAGAGAGCATCTGGCCATGCATAGAATCGGTCAGCCCCTTTTCCTGCCCCATGCCAAGCTAAAACAAAGTGAGGGTGTGGTTGCGATGGCATTCTGTATTTTTCAAGGCAGCGAATTATGTGTTGAAAAATATAAATAGATTTGTATAAATAACAAATTGAAAACATTCTAGCTTACTCTATATTAAATGCAGAAAATTCACTTTATAATAAAGGTAGTGAAGTGAATCGATGGATTTGAAGTAAGGGGTGGCTAGGATGGTTGCAGAAAAGGAACGAGTGTTGATGGATTTACAAGATGTATTTGAATATGCATTTGACGAAATTTTTGTTACGGATGATAAAGGAATCGTTGTACGTGTAAATAGCATGTGTGAAAGACATTACCAGCTCTCTGCTAAGGAATTAGTAGGAAAGCATGTAAAAGAACTACAAAAAGAAGGGATTTTTTATCCATCTGCAACGTTAGAAGTAATTGAAAAGAAAAGGCCAGTTGAACTTGTTCAAACAACGAAATCAGGAGAGTATTTGCATGTTCGTACAAGGCCTGTTTTTGATGATGAGGGAAATTTAAGAAGAGTGATTAGTTATTCTCGTGATCTTACAGAACTCTATCAATTACGTCAAAAGGTAGAGGAAATGGATAATCAGTTAAAAACATATAAAAAAGAATTAAGAGAAACATATGAACACGAAGGACTTATTTTTAAAAGTATCGCTATGCAAAAAATAATCGAAACAATAAAAAAAGTATCAGTAGTAGATAGTACTGTTCTCGTATTAGGTGAGACTGGAGTGGGGAAAAGCCGATTAGTACGCCATTTGCATGAAGTGAGTCACCGGAAGAATGAAAGTTTCTATGAAATTAATTGTGCGGCATTGCCGACGAATTTAATCGAATCTGAGCTTTTTGGATATTCAGGTGGGTCTTTTACAGGTGCAAATCGCGAAGGGAAAAAGGGGCTATTAGAATCAGCGCATAAAGGAACTCTTTTCTTAGATGAAATTGGTGAAATGCCGCTTGAAATTCAAGCGAAGCTTTTGCAAGTATTGCAAGAAAAAACGTTTCGTCCTATAGGCGGAAGAGAATTCAAAAAGGTGGACGTTAGAATTGTAGCGGCAACAAATAGAGAGTTAAGTACGATGGTGAAACAAGGAACATTCCGGAAAGATTTATACTATCGTCTGAATGTCATTCCAATTTCAATTCCGCCACTTCGGGAGAGAACAGAAGACATTTTGCCGCTCATCTATCATTATTTACAGCATTTTAATAAAAAGTACGGACGTGATGTGAAGTTAGCACCTAGTACGTTACAAATGTTTGTAGGGTACCCTTGGGAAGGAAATAATAGAGAGATTGAAAATGTAATCGAGAGGATTGTTATAACTGCTGACGATGTTGTCACGATAGAAGATTTGCCAATATCGATGCAGGAGTCTACAGTGGAGCAATCGGGTCAAAGTCTCTATAAAATGTTAGAAGAAGTGGAACGAAACATTATCTTAAAAACATATAAAACACATGGATCCAGTTATAAAGTCGCAGAATTCTTGAAAATAAGCCAATCTGCTGCTACTAGGAAAATTAAGAAGTTTATAGAGGAGGATTATATAGTTGGAGGAGAAGAAGGAACTTAAAAAAGTGCTATCACGTTTTGATGTTCTTTTCCTTGCGATAGGCGCTATGCTTGGATGGGGTTGGGTTGTACTCTCAGGGGATTGGGTTACATCGGCTGGTTCTATAGGGGCAGTTATTGCTTTCGTTATAGGAGGATTACTTGTTATTTTCGTTGGACTAACATATGCTGAACTTGCTTCTGCCATGCCGGAAACAGGCGGTGGTTTACTATATGTAAAAAAAGCATTTGGGAAAAAATCAGCATTTATCGCATCGTGGGCAATGGTGCTTGGATATGTATCAGTTGTTACTTTTGAAGCTGTTGCCTTACCAACAGTGGTAGATTATATATTGCCAAATTATCAAAGTATTTATTTATGGACGATAGGAGGCTGGGATGTATACTTGACGTGGGCGATGATTGGAATGGGCGGAGCATTACTTATTACAATCATTAACTACTTTGGTGTCAAAACAGCCGCTGTATTTCAAAGTATATTTACAATATTTATTGTAGCGACGGGCATTATGCTCGTTTTTGGATCTAGTTTCAACGGAGATACAAAAAATTTAGAGCCATTTTTTATAAATGGTGCAGGTGGAGTAATGGCTGTCCTTATAATGGTTCCGTTTCTATTTGTCGGATTTGATGTAATCCCGCAAGTAGCGGAAGAAGTGAATCTTCCGTTTAAAGAAATCGGAAAACTTTTAATATTCTCTGTTGTTTGTGCGGTCGTATTCTATCTACTTATTACAGTTGGAGTTTCGATGGCATTAGATCAAAACGCACTCTTGAATACAAAATTGGCAACTGCTGATGCGATGGGAGCAGTTTTTGGATCGAAAATATTTGCGAATATTTTAATCTTTGGTGGGTTAGCTGGAATTGTTACAAGTTGGAATGCATTTATTATTGGAGGTAGTCGTGTGTTATATGCGATGGCTAAAAATGAAATGATTCCAGCTTGGTTTGGAAAAGTACATCCGAAATATAAAACACCTACTAATGCGATTATGTTCCTAGGGATGCTATCATTTTTTGCTCCGTTACTTGGAAGACCAGCACTTGTATGGATTGTAAATGCAGGTGGGCTTGGGATTGTTGTTTCATATTTATTAGTTAGTTTATCATTTTTAAAGTTACGCAAAACAGAACCTAATATGGCTAGACCGTTTCGAGTGAAGAATGGAAAAGTAGTCGGGAGTATAGCGGTAATATTAAGTATTGGTTTTATTTTATTGTATATGCCAGGGATGCCTGCTGCATTAATTTGGCCGTACGAATGGCTAATGGTGTTAGGGTGGACGATTTTAGGTGGTTATTTCTTTATGAGAATGCTGTTTGATAAGTATAAGAATAATTCTAATGAGAATGAAGATATAGAGGAGGAAGAAAACATTGGATGAAAAAGCGACGTTCGTAAACTTAGATAAAAAAGCGATGTATATAAATGGTGAGTGGATTACACTGCAAGAACAAATCGAAGTGAATAATCCAGCGACAAAGGAAGTATTTGCAACTGTGCCAAAGGGCGGGATTACAGAGGCAAAGCAAGCAGTTGATGCTGCACATGAAGCCTTTAAATTATGGTCAAAATTAACGGCAGCGGATCGCGCAGTAAAGTTAAAAAAATGGTTCACGCTCATTGATGAAAATAAAGAAGAAATTGCAGCAATCATGACGAGAGAGCAAGGGAAGCCGTTTGCAGAAGCACTTGGTGAAGTGAATTATGCAAATAGTTTTGTTGAATGGTACGCAGAAGAAGGAAAGAGAATATACGGTGAAATGATTCCTGCCTCTCATCCGAATAAGCGTATTTTAGTTATGAAGCAACCAGTTGGGGTTATGGCAGCTATTACGCCTTGGAATTTCCCGGCTGCTATGATTACGAGAAAGGTAGCTCCAGCACTTGCAGCAGGCTGTACGGCAGTTGTGAAACCAGCGAGTCAAACGCCATTAACTGCATTGAAGTTAGTTGAATTAGCACATGAAGCAGACATTCCAAAAGGTGTAATAAATATTGTAACAGGTAGTGCAAAAGCAATTGCTGATACGTGGATGGAAGATGAGCGCGTTCGAAAAGTTTCTTTTACAGGATCAACTGAAATTGGGAAAGAATTAATGGCTAGCGCTGCGCAAACGATGAAAAAGGTTTCGCTTGAATTAGGTGGTCACGCTCCATTTATTGTTATGAATGACGCTGATTTAGATAAGGCGGTAGAAGCGGTAATTGGTTCGAAATTCCGTAATGCAGGACAAACGTGTATATGTACAAACCGTGTCTTTGTTCAAGAAGAAGTGTACGAAGAATTTGCAGTGAAGTTCACAAAAGCTGTAGAGCAGCTTAAAGTTGGAGATGGATTCGGCGAAGGAACAACTGTAGGGCCACTTATTGATGCGAATGCAGTTTCGAAAGTACAAGAACATATTGAAGATGCAATTCAAAAGGGCGGAGAAGTTTTATACGGTGGCCATAAATTTGCAGAGTTAGATGGTTATTTCATTCAGCCAACAGTAATTGGATTGGCAAATGACACGATGCTTTGTATGAATGAAGAAACATTTGGACCAGTTGCACCAGTTGCGAAATTTAAAACAGCTGAAGAAGTAATCGAGCGAGCAAATAATACACCATATGGCTTGGCTGCTTATATTTTCACAAAAGATATTAGTCAAGCATTCCAAATTAGCGAAGCATTAGAGTACGGTATTATCGGTTTAAATGATGGACTTCCATCAGTTGCACAAGCACCATTTGGTGGCTTTAAAGAAAGTGGTATCGGCCGTGAGGGAGGCCATTTCGGTATCGAGGAATATTTAGAAATTAAATATATTTCGTTAGGACTATAAGTAGTATACTAGAATCTCTATAAGGTAACAGAGAAGGAGATTCTAGTATGGTATATTGGCTATTATTACTTGTAACAATTATTTTTGAAGTAGCTGGAACGATTGCGATGAAGTTATCGAACGGTTTAACAAAGCTTGTTCCAAGTGTACTTATTTTCGTATTCTATGGAATTTGTTTCAGCGTGTTTGCTATCGTTGTTAAAAAGATTCATTTAAGTATTGCTTATGCAATTTGGTCTGGTGTGGGAACGCTACTTATTACAATCATTAGTGTGTACTTTTTTAAAGAGCATATTAATTTATTCCAAGCATTTTGTATTCTCTTTATTGTTTTAGGCGTAATTGGACTGAAAGTGTCATCGGCATCATAAAAGGCTATCTTCCGGCGTGGAAGATAGCCTTTTATTTTTATTAAAACGCCCAGTTACCTTTACGGAAGATCGGCTCATGTCTTCCATCAGCTGTAATGCCGTCGATATCAAGCTCAGCTGATCCAATCATGAAGTCTTCGTGTGTAATACTAGCGTTTGCACCATTTTCAGCAAGTTCTTCTTTAGACATTGTTTTTCCGCCAATTAAGTTAAATGCATAAGCATTTCCGATTGCAAGGTGGCAAGATGCATTTTCATCAAATAGCGTATTGTAGAATAAAATATTTGTGTTTGAAATTGGTGAATCATGAGGTACTAAAGCTACTTCGCCTAAGAAGTGAGAACCTTCATCTGTTTTTACTAAATGTTTTAAAGCCTCTTCACCAGATTCAGCTTTATAGTCTACGATACGTCCGTTTTCGAATGTTAATGTAAAGTTATCGATAATATTACCCGCAAATGCTAACGGTTTTGTGCTAGATACTTGGCCGTTCACACCTGTTTTAAGAGGCATTGTAAATACCTCTTCAGTTGGAATGTTAGCCATAAATGCTACGTTCTTTTCATTTAAGCTACCAGCACCAGCCCATACATGCTTCTCTGGAAGTTCGATTGTTAAGTCTGTTCCAGGGCCTGTATAGTGAAGAGCTTTATAATGTTTTTCGTTTAAGTAATCTACTTTTGTATGTAGTGTTTCATCATGTTCTTTCCATGCTTCCACAGGATTTTCTAAATCAGCACGAGTAGCTTTGAAGATAGCATCCCATAGTTTTGTTTCTTGTTCTTCTGGCGCTACGTCAGGGAATACTTTTGCAGCCCATTCTTTCGTAGGAACAGAAATTACGCACCAGCTTACTTTATCTGCTTGCACATAATCACGGTATACTTTCATCGCTTCTCCAGCTACTTTATGAGCTGTTGCAATTTTCTTTGGTTCTACACCTTTTAATAGATCAGGATTCTCTGCATAGATGGACATAAATGCAGCACCTTCTTTTGCTAATTCTTCACGAGCATGTGCTTTCCAAGAAGGGAATTCAGAGAAAGCTTCTTCAGGAGCTAGATCGAACTTTAAGCGTGTTAACGTCTCATCATTCCAATCAACATATACGTGTTTTGCACCAGATTTATATGCTTTTTCTGTAACGAGGCGTACAAACTGTACAGCCTCAAGAGGTGCACTGATTGATAAAGTTTGTCCGGGTTGAATATTAACACCAACATTGACTGCAAGGGCAGCATATTTCTCTAACGTTTGTTCAAATGACATATGTATAATCTCCTTTAGTTTGAAAGATTTCTTACTATATATAATACAAGAAAATTCTAAAAATATATATAAATATAACGTAAAAAGAGAGCTCAAAATGTATTGAGCTCTAATAGTTATTTAATCGAAGAAGCAAATTGTTCTACAGTCGTTGTATGGTGTATGCGAACACGCTTCATTTTTAACAACTCATCAGGTTCACCCTTCGTAATGAATTGTCCAGGCTTCGTTGTTGTTGCAAATTGATAGTGTTTCTTTGTTTCTGCGACAACTTTATCATCTACATGACCGAATGGATAAGCAATTGCGATAACAGGCTTACCTGTTATTTTCTCTAGCTTTTCTTTTGATCCTTTTAACTCTTCGTCATAGTTTGTAATTTTCGGCAAGTCTGCGTGTGTTGCTGTGTGAGATTGTACAGAAAAAATACCTGAATCAACCATTTCTTTTATTTCAGATGTAGAAAGGGCGCCTTCTACATCAACGTTATCAACAATCATATATTCCGTTGCTGCTGGTTTAAAAGTATCATCTTTTAGCTTTTGTAAAATGCGAAATGCATTCATATTATTTTTCATACCGTCATCAAATGTAACGAAAACCGGCTTGTTTACTTTATTAATATCACCCCAGCGTTCAAATGTTAATAATGTATAACCATTGTCTTTTAAATACTTCATTTGAGCTTCAAAGTTAGCAGGCGATACGAATAAATCTTTAATACCTTGTCCATGATAATCATCAATTGCGTGATACATAAGAACAGGAACTTTTTGCTCGAAAGTAAGGGTAGATTTTGTGAGCGGGATCGTTTTCCCATCTTCTTTAATTCCTGTTGCTTCAATTTGGAATTCACCGCGTTTTCCTTCAAATTCTTTTATATCAAAAGGAAGTGTAAATTGTTTCTCCTTTTCTTTAGAAGAAAAAGATTTAGCGTGTTTCTTTCCATCAGCAGTGCGCCAAATTTTATATTGTACTTCGGTTAAAGAATCCTTTATGTCCGTAATATGAATATTTACGTTTGTAGATTCGTGCGTAATTGGATTATAAGAAATTTTACCTTGTGTTTGTACAGTCTCTTCTTGTTTTTTTACTTCTTGTACCTTTTTCTCTTTTGCAGGTTCTGGGCTAGCATTATTTGTGTTACAGCCTGCTAGAATGGCAGACGTACATAAAGCAATTGCTGCGTATTTTCTCATAAAATCACCTTCTATTGTGTATTATGTTGCATACTTACATTAAAATCCCCACCTCTGTAAGAGAGGTGGGGATATACCCTTGTTCATCATATCATTTTTAGATATGGGATAGGTTAGTGACTTTGAATAGAGGTATTCTTTCGTTTTTTATTAGAATTGATAATAATATAACCGACTACAAAGATAAGAGGAATAATGAAGACATAGATAGGCATTCCCCATAAATAATAGCTTTTCATGGTCAAGACTAGTAAATGTAAGAAGTCGAAAAGGGCGTGGGCTTTCATAATATCCTCCAATATATTTTTACAAATTATAACATTTTTCAATTGTAATTTGTATATTTTGGTAAATAATTTAAGTTAATTTTAAAGTAAGAGAAAGGTTTATTAATATGCAATTTTGCATATTTAGAGTAGTTTCTATTAAAATATCAGGATCTTGGACTATAATAAGAACCGCTATAAATGTAAGCAAGAATGATGTACGGAGTGGAGAACAAAGATGAAGTATAAAAAATTAGTATATATCCTGCTCATATCACTATTCATAGTCGGTTGTCAAAGTGAAACGAGTAAAGCGAATAGTGTGGAAGAGTATATTCCGCCGCATCTTATGAATGCGGAAGTGACGGCGGATATTATGACGATTGAGATGGATCCAGATGCTCTTAAAAAGGTAGGGAATATTGGTCAAAGAATGAGAGAGCATCTAGTGAATAATATGGAATGGTATTTAAAATACGTAGAAGAGCATGCAGAGAAAAAAAGTGTTCCATATCATCCTAATTTCGGTGTTACAAAAGAAGAGTATGAGTTTGTACTAAATGCAATTGATCAAAGTAAATTGGTTAATACAAAGGATGGAAAGCTGAAATTCAAGAAAAAAAGTGACCATGAAGTAGAGATTTTTTCAAGTGAAAGTATAAAACTTCTTAAATATATAGTTATTGATACGGAGAAGAATACAGTAAAAACATCTCTAGGCGAATGTGAATATTTTGGAGAAATACTGGCATCGCCAGAACAGAAGTTAACTGGTCCTTGGCACGGAAAACAATGGATGTTAAAAAAAGATGACTTAATATATATGTTTTCTTTAGGGAAAATGGAAACAGGAAATAAATCAATTATTGATATTTCGGTGAAAGGTGAATATAAGGGAGAAATTATTAATAAGGAAGAGATATTAGAGTTTTCTTCAGTTTCTTAAATGATAATAAAAAAATCACCTTGCTGTCTAAGCGAAGGTGATTTTTTATTAAATAAACAATCCAGCGATTGTTGCAGATAAAATAGAAGCAAGTGTTGATGCAAATAGCATTTTCCAACCAAATTTTGATACGATGCTTCCTTGTTTTTCAGAAAGGGCACGGATTGTACCAACAATCGCACCAATTTGGCTAATACTTGCGAAGCTAATTAAGAATACTGTAACGATTCCAACTGTACGTGGAGCTAATGTTGCAGTAGCGCCTTTTAAATCAAGGATTGCTACAAACTCGTTTAATACAATCTTCGTACCCATAATACCACCAGCTGGGATAATATCTTGAGTTGGAATACCCATTAAGAATGCGAATGGAGAAAGTATATAACCGAAGATTTGTTGTAAAGTAACAGCATATCCCATTGCACCTGAAGCAGCGCTAATTACGTAGTTTACAACTTCCATAACACCAATGAAGGCAATCATTAACGCAGCAACGATACCAGCTACTTTTAAACCATCAAGCGCACCGTTAATCATAGCGCCGATAAGGCTATCTCCGAATAGGTTTCTATCAAATTTTTGAACCACTTCGTCTTCTTTTTTCGTATCAACTGGTGTTAATAATGAACAAACGATTAAGCTTGAGAATAAGTTTAGCGGAAGAGCCGCTAATACATATTTCGCATCTAACATCATAACGTATGATGCTGTTACAGAGGCAGAAACTGAGCTCATTGCAGAACAACAAATGATAAACATACGGTTTTTATTAAAATGTTGTAAATCATTTTTAATAACGATTAACGCTTCACTTGAACCAAAGAATACAGAATTTACTGCGTGGAATGATTCAACGCGTGGTAAACCAGTAATTTTTGAAAGTGCACCGCCGACAATACGAACGATGAATGGTAAAACACCTAAATAACTAAAGATAGAAAGTAGTGCTGAGAAAAATACGATAATTAGTAATACGTTTAAGAAAAAAACAAAATCTCTTTGAATTCCATTAAAGAGAAAATCGACACCTGTCGTACCAAGTTTAATTAGTTTGTTGAAAACTTTACTAATGAAGATGATAATTTGCTGTCCGATCTTTGCGCCAAACATAAACCAACCGATTAAAATTTGGAAACTAATCATAATAGCAATTGCACGGAAGTTGATTTTACTTCTATTGTTTGACAAAGCAAAGCATAAACCTAAAACGACAATAATACCGATAATGCTCATTACATATTGCATGTAGTTGCCCCTTTCAGAAGTTCGTATAAAGTTTTTACATAAAACGCTCGTTATATTACTAAAAATAAAGTAATGGAAGTTTCATGTCATACGTAAGATGTCTGACCTTTTTGAAAAATAAAAAAAAGACCCCTATGGATTCACTTTCATCTATGAGAGAAAGCTAATCAATAGGAGTCTTTTTTATACATAGGCTAATATTCATTAGTTTTCCCCATAGTCCAGCAATTTAAGGTTGCCGGGTAGAAACTCTCGATCCATATTATCGACTATATATGAGGTAACATCGTCCGTATTAAATTAGTAGTAGCGTAACATTACTAGAGAACTATCGTCAATAGCTTTTTTTCTTCCAATAGAAATAGACCATATAAGTATGATAAAATGTAACGCAGTGTTATGAAAAAGAGAGGTCGGAAAATGAGTATAAAAATGACGCCACCAGTTGAAAAAAACGAGTTTATAGATGTAGTGTTTGAAGATTTAACACATGATGGTGCCGGTGTTGCGAAAGTGAAGGGATATCCTATTTTCGTAAAAAACGGATTACCAGGTGAGGAAGCGCAAATTAAAATTATTAAAGTGAAGAAAAACTTCGCGTTTGGTCGTTTAATGAAGCTTCATCAAGAAAGTCCATATCGTAAAGATGCAGAATGCCCCGTGTACAACGAGTGCGGAGGTTGTCAACTTCAGCACTTAACATATGAAGGACAATTAAAAGCGAAAGAAAAACAAGTACGTGACGTTATGCAGCGCATCGGTGGATTAAGTGATGTTCCTGTTCATCCTGTACTTGGCATGAAAAACCCGTGGGTATACCGCAATAAAGCACAAGTGCCAATTGGAGAACGTGAAGGTGGACTTGTAGCTGGTTTCTATCGTCAAGGAACGCATGACATCATTAATATGGAATCATGCTTAATTCAGGCGGAAGAAAACGATACATTAATTCAAGAAGTAAAACGTATTTGTGAAAAGCACGGTATTTCGGCTTATAATGAAGAGCGTAACAAAGGAACACTTCGCCACGTAATGGCTCGCTACGGACAAGTAACAGGGGAAATTATGCTTGTCTTCATTACACGTACAGCTGAACTGCCAAATAAAGAAGCAATCATTGAAGAAATCGCAGCGAAATTCCCAGAAGTAAAATCAATCGTTCAAAACGTAAACACGAAACGTACAAACGTTATTTTCGGAGACAAAACGACAGTACTGTACGGATCAGAATATATTTATGACTTTATCGGTGACATTAAATTTGCGATTTCAGCACGTTCATTCTATCAAGTAAACCCAGAACAAACGAAAGTGCTATACGATAAAACGTTAGAATACGCAAAATTAAATGGTGACGAAACAGTAATCGATGCCTATTGCGGAATCGGATCAATCTCCTTATTCCTAGCGCAAAAAGCGAAAAAAGTGTACGGTGTTGAAATTGTTCCAGAAGCAATCGAAGACGCAAACCGAAACGCAGCACTAAACAACATGACAAACGCTGAATTTGGCGTAGGAGAAGCAGAAGTAGTCATTCCAAAATGGTACAAAGAAGGCGTAATCGCCGACACAATGGTCGTAGACCCACCGCGTAAAGGCTGTGACGAAGCACTACTAAACACAATCATCGACATGAAGCCAAAGCGCGTCGTATACGTATCATGTAACCCAGCAACATTAGCACGTGACTTAAAAGTACTAGAAGAAGGCGGATATAAAACACAGGAAGTACAGCCTGTTGATATGTTCCCGCATACGACTCATGTAGAGTGTGTGGCTTGGCTTAAGTTGGTATAATAGGAAAGCAGTTGATATAGAAAAAATCTATACCATCTGCTTTTTGGTTTATAAAAATACCATTCAGCAACGATTTTAGTTAAAATGAATATTGCTGATTTTCACAAAATATAAATGTCCAAATGTACTTTTGCTATTTGGCTTTATATTTTTAAATTGAGAGTTTGAAATTGTATTCATATTGAGAGGATTTGAATTTGAAATGATAGATAATTTTTGGAATGATTTACCACGACCATTTTTCGTACTTGCACCCATGGAAGATGTGACAGACGTTGTTTTCCGTCACGTAGTAAGTGAAGCTGGTAGCCCAGATGTATTCTTCACAGAGTTTACAAACTCGGATAGCTATTGTCATCCAGAAGGTATGAAAAGTGTACGTGGCCGTTTAATTTTTACAGAAGATGAACAACCGATCGTGGCGCATATTTGGGGAGATAATCCTGAATATTTCCGTCAAATGAGTATTGGTATGGCAGAATTAGGATTTAAAGGCATCGATATTAACATGGGTTGCCCTGTACCGAACGTAGCATCAAGAGGAAAAGGTAGTGGTCTTATTCTACGTCCAGACGTTGCGGCAGAACTTATTCAAGCAGCAAAAGCAGGCGGACTACCTGTCAGCGTAAAAACACGACTGGGCTTTAAAGAGTTAAGCGAATGGGAAGATTGGTTAACGCATATTTTCAAACAAGATATCGCAAACCTTTCTATTCACTTACGTACAAGAGAAGAAATGAGCCAAGTCGATGCGCACTGGGAACTAATTCCGGAAATTAAAAAATTGCGTGATCGCATTGCACCAAATACGCTAATAACAATCAATGGAGACATTCCTGACCGTCAAACTGGAATGGAACTTGCTGAAAAATACGGTATTGATGGCGTTATGATCGGACGAGGTATCTTTAAAAATCCATTTGCTTTTGAAAAAGAGCCAAGAGAACATAGCAGTCAAGAACACCTTGATCTTCTAAGACTGCAGCTTGATCTTCAAGATCAATATGCAGAAGTACTACCACGTTCAATCACAGGGCTTCATCGCTTTTTCAAAATTTATGTAAAAGGATTCCCTGGAGCTGCTGAACTAAGAAATCAATTGATGAACACGAAATCAACTGATGAAGTGCGTGCGTTGCTTGATAAGTTTGAGGCGAGTGTTAA
This sequence comes from Bacillus sp. FDAARGOS_1420, assembly GCF_019344915.1. Classification (NCBI taxonomy): domain Bacteria; kingdom Bacillati; phylum Bacillota; class Bacilli; order Caryophanales; family Bacillaceae; genus Bacillus; species Bacillus sp. FDAARGOS_1420. The sequence goes on along the minus strand of NZ_JAHWJB010000001.1, from coordinate 558,784 downwards.
TGTGGTAGAAGGTAGTGAAACAGTGTAACTTTTGAAAGTTACACTGTTTCATTTTAATTAAGGTGAACCGTATCATAAGTAAGTGAGGTATTCTATGTAAAAAAGGGTAAGAAAAGAATACAGGAGAAAAGTGAAAATGGTAGGTTGGTCTTGATTTTCAATGATAGTATCATTTTTATTTTATTATGCCTATAATTGGAGGCCATGTGAATGTTAAGTGATCAGGCGAGATATTCTAGGCTCGCGAATATAACAAAAATAATAAATACAAAATTAGAACTACGTGAAGTATTGCAGCGTGTAACAATGGCGATATCAGAGGAGATTGTTAAGTGCGACGCTGTTGGAATTTATTTACCCCAGGAAGATGGAACATTTAGAGGGTTTGCAGGAAAACCAGAGACAATAAATGGCGTAACGCTCGATACTCAGGTAATTGATCCTGAAATAGACTTACTGGCAAAAGAAGTTATTGAAACCAAAAAAACCATTTATATTCCTGATACATCAAAGGATCATCGGCCGGATCCGAGACCAGTTGCTGCGTTCAAAATTAAGTCCTTATTAGCTCTACCTATCTCATTTGGGCAAGAGTTATTTGGTCTGGTTTTTTTATTTGATTATGGAATTCCAATGAATTTAACAAATTCAGAAATTCAAAGTGTTGAAGCTTATGTAAATATGGCTGCGGTCGCAATTCAAAACGCAAATAATTTAACACAAAAGGAAAATCTTATTTCCGAGAAGCAGCTGTTACTAAATGTTACCCGTGATTTATCAATGTGTTCCTCGATACAGGAGAGTTTTGATAAATGTTTTCTTTACTTAGGACAGATTTTAGAGAGTAAAAACATGGCTGCCCACCTTTTAGACCCGCTAGACAAAACAACGATTAAAACAACGAAGTTAAGCAAGGATTGTTATTGGACAGAAGCGGATTGGGTGGAGAAAAGCTATGAAGCCAAGATCCAAGAGGTTATTCAAACAAAAAATATAGATAGTAAGGGTCTACTGATGATTCCATTGGTTTCAATGGGAGAAGTATTAGGGGTAATCGTCGTTGGCAAAGAGGGAAAAGCTCACAATTATGATAATTCCCAAATGCAACTGGCAAAATCTATCGTTGATGCCACAGCACCTACGTTTTCCAACTTGTTATATATGGATCGACTTGAAAGCATGGTGGAAGAGCGAACGAGAGAACTAGCTGTTGCTAATGAAAAGGTTACAAGTGTGATTGAAAGTATTACGGATGGATTTTTTACTTTGAATAATACATGGGAATTCACGTACGTAAATAAGCATCAATATTTTCCACAAAGAAAAACAGCAAAAGATGTATTAGGCAAGAATATATGGGAGATTTTCCCGAGTAGCGTTGAAGAAGTTATGTATAAGGAACTTCATCGTGCAATGTCAGAGCGAACTACAGTTTATTTTGAATTTTTTTCTACCTCTGATGAATATTGGCACGAAGTTATTGCATACCCGTATGATGATGGTATTTGTTGTATTTTTAAAAACATAACGGAAAAAAAGCAATATGAGCAGGAATTGAAAAGGTTATCGAACATAGATTTAATAGGGAAAATGGCAGCAGGTATCAGCCATGAGATTAGAAATCCAATGACAACAGTACGAGGGTTTTTGCAGTTATTAAAAGAAGAGCCCACCTATGGGAAACATAATAAGCACTTTAATTTAATGATTGAAGAACTTGACCGTGCCAATTCTATTATTACTGAATTTCTCTCAATGGGTAATACAAGGAAATCGGATTTGCAGATGTTAGATTTAAATTCAATTATCCGCGATATTATTCCTTTAATAAAGATTGATACGTATAATCAAAATAAATATATTCGAGTTGATACAAATGATATTCCGGAATTACTTTTAAATCGTAATGAGATACGGCAATTATTAATCAACTTATACCGTAATGGCTTAGAAGCGATGGACACAGAGAAAGTTCTAACTATTAGCACCTACAAATAAGGTCGAGATTGTGTGGTGCTTGCAGTGCGGGATCAAGGAAAAGGTATCAGGCCTGAAGTATTAGAGAAACTAGGTACTCCATTTTACACAACCAAAGATAATGGAACTGGATTGGGGTTAGGTGTATGTTATGCCATTGCTGCCCGGCATAATGCGAAAATAGAAATTCAAACAGGCTCGGAAGGTACTACCTTTTTTGTTAAATTTAATTATGAAAATAATGAACAATAACCTCATTTAGATTAGTTACGGTGAACCGTATCACAAATAAAAAGAAAAACCTAAGTAAACACAATCAATATATTTCACCTGAATTTTGCGTAACATTCATGTTTGAGTTGCCCACTAAATTAGAGTTGCATAAAAAGAAATGGACCAACCTATATCAGGTTAGTCCATTTTTAAGTGTGTTAATTAATAGTAAATCCCCATTCGTAATTTTGCGCGATTATCCCACACTTTTTTGCTGTTTTAAAATCATCCCCAAAAGCATTAATCCACCTAAGACTACAAAACCTACCTCTAAAATGTTAAAGTAGTAACTTAACGATATTAATTTATACATGCTAAAAGCATTACTATAATCAACATTTCAGGAGGAAATACAATGGCAATGAGCAACAACGATATATTAAAAAGAGTAAGATACGCTTTAGATATAAGAGATATAGATATGGTAGAAATCTTTGAACTTGGCGGGATGGAAGTAACGAAAGAGGACGTACTTGATATGCTTACAAAAGTAAAGAGAAGTCCACAACATGAAGCGGAAGATGATGATGTAATCGAAGATGAGTACGTATTAACATGCGACATGATGATGCTAGAGGCATTTTTAAATGGATTTATTACTTTAAAAAGAGGGAAGCAAGATCCGAAACCAGGGCAGCCGGCACCTGTACAAAGCAAGGAGAGTGCGAATAACCTTTTTCTAAAGAAAATGAAAATAGCACTATCTTTAACGAGTGAAGATGTGCTTGATATATTAGACAGCGTAGGAGTTATCGTAACAAAAGGAGAGTTAGGCGCTCTATTAAGAAAAAAAGGCCATAAGCATTACAAAGTGTGTGGCGATAGATACGCAAGGAATTTCATTAAGGGATTAGGTGTAAAGTACAGAGGATAATAAGTTCGGTGAAACAGTAAATGATATAATAGATAGAGTAGGGCGTTTGTGTCCTATTCTTTTTTATTTGTAAAATAATACACTAGGTGATGAAATGGTACATACATATTTAGGTGAGACAATTAATTTTCATATAACTTATAAGAAGAAAAAGTCGGTGCGTCTTTTTGTAGATTCGTACGGAAATGTGGAAGTGCAGGCTCCAAAGGGAACACCTGTTGAATACTTAGTCCAATTGTTAGAGGAGAAATGGGACTGGATTCAGGCAACACGTAAAGAAATGCAGGATCGAGCGCTTGGTCCACAGGAAAAGGATTATGATCAAGGCGAGGGCTTTCTGTATTTAGGGAATACGTATCCGATACAGATTTCTCAAGATGCAAGTATTACGCAAGATAATGCAGTTTTTGAAGGGGATAAGCTACACATTTATGTGAATGAGCTTAAGGATGAGAAAATCCAGCAGGCTTTAAAACGATTTTACTATAAGCAGTGCAAGGCATTAGTAGAGAAGAGTATTAAAGCGTATCAAAGTAACTTTAAAACAAAACCGCGTTCTATTCGTATTACAGATAGTAGTCGTACGTGGGGAACTTGTGATTCAAATCTACAGTTAACATTCAATTGGAAGCTAGCAATGGCACCTCAGAGGGTAATTGATTATGTAGTTGTTCATGAAATGTGTCATATGGTTCATTTAAATCATGATCGCTCTTTTTGGCGTCTTGTCGGGAAGATAATGCCTGATTATAAGGAAATGGAAAACTGGTTAGCGTTATCGAGTTGGAAGATGACGGTTTAGTTATTACTTTAGATTGTGGAATGAAATAAAGTAGAACCCTAATGAATTAGGGTTCTCTTTGTACATAGATTATCGTCCAAACTTCACAGTGAAAGTATCGTCTATTCTCTCCATCGCATACCCACGATACCCCTCTGAAAGTAACGCTTGCTTTTCACTAACATCACTCATCGGAACACTTTTAACATTCGTCCAATCTCTTTCTGTGTCCTTACGCAATTCCTTCACAAAAACATACCGCATACTACCGCCATACTTCTCCTTCAGTGCAGCAATTTCCATCCCTTGCGCAAATTTATCCTTTAAACTAGGAATGTTAAAAGGTGCAACGGTGCAGCAAACATAGTCGTACTGGCTGTCTTCTTTTTGTAATTCATCCATTATGACTGTGGCTAATATTTTTTGCATCCCATTTCCTCGGCAGTTCGGATGAACGTTTGAGATTTCTTGATAGATGACGCGGTGTAGCTGACTTTCTGGTAGACCAATATCGAGCCCTAAATGTTCATCGTCGATAGGAGGGACTAGTAGGGCACGAAATGCGATGAGCTCGTTTTCTATAAAGGAACCGATCATCATGCCGTTTCCTTCTAGAATGTATTGAAATTCTTCTAGCGAGAGTGGTTGTAAACGACTTTTATCCTCTAGCCCTTCAACTACAACGTTTTGTAATGATAAAATTTGTTCCATATGTTCTAAAGATAGTAATGTAACGTGAAATGGATCGTTGTTTTGTTTTAATTTTCCTTCGTAAAGAATCGTCATGTGTTAGTCCTCCTTTAGCGTACAACGTCTTGAAAGACGGTTAGTTCTTGTAATGTATCTTCGTTTATTTCAATGCCGAGTCCTGGTTTTTCGTTTAAGCGAATAAATGGTACGTCGTAATGTAAGTTTCCGATGTCTTTCGTGAATTTTAATGGTCCTGTTAGTTCGACGCTAGTAATGATTTTTTTTGAGAAAGCGACATGGAATCCAGCGGAAGAGGCAACAGATGATTCAACCATGGATCCAACTTGGCATTCAATACCTGCCATTTCAGCTTGATGAGCGAGTTTTACAGCTGGATATATGCCGCCGCATTTCATTAGTTTTATATTCACTTTATCAGCTGCGTCTAATTTAATAATTTGGCGCATTTCACGAGAGCCTTTTAGTCCTTCATCAATCATAAGCGGAAGGTCTGTTTTAGAACGAATATGAGCCATTGCGTCAATATCATCCGCTATAACAGGTTGTTCAATCCAGTCGATGTTTAAATGACCTAATGAACGAAGTGCTGTTAATGTGTTTGCGCTATTTTTCCAGCCTTGGTTTACATCAACACGAATCGCGATATCATTTCCTACACGTTCACGTACAGCTTCAATTCGTTTTACATCTTCTTTTACATTCGTGCCGACTTTCATTTTGAAAGATTGGTAACCTTTCTTAATCATGGAAGCCGCTTCTTCAGCCATATTTTCTGAATCGGCGATACTTAAGACGTGAGTGACAGGAAATTCTTCATGGTAGCGTCCGCCAATTAATTGATATACAGGTTGATTTAGTTTTTTACCCAGTATATCAAAACAAGCGATATCAATCGCAGCTTTCGCAGTAGGAATACCGTAAATTGTATTGTCCATCATATCGTGTATTTTTTCGATATTCATTGGATTTTTCCCAATTAGAGCAGGAGCTAGTGTATGTTTTAAAACATGGAAAGTACTTTCCCATGATTCACCTGTAACGTGATCATCAGCAACGCCTTCACCGTAACCGATAATACCTTCATCTGTTTCCATTTTGACGATAATAGAAGGCATATCAGAATAAGAACCATAACTAATAACAAACGGATCGCGAAGCGGTAAACGAATTGCGTAAAGGTGAATAGCTGTAATTTTCATTGAATAAAGACCCCTTCCTGTTTACAATGGTTTTGTACATTTGATATAGTTGACGTTAAATAGTCGTTAATTAATGATAAGGAGTTAGAGAAAATGATGATAAAAATTGCAGTTGTCGGTTCAAAAGAGTTTATGGAGAATCTTTTACCTATTGCTCATAAACTAGAAGAGATAGAGATTGATCCATATATTTACCTTCACCCGGCAGAATCTTCTGAACTATTAAAGCGTTTAAAACCTTGTGATGTTATCTTTTTCTCGGGTGCCCTACCTTATTATATGGCAAAAGAAATAAGAGAACAATTACCAATTCCAAGTACGTACTTACAGCAAGACGAGACAACTGTCGCTTCTTCACTTCTTTCTATAATATATCATCAAAGTATTCAACCTCATAAAATTTCAATTGATTTAGTAAATCGTTCGTTTATTAAAAATGTGTTCCATGATATCGGTCTGAAAGAAACTCCGCAAGTGATGGATTATGAAAATGTGTTATGGAGTAATGATGAAATTAAGAGAATCATTGATTTTCATTTAGCTAAATATCAATCAGGAGAGGCTGATTTAGCTTTAACTAGTATTCACGCTGTCTACGATGAACTTCAAAAAATAGGTATTCCTTCAGAGCGTATGATAGATCCAACGCAATCAATTATACATGGATTAAAAGATGCAAAAATAAAAGCTGAGTTAGCAAAAAGCCATTCAGCTACTGTTGGTGCTTGTATTATATCTTTTATAGAGTTACAAGAAAAATCGTTTGAACAATTAAATGTAATTTCAAAAGAATTACGTGGTTCATTTAAACAAGTTGATGAAATGACTTTTATTTTGTATACAACTCGTGGTGATATCGAATCGAGTACAAAAACAAATACGATAGATCGTTTATTTACGAATATAGAAGGAGCTGTATCTATTGGATTTGGTTACGGAAAAACAGTAAATGAAGCGGAACAAAATGCAAAAATCGCTCAAGGTTTCGCAAAAAATAATCCGATAGAACGCTGCTTTTATATACTAACAAGTGATAAAGAATTATTTGGTCCGTTCCCGAAAGAACAGAGAGTACAAAGTTTAAAAAACGATAATCCAGAATTAATGAAAATAGCGAAGGAAACGAAGCTTAGCCCTGCAAACTTGTCAAAAATTATTCAGTTTAGTCAATCGCATCCATCATTGAAATTTACAGCGGCGGATCTTTCTGAGTACTTACAAGTGACTAGGCGATCGACGGAAAGGCTGTTAAAGAAATTAGTTGATTACAGATATGCCAATATTTGCGGCGAGGAAATGCCCTATCAACAAGGGCGCCCTCGCGCAATATATGAGCTGAATTTACCATTGTATTCGTTTCAAAAATTTTAAGCTTCTAGTTGCGCTTTTTGTTTTTTCAATAGGTCTGCTTTTTCAATATCCGATAGCTTTGTAATTGTGAAGCCAGTTATACCATAAATGATTGAAATAATAGGTACGATGAAATTCAATATAGCATAAGGAGCATATTCGAATGCGCCTACACCAAGTGTTGCGAGTATGAATACACCACATGTATTCCAAGGTACGAAAACAGAAGTTAATGTTCCACCATCTTCTAATGCTCTGGATAAATTTTTAGAATGTAGTCCTTTTTCTGTGTACGCATTTGCATACATTCTTGAAGGAACAACAATCGAAATATATTGTTCAGAGCAAGTAAGATTCGTTGCAAAGCAAGATGCGATAGTAGAAGCGATAAGTCCCTTTGCTGATGTTGCTAATTTCAAAATTTGATTTACAATTGAGCGAAGAATGCCAGTATGTTCTAGTACTCCTCCGAAAGTCATAGCGACAATTGTCATAGAAACTGTATTCATCATAGAGCTTAAGCCACCACGGTTAAATAGTTCGTCTACTAGCTTGTTTCCAGTGTCTATAACAAATCCACTTTGGAGTGCACCGACAGCTGATGAGACAGAACCACCTTGAATAAAGACTTGTGATAAGAATCCTAAAATAACACCTACGAGAATAGCTGGTATAGCAGGGACTTTTTTAGCGACCAATACCATAACAACTACTGGTATAATTAATAGAAAAGGTGAGATAACAAAGTTTTGTTGCAATACTTGTAACGTTTGATCGATGCTTTTTGAATCAATATTGTTATCGCCAAAGCTTCTTCCTAAGAACGCATAAACGATAAGAGTAATAATTAAACCTGGAATTGTAGTAAATAACATGTGACGAATATGTGTGAATAAATCTGTATTTGTTAATCCTGCGGCTAAGTTTGTCGTGTCTGAAAGCGGTGACATTTTATCGCCAAAATAAGAACCGGAAATTATAGCACCGGCAACCATTGGAGCTGGGATTCCCATACTTAGGCCAATTCCCATTCCAGCAACACCAATTGTTCCCATTGTAGACCAGGAGCTACCGATTGCTAATGCAACGATAGAACAAATAATTGTAATTGAAACTAAAAATAGTGATGGAGTTAAAAGTTTTAAACCGTAATAAATCATAGTAGCGACGATTCCACCGCCAATCCAAGCACCGATCGTTAAACCTACAAGAATAATGATAACGATAGCGGGTAATGCAAGGCGAATTCCTTTATACATTGCTTCTTCAATGTCGTTCCATTTGTAACCGTAACGCCAGGCAACGATAGAAGCAACGGTTGTACCGATAATAAGTGGGACGTGAGGGCTTTGTTTTAATACAACAATTGTAACCATCATAACTGCAACTGTAATGATAATAGGGATTATTGCTATGCCAAAAGGTATTTCTCTTTTCATAAACTGCCTCCTCATTATGTATGTTTGTATTTTTAGAATTGTCGCAAAATAGACGTTTATTAAGTTATAATAACTAAAGATATATGCAAGCGTCAACAAAAAACAGAAAATAAGGAATGTTCTATCTGTATAAATATCTTTATAAAATGAGTAAATGTTGGTATTAATAGCATTTTAAAATAAATAATTGACTTTTTTCTTAAAATTCAATATGTTCATAAAAACATCTGTTTTTTCAGAAATATAATTAACTTTAATGGTTTGTAATTTGGGAAGGAGAATGAAAAGTTGAAAACATTAGAACTACAAGAGCGTTTAACTGAAATTTTTCAGCATTTACATGAAAACCCTGAAGTAAGTTGGAAGGAATATGAAACGACAGCTTATATTACTAACTTTCTAAAAGAAGAAGGAATTTCATATAAAATATTTGATGATTGCCCTGGCGTGATTGCTGAAATCGGAAGAGGGAATCCAGTTATCGCGATTCGTGCTGATATGGATGCACTATGGCAAGAAGTAGACGGAGAATTTAAAGCGAACCACTCATGCGGCCACGATGCTCATATGACAATTGTGATGGGCCTTATTTTACAATTGAAAAATATGAGATGGGATAGCGGTACTGTTAGATTTATTTTTCAGCCGGCAGAGGAAAAAGGAAATGGTTCCTTAAAGATGGTAGAGAAGGGCGCCGTGGATGATGCAGATTTCTTATTTGGTGTTCATTTAAGGCCAATTGAAGAACTGCCTTTGAAACAAGCTGCACCATCTATTCGTCACGGAGCTGCAGGATTTTTAGAAGGGATGATTCATGGAGATGATGCACACGGGGCACGCCCGCATCAAGGTATAAATGCAATTGATGTCATTTCGATGATCAATATTGGATTGAAAAATATATGGTTACCGCCGCAGACGTCTTATTCTGTTAAGATGACGAGATGCCAAGCTGGTGGTGATAATCTAAATATTATTCCAGGTAACGGGCACTTTAGTTTAGATGTAAGAGCAGAAAATAACATATTACTAGATGAATTGAAGCGAAAAATAGAGCAAGTAATTCAGTCAGCTGAATCAATGGGATCTAAACTTTCTTATGAGTGGATTGATCTCGCACCAGGAGCTGAAGTGTCAGAAGAAGCTGAGCGTTTCATGCGGAAAGGCATTCTTGAAGTGTACGGGGAAGAGGGATGTACTGGACCACTGTATACGACAGGAAGCGATGATTTCCATTACTATACAGTGAAAAGACCCCATTTAAAAGCTGTCATGCTGGGACTAGGGGCGAACTTACAACCTGGATTACACCATCCGTATATGAAGTTTGATCATAGCTGTATAATGGATGGAGTAGAAATATTGAAACAAACTGTATTGAAAGTATTAGAAGACAGGGGCTAGAAAGCTCCTGTTTTTTTTTGTAGGAATTTGTTGTTAAGTCGATATGTTCGATTTCGCGATAATATAATTTCACGTACCAATTAATTTGATAAAAATGAGCATTCAGTACGTGGTGTATAATAATAGTAATATTTCTTAATAGGAGCAAACGAATGAACGAACAATATTACGATGCTGTATTACATATAAAAACTGTCGGGGAGCAAAAAGGATTTAATAAGTCTATGCATTATCACCGTTATGAACCGACGCCATATAGCGGATTAGATGAGTTATTGAATCAATATGAAATAACAAGTAGCGACCAGGTTGTAGACTTTGGATGCGGTAAAGGGAGATTAAATTTTTACATGCACCATAAGTGTGGTGCTTCGGCGGTTGGAATTGAAATGAATGAAGAGTTTTATAAAGAAGCAATGGAAAACCGTGAGCGTTATGCCAGGAAGGTAAAAAACAGTAAAGATAAAATTGGGTTTGAATGTTGTTTAGCACAGGAATATGAGATTGATCCACGTGATAACCGATTTTATTTCTTCAATCCATTTTCTGTACAAGTGTTTATGAACGTAGTAAATAACATTTTGCTTTCAGTGGAAGCGGTGGAGAGAGAAATTGATATTATTTTATACTACCCTTCTGAAGATTATATTTTCTTCTTGGAGAATCAGACTGCTTTTGAATTGAAGAGAGAAGTTAGATTACCGGGTGCTTATGAGAAGAATGGGAATGAGAGATTTTTAGTTTATACATTAGGATTATAAAAAAAGCAGGTGCCTTGGCACCTGCTTTTTTAAAACTCACGTCTATATAATTAGTTACGGATTAAGTAATCAAATGCACCTAAAGCTGCATTCGCACCTGAACCCATAGAGATGATGATTTGTTTGTACGGATTATTTGTACAGTCACCTGCACCAAACACTCCTGGTACATTTGTAGCGCCGTGCTTGTCTGTTACGATTTCACCGCGGACGCGTTCAACTGTTTCGCCTAACCAGTCTGTGTTTGGCACAAGACCGATTTGAACGAATACACCTTGTAATTCAACATGGTGTACTTCTTCAGTTTCACGATCGATGTAAGAAATACCGTTTACTTTGTCAGTACCAGTAATTTTTTTCGTTTGAACGTTTTTCAGAACAGTTACGTTAGGTAAGCTGTTAAGACGTTCTTGTAATACAGCATCAGCTTTTAATTCTGGCATGAATTCAAGAACAGTTACGTGCTTAACAATACCTGCTAAGTCAATAGCTGCTTCAATACCAGAGTTACCACCGCCGATAACCGCTACATCTTTTCCGATGAATAATGGACCGTCACAGTGTGGGCAGTATGCTACACCTTTGTTTTTGAACTCAGCTTCACCCGGTACACCAACATTACGCCAGCGAGCACCTGTTGAAACGATTACGCTCTTACTTTTCAGAATAGCGCCGTTTTCAAGTTCCACTTCAATAAGTTCTTTTTTCTCTAAACGTTTCGCACGTTGTAGATTCATTACATCGATGTCGTATTCTTTTACGTGCTCTTCAAGACTTGCTACTAGCTTAGGACCTTCAGTGCGTTTTACGCTGATGAAGTTCTCAATACCCATAGTATCCATTACTTGACCACCGAAGCGCTCAGCAACGATACCAGTGCGGATGCCTTTACGTGCTGCATAAATTGCTGCACTTGCACCAGCTGGGCCGCCACCAACAACAAGAACATCGTATGGATCTTTATCAGAAAGCTCTGATGCATCTGGACCGTTACCCATTTTAGCTAAAATTTCTTCAAGTGTCATACGACCGCTTCCGAATGATTCGCCATTTAGGTAAACAGTTGGTACTGCCATGATGTCTTTACTTTCTACTTCCTCTTTAAATGCAGCTCCATCAATCATAGTATGTGTAATACCAGAGTTTAGAACGCTCATCACGTTAAGAGCTTGTACAACATCAGGACAGTTATGACAACTTAGGCTGATATAAGATTCAAAATGATATTCGCCTTGAATGTTTTTGATTTGATCGATTAATTTTTGTTCAACTTTTGGAGCACGTCCACTAACTTGTAGTAAAGCTAACACTAATGAAGTAAATTCGTGTCCTAATGGAATACCAGCGAATACGACACCAGTGTCTTCACCAGGGCGATTTACGCTAAAGCTTGGTGTTCTCTCTAGTTCAACTTTTTCTACTGTAATCTTAGATGACATAGTAGCTAATTCATCTACTAGGGATAACATATCTTTAGATACGTTATCGTCTCCTGCGCTTACTTTAAGTAAAATATCGTTCTCCATTAACTGAAGGTATTGGGATAGTTGTGTTTTTATATCTGCATCTAGTATCATTTTGATCGAACTCCTTAGATTTTGCCTACAAGGTCAAGGCTTGGTTTAAGTGTTGCAGAACCCTCTTGCCATTTAGCTGGGCAAACTTCACCTGGGTTGTTACGTACGTATTGAGCTGCTTTAATTTTGTTAACAAGGATGCTTGCGTCACGGCCGATACCGTCAGCATTGATTTCCATAGATTGGATAACGCCGTCTGGATCGATGATGAATGTACCACGAGCAGCAAGACCTTCTTCTTCCATTAAAACGTTGAAGTTTGTAGTGATTGTGCGAGTTGGGTCACCAATCATAATGTATTCGATTTTGCCGATAGTTTCTGAGCTATCATGCCATGCTTTGTGAGTGAAGTGAGTGTCTGTAGATACAGAGTATACTTCAACGCCTAAGTCTTTTAGAGTTGCGTATTGGTTTTGTAAGTCTTCAAGTTCAGTTGGACAAACGAATGTGAAGTCTGCTGGGTAGAAACAAACTACGCTCCATTTTCCTTTTAAACTTTCGTCAGTAACTTGGATAAATTCTCCATTATGGTAAGCATTAGCTTTAAACGGTTTTACTTCTGTGCCGATTAATAACATATTAAAATTCCTCCTAAAGGTTGGTTTTGAGCATCGGAAATTAGTTTGCTCATAAAATATATTTTTTAATTAACTATAATAATTCTAATTCGATATTAATTATCATATAGAAGTGGTTATTTTGTCAAGAGAATAAACCAACTTTATACCAATTTAATTAATATTTATTCTCAATTAAGGCTGCTAGGGAATTAAAAGGTAATTTTCAAGTCATAAATTTTCAATGAGTGTTTGAAAGAGTAGTGTGTATGTTAGAGACATGGTGTAAGTATAAATTCTTAGGAAGGAAATATTTCTTAGAAGTTGTGGATTTGAAAAGGAACTGCTTACTTCTATTTTACAAAGAATTGTGCAATAAATAAAACAAAATGTATCGGAATCTTTGTGAACAATTATTGTCATCTTAAATATATATAATAAGAAGTATATTGCAATGAGAAATAGAAACATTGACGCTCATTTCTAACAAGATATAATAAAAGCGAGATATGTATTGCAATAGAGAAGATATAGTATAGATTGAAAAAGTTTCAGTCTATTATTTTTTTACGGCTTTTAGAAAACGTTTACATTTAGTGTGGAGGGGAAACCATGTCTAAGTTCACGAAGTATTTTTTAATGGAAGCTAAAGATGTGATTGCATATGTGCAAGAGAAATTACCTAAGTTCGAGCATGCGAAGGGGCTAAAATGTAAAGAAATAGGTGATGGTAATTTAAATTATGTGTTCCGCGTTTGTGATGAACAGAAGAGCATTTCTGTCATTGTAAAACAAGCTGGGGATACAGCGCGTATTTCAGATGAGTTTAAGTTGTCGACGAATCGAATCCGTATAGAATCAGATGTTTTACGATTAGAAGGAGAATTAGCACCTGGACTCGTGCCAAATGTATATTTGTTCGATAGTGTGATGAATTGTTGCATGATGGAAGATTTATCAGATCACACAATATTGCGTACAGCACTCATAAATCATCAAATGTTTCCGAGGCTTGCTGATGATTTAACTACTTTTATGGTAAATACCCTTCTATTAACATCAGATGTTGTAATGAATCATAAAGAGAAGAAGGAACTCGTGAAGAATTATATAAATCCTGAGTTATGTGAGATTACAGAGGACCTCGTATATTCAGAGCCATTCACAAACCATAATAAACGCAACGAATTGTTTCAATTAAATGAAGGATGGATTAGGGAGCATATTTATAGTGATAAAGAGCTTCGTATGGAAGTAGCAAAACTTAAGTTTTCGTTTATGACGAATGCACAAGCGCTACTTCACGGTGATTTACATACTGGTTCTGTTTTTGTAAAAAGTGATTCTACAAAGGTTATTGATCCTGAATTTGCTTTTTATGGACCTATGGGATATGACGTTGGGAATATAATGGCGAATTTAATGTTTGCATGGGTGAATGCAGATGCAGTGATGCAATCTGGTATTGAGAAAGATACATATATGAACTGGATAGAATCTACCATGATAGATGTAATTGATTTATTTAAGAAGAAGTTTTTAGATGCTTGGGATATTCATGTGACAGAGATTATGGCGAAGGAAGAAGGCTTTAACCGAGTTTATTTACAATCTGTATTAGAGGATACAGCTGCAGTGACGGGTCTTGAGTTAATTCGTCGTATTGTTGGTCTAGCGAAGGTAAAGGATATGACTTGTATTGAGAATGAAGAGGCGCGTGCTAGAGCGGAGCGAATTTGTCTTCAGACAGCGAAGAAGTTTATTTTACAAGCGAATCAATATAAAACAGGTAGTAGCTTTGTAGAAACGTTAAAAAAACAGTCAATGCATAGTGCGAAATAAGGGGAGAAGATGATGGCAGAGCAATTAATACCAATTCAGTGGAAAGATGATGCTTTAGTGTTATTGGATCAAACGGTATTACCGAACGAAATAGTCTATGAATCTTTTAAAACGGCTGAGGGTGTGTGGGATGCGATTCAAGTAATGAAAGTACGAGGAGCGCCGGCAATAGGTGTTTCAGCAGCCTACGGTGTGTATTTAGGAGTAAAGGAAGTTGCGGAAAGTTCGGCGGAAGAATTCATAGCGGAAGTAAAAAAGGTATGTGCATACTTAGCGACATCAAGACCGACGGCAGTAAATTTATTTTGGGCGCTTGAAAGAATGGAAAGTGTCGCGAAAGAGAATGCTCACTTATCAATTGCGCAGTTGAAAGATAGATTATTAGAAGAAGCAAAAGAGATTCATAGAGAAGATGAAGAAATTAACCGTCAAATTGGAGAACATGCATTAACATTATTCCATGATGGCATGGGGGTATTAACGCATTGTAATGCAGGTGCGTTAGCAACGACTAAGTATGGTACTGCGACAGCTCCAATGTACTTAGCGAAAGAAAAAGGATGGGACTTAAAAATCTATTCAGATGAAACACGTCCTAGATTACAAGGTTCAACGTTAACAGCATTAGAACTACAGCGAGCGGGAATCGATGTAACGGTCATTACAGATAATATGGCAGCAATGGTCATGTCACAAGGGAAAATCGATGCGGTAATCGTTGGATGTGACCGCGTAGCAGCAAATGGGGATGTAGCAAATAAAATTGGAACATTAGGCGTATCTATTTTAGCTAAATACTACAACATTCCGTTTTATGTAGCAGCACCAACGCCGACAATTGATTTGAAAACACTGACAGGAAAAGAAATTCCAATTGAAGAAAGGGATGCTTCTGAAGTAATCAATCGTTTCGGACAATACTCTGCTCCGCAAGAAAGTAAAGTATACAATCCGGCATTTGATGTCACGCCATATGAAAATGTAACAGCGATTATTACGGAAAAAGGGATTGTGGAAGCACCGTTTACGGAGAACTTAAAAAAGCTATTTTAGTAAGTAGATATATAGTCAGTCATCATAAGCTTCATACTTAGGGGGATGTATATGTTATTACAAAACGAAAGAGAAGAAGTTGTAGCGTACGGAAAGAAAATGATTTCTAGTGGTTTAACAAAGGGGACTGGCGGTAATATTAGTATTTTCAATCGTGAACAAGGTCTTGTTGCAATTAGCCCAAGTGGTCTAGATTATTATGAAACGACGCCTGAAGATGTAGTTATATTGAATTTAGATGGTGAAGTGATAGAAGGAGAGAGAAAACCATCAAGCGAATTAGATATGCACCTTATCTATTATAGAAATCGTGAAGATATAAATGCGCTTGTACATACACATTCTCCTTATGCGAAGACAATCGCATCATTAGGATGGGAACTTCCTGCTGTATCATATTTAATTGCTTTTGCAGGTCCGAATGTTCGCTGTGCACCATATGAAACATTTGGTACGAAGCAATTAGCAGAGGCTGCTTTGGAAGGAATGATTGATCGTCGTGCAGTTTTACTTGCGAATCATGGTTTAATGGCTGGTGCAAATAATATAAAAATGGCGTTTACTATTGCAGAAGAAATAGAGTTTTGTGCTCAAATTTATTATCAAACGAAAAGTGTCGGAGAACCGAAATTACTGCCAGAAGACGAGATGGAGAATTTGTCGAAGAAGTTTGAAGGGTATGGACAGCAGTAGAATGAAATGAAAACACCCTCAAGAAAAAATCTTGAGGGTGTTTCTTACACTTTCTTGAGCAACAAATACATAAAGTAAGGTGCACCAATTAAAGCAACGACAATACCAGCTGGAATACCGCTAGGTTCGACGATATTTCGTCCAATTGTATCCGCTAGTAGTAATAACCATCCGCCGATTAAAACGGCGATAGGGATGAATATTTGATGCCTTGGACCTACTAAAGATTTGGCGATGTGAGGAGCCATAAGTCCGATAAAGCTAATGCCTCCTGTTACGGAAACAGCAGCGGCAGCAAGTGCAACGGCTGCGATTAATAAGTATCTTCGTTCTTTTTCAATTTCAATTCCAACACCGATTGCTACTGGTTCGTTTAATGCTAGTATATTTAATCGATTTGCTTTATAGAAGACAAATGGGATTAATACGATTAGCCATGGAAGCATTGCTAAAACAAATGTCCAGTCATCTCCCCAAATGTTTCCGGCAATCCATTTAGCGATAAAGTCTACTTTCATACGATCTGCAGATGAAATAAGTACAATCATCGCGCCAGATAGTGCAAAGGAAAAACCGATGCCGGTTAATGTTAATCTTATTGGCTGAAGGCCTGTGGATTTGCTATATGAAAATACGTAAATTAGAACAGCTGTTAGAAACGCACCGATAAATCCAACGACTGGTAGTAGGTAAAGAAATGAACCTACGTCTATCGGGAAGTATAGAAAGAAAACAGAAACTGCAACACCAGCACCAGCGTTAATGCCGAGAATACCAGGTTCAGCTAAATCGTTTCGGGTAATACCTTGTAATATAGCACCTGATAAAGCGAGTGCCATACCGGCTAATAATGTAATGACGATTCTAGGTAGCCTTAAAGAATATAAAACGAATTCTTCTTTAAATGTACCTTGTCCCATAAGTGTTGGGATTAATCTGTCATAGGAGAGAGCGGCAGAACCGAGTCCCATTCCAATTACAATTGTTGTGATGGTAAGTATGAGTAATGCAAGTATGATAAGGCGTTGTTTCTTTAGAATAGATTGCATCATGAGAAAGTTCTTCCTCCTTTACGTACAATAAATAGGAAGAATGGTAATCCTACAATTGCGACGATTGCAGCAACTGGTGTTTCATATGGAGCGTTAATTGTACGTCCGATTGTGTCTGCGAGCAGCATAAAAGAAGCACCAGCAATCGCTGACATCGGTATAACAAAACGGTAATCTGGTCCAACGATTGGACGAACCATATGGGGTACCATAAGGCCGATAAATGCCATGTTTCCGACAAGTGCTACAGAAGCACCAGCAAGTAAGATAATAATGATAAATAAAATCGTTTTAATAACGATTATTTTTTGACCGAGTCCAACGGCAACTTCTTCACTGAAACTAAGAACTGTTAATTTCTTTGCAAGTAAGATAGCGATAAATATACTTATTGAAATAACCGGAATAATAATTTTTAATTGGCTCCAACTCGTTCCAATTACGCCCCCAGCCGTCCACATTGATACATCTTGTGAAATTTTAAAGTAAATGCCAACACCTTCTGAGATTGCAAGTAGAAATGCTGAAACAGCAGCACCAGCTAATACAATTCGAAGAGGAGAAAGTCCGCCCTTTTTCACCATGCCAATTCCAAATACCATAATAGCGCCAATTGCAGCACCGATAAAGCAAGCTAGTGTTAAGTAAAGGTAGCTTATAGAAGGATTGAAGGCAAGTGTTAGTGCAAGTGCAGCATTTGCGCCACCAGTTAGGCCAAGTAATCCAGGATCGGCAAGTGGGTTTCGCGTTAATCCTTGCATAATTGCACCAGAAACAGCGAGTCCAGCTCCTACAAAAATAGCAGCAACTTCACGTGGTAAACGTATTTCACGAAGGATGGATAGCTTATCTCCTTTAGCAGAGGAAGTAAGTGCTAACCATACGTCTTTTATAGAAGTATCTGCAGCGCCTAACACCATTGCAAACATAAAAATAAGAAAGAATGCAATGATACTCAAAATTAATTTGTATGTAAAAGCGTTGGAACGTAGGTTGTCTTGCTCTTTTTTCATCAGTTTCACATCTTTTCTTTTCATAGAATAAAGGAAGAGGAATTCTTAAATTAAGAATTCCTCATGTTTGTATTATTGACCAAGAAAGCTCTTCTTGAAGAAGTCTAGTTGGAAATCTAATGTAAGTGGATCATTGAAATAGAATTCCATCATGTTTGCTTCATATACACGATTATTTTTTACTGCCGGAATGTTTTTATATGATTCTGTCTCTTGGAATGAGTTATCAGTATCTTTGTTTTTACTTACGATTAAGTAATCACCAGCAAACTCAGGTAATACCTCAGTAGATAATGCGTAGTATCCTTCTTTTAAAGCTTTTTCTTTTACTTTTTCAGGCATTTTTAATTTCATTTCTTGGTAAAGAATTTCTGTTCCACGGCCCCAGTTTTCGCCGTATACGTAAAGCTGCTTGTTGAAGTTTTCAACAACAGAAACGGTTGCATCTTCACCGATCTTCGCTTTAATGTCTTTTCCAGCTGTTTGTGCGCGTTTCTTGAAATCATCAACCCAAGTTTTTGCTTCTTTTTCTTTATTTAATAATTTACCGATTTCTAAGTGTTGTGTTAAGTAATCAACTTTTCCGTAAGTGTATGTTACAGTAGGAGCGATTTTCTTTAACTTATCAACATTTTTAATATTTGATAAACCAATGATTAAATCTGGATTTAATTCAGCAATTTTTTCAACATTCTCATCTGATACTTCAGCGACATTTTTCAGTTTGCTATCAAAACGTGGGTTTTGTTTAGACCATGAATCTACCCCAACAAGATTTACACCTAATGACATTACGTTACCAGCGAATGATGATAGGACAACAACACGTTGTGGATTTGCTGGAACTTCAACTTTACCATTTTCAGATTGGTATGTAATTGTTTCTGATTTCTTACCTTTTGCGTCGTTCTTCTTGTCTGTTGAACCATTGCTACAAGCACTCATAACAAGGACGAACAGAACTGTTAGTGAAATGAATAATTTTTTCATCGTCTTGCTCCTTTTGATAGATGATATGTGATATACAATAAATTGTTTAGCTTTGATCTTTTGAAAAGTTAGTGGTAATACAAAAGTCTTATTAACAATCTTGAACTTGAGATTTTACCATATAGTATTCACCATAGTAATAGAAGAAGATGTAATCTCACAGTTGCTAATAATTAACAAATTGATAATGATTATCACTATTGATTCTTTAAATACTATAATTTTATATAGGTGTATTGTCAATAGTGATTTTGATTGTAAAATTTATAAAAACAAGTTATATTTTATTGAGAATGATAATCAATTATTAGTAGCTGAGGAGTGACACGAATGAATCAAGAAGAATTGTTTGATGTAACTGTGATAGGCGGAGGACCTGCAGGGCTTTATTCAGCTTTTTATAGTGGACTAAGAGAGATGAAAACGAAAATAATAGAATTTCAACCACAGTTAGGTGGAAAAATACATGTTTATCCGGAGAAAATGATTTGGGATATTGGCGGATTATTACCGGTTACTGGTGATAAATTAATTGAGCAACTTGTACAACAAGGATTAACATTTCAGCCTGAAGTTGTATTGAATACAAAAATAGAATCGATTATTCGTAATCAGGATGGCATTTTTACATTAAAAACAAGCTCTGGGGAAGAACATTTTTCAAAAACAGTGATCGTCGCAACTGGGAGTGGTATATTGAATCCACAAAAGCTATCAATTGAAGGTGCGGAGAGATTCGAAGTCTCAAATTTAAATTATACAGTTAAATCGTTAAAACGTTTCAAAGATAAAACGGTAATTATTTCAGGTGGAGGGAACTCCGCAATTGATTGGGCGAACGAATTAGAACCAATCGCAAAAAAAGTTTATTTAACATATAGAAAAGAAGAATTATCTGGTCATGAAGCACAAGTAAAACAACTTATGAACAGTTCAGCAGAATGTTTCTTTAATACATCGATTACAAAATTAATTGCTGGTGATAACCATGAAGCGATTGAATATATAGAATTAACAAATCATGAAACTGGAGAAATTTCTCATTTATCTGTCGATGAAGTTATTATTAATCATGGATATGAACGCGATATAACATTATTAGAAAATAGTGAGCTAGATGTTGCTATTGTTGACAATTATTATATTGCGGGGAATGCAAATAGTGAGTCCTCGGTAGACGGATTATATGCCGCTGGAGATATTTTAAAGCATGAAGGGAAATTGCATTTAATCGCAGGGGCATTCCAAGATGCTGGAAACGCTGTGAATAAAGCGAAACAATTTATTCAACCTGATGCAAGTGAGTACGGAATGGTTTCTTCTCATAATGAAGTATTTAAGAAGAGAAATCGAGAATTGATTAAGCAGATGATGAAATAATAAAGGAACAAGTATACCCCCATTTACATCTCTATTTCTATGGACGAGAGATACAAATGGGGTTTTTCCTGTTTACTATATTTTCAATCATTTTCATGACACCGTTTTCATTAGTTCATGTCATATGAATGTATTTCTATAAAAAGGGAATACAAAGACTTGAACATTTTATTTGTAAATCTTTCTAGGAAACAATGAATCTATAGTTGGTTTGTGCGGACCATTATTAAATTATGCGGTCCCTTTTGTCTGTTTATTAGGAAATGGAATATTTTGTATAGAAACAATATATTGTTTTCCATGTTGTCGAGCTAATGATTCTAATATTTGACGAACGCGTTTTGTAAGATTGCCTTGTTTTTTTATAGCTTCACAATATGCATCATAGAAAACGTATTTAGCCCAAAGGAAATCATCTTGTTGGAATAAGAAATGATTTTTGTACCATTCACCAATCGTATGATAACAATTATTTTCATGTACTGCTGCACTTTGTGAAAGAATACGATCGGATAAAGACTTAGATAGATGAGAAATTGTGTTTTCTGTTTCAACTCGTAATGTTTTTTCTAACATTGTAATGATGTGACGAGTAGCCATATGTTAACTCTCCTTTGTGTAAATGGGTAATACCATTCTATATTTAAAAAATACTTACTATACTATTATACAATATATGGAATGCATCTACCTGCTTTTTAATTTGTATTTACAAAATCTTTTTTATTTGTTTACAAAAATAAAGTAAGATACATTATGTATATGAAAAAATAATAAAGGAATGAACACATTGTATATAACGATAGAAGAGGCTGCGGAGTATTTGAAATTACCAAAATCGTATGTTGAAGACTTAATTCAGCAAAAGAAAGTTCGTGCATTGTTTGATGGAGAGCAATATTTAATAAATAAGGAACAGTTTAATACACATTTAGAACAAATGGAGAAATATAAGCAGTTAGTGGAAGAAATATTAAATGAACCAATTCCAGAAGATATGGATGTTAAAGACGAAGATTAAATTTATAAAAAGCCCCCGTATTAAGATATGCAGAAATGTATCTTAATACGGGGGCTTTTTATATTAAGGGATGAAAAAGTCATCCGAAATCCTAGAGTTACTTTAAGGGAAAGAAGATTTTATAGGGATTAGTATTATTAGTTAAAAGCATATTTTTTCATAGCGGGGACAAACATAGCGAACATAACCTGTACAGATACATATACTATCAGTGCAAAAGCTTATAAATTAATGGAAGGGGTTTTCTCGTGAGTTTACTTCATTGTGATTTTTTGAAAGATTTAATTGGATCTTATGTAAGAGTAAACAGAGGTGGACCAGAATCTCAAAAAGGAACAATAGTATCAGTGTGTACGGACTACTTCGTATTAAAGAATGAAAAAGGAGAGCGCTATTACTATCAGCTTCGCCATCTGAAAAGTATTACAAAGAATACGAAAGATTGTGTAACAGATGATTGTGGCTGGTTGGAATATGACTGTGCAGAAGATTTTGAAAAGCTACTTCAAAGCTTCAAATACCGCTGGGTAAAAATTAATCGTGGTGGTCCAGAGAAAGTTGAAGGCATTTTACAAGACGTTTCTTGTGATTATGTAACGTTAATTATAAAAGAGGAAGTTATATTAATTGCACTAGCTCATATTAAAAGTGTTAGTTATAACGAATCAGTATGTGGAGAGAGCGATGAGAAAAGTGATGAAAGTAGCAATGATTCAAGTCGAGCTCGTGCACAAAGACAATCAAGAAGAGGAAGATAATAAGAAAGGAGGATATGAAATTGGAGAGTCTATTATGCTGTGATCAAATTAAAGGTTTAGTCGGTGAAAATGTAAAGGTAAATCTGCGCGGGCCGGAAAGTCGAGTAGGTGTACTTTTATCGTTGGGGAAAGATTACCTTACACTACAATTACCTCATGGAGAAGTAGTATATTATCAGTTGAAACATGTGAAGAGTCTAGTCAAGAAAGTGAAAGAAACAAAATGTGACGATTACTATGGTTCATGTTTCTATTCTGATGAAGATACTTTTTTAGATGTATTAAGTGACCTGAAGTATAAGTGGATAAAGGTTAATCGTGGTGGACCAGAGTGTGTGGAAGGTTTATTAAGTGAAGTACATGATGAATGCATTACGCTAGTAAATGGTGATGAAGTCATTTACGTGATTATTTATCATATTAAGAGTGTGAATCAAGTAGTTAAGTGTAAAAAGAATGAAGAAGAATAATGTTTGATAAATAAGAGGGGCATTATGATTGGAAGTGAAGAACGATTTCATAGTTCGCTACAATTATTAGCGATATATGAAAAAGAATTTCTTACTACTAAAAGACAGAACATTGCCCTGATTATTTTTTTAGAAATGGAAGGCAGGAAAAGTAGTATTTTATAGAAAGGAGGATATAGATGAATGAGTTAAACAAAAATATTGGAGAAAATATATACGTTAAATTAATCGGTGAAAAAAGATTTAAAGGTGTATTAATTGATGTAGGAAATGATATTGTAGTTCTTTACAATGGACAAGACTATGTATATATATCTTTATACCATATCCAGTATTATAAATTTTTAAGAGAGCATGATGAAGAAATATTAAAGCCTGGTGTGGACTCTGTAATTAAGAGGGAATCACCTTCAATTTCTTTGAGAAAAGTATTAATCACATCTAAAGGGATTTTTACAGAAATTTATGTGGCAGGAAATGTTCCGATACACGGTTATGTTACAAGTGTGATGAACGATTATATTGTTTTTTATAGCCCTGTTTACAAAACTGTATATATATCTTTAAAGCATTTGAAGTGGTTAATTCCTTATAAAGAGAACCAAGTACCTTATTCCCTCAATAAAAATGAACTCCCCGTAAATCCATTAAATATTACTCTAGCTAGAACTTTTGAAGAACAGCTTATTAAAATGTCAGGGAAAATTATGGTGTTTGATTTAGGCGAGGAATCTAATAAAATCGGAAAGATGACGAAAATTGATGAAGGGCATATTGAAATATTAAAAGCACGTGACGCAAAAATGTACGTGAATATTCAACATGTGAAATCTGTCCATTGTCCGTAGGCTAGTTGAAAGGGCTGGCTTTTTCTTTTATATATAGGGAAGAAAAGGTCGAGCCTATTTGTTTAATTCGATTTGGATATGAGGGGAAAATGAATTGAATATCATATAGGTATGTTAGTGTAATCTTTGAAGGGGCAATCTTGTACTAAAGGTGTACGAGCTACCTTTTGGTGTATTCAACTCACTTTTTGAGGAAGAGCTGCTCAACTACTTTATTAAAGGGGTTTTGTTTGTGGAGCAGTTTCCAAATTCGTTTTCGATTACATTACTTGGAAGTGCTGGTGGAGCAGCAAAAGCAGTGTTAGCAATTTTGAATCAAGCGGTAGTAAATGAAAAAGATCCAATTTATGAAGTGATAAAGAATATGAACTTCCATTTGGTGGATATAAAACAAAAAGATAAAAGTTATTATGATGAGTTGTTTCCAAATTTGAAAGAGCAATTTTTTTTATATGAAATAAACCTTCAAGATGTAGTCAAATTTAAACATCATTTAAAGGAAAAAAGAACGAAGGTTGTTATTGATGTTTCAGGTGCAGATACAATTAGGGTACTGAGTTGTTGTAATGACCTTGGCATTTGTTATATTAATTCGGCTTTGGAAAATGAGGCAGTAGATCAAGACGATAGTTTACTTGGTTTTCAGCTTACGGAAAGGTATACGAGGTTTGAGAAGGAGAAAGAAACATTTACAAATACAAGAGCGATTATAGGCTCAGGTATGAATCCTGGTGTTGTTCAATGGATGGTTGTTGAGCTTATGAAAGAACGTCCAAATGAAAAGCCGCGAGCATGCTATATTGTAGAACATGATAATTCATTTTTGAATGATAAAGAGCTTATAAAACCTCATACACTTTATGCATCATGGGCAGTTGAGCGTTTTCTTGATGAAGCGATATGGAGTTATCCTATGTATATGAGTCATCATCGTCCACTTTACTTTTATGAGGATGTATATGCTTCAGAGTATAAAGTAAAGTTAGGTGAAAAAGAATTTTATGGTTGCTTAATGCCACATGAAGAAGTTTTAATTTTAGGGAAATCTTTTAATATGGAAGTGGGTTTTCTTTATCGGATCAATGAGTATACAACAAACTTAATTAGACAGAACTTAGATAAAGTGGAAGATTTATGGAATTGGAATCGTAAAGTATTTAATCCAGCAGAAGATGATATTATAGGAGAAGATTTAGTCGGTGTGTTACTCGTTTATGAACATAATGAGACATACATGTATAATGTAATGAATAGTAGCCAAGTTTTTCAAAAATATAAAACAAATGCGACGTACTTCCAAGTAGGGTGTGGAATTTATGCTGGCTTATGTAGTTTACTGTTAGATACTTTTGGACAAGGCGCTTATTATGTAGAAGAATTATTATTAAATACTGAAAGTAAGTATGGGGAATATTTAAATTTATATATGAAGGATTTTGTAGTAGGACATAATAATTTTACAGATGGATTGCTAAATGATAGGGTAAGATGGATATAAATTGTAACTGAAAAGGAAGGAGCTGTATCTCCTTCCTTCCTTTTAGTATTAGAAGGTTACATGTTGCCCTGAAAGCAATTTCATAATTATAATTTAAAGAGATAACACTTGAAATGTTTTTTTGTATTGATCAAGAGGAGTTTTTATATGAACAAATACAAGAGCTTGATTTATGAAGAAAGAGAAGCTTTAAAAGTATTTATATTATTATTCTATATTATTTTCTTTTTATATGACGTTATCTATTATTTTGTTTATCCTGCTATGAATATTAATGAAGCAAGGGTAGGGTGGCCAGAAGGTGGTATGGGAATAGGTGTATATATATTAGTAATATCTTTATTTCCTATTTCAATATATCTTCAAAAACAAGGTTATGTATATTTTGTGAAATACTTATTTTTAATTGGGTACATGCTTATTGATCTTATTAATAACTTAATGATTTATTTACACAGTGATCGTGTTTTTGAAAATGGAAATATGGTTGAAATATTTTTAATTCTATTTGCACCGATTTTTGTGAACAGAAAATATTTTTATTTCGTTTCCTGTAGTGTAATTGGAAAATATGTATTTTTTACTTTGATATTACAAGATGCAAAAGTTGTGATTCCGCTTGTATTATGTATATTCTTTTTCATCATTTCGCATTCTTTATTAAAGAGATTTCAATCTTATGTAAGGACAGTTGTTGAGATGATGAACAGTATGAAAGAGACAGAAAATTTAGCGGTTATTGGGACTATGTCTACAACAATAGCTCATGAAATTCGAAATCCATTAACAGCTTTAAAAGGATTTACACAAATTCAAAAAGAAAGAAATCCTGAAGATACGATGAGCTATGAGATTATGCTGCAAGAAATTGAGAGAATTAATGGGTTTGTTAGTGAATTGATGTTATTAGGAAAACCGAAACCAACAAATTATGAATGGTGTAATATAGGGGAAATCCTTTTATATGTTGTACAGTTAATGGAAAGCTATGCGACTCAATATAAAGTGAAATTTCATTTGCAAGTAGATGGAAATTTACCCGTTATAAATGGTGATGATAAGCAATTAAAACAAGTGTTGTTAAACATCATCAAAAATGGAATTGAATCGATGCCAGGAGGCGGGAATATTCGGATTCTGGCATATGAAAAAGCTGGAGAGAACTTGTGTATTTCTGTTGAAGATCAAGGTCTTGGGATAGAAAATGAGAAAATAGAAAAGATCGGAAAAGCTTTTTATACAACAAAAGAGAATGGTACAGGTCTTGGATTAATGATTACATATAAAATTATTGAAGAACATCAAGGGAGTATCGCGATTGAAAGTAGTATGGGGATAGGAACGAAAGTGGAAATTTATTTACCAACAGTGTAGTGCATTAGACGAAATTACTTTTCAGAAAAGTGTTCTTGTTGTGTAAATATAAACATTTTATAAAATGTTTCAAGAAGGGTTTTTTTTATAAAAAACTTCGTTTATAATGGAGGAAAATATCGACATAGAGCTTTTAGCTCATGTAACGGTTCAGTAGTGTTATGAAAAGAAAAGAAGGGGTGCACGCGCATCCTTTTTTCTATGCGGATATGATGAAAGGGGTGGTATGATGGAATTAACATTAAATTCGACTGTATGCTTACACACGATTCAATTTCGAAAAGAGCAAAAGAACTATATTGTAAAAGATACGATTACAGGAGAGACATATGAAATGCCGCCACTTTGGATTGATGCACTAGCAATGATGCGTGACGGTTTTTTATTGGGAGAAATTGAGGAGAAATTAAAAGAAGAATATCCAGCAGAAGAAGTAAATATGGTAGCATTTACGAGGCAACTGTTAGAGCTAGAACTTGTCGAAATGGTAGATGGAGAAGAGATAGCTTGTACAAAGAAGAAAGATAAAGATTATTTAGCGTGGATACGACCAAAGGTGGAGCAATTCTTTTTTAACTTAAATAAAAAATATAAAAGCAAAGGTCAAAAGTGATCTTTGCTTTTTTTGTAGACCATGTTTAAAAAATAACAGCGAATGCCCTTGCGAAAGCACCGTCACTATTTTTAATTTTTAAAGGTGCTGCTGAGAAAAAGAATCGTTTCGCTTTAATGGCATCTAAGTTTGTTAAGTTTTCAATTAAGTAAATATTATTTCCTAACAGTATGTGATGAATCGGTGATGTTTCTGTCGTTACCTCATCAGGAGAAATAAAATCTAAACCGACAGATTTTACTTTTAATTGAACTAGTTCTTCAGCTAATTCTTCGGAAAGATAAAACGCTTCTTTCTCATAAGCTTCGGTATTCCATTTATTAGATAGATTGGAATGGAAAATGACAATATCGCCTTCTTTTATGTCGACAGTATGTAATACTTCCTTAGGTAATTTTCGCTCTTGAACATGAGTCACATCGATAAGGACAGCTTCGCCTACAAATTGATTTAGGGGTAATTGATCAATAGTGGTTGCGCCTGAAATGAAATGAGCAGGCGCATCACAATGCGTACCAACATGAACGACAGAATGAAAATTCGTAACTTGATAACCTGTTTCTTCAACGCTTGTAATGGCTTCTAGTTGGATTCTTGGTGTTCCAGGAAATTGAGACATATTATTTTCAAACGTTTGTGATAGATCAATTACTTTCATTTTACATACCTCCAATATATTTTTTTCAAATAATAAAAAGCCCATCCTTCATAATCAAGAAAGATGAGCTTTACATACTAGTTGAGTTTTATCTTCCAAAATGCAATGCATTTTGCAGGAATTAGCACCTATTCAGTTTGCATAAACTGAGGTTGCTGGGCTTCAAAGGACCGGTCCCTCTGCCTCTCTTGATAAAGGTTTATTCGGTTTTAAATTCGGAATGTTTGTGATATTTAAATTGTAATTCATTTCCTTTTTTCGTGCAATACAAATTAGGTGTTCACCCAAATAAAGTTGCTCGCATATTGTAGCTTATGTAAGTAGACTGTTGCGAAGGAGTGAGTGCAGTGACAGGGAATGTATTGAATTATTATGCCGGTGGAAATACAGCTAGAGGATTTCACAGCTTATACGAAGAGAATTTGAAGGGGCTAGACAGGTTGTTTATTTTAAAGGGTGGTCCAGGAACGGGAAAATCTTCTTTAATTAAGGCAATAGGTCGTGAATGGGTTGAAAAAGGATATGATATTGAACTTTTGCATTGTTCTTCTGATAATAAGTCAGTTGATGGGGTGATTATTCCGAAATTAAAAGTAGGAATTGTTGATGGAACATCACCGCATGTTATTGAGCCGAAAATGCCAGGAGTTATTGAAGAGTATATAAATTTAGGAGTTGCTTGGGACTCAGATAAATTAAGAAAGCAGAAGTTAGAAATTGAACGGTTTGTATCAGAAGCGGGAAAGGCTTTCAAATCTGCTTACGGATGTTTTAAAGAGGCATTAGTTATACATGATGAGTGGGAGAAAATATATATTAATAACATTGATTTTAATAAAGCAAATGAACTAACAGATCAGCTAATTCAGAAATTATTTGCAGATAAAAAGGAGAAACAATCGATTGTGAAACATCGTTTTTTAGGAGCTGCTACACCGAAAGGAGCAGTTGATTTTGTTCCTAATTTAACAGAAGGGTTACCACATCGTTATTTTATAAAAGGACGCCCGGGCTCTGGAAAATCAACAATGCTCAAAAAGTTATCGAAGGCAGCAGAAGAAAAAGGTTTTGACGTTGAAGTATATCATTGCGGATTTGACCCGAATAGTCTTGATATGGTTATCGTAAGAGAATTAGGATTTGCAATTTTTGATAGTACCGCACCACATGAATATTTTCCAAGTCGCGAAGGTGATGAGATTATAGATATGTATGCTCTTATTGTTAAACCGGGGACGGATGAGAAGTATGCTACAGAAATTCGTGACGTTTCCATTCAATATAAAGCAAAAATGAATGAGGCAATGTCTTTCTTAGCAAAAGCAAAATCAGTTCGTGATAAATTAGAACGAATTTATATTGCTGCTATGGATTTTTCAAAAGTGGATGCATATAAAGAGGAAATTCAAAAAGAGTTTGAACGAATTACTGCTACTGTAATTGAAAATAAAAAATAGGTGCTTTATTGAGCTGTCAGAAATTGTCTGACAGCTGTTTTGGTATATAGTAAAATTAGTCGTATATTTGTCGAATTCCCAGGGAAATAATCAAAAAATGGAGATGGTATGAAATGAGAGAGAAAATTGAATTAGAACTAGAGCGAATTGAAAAAGAGAATGGTGTGAAAATTTTATTCGCTGTGGAATCAGGGAGTCGGGCGTGGGGGTTTCCATCGAAAGATAGTGATTATGATGTTAGGTTTGTTTATATACACCCTGTAGAATGGTATTTATCAATCCATGATAAGCGTGATGTAATCGAATATCCAATTAGTGATGATTTAGACATAAGTGGTTGGGATATTAAAAAGGCTTTGCAACTGTTTGCAAAGTCAAATCCAGCGTTACTCGAATGGATTCGATCGCCGATTTTTTATTCGAAAAACTCGAACCTTCCAGAACAGCTTCAGCAAATGAGTGAAAAGGATTTTAATCCGAAATCAACGATATATCATTACTTACATATGGCTTCAAA
This sequence comes from Bacillus sp. FDAARGOS_1420, assembly GCF_019344915.1. Classification (NCBI taxonomy): domain Bacteria; kingdom Bacillati; phylum Bacillota; class Bacilli; order Caryophanales; family Bacillaceae; genus Bacillus; species Bacillus sp. FDAARGOS_1420. The sequence goes on along the minus strand of NZ_JAHWJB010000001.1, from coordinate 528,644 downwards.
AAACTATCGTGAATTTTTACAAGGTGAAAATGTAAAGTTGAAAAAGTACTTTTACGTATTACGTCCTATTTTAGCTTGTAAATGGTTAGAAGAGAAAGGGACATTGCCCCCAGTAGAATTTGACCGGTTAATTATGGAACTATCAGTAGAGCCTAGTGTATTAGATGAAATTGAAAAGTTGTTAATAAAGAAAAAAGCAGGTACGGAATTAGATGTTGGATTGAAAATTGAGGTGTTAAATCAATTTTTAGAAGAACAAATTGATTATTATGAGCAATACGTGAAAGGGATTGAAAAGGGATTAGGGATTGATATTGAGAGTTTGAATACATTATTTCGAAATATGTTGTTTGAAGTATATGAAAAAGAGCACAAGTGAGTTTGTGCTCTTTTTTATCCCGCATTAACGGGCAGTAAGACTCCCACCTCAAGATTCGGCTGGAGCGAAGAAGTTAGGTGGGAGGTCAACTGTCCGTAAACGCCCGATTGGTGAGGGCTGATTAAAGTTTCACTTTATTTTGTAGGAATAAAGAAAACAGATATAGCTGCGATAAGACCTGCAAAGGAGAATAAGTAAAAATTCCACGCCAAGTCATATTGCATTGTCATAATAATACCGACAAGAATAGGGCCAGCAATCGCACCAACTCGGCCAAGTCCAAGTCCCCAGCCTAAGGAGGTAGCTCGTACATGTGATGGGAAGTATTGTGTTACATAAGCATTTAATATTTGAGTAATACCGACTGATCCAATTCCAGCAAGACCAATTAAAAGATAAATGATTGTAACAGATGGTTTAATTGTTAATAGTCCAATACATATGGCTGCCATAAGATAGGAGATACTAATAACAATTTTTGCTCCTATACGATCGGCAATCGCCCCAGCAAATAATGCACCGATAGCTGCAGTAATATTTAGTATAAGTAGAAATGATAAACTAGATCCAAGAGGGTATCCTGCCTGGCGCATCATCTGTGGTAGCCAAGTATTTAAACCGTATATTAAAAACATTCCCATTATATAAGTGAGCCAAAAAAGTAGTGTTGCTTTTATGTAATCTTTTGAGAATAACGTAAGAAATCCATTTTTCTTTTGTATATTAGATGGTGTTTCAGGAATTTCATCTTTTACATGGAGTTCAATTTGAAAGCGATTAAGAATTTTATTCACTTCTTCTTGTCGATTTCGCGATAATAAAAATTGAATGGACTCAGGTAAATAACGAATAATGAAAGGAATGAGGAGTAGCGGAATCATTCCGATGCCAAACATAATTCTCCATCCGAAATCTTCTAGCATAAACATGGATAAAATAGCGCCTAACACGATACCTAAAGGATAGCCGGTAAACATAAGAGCATAAATAAAAGATTGCCGTTTTTTTGGTGAATATTCAACAGTAAGTGCTGAAGCCGTTGGGATAACACCGCCTAATCCGATTCCTCCGATAAATCGAGATAACCCAAATAATTCAGGAGAAGGAGCAATTGCAGCTAAGCCCATTGTGATAGAAAAAAGGGCTAAACAGCATATAAGTGTCCATTTTCGTCCAATTAGATCTGTAATGGTTCCAACTAGAATAGCACCAATAAACATCCCAAATAAAGCATAGCTGGCAATTGTTCCAGCGTGGGCTGGTGATAGTGCCCAGCTTTTGTCTTCTAGGAGCTTTGGCAGAACGGCGCCGTAAATACCTAAATCATATCCGTCAGCTAGAATGGCTAGCCAACAAATAAAAACAACAAGTTTTGTAATAGAACTTGAAAAGATAGTTTCTGTAGATTCTAGATGAGGTGGAGCAGAAGGTTGCATAGTATTCACTCCTTTTATTTGTAGATGAATATATTATTTTATTTAATGTTAATATTTCCCTGCGTATGTCGAAATTTATATGAAAAATAAAAAAGTTCAACAGGATTCCCGTTGAACTTCTTTGCTTTTTTATTCGTTATCAACTCGTTTTAATGGTTGATCTGCTGGACCTTCCATAACATTCCCATCAATTGAAAAACGGGAACCGTGACAAGGGCAATCCCAAGTACAATCACCGTTATTCCATTCAACTTCACAGCCGAGGTGTGTACAAGTCGTATCGACGATATGTAATTTTCCTTCTTTATCTTTATAAGCACCTGCTCGTTTACCGTTAACATGTACAACAGATCCCTCGCCAACTTCAAGATCTTCTGGTTTACGTAATGCGGTTTCAATTTTCCCTTCAATTAAATGTTTAGCAACATCAATGTTCTGAGAGAGGAAAGTTTTTATATCCGGATTTGCATGAAAGCGTGATGGTGCAAACAGTTCTTTATATGGGCTGTGGACTTTTAGAATGGAGTCCTTCAGTAAGTGAGCTGCTGCAGTTCCAGTCGTCATTCCCCATTTACGATATCCAGTTGCAACAAATATATTTGGATTTCTTTCGTTAATATGTCCGATATAAGGGAGCTTGTCTAGAGTAATTAAATCTTGCGCTGACCATCTATAGGGAACTTCATCTACTCCAAAAGTTGCTTCAGCAAAAGAATAGAGTGCTTCATAATGAAGCATCGTATTTATTCCCTGTCCCGTTTTATGGCTCTCTCCGCCAATCAAAATCAACTTTTCTCCATTGTTTGTTATATAGCGTAAGGAGCGTTTTGGATCATCAATACTTAAATACATGCCACCTGGATAATCTGTTTTTGCTTTTATTGCAAGAGCATATGAGCGTTCTGCATACATTCGCGTAAAGAAAAAGCTATTAGCATCATAAAAAGGAAAATGTGAACAAGAGACAATATATTTACAAGTGATGCGATGGTCACCCTTTGTAATGACTTGTGGACAATCACCTTTTTCCACATCAATAGCTGTTGTTTGTTCATAAACTTTGCCGCCCATCTCCACAAACTTTTCTAAAAGTGTTTTCAAATAAAGGAGGGGATGGAATTGTGCTTGGTTTTTCATGACAAGTGCAGATTGTACTGGAATCGGAATCGATAGAGATTGAACATAGTCACAAGGTATATTTAATTTTTGATAGGCCTCATATTCTTTCGATAAATTTCTTAATCCATTATCAGTAGTTGTATATAAATACGAATCTTCATTTGAGAAATTACAGTCGATTTTATATGTTTGCACAGTCTCATTTATGAATTGTAGAGCATGATTATTTGATTCATAGTAAAGTCGGGCTTTTTCCACACCGAAATGATTTATTAATTCATCATAAATAAGATCATGTTGTGCCGTTACCTTTGCGGTTGTATGCCCAGTCGTTCCATTTAAAATAAGACCAGAATCAATTAAAACGACTTTCATTCCTTCTTTAGCGAGTAAATAGGCAGTGGTAATGCCTGTAATACCAGCTCCGATAACAGCAACTTCTGTCTTTATATTTTCGGATAAATGAGGAAAAGTAGGAAATTGAGTAGATTCAATCCAATAGGATGATGGTAACTGCGGAAATGTGTCATCTGTCATTTTGAAAACCTCCAAATTAGAACAATTTTCCTTTTAATATTTCCATATTATATGGAATTCATGTATGTTGTTTTCGTAGCGTTCTATTCTTACTAAACGAAAGAAAAAATATTTTAATATAATTATTTTATTGGGGCAGTATGAAGAAGTAGGATTTATATAAAGCTAAATTCAAGTGATTCCATTTGTTGATTACATAGAGAGTTCTTGAATAAGATAGAGTCTATGTTGTTTAAGTGGATATGTATATATACCTGATAAAGCCTTATGAAATCTATGATTTTTCTTTAGTGAAATAAAGTATAATTATAAAAATATAACCAACCTTTATTACTAGGTCATAAAAGTTGTTGACAATATAGAAATTCTATTGTTATGATTCATCATGTGGAAAGGTTGATAGAGAGTAAAAAGAGAAATGTTTTTCATTGATAATAAAAGCGAAAATTAAGTGACGATAGAGTGAGTATATTTTCCTTATGATAAATGCTTTTTGGATCACGTAGTAAAATCAATCTGGAAGCAAGAATTGATATATGCAAGTTGCGCGGGGCGCGGCATAAGAAAGGGGCAAAAGGATGAAGGAGCTTCATACGTTTGGGTGGTATGCAGCACGTGTAGCACCACATTTGCCGAAAAAAGCATTTAAACCAGTTCCTAATCGATTATTTGGTGGACTGGCTTATTTACTTGTGGCATTGGCTGGTTTAATAACGATCGGTGTATTTGAATTGAATGTGTGGGCAAATCTAGGAATTGCAATTGTTCTTGGATTATGTTTTGCTTCACTTGGATTTTTAGGACATGAAATTTTACATGGAACAGTTGTAAGAAAGGCATGGCTTCGTGATTTTTTAGGTGCGATAGCATTTATGCCATTATCAACTGGCCCAAAACTTTGGAGAAAGTGGCATAATGCAACGCATCATGTTCACACACAGCATGAAGAGAATGATCCAGATGCATGGCCGACATTTGAGAAACTGAAAAAGAGTAAGTTTTTGAGTTGGGTATATCGCATGCCTCTTCATGTACGTTCATTCTTTAGTTTCCTGTCACTAACAATTCAATTTACGTTACATTCGACTCGAATGTTCTTTCATTTTATAAAAGAATTTAAGTCATCCAATCAAAAATCTGTATGGCTTCAACTTCTTTTGCCCTGGACAGTTTGGATTAGTTTATTGTTTATTATGGGACCTACAAAGTGGTTCTTTGCATACGTGATTCCGTTGTTAATTGCTAACTTTATTGTAATGGCGTATATCGCAACAAATCACCGCTTAAATCCTATTGTTCCAGTAAATGATCCTTTAGCAAACTGTTTATCAGTAACAGTACCGCGCTGGGTAGACGTTTTACATTTCAATTTCTCATACCATACAGAACATCATCTGTTTCCTGCTATGAGTTCTAAATACTATCCATTAGTAAAAGATAAAATTAAAGAAATGTGGCCGGAACGCTATCACGAAATGCCGATGACAAAAGCTTTGGCAGCACTTTGGAATACACCACGTGTGTATTATCACGGAAGTGAATTAGTTGATCCGCATAGGGAGCATTTCTATGGTTCTTTAGGAAATGGATTGGATCCTCATAATATTTCATATCGTGAGGAACATATAGAGGAAAAAGAGACTATAAAAAAAGTAAATCAATAATAGACATATTTTACGATGAAAAAGCAAGCTCTCTTAGAGCTTGCTTTTTGTTATAAAGAGACTTCTTTCTTGTTCTTCGTCTTGACCTGGACAGAGTTATTTTCTTTTCGTTGAAGTCGTTTTTCTAAAAGATTAACAAAATAAGTAAATAGAAGAACAAGTACGAGGTAATATAAACCAACAATTATGTATGTATCTAATTGTTGGAAGTTACTTGCAGCAATTGATAAACCTGATCCCCATAATTCGGACAACCCTACGTAAGCAACAAGAGAAGAATCTTTTAATCCAATAATAAATTGGTTCCCTAGAGGGGGAAGAGACAGACGAAATGCTTGTGGTAATATAATTCGGCGCATAGCTAAAGGGTAAGGCATACCTAAAGAGCGAGCGGCTTCCAATTGTCCACGGTCAACGGACTGAATGGATCCGCGGAAAATCTCAGTAATATATGCACCGTTATGGATTGCTAAAGCAATTGCTCCTGCCCAAAAAGGAGTGAAGACAATAATCGATGTAATACCGAAATAGAGAATGGCAATTTGAACAATTAAAGGTGTACCACGAATAATGGCGATATATACATGAGCAATACTATTTAAAACCTTATTGTTAGAGATTCGAAAGAAAGCGACTAGTAATCCAATTAGTGAACCGAGTAATAGGGATGTTAATGTTAATTGTAATGTGACAATAGTAGCCTTTAAGAGTGTGGGATAGGTAGAGATAAAAATTTCAAACATATGTGTCACCTCATATTGTATGGATTTTAGTAGTGAATGAAGTGCCCCACATACAAAGTGGGGCATGATTTATGAAATCTCTAAATGGCTAACTTACTTTGTTTTTGCCTCGTCTCCAAGAATATTACGCCCAAACCATTTTTTACTGATCTTTTCATACGTACCATCTTTAATGATTTCATCTAAAGCTTTATTTACTTTCTCAACCATTTCTTTATCATCTTTACGAATAGCAATTCCCATTTCATCAAGATTTAATGGTTTTCCAGCTTCTTTTATATTTGATTTACCTTCTTTGATCATACGTAAACCGACCATTTGATCAGTGATTACTGCATCAATACGTCCAGGCTCTAAGTCCATAAGTGCAGTAATATCGCTATCATATTCTGTGATTTGATCTGTATGTTTTGCAACAAGGTCTTTAAAGGTACTAGCTTTTACAACACCAATTTTCTTACCTTTCAAATCTTCTGGAGAAGAGATAGATGTATTCTTTTTAGCCACAAAAATTTGGGCACCAGAGCGATAATAAGGATTGGAGAAACTAACAGCTTTTAAGCGTTCTTCTGTAATTGCCATACTGCCCAATATAGCATCATATTTTTTCGATTGTAGACCTTGAATTAGCGTTTCCCATGGATTTGTAATAGGAGTGGGTTTCATATTCATTTTTTTCGCAAGTGCCTCACCAATTTCCACATCAAAACCGGCAAGCTTTCCGTCATTTTCTTTATAGTTAAAAGGTTTATATAAGCCACTCATCGCATAACGAAATTCTTTTTCACCATTTGAAGAAGTAGTAGCACTTTCCTTACTACAGGCTCCTAGTATGAAGGATGTACATAATGTAATACTCGCAACAATGGTTAATAGTTTTCTTTTCATAAAACCCCTCCTATATATTGATCATACGGATGGTTTTAAGTATGTTACTGAGATATTTTAATTGGACAATTAGTTGTGCACCGTATGGATGTATTTCTTTTCATTTGAAACAGAAGTTACATTATAAAACGTTGCGTAAAAATTGTTTTGCTCGTTCATGTGATGGAGCTGAAAAGAATTGTGCTGGCGGAGCGTCCTCTACAATCTTTCCGTCATCCATAAATATGACGCGATCAGCTACATCTCTTGCGAAATTCATTTCATGAGTAACAATAATCATGGTCATTCCTTCTTCAGCAAGTTCTTTCATAACTTGCAATACTTCTCCAACAAGTTCAGGGTCTAAGGCTGAGGTAGGTTCATCAAATAGCATAATTTTAGGATTCATAGCAAGAGCTCGTGCAATCGCAACGCGTTGTTTTTGACCACCTGAAAGTAGGTGAGGAGTTACATCCGCCTTATCTTGTAGGCCGACTTTTTGTAGGAGTTGATTCCCAACATCCTTCGCGTCTGCTGTCTCCAATTTTTTTACGTGAATAGGTGCTTCTATGATGTTTTCTAGTGAGGTCATATGAGGAAAGAGGTTAAAGTGTTGAAAAACCATACCGACATTTTCACGGACTTTGTTTAAATTTGAATGCTTCGGATCAATTCGTTCACCTTGTAAGTGAATTTCACCTTCATCGTACATTTCTAAAAAGTTAAGACAGCGAAGTAATGTACTTTTGCCGGAACCACTGGCACCGATTAAAACAACAACTTCTTTTTCTTTTACTTCTAAATCAATTCCTTTTAAAACATCAAGTGAGCCAAATGATTTTACTAGATTTCGAACTTGAATCATACAAAACCCCCAGTCAAAAATATATTTTACAAATGTTGCCCCTTATTTCTGTTATTAGTCATAAATTGTCAGAATCCTTTATTTTTTTGGCGGAATTTGATATTCAAGGGAATTATGATTTTTAAAATCCCTATATCTTTCTATAACGAAAATATGGATAATAATATATAGGTAGTACTTATATTGCTTATAAGAAGGGGGAAAGAAGAGATGGGAAAAGAAAGAAAAACATTTTCTTTTGGCTTACGTACACAACTTATGCTATTCACTACAGTTTTAGCTTTAATTACATATTCAACAAGTTTAATTTTCATTTACGTTATATATGATTATTTTCAAAGTTATGTAAGTCAAACTGTTTATAATATTATCGTTATGTTGTTAGGTGTAGTATGGTCTGGAATTTTAGCGTATGGGGCAGCAATATTTTTAATTAAACCACTTCGAAAGTTGGAAGAAGCAGCAAGGAAAGCGGCTGAAGGTGATATTCGTGAAGATGTCCCATTGCCAAAGACCGATGATGAGATTAATTCTTTAAGTGTTGCATTTAATATGATGCTAGGGAACTTAAGGGGCATGGTAAAAAATATAGATACTACATTTTCGTATACAAATAATCAAGTTCAGCAAATTAGAAAACAAACAGGTGAAGCGACAAAGCAAGCACAAGGTGTGTCTGAAACTCTTGCGGAGATTTCTTCCGGTGCCGAGCAATCAGCAGCATCGATTCAAGCGATCGTTTCTACTGTTGATACAACGACTTCTATTGCAAATGAAGTAGAAGGAAAAGCAAAACAGTCTGACGAGTTGTCTTCAGAAATGGTTCAAGCTTTAGGACAAAGTACACGTGTCTTTACGTCTTTAATTCAAGGTATTCAAACATTGGCGAGAGAAAATGAAGATTCGATGGAAAATGTACAGAAATTAGAAGAGCGAATGAAACAAGTTGAACACATTGTTTCTGTTGTGAGTGAGATTGCTAGCCAGACGAATTTATTAGCATTAAATGCTTCTATTGAGGCAGCTCGTGCTGGAGAGCATGGAAGGGGCTTTGCAGTTGTAGCTGAAGAAGTACGTAAACTTGCTGATGAAAGCGATCATTCTGCAAGAAATATATCGCAGTTATTACGAAATATGCAAGAGGAAGTGCAACAAGTCGCATTGAAAATGACGGAGCAAGTGAAAACAGCTAAAGAAGAGGCGAAACGAGGAGAAGCTACTGAATTAATTTTAAAAGAAATGTCATCGAGTATTATGGAAGTTGCCGATGCAACTAAGCAAATTAGTAGCTATATGAACGAACAAGTGAGTCACATTCATCAAACAGGAGCACAGACGAAGGCTGTAGCAGCAATTGCGGAAGAAACGTCAGCTGGTTCACAAGAAGTGGCACGTGTGACATTGCAACAGTCTAAAAATATGATAGCGATCGATCAATTATTAAAAGACTTAGAGAAGCAATCAGTGGATTTGAAACAAACGATTGAACGATTTTCAATGTAAAAGAGAAGAACAGAATGCTGTTCTTCTCTTTTTTTAGCTAGATTTAATATCAACAGTTAAAAAGTATAAACTATGAACGTTTCCGCAACATTCTTTTCTGTCCCTTTCGGATGAAAATTATAGCGAGCTATAATATTAAAAGGGGTGTCTTTTATGAAAAAAGAAAAAAGACAACGATTAATTAAACAATTTGTAAAGGAGTATGAAATAGAGAAGCAAGAAAGATTAGTAGAATTGTTAGCAAAAAAAGATGTATTAGTAACACAAGCTACAGTTTCTCGAGATATTCGTGAGTTAAACTTAACGAAGGTACCTTCTCAAGAAGGATTAATGATATATAAATTTTTCTCAGAAGAGCATTTACAAACTGATATAAAGTTAAAGAAAAAATTACGAGAGGTTGTTGTAAAAATTGATTGTGTAGATCAATTAATGGTTATTAAAACATTACCCGGTAATGCACATGTTATTGGTGCTTTGTTTGATGAGTTAGATTGGAAAGAAAAAATAGGATGTATATGTGGAAATGATACATGCCTTATAATTTCTCAGTCGAAATCAGATAGGGAGATTTTAGAAGAAAGGTTAAATTTAATTATTTAGATGCAAAATCCTGTTTTTAATAAAAATTAAAAACAGGATTTTTTAAAAAATACGGAAGTTAAATATTCAGCATATATGCGTAATATATGTATTTTTTTATTGAAAAAGCGGGATGGAATGTTATAAAAATACAAATTTATATGATTTTAAAAAAATAACTTGTTTAATATTTCACAATGATAATGTGGATGTTTTCACAAAGATGAAAGCGCGTAGCATTTATTATGTACTTGTAAGACATCAAACATATTTAAAAGGAGGTACAACAAATGAAGCATCCGATACATGTTACTTCAGAAATTGGGGAATTACAAACAGTTTTATTAAAACGACCTGGTAAAGAAGTGGAAAACTTAACGCCAGATTATTTGCAACAATTATTATTTGACGATATTCCATACTTACCAATTATTCAAAAAGAGCATGATTATTTTGCACAAACATTACGCAATCGGGGTGTTGAAGTTCTTTATTTAGAAAAACTAGCTGCTGAGGCATTAGTAGATAAAAAACTTCGAGAAGAATTTGTTGATCGTATTTTAGAAGAAGGACAGGCTGACGTAAATGTTGCACATCAAACTTTAAAAGAATATTTACTTTCCTTTTCAAATGAAGAATTAGTTCAAAAAATTATGGGTGGTGTACGGAAAAACGAAATTGAAACAAGTAAGAAGACACATTTATACGAATTAATGGAAGATCATTATCCGTTTTACTTAGACCCAATGCCTAATTTATATTTTACTCGTGATCCAGCAGCTAGCGTGGGCGATGGTTTAACGATAAATAAGATGAGAGAACCGGCGCGTAGACGTGAATCATTATTCATGGAGTACATCATTAAATATCATCCAAGATTTGCAAATCACAATGTGCCAATTTGGCTAGATCGCGATTATAAGTTTCCGATTGAAGGTGGCGATGAGCTAATTTTAAATGAAGAAACAATTGCAATTGGAGTATCTGCCCGTACGTCAGCTAAAGCAATTGAACGTTTAGCTAAAAATCTTTTTAGCCGACAAAATAAAATTAAGAAAGTGTTAGCAATAGAAATTCCAAAATGCCGAGCATTTATGCATTTAGATACAGTGTTTACAATGGTTGATTATGACAAGTTTACAATTCACCCAGCCATTCAAGGGCCAAAAGGAAATATGAATATTTATATTTTAGAAAAAGGTCCAGATGCGGAAAATCTTAAAATTACACATCGTACTTCTTTAATGGAAGCATTAAAAGAGGTATTAGGTTTAAGTGAATTAGTTCTTATTCCTTGTGGAGGAGGAGATGCAATTGCTTCCGCCCGTGAACAATGGAATGACGGTTCTAATACATTAGCAATTGCGCCAGGTGTAGTTGTTACATATGATCGCAACTATGTATCCAATACTTTATTAAGGGAGCATGGTATAGAAGTCATTGAGGTGCTAAGTTCGGAATTATCTCGTGGTCGTGGGGGGCCACGTTGCATGAGTATGCCAATTGTTCGTAAAGATATTTAGTATAAATAACGGAGAAAGTAGGGATGAAGTATGTTAATGACTAGACCAAATTTAAAAGGAAGAAGTTTTCTAGCTGAAAAAGATTTTACACAAGAAGAATTATTATATTTTCTAGATTTAGCAGCAGAATTAAAAGAGAAAAAGAAAAACGGTGTCCCACATCATTATTTAGAAGGTAAAAATGTAGCGCTATTATTTGAAAAAACCTCTACTCGTACGCGATGTGCATTTACAGTAGCATGTACGGATTTGGGGGCGAACCCTGAATATTTAGGGAAAGGTGATATTCAGCTTGGGAAAAAAGAATCCGTAGAGGATACAGCAAAAGTGTTAGGACGCATGTTTGACGGAATTGAGTTTCGTGGATTTAATCATGAAACTGTAGAATCTTTAGCACAAAATTCTGGTGTGCCGGTTTGGAATGGATTAACAGATATGTGGCATCCAACACAAACACTTGCAGATTTATTAACAATTAGAGAACATGTAGGGAAATTAGAAAATGTGAAGCTCGTTTACGTTGGGGATGGACGAAATAATGTTGCTAATAGCTTACTAGTTGGTGGAGCGATCGTTGGAATGGATGTACGTATTTGTGCACCGGAATCTTTATGGCCAGAGCAAGAAGTAATTGATTTAGCAAAAAAATATAATGAACAGGTAATGATAACAAGTAATGTGGAAGAAGCTGTTGCGAATGCAGATGTAATTTATACAGATGTATGGGTGTCTATGGGTGAGGAAGAAAAATTTGCTGAACGTGTCGAGTTATTGAAACCTTATCAAGTAAATATGAAAATGATTAAAGAAACAGGAAATGAAAATGTGATTTTCTTACATTGTTTACCCGCATTCCATGATGTTGAAACGATGTATGGTGAGGAAGTTTATGAGAAATATGGGTTGAGGGAAATGGAGGTAACTGACGAAGTATTCCGCAGTAAACATTCAAAAGTATTTGATCAGGCTGAAAATAGAATGCATACAATTAAAGCGGTTATGGCAGCTACTTTAGGAAACATGGAGTAAAGAAGAAAGGGAGTCTTCCTTTCTTCTTTCTCCTCCTTTAGACACTATCATTCACTATGGCTTTCGTATTGTTATTGCAATTAAAGAGAGGTGAGTGGAATGGATGAAGATAAGAAATTAGGGTTGTTTACATTAACGGCGCTTGTAGTGGGGTCTATGATTGGCGGTGGAGCATTTAATTTAGCAAGTGATATGGCAAAAGGTGCTGGTGCTGGAGCCATTATTATTGGTTGGGTTATAACAGGAATTGGGATGATTGCGCTTGGATTATCTTTTCAAAATCTAACTGTAAAACGGCCAGATTTAGATGGCGGTATTTTTAGCTATGCAAAAGCAGGATTTGGTAATTTCATGGGATTTAATAGTGCGTGGGGATATTGGCTATCTGCCTGGCTTGGTAATGTAGCTTACGGTACATTATTGTTTTCTTCATTAGGGTATTTCTTCCCCATCTTTGAAGGCGGTCAAAATGTAGCATCCATTATTGGTGCAAGCGTATTATTATGGTGTGTTCACATGTTAATTTTACGTGGAGTTCAATCAGCAGCACTTGTGAATTTAGTAACTACAATCGCAAAATTAGTACCTGTATTTGTATTTATTGTTATAGGAATCTTCGCGTTTCATATTGATACGTTTCTAGATGGATTTTGGGGACAAACTGGTTCTTTTTCATGGGGAGCGGTTGGCAGCCAAGTTAAAAGTACAATGCTTGTAACTTTATGGGTGTTTATTGGGGTAGAAGGGGCTGTTGTTTTATCTAGTCGAGCAAAAAATAGAAGTGATGTAGGGAAAGCAACGGTTATTGGCTTAATTGGTACACTCATCATTTACATTTTAATTACATTACTGTCTCTTGGACTTATGCAGCAAGCAGATATTGCTAATTTGAAAAATCCGTCTATGGCTTATTTATTTGAAAGTGTTGTTGGAAAATGGGGGGCTATCTTTATTAATTTAGGTTTAGTCATCTCTGTATTAGGTGCTTGGTTAGGCTGGACTTTACTCGCATCTGAAATTCCATATTTGGCGGCTAAAGACGGAGTATTTCCAAAATGGTTTGCAAAAGAAAATAAAAATAGGGCTCCAATAAATTCATTATGGATAACAAATGGCTTAATTCAAATGTTCTTATTAACATTCGTCGTTTCCGATCAGGCGTATAACTTTGCATTCTCTTTAGCATCTTCAGCTATTTTAATCCCATATGCTTTTTCAGCATTTTATCAACTGAAGCATAGCTTAAAGTCTGAAGAAGTGGATCGAAATAAAAATATAATAATTGGTTTGATAGCAAGTATTTATGGTGTGTGGTTAGTTTATGCAGCTGGTTTAGAGTATTTATTATTAACAATGACCTTATATGCGCCAGGTATTTTTATTTTTTACAATGTTCAAAAGCAAAAGAGTTCGAAGCAAATATTTACTCGAGTGGAATTAGCATCATCGGTAGCAATTGGTGCTTTAGCATTCTTTGCGATTTATGGATTAATTACAGGCAGTATTACTTTATAAAGCGCTGTGAAAGCGAAATTAACTGGAGGGCTGAAATATGGCACGAAGAAAAATTGTAGTTGCACTAGGGGGAAATGCGATACAGTCTGGAAAAGCTACTGCAGGGGCACAGCAAGAAGCATTAGAAAAAACAGCGGAACAACTTGTGAAAATAATGGAAAATGATGTAGATATAGTAATTGCGCACGGAAATGGCCCGCAAGTGGGGAATATTTTATTACAGCAAAAAGCTGCAGAAACGGAAAAGACACCTGCAATGCCATTAGATACTTGTGGTGCAATGAGCCAAGGGATGATTGGATATTGGATGGAAAATGCGATTGAAAAGGCATTGAAAAAACGGAATATAAAAAAAGACGTAGCAACGGTTATAACACGCGTTGTCGTGGATGAAAAAGATGAGGCATTTAAAAATCCAACTAAACCAATTGGTCCTTTTTATACGGAAGAAGAAGCAAGAAGATTAATGGAAGAAACAAAAGCAGTGTTTAAAGAGGATGCTGGCAGAGGGTGGAGACGTGTTGTTCCATCACCGAAGCCTGTAAGTATTCATGAGCATAAAGTAATTAATTCTTTAGTTGAGGATGGAAATATAGTGATAGCTGTTGGTGGTGGTGGAATTCCAGTAATTGATTCCGAAGAAGGGTTAAAAGGAACTGAAGCGGTTATCGATAAAGATTTCGCTGCGCAGAAATTAGCTGAATTAGTAGATGCTGATACGCTCGTAATTTTAACTGCAGTTGATCATGTGTATGTAAATTATAATCAACTGAATCAAAAGAAATTAGAGCATGTCACAGTGAATCAATTAGAAGAATACATTGAGGAAAAACAATTTGCTGCGGGAAGTATGCTTCCAAAAATTGAAGCTGCTATTAATTTTGTTAATACAAATCCAAAAAGAAAAACAATTATTACGTCTTTAGAAAAAGTATATGAAGCACTAGAAGAAAAAGCTGGTACTATTATTTCTAAACAGAATGTATGCATGTATGTTTAAATAATTGTGTGCGCTATTTATTAGTAAAAAAAGAATGAAGTTAGTAACTTCATTCTTTTTATTTATTAATATTTTTTGTACTCATTGTTCATAAAGTTTTCATGATGAAATCTTAACATATAAGTTAATTATGATAAAATTTAATTTGAATACGCTTTCTTGATTTTTCGCTCCAACATACAGCAAGAGAGAGGGAATTTTATGAATAGACGGAACGTAGTTAAAGACTTAAAACAATTTGAATTATTTGCTCATTTAACAGAAAAGAAATTGAAAGGTTTGGCGGAGTTTGTCTATTGGCGAACTTATAAAAAGGGTCAATTTTTATTTTTAGAAGGGGATTCAAGAGAAAGAATTTACTTCATGTTAGATGGTTTTGTAAAGTTAGAGCGGGTAAATCAAAGTGGAAATTTATTATATGATGACTATGTAAAGCGGTATTCTATTTTTCCTTATGGTGGTATGTTTACAGACAGAGGATATAACTATACGGCAGAAGCGATGACAGATGTAGAGGTATATTATATTCCGACAGTAATTTTCGAAGATATGGTGAAATCTAGTAGGACGCAATTAATGTACGTTGTTCAGCAATTATCATCAATATTAAAACTAAACGAAAATCGAGTGCAAAATATTACAATTCCTAATGCACAAGATCGAGTCATTCAAACATTAAATTATTTAATGCAAGATTTAGGAGAACAGAGTGGCGAAACGATTGTAATTTCATGCCCACTTACAACAATTGAAATATCAAAAATATCTGGGACGTCCCGAGAGACGGTTAGCGGCGTATTAAAACAATTAAAAAACGATAGTATTGTTACAATTCTGGATAAAAAAATTACAATACATAATCCAACATATTTTGAGGAGGTCTCTATGTGAAAATTGCATATTGATTTTCTAATTCATATTGTATATTAATAAGGTTCTTTATATATTTATAAGGGACTTTTTTACGTTATCCTCTATGAAATGATTGTATATTATGGTAATAATAGCTAAAATCGATAATAAAAAAGCAAAAGGAAGGGGAGACGGAATGGTTCGAATTGAGTATGATCGATTAGTAGCTATTTGTTACAGTATAGGGGTTTTGTTATTATTAAAAATTCCAAACGATAATGAATTAATTGGGGAAAAACTATTCAATTTCTATAAGGTTCCGGTATATACATATATTTATATGGGTTATAAAGTTTCAAATATATTAATTGTTTCTTTCGTACTACATATAATCGCATTTATATTATTTGTAAAATGGCTAGTAAAAAAGAAATCTAGTACATTTAGAACAATGAATAAGATAAAAGTAGTAGGCATTGGTATTTTGATTTTAATGATGCCGTTTATTTTAAATAACATTCTCCATACATTGAATAAAACATGGTACTACGCAGGAAAAACAGGGGTAGAGGCGATAGAATATAAAAAAGAAGATAGCCAGTGTAGAATGGAGAAAAATGGAGAGGGTATCGAACAAAAATGCATTGTGACTTTAAAAAATTATCGTAATCATTCACAGGCATTAAAAGTTGTTTTATATGATAATGCAAACGAGAATTCAAAAGGTTATCCAGTACCGAAACCAGTCTATTTACAAAAACATGAGACAAAACAATTCGAATTCCAAATTCCTGTTGCTTATAATAGCGGTATTGAAAAAGATAAAGTACCAAATATTAAATTACATTCATTGCATAAAAATGATGAGAAATACAATTAATCCGTAATTGAAAGTTTATGAGTAGGAGCAATAATTTGAAAAGATATAGAAAATCAACTTGAATCATCCAACATGCTGTGAGGTAACGGCATATTGGATGGTTTTTTATTTTATCCCCTTTTTTACGTATGAAAGGGTGGGATACTTTGTTGAAAACGAAAAACATTACAAGGGTCATATGCTGTCTTCACTTTACGCAACCTTTGGAAATTAGAGCCATAATAACTAGTTTGCCAATTTTTTATGTCGATATCGGGCCAATTGACATAGTCTCCTAGTGTGTAAGGATCTAAGCTTTCCCGTAAATCTTTAACCCAGCGTATATTTCGATTTTCTTCATCGTTGCATTTCCAAGAAGTAATATATTCTTGAGCAATAATTGCCTTGCGGTGGAAATAAGCTGTTTCATTAGGCGAAATGTTTTCTACAGCACCTACGAGTGATTGGTGCCAAATACTCGCATCTTTATTTGGTGCATGAGAAAGAAAATATTGTAAGATTTGAATACCTTTAAGAGGGATAGGTTTATATACGTAGGAACCAGAACGTTTGAATTTTTCAGGAATATTGCCGCTATTAAAGAATTGAACAGCCTTTATATACGGGACTTCATCTATAAAGAGAGAAGGATTACCAGTTTCAAGAAGAGGAGATAATAGATGATAGAGTTCAGAAGGAGAGCCGACAAATTCACCTTTCACCTCGATTTTATTTCGTTGTTTAGAGAATAATTCAATTGATGAAGTGAGACGTTCATCTATATAAGGTGCCCAGTTTTGCCAAGTTTGAAATGCAGCAATAAAGTCTTTCCATTCCCATGTAAGTGAGAAAATTGATACGTTTTTAATAGGGTGGACTCGAAAGGTTAAGGAAGTAACAATTCCGAAATTTCCACCACCACCGCCACGGCATGCCCAAAATAGGTTAGGGTTTTCTTGTTCATTTGCACGAATGATTTTTGCACCAAATTTCCCGCACGCTTGTACCATTTCGACTTCTACTAATTGATCACATGTTAGTCCAAATAAGCGTGAAAGCATGCCAATGCCACCGCCGAGTGTTAGCCCCACAATTCCGACACTTGCACTTGTGCCAGCTGGTATTGTAACACCGTATTTCCAAAGTTCTTTATACACAGTGCCAAGATGTGCACCCGCTTCAATTGTTGCTGTTAATTTTCCTGTACTAACCGTAATTTGCTTCATTTCACTCACATCAATAATAAGCCCGCCATTTAAAAGAGAGAAATTTTCATAGCTATGTCGTCCACTTCTTAAGCGAAATGGTATATGACGCTCACGTGCCCATTTTAAGGCGTTACACACATCATTTTTATTTTGACAAAAAACAATAATACAAGGAAATTTTGGAATGCTTAAATTTAAATTTATTCGGGCTATGTCATACCCAGGATCCGAGGGAACGATGATACGACCAGTTAATTTTGTTTGTTTCAATTTATATCTCCTTTCTGAAATAATATGAGCTCGTATTAGTATATGAAGAGTGTATTTAACACGCATGGACGAGAAGAAGAGAAGAGTTAGATTTATCCCGTTATTTGCGAGAAGTAAGACAATCGGGCTGAAGCAAAGAAGATAGGGCTGCTCGTAAAAGCTCGATTGGTAAGGGCTAATAATCAACGGGGAATGGACACCTCCTTAACGATTAAAGTTTCACTTTATCTTTGTGAGAAATAAATAAGGTATAAGGAAACTACATAGAGTTCAATGAAAACAGTTGCAAACTATTCATATTTTGTTATGATAGTGTTACGAAAACGTTTGCATAAAAAATCGAGATGCAAAAGGAGAGAGTTATTATGAAGAAAACATGGTGGAAAGAAGCAGTTGCTTATCAAATTTATCCACGTAGCTTTATGGATTCAAATGGTGATGGTATTGGAGATTTAAAGGGGATTATTGCAAAGCTGGATTATTTAAAAGATTTAGGTATAGATGTAATTTGGATTTGTCCAATGTATAAATCACCTAATGACGATAATGGTTATGATATTAGTGACTATCAAGATATTATGGATGAATTTGGTACGATGGAAGATTTTGATATGCTACTAGATGAAGTTCATAAGCGTGACATGAAGCTTATTATTGATTTAGTTATTAATCATACAAGTGATGAACATCCATGGTTTATTGAATCAAGTTCTTCTAAAGACAATCCGAAGCGTGATTGGTATATTTGGCAGGATGGGAAAGACGGGGCGGAACCAAACAATTGGGAAAGTATTTTTAATGGTTCTGCATGGGAGTATGATGAAGTAACAGAACAATATTATTTACATTTATTCTCGCGTAAACAACCAGATTTGAACTGGGAGAATAAAGAAGTTCGTGAAGTGTTATACGATACAGTTAATTGGTGGCTTGATAAAGGGATTGATGGTTTCCGTGTTGATGCAATTAGTCATATTAAAAAAGAAGATGGCCTCAAGGATATGCCAAATCCAAAAGAATTAAAATATGTACCATCTTTTGATAAACATATGAATGTGGACGGTATTCAACCTTTATTAGAAGAGTTAAAAGAAAACACATTCTCTAAGTACGATATTATGACTGTTGGTGAAGCAAATGGCGTTAAGATTGAAGATGCTGAGCTTTGGGTTGGAGAAGAACAAGGTAAATTCAATATGGTATTCCAGTTTGAACATTTAAGCTTATGGGATGCAGAAAAGAAGAAAGACCTTGATGTTGTAGGATTGAAAAAAGTATTAACGAAATGGCAAAAAGGATTAGAAAATAAAGGATGGAACGCTTTATACATCGAGAATCACGATAAGCCACGTATCGTTTCAACGTGGGGAGATGATAAACAATATTGGCGTGAAAGTACAACAGCTCTAGGAGCGATGTATTTCTTTATGCACGGTACACCGTTTATTTATCAAGGACAAGAAATTGGTATGACAAATGTTCAGTTACCAAATATTGAAGATTACGATGATGTAGCAATTAAAAATTTATATCGAGAGAAAATTGCAGAGGGCGTATCACATCAAGATATGATGGAAATTATATGGGCTTCTTGCCGCGATAATTCACGTACACCTATGCAGTGGAATGATGAAATGAATGCTGGCTTCACAACAAGTACACCTTGGTTTAGCATGAATCCAAATTACAAAGAAATTAATGTTGAAAAGCAAAAAAATGAAGAAAAGTCTATTTTCAATTTCTATAAGAAAATGATTGCCTTGAAAAAAGAGCACGATGTACTGAACTACGGTACGTACGATTTACTTTTAGAAGACGATCCACAAATTTATGCATATACACGTACGCTACAGGATGAAAAAGTCATTGTAATTAGTAATATCTCAAAAGAGGAAGCTGTGTATAATGAGAGTTTATTCGCATTAGAACGCAAACGTTTGCTTTTAAATAACTATGAAGTTGCGGAACATGAAAAAATAACTACAATCACGTTGAAACCTTATGAAACAAGGGTTTATCGCATTTCATAATGAAAAAGGATGCTCCTTGAGCATCTTTTTTTATGAAAAAAAATAAATTTCTATTGCAATGTGAAAACGCTTTTATTAAAATAGATTTATGAAAACGGTTGCGTAAAGGGAAAAAAGTAACATAAGGAATCGTTTTCATAAGAGAAACAGAAATTATAATTTAAATCATTATGTTGTTATAAATAAAGGGGAGGAAGAACAGATGAAAATTACGTCTTTTGATTTTTGGCAAAAGTTCGGGAAAGCATTATTAGTGGTTGTAGCTGTAATGCCAGCAGCTGGTTTAATGATTTCGATCGGTAAGTTAATTGGGATGTCTGCTGGGGATATTAACGCAGTTCATACAATTGCTCGAGTAATGGAAGACATCGGTTGGGCAATTATTACAAATCTACACATCTTATTTGCAGTAGCAATTGGGGGATCTTGGGCGAAGGATCGTGCAGGTGGTGCATTTGCAGCACTGTTAGCATTCGTCTTAACAAACAGAATTACAGGAGCTATCTTTGGCGTAAACGCTCAAATGTTAGCGGATTCAAAAGCGACAGTTTCTTCATCATTAGCAGGTGATTTACTTGTAAAAGATTATTTCACTTCTGTACTTGGTGCACCAGCATTAAACATGGGAGTGTTCGTAGGGATTATTACAGGTTTCTTAGGAGCTACTTTATATAACAAATACTACAATTATAATAAACTGCCACAGGCACTAGCATTCTTTAATGGAAAACGATTTGTACCATTCGTTGTAATTGTTTGGTCTACAGTCACTGCGATTGTATTATCACTTGTATGGCCATTTATCCAAAGTGGATTAAATGAATTTGGTCGCTGGATTGCAGCATCTAAAGATAGTGCACCAGTTATTGCACCGTTTGTATATGGAACGTTAGAACGTTTATTATTACCATTTGGATTACATCATATGTTAACGATTCCGATGAACTACACAGAGCTAGGTGGAACATATACGATGTTAACTGGCTCAAAGGTTGGACAAATTGTAGCGGGACAAGATCCGTTATGGCTTGCATGGATTACAGATTTAAATAACTTATTAGCAAATGGAGATACGAAAGCATATAACGATTTATTAAATAACGTTGTACCAGCTCGTTTCAAAGCTGGACAAGTTATCGGCTCAACGGCAGCGTTAATGGGGATTGCGTTTGCGATGTTCCGTAATGTTGATAAAGAAAAACGTGCAAAATATAAACCAATGTTCTTATCAGCTGCATTAGCAGTATTCTTAACAGGTGTAACAGAACCAATTGAATTCATGTTCATGTTTATTGCACCAGTATTATATATTGTGTATGCGATTACAACAGGACTTGCATTCGCATTAGCGGATTTAATTAATTTACGTGTTCATGCATTTGGATTTATTGAGTTAATTACTCGTACACCAATGATGATCAATGCAGGTTTAACGAGAGATTTAATCAACTTTGTCATTGTTTCATTAGTGTTCTTCGGCCTTAACTTTACGTTATTCAACTTCTTAATTAAAAAATTCAATTTACCAACGCCAGGGCGTGCAGGAAACTATATTGATAATGAAGATGAGTCAACAGAAGGAACAGGAAATGTACAAGATGGTTCATTAGCAACAAAAGTTATTGATTTATTGGGCGGAAAAGATAATATTGCTGACGTAGATGCTTGTATGACACGTTTACGTGTAACAGTAAAAGATTTAGATGCCGTTGCACCAGAAGCAAAATGGAAACAAAATGGTGCTTTAGGACTTATTGTAAAAGATAAAGGTGTACAAGCAGTATATGGCCCGAAAGCTGACGTATTAAAGTCAGATATTCAAGATATGTTAGGTGCGTAATAATATGAAATTGCTAACTTTAAATTGTCACTCTTGGCAAGAAGAGAATCAAATTGAAAAAATAAAGTATCTTGCTAAAGCAATTCAAGAAGAAGATTATGATGTGATCGCATTGCAAGAAGTAAGTCAGTCTATACAAGCTGAAAATGTATGCGGTAACAAGAAAAAAGATAATTTTGGACTTTTACTGCTAGAAGAGTTAAGAGCATTAAATGTAAAAGAATACAATATTATTTGGGATTTCTCTCATATTGGATATGATGTGTACGAAGAAGGATTAGCAATTATAACAAAGCACAACATTGTAAAGGAAGATACGTTCTTTGTCTCAGAAAATAAGGATACAACGTATTGGAAAACACGCAAAATTGTAAGTGCAACAATTGCTTATAATGATAAGAATATAACGTTTTATTCTTGCCATCTCGGTTGGTGGAATGATGAAGAAGAATCATTCCAAGACCAAGTTGATCGTTTAATGGAGCGTGTAAATAGCAATGAACTTTCCTTCTTAATGGGTGATTTTAATAACAATGCTCGTTTAGAAGGAGAGGGTTATGAGTATATGATGCAAAAAGGTTTATATGACACATATGAACTAGCGATAGAGAAGGATGAAGGAACAACTGTCCAAGGAGAGATTGCTGGTTGGGATGAAAATAAACAAAACTTACGAATCGACCTAATATTAAGCAATCAAAGTAAAACAGTTACTTCTTCAAAAGTCATTTTTAATGGAACAAATCGAAATGTAATTTCTGACCATTTCGGTGTAGAAGTACAATTAGATATATAATAGAAGAAACCCTCACAGATAATGAAAAGCTGGGAGGGTTTTTTGATAAATACAAGTATTCCCAAGAGAAAATACTTGTATTTTTTATGACATTTCCTATATATTTGTTATTATTGAATGTAAAACTAATTCGGTCATTTTGTATGTATACTTTTTTTACTTCGTTATATAATGAAGTAAGTGAAATATTTAATGGGAAAAATAGTATGTTTTCGTTTAATCCACGATGTAGAAAGTGATATAATTACAAAATGTATGTATCATTTTCTAAAGAAGGAAAAATATATAATTAGGTGATAACTTTTATGAAACAAATTTGGCGTATTTATAAGACAGATTTACGGAATGTAGCCAAACATTGGGCTGCAATTGTTATTGTTTTAGGGTTAATGATTTTACCATCGTTATATGCATGGTTTAACATTAAAGCTTCTTGGGATCCTTACGGAAATACGAAAGGAATCCAAATTGCAGTTTCTAACCAAGATGTTGGATCAAATTTAAGAGGGAAAGATATTAACATCGGGGAAGAAATTGTAGATTCACTTAAGAAGAACAAAAATTTCGGGTGGAAGTTTGTTGATGAAAAGCAAGCAATTTATGGAGTAGAGCGTGGAGATTATTCCGCAAGTATTACTATTCCAAAAGATTTTTCTGAAAAGATTGCAACGGTCTTGAATGAAAATCCACAGAAACCAGAACTTGATTACTATGTAAATGAAAAAGTAAATGCGATTGCACCGAAAATTACAGCTAAAGGTGCATCGGGTCTTACAGAAGAGGTTAGTAAAAACTTTGTTAAAACAGCAAACGGTGAGATTTTTAAAATCTTCAATGACCTTGGAATCGATTTAGAAACTAACTTACCGAGTATTGAGAAGGTCAAGGATCTCGTATTTAAGTTAGAAGCACAGTTCCCAGAAATGAATACACTTGTGGATAAGGCATTAGATGATGCGACTCGGGCAGAAGATGTTGTGAAAGTAGCACAAAAAGAGTTGCCAGTTGTAGAAAGTGTTATGAATGATGGGCAAGAGGCGTTAGGGAATTTAGATAAATTCTTTGCGAGAAATGATGAAACATTGAAGCGCGCACCTGGAACAATTAAGAATAATTTAATTGTAATGCAACAAGGTTTAGATAGTGCGGCAGCAATTACGGATTTCTTAAAAAATCCATCATTTGATTCTAATCTGAAAATTCCAGATCCGGCTAAATTCCCAGTGTTGCCTAATATAACTATTCCGCAAGTACCACAAATACCAGAAATTCCAGCGTTACCGCAAGTGAATGGTGAGGGGTATAAAAATATTGCTAAAAATATTGATCAAACTGTAAATAATGTTTTTAGTTCGATACGTGTCGGAACAACTTATGCACAAGGTGTTATAAACGGGTTGCAAAATGGTAATTTGGATCCGGAAAAAGCGAAACAAGATCTTAATAAGGTTTCTGAGACGCTGCAAGGTCGAGCAGATAGTGTTTCATATTTAATTGATGTCTTTACTAAATTTAAAGAGTCTGCATCAACTGATTTTGGAAAAGAATTCTTCCAAAAGAGAATAGAAAAATTAACAAACCTTAAATCAGCTATTGAAAATGCAAATGGTGGCGTTAAAGATATTGCCAATATTATTGGTACAGGGCAAGAAGTGAAACAAGATGTAAGAGACGCTACTAATAAAAAATTAGATGCAATAAATAACTTGGTAAATCAAGCAGAAGCAGATTATAATGCTACGTTTGTAGCAGATTTCGAAAAAGCAGTAAGCACAGCTGAGCAATTGAAAAACAAAGCTGAAAATGTAAAAGAAGATGCTCAGCAGTTAAGAGGGAATTTAAATCAAGATATAAAAGCAGTAAATGATTTAGTAAACCAAACAAATGAAGCATTAGACAATGGTAGAGAAAAATATGATAAGGCTGTAAATGATTACAGCAGATTAAAAACGGAGCTTGAAAAAGCAAGAGAAGACTTAAGTAACAAAGGTGTTAATGGATTAGATTCTACAAAAGTAGCCTTAAATGATTTAAATGGACAGTTCAAAGCAGGATGGAATTTAGTTAATGATATGATTCCGGTTATGGAAAGTACAAATAAAGTTTTGGGCGATGTGAATAGTGATAAAAGTCTTAATGGCACAATTGCTAAGTTAAATAAAGTAAAAGATGGTTTGCAAAAAGGAATCGATTTAACTGATAAAGGAATTGACGCTATTAATAAAGGTCAAAAACCAGCAGCAGATGTTATTGAAAGTATTAATCAAGTGTCTAAAAATGTTTCGGGCCAAATTGGTGACATTTTAGCTAAATATGACTCAGAAATCACTCCAAATTTCAATGCAGCAATTGCTCGTACAAAAGAGATGTCTAAAAATACATCTCAAATTTTAGGCGAGGCAGATAAGAAGCTTCCAGATGTTAAAAAATTACTAGAAGATTCATCAAAAGGCTTAGTAGACGGTAGAAAGAAATTAGCAGACATTAAAGCTGAAATGCCGGAGACTGAGAAAAAGATTAAAGAATTAGCAGATAAAATTCGTGATTTTGAATCTGAAGAGGATATAAAAGACATCATACGCTTATTAAAGAATGATGTTGAAAAGCAAAGTGACTACTTTGCAAATCCAGTAAATTTAAAAGAGAATAAATTATTTGCAATGCCGAACTACGGTTCAGCAATGTCACCATTCTATACAGTGCTTGCATTATGGGTAGGCGCATTATTAATGGTTTCATTATTAACGGTAGAAGTACACGAAGAGGGCGCGAATTATAAGAGCCATGAAGTTTACTTCGGACGTTTATTAACATTCTTAACGATAGGTCTTTCACAAGCGTTTATCGTATCAATGGGAGATATATTCTTACTCGGTACGTACGTAGTCGATAAGTTCTGGTTTGTGTTATTTAGTTTATTTATTGGGGGAGTCTTTGTTTGTATCGTATACTCACTCGTTTCTATTTTCGGAAACGTTGGGAAATCGATGGCGATCATTTTACTTGTACTGCAAGTAGCAGGATCAGGCGGAACATTCCCAATTCAAATGACACCACCGTTCTTCCAAGCGATTTATCCGTTCTTACCATTCACATATGCAATTAGTGCAATTCGTGAAACAGTTGGCGGAATGCTTTGGGATATAGTAACTAGAGATTTACTTGTGTTAAGTGTTTTCGTAGTAGTTATGATTGTTGCTGCGTTATTACTGAAAACACCAATTAACAAATCAAGTGAAAAGTTTGTTGAGAACGCAAAAGGAAGTAAAATTATTCATTAAAAATAAAAGGTTCCTACCGATAGCGGTAGGAACCTTTTTGTTTAATCAAATTTTAATTTCTTTAAAGCTTCTGCGAACGGATTATTTAATGGTTCTTCTTCTTTGTGCTGCTGTTTCATATATTTTTGAACGTCGCGTTTATCAGCTTTGCTGCCGGATTCTTTTTTACGTCTCTCTTGGAATGTAGAAAGTTTCTCGCGATAGCCACATTTACATGCGAAAATTTGGCCTGCTCCTTCACCACGAAGTTCTAGCTTCTTTTTACACTGAGGACAGCGTGCATTTGTAGTGCGGGATACATTTTTACGGTGACCACATTCGCGATCTTGGCATACAAGCATTTTACCTTTTTTACCGTTTACTTCTAACATTGGTTTACCACAGTCTGGACAAGACTTCGTTGAAATGTTGTCGTGTTTATATTTCTTATCACTCGATTTAATTTCAGCAACAATTTCTTTCGTATAGTTCTTCATTTCTGAAATGAATACTTCTTTCTTTAATTTTCCTTTAGCGATAGCTTCTAACTTTTGCTCCCATTCACCAGTTAGTGTAGGAGATTTCAGTTCTTCCGGCACTAAATCAAGTAACTGACGGCCTTTTGAAGTAATGTGAATATCTTTACCACGTTTTTCAAGCAAGAACGAATTGAATAGCTTGTCGATAATATCAGCTCGTGTAGCTACAGTACCTAATCCACCAGTCGACTTTAACGTGTCAGCAAGTTGTTTGTTTTGCGTATCCATGTATTTTGTTGGGTTTTCCATCGCTGAAAGTAATGTTGCTTCATTAAAACGTGCAGGTGCTTTCGTTTGCCCTGATGTTTGGACAATTAGTTTTATGTTTAATGTATCGCCTTTTTCGATGCGAGGTAAGATTTGTTCTTTTACATCATCGCTTGCATCATCATCTTCAAATCGATTTTCATAAACCTCTTTCCAACCAGCATGTAAAATCGTTTTTCCGCGTGCGATGAACGTTTCATCACCAATTTTCGTGCGCAATGTTAGTTGTTCATATTCAAAGGCTGGGAATAAAACAGCTAAGAAACGTTTTACAACTAAGTCATAAATTTTACGTTCTTTATCTGTGAAAGCTGAGAAGTTTACATAGCTCTCTGTTGGAATAATTGCGTGATGATCACTTACTTTACTATCATCAACAAATGATTTGTTAGATTTTACAGGTTTCTGCAATACTTTATGTGCTAAAGGACGGTATTCTCCAACTCCGCAAGCCTTCAGACGCTCTGGAAGTGTGCCGACAATATCAGATGAAATATAGCGTGAATCTGTACGAGGGTACGTTAAAACTTTATGCTGTTCATATAATTTTTGCATAATGTTTAATGTTTCTTTCGCAGAGTAACCAAATATTTTATTCGCATCACGTTGTAGTTCAGTTAAATCGTAAAGACCAGGAGCGAACGATTTCTTTTGTTTTTTATCAATGTCTACAACAGTAGCATTTTGTTTACTAATTTTGTTCACGATTGCATCAGTTTTTTCTTTATTAAAGCTACGGCTATTTCCTTTTGTATCTTGCCAAGTTAGCTTTAATCTCTCAGCTGTTTGAGCTTCGATACCATAGTAAGTTTGAGCTTTGAAATGTTTGATTTCATCTTCACGGCTTGCAATCATGGCTACAGTAGGTGTTTGAACACGACCACAATTTAGTTGGGCATTAAAGCGAGTAGTTAATGCTCGAGTCGCATTAAGTCCGATATACCAGTCAGCCTCTGAACGTGCGACAGCTGAAGCGTATAGATTGTCATATGCTTTTCCTGGTTTTAAATTTGCGAAGCCATCTTTAATTGCTTTATCGGTAACAGATGAAATCCATAGACGTTTAATCGGTTTCTGCATTTTAACTTTATCGATAATCCAGCGTGCGACCAACTCTCCCTCACGACCGGCGTCAGTAGCTATAATGATTTCATTTACATCTTTTCTAAGAAGCTGACTTTTTACAGCGTTAAACTGTTTCCCTGTTTGTTTAATAACGGTTAGTTTTAAACGCTCCGGTAGCATTGGTAAATCTTCTAAATTCCACTGTTTATATTTCACATCATAGCTTTCTGGATCAGCTAATGTAACGAGATGACCTAAAGCCCAAGTAACAATATATTTACTACCTTCAAGATAGCCGTTCCCTTTTTTATCACATTTCAGTACACGTGCGATATCACGTGCAACAGAAGGTTTTTCAGCAATTACAATACTTTTTGCCATGTTTAAAAACATCCTTTCAAATTTCCATACGTTAAATATAGCATACATCTTTGTTCTATTCAGTCTTGCTGACGGTTTGAGTTATTTGTGGTGAAATATACGTGTGAGAGTTTTACTTATATAAAGGCGAAGAATGGTTGAACCAGGAGAGTTATGATCTCTATCATTTTATAAAAGTAAAGAACTTGTTATTTTACTAGAATAAGAGTAGACTTTGAAGTAGATGAATAATAAACACATGGGAGTTTGTGGATGCAAACTGAGAGTATGACTAATCCGTCATTGACCATTTGAACCTGTTGGATAATGCCAGCGTAGGGAGAGTGTAAAAGCACATGTTCAGGCACTTTGCGTACGCGCAAAGTGCCTTTTTGTGTATCTCCCATCATTAAAGTTAGGAGATGAAAAGGATGAATATGAAAGAAATTAGTAAAGTAGTGGATTTGGTGAGAGAGTCTAATCCACTCGTGCATAATATTACAAATGTTGTTGTAACAAATTTTACAGCAAACGGTTTGTTAGCATTAGGAGCATCACCTGTAATGGCGTATGCAAAAGAAGAAGTAGCAGAAATGGCTAGCATTGCGGGAGCCCTTGTTTTAAATATGGGTACACTTCGTCCTGAAGAGGTAGAAGCGATGTTACTTGCTGGTAAATCAGCAAATACGAATGATGTACCAGTATTGTTTGATCCAGTTGGGGCAGGAGCAACTTCTTATCGAACAGAAGTCGCGAGATATATTCCAGCTGAAATCGATTTAGCTGTTATTCGCGGAAATGCAGCTGAAATAGCTAACGTTATTAATGAAAAATGGGAAATTAAAGGTGTAGATGCTGGTACTGGAAACGGTAATGTTGTAAATATTGCAAAACAGGCAGCGGATGAATTAAATACAGTTGCGGTAATTACTGGAGAAGAAGATGTTGTTACAGATGGAGAGCGAAGTATTCTTATTCGAAATGGCCATCCTATTTTAACGAAAGTTACTGGAACAGGTTGTTTACTAACTTCTGTAATAGGAGCATTTGTAGCGGTAGAAAAGGATTATGTAAAGGCAGCAGTAGCCGCATTAACATTCTATGGAGTAGCAGCAGAAATAGCGGCTTCGAAAACAGTAGAGAATGGACCAGGAAGCTTTCAAATTGAATTTTTAAATCAGTTAGCGAATACAACTTCAGATGATATTGAGAAGTATGGAAAGATTGAGGTTATACAGTAAGGAGGGGAACTAGATGTCGCGCATTACAATGGATGAAATGTCTAGGTTATTACGAGTATATTTTATTATGGGAAGTAACAATTGTACGAAGGAGCCACTACAAGTATTGAGAGATGCACTTGAAGGCGGTATAACAATTTTTCAATTTCGTGAAAAGGGGAAAGGGGCTTTAACGGGAGAGAAACGTATTGATTTTGCGAAAGAACTGCAAGCGCTTTGCAAGGAGTACGATGTACCATTCATCGTAAATGATGATGTGGAACTAGCCCTCGAGTTAGATGCAGATGGCGTGCATGTTGGACAAGATGATGAAGGAATTACATCTGTTCGTAAAAAAATGAGAGATAAAATTATTGGAGTATCTACACATACAATTGAAGAAGCACGCTGGGCGATTGAAAATGGAGCCGATTATTTAGGAGTTGGTCCAATTTTTCCGACGAGTACGAAAAAAGATACAAAAGCGGTTCAAGGAACGAAAGGTCTAAAGTATTTTAGGGAACAAGAGATTACAATACCGATCGTTGGGATTGGTGGGATTACAATTGAAAATACAGCTTCTGTTATAGAAGCGGGTGCGGATGGTGTTTCAGTTATTTCAGCGATTAGCTTAGCGGAATCTGCGTATGAAAGTACGAAGAAATTAGTTGAGGAAGTAAATAAGAGTTTGTAGAAAAAGCCCATGTAATATTTTAAATGCTATATGGAGGAATAGACTGCCAAAAAAGTTTAAACAAACGTTTGATTAAAAAAGCACAAACCTTTTTAAATAAAGGTTTGTGCTTTTTCTTTAAAACATAATTGAAATTAAGAGCATTCCAATTCCAATAGAAGTAAAGGTTGCGATCAGGCCCGGAATCATAAAGCTATGATTTAAAACATATTTACCAATTCCTGTTGTACCAGTACGGTCAAAGTTAATTGCAGCAACGATTGTCCCGTAGTTTGGAATGAAGAAATATCCATTTACTGCAGGGAACATCGCAATAAGTAATGCCGGTGGAATACCAAGTGATAGTCCAAGTGGCACTAAAGCACGAACTGTTGCTGCTTGGCTATACAGTAAAATAGATAGAATGAATAGTGCAATAGCAAATAACCATGGTGCACTTGTCACTAAGTGTTGAATTGATCCTTGAATTATATTTAAGTTTCCGTTGAAGAAAGTATCTCCCATCCAAGCGATACCAAAAATAGCAACAACTGCTGTTGCGCCTGCTTTAAAGACGTTACCAGTTACAATGCTTTCCACATTTGGTTTACAGAAAATAATAATAAGAGCAGCAATGGTTAACATGACCATTTCAATTGTGTTTGGCATGGAAAGACGAGCTAACTTTCCGTCAACCATCCATCCCGGACGAAGGGCTTCAAATGAACCAAGAAGTACGACAAGGAAAGTTCCTACTAGGAAAAGGATAACTGATAATTTAGCGCCTTTTACACCCGAAAATTCTTTTTTCTCTTCAAGTTTAGGGATCATTCCCTCTTTTAATCGCTTCAAGTATTCAGGGTCTTCATTTAATTCTTTTCCCATTTTACTAGCAACGAATGCAGCTACCATACAAGCAATAAAAGTAGAAGGGATACTGACTTTTAAAATATCTAACAAGGTGATTTTATAGTCGGCTAACATTGCTAAAAGCGCAACTGTTGCAGCCGATATTGGACTAGCTGTAATTGCCTGCTGGGAAGCGATAACGGCAATTGACATTGGTCGTTCAGGTCTAATTCCTGATTCGCGAGATACTTCGGCGATAACGGGAAGTACAGAATAAGCGACATGACCAGTTCCCGCGCATAGCGTGAATAAATAAGTAACAATAGGAGCAAAAAATGTAATACGCTTTGGATTTTTTCGTAATGCTTTCTCAGCAAGGTAGACAAGGTAATCCATTCCTCCAGCAGCTTGCAAAGCACCGGCAGCTGTAATTACTGCTAAAATCATAAGCATTACATCAATAGGAGGAGCTGTAGGTTGTAAGTGGAAGACGAAAACAAGTATTGCCATACCAACGCCACCCATTACTCCTAGACCAACTCCGCCCAGGCGTGCACCAATAAAAATGCAGATTAGTAACGTAAGAAATTGTAGCCAAAACATGATAAACTACCTCCGAAATTCGTAAGTTAAGATATGTTTGAATAATTTAATTTGAATGAAAATTAAATAAACATCCGTAATAATCCTTATTCTATATACATTTTTTATTATATAACACAAGAAATGTAACATTTACGTACTTTGTTAAATTATTTCGAAAAAATAATCCGTTAAAACTTTATATTTATATGTACAAATGGGTGGACATTTTAATTTTTATGTTGTAATCTTTGATAGAGAATAATTTAATTCTCATAGAACTCCCATATCGTTCAACTCGTTCAGCGAGAAAGGCAAACTGATGGAAACATTAGGACGCAAAACTACAGGAGCTAAGGTCGAAAGGCTACGCTAGCCAGTTACCGGACGGATAGGGTTGGTCTTGACCAATGCTCTTTTCATTGGTCTTTTTTTATTCTCGAACATAGTGAGAATCATTTCCAAACAAAATATTCGTATATTTTGTTTTTTTTGTTTTTAATTTTGATAATTAAGGAAGGTGAATATTAGTGAAAAAGTATTGGCATAAGTTATCATTTCTTCAAAAGAACGTCTTATTAACTGTCTTAGTTATTTTGACGCTTGTTGGAAGTATGGGTGCATTAAGCTTCAACATGTTTCAAAATAGTATGATGTCTTTATTTGAAAGACAGTCTATTGAAACGGGAGAGATAGTGCTAAAAAAACTGGATGTAGAATTAGTTAGAGACAT
Organism: Bacillus sp. FDAARGOS_1420; assembly: GCF_019344915.1. Lineage (NCBI taxonomy): Bacteria > Bacillati > Bacillota > Bacilli > Caryophanales > Bacillaceae > Bacillus > Bacillus sp. FDAARGOS_1420. The sequence goes on along the minus strand of NZ_JAHWJB010000001.1, from coordinate 496,479 downwards.
GACGAAAGACCCTACAGCCGAAAGAGTGAAAAAAGAAAAGTTAACAGGGCAATTAGATGAAGTGTCAAAAGAATTGAAAAGTGTTGGACAAACGTATGTTACAGGAGCAAAAGCGAATGAAAAGCGAGAGTTACAACTCGTTGGTTTGACTACAGAGTTAACAAATGCAGTCCCTGTAAAGCCGGGAGATTATTATGAACAACCCGCTCATTGGATGAATGCATACGATAAAGTGATGGATACGAAAAAGGCTCAGATGACAGAAGTATATGAAGATGAATTAGGTTCGTGGGTGACAATATTAGAGCCAATTACAGATGGAGAAAACAATATTGTTGCAATTGTTGCGGCTGACTTAGATGCTTCTATCGTTCCTAGTACAAAGAAGGATTTTGTGATACAGGGTATACTCTTTATTATTATTTCATTAGCAATGGCAACTATTACTCAATTCTTTATCGTACGTCACTCGTTAGCTCCATTAAAAGATTTACGAGAGGGATTACGTAAGATTGGTGAAGGTGATTTAAGTATTAAATTAAAAGAAAGACCAGATGATATTGGAATTATTAATGTATATTTCAATAATACGATTGATAAATTTAAAGGGATTATAGATAAAGTAAGACAGACTGCTGAGCAAGTTTCTTCTTCTTCACAAGAATTGTCGGCAAGTACAGAGGAAAACAGTATGGCAGTTCAAGAGATTGCAAGTTCTATTGAAGGTTTAAGAGTAGGAGCGCAATCTCAAGAAACTTCAGTACAACAATGCCTAGGAATTGTACATGGAATGGAAAATAAGGTAGAAGAGATAACTGGGGCTGCGAAACAAGTTGCAGTTGCTTCAGAAGGTATGGAGCAACATTCAATTGAAGGTAATGAAGTCATTGGACAAATTATTAATCAAATGAGTTTAATCCAAAATGCAGTACAAGATTTATCTTCTATCATCTATTCGTTAGAAACAAGGTCAAAAGAAATTAGTGATATTGTAACTGTAATTACAGGTATTTCAAATCAAACAAATTTATTAGCCTTAAATGCTTCTATTGAAGCTTCACGTGCTGGAGCAGCTGGAAGAGGGTTTGCAGTTGTTGCTGATGAAGTGCGCAAATTAGCAGAACAAACTGAAACGTCAGCGAAAGATATAGCGAAATTAATTAGTGAAACGCAGACTGAAACAGAAGAGGCTGTAGTTTCAATGCAGAAAGGTTCAAAAGAAGTAGAATCTGGAATTACTCTTGTTCAAAGTAGTGGTGCGTTCTTCGAGAAAATTTCAAAGTCAGCACAGTCTGTTACAGATCAAGTTAGGGCTGTTTCTAGCAACTCAGGTGATATTTTACAAAATAGCCAGAATATCGTTCAAGTCGTAAATGAATTATCACATATCGCGAATACTTATGCGAATAGCAGTAGTAATGTTGAAGAAAGTATGAAGGAGCAAGAAATATCAGTACAAGATATTGCAGAATTAGCTACATCTTTAAGTTGGCTTTCACAGGAGCTACAAGAGTTGATTGGAGAATTTAAAAGTTAATAAAAAATATAAGGTGTAGATATAATCTGCACCTTTATTTCTTTAATTAACAGTCTAATATCTGAATTTAAGGATGTTAGAAGTGAAACTTTAATCAGTGGGGGATGAACACCCCTACTGATTAAAGTTTCACTTTATTTTATGGAGAGCGAGAGGATTCAGTATGAGTATTTTCTTAAAACGTTCATATGTGGAGAGATATGAACAATTTTTGCAACAAAATTATGAACCACTTATGATACCGAAGGATTTTCAAGTAAACGAATATAAGCAGATGAAAATTAAGGATATACAAGCGATCGAACATAGTAAGTTAGATATAATAGTCGCTACTTTTGTATGGTTGCATCATGTTAGTAATGAAAAATGTATAGTGATTCCTCATTATATGGAACAGAGTAGTTATCCGTTATGTATTACGATTTCAGAGGAACTTTCTTATGAAGAGCTAAAAGTAGAAATTAATGATCAAATTGTGCAGTTAGAAAACATGGAAGAAGTACAAAAGGTATTATTACAATATGATGAGGGGAAATGGGGGAAACCTGCAGTTACAGTAGGAAAAGAGAATAGAAATAGTCAGTTGAACTTTATTGAATTAAAGAATAATTACTTTGAGGTTTCTTATAATAAAATGCAATTGGAAGAAAAAACAGCGACTCGTTATATAGAGCAAATTGAGTATGTATTACAGCAAGGAATTACAAACGAGAAGCAATGTATTGTATCTATGGATATTATTCCAGAAGAAGAGTTAGCAATATATAAAGAGATAAATCATACAGAAGTACCATATCCGAATAAGAGTATTTCCGATATGTTTTATGAAACAGTAACAAAGTTTTCAAATCGTATAGCCTTGTCTTCAGTAGAAGGAACATTAACATATGAACAACTAAATAAAAGGAGTAATCAAATCGCTCATATGTTATTACATAATGGAGTGAAGCAAGGTGATTATGTTGGTATCTTCATGAAACGAAGTATTGATACAGTAGTAAGTTTATTAGCGGTTTTAAAAGCAGGCGCTGCGTATATTCCAATCGATCCAGATTATCCTGCCAATCGGGTGCAGTATATTATTGAGGATAGCCAATCGAAATTAGTGCTAACAAAAGAAACAAAAATTCCGTATGAAGGCATTCGAGAGTTGTCTCTTTATAATATTGAAAAGTTTTCAGATGCAGATGTGAAATTGTTAATTCATCTTGATGATATTGCATATATGATCTACACATCAGGTTCTACAGGAAACCCGAAAGGAACAATGCTTGCGCACCGCGGGGTAGTTAATTTATGTACATGGATGCAAAGACATTATGGATTAACTGAAGAAGATGTTTTTGCACAGTTTCCATCATTTAGTTTCGATGCGTCTATTTGGGAGTTATTTGCTTCATTATTCTGTGGTGGAAATGTATATGTTTTATTAGATGAGCAAAGACTTTCAGTCGATGCTTTTGCAAATGCAATTTATAAAGAAAAGGCAACATCTATTTTAGGATTAGCTACAATTTTCTTACAACAAGTAGCAACATACCTTCCAGATGAAAGTAAATATAAGTTGGATTCATTAAAGAGAATTGCAGTTGGTGGAGAAATGCTTACTGCTGAAGTAGTGAAATTATGGCGACAGAGAATTGGTACTCATGTTCAATTGAATAATGCATATGGTCCGACAGAATGTACAATTACAACAACTACTTATCCAATTCCAGCGGAGTTAAATGATAAATTTGCTAGTATTCCAATTGGGAAGCCAGCGGATAATTATAAAGTTTGGATATTAAATGACAATATGAAAGTTTGTCCAATTGGTATTCCAGGAGAATTATATATAGAATCAGTAGGTATCGCGAAAGGTTACTTTAATAAGCCAGAGAAAACAGAAGAAGTGTTTATTCCACACCCCTTAAATTATGATAGTAGGATATATAAAACAGGTGATGTTGTTAAAATATTGGAAGATGGAAATATTGAATTTCTACACCGTAAAGACAATCAAGTGAAAATTAGAGGGCACCGAATTGAACTAGGTGAAATCCAAAATACAATTGCAAAATATGAAATGATAAAAGATGCCGTTGTATTTACGAAGAAAAGTGAAGAAGGTAGTCATTATTTAGTTGCTTTCTATACAACTGTTAATGAAGTTGCTATGGAAACCTTAATACACGATTTAAGAGAACAATTACCAGATTATATGGTGCCATCTAAGTTAATTTATATTAATGAACTGCCACTTACACCAAATAAAAAGGTTGATGTGAAGCGATTAGCACAACTGGAAGAAGAGTATGAGCCAGTTCGTTCACAAGAATATATCGCACCATCTACTGAAGCGGAAGAAAAAATAGCAAAAGCTTGGATTGATGTATTAGGTGTCTCAAAAGTTAGTGTCCATGACGACTTCTTTACAGTTGGTGGGCATTCATTAAAGGTATTACGAGTTTTAACTTTGCTTAAAGAGGATTTCCCGCATTTAACAATTCAAGACTTTTTCCAGGAACGCACAATATATAGGTTATCGCAAATTCAAAGGGAATTAAAAGTAGAGGAAGAAGACGTATTCCGTGAATATAAAGTAATTCATGAGCCAGCAACAATTTCACATATAAAAGAAGTGAAAAACGGTAAAGTTTCAAATATCTTTTTAACAGGAGCTACTGGTTATTTAGGTTCTCACATATTGTATGAATTACTAAAAGATACAACAGCACATATTTATTGCTTAGTAAGACCAACGCAAGATATACAACAAAGAATTGTTAATACATTAACAAATTACTTTAAAAATATAAAAAAAGAATGGCTACAACGTATAACAGCAGTACCTGGTGATCTTGGGGCAGAGAATCTTGGTATGAGTGAGGAAGAATTTAAAGTCATTCGTTCCAAGGTTGATACTGTAATTCATTGTGGTGCAGATGTAAGACATTTTGGAGATGTGGCTCAGTTTGAAAATGTGAATGTGCAAGGAACGGGTCGTATGCTAGCGTTAACTGAAGAAGGAGCGACATTCCACTTTGTTTCAACAATTGGTATTCCGATAGAATTAGCGATGGATCAATGGGATATATATGAAAAAACAGGTGATTTTAACTACGATGTGGTGTTGGAGAATGTGTATTCTAATAGTAAACTACAGGCAGAAAACCTTGTTCGTGAAGCGATAAAAGATGGTGTACGAGGAAATATTTATCGTGCGGGTAACTTAGCTTGTCATTCAGAAACAGGAAGGTTCCAACAAAATATTGAAGGAAATGCATTTTATCGTCTGATTAAAGCGATGTTACTTATTGGACAAGCTCCGAATGTAAAGTGGAAAATTGATTTTACACCAATTGATTTTGCTAGTAAATCGATTGTAACATATGTACAAGATTCACAAATAGCTGGAGAAATGTTACACATCTGTCACCCATATCAAGTTGAATTTGAACATTTTATAAAGCTAATTGAGGGATGTGGATACAACCTTGAAATGGTTCCACTTTCGGAATATGTAAATACCGGGCTTGAATTAGCGAAGGGAAATGAAGTAATAGCAGAGCTAATTGCTTCTCAAGTTGCAGGAGATGGAGCACAGCAATCTGAAATTGTAATGGGTACTCGTAGAACGAATGAATGGATTAAGAAAAAAGAACTGGTAGTGCCAGCGATTAATAAAGAATTTATTCAGCAATTATTAGCTCATGGTGAAGAAGTTGGATATTTTCCAAAAATAATGAAATGATATGTACGCTTTTGTTTGTTCAATAAAATAAATCATGCTACAATGAAAACGAATTAAGAACCGGGGAGCCAATTGGCTGAGAGGATGTAAGTATACATCGACCCTCAACCTGATCTGGATAATGCCAGCGTAGGGAGTTACTTTAAAGTGATGTAGCATAAGTTATTATAGAATAACTTGTATACAAGGCTTTCCTACATGGTAGGAAAGCCTTTTCTTTTTTGAAACCATATTTTGTAAGGGGGATTTTATTATGTCACAACAAGTTACAATTTCATTTTCAGTAGTACCACAAGCGAAGAACAAAGATGTGTATTCCGTTGTTGATAAAGCAATTGAAGTTGTACAACAGTCGGGAGTTCGTTATGAAGTAGGGGCAATGGAAACAACGTTGGAAGGAGAATTAGATGTACTTCTTGACGTCATTAAACGCGCGCAACAAGCTTGCGTCGATGCTGGAGCAGAAGAAGTAATTACTTCTATTAAAATTCACTATCGTCCAAGTACAGGCGTAACGATTGACGAAAAAGTTTGGAAGTACCGTGATGAATATGCAAAACCAGAAGCGATCTAAAATAATCACAACAATTTGGCTTATCCTTCTCATTGCTATATGGGAAGGATCTGTTTCATTATTTAAAATTGAGCCGTGGATTTTACCGAAGCCGTCTGCAATTGTGCAAGAGTTAATTGGAATGAAAGATTTACTATTACCGAATACAGTGCAAACGTTACAGGAAGTAATAATTGGGTTGTTTTTTGCAATTTTACTTGGGACGAGTATTGCTATCATTATGGATGTCATCCCTTTATTTCGGATTTTAATGAATCCATTGCTCGTTATTTCGCAAACAATTCCAATCGTTGTGCTCGCACCATTATTTATTATTTGGTTTGGATACGGAATGTTGCCAAAAGTAATGGTTGTTATTCTTGTTTGTTTCTTCCCAATTGCGCTTAGCATTTTAGAAGGTTTCCAAACGGTAGATAAAAATATGCTGAAACTGTTACAAACAATGAAGGCAACGAAATGGCAAGTTTACCAGAAAGTAAAGTTTCCAGCAGTACTCCCATACTTTTTCTCAGGTTTAAAAATTGCTGTTACATATAGTGTGATGGGGGCGATTATTGGGGAATGGCTTGGTGCCAGTGAAGGATTAGGAGTTATGCTTACAAGAGCAACAAAATCCTTTTTAACGGCTCGAGTATTTGGTGTTGCAGCGATTATCGTCATGGTGACATTATGTCTGTACTTTATTGTTGAATTTATGGCAAGAATAACAGCACCATGGATATACAGAAAGGGCGGCAGAAAATGAAAAAAGGTTTAAAAATTATGTTAGCTGCATTATTAGCAGTAACTGTTGCCGGATGTAATCCGGCGAAGAAAGAAGAAAGTTCAAGTAAAGATAAAAAAGTAAAAGTCGTTTTAGATTGGTTTCCAAATACGAATCATACTGGCTTATATGTAGCGCAAACGAAAGATTATTACAAAAAGCAAGGGCTTGATGTAGAAATTATCCAGCCTGGTGATAATGTAACGGCAGAGCAGATGATTGCTTCTGGGAAAGCAGACTTTGCGATAAGCGCACAAGAAAATGTAACATTAGCTCGTGTTGAAGGAATCCCAGTTGTTTCTGTTGGTGCAATTATTCAGCATAATACCTCTGCTTTTGCATCTCTAAAAAAAGATAATATGACGTCACCGAAAGATTTTGAAGGTAAACGTTATGGCGGCTGGGGGGGACCAGCAGAAGAAGCGACGTTAAAGACGATTATGGAGAAACATCAAGCTGATTTTAATAAAGTTGAAAAAATTATTCTTGGACAAACAGATTTCTTTAAATCAATCGGTCGTGATGCAGACTTTGAATGGATTTATTATGGATGGGATGGAATTGAAGCGAAGCGTCAAGGAAAAGAGTTAAATACAATTATGGTAAAAGACTTAGATCCAGCGCTTGATTTCTATAGTCCTGTTATTATTACAAGTGAAAAACATACGAAGCAAGATAAAGATTTTGTGAAAAAATTTATGACGGCAACGACAGAAGGTTATGATTTTGCAATTAAAGAACCGAAAGAAGCTGCGGATATTTTAATTAAAGCTGTTCCGGATGTGAATAAAGAATTAGTACAAGAAAGCCAAAAGTGGTTAAGTACAAAGTATCAAGATGATGCAAAAGCGTGGGGAGTACAGAAGGAAGAGATTTGGACAAATTACATGAATTTCTTATATGACAACAAAGTTATTAAAAAGAAAATCGATGTAAAAGATGCCTTTACAAATGAATTCCTTCCAAGTGAAAAATGAGTGGATTACAAATAAAAGATATTGTAAAAGCTTTCGATGGAAAGAATGTATTAGCAAATATTAGTGCTTCTATACAAGAGGGAGAGTTTGTCTCTTTTGTAGGTCCGAGTGGTTGTGGAAAAAGTACATTATTAAATATGATTGCAAGTGTTGAAGAGCCAACGAGCGGAGAAGTGTTTTATAACGAAGAGTATGTAAAAAAACAAGATGTTGTTAGTTATATGCCGCAACAAGATTTATTACTACCGTGGCGATCGGCTTTGCAAAATATCGTTCTTCCATTGGAAATTGAAGGAAAGCCTAAAAAACAAAGGCTGACAGAAGGAATGGAAGCATTAAAGCAGTTTGAGCTAGATGAATATGCGGACCATTATCCAGATGAGTTATCAGGTGGAATGCGTCAAAGAATTAGTTTCCTTCGCACATATTTATGTGAAAAGCCAATTATGCTACTTGATGAGCCTTTTGGAAAATTAGATGCATTTACAAAAATGGAAGTACATAGTTGGCTCTTAAATTCTTGGCATCAAGAAAAGCAAACAATTGTTATGGTTACACATGACTTAGATGAGGCAATTTTACTTTCTGATCGCGTATTTATTTTATCTCAAAGACCAGCATCAATAGTTGGCGAGGTACAAGTGGAATTACCTAGGCCGCGAACGATGGATATGTTAACATCTCTTGAGTTAAAGAAGGATAAGGAAGAAATTTTAAGAGTATTAGCTCCTTATATGAAAAAATAGAAAAAGCCTTTTAACAGTTTTTAGTATAATTGCTGTTAAGAGGCTTTTTTCTATTGAAGGAGAAAGATGAAATCTATAGGGGAAACAGTGGATTCATTAACATCGGATAAATTGGAAGAAGGAACAAAAGAAAAAATAGAGAATAGAATATAACAGAGTAGTTTATACTCTTAATATAACAAATGTTAAAGGAGTGAAAGGATAAAATGACTTTATCAACTGTTCTTCAAATGGTTTTAGCTTGATACGGGAGAAGTCTGCCCATTTTTAACGATTAAGCTAAATTGAAGACAGCAGGTAAAGAACCTTAATCCTTTTTTACGATAATATGTAATGGGTAAGGTGTATTCACCTTACCCATTTTTTATATGCACAATTAAATAAGGCTTTATACTGTTGTTCTCTCTATTTAGCTTATGGATCATAAGAAAAGGAGAGAAAAAAATGAGTATATTAACAGTAGAAAATGTAAGTCATTCATATGGTGAGAAAACCATTTTATATAAAGCGTGCTTTCGATTATTAAAGGGCGAACATGTTGGGCTAGTAGGGAAAAATGGAATTGGAAAATCCACATTATTACGCTTGTTAACAGGAGAACTTATACATGATGATGGAAACATTGAATGGTTTCCACATGTGAAGATTGGCTTTTTGCAACAGCATATAGATTTACAAGAAGGCATAACAATTGAAGAATACTTGCAAAGTGCGTTTTCTAACCTGTATGAGTTGGAACGTGACATGTTAAAACTTACAGAAGAGATGGCTGGAGCAGGAGAAGTAGCGAAATTGTTAGTAAGGTATGGAGAGTTACAAACTATATTGGAGAATTCTAATTTTTATCAAATTCATACAGAAATTGAGGAAGTAGCAACAGGCTTAGGCTTGTTTGAAATAGGATTGGAAAAGGATGTTTCAAAGTTAAGTGGTGGTCAGCGGACAAAGTTGTTACTTGGGAAACTCCTTTTAGAAAAAGCGGATGTTTTATTATTAGATGAGCCAACTAACTATTTAGATACAGCACATATAGAATGGTTGCAATCATATTTACAAATGTATGAAAAAGCTTATATTATCATTTCGCATGATGAAATATTTTTGAACAATATTACGAATGTTATTTATCATCTAGAAGAACGAAAGGTTAAGCGCTATGCGGGAGATTATGAAACCTTTTTGCAAAGTTATCAATTACAAAGGAAACAATTACAAGCGGCGTATGCGAAACAACAAAAAGAAATTGCACATTTAGAGGGTTTTATTCAAAAAAATAAAATTCGTAAAGCGAAGCAAGCGAAAAGTCGTGAAAAAGTATTAGAGAAAATGAAAAAGGTTGAAAAGGTTAATGATGTACCTCGCGCCCGTTTTGATTTTAATGTTTATACTGAGCCAGTGAGTCGTATATTACAGGTAGAGAAACTGAAAATTGGTTATGGTGAACCGTTATTTCCAGAATTGGATTTTCAAGTGAAAAAAGGGGAAAAGATTGCGATTATTGGTCATAATGGGATTGGAAAAACAACAATGTTAAAAACATTACTAGGACAAATAAAACCGTTAGGCGGCTCAGTTTCTGTTGGGGAACGAGTAAAACCCGCTTATTTTGCACAAGAGGAATTTTCCTCAGAAATAACTGCACTAGAAAGAGTATGGGCAGGGAGACCAGATATGACAAGAAAAGAAATCCGACAAGCATTAGCAAAGTGCGGATTGAAAGAAGAACATGTATTAAAACCTATCCAGTTATTAAGTGGAGGAGAACAAACAAAAGTACGATTATGCGAACTTATCGTAACTAAAAGCAATGTTTTAATTTTAGATGAACCAACTAACCATTTGGATACAGAGACTAAGACGGATTTACAGGAGGCGTTAAAACAATATAAAGGTACAGTTTTAATTGTTTCACATGAGCCCTCTTTCTATGAAGCATGGATAACGAAAATATGGAATATCGAAAAATGGAACGTTTAACAATAATCACAAAGAAAAGGCGTTAGCTTTTATGAGCTAATGCCTTTTCTTTGTGATTAACATGATTTTCGAGAACTCTCAAATGAGAATTGTAAGAAAAAGAACTCTTATGGTGCGCTTATAAGCGCACCATAAGAGTTCTTTTTCTTTGGTTATATTTATAATAATACTAGATGCCTTTCCCTAATAGGCTACTATCTTTTATATATATATAGATAGTTTGAAATGGAATGGAAATGATTCCTATATGTAAAGGATAATGTGATTAGTATGGGAAGACAATAGAACTTAAAGGAAATTCATGTAAAATTCAGATGAACTTCACGCGAACTTCATATTAGAAACTAAATATAATTATAATAGGTTATTATAATATAAATTGTGATTTTTCATAAAATTAAAAGTTTGAATTTAGGATAGAGCACTCAAACCTAAATTCAAACTTTAGTGAAATAATTAATGGAGGTTACGTTTAGTTTTCATTAATGGATGTATTTACAAGTTCGGCGGGATTGCCTGCTCCTGCCCCTCCGATTGTAACTGATCCACCAGGAGGAATTTCACCATTCCATCCTGCATTCGTAATTACGTAATGATTATTTATTTTACTACTAATTTTAGAATCCCAAACTTGTGTTAAATTGCCGTTATAATCAAATTCTAATTTCCAGTTTTTAATAGGGGTCGTTCCGCTATTTTTAATTATAATTGAGAAGTTGTAACCACTTCCCCAATTTGAAGTGACTGAAAAGGTAGCATTGCCATTTCCACCAGGAGGTGTTGTGTTAGCATCATCTGTTTTTATAAGAATAGAAGTAGGTTGTGATTTGTTACCAGCAGCATCTTTTGCTAATACTGAAAATGTGTATTCTGTATTAGGTTTCAAGTTTTTAATTGTAATGCTATTTGTTGTTGTACTCCATTTCTCTTCTCCGGCAGTAATTTCATATTCAGTAACGCCTACGTTATCAGTAGATGCAGTCCAGTTTAATTGAACTGAGTTTGAATTTTTATTTGTAACAGTAATATTTTTTACGTTTGTTGGTGGTTCAGTATCTTTTTGAGTAATAGGTCCACCAAGTAATTCTTTTACTAGCGTATCAAGTAATTTTGGTCCACTGCAACTATATTTTGGGCTTGTACGGCAATCACCGCTTAGTTCCCAAAACATTGCGCCACTTAAACCCTTTGTCTTTATATAGTCTGTTTTATATTTCATAGATTCATTGTCATCATAGCTAATAAAGGTTCCTGTAGTCGCATTATATAAATAAGGTACTTTCGCTACATCGTTCCATCCGCGAACAAAACCATTTTTATTCACATAATTAGATGCTAAATCACCATAATCGTACACACCTGTGTCACCGGTAGAATAATCATCCCAAGTGCCTTTAGAAGCGAGCTTTCCGTCACTACCTGGTTTACAAGGTTGGTATTGCCCATTATTTTCTTTTCCGCAACTTTTCCATCCACGTCCGTAAAAAGGTACACCTAATACGAGTTTATCCGCTGGAACCCCTTCATTTGTATAAATGTCTATCGCACCATCTACGTAAAATTTCGTATCCGCTGCGGGGTCATTTGGATCTTTGTATAGTGCAGCATTATGGTTAGAAGTAGCTTCCCACCCACCGTGGAAATCGTATGTCATAATATTAATCCAATCCAGTATTTGAGAAATCTTCTTTAGCTCTGTATGATCCGCATAACGTTGGCTTGCACCTGACGCGATTGTTAGTAAATATTGTTTACCATCTTCTGCACCAGCTTTCGTTAATGCATTTCGAACATCTTGAAGCAGAAGGGTGAAGTTTTGTTTATCTTCAGGACGATAACTACCACCAGGAATCGTTTCAACACCCGGGTATTCCCAGTCTAAATCAACGCCGTCAAATCCATATTCGCGAAGAAAAGCTACTGTAGATTCAGCGAATACTTTTCTTGTTTTTTCATCAGCGGCCATATCAGAAAAGCGGTTAGACCAAGTCCAGCCACCAACTGAAATAATTGTTTTTAAGTGAGGATACTTAGCTTTTAATCGTTTCAGTTCTCCGAAATTTCCACAGCGGGCATATTTATCACAATCTTCCCAAGTTGTACCCGATCCCGGATAAGATTTTGTGACATCAGCCCATGGTTCACCGAGTACGAGAGTGCCATTAGGGACCTCTTTATTTTGCAGTGGTACACCAGATTCTTTACAGTTCCACGTTTGTTTATTTGGATTATCGGGGTGAGTAGAAGGGTTTCCATGTTTTCCATTCCAGCAAATATCAGCGAAAGCATAGTTTAAATGAGTTAGCTTTGATGCATCAATGTCTGCAACTTGATAATTACGTCCGTAAACGCCCCATGAAGGAAAATACCCAACAATTTTTTGACCTTGCTTTGGTGAATCTGCTAATGCGAAATTTGGAGTAATAAAGTTTGTGAGAAAAAGAGGTAAGAAAAGTAGTAGGGATAGTAATAGTAGCGTGAATTTTTTTGATCTCATAGTCATTTCTCCTTTCAAAATAAAAGATATATTTAAAGGCATGCGCCAATAAACCAAAGTGAATCTAGACGTATGAAACGTCTAGATAAAGTGAAACTTTAATCAGTGGGGGGCTTCATCCCCCACTGATTATTAGTTGAACCAATCGGACTTTTATGGGCAGTTGATCCCCCACCTAACTTCTTTGCTTTCGCTAAATTTTGAGGTGGGGGTCTTACTGCCCATTAAAGCGGGATAAAAATGATCAGACATCACGAAGTCTATACAAGGGAGCTGGGGGTGATTAAATCGTAGCAAATGCAAGATTTGGTGTAAACGCTTTATTTGATTCGCAAAGATTTTCTCAATATTAAATGGCTCTAATACAGACTACACATGAAAATAAAATATTGATTAGGGAGGAAAAGGCTCCTTGTAATTAAATTTGAGAAAAAATTGTATAAAGTCAATTTGTAATAGCGTAGCAAGATGAGAAAATATCATGTAAAATAATAGTAAAAATATGTAAAGGAGCGAATGGTGTGGATGTCTTTTTGAACATTGCTGAAGAAAAAATTCGACAAGCAATACGGAATGGTGATCTCGATCATATTCCGGGGAAAGGAAAACCACTACAATTAGAAGACCTTTCAATGGTACCTACAGAACTTAGAATGAGTTATAAAATCTTGAAAAATGCAGGTATGATTCCACCAGAAATGGAACTACAAAAAGATATATTAAAAATAGAAGACTTAATTGCGTGCTGTTATGATGAAGTAGAGAGAAAAGAATTACAAGAAGAGTTAACAGCAAAAACGCTGCGTTTTCAGCAAGTAATGGAAAAGAGAAAGATTAAAGATAGTTCAGCTTTTCGTATGTATCAGGATAAAGTATTTCGTAAATTACGCTAAGAGGGATAAGATGAATACATTTGAAACGATAGAAGAATTAGCGACATATATTGAAGGACAACAATTAGTACTGCTGTTTATTAAAACGGAAAATTGTAGTGTTTGTGATGTTATGTTAAGAAAAGTAAATTGCGTATTAGAGAATTATGATTACGTAGAGAAAGTAGAAATATTACTGCAAGACATGCAAGAGATTGCAGGGCGATATGCGGTATTTACAGGGCCGACAATTTTATTATTTCATAATGGAAAAGAGATCCTTCGTGAATCGCGCTTTATTTCGCTTGAAAATATTGAGAGAGTACTTCAGTTGGTAAAAAAATAAGGGAGGTTTTTATATGGGGTTTGTTATAGCAGCATTACTATTTTGTGCTTTAATTTGGATGATTGCAGCATCAGTTAAATCAAATAATCGAAGAGTAAACCTTACTAAAAAGAGTAATACACATAGTACGTCTAACACCTCCTCACCATCATTTTTCTTTGCTGGATCTGATAGTAATAGTTCACATGATGGCGGGCATTCACATGATTGCGGAGGGTCTTTTGGCGGAGATAGTGGAGGTAGCTGTGGTGGAGGCGGCGGTGATTGATGAGAATACGCCCTATAGGGGGCGTATTTCTTTTTAAACAAACGTTTAATTAGTTGGCTTACATATGCATAAAAACAGTTAAACAAACGTTTGATTAAATATTTTTAACATGCTAGGGGAAATGAAAAGGGAACCGTATCTCTTACTAAATTAGGATTTAAATTTGGAATAATACATATGATTCGAATGTGGTTTGAAAGTACGTTTTCTTAAATAAGGAGTATAGCCTCTTGCGATAGAGGTTTTTTATTTGTTATTATTAGACTGAACGGTCGGTTTAAAGAGGTGTGAATATGAGAAGAAGCGCAGAAGAGATAAAGAAAGAAATTGCCTATAAAGCAGAAAGTTTGTTTTCACAGAAGGGCTATGCAGCTACATCTATGGAAGAGATTTGTGAAATTACAGAGAGAAGTAAAGGAAGCATTTATTATCACTTTAAAAGTAAAGAAGAATTATTTTTATTTGTAGTGAAACAGCATACGTATGATTGGCTTGAAAAATGGAATGAAAAAGAGAAGTTGTATAGTACTAGTATTGAAAAACTATATGGTCTCGCGGAATATTATGTAGAGGACATACAGCAACCCATTTCAAATGCAATAGAGGAATTCTCTATGAGCCAAGTTGTAAGTAAAGAAATTCTGGATGAACTGTTAGCTTTAACTAGAGAATCATATGTTATGGTTGAGAAATTAATTGAAGCAGGTATACAGTCTGGAGAGTTTCAAGAAGATGATACACGTGATCTTATGTATATTGTGAATGGATTATTATCGGGGCTTGGAGTACTTTACTACGAGTTAGATTATAAAGAGCTGAAACGTATTTATAAAAAGGCAATAGATGTATTGTTAAAAGGAATGGCAGCTGAATAATAGGTCAGTTGCTTTTCTTACAAAATAAATTAGACCGAACGGTCGGTTTATGAAAGGGGAATGAAAATGAACGCTTTATTTAAAAACCGAGCATTTATGCTCGTTATGGCATCTGATATTTTACAACAATTTGCAATTTGGATTAGAAATATGGCTCTTTTGTATTTCATAATGGAGCGAACGAATAATGATCCAGTTTCAGTTTCTTTGTTATCGGTTATGGAATATGCACCTATTTTTATTTTCTCGTTTATCGGTGGGGCACTAGCTGATCGCTGGAATCCGAAAAGAACGATGGTTGCTGGAGATGTATTAAGTGTACTGTCTATTGTAGGAATTGTCTTGTTGTTAAAGCTGGATTATTGGCAGGCTATATTTTTTGCAACACTCATTTCCGCGATTGTAGGTCAGTTTTCTCAGCCATCATCTTCGCGTATATTTAAACGCTATGTAAAAGAAGAACAGGTAGCAAATGCAATTGCATTTAATCAAACATTACAGTCGCTATTTATGATTTTTGGACCAGTGGTAGGATCGCTTGTGTACACACAACTTGGTTTATTTACGTCACTATATAGCTTAATTATTTTATTTTTGTTATCTGCTATCGCTCTTTCATTTTTACCAAAATGGGTGGAACAAGAGCAAGTGGTGAGAGATTCATTAAAAAATGATATAAAAGAGGGTTGGAAGTACGTTCTTCATACGAAAAATTTACGTATGATTACGATCACTTTCACCATTATGGGATTAGCAGTTGGACTAACAAATCCGTTAGAGGTGTTTCTTGTAATAGAACGGCTTGGAATGGAAAAAGAAGCCGTTCAATATTTAGCGGCAGCGGATGGAATAGGTATGCTAATCGGTGGTATTGTTGCTGCTGTTTTCGCTTCAAAAGTGAATCCGAAAAAGATGTTTGTATTCGGTATGAGCATATTAGCGATGTCATTTTTAGTAGAAGGGCTATCTACATCATTTTGGATTACTAGTTTCATGAGGTTTGGAACAGGTATTTGTTTAGCTTGTGTTAATATCGTTGTCGGTACGCTTATGATTCAGCTTGTACCAGAAAACATGATTGGAAGAGTAAATGGAACGATTTTACCACTGTTCATGGGGGCAATGTTAATTGGAACTTCACTAGCTGGAGGGTTGAAGGAGATGACCTCACTAGTTACTGTATTTTGTATAGCAATGGCACTTATTTTATTTGCGATAGGCCCGGTTTTACGTATGCAAATAAAGAAAGAAGACATTGTGAATCGAGAGGAAATGACGAATTGATTAGTTTCGAAATAGCTATTGTAAGGGAGCAGAATTGCTCCCTTTTCTTGTGGCAATCTTTTGACAATGACATGTACCAACTATATACTGATGATGTAAAAACGATTTTACAGGTTAGGAGAAACGGTGTGAAAAATCAAATCTATGAATTGCGCACTGCAAATAGTATTTCACAAGGTGCATTAGCGGATAAGTGTAACGTATCAAGACAGACGATAAATGCAATTGAGAATAATAAATATGATCCAAGCTTAGCACTAGCATTCCGGTTAGCAGAAGTATTAGGAACAACTGTCGATAAACTATTTTTGTACAAGCTTTAGAGTTTTTAATTGTGGGGCGTTATCGTTAAAAATATAAGAGAAAGATCCCCTTCTTGTGTGAAGGGGATCTTTCTCTTATATTGTTTTAGTTTTCGGATTAGGTGGTGTAACGGACGTATCATTTTCGGGTACTCTAGTTAATAAGAATCCACCGATAATAAATAGGACAATAATACTAAGGACACCAGCGTTTGTTTTTCCTGTTAATTGTGTTGTGACACCAACTAATACCGGACCCATAATTGCCGCGAATTTACCAAAGATATTATAAAATCCGAAGAATTCATTTGCAGATTCTTTCGGTACTAGTTTTGCGAAATAAGAACGGCTAAGTGCTTGAATCCCGCCCTGAGAAGTAGCAACTAACATTGCTAAAATCCAGAAATCAAACGTCGTTTTTAAGAAATAAGCATATGTGCAAATAATGATATAAATGATAATGCCGACATATAGCATTTTTTTACCGGTAAATGTTTCCGATAGTTTTCCATATAATAAAGCAAATGGACAAGCGACAATTTGTGTTACAAATAAGATGATTAATAGATTGGTTGCACTAATACCGAGATCTGTTCCGTAAGCAGTAGACATAGTGATAATTGTATCTACCCCATCAATGTAGAAAAAGTAAGCTATTAGGAACATAAATACAGTTTTATATTCTTTAATATTTTTAAACGTATTAGCAAGGCGCTTGAAGCTCATTGCAATTGGTCTTGGATGACGTTCAATATAGTGTGTTTGCTCTACATTTTTTAGCATTGGTATCGTAAATAGTCCCCACCAAAGAGCTGTTATTGCAAAGGAAATTTGACTAGCAATTCCGACTGATAAGGGGATAGTTCCTTTTTGAGCAAGAATAATAAGAGCAATACAACCGATAAAAGGAATTGTGCTCCCAATGTAACCTAATGCAAAACCTCGCGTAGAAATTCGGTCCATTCTATCTCCAGAGGTAACATCTACTAGAAATGCATCATAAAAAATATTTGCTCCAGCAAAGCCAACTAATGCGAGCATATAGCATCCTAGTAATAAGTACCACTGAGATGTTGGAACAACTGCTAGCATACTTGTAAATACGATACCGAGTCCAAAGAAGAATGTGAAAAATCGTTTTTTAAATCCCTTATAATCAGCAACCGTGCCGAGAATAGGAGCGAGTATAGAAATTAAAAGTGTAGCGAACGAGTTTGCATATCCCCAATAGGCTGTTGAAGTTGCACCAGATAGTCCAGCTTCTTTTGCAGCTGCTTTAAAGTAAATTGGAAATAATGCAGTTGTAATGACGAGCGAATATACCGAGTTCGCCCAATCATATAATATCCAGCTTTTTTCTTGTCTGGACATTTTTTTCATATAATGTTCCCCCTTAAATTTGTTCTACTAACAGTGTACAAAAATAAAAATTGTAAAAAGAGAAACAGTGATGATTTTTACATAACTTTTACATATATACACAGTTCTTTACAATTGAAGTAAATCCTCTACAATTGCTCCGTCTGTTTCACCTAAGTGCAAACCGAGTAACCTAGCAATAGTGGGACCTTCATCAATCAGTCTCATATACGGGATTGTAACGCCACTTTGAATGCCTTTCCCAGTAGCCATAAAAATTGTTTCATAGTTAGGTTTTGTTGGGGAATATCCATGTGTTCCAAATGTATATTTCTTACTAGAAGTAACATCTTTTTTAGTAATTTCTTTTATGAAATCACCTGTATAATTTTCAATGAAGTAATAACCTTCCATGGCTTCTAGCATAAATAAGCAATTACCATCAGCACCACGTTCTTTTGCATCTTCATCGTGCAGAATAAATTCAATTCCATTTTGTTTATCCTGAAGAAGTCCTTCAAGAAGAAGTTGAATCTCTTTAATCGTTTCAGTATCATTTTTATCTCTTACATGTACGTAGGCAGATCCATCACAGCTTTGGCAATAAGCTTTCCAATCTAGTAACTTGCCACTTTTATTTACGGATATAAGTCCTTTTTGACGAAATAGGACATTTAATTGGATTGCTTTGTTTTCACTTAAAGCGCTATGATCGCCAAGTGCAATAATTGTACTTTCTTCGTATATCCCGCTTTCTTTTAATGCATGAATAATTTTTCCAAGGCGTTCGTCGTGTCTATGGATTGCAGCTACTGTTTCCTCGGACTCGAAGCCATGGTAATGTCTTTGCGTATCTAAATCAGTAAAATGTATAAACATAACATTAGGCTTTTTCGTCTGGATTGTATGTACGGCAGAAGCAAGGACGAAATCATCAAGCTCAGGCTGTGACAATCCATTTCGTATATGGCCGAAACGACGATTTAAATCTAATTGATATAGCGGGCTACCGCTAAATAATGAAACTAAAATTTGATTTTGCCACGCTCTATTTGGAAAAATTTCTGGTAAATTGTAATTGATATTTGCTCTTCCAGTAACAGGCCATAGAAGGGCTGCTGTCGTTAAATTTGCTTTGCGTGCTTCATCATATAAAGTTGTTCCTTTAATGGACTTTCGATACCAATGCCAATCTGGTGAATCACGTCCTGGTTGAAGTAATGTATTGCTGACAACGCCATGCTTATTAGGATAATTACCGGTTACGATTGTTGAGTGGCTTGGATATGTTACAGAAGGATAAATTGGCTCCACTTTTTTCGCAATCGCGCCCCTGTTTATTAAAGTTTGGAAATTAGGTAGTTTTTGTAATATAGGAAAATCTAAAGCTGATAAGCAGTCGAAAGATAAAATAATGACGCGATTTGTTAATGCTTTATCCATAAAGTTTCCCTCCTGATTATATAAAACCTATTTTTATATATTACTATTAATACCTGGTAATAAAAATATATTTTCGAATAAAATTTTGTTATTTATTTTCAGAAAAATTAAACATATAATAAGTATAAGGGAATGAATGGAAGGAGGGAATACTATGGATTGGCTAGATGGATTTGGTATCTTTTACATCATTGGTGGAGTCACCGTTCTCCTTGTATTTTTTATGTCATATTTACTAAAGAAACGTTTTCCAGACAAACAGTTTGATATTATATTTGCACTTAGTTTAGTACTTCTTTGTTTAGCTCTCTTTCCTGTAACAATGATCGCTATTGGTGGTTGGGAAGGAATGGGATACGGATTTATTTGTTTCTTCGTTTTAATTGGTACACTAATTGGTATGGTTGCTCATCAACTTGTAAAAATAGTTCGGAAAAGTTACGTATAAAACAGTGATAATTGAAAATAATGTATAAAAATAAGAAAATTGGCTCTTGTTTTGAAATAAAATATATATTATGATATTCAACAAATTTATTTTGTTATAACGATGAAAAAGGAATAGTACATGTCTTACCTTTTTGCAGAGAGAGAATCCTTTTGGCTGGAAGATTCTTAAAGAGGCGATATGGAACCTACCTTTGAGTTCTGCATATGCAGCGGGAAATTCCCGTTATCAAAAAGAGAGCATACTCAATTTTTTTGTGTATGAATCAGGGTGGTAACGCCGACAAAGCTCGGTCCCTATTTGGGGACGCGGGCTTTTTCTATTTTCTAAAGGAGGAAGAATAACTATGGTAAAAGAACAAGTACAAGCCATTACGAAAATGGAAGAAGACTTTGCTCAGTGGTATACCGATATTGTAAAAAAAGCGGAGCTTGTTGATTATTCAAGTGTGAAAGGTTGTATGATTTTACGTCCATACGGTTATGCATTATGGGAAAATATGCAGAAAGTGATGGATGAAAAATTAAAAGAATCTGGTCATGAAAATGTGTACATGCCAATGTTTATTCCAGAGAGTTTATTACAAAAAGAGAAAGATCATGTTGAAGGATTTGCTCCTGAAGTAGCGTGGGTTACTCATGGCGGAGATGAGAAATTGGCGGAAAGACTTTGTATACGCCCTACATCTGAAACTCTATTCTGTGAGCATTTTTCAAAAATTGTTCAATCATATAATGATTTACCAAAGTTATATAACCAGTGGTGTTCAGTAGTTCGTTGGGAGAAGACGACGAGACCATTCCTTCGTACAACTGAATTTTTATGGCAAGAAGGTCATACGATTCATGAAACGGCAGAAGAATCTCAAATTGAAACATTAAATATTTTAAATCTATATGCTGCTTTTTGTGAAGAGTATTTAGCGATTCCGGTTATTAAAGGGCAAAAAACAGAAAAAGAAAAGTTTGCAGGAGCGAAGGCAACTTATACGATTGAAAGTTTAATGCATGATGGAAAAGCACTTCAAACAGGAACATCTCATAACTTTGGAACGAATTTCTCTGAAGCATTTGATATTAAGTTTTTAGACCATAACGGTAAATGGCAATACGTACATCAAACATCTTGGGGTGTATCAACAAGAATGATAGGTGGACTTATTATGGTTCATAGCGATAATAACGGACTTGTAATGCCACCGAAAGTCGCTCCAGTACAAGTTGTTATCGTTCCTATTGCTCAGCACAAAGAAGGTGTGTTAGAAAAAGCAACAGAGTTGCAAGGACGTATTCAGAAGGTTGCACGTGTAAAAATAGATGCTAGCAATAAAACACCTGGCTGGAAATTTAATGAGTATGAAATGAAGGGTGTTCCAATTAGATTAGAAGTTGGTCCAAAGGATATTGAAAAGAATCAAGTTGTACTTGTAAGGCGAGATACGAAAGAAAAAGAATTTATATCAATGGATCAATTAGAAGAACGCATTCCAGCACTACTTGAGGAAATTCACCATTCTTTATTTAGCAAAGCAAAAGTATTTCGCGATGAGAATACGTATAGTGTGACGAATTTCGAAGAGATGAAAAAAGCGGCTGATGAAAAGCAAGGTTTTATTAAAGCGATGTGGTGTGGAGAACTAGCTTGTGAAGAAAAATTAAAAGAAGAAGTTGGAGTATCTTCACGTTGTATTCCGTTCGAACAAGAAAGTTTAGCTGACGAATGTATTTGCTGTAGTAAAAAAGCGAAGCAGATGGTGTATTGGGGAAAAGCGTATTAATACTTTTTCTACTAGATGACAAAAAGGACTTTGATTGCATAATAAAATGCAATCAAAGTCCTTTTTAGTTTTATCCCGCTATTTGCCAGGCAGTAAAACTCCCACTTCAAAATTCGGCTGGAGCTAAGAAGTTAGGTGGGAGCCCTGCTGCCCGTAAAAGCCCGATTGGTGAAGGCTAATAATCAGTGGGGGATGAACAAAATCCCCACTGATTAAAGTTTCATTTTATAATCTGTTTCATGTATTTTTAGATGGAAGGATGATTTTTTTATTTTGCGTTTTTACGACGAATAAATAGTAACACACCAATTAGGAATGTCGAAAGACCAATTAAAATAGATGCAGGATAACGCGTTGCAGTATTAGGCAGCTTATTGCCTTGTTTTGTTGCATTATCTTTTGCGTTACCGCTTTGAGAGCCGCTATCGCCTTTAACACGGTTGCCACCCTGAGAGCCATTACCACCTTGAGAACTACTGTCGCCTTTAACACGGTTGCCACCCTGAGAGCCACTGCCACCAGAACCACTGCCACCAGAACCATTGCTACCGGAGCCACTGCCACCAGAACCATTGCCACCAGAGCCATTGTCACCAGAACCACTGCCACCAGAACCACTGCCACCAGAACCGTTGCCACCGGAGCCACTGCCACCAGAACCGTTGCCACCAGAACCATTGCCACCAGAACCATTGTCACCAGAACCACTGCCACCAGAACCGTTGCCACCGGAGCCACTGCCACCAGAACCACTGCCACCAGAACCACTGCCGCCAGAGCCATTGTCACCAGAACCACTGCCACCAGAGCCGTTACCGCCAGAACCGTTGCCGTCAGAACCACTGCCGCCAGAACCGTTGCCACCAGAACCACTGCCACCAGAACCGTTGCCGTCAGAACCATTGCCGCCAGAACCACTGCCACCAGAACCATTGCCGCCAGAACCATTGCCGCCAGAACCACTGCCACCAGAGCCGTTGCCACCAGAACCACTGCCACCAGAACCGTTGCCGTCAGAACCACTGCCGCCAGAACCGTTGCCGTCAGAACCACTGCCGCCAGAACCGTTGCCACCAGAACCACTGCCACCAGAACCGTTGCCGTCAGAACCATTGCCGCCAGAACCACTGCCACCAGAACCATTGCCGCCAGAACCACTGCCACCAGAGCCGTTGCCGTCAGAACCACTATCGTCCTGAGAGCCATTGTTTCCTGGAGGTTTATTATTATCTTTTGAATTACCTTCTGCTAAATTATCGTTATTTTGTACAATAGCGTTTGTTATTGGATTGAAGTTTTCAGTTGCAGCATTACCAATATTTAAGCCACTAAAAAAGGATAAAGAAAGTGTTGATGCTAAAATGAATATTTTTGTCATTGTTTTCCTCCTGAAGAAAAAATTATTGTTCCATCTAAAATACACCCCTTTGTAATATTTCATAGGAAAAAGAGTTTTATGCAAAAAAAACTATATATAGAAAAAGGTGGTGTATTTCTAAAAGGAGAAAAGAGTTAATGTAAATTCCTTGCAAACAGTAGAGTGATGGAGAATTTACACTCATAACAGTAGAGGAAGTGGCAACGGATGAAAGAATATATTGCATTTGATATTGGTGGTACGCAAATTAAATATGGAATTGTTTCAGAAATAGGTGTAGTACTAATACATAAAAAGGCCCCGACAGAAATTCACTTGGGCGGGGAACAAATTGTTCAAAAGCTTATATATTTATCAAAAAAGTTAATGACTGAATATACTATTTCCGGAATTGGTATTAGTACAGCGGGAATTGTTGATATTGATAAAGGAGTTATAACGGGAGGTGTGGATCATATTCCGCGTTATGCTAATATTTCTATTGTTGAGAGATTACAAGAAGTATTAAAAGTTCCTGTATCTATTGAAAATGATGTTAATTGTGCAGCCTTAGGAGAGAAATGGAAAGGTACAGGAAGGGGAGAAAGCGATTTTATTATGCTTACGCTTGGAACTGGCATTGGTGGAGCAATTGTTATAAATGGAGAATTATACCGTGGACATTTGTTTGGCGCTGGGGAATGGGGGAACATGTTAATAGAAGGGAAAACTTTTGAGGAGGTTGCCTCAATTTCGGGATTAATTCATCTTGTACGAAGATATAAAGGTAAAAAGGAGTGGGATGGTAAAATAATTTTCGAATTATATGATAAGGGTGATAGCGGTGTTACTCAAGCCGTGAAGATTTTCTTTAAACATTTGGCGATTGGTATTAGCAATCTTGCTTATATTTTTAATCCGAAAATGATTATTATTGGTGGGGGAATTACTGAAAGAGGCGATGATTTCTTAAATGAAGTGAAGGAAGAGATAGGAACATACTTAAATCAAGAGATTTATAGTAATTGTGAGATTAAACTTGCGCAAAGCGGTAATTGTGCAGGAATGATTGGCTCTATTTACCACTTATTACATCAGTATAAATAAATATAGTATCTGTTTTCATATAATTGAGAATTTATCCTTTTTCTCATTAGATAAATAATGCTACAATATAAGAGAAGAATACAATGTTTTCCGAGTTGGAAAATGCTTTGTAGAAAGGAAGAAACTTCATGCCTATTATTTTAGAAAAAGGACAAAAGATTGATTTAACGAAAGGACAACCTAGAGTAGCGAAAATGCAGGTTGGCTTAGGCTGGGATCCAATTGGGCAATCAGGTGGATTTCTGTCTTCATTATTTGGAAGTAAACCAAATGTAGATTGTGATGCATCAGTTGTTATGTTAGAAGGGGATCGTTTTTTAAACAAAAATGATTTAGTTTACTTCGGCAACAAACTTTCTACTTGTGGTAGTATCATTCATTCAGGAGATAATTTAACAGGTGAAGGCGCTGGTGACGACGAAACAATTTTCGTAGAATTACATAAAGTTCCGAGCCGTATTAATCGTCTAGTATTCGTTGTAAATATTTATGACTGTGTAAATCGTCGTCAAGATTTTGGGATGATTCGCAATGCATATATTCGTATTCAAAACCCACAAACAGGTGAAGAATTAGCGCGTTATAACTTGTCAGATAATTATGCTGGCAAAATGACTTTAATTGCAGGTGAAATGTACCGACATGGAAACGAATGGAAGTTTTCAGCAGTGGGAGAAGGAACACAAGATAAAAACTTAAGTGAGATTGTATCACGTTACCAATAAAATAAACCAAGGAGGAATAGTATAATATGGCATCTATTTCATTGAAAAAAGGACAAAAGGTAGACTTAACAAAAACAAATCCAGGTCTTTCGAAAGTTCTTGTAGGACTTGGTTGGGATACGAATCGTTATGATGGACAAAACGATTTCGATTTAGATGTTAGTATCTTCTTAGTAGGTGCTAACGGTAAAGTTTCAGGAGCAGAGGATTTCGTCTTCTATAATAATCCAAAAGGTGCGAATGGTGCTGTAGAGCATTTAGGAGATAACCGTACAGGCGAAGGTGAAGGCGACGATGAAACAATTAAAATAGACTTAAAAAATGTTCCTGCTAACATTGAGCGTATTTGTTTCACAATTACAATTTATGATGGAGAAGGCCGCAGCCAAAACTTCGGACAAGTTTCTAATTCTTTCGTACGTATTATGGATGAAGAAAAGAATGCAGAATTAATTCGTTACGATTTAGGAGAAGATTTCTCTATTGAAACAGCTGTAGTAGTAAGCGAATTATACCGTCACGCAGGTGAATGGAAATTCAATGCAATCGGAAGTGGATTCCAAGGTGGATTAGGTTCTCTATGTAATAACTTTGGTTTAGATGTAGAGTAATAGATTTATATATCCATCAGTGAAACGCGTATTTACTGATGGATATATTTTTAAAAATTAAAATATAGAGGTGAATATATATGGTTATTCAATTGCAAAAAGGACAGAAAATAGATTTAGCTAAAACAAGCCCAGGTTTATCAAGAGCAGTAATTGGTCTTGGATGGGATATTAAATCTTATGATGGTGGATCTGATTTCGATTTAGATGCATCTGCCTTTTTATTAGATGCGAACGGGAAATGTACGAAGGAAACTGATTTTATTTTCTATAATAATTTACAGTCTCCTTGTGAATCAGTTTTACATACAGGAGATAACCGTACAGGTGCAGGTGACGGTGATGATGAGCAACTTGTTGTCGATTTGAAAAAGGTTCCAGCAGATGTTCATAAAATTGCTATTACAGTTACAATTTATGATGGTGAAGGCCGTAATCAAAACTTTGGACAGGTTGCAAATGCATTCGTTCGTTTAGCAAATGAAGAAACAAACGAAGAAGTTCTTCGTTTTGATTTAGGGGAAGATTTCTCCATTGAAACAGCAGTTGTCTTTTGTGAATTATATCGTCATAATGGACAGTGGAAGTTTAGTGCAGTAGGAAGCGGATTCCAAGGTGGATTAGGTGCGCTTGTAAAAGCGTATGGCTTGGATGCATAAGAAGGGAAACGACATTCGTTTCCTTTTTTTGACCTTTCTATAAATCTAGCAAAGAATAGGGGATAAAGGTAAGATGAGTATTTTGCAAGGAATCCTTGATACGTATGCTCAGTTTTTCGACTTGGACATGTGGATTAAAGTGTTACAAGATCCAGTATCTTGGGGGTTAATAGGTACACTTGTTGTACTTGAAGGCTTATTATCTGCCGATAATGCACTCGTATTAGCAGTAATGGTAAAACATCTTCCAGAAGAAAAACGAAAAAAAGCATTATTCTATGGACTGATTGGAGCTTATGTATTCCGTTTTATTGCAATTGGAATCGGAATGTTCTTAATTAAATTGGCCTGGGTAAAAGTGTTAGGTGCGCTTTACTTAGCTTGGCTATCAATTAAATATTTCATTGATAAAAGAAAAGGCAATTCAGAAGAAGCGGAAGCCCATGGTATGAACCAAAACAGTATTCTCTTCAGAATGTTCGGTGTTTTCTGGGGGACGGTTGCGATGGTTGAATTAATGGATATCGCATTCTCTGTAGATAGTGTACTTGCTGCATTTGGTGTATCGAATGAAGTTTGGATTTTACTATTAGGTGGAATGCTCGGTATTTTAATGATGCGTGGTATCGCTGGCGTATTCTTAAAATTGTTAGAGCGTATTCCAGAACTTGAAACGACAGCATATATTTTAATTTTAATTATTGCAGCAAAAATGCTACTGTCTGTCATTCATATTGAAGTAAGTCATACGCTGTTCTTTATTATTTTAGTTATAGCGTTTGGAGCAACGTTTATACTTCACTACATGAAGAATTCTGGACAAGCTAAAGAAGAAGTTGCAGCTACTAAAAGTGAACATAAATAATTGAAATGGGTTTGCTCGTTATGCGAGCGCCCATTTTTTATAACTAAAAATAGTTTATAATAGAAGAGAAACTTTAGAAAAAACGTAAATGTTTTTGGAGGTGAACTGTTGTGTTTTCACGTTTTACACTTCAACCATGTGCATTAAAAGAAGAATCAGATTTAAAGCAATTTGAAGCGCTTTTAGAAAAACGTCCACAATATGAACTGACAGAGAATGAGATGAAATTTAGTTACATAGCAAGTCGCATTCTTGGTGTACCTAATGATGTAGATGAATATTTCAACGGGCTATTTGATTATAGTGAAGCAAAAGGGATCGAGGTTTTGCATGAACAAAATTTAAATAAGGTGATTGATCCCGAAAAACTGCGCCATATTCAAGAAGTTTTTGCATTACATCAAGAAGCGCCGAATGGACTTACCGTCAATAGGCTTGTAGCACATTTGTCTGGAAAACAACTATTACCACAAGTAGACAATCCTGATTTACAGCATTATATACATACGACGTTTATTTCTGTATTGAAATTGTATGAGAAACAACATAATCAATCTTTAAAAACAGAAGGATTCCGGCGTTTCTTAATCGATATGATTAAATTAAGTGAAAATTACGTAGCAAAGTGGTTTTCTACAATTAATTATAAGAAGCAAATGCCACGTATCGTTTGGTACGGTGATGCGACGGAGAGTCGTATATATTTCTTATACTTTCTTATTATGCTCGGCTGTGATGTGCTTTATTATCACCCAGAAGGAAAAGATGGATTTGAGAGTGTAGATGAGGAAGGAAAGACCTTTGTCGTATCTCATTCAGGACGTATTTCATTGGAACCATTTCCTGATCGGCGTCGTGAACGCGTCGCAACAGTAGCTTATCAAGCTTCAAAAGAAATCGAGCAAGTACTTCACCATGATAATTCATTATTATACAAACCGTGGCAATTCCGTTCGTATACACCTGTAGCCCGTACGCTCAAAACGACGTACGATGAACTCTTTTTAATTACGAAAGAAAAGGCATTTGTACGTCCAACATTCTTTGTTGAAAATAAGCATATTTATATTCCTTCTTTATTTGCAAAAATATCAGGCGTTTCAAAGAATGATAAAGAATATTTTCAGCGATTAAAGGCTATTACATCATTTGATAACAGTTTATTAATTAATACATTCCCGTTTACGAAAGAACAAAAAGCGAATTTCCAATATCATTATCGAGATGCATTGGACCGCGGGGGAAAGTTACATCCGGATTTAATTATGAACAGCCATTGGTGGCCGCATAAGCGTTTACCAGAAGGATTACAACATGGTATTGCAGAAGCAATGATCCATACGTGTGAAAGTGAAATGTGTAAACCAATTGCGAAAGAGACGAAACAAGATGTAGCGCTGTATGTTTTCGCACAACTCTCTCAAATACCACCGAACATTTTAGAGCAGCTTGAGAAATTTGATTATTCGCAAGAAGTACCGAAAATTGTTATATTTAATAATGAGAAGAGCGGAGAATTAAGTCGTTCTGATGCTGTGTTATTACTATTTTTAAATCAAATTGGAGTAGATGTATTCCACTTTAATCCAACGGGGAGAAACGATATTGAACCGTATATTCAATCAGGAGCATTTGATTCACATTGGCTTGAAGAAGTTAATTTCGATCTTGAATTTCATGGTTCATCAGCCTATAAAAATTTATCACAAACAATAAAAGGACTATTTCGTCCATTTTTATAAGGAAAGGGAGAATACCATATGAATAACCCAGTCGTACTAGATTCGAAAATAGAATTGAATGAGCAAACCGCACAAGATGTTCGCTTGCAACTTAGACAAGATGCAGAAGTGCAACGTATTTATAACGCAGTAGACATTAAAGATCAATTAGAATTAATTGAACTCGGAAAAGAACCTTCTATGGAAATTTCACGTTTCGCTGATCAAATTTTACATACAATGTCTTTATCGAAAGTAGAAGACTCTGGTGAATTATTAAAGCAGCTCGGTAAAATTATGGACAGATTTGATAGTAAAGACTTTGCGGAAGAGAAAAGTGGTTTCTTCTCACGTATGTTCAAAAAAGCAGATAAAATGATTGAACAAATCTTTAGTAAGTATCAGACGATGGGTCGCGAAATGGATAAAGTATACGTAGAAATTACGAAGTATCAAGATGAAATGAAAAAATCAATTGGTACGTTAGATGGTTTATATGAGCAAAACTTAAAGTATTATTTAGACTTAGAAAAATACGTAGTAGCAGGGGAAATGTTATTAGAGCGTTTAAATACAGAGTTAGTTCCGATGTACGAAGAGCGCATACGTAATAATGATCAGTTAGCGGGTATTGAATTAGAATCGCTTAAAAACTCTGTTGAAATTTTAGAACAGCGTATTGATGATTTAGAAAAAGCACGTATGGTTGCTCTATTAACAGCACCACAAATTCGTATGATTCAACGCGGTAACAATAAATTAATCGGTAAAATCAATACAGCATTTATTACAACGATTCCTATCTTTAAAAATGGTATCATTCAAGCGGTAAATGCGAAACGTCAAAAGCTTGTTGCGGACTCTATGGCGGAACTTGATCGCCGTACAAATGAATTACTTAAGAAAAATGCACAAAATATCGCAACTCAAAGTGTGGAAGTAGCGAGATTATCAGGTTCTTCTAGTATTAAGATGGAAACACTTGAGGAAACTTGGAACATTATTTCAAGAGGTATGCAAGAAACACAACAAATTGAAGAGCAAAATAAACGTGAGCGTGAAGAAAGTCGTAAGCGTATGGCTACATTAACAGAGAATATCAAAAAAGAATTACAAGGATAAAGAAAAGGCAATGAGGAACAGTCCTCATTGCCTTTTAGTTTCTCTTAACTAATTTAATGATTTCATTCACAACAAGCGGAATGATACTTAACAAGAGAACAAATCCCCAATCTCGCATTGTTAATGCATGCACACCGAATATATTGGCAAGAGGTGGGATGGAAATGATACAAACTTGCATAAGAACACCGATAAGAAGGGAGAAAACTAAATATTTATTTGTAAATATCCCAATTGAAAAAATTGATTTCGTTCTTGAACGTAAGTTAAATGAATGAACGAGTTGAGAAAAACTAAGAACGACAAATGCCATCGTTTGAGCGTGTAATAGAGCGTCTTCATCAATTTGATCTGGGAAGAGAGGAAATAAATTTGTATCTCCTGTATAGAGCTTTGCCCCAACGATAAAGGCTGTTAAAGTAAGAAGTCCAATTACAACCCCATTGAAAATAAGAAAAGGAACGCTGCCGCTAAATAAGCTTTCTTTCGCATGTCGTGGTTTTTCCTTCATCACATCTGGATCTTCAGGATCAACACCGAGTGATAATGCAGGCAGTGTATCTGTAATTAAATTTACCCACAAAATGTGAATAGGGCGTAGTGGTGTTGCCCAGCCGAGTAAAATAGCTAAAAAGAGAGCTATAATTTCGCCGAAGTTACAAGAGAGTAGGAAGAGAATAGACTTTTTAATATTACGATAAATATTTCTTCCTTCTTCAACAGCTTTCACAATAGATGAGAAGTTATCGTCTGTTAAAACTACATCTGCTGCGCCTTTTGCGACATCTGTTCCTGTAATTCCCATTGCTACTCCAACGTCTGCTTGTTTTAAAGATGGAGCATCATTTACACCGTCACCAGTCATGGAAACGATATTTCCTTTAGCACGTAATGCTTTTATAATCTTCACTTTATGTTCTGGAGAGACCCTAGCGAATACATTTAAGTGGTTAATTTTACTTGCTAGTTCTGTATCTGGAATGTTATCTAATTCAGTTCCAAGCATAATTTCAGATTTTTCTTCAGCGATACCAAGTTCTTTGGCAATTGCAAAGGCGGTATCCTTATGATCGCCAGTAATCATAACTGTACGAATACCAGCTTTTTTACACTCTGTAATGGAATCTTTTACTTCTGTACGTGGTGGATCAATCATACCGACAAGACCGATAAAGATGAGATTTTCTTCGAGATGATTTATATCCACATCGCTTGAATTGTATTGTTTAAATGCGAATGAAAGTACTCTTAAAGCTTCTTGAGACATTGCCCCGGCAGCGTCTAATATTTGATTTTTATCAGAATCTGTTAGGACCTCGATTTTGTTATTTATAAAGATATGGGTGCAGTGAGGTAAGAGTTTATCAATAGCACCTTTCGTCATGCTATAGTAGCTTTCATCGTATGTATGCACGGTTGACATCATTTTACGATCTGAATCGAAAGGGAGTTCGTTAACGCGTTCATGTGCATTTTCTAACGGATCTTTTTGAATGTTAAAAGAGCTTCCGGCAACAAGAAGGGCAATTTCTGTAGGATCCCCTGTTTGTGAGTCGGTACCGTAAGAAGCATCGTTACATAAAACCATATTTTCTAATAATAGACGGTGTGCATCATTATTTACATTCAAATTTTCTAGCTGGTCGTATGTGCGATCACTATAAAAGTGAGTAACAGTCATTTTATTTTGAGTTAATGTACCTGTTTTATCTGAACAAATAATTGTGACAGAACCGAGAGCTTCAACAGCTGGTAGTTTACGAATGATAACGTTTTGTTTAATCATACGCTGAACACCAATTGCAAGAACGATGGAAACGATAGCTGGTAAGCCTTCTGGAATGGCTGCAACAGCTAAACTAATTGCGGTCATAAACATTTCTAAAGTATCTCGTCCTTGTAAAAAACCGATGAGAAACATAGTAGCACAAATAGCTACAGCGACAAAGCCTAAATATTTTCCTACTTGTGCTAAGCTTTTTTGAAGTGGTGTCATATCATCGTCTGCTTCATGTAAAAGGGTAGCAATCTTACCAATTTGTGAGTGCATCCCAGTTTCAACAGCAACGCCGACGCCACGTCCGTATGTTACTAGCGTCGACATAAAAGCCATGTTTTTTTGATCGCCTAACGGTACTTGTTCATCACTTTGCATGGAAGGATGGTAGACTGCATCTTTATCAACGGGGACAGATTCACCAGTTAGAGCAGATTCTTCAACCTTTAAATTAGCAGTTTCGATAAGCCGTAAATCACATGGTATATACCGCCCAGCATCAAGCATAACGATATCACCTGGAACGACGTGCTCAGATGGAATCTCTTTTAGTTCACCATCTCGCTTTACGATAGCTTTAGGTGTTGCCATCTTTTTCAATGCTTCTAAAGCCTGTTCCGCTTTCGATTCTTGGATTACACCGATAACAGCATTTAAAACTACAACGAGCGCGATAATACTTGCATCGGCCCATTCACCTACAAAGGCGGAAATAAGGGAAGCGATAATAAGGACATATACGAGGACGTCATTAATTTGGGCGAAAACGCGCTGCCATAAAGTACGTTTTTGCTTGGTAGCTAATTCATTAGAACCATATTGCTTTAAACGTTCATTTACGATTTTATCTGTTAAACCGTGTTGTTCATTTGTTTCTAGGTCGATTAATGTTTGATTTTTCGTCTTACTGTACCAATTGCTCATAAGTAAGCACCTCCAGTAAAAACAGTTAGCAATGGTAGTGTGGCAATTTTTTTAGAGTAGTATGTATGGAGAAAAAATCTAAGGTGAGGTTCTACTTTCATTGTACAGTAATTTAGAATGTGAGGAGGAAAAGAGAAGAGTTGTCATGAATTTGTTGAAATTAAAAGAGCCTCGAATACGTGAGGCTCTTTGTCATTTTTTAATTAATGTACCTAATTCCTCAGTAATAGCTTGCATTTCACTAATACTGAATGTTTCACGTTTCATAACGTGCTCATAAATGTCACGTAAGTCCTCGTACATTTCTTCGTTAAAACTAGCAGCTCTCATTGCTCCAGCATTAACCATACGTAATTTTTCTTTAATAGCTTCTACCATATATTCAACGTTTACTTCTGATTTTACGGATAAATCCACCGAAGTGTCCCCCTTTAAAATAACATAAGGTTATCTTAACATTTTTTTATCATTTTCGTTAATGAAACTTTTCAATCCTATTAAATTAGTAGGGATTTCCTTTATAATTAATAATTGGTTGTTTATACTATATAAGTATATAGCAAGAACTGCACCAAGAAAGGAAGAAACAAAAATATGGTCCGAGTATTGTTTGTTTGTCTTGGGAACATTTGTCGTTCTCCAATGGCAGAAGCAATTTTTCGGGATCTTGTCGTAAAAGAGGGACTCGAAGAGAAAATTGTCATTGATTCTGCAGGAACTGGAGATTGGCATATTGGTCATCCACCACATAAAGGAACAAAAAAAATTTTAAAAGAAAATGAAGTCTCTTTTGAAGGAATTAAAGCACGCCAAGTAGAAAAAGAAGACTTAACAAAGTTTGATTATATTATTGCCATGGACAACAAGAATATAGCGGATTTAAAAAGTTTTGGTAAAACTGGAGGCTATATTGGTAGACTGTCCGATTTTGTTCCAGACGGTGGCTGGACAGACGTTCCTGACCCTTACTTTACAGGGAACTTCCAAGAAGTGTATGACCTTGTAACAGAAGGGTGTGCAAAGCTAGTAGCTTTCATTCGAAATGAACAAGGAATATGAGGAAGCTTAGAAAGTAATACTTTCTAATATAAGAAATGAAAGGGTGAAGGAATATGGCAAAGAAAAATAATATTGCTCGAAACATTGCGATTGGTGTAGCTGCAGGTGTAGCTGTATCTATGTTAAAGAAAGAAAACCGTGAAAAAGTAAAAAACACGGCAGAAAAAGCAAAAACAAAGATGATTGAAATTGGTGAAAATGCGAAGATAAAAGAAAAAGTGCAAACTGTTACAGATAAAGGACGCGAACTTGCTGATTTTAATGTAGTGAAAGCGAAAGTAGCAGAAATCAAAAAATTGACGCCGTCTGTTGTAGAAACGTTAAAAGAAACGAAAGAAATTTTTAGTAAGAAAAAAATCGTGCCAGTAGAAAAGCCGGAAACGATTGAAATTCAAGCTGTATCTCCAAAGGTAGATGAGCTTAAAGCAGAAGAAGAGCCAGTGGTAGCTGAAGATGGTGGTATGAAAGAAGCGCGTGAATTATTTATGAAAGACTCAAATGCAGAGGAAAAAAAAACTGAAGCATACATTGAGCTAAAGCAAAATAAAGAAGAGAAGAAAAGCGTCTAAAAAATATGAGGAAATTTCTAGAAAAAGCAAAAAGAAATCGCACTTTTTCGTTTGGGAAAGATTTATATGACCGGACGATGCGCGATGATGTAGCGGGCTTAGCAGCACAGCTCGCTTATTTCTTCTTGCTTGCGATTTTCCCTGGGCTTGTTTTCTTAATTACGCTTCTTGGCTTTATTGACCTTCAAACAGAAAGTGTGCTCAATTTATTAGAACCGTACGTACCAGAAGATGCGATGAACTTAATTGAAGTAAACGTAGATAAAGTTGTAAACGAACAAAATGGTGGTTTATTATCATTCGGTTTACTATCGATGTTATGGTTTGCTTCAAACGGGGTGAATGCGGTTATGAACGCTTTTAACCGTGCTTATGATGTAACAGAAACCCGTTCTTTTATTAAAACAAGAGCTTTATCTATCGTGTTCACGTTAGCGATAATTTTTATGATTGTGTTTGCACTAATCGTTCCAGTATTTGGACAAGTGATTGGGGCAGCCGTGTTTAAAGCAATTGGTTTATCGGATAGTTTTTCTTATGTTTGGAGTATTACGCGTTTAGTAGCAAGTTTCTTTGTCTTAATCGCTTTGTTTAGCTTTTTATATACATTTGCGCCTGATCGGAAATTAAAGCGAAGAGAAGTCATATCGGGAGCAATATTTGCTACTGTAGGATGGATTGTGGTATCGTACTCATTTGCCTATTATGTAGATAAATTTGCAAATTACGCTAATACATATGGTGGTCTCGGTGGTATCATTATTTTAATGTTATGGTTTTACTTAACTGCGTGGGTAATTTTACTTGGCGGTGAAATTAATGGTTTACTCCATCATTATAGAACGGGTGACAATAATTCCCGTAATGAAAAATGAGCTCTTGTTCCATAATAAAAGGGAACAGGGGGGATATTTCATGAGTAATAATAAGAAGAACCACAATAATAAAAGTAATAATAAACAAAAGAGCAGTTCGCATCCAAAGCATAAAACGAGCAGTAGTGCGAACGGTCACAATAGCTACCATTAAAAAAAACGGGTCCTTTATCAGGGACCCGTTACTTATTTCCTTTTAATAATCGTAAGCCATTCAAGATTACAAGAATGGTACTTCCTTCATGTCCAATAACACCGAATGGAAGAGCTAAAAACTGCAAGAAATTAGAACAAATCAGCATTGCAATGACAGCTAAAGAGAAGATAACGTTTTGCCTCACAATACGGTTCATTCGTTTTGATAAACGGATTGCTTGAGAGAGACGAGATAATTCGTTTTTCATAAGAACAACGTCTGCAGTCTCTAATGCTACGTCTGTTCCTTCACCCATTGCAACACCAATACTAGAAGTAGCGAGTGCAGGTGCATCGTTTATACCATCTCCAACCATGGCGACTATGCCGTACTTTTCTTTTAACTGCTTTATCGTTTCAACTTTTGTTTCCGGTAAACATGATGCGTAATATTCTTTTATATTAC
The DNA here is from genome assembly GCF_019344915.1 of Bacillus sp. FDAARGOS_1420. NCBI lineage: Bacteria > Bacillati > Bacillota > Bacilli > Caryophanales > Bacillaceae > Bacillus > Bacillus sp. FDAARGOS_1420. Next base: position 460,726 of record NZ_JAHWJB010000001.1, on the reverse strand, counting down.
TTTCATTGGCAATTGCTTTTGCTGTTTCTTCATTATCACCAGTAATCATGATTGCTTCGACACCAATGCTTTGCAAATCACGAATAGCCGCTATCGTTTCTTGGCGAAGGGTATCTTTTAAAGCGATCAGTCCAAGAATACCATCCTCATCACTAATATAAACGACCGTTTTCCCCTCTTTTTCAAGTGAAGCAGAAATGCCATTATGAAATGTCTTTGTTTCTTCTCCAATAAAATCAGCTTTACCAATTTTATAAGATTTGTTTTCTAATATTCCTTTTAATCCAAAACCAGTTACATCTTCAACGTTTTCTGGTTTTTTTATCGTAATGTCGTAAGCATGTTTTGCATATTTAACAATCGCTTCTGCTAAAGGATGTGTAGAGTGACTTTCAATCGCTGCTGTAATAGAAAGTACTTCACTTTCTGCTATGCCTTCTCGAACATATACATCTGTTACAGTAGGTTTTCCTTGTGTTAATGTTCCTGTTTTATCAAAGGCAATCGCCTTTACTGAAGCTAGACGTTCTAAATGAATACCACCTTTAAAGAGAATACCGTTTCTCGCTCCGTTTGAAATTGCTGATAAAGTTGCCGGTGTAATGGCTGCAACTAGCGCACAAGGAGAAGCGACTACAAGTAAGATCATCGCGCGATAAAACGTTTCATTCCAACTCCAATCAAGTAAGAAATGAGGAACAAACATCATAAGCGCAACAACAAGTAGTACACCTTTTACGTATGTTCCTTCAAATTTTTCGATGAATAGTTGTGATGGGGATTTTTCGCTTTGTGCACTTTGAACGAGACGAATAATCTTTTGGAATAATGTTTGATCGCTCGGCTTCGTAATTTTAACTTCAATAGCACCACGTAAATTTACAGTGCCGGCAAATACTCCATCGCCGAATTTTTTCTCATTCGGAATGGGTTCTCCTGTAATAGCAGCTTCATCAATATTTGTTTCACCAGTATGAATTGTGCCATCAGCAGGAACACGCTCACCTGGCTTAATTAAAATAATATCGTTAATTTGTAATTGTTCAACTGGAACACGTTCCGGAGTTCCGTTTGAAATACGTAATGCTTCTTCAGGTTGTAGATCAAGAAGCGCTGAAATTTCTTTTTGGCTTTTACTTAATGTATAAGATTCCATTGCTCCGCTTAATGCAAAGATGAAGATTAAAATAGCACCCTCTGCCCAGTAACCAATAACTGCGGCACCGATAGCTGCAAAAATCATGAGCATTTCAACATTTAGCTCTTTCTCTTCAATTGTGTCTTCAATACCTTCTTTTGCTTTTGCAAATCCTCCAACTACATAAGCAAGGATATATAAAGTAATACCTGCACTTATTGCATCATTTTTTGTGAATAACCAACCAGCTAAAATAAAAATACCAGATGCGATTGCAAATATAAGTTCATAATGTTTCTTTAATGTATCCCATAAAGAGGGATGAGAAATATCTTTTTGTGCTTGTAATGTTTTTACTTCTGCGTTCATTAATACTCGCTCCTTCCGAATTCTTATTGAGAAAAAGAATCAAAATCGAAACCCCTATAAAACGACGAAAGCTGCCATCCATAATGGATAGCAGCATTTCTGTTGAATCTGGTTTTAATAGTTATTATATTGTAATTATTCTATAGTATAGCATATGTTTTTCTTAGATGATATGTTTTTGTTTTAGTATAAAGTGAAACTTTAATTAGTGGGGGTTTTGTTCATCTCCCGCTGATTATTAGCCCTCGCCAATCGGGCTTTTACGGGCAGCAGGGCTCCCACTTAACTTCTTTGCCCCAGCCGAATTTGGAGGTGGGAGTTTTACTGCCCGGCGAATAGCGGGATAAACTGAAAACTTGTGTTTTCGTATTTCCTTTGGTATATATGAATATTGTTCATAAAAAGGTCGGAAAGGAAGACATCAAGTTGAAGACAGAGAAATTTTTCACCCATCCGATTGGCGTGTTTATTGCTGCAATAGTAGCAACATTTTTATGGGGAATCGCATTTCCCTTTATTAAATTAAGCTATGCTGAACTTGGAATTCAGCCACAAGAAGTCGGGGAACAAATATTATTTGCTGGCTATCGCTTTTTCTTATCTGGTGTAATGCTCTTATTATTTTTTAAAGCGTTAGGAAAAGATATGAAGTTCAAAAAAGGAACAGGAAAGCAGTTAGTTCAAATTGGCTTGTTTCAAACTTTTCTTCAATATATATGTTTTTATATTGGAATGAGTTACAGCTCAGGAATTGAAGGAGCGATTATTTCAGGAACATCATCATTCTTTCAAATTTTACTCGCACACTTTTTATATAAAGATGATGCTCTAAATAGGCGAAAAGTAATTGGAGTAGCTATCGGTTTTTGCGGTGTGATTTTAGTGAATGTACCGAGTGATGGAAGTTTATCATTTCATTTTGGAATAGGTAGCTTATTACTTCTTGGGGCAGCCATGATGTATTCGTATGGAAACATATTAGCGAAAGAAGGTAGTAAAACATTAGATATTGGGTATATGACAGCATATCAGATGATTTTCGGATCAATGGGGTTGCTATGTATAGGTGCATCTCAAGTTGGAATGATGCCATTCATATTTAATCTACATGCAATACTTATGCTCATATATTTATCGTTCTTATCAGCAGCCGGATTCTGTATATGGAATACAATTATGAAGTATAACAAAGTAGGGAAAGTCTCAATGTATATGTTCTTTATACCAGTTTTTGGTGTACTACTATCAAGTCTAATTTTAGGGGAAGCAATCCATTCCTTTGTACTATTTGGTTTAGCGTGTGTCGCAGCGGGAATTATTGTAGTAAATCGTAACCCGGTTAAAAAGAAAGTTGAGCAAGAAAAACAAGTAGCATAGAGAACAGAAAAACGATTAAAATGGAAGAACAGTATTGTTCTTCTTTTTTTACATAGAAAAAGGAGAATGTGATATATGTAACGAAAAAAAGATAGAATAAAGCATTTATTGAGGAGAACATATTATGAATGTACTTTACATTGTGTTAGTCGGGCAAATTATTCTTTTTTTAATGGGAGCAATTTATGCAATAGGACAGACGAAGAGAACGAGAAATAATATGCCGTTACCTTTAGCCGTTCGTCTTATTCTTAGTTTTTCTTTAACAGGAAGTGCAATTTGGATATGGTTACAAGATCCATCGGCTGAGTACAGTACGTGGGTTGCACTCGGTATGACTTTATCAACTGTAGGGGATTTATTTATGGCAGGATTAATTCCAATTGGTCATCGATTAATTGGAGGAATGGTTACTTTCGCTCTTGCACATTGTTTCTATGTGAAAGCATTTTTACAAACAGGTATTTCATGGAATGGTTTTTGGATCGGTTTACTCGTATACGGACTCTTTCTAATTATAGGGTGGTTTTTCTTTATTCGAAATGAAAAACAAGACAAACTTTTTACAATAGGCGCTCTAATTTACGGTTTGTGGGTTGGAGGAATGGCATGTTTTGCATTCGCCTTATATTACGAGAATATAGGAATATGGTGGATACCAGCACTTGGTGGTTTACTGTTTGTGATTTCTGATTTTATTATCGGTGTGACAGATATCGGAGGGCGCAAACTGAAGTATGAACCGCTTTGGATTTGGTTTACATATGTCGCAGCGCAGATGTGTATTGTATATGTAGGATTATAAAAAGATACTCTCAAAAATAGTTGATAGACTATTTTGAGAGTATCTTTTTTATTGCTATGCTATTATATTTGTTTGTTTAATTTGTGCAGTATTTTATACTTTTTAAGCATAAATTTCATAGGAAAAGTCCTGTTTGATAGATGGAAAACATAGTATATAAAAATAGTGAATTTATAGGGAATATTATTTTTATATTTGTAATATTCTAATGTTATAATTCAGAATTTTGTGGAAATTAACTAGTCGGAGTACTTATAATAAAAATAAAAAGATGATGAGATGGTGGAATGATGCAAAAGAAAAAACGTTTGCGTGAATTCTTTGAAATAATTGCAATTGCATGTTTATTAGTGTTTTTGGCAAAAATCTTTTTGTTTTTCCCTACGACTGTAAAAGGAGCATCGATGAGGCCGACGTTACAAGATGGAGATAAAGTAATTATTAATAAACTTGCAAAGAGATTTGAAAGTTATGAGAGAGAGGATATTATTGTCGTGAAGACAGATAATTTCTACGTGAAGAGAGTTATTGGATTGCCAGGAGATGTAATTGAGATGAAGAATGATCAATTATATGTTAATCATCAAGTGAAAAATGAAGAGTATTTAAAGAATAATAAAAAACAGGCAGAAAAATTACTTATCAATTTAACTGAAGATTTTGGACCGATTACAATTCCTAAAAATAAAATTTTTGTGATGGGAGATAATCGTTTAGTTAGTAGGGATAGTAGGAACGGCTTAGGGCTCATTGATAGAACAGAAGTATTAGGAAAGTTCATGGCGATATATTATCCATTTGAACATGTGAAAATTGTAGATTGAAAATAAGAAAAACCAAGCGAATTAGTTGCTTGGTTTTTCTTATTTAAACAGTTGGTGTTTTATTTATTGTTTCTTGTGAAGCAATATGTTCATTATTTTGGTCGATATTTAACATGAATTTTCGTTGTAACAATTGCAATTTAAAGAGTGTTAAAGGATCATGATAAGTTTCTGGGTTCGTTCTTAGCTTTGTTAATGTTTGCTCATCTTCTTGTATTTCAAGTTGGGCCGCTTCTACGGTTTGTTTCAATATGCTAAGAGGGTCTTTAAAGAACATCATGATATCCCGTTCTAGCGCACCTTCAAACACTTCAAATTGTAGGAAGAATTGTTTTGAAATCATCTGAGCAACTTCTGTATAATCTTCTGTTTCAATATATTGTTTATATTTATTTGATAGCATAGATTGATTTTTTTGCATATTACCGAATAACTTTCCTGCACTTTTTAAGAAAAATTGTGTCGGTGTAAAGCGTAATAAAATATTGATGTTAGCTACTGTAATTCTATTCGTCATTCTTGCAACATCTCTATCCCAGTCATCTAGTAATTTGAAATCACAAGGAAGTTTAATACGCTCTTCCTCATAGAGCTTATTAAAGGTATCGCTCATTTCATCTAAATAAGCCTGAGCTTGAATGAATTCATTATGAGCAGTTTCAATCCATTCTTGAATAGACCCAGTAAACTTAGGAAGGAGCACTTGCTGTACATGTTTTTGAATTCTTTCATTCATTGCTACATTTAGTTCTTCATGGACCAGTTTGAAATCACTATCTTCTTGAACGAGGTCAGAGCAACTCTGCAACAATTCAGGAATTTGAGAATGTATATCCTGCGTAATCTCTTCTTTCGTTAAGAGATAAGATTCTGTAATAGAACGAATTTTATCTTTTTGAATGGCAGTAAGATTATTAATAAAACCATCAAGTTTTACTAAAATATGTTTATTCCAGCGAACGGATTTCACTAACGTATTTTCTAATTCCACACGTTCATTTACAAGGTATGCAATTGTTTTTTGGATAAACCATAATAATTTTTCAATGCGTTCTTTTTCCACGTTACGCTGAGTAAGGTTAGAAAGAATAGAGTCTGTTACGTTACCTAGCTGTTCACTACTCTCTTGTGAAGGAGAGTAAGGGAAAAAGTGTGCTTCTGGGAAATGTACGAGTATTTTCTTTTTAATGCTGTTCGTGATATTTTCACTAGTATTCGTATCAATTGTTTGTAAGACGAATTTAATTTGTAAATTTGGTACTTGCTCACGAATATATAATAATGTATCGAGCTCTTCATCATGTAATGGTGAAGCTGAATTTAGTACATAGATGAGACTATCTGCTGCCTGTAAGTATTCAAAGTGAGAGCTGTTTTTGTCAAGTTGTCCATGCACAGTAGGTGTGACAAGGAATGAAAACTTATTTTTTCGTAAAAATCTACTTGGTAATTTAACTTCAATACATTTTCTTTCTAGTTTTGACTGAGAAGGTACCGCTAGTATGTTATGAAGTTCGTCAAAGTTTGGTATATTTCGTATATCTAGTTCTGTAAGCTCAGTTATTTCAGTTTGACTATCATCTTTAAATGTAATTGAAGTTGTTATAGCCTCATTTAATATATTTTCTCCTAGTATAGAGTTAATAAAGGCTGATTTATCATAATCGCTAGCTCCTGCTACTAGAAGTTGTGTAACAGTTAAATCGTATAACTCACGAACAAGTAGTGTGAATTGATGACCTAAATCTACATCATTCTTCTCAGCCCATACAGCAATCGTTTCAAATAATGCTGATACGTCTGCCATATCAACATTTGCATGAGCTGATGCATTTGAAAGTAAGGCAAATGCGCTTTTTACGAGTAATGATTCTAGAGTTGTCGGTGAAACTTCATTCCATGCTAATACTGCTGCGGAGACAAGTAAAGAATCTTCCGCTTTCGTTAAACTAAACCAATTTGTTAATAAATCTGGTACAAGTCCTTGTAATTCGTGCATGAAATGTTGTCCAGTAATCAATTCGAAGTACGTCTCTTGATAGCGAGTAGAAATTTCATTCCAATCATCATTAGCATCTACTTCAATATGTAAGAATAGGTGATTTATTGTTTGAATCCAAGGTAGATGGAATGATTCATTTTCATAGCTGTTCCAAAGTGAAATAACAAGTTCTTTAAACTGAACTTGATCAATAGCATATAAGGCTTTTAAAGATTCGTAGAAATACTCAGGTTTTATCTTGTTAGTAAAGCCTCTGTTTACATAATTGATTAAAGTATCAAACCAGTGTAAAGATTTAGTTCGAATTCCTTCTTGAACGGCTAGTTCAATAGCATTATTCCAATCTTCTTGTTTTTCATAGAACGATCGAGCGATTGCAGTAATATTTGGATAGTCCGGTTGAAACGCAACAGCGTCACTAATCGTCTTAAATGCTAGACCTAAACGATTTTGCTCGATATAAAGAGAAAGAAGTTGTAGGGAAACTTCCATCGTAAGAGTTGTATCTTCTGTTTGGATAAATTTATAAATTTCTTCTGCTTTTGGTAAGAAATCTAATTCGAAATAAGCATCTGCAATATTCTTCATAGCCCAGAGAGCAAGTTCATTATTTACTTTCTCCCATTTGAATATAGCGGCTTCAAAGTCGTTAGTTAGGAAATAAACTTCACCTTGTGCAAAGCGAATATTAGATATGTTGGAGAATTCATTTTTTGATTCATTTATATATGCTTCACCGAGTACTTCCGCTACCGGAATGGAAGAGTCTTCTGTTAAAAATGTTTTATAGTAAATCTTTTGGATAAATTGTTTTTCAATGGTCATGTTCGTTCCCCCTGTATAATTTAGAAAAATGATGTTGTATGTAAAAGGGTGCATGTTACTCTAATAGGTAGAAGTTGCATTATATAGACCAAACTATGTTTTTGCTAGATATATCATTTTTCTTGAGAGTTAAACCGTTGCAAAAAGTAACTTCCCTTTATTGTAACAAAAAAATAAGCCTATGAATTTTTATTTTTTTATCTCGCTATTTATAGGCAGTAAGACTCCTACACCAAAATTTAGCGAATGCAGGGAAGCTAAGTAGGAGCCCTGCTGCCCGTAAAATCCCGATTGGTTCAGGCTAATAATCAGTTGGGATGGATAAAAAACCCCACTGATTAAATCTCTGTTTAAGGAATGGAATAGAAGTAGAGTTCATTATAAAAACAATGTATAGTGAATATGTATACCATGTTTGTCTTAAAGATAGAATGGGCACAATATGGAATAACGATCGTGTATAGGATGTGTCTTCCGAATGGAACAACATATTGGCGAGTTAATCGCACATTATGGATATTTTGGAATTATTATAGCTTTAGCTGGCGGGATTGTTGGATTACCTATACCGGATGAGTTTTTATTGACTTTTATCGGATATAACATTTCAAAAGGAGTTATGTCAGGAACAGCTGCTTTTTTAAGTGGAATGGCAGGTGCAATGCTTGGCATTACATTAAGTTACATATTAGGTTTAAAACTTGGGCTCCCTGTTTTAAAAAAATATGGTCCGAAAGTTAGAATTAAGGAACATCATATTGAAAAAACACATATTTTATTTGAAAAATACGGTCCATTTCTTTTAATGATTGGCTACTTTATACCGGGAGTACGTCATTTAACAGCATATTTTGCTGGAGTTTCAAATTTAACATTGTGGCGGTTTTGTTTGTATGCTTACGGTGGTGCACTAATTTGGATAAGTGTTTTTATTGGCTTAGGTTGGAAACTGGGAGAGAAGTGGCGCTTTGTTGAATATAGTTTCCATCATTATGGAATATGGATTTTATTAGTTTCGGCAATTGTAACATTTATTGTGTGGATTTACATAAGGAAAAGAAAAAACCGCTAATAATAGCGGTTTTTTAGCTGAAAGCAACAAATAATACACCAGCTGTAATAAAGACTACACCAATACCAGTCATAAAGTTTAACTTTTCACCTAATATAATCATCGCGAGAATAATGGAAAATACTACGCTTAATTTATCGATAGGTGCTACTTGTGAAACTTTTCCTGTTTTTAATGCAAGAAAATAAAATAGCCATGACGAAGCACCAGCGATTCCACTTAATGTGATAAATAGCAGTGCTTTTTTATTTAGGAGGACATCACCGATATTTTGAAATTTACCTTGTATAATAATAACTCCTACCATAAATAATGCCATAATAATAGAGCGAATCGTTGTTGCAACATTGGCATCGATTCCATCTAAGCCAATCTTTCCAAAAATAGATACGAGGGCAGCAGCAATTGCTGATAATAGTGCGAATAATAGCCATGAACTCATAGTGAAATTCCTCCAATCTTACATTATTATACATGAAAATCATTCTCATGTATAAAAAACGAAATAAACCCCCGCCCTATATTTTTAATAAGGTGGGGGTTTATTATACTACTCTGCTATTTCTTCATATAAAAAGTACGTTACATTATAAATATGCTCTACTTCATCGTCTGTCATAAATAATAATTCGTCACGTTCAATCCCTTTTTTCTTTTCAATAAACTCAATCATGTTTTTTCGTTCTTCTCTTTTCATCAATTTTTATTTCTCCCCTCAATCTGTTTTAATACAGTTTATTTAAGTTACTGCTATTATATAACAGAATCTTTAGAAAGTTCCACCTATTTTATTGTTTTTTTCAGAAGAACCTTTCGACAAAACAAGCCCACCTAAGGCGGGCTTATTTTTATTTTATAGTCGTAAAAACTCGGGCTCGGTCGCACCAGCACTATCGATGTAATAAATTGTATCAGGATTGATTTTTATTAGTACGTAATTAGGATCTTCCGAACCGAGTAACCAGCGTTTTAAGCTATTAGTCCAAAATTTGTTTTTTAATGTTTGATCTTCTTCGATGGAAGCGATACCTTCAACTTCAATGTAATCTTTATCTAATTTCTTTCCCTCTCGTCCAAGTAGTACGTGCACATTTGGATTCTTCTCGATATCTGTTATCTTTTTTGAATTTCGATCTGTTGCAACATATAGTACAAAATCTTCATGGAAAAACATCATAAAGGCACCATGTGGCTTATCGTTACGTACAGTAGATAATATACCTGTTCGTTGACCTTGAATAATAGTTGCGATTTTTTCTTTTAAGTGCATGCTTTTAACCCCTTTTCAAATTTTTAATTCTTTCTGTCTAAACAAGACAATTTAAATATCTTTCATACTGTTTTCTTCAATTCGATTTTTTAAACGTAATTGTGATGAAATCGGACAAGTTAGGAGAAGAATAATAATAATATTGAGGAGAAATACAGAAGATGGAAGGATGGAAAGCATGTTTAATAAAATATTTCTTATAGTAGCGCTTATAGGTGTACCACTTTCTGTACTCGGAAAAACATTGCAGTGGCCTCAAACAATTATGTTTGCTGTATATTGCATTACGATTATCGCATTAGCGGGGTTTATGGGGAGAGCAACAGAAAGTTTAGCAATTGTTTCTGGACCTCGGATAGGTGGATTATTAAATGCTACTTTTGGTAATGCGGTTGAACTTATCATTTCAATTTTCGCACTTCAAGCAGGATTAATTGAAGTAGTGCTAGCATCTTTAACTGGTTCTGTACTTGGAAACTTACTATTAGTAGGAGGGCTATCCTTCTTTATAGGAGGCCTTAAATATAAAAGACAAAGCTTTAATGTTTACGATGCAAGGCATAATTCAGCTTTATTAATATTTGCTGTTGTCGTAGCTTTTGTTATTCCAGAGATTTTTTCAATGAAAATGGATGCTGGAAAGACGTATCAATTAAGTATTGGTGTTTCTATTATTATGATCATTATGTACCTTGCTGCATTGCTATTTAAGTTAGTTACACACCGCGGTGTATATCAACATAAGAGCGATGAAGAAGTACATGAGGAGGAGCCTGAGTGGTCGAAAGGTAAAGCGCTACTCGTTTTAGCGATAGCAACAATTGCGGTAGCTTATGTTTCAGAGGCACTCGTACATACTTTTGAAACGGTTGCAAAGTCATTTGGCTGGTCAGAGTTATTTATAGGGGTTATCATCGTTGCGATTGTTGGTAATGCAGCAGAACATGCATCTGCAATTATTATGGCGTATAAAAATAAAGTGAATATCGCCGTTGAAATTGCAGTAGGTTCTACATTACAAATCGCCATGTTTGTTGCTCCTGTGTTAGTACTTCTTTCGATGTTTTTTGCACAAAAGATGCCGTTAGTATTTACAATACCAGAGCTTGTTTCCATGATTACAGCTGTTTTCTTAACTATTGCTATTTCAAATGATGGGGATACAAACTGGTTTGAAGGAGGCACTTTATTAGCTGCGTATGTCATTATGGGAATTGGTTTTTATTTATTATGAAAAATAGGGATAACAATGTGTTTGAGGGAAAACAATAAATACAGTAATTTATATACCTTTACGTAGGAAGGAGCCTGACAGGTGAAACGAGTGTACAGCATATGTCTTTCAACTATGGTCTCGTTTATTTTATTATTTCCTAACAGTAGTTTTGCAAAGACGACAGTAGAAGTAAAAATGCCTTCATCTGTTTTAAATATTTCAAAAGATAATACATTTCCAAATGATGCACAAGATTTACCACGTTTACAGCCGAGTAAGTTTGCTCAAGAATTATTGAAAACAACAAATATTAAAATTGAAAACCCAGATTTAATTCGAATGTTTAATGAAACGACGATTTCGAATGCACCGCTTGCAGTAGGGTACCGAGCGAAAATTTATTTAGGGCAATGGGCATTAAATTATGAGTCAATAGACACATCGATTAATTGGGAATATAAGCAAGTAAATCGAAATGTATATGATAATCGCGGAGGGGATCGCTTATACCCACTTCGCTATAAGCAAGAAACCCAAAAGACAATCGAAGGTGATTTAACAGCAGATATGAAAGATACTACAGATGTGAAAAAAATGATGCTTCTAAAAGCGCTTGAAAAAGTACAATTGCCACTTTCATTTAAAACAACCATTGGTTATGGTACCGGACATGAGCGTGTTTATAATATTAGTCCAAGTCAACTTGGATATTTATATGCGTATACACCAGCAGTAAATGAAAAAGGAAAAGTAACATTTGGAGAAGTCTACCTTGTGTTAAAAGGGAATCAAAAAAAGCTTGTCGTGAAAAATATTACATCTCAAGGAATCGGAGCTGCTATTCCAATTCATGATCATTTATTTTTTAAATTTGTTTCTTCATCGCATGCACAATGAAATAAAAAACGTCAGCCTATAAGCTGACGTTTTTTATTTATAACATAATGTTTGATGTTTTTGATAAGAAATCTTCTTTTGGATAGTAGCTATTTTTTACAAGAACATTCGGTCCAAGGCATTTCACAGCAGGACAATGGCAACTTAATGATTTTGCTGTTTTTGAGTCACACCATTTGTCGTAAGCTTCTTGTAGTGTATTTGTTTGTACATTACCTAGAAGCGGGACATCACCGAAGTCGGTCACGATAATATTTCCATCGAAAATATTTACGTTCAAACGAGAACGACCATCTGGATCATTGCGGACAGTTACATTTTTACTTTCATGTAATTTCTTTAGTGTAGCTAAATCGTGTTCATTATCGCTACATGCATAGAAAGGTAATGTTCCGAATAACATCCACACATTTTCATCACGGATCTCTAATAAATGTTCAACTGCATTTCGAATTTCTTCTTTTGTTAAAATTTCAAGTGTGCTAGCGAAGTCACTCGGATACATCGGGTGCACTTCATGACGTTTACAGCCCATTTCTTCAACGATTTGACGGTGAATATGTTCAATATGTGGTAGAGTTCGTTTGTTTAACATAGTTTCGGCTGATACGAGTACACCTGCCTCTGATAGAGCTTTACTATTTGTAATCATTCTTTCAAATAATTTAGCGCGCTGTTCATAAGTAGGCTTACGCTCCATCATTGCAAATCCGCCTTCAACGAAGTCATCGATTGTTCCCCAATTATGTGAAATGTGCAATACATCTAAGTAGGGAATAATTTGTTCGTAACGTGCTAAATCTATAGTTAAGTTTGAGTTGATTTGAGTGCGAACGCCTCGTTCATGGGCGTATTTTAAGAGTGGTGTTACATAGTTGTCGACGGATTTTTTTGAAAGCATAGGTTCTCCGCCTGTAATACTTAAAGAACGTAAATGAGGAATCTCATCTAATCGTTTTAATAAAAGCTCCATCGGAAGCGGGTTTGGATCTTTCGGCTGTAATGTGTAACCAACAGCGCAATGCTCGCAACGCATATTGCATAACGTCGTCGTTGTAAACTCAACGTTTGTTAATAGTAGTTTGCCGTACTCTTCAAGGTCCATATACGCTTCCCATGGATCGTAAGAAGGAGTAATCGGCTTCATTATTTGTGATATCGTCATATGAAATACTCCTTTGACTATTGAAATAACAATTTGTCCATTCTCTATAATAGAAGAATATGTGCTTTTTATAAAGTGAAACTTTTTTGTAAAAAAAGAGAGAGGGCTTACATTATAATGAATTACTGCGACAAAATTGATGAAATTACATGCCCATAGCAATCATTTTTGCGGTATAATAAAAGCAACTCGAATTAAAAGGAGAGTGCCTTCATGGGAAAAGCAATTCAAGGTAAAGATTCACAACTAGTATATTTGAAAGAACGTTTAAATATGTTCATTGAAGTAATTGATACGATTGAACCAGAAGAGGTAGAATTAGAGGATGTAGATCGTCTTCTTGCAATGTTAGATGAATTAGAACTGAAATGTGAGCAATTTAAAAAAGACGAATAATATATTAAAAAGGCTGCCACTACAAAATTGGCAGCCTTTTTCTGTACGGATAATAGAAGGAATATAGAAAAAAAGGTATAATCAAGTTGTGAAAAATTTCATTTAACCTTTAATGGCCTTCACCAATCGGGCGTTTACGGGCAGTTGATCTCCAACCTAACTTCTTTGCCCCACCTGAATTTTGAGGTGGGAGTCTTACTGCCCGCAAATAGCGGGATAAATAAACAGCTGAAGAGTATAACAATGGAATTTTCATTTCATAACGTTTTGGTAGCGTTCACAATTGAGGGGGAAGTACAATGGAAAAGCTTCAAGAAAGCATGTATCAACTAATTGTTGAAACGTCAACGAACTTACCGAAGGATGTTCGTCGTGCGATTCAACAAGCGAAAGAGCGAGAAAATGCAGGGACTCGTTCAGCGATGGCACTTGGCACAATTACGAATAACATTAAAATGGCAGATGATAATATCTCGCCAATTTGCCAAGATACAGGGATGCCAACGTTTAAAATTTATACACCAGTTGGTGTGAATCAATTAAAACTGAAGGAAGCTATCTATAGTGCGCTTGAGCGGGCGACAAAAGATGGTAAACTTCGTCCAAACTCTGTTGATTCTCTTTTTGGAGACAATAGCGGAAACAATTTAGGACCAGGTACACCTGTTATTAAGTTTGAACAATGGGAAAAAGATTACATTGATGCACGTTTAATTTTAAAGGGCGGCGGTTGTGAGAATAAAAATATTCAATATAGCCTGCCTTGTGAAATAGAAGGACTTGGACGAGCTGGGCGTGATTTAGAAGGAATTCGTAAATGCCTTCTTCATGCAGTATATCAAGCGCAAGGTCAAGGGTGTAGCGCAGGAGTAATCGGCGTCGGTATCGGGGGAGACCGCACATCAGGTTACGAATTAGCAAAAAATCAATTATTCCGTACATTAGATGATGTAAATTCAGTTCCAGAATTACAAAAGCTTGAAGAGTACGTATTAGAGAATGCAAATAAGCTTGGCATTGGTACGATGGGATTTGGCGGAGAAACAACTTTATTAGGTTGCAAAGTTGGAGTATATAATCGTTTGCCAGCAAGCTTCTACGTATCTGTTGCATATAATTGTTGGGCATATCGTCGTCTTGGTGTAACAATTCATCCTGAAACAGGTGAAATTATGGATTGGTTGTACCAGGAAGGTGAAGATACACTTCAGCAAGATGCTGCGCAAGAACAAACAGAGCAGCGTGAAATCGTATTACAAGCTCCAATTACAGAAGAGCAAATTCGTGAACTTCGTGTTGGTGATGTTGTTACAATTAACGGCATGATGTATACAGGACGTGATGCGATTCATAAACATTTAATGGATAACGATTGTCCAGTAGATTTAAAGGGACAAATTATTTATCATTGTGGTCCAGTTGTAGTGAAAGATGAAAATGATAATTGGCAAATTAAAGCGGCAGGTCCAACGACAAGTATTCGTGAAGAGCCATATCAAGGCGACATTATGAAAAAGTTCGGTATTCGTGCTGTAATTGGTAAAGGCGGTATGGGTGCTAAAACATTAGCAGCTTTAGAAGAACACGGTGGTGTGTACTTAAATGCAATTGGTGGTGCAGCGCAATATTATGCTGAATGTATTAAAGAAGTGAAAGATGTTGATTTCTTACAATTCGGTATCCCAGAGGCAATGTGGCATTTACGTATCGATGGTTTTAAAGCAGTTGTAACGATGGATTCTCATGGTAAAAGTTTACATGCTGATGTTGATAAAACATCACTTGAAAAATTGGCGAGCTTTAAAGAACCTGTATTTAAGTAAAGAGAAGTGCATCTCGAATTATTCGAGGTGCATTTTTTGGCATATATAGAAAAACATGTTCAGCATGAAAGAAAGCAGGGAAACAGAAACTATAGGTACGATTATATATGGAAAGGAGACTATTTATGAAATATAAATGGTTATATATAGGTCTCATTTTTTCAATTATGATGGCACTTGTTCCAGTTTCAACATTTGCTTATACGAATACATCACATAGCTGGGGAATCCCACGTCCTAAAAATGAAACGGTGCCAGATGCAGGGAAACTATATACAGAATTACTACAAAAAAATGGTGGGTTTTATTTAGGAGATACGAAGAAAAAAGATATTTATTTAACATTTGATAATGGATACGAAAATGGATATACAGGAAAGATTTTAGATGTATTAAAGGAGAAAAAAGTACCAGCAACTTTCTTTGTGACGGGACATTATATAAAAACACAAAAAGATTTATTATTAAGAATGAAAAATGAAGGACATATTATTGGTAATCATTCTTGGAGTCATCCAGATTTTACAACAGTAAATGATGCAAAACTTCGTGAAGAATTAACGAGCGTAACGGAAGAGATTAAAAAAGTAACAGGGCAAAAAGAAGTGAAATATGTACGCCCTCCGCGAGGTGTATTTAGCGAAAGAACGTTAGCTCTTACGAAAGAAATGGGATATCATAACGTGTTTTGGTCGCTTGCATTTCTTGATTGGAAAGTAGATCAGCAAAGAGGATGGCAATACGCTCATAATAATGTAATGACTATGATTCATCCAGGATCTGTTTTGTTACTTCATGCAATATCAAAAGATAATGCAGAAGCACTTGCGAAAATCATTGATGATTTGCGCGAGAAAGGGTATCATTTTAAAAGCCTAGATGATTTAGTAAAAAGCAATCAACCGTAAGCATGTATGCTTGCGGTTTTCTCATGCTATAATGATGTGTAAAAAGGATGGGGAAACGTATGTGGAGCGAACATGTTACGTTAGAATATCCGTACCATTTTGAGGAAGTACTAAAGCGTTTATCTTTCGACCCGTTAAACGTCATTCAATTAGACGAGAAAGTAATTTATGTCCCGCTTTTTATAGACGAAGAACAGATTGTTGTTCGTTTGCAAGGGATTGGTACTGTTCAAAATCCACAGTTTTGGATCTCTAGTCAGGCAGGAGATCAAGAGAAAGTAATGAAACGAATGAAATCCATTTTTCACTGGAATGAACCGTTTCAAAATATACAAAATCATTTTTTAAACACATCATTACGTCCACTATTTGAAACATATGCTTATACTCCAATTATTTTAGAATTCGATTATTTCGCTTGTCTTCTTCGCTGTATTATTCATCAACAAATAAATTTGAAATTTGCTACTGTGCTAACAGATCAATTTGTAAAGCGATATGGGACAGAGAAGAACGGCGTTTTCTTTTTCCCAACACCAGAAAGAGTAGCGAACATTTCAATAGAAGAATTGAGAGAGCAGAAGTTTAGTCAGCGAAAAGCCGAATATATAGTAGGATTAGCAAAACATATTGTAGGCGGTAAATTAGATTTAGCAAGGATAGAAAACGAAACAGAAGAAGAAGTATCGGCACAATTGTTACCAATAAGGGGTATTGGGGCATGGACAGTGCAAAACTTTTTAATGTTTGGGCTTGGTCGGAAAAATATGTTTCCAAAAGCAGACATTGGAATTCAGCGCGCAGTGCAAGGTGTATTTCAATTAGATGATAAGCCTGATGATGCATTTTTAGAAAAAGTGAAACAAGAGTGTGAACCATATTGCAGTTATGCAGCGTTATATTTATGGAAAAGTATAGAGTAGAGGTGTAATAATGATACAAAAGCAACAAGAGAGTAAGTTGGAAGTTGGTCAAACGTTTCCTGTGACAATTAAACGTCTTGGGATTAACGGAGAAGGCGTTGGTTATTTTAAGAGACAAGTTGTTTTCATTCCAGGGGCATTGCCAGGAGAAGAAGTTGTTGCTGAAGCAACGAAAATTCAGCGTGGCTTCGCTGAAGCGAAAGTGAAAAAAGTTCGTAAATCATCACCACATCGTGTGAAAGCACCATGTTCAGTATATGAGGAGTGTGGTGGCTGTCAATTACAGCATCTAGATTATAAAGAACAATTAAATCAAAAGCGTGATATCGTTGTACAAGCATTCGAGAAGTATATGAATGACAGTCTAGAAGAGAAAATTCGTCCGACGCTTGGTATGGAAAATCCATGGCATTATCGTAATAAAAGTCAATTGCAAGTGGGGCGTAAAGACGAAAAGGTTATTACAGGGTTATATAAGCAAAACTCACATCAGTTAATTGATATTTCTCATTGCATGATTCAACATAAAGCAACGAATGAAGCGACAAAAGTTGTAAGACGTATATTAGAAAAATTAAATGTTTCTATTTACAATGAGAAAAAACAAAAAGGTTTAGTACGCACAATTGTGACACGTACTGCAGTTCAAACAGGGGAAGTGCAAGTCACACTTATTACAACAAAAGAAGAATTACCAAATAAAGATCAATTTATCGCAGAAGTACAAAAACAAATGCCAAGTGTTAAATCAATTATGCAAAACGTAAACTGGCGTAAAACATCTGTTATTTTCGGTGATAAAACATTTAAATTAGCTGGAAAAGAAGTCATTCAAGAAACACTAGGTGATTTATCATTTGAATTATCAGCACGCGCATTCTTCCAATTAAATCCAGAACAAACGGTTGTTTTATACGATGAAGCGAAAAAAGCGGCTGCTTTAACAGGAAACGAGAAGATTGTGGATGCGTATTGCGGTGTCGGTACGATTGGACTTTGGCTTGCGAATGATGCAGCGGAAGTACGTGGTATGGATGTAATTCCAGAAGCGATTGAAGATGCAAAGAAAAATGCAAAACGCCACGGATTCACAAATGCAAAGTATGAAGCTGGTAAAGCGGAACAATGGTTACCAAAATGGGTGAAAGAAGGCTGGAGTCCAGATGTCATTGTTGTCGATCCACCGCGTACAGGTTGCGATGATAAATTACTTGAAACGATTTTAAAAGTGAAACCGAAACAAGTTGTTTACGTGTCTTGTAATCCATCCTCATTAGCACGTGATGTGCAAACATTAATGAAGAGTTATGAAGTGGAGTATGTGCAACCAGTTGATATGTTCCCACATACAGCTCATGTAGAAAATGTAGTGAAACTTGTTAGAAAGTAACATTCAATAAGGATATGTCCCTCACAAAGCAGGAGCTATGTGAGGGTATATTTTATTTAGCGAATGGAAGTAAGGAGAATACGATGAACAATTATAAATTGACGATTCAATATGACGGTGCGCGTTATAAAGGGTGGCAACGTCTTGGGAATAATGACAATACGATTCAAGGGAAAATCGAAAGTATAATATCTGAAATGGTCGGAAAAGAAACTGAAATTATCGGCTGTAGTAGAACGGATGCTGGTGTACACGCTTTGAACCAAGTAGCTAACTTTCAAAGTGATGAGAAGTTAGTAGAACGTAAAGTGAAAAAGTATTTAAATCAATATTTACCAAATGATATTAGTATTACGAGTGTAGAAGAAGTACCAGATCGTTTCCATGCTCGTTACAATTCTAAAGCAAAAACATATCTTTATAAAATTTGGAATGAAGAGCATACGAACCCATTTATGCGTAAATACAGCATGCACGTGAATAAACAATTAAATGTGAAAAGCATGAAAGAAGCTGCGAAACATTTAATTGGTTCACATGACTTCACTGCTTTTTCAAATGCAAAGTCTAAGAAAAAATCTATGGTTCGAGAAGTGTATACACTTGATGTTTCCGAAGAATCAGGATTTGTACAAATTAGAGTAAGTGGTAACGGATTCCTTCATAACATGGTGCGGAAAATTGTTGGAGCATTAATTGAAGTTGGATTAGGACAATTAGAGGCGGACGCAATTCCAAACATTTTAGAGGAAAAACAACGTAATCAAATTAATTGTCTTGCTGAGGCGAGTGGATTGTACTTGGAGAAGATTGAGTTTTAGAAAAGATATGAATAAGAAAAAAGCACTCATTTGAGTGCTTCTTCTTTTATGCTGATGCAGTAGTCTTATCTTTTCGGAAAATCCCCATTAATCCGCCGATTAATAATAAAACACCTGGTAATAAGTAAACAATAGAAATACAAATAAATCCACCAATGGCAGCGATAGTCATCATAATGCCACCTACTTTAGCTTTGCTCTTAACCATAACACATCCAACAATCCCCAATATTGAAAGAGCTACAGCAGCCCAGCCTAATCCAATAATTTGATTAGCTCCGTCAGCTTCAACTGCTGCTCCTATGCCTCCGATAAATAAAGCAATGAATGCACATAAAATCCCGAATATACCACCAATTAATCCTAATACAAATTCTGCTGTTCTTTTCATAGTAACCACCTTTTAGAAAATATTTATTAGCTTTTTCATCCAACTCACAATTTGTTAGTTCAACAAAATGAACTACATGTTATTAACATAAGTGAAGTTTATATAAACAATCTTCAAAGATGTTGAAATGTCAGATTTAGAACTTACATGATAACAAATATAATGAAAACAAAATGTCGAAATTTGTCGATTTTACTAAAGTACATTTTTTCAGTATATAACTAATTTTGAGTTAAATTTCAAATCATTGAGATAAAGAGAGTAGAATGAAAAAACACGAGAGCGGTAACCGTCTCGTGTTTTTTATGATAATTAACTTTGTTCGTTTAAGAAGATTTTTCTCTTTTCATACGTAGCTTCAAATTCCAAAAAGTAGCAAGCATAATAGCTGCAAAGGAGCCGCTAATTGTGGCTAATAGCTTTGCATAAGGAAAGCTGTTCATATCAATATTAATGAATAACATCATACATAGAACGGCAGGAAGAAGGTATAAGTATTGTAATAACTTTAATTTTTTATCATTACTCATATATATCGCCCCTTTCTATCATGTCATATGTAAATTATAACATATTTTTCCAAATGGTTACTTGTACTTGGAGAAAGATTCATTTCATATGTGTAAGTGCAATTTTTTAATTCGATATTGTAAGTTTTGTCTGCTCAATCCTAAAAACTTTGCGGCTTGTGAGATATTACCTTTATTTTCTTTAAGAATTTGATGGATATATTTCTTTTCCATTTCTTCGATTATACGTTTTAAAGTTTGTGGCGTATCAGTATTGTGACTAGTTAGCAGAGTCTGCATATTCAGTTCCTTTTTTGCTAGTTCGCGAAAGTGCGTTGGCATATGGAACGCTGTAATGATATCTTCATCTTCTATTAAGTTCATGGAGCCTTCAATTATATGTTCTAGTTCTCTCACATTACCAGGCCAATCGTATTTATAGAAGAAGTTATTTACGTTTAAATCTACATCTTTTACGCTAAGATCAAATTGGATATTGTATTTTTCAATAAAGTGTTGAACAAGATATGCAATATCTTCTTTTCGTTCCCGTAAAGGTGGAAGACATAAAGTAACAACGCTTAATCGGTAATATAAGTCTTGTCTTAATCGATTGTGTGCTATGGCTTCAAGAGGATCTTCATTAATAGTTGCTATAATACGAACATCAATTTCTTTTTCTTGCGCGCCCCCAATTCTTCGTATTGTTTTTTCTTGTATAGCACGCAATAGTTTAGCTTGAAGTGCTGGGCTTAATGAGTTGATTTCATCTAATAATAAAGTTCCCCCATTTGCCTCTTCAAATAAACCAGGTTTATCTATTGCTCCTGTAAAAGCACCTCGATTCGTACCAAATAGTAGGCTTTCCATTAAGGTTTCTGGTATGGCGGCACAGTTTTGCGAAATAAATGTCTTTGTTGAACGCTGGCTTTCATTATGGATGCTTTGCGCAAATAGCTCTTTACCAGTCCCTGTTTCTCCGACAATAAGTATGGAGGAGGATGTACGTATTACTCTCTTTGCTTCTGCAATGACCGATTGAATAGCTCTAGAATCACCAATTATGTGATCAAAGGTAAACTTAGTATTTTGTTTTCGAGAAAGGTTCGTTTTCATTGTTTGCTTTAAATGACTAATCTCTTTTGAAATTTCAATAGCGCCTTTAATTTTTCCATTTTCTATTATAGGAAAAGTATCGTTAATCGTCGTAATTTCTTGTCCTTTATTGTTAAAATAAGTTTGTTTTATATTTTTGTTTGTTTTTCCAAGTTTTAACGCCTCTATAAGAGTACTATTTTTATTTTCTTCGAATGCAAATACTTCTAAAGGATTTTTATCTAGCACATCTAAGCGGTCCATTGATTCAATTTCCATCATTTTGCGGTTATAGATAATCGTTTTACTTTCCTCATTAATAATATGAATCCCGATATCGAGTTCATTGAGTAAAGTTTCATATAGCATATTCATTTCAATAATCTTTTTAAAATTGATTTCTTCTGTATGCATGTATTATCTTCTCCTCGTTATACCCTATGAAGACTGACTTTTTATAATTTTATTAAAATTCTTATAAAATCGCAAAATTTTTTTGCTATTTTCTCTTAAAAATTTTCAAATGATAGAAAATTTTTGCGGTTATGCAGATTTTTTTCGTAAGAAATCCTAATTTTACATAGGTATTGAGGTTGGTACGTATTTTGCATGAATAGTAGTTAAGATCTCTAAATTTAAAGAGTAGGGGGATTATGAATCTTTATAGTGTATGCAACGTTTCAGTTTCAATTAATAAGAGGGAGGAATTTATAAAGTGAAGACGGTTATAGAAGGCGTGTATAGTCCTTGTTATGGGAAAGTAGAGAAATTATTTGTTACTGAAAGTTCTTACGTATATGAGTGGGAAAAATTAGCGTTAATTGAAACGATAGATAAACAGAAAGTAGAAATTAAAGTGGGAATCAGTGGTTATATTGAATCATTAGAAGTGGTAGAAGGACAAGCTATCGCTGATCAAAAATTATTAATAACAGTGAGGGATGACCTTTTAATAACAGGTAGTGATTAATAGTAGTAATATGTATTTTGCACTTTTTAATAATTATTTTTACTATGAAGGGTTTTAAAAACGCTTACATTAAAAGGGTTTACTAAGTGAAAAGGGGGGATTTATATGATGGATCAAAACCAGGGATTAAAAAGGGAATTGAAAAGTCGGCACATATTTATGATTGCACTCGGAGGGGTTATTGGTACTGGGCTTTTTTTAGGATCCAGTTATACAATTCATGAAGCTGGACCTGGAGGAGCGATTGTAGCGTATCTTGTCGGTGGATTTGTTATGTATTTAACGATGCTCTGTCTTGGGGAGTTAGCAGTCGCGATGCCGGATGCAGGATCGTATCAAACATATGCTACAAAACATATTTCACCTGCAGCGGGTTATGTAGTGGGATGGATGTCGTGGCTAAACTGGACGGCTACGATAGGCATTGAACTAATTGCAGTTAGTATTTTGATGAAACGATGGTTTCCTGATGTACCGTCATGGATTTGGTGTGTAGTGTTCGCAGTGTTGCTCTTTGCTATTAATGCATTATCTTCAAGAAGTTTTGCGGAAGTTGAATTCTGGTTTGCAAGTATTAAAGTAATTACAATCATTGCATTTATCATTTTGGGCGGGGCAGCAATGTTTGGTTTTCTAGATATGAAAGGAAATGAACCAGCGCCGATGTTTTCTAGCTTTACTGATTATGGTGGATTGTTCCCAAATGGGTTATCAGCCATTTTAATTACGATGATTGCAGTTAATTTTTCCTTCCAAGGAACAGAACTAGTTGGTATTGCAGCTGGTGAGAGTGAAAATCCAGAGAAAACTATCCCGAAGGCAATTAATAATACAGTTTGGCGCATACTTATTTTCTTTGTACTATCTATTTTTATTCTTGCGGGACTATTTCCTTGGCAGCAAGCAGGCGTGATAGAAAGTCCATTCGTAGTTGTATTTGATAAAATTGGTATTCCTTATGCGGCTGATATTATAAATTTTGTTATTATTACAGCTGTACTATCAGTTGCGAATTCAGGATTATATGCAACTTCCCGTATGCTATGGTCTATGTCTAATCAAGGAATGATTAGCCCGATTTTTGGTAAGTTATCTAAAAACGGTGTTCCTATTTATGCATTGATTGTAAGTACGTTTGTAGGGTGTCTCTCATTACTATCAGGTA
Source organism: Bacillus sp. FDAARGOS_1420 (assembly GCF_019344915.1). Taxonomy (NCBI): domain Bacteria; kingdom Bacillati; phylum Bacillota; class Bacilli; order Caryophanales; family Bacillaceae; genus Bacillus; species Bacillus sp. FDAARGOS_1420. Next base: position 437,375 of record NZ_JAHWJB010000001.1, on the reverse strand, counting down.
TTTATGCGGAAGATACAGTTTATTTATGGCTTCTTTCAATTGCAGGGTTCGGAGCAATATTAGTTTGGGCATCTATTGCTCTTTCAAATTTATTGGCTAGAAGGACATATTTGAAGCAAGGCGGGGATATTAAGGACTTAAAATTTAAAACACCACTGTATCCATTTGTTCCAATTCTTGCTTTAGTATTAAATTTAACAGTAATTGTAGCTATGGCTTTTATTCCAGAACAAAGAATGGCATTATATTGTGGTATTCCATTTATGATCGTTTGTTTACTGTTTTACCGTGCTACAAGAAGTAAGAAAAGTAAAATAGAACATATCGAAAAGATGAATACAACAGAATTAGAAAGTTTATAGTTGAAATTGAATTTATAATAACAAGGAATTTAGAGACTGTAGAATTGTAAACAGTCTCTTTTTTTGTAAAAATAAAGCTGGAAACATACTACGTATGCAAAGGGGAATTAGCAATGAATCAAGAAGTTTCACAGCTATTAAAACAGATTGATTTACGAAAAGACGAGCTACTAGAACTTACAAAAGCTTTAATTCGCTTTGAAACACCAGCACCACCAGCAAGAAATACAAATGAGGCGCAAGAATTTGTGGCAGAGTTTCTAAAAAAACGAAATTTTAGTATTGATAAGTGGGATGTATATCCGAATGATCCGAATGTTGTTGGAGTGAAAAAAGGGACAGCAAGTGAGTCACATAAAAGTCTCATTATTAATGGACATATAGATGTTGCAGAAGTATCAAAGGACGAGCCGTGGGAAACAAATCCATTTGAGCCGTTTATAAAAGATGGTTGGTTAGTTGGGAGAGGCGCGGCAGATATGAAAGGTGGACTAGCTGGAGCCTTATTTGCTATTCAGCTTTTAGAAGAAGTGGGAATTGAATTACCTGGAGATTTAATTTTTCAATCGGTAATTGGCGAAGAAGTAGGAGAAGCAGGGACACTTCAATGTTGTAAGCGTGGTTATGATGCTGATTTTGCAGTAGTAGTTGATACAAGTAATTTACATATGCAAGGGCAGGGAGGCGTAATTACTGGATGGATTACAGTGAAAAGCCCGCAAACGTTTCATGATGCAACACGTAGACAAATGATTCATGCTGGAGGCCGTTTGTTTGGTGCAAGTGCGATTGAGAAAATGATGAAGATTGTCCAAAGCTTACAAGAATTAGAGCGTCATTGGGCAGTCATGAAAACATATGAAGGCTATCCATCTGGAACAACAACAATTAATCCAGCTGTTATTGAAGGAGGACGTCATGCGGCATTTATTGCGGATGAGTGCCGATTGTGGATAACCGTACATTTTTATCCAAATGAAACGCATGAACAAATAATAGAAGAAATAGAAGAGTATTTAGGAAAAGTGGCAGCAGCAGATCCATGGTTAAGCGAGAACCCACCACAATTTAAGTGGGGCGGAGAATCAATGATTGTGGATCGTGGCGAAATTTTTCCTTCTTTAGAAGTAGATAGCGAACATGTTGCTGTAAAAACGCTAAGTTCAGTACATGAATCTATTTTATCTGAAAATGCAATTTTAAATATGTCAGCAACGGTAACTGATGGCGGATGGTTTAGTGAGTTTAACATTCCAGCTGTTATTTACGGACCAGGTACATTAGAAGAAGCTCATTCAATAAATGAGAAAGTTGAAGTTGAGCAGTTAATTGAATTTACAAAAGTAATAACAGCGTTCATATATGAATGGTGTCATACAAAAAAAATAGATTAGTATATTGAAATTGTACAGGTATGTACTTGTACGCTTTTTTAGTGAACTATTTCAGAGTTGAACATAAACAACTGAAATAGTTCTTTATTTTTCTATGTTTTTCGTTTTATTTCAATTAATTTCTCTTTAGCTAATTCAACGGCAATCGCATCATCTAAATAGCCGATTGGAAAAAGATAATCGGGGATAATGTCTGTTGATAAAATGAAATATAGTAAGGCACCCCCAATAATTGCACGCTCTTCGGTTGAAATGGTTTCTGTACAAAATTGTTGGTACATATTTGTTAATTGCTCAATGAAAGGACCAGCACTATCAATTTGTTCTATTTTACTTTTGAAACTCTCGTGAATACGTTTTTCGCCTTCAGTAGTTTGGGCATAGCGCTCGTAATTTTCAAGTTCTTGTTTCACACGAGTTGTTGTGTATTCGAAGTCGAATAGGTTAGAGGATTGTAATGTTTGCTGAATTGTATCGAGAGATGTGTACATATCTGCTTTTTCCTTATTTATGTGTGGAGAGTCAGGGTACATTTCATCAAGTAATAATTGCGGTGGAACTTGTAGACAGTTTGCGAATTTTTGTAAATGGTTTTGCTTCGGTTGTTGTTTGCCATTAATTATTCTTGAAATTGTTGCAGGATCAATATTTGTAAGTGTTCCTAGTTGGCGCATAGATAGAGCGCGCTCCTTTAACAGTTTCTTTATTAATTTACCGAGCCGCTCATTTGGATTTTCATTGGGCATAATGTAGGCACTCCTTTTCTATTGTCTATCGTTGAAAAAATGTTGAGCATTTATTACAAGTATATGAAACAGACAGGCACAGTTGCTCAACATTTTCATAATATGCAATGAAAAGTGAGAAAAGGGGTGACTGCATGATGAGTACGGCAGGTTTATTTTCAATTTTTTTAATCGGGATTGCGTCTAATTTAGATAATGCAGGTGTTGGGATTGCATATGGCATTCGTAAAATTCGAATTTCGTGGCTTAACAATTTTATCATCGCATTTTTTGGATTTTTATTTACTTTACTAGCTGGATTTTTTGGGAATTGGATCGCATTATTTATTTCAGAGTTCACAGCAAACATTATTGGAGCAATCGTTTTAGGAATAATCGGGGTGTTTATTTTATGTCAGCCTTTCTTGAGTCAAAAAGATACCGTAGAATCTAAAGATGGTAGTGTACTTATGGGGGTTTTACGTGATCCAGAAAAAGCAGATTTTGATGGTTCTAAAACAATTAGTTTTTCTGAAGCAATTGTTTTAGGAGTTGCATTGTCCATAAACAATATTGCAGGTGGATTTGATGCTGGAGTAACAAATTTAAATCTTTGGCTTACGGCATGTATTTCTGGAGTTTTTAGTTTTATTTGTATTAGTGGTTTTACGTATGTTGGTAAAAGATTTTTAGCTGAATACTTAGGGAAATGGGCAACTATAATTGCAGGTGTGTTATTAATTCTTATTGGAATTGATCAATTGTTGTAAGAATGATAGGGAAAACAGTATTCGAGTATTTCCTTGGAAATACACTAAGAAATTGCATATATCGACGTGAAATCTTTTCACGGTAATGAAAGATTGTAAGTATTATACAAATCTTTGTGTGTAAAAAGGTTTAAAAAAGTAAAAGCACCTGCATAGGTGCTTTTTAGCGTATATCTTCAATTAGTTGTGCACATTCATCATCATGCATACTGTACTCACTTAAAACTTGAATACAAAGCCATTTCAGTTCTTCGATACTATGCTCAAGTTCTTCGGGAAGTACATGGTAAATGTCTTCAAGTCCCATTCCGAAATGAATAAGTTCTAGTACTTGATCATCGATGTTCCGATCCATTAATAGTTCAAGCACTTCTAAATTGAATATGTATCGGTGAGCTTCATCGAGTGAAACAACTTTTAGTTTCAAACTTTCTACAATACTCAATATGAAAAGAAGAATTGTTTTTTCGAGAACAGGTTGTTTCTCCATTTGAAATATGAGTTTCATCTTTTACACCTCCACATACAGCGCTAGGTTGTACTATATTATTCAGGAGGGGGGAGCAAATATGCATAATAAAGAGAACTTTTATTACTGTTTTTTGAAGTGTGTTGATGCCTAGTAGAACGGATTTTTGTGAAATAAAAAATCCTGCCAATATAGCAGGATAACTTCTAAATTAAAACATACTCCAACCTTCTTGGGCAGAAAGTAATTCAAGAATTTTAAAACCAGCGATACTATTTCCGTTTGCATCTAAAGCTGGTCCGAAAATACCGATTCCCATTTCGCCTTTTACGCAGCCGAAAATTCCGCCCGCTACACCACTTTTTGCAGGGATTCCAACACGAATTGCAAATTCACCAGATTCATTATACATCCCGCAAGTAACCATAAATGTTTTACAAATTTTCGTAATATGTTTAGGGATGATCTGTTTCTTTTTATAAGGATCATATCCATCCATTGCAAAGATTAAACCAATACGTGCTAGATCGATACAGTTAACCTCAATTGCACATTGACGCGTATATAAATCCATAAGTTCTTCAATATCGTTATCGATGATGCCATTTTGTTTCATATAGTAACAAAGTGAACGGTTTAAGTAAGCTGTTTCTAATTCAGAAGTGGCAACTTTAGAAGAATAACTAATAGTAGGATTGTCTGTTATATCACGCACAAATTGAAGAATGCGTTCCATCTTCTCCTCGTTATCATTACCAGCTAGCATACTTGTAATAGCTAATGCACCCGCATTAATCATTGGATTAAGAGGCTTGGAAGAACTTGTCGTTTCAAGCTTAATAATAGAATTAAATGGGTCACCAGTTGGTTCCATTCCAACTTTAGAAAATACATATTCTTCACCACGGTCTAAAAGGGCAAGGGCAAGTGTAATTACTTTAGAAATACTTTGAAGAGTAAATAGTGTTTGTGAGTTACCAGCATGGATATATGCTGTTTCTTTATGAAAAATAGCAATCCCTAGATCATCTGGATTTGCATTTCCTAGTTCGGGGATATAAGTAGCAAGTTTTCCTTTTTTCGTATATGGTTTTACTTGTTCTAACAACTGCTGTAAGTTGTTTGTTTCAATGCACTGCATAGTACCAACGCTCCTATTTCGAATTAACTAAGTTTACTTTTCCCGATATGCTCGGAAATAAATAATAACATGAAAAAGTGGAATGATAAAACGAAAGTTGAATGTTCTATAGTGAGTCTTCAGTTTCGATTATTCCGTGTTATATAAAAGGAAAATTTTCCTTTTATATAACAGTTTGGAAATAGGAGATTTATCCATAAAAAGTTCGGAAATAAAAACTACACATCTATACAACTATATGTTATTATGGTTATGTAAATAGAAAGCGTTTTCTAAGGCGTACTTATAATGATAACGATTTCATAAATTTGATAGGGGGAATTAAAATGTTGCAGTTTTTACAACGTATTGGTAAAGCGTTAATGCTTCCAATCGCAGTGCTACCAGCAGCAGGATTATTGCTTCGTTTAGGGCAAGAAGATGTATTTAATATTCCTGTTATGGCACAGGCCGGTGCAGCAATTTTTGATAATTTAGCACTTATTTTTGCAATTGGTGTTGCAATAGGTTTGTCTATTGATGGTAGTGGAGCAGCAGGACTTGCTGGGGCAATTGGATATCTTGTTTTACAAAATACAACAAACGCTCTAAGTAAGGCATATTCAGCAGCAGAGCTGAATGATAAATTGAAAAGTGTTCAGGATTTAGTCGGTTCAGCAGATCCAACTAAATTAGCAGATACAATGACAAAAGTTTCAAAAGCAGCGGCGTTAACGCCAAAAATAAATATGGCCATACTCGGTGGTATTATTGCTGGGGTTGTTGCTGGATTACTATACAACAAATTCCATAAGATTAAACTACCAGAATGGTTAGGATTCTTTGCTGGAAAACGTTTCGTACCAATCATTACTTCAATTGTAATGCTTCTGTTAGGATTAGTATTCGGTCAAATTTGGCCAACAATTCAAAGTGGTATTGATTCAGTAGCACACGGTATCGTAAACTTAGGTTCAGTTGGTGCTGGTTTATTCGGATTATTAAACCGTTTATTAATTCCAATCGGTTTACACCACGTAATGAATACATACTTCTGGTTTGTACTTGGTGACTTTACAAACGCAGCTGGTGATATCGTTCATGGTGATATTGCACGCTTCTTCGCAAAAGATCCATCAGCAGGTATGTTTATGACTGGTTTCTTCCCAATCATGATGTTCGGTTTACCGGCAGCATGTTTCGCAATGATTGCGGCTGCGAAACCAGAAAAACGTAAAATGGTTACAGGTATGTTAGGTGGCCTAGCATTAACTTCATTCTTAACTGGTATTACAGAACCAATTGAATTCTCATTCATGTTCTTATCTCCAGTACTATATGGTATTCATGCAGTATTAACAGGTCTTTCTTTATTCATTACAACAACACTTGGCATTCATGATGGTTTCTCATTTAGTGCCGGTGCAATCGATTACGTTTTAAACTTCGGTATTGCAACAAAACCTGTATTATTAGCAGGAGTCGGTTTAATTTATGCAGCAATTTATTTTGCAGTATTCTACTTCTTAATTAAGAAGTTCGACTTGAAAACTCCTGGTCGTGAAGATGACGATGAGTTAGCTGAAGAGGGTGATGCACCAGTTGCAGGTTCAATTGGTGAAACTTACGTAGCAGCTTTAGGCGGAAAAGAAAACTTAGCAGTTATTGATAACTGTGCAACGCGTTTACGCTTACAAGTGAAAGATGCAAGTTTAGTAAATGAACCAGCATTAAAACGCGCAGGTGCAAAAGGCGTTATGAAATTAAGTAACACAAGTGTACAAGTTATCGTAGGTACAAATGTTGAATCTGTTGCCGATGATATGAAAAAACACGTATAAATAGTTAGATAAGAGGATATCCAAAAAGATTGATAACACCAGTCTTTTACAGGATATCCTCTTTTATTATGTTGAAATTTTAAAGGGAATCTTACTTTTGTAAATTTTCTTTTTCTTTTTTATACATATAGGTTGGTAATATGTTCAGCGCGTGATAAAGTAGGGATGACATAGAATGGAATGTCTATAATCTACTGAAATGATTTGGAGAAAGTCTTGTGTAGATGAATTAAATTATCGGTAAATAAGGGGAAAAAGGTAATCATGGATCAGGAAAAAAATACTGTTAATGGGAAAGTACGTCGTCCGATTGTATACATAAAAAGAACAATCATTCTCGTCCTACTATTTTCACTTGTATATTTCATGTATACAAAAATTGTTGCGCATAATAAAAAAGAGGAAACTTTAAAAGCAGCAGCAGAAATGAAGAAGCAAGAAGAGATAAAAAAGATAGAAGAAGTGAAAAGGCAAGAAGCTGAAAAACAAAGAAAACAAAAAGAACAGGAAGAACAGATAAAACAGGCGCAAGTTATAGAGAAACCTGCTGAGGGACCGCCTCAAGAAATTAATGAAAACGCTCAATTGGATCAATATTTACAGAGCATGGGATTTAGTGGGACAGCTGTTATTGTGAAGAATGGGAAAGTTCTTGTGAATAAAGGATACGGCATGGCTAATAAAGAGAAGCAAGTGCCGAATAATTCAGAGACGACCTTTTATATTGGTTCTATTTCAAAAGCATTTGTGGCGACTGCTATTATGCAACTCAAAGATCAAAATAAGTTACAAGTAGAGGATACAGTTGCAAAGTATATTCCAGACTTTCCGCAAGGTAATAGCATTCAGTTAAAACATTTATTAACACATACATCAGGGATTCCAGAGTATGAGCAGGGAAAAGAAGATATTTCTCATGAAGAGTTGATAAAACGAATAGGAAACCAAAAGCGTATTGCAGGACCAGGAGAGAAATGGAAGTATTCAGATTCGAACTACTCTATACTTGCCTACATTGCTGAGAAGGTAAGTGGACAGTCACTCGAAGAATATATAAAACAACATATTTTTGCGACTGCGGGTATGAAACATTCTGGTTTCGGTACAGCGTTGGAACAAACAAGATTCCCATCAACGGGTTATAAAATAGTGAATAACAATATGACAACACCTAATATTCCGAGCATGTCACAACTATATGGTTGTGGTGATATATATACGAGCGCGCATGATTTATATTTATTTAATGAAGCACTCTTTTCTGGAAAATTAATTTCAAAAGAGAGTTATAATCAAATGTTTACAGCCGTGAAAAAGGATTATGGATTTGGCTGGTATGTAGATCCAGGAAGCTATTCAAATCACGGTGTAATGCCAGGTTGGAATTGCTTAAATGGTTTTAGTAAAAATGGTAGTGTATATGTGGTTTTATTATCTAACATTCAAAATAACATTAAATCATTTGGTAAAGTGAATAACGACATTTATACGATGTTACGAAATATAGAAGTGTAAAAGACTGTCCTTTTGGATAGTTTTTTTTGCATTGAGGAAATATATGTGCGGTGCGATAATGAAATAAATGGAAAAGGGGGAGGTTTATGAATATACATAAGCATCATGCACGCAATGCGAAACGAACTTTGTTTATAGCTATCATTGTATGGATTATCGTTGTAATTGGATTAGTTATGGAATATAAAAAAGGAACAATATTCACTTCAGATAAAGAAATTCTGAAATTAATAGGTATTTTGCTACCAGCGTTTGGATTACTAATATATAGTTTTATAGAAAAACGAAGAGCAAAAATGCTTAGACAGGATAATTGTAATATAGGGAGCTCTAGATTATTTGAACAACAAAAGTTCGTTGTTCGTAGAGAGGTAGGGGTATTTCAAGTAATAACGTACTTTGGATTAGATGGCAGTGCAGTAGGGTTTTTAAAAGAAGAGTATAATTCCGTTATTCAAAGTATATGGAAAGGTGCACTTTCTTTTCTTTTTAAGGGACTACATAAGCAACAATTTTATTTATATAATCAATCGGGAGAAAGGTTGCTGCGTGTTCAAAAGAAGATGGGCGTGCGTAACTTCTATATATTTTATAGTGTAAATGGAAAGAAAATTGGAGAGTTGAAACAAGTACTAAGTTTAACAAAATGGGAATGGATATTTTTAGAGATGAATGGTAAGGAAATTGGTAAAGTGACTGGGGACTTTTCAGCAACAATGCAGAAAATAGATTGGCAAGATGGAACACATATTGATGTGAAAGAAGATGGTATTCCGTTAGAAGCTGCAAAATATTTTTCGGCAAGTGGTGGATCCCTTGTTGCAGCTTCTATATCCGGACAAGCAGAATTATCAAGAGCGGTGTATTACGGCGTAGCTGCCATTGTGACAATTAAAAATTAAAGATTAGCAAAGAGATAGATGGGAAACCATCTATCTTTTTTTATGCTCTGAAACAATTATTTCTTTTAGAAAATGTATGTCTTACCTATCACAAAAAAAGCCTGCTTTGTATAGATTAAGATGTATGGATGTAAATTTTTATACTTTAAAAATAATAGGAGGAGAAGCATATGTGTCTGTTCAGAAAATATTGGCATAAATTATCCAGACTGTTTAATAGACAATTAGGCTATTTTTTAGATGACAAGTTACTGCCTGCTGTGGAACGACTTTTATTTTCGCAAAACTTTGCAAAGTTTATTCAAAGAAATTCTAAGCAAGCTACGGAAGAGTTTATAGAATCAAGTCAATTTCAATCTATTATTTGTAACATTTTAAAAGAATGCAATACATCACCATTTAAAGAAATTGCAAAGCAATATTTAGGTAAAAACGTAGAAATTACTGTGACAGTTGGACAGTTAACAGGTGTTATTGTAGCCGTTGGTGACGATTTCTTAACGCTGCAAGAGGGAATAGGAACAGAAGTTTTATTACCATTTACAAGTATTATATCAATGAAAGAAGCGTAAGAAAGGAGACTTATATATGTTATTTACTGATGAATTGCGTAAGCATGTTGGTGAATTAGTGCAAGTTGTGACAGCGGCCGAAATTGTTGCAGGCATTCTTTTATCTGTGACGGACGGGGCAGTAAGTGTTCGTACAGCTCCTTCTTATGGACCACCGGAAGATGTACTTGTGCGTATTCCTATTATTTCTTATGTTCGCTTGGAAGGGTAAGAGTGATACAAGTATGAAAGTATCAGTTGTTATTCCAGCGCATAATGAAGCAAGTACTTTATCTCAAGTTTTAGTAGAAGTAGAGAAGCTCGAACCATATGAAATTATCGTAGTAGATAATGGGTCAACAGATGGGACGAAAGAAATAGCATTACAACATCGTTGCCACGTGATTTATTATAAACATTCTCTTGGCAATGATGTTGGACGGGCAATTGGAGCTAGGGAAGTAAAAGGTGACATCGTATTATTTTTAGATGGTGATATTGTCATTGATAATGTAGAGCTACAACGTTTCGTGAAAGGAATTCAGCAGGGTCATCAAATCGTTGTGAATAATTTAACATGGTCTGTGTATTTAAAGATGAGACCACATTATACAACAGTTGGAAAATGTATGTTGAATCGTTATTTGAATAAAAAAGAGCTTGTTGTTGGTTCTTTAATCGCAATTCCACATGCGATGAGTAGGGAAGTTATTCAGAAGCTTGGGTGGTGGAACTTAGCAGATCCAGCACTATTTCAAGCGATGGCTATGTCTAGAGGAGTAGATATTGTCGATATGGCTTCGGTTGATGTAATTCATACAAATAAAGTTCGTCCTGTGCATACTGGTACATCACCTGGTTCTCCTTATCCGAAAGCGACTAGTCGCATTATGGGTGATCATTTACGTGCTTTGCAATACGTAATCGAAACATATGGTAAACGTGGCGGTTTTTCGGAGGGAAACAGGGATAGAGAGTTTATAGGGAAGTATAAGCTAGTTTTATTACAAAAGGAAAAAGCGAAATACAGTGCTATTATACCCGTATCAGAAGAAAAAATGACTATAAGATCTGTCATACAGGAAGTGAAAAAAGCAGGTGTAGATGAAATTATAGTTGTTGCGAATGGAGCAGATGCCGAGACAATTAAACAAGCAAAGCTAGAGAATGTTATTGTAGTTGAATTCGCGAAGGCACTTGGACATAATGTAGCACGAGCGATAGGGGCTATGCATGCTACGGCAGATATTTGTTTATTTGTTGATGGCGATTTTGTTATTCCGGCAAAAAAGCTAATTCCATTTTTGCATGCTATTGAAGACGGAAATGATGTGGCGTTAAATGATTTGCAATGTTTGTTAGATATGTTTCACCCGGCAGATCCAATTAGTATGGGCAAATATTTCGTGAATTTGGTAGCGAAACGACCAGATTTATGGAACAACTCATTGACGGCAGTGCCACATGCTATGCATAAAAAGGTAATAGAGAAAATTGGATATGATTCTCTTATCATTCCACCACTAGCTCAAATGAAAGCTATTTTAGAAGAATGTTCTATTACAGCAGTGGAATTCGTAGATGTTATAAAAACAAATCGAGTACGTCCAGAGCAACATGGGTTTGTAAATGGACGAATTCCTGCATTCGATCGTATTTTCGGTGATCAGCTTGAGGCGATTGCTTATTTATTACAACATACGAATGGGCGCGGGAGTTTTACAGACGGAGAAAGGGATAGAGATATAATACTACAATTGAGAAGGGAAGAAGAAAATATAGATGAATGCTAGTAGTAAAGTAACCATTATTGGATTAGGATATGTTGGCCTTCCTTTAGCGGTCCTTTTTGCAGAAAGAGGACATGCTGTACTTGGATTAGATAAAGATACTAGGAAGATAGAATCAATAATTAAAGGAGAAAGTTATATTCCTGATGTTTCTTCTAAAGTATTACAAGGCTTAATAAACGAAAGAAGATTAATAGTGAATACACCAGATAAAGGTGTTGCGGATTTTAAGCGTAGCGATTATGTTATTGTGACCGTGCCAACCCCAATTAATGAGCAGAAAGAACCAGATTTAAGTGCCCTCATTTCAGCCTCCCATTATATACAACAAAACCTTCAAAAAGGACAAACCTTCATTTTTGAAAGCTCCACATATCCAGGTACACTGGAGGAAGTTATCATTCCGATTATTTCTCAAACAGGTAAAAAGGTAGGAGAAGATTATTATATTGGCTATTCACCAGAGCGAATTGACCCAGCGAATAGCCAGTATTCAGTCGAAACAATTCCAAAAGTTATTAGTGGACAAACCGAGCAGTGTAAACAAAAAGTACAGGATTTGTATAGCACTATATTTGATGTAATCGTTCCAGTTAGCTCCCCAAAAGTAGCCGAGATGTGTAAGCTATTTGAAAATATTCAGCGCTTAGTTAATATTTCATTAGTAAATGAGCTAAATATACTTTGTGAAAGTTTGAATATTAATTTTTATGAGGCACTTGAAGCAGCATCTACAAAACCATTTGGATTTACTCCGTATTGGCCAGGACCAGGAATAGGGGGACATTGTATACCGGTAGACCCTTTATATTTTCAATGGAGAATAAAAAAGAATGGAGCAATTAGCCGATTAATTGAGGCGGCACATGTAATTAATGAAGAAATGCCAGAGAAAATAGTCCGGAAAGTAAAAGACATGGTGCAATCACCCGCAACGGTTTTAATAGTAGGGATTGCATATAAGAAAGACGTAAATGATTTGAGAGAATCACCGGCGTTGCCAATTATTCAATTATTAATAAAAGAAGGATACAAGATAGAATATCATGATCCGTATATTTCTACAGCGAAAATTGGAGATACACTATATCAATCTGTTCCATTAGATGAACAAAGAATTAAACAAGCAGATTGTATTTTAATTGTAACGGATCACTCTAGTATCGATTGGAATCTTTTTAAAGGGATTGAGCGATTAATAGATACACGTGGAATCGTAAAGAAGGTGAGTGTATGAGTGAAAAATGTTTGATTACAGGTGGAGCAGGATTTATTGGTTCGCATTTAGCTGAAGAGTTGGTGAAAAGAGGTTATGAAGTTACTATTGTGGATAACTTCTATAAAGGAAAAAATAAATATCATAATGAGTTAATGAAAGAGCTCCGGGTTATTCCAATAAGCGTTTTAGATAAAAATTCAATTTATGAATTAGTGAATCAACATGATGTGGTGTTTCATTTAGCGGCAATTTTGGGAGTCAAAACTACAATGGAAAAAAGTGTAGAGCTTATTGAAACAAATTTCGATGGAACGAGAAATATTTTACAAGCAGCGTTAAAAGGGAAGAAGAAAGTAGTATTTGCATCTACTTCTGAAGTATATGGAAAGGGAGAGCCACCATTCTCTGAAGAAGGAGATCGTTTATACGGTGCAACTTCCAAAATACGTTGGAGTTATGCAATTTGTAAAACGTTAGAGGAAACATTATGTTTAGGGTACGCATTAGAAGGTTTACCTGTAACGATTGTTCGGTATTTTAATATTTATGGTCCAAGAGCGAAAGATGGTCCGTACGCAGGAGTAATTCCACGATTTATTCGTGCGGCTTTGCAAGGTGACGATATTCTCGTGTATGGAGATGGAAAGCAGACACGCTGCTTTACGTATGTAAGTGATGCGGTCGAGGCAACAATTCGTGCAATGGATGAGAAGGTAAATGGTGAAATTATTAATATAGGTTCTGAGAATGAAAAAAATATAAGGGTAGTAGCGGAAGATATAAAAAAATTAACGAAGTCTATTTCCAAAATTGTGCACGTTCCATTTGAGGAAGTATATCCACATGGATTTGAAGAGATTCCAAATAGAAGACCAGACGTAACGAAATTAAGAGAACTTGTTCAGTTTCAAGCGAAAGTAACGTGGGAACAAGGATTGAAAGAAACTATTAAATGGTTTCGTGAAGAAAACAATGGCTAAGTCGTTATCAGTTATTATTCCCGTATGCAATGAAGTGGATACGATTTCAGATGTGGTTCAATCGGTAAAACCATTGAATCCAGTAGAGATTATTGTAGTAGCAAATGGTTGTAATGATGGTACAGAAGCGATTGCTGAGAGCTTAGGATGTACAGTAATCCAGCATAAAGAGTCACTTGGTAACGACGTTGGACGCGCAGTTGGTGCAAAACATGCGATAGGTGATGTATTACTGTTTGTAGATGGAGATTTTGCTATTCAAACTTCAAAATTACAATTATTCCTTAATCCGATTTTACATGATCAGGCGGACATCGTTTTAAATAATGTAGACGCATTATTTTTAAAGAAACAAAAACCGCACTCCGTGACAGTATGGCGCCAAATATTAAATGCAATGTTAGAGCGTGAAGAATTAAAAATTGATTCTTTATTATCTGTACCTCATGCGCTGACGAAGGAAGTTGTGCAAAGTATTGGATACGAATGTTTTGTTAATCCTATTGTGGCTCATCTACGCCTAGCACAAAGTAAATGGAGAATTAGTCGTCATTGTGCAATTGACGTTATTACGCCAAATAAATTTCGTCCATTCGAGCATGCTGCATATGGCACGGATCTTTCTCAATCTGAAAAACGAATGATAGGTGATCATATAGAAGCTGTAGCAGAGCGGATATTAGGCAGCGATGGGCGCGGAGGATATTATGATGGAAATAGGAAAAGAGAGAGTGTCTATCATACTCTAAATTTTGAAGATTTTTATCAAGGATGGGGCGTTACATCTAATTTGTATAAAGGAGAGCAATTATCGGTAATTATTCCTGTGCAAAATGAAGAGAAAACAATTGGAAACGTTATAGAAGAGCTTCGCAAAATTGAACCTTTTGAAATCATCGTTGTTGTAAATGGTTCGTCCGATAAAACGGCAACAATTGCAAAAGACAAGGGAGCAACAACAATTGTGTATAAAGAAGCACTTGGAAACGATGTGGGGCGTTCGCTTGGAACTTATTTTGCAAAAGGAGAAATTGTTTTATTTATAGACGGTGATTTTGTTATTCCAGCTAGTGAGCTATATCCCTTTGCAAAAGCTATTGCAGATGGAACGGATGTCGCATTAAATGATTTAAATCATTATTTAGATTTGAGAGTACCACTTCATCTTGTAACAGCATTTAAATATGCATTAAATTTAGCTTGTGATAGAAAAGATTTAGGAGTAGGCTCTCTTATTGCTGTACCTAATGCGTTTAGCCGTACATGTTTGCAAGCAATTGGGTATAGATCTTTACTGTCACCTTGCGTAGCGCAAGTGAAAGCTATTCTTTCAGGATTCGAAATCGCATGTGTAAGTCGTGTTGAGGTCGATAAGATGAACCGTATTCGTCCCAGTGAACATTTTGCAAAAATAGGTCATCCTCCAGCTGTCCTTCGAATTATAGGTGATCATATAGAAGGGTTAGAGCAATTAATTGTATTGGAAGGTAGTCGTGGTGGATTCTATGATGGGAATAGAAAAAGAGATGTTTTAGAGTAGTAACAAAAAAAGTGTACAACGTATGTACACTTTTTTGCTCTGTTATAAAAACTATAACAGATTAGGAGATAAGAGTATTACAGATCTACAATGGGTATCGTTCTTATATTACAAAATAGGACTCGTATATAAGAATACCAAAAAAATACAATTAAAGAAAGGGTTAATTCTAAAGAGTTTTATATGAAGTTAACACTATGTATGTAGTAGTTTGCTCAATATTTCACAAACATGTCACAACTATTTCGTTCACTTCCGAAAAAAAGTAGTATTCTAAGTGTGTAAGCTGTTATATAAAAAAACGTAGTCCTGTACTAATCAAAAATGGAGGAGATTAGGATGACTCAAGTATTAGAAAATGTAAAAAACGCGTGGGAAAACTTTAAAGGTGAAAAATGGAAAGCAGAGATTGATGTTCGCGATTTCATTTTAAATAATGTAAACGTTTACGAGGGAGAAGACTCTTTCTTAGCGGAAGCAACTGAAGAAACGAAAAAACTTTGGGATCAAGTAATGGATTTAACAACAAAGGAACGTGAAAACGGTGGCGTTCTTGATATGGATACAAAAATTGTTTCTTCTATTACATCACATGAGCCAGGATATTTAAATAAAGATATTGAAAAAGTGGTCGGTTTCCAAACTGATAAACCATTTAAACGTTCTTTACAACCATATGGTGGTATTCGTATGGCGGAACAAGCGTGTGAAGCGTATGGATATGAAATGGATAAAGAACTTAGCAGTATTTTCAGAGACTGGCGTAAAACTCATAATCAAGGTGTATTTGATGCATACACACCAGAAATGAAAGCGGCTCGTAAATCAGGTGTTATTACTGGTCTTCCAGATGCATATGGACGTGGACGTATTATCGGTGACTATCGCCGCGTAGCGCTATATGGTATAGATCATTTAATTGAAGCGAAAAAAGCTGATTATAATTTAACTGGTGGTGTAATGAGCGAAGATACAATGCGTTTACGCGAAGAATTATCTGAGCAAATGCGTGCACTTCAAGAGTTAAAACAGATGGCTGCTTCTCATGGATTCGATATTTCTAAGCCAGCTACAAATGCACAAGAGGCTTTCCAATGGTTATACTTTGCTTATCTTGCAGCAATTAAAGAGCAAAACGGGGCAGCAATGAGCCTTGGACGTACCTCTACATTCTTAGATGTTTACATTGAAAGAGATTTAGCAAATGGTACTTTAACAGAAGAAGCAGCACAAGAAATTGTGGATCACTTCATTATGAAATTACGTCTTGTGAAATTTGCAAGAACACCTGATTACAATGAACTATTCTCTGGAGATCCAACTTGGGTAACTGAATCTATCGGTGGTATGGCGTTAGATGGTCGTCCGTTAGTAACAAAAAACTCATTCCGTTTCTTGCATACATTAGATAATTTAGGACCAGCTCCAGAACCAAACTTAACAGTTCTTTGGTCTAAACAATTACCAGAGAACTTTAAAAACTACTGTGCGAAAATGTCTATTAAAACATCAGCAATTCAATACGAAAATGATGACATTATGCGTCCTGACTACGGTGATGACTACGGTATTGCTTGTTGTGTATCAGCAATGAGAATCGGTAAACAAATGCAGTTCTTCGGAGCACGTGCAAACTTAGCGAAAGCATTACTATATGCGGTTAACGGTGGTAAAGATGAAAAGTCAAAAGCACAAGTTGGTCCTGAATACGCACCAATTACTTCTGAAGTATTAGATTATGAAGAAGTTATGCGTAAATTCGATATGACAATGGAATGGTTAGCTGGTCTATACTTAAATACATTAAATGTAATTCACTATATGCACGATAAATATAGCTATGAACGTATTGAAATGGCACTTCATGATACAAATGTTCTTCGTACAATGGCAACAGGTATCGCTGGATTATCTGTAGTAGCAGATTCTTTAAGTGCAATTAAATATGCACAAGTAAAACCAATTCGTGATGAAAATGGTATTGCAGTTGATTTCGAAATTGAGGGAGATTTCCCTAAATACGGTAACAATGATGATCGTGTAGATGAAATTGCAGTAAATCTTGTGAAAACATTTATGAACAAGCTTCGCAAACATAAAACATACCGTAATTCTGTTCATACAATGTCAATCTTAACAATCACATCTAACGTTGTATACGGTAAGAAAACTGGTAACACTCCAGATGGACGTCGTACTGGAGAACCATTTGCACCGGGCGCAAACCCAATGCATGGCCGTGATACAAAAGGTGCATTAGCATCATTATTATCTGTAGCTAAATTACCATATGAAGATGCACAAGATGGTATTTCAAATACATTCTCTATTATTCCAAAAGCACTTGGTAAAGAAGATGATGTACAAGTACGCAACTTAGTATCTATGCTTGATGGATATGCAATAAAAGAAGGACACCACTTAAATATTAACGTATTTAACCGTGAAACATTAATGGATGCAATGGAGCATCCTGAAAAATATCCACAATTAACAATTCGTGTATCTGGTTACGCTGTTAACTTTATTAAATTAACTCGTGAACAACAAATTGATGTAATAAACCGTACAATGCATGAAAGCATGTAAGTGAAAAAAGTGTCCCTCCGCTTTTAATATATAGCGGAGGGAGGCTGTTTCAATAAAGGAGGAAGTAACATGGTAAAAGGAAGAATACATTCTGTAGAGTCTTGTGGTACTGTTGATGGCCCAGGGATTCGTTATGTCATATTTACACAAGGGTGTTTATTACGTTGTCAATATTGTCATAATGCTGATACATGGGAAATCGGTAAAGGTAAAGAAATAACAGTTGAAGAAGTGATGCAGGATGTGACATGTTACCTTCCATTTATTGAAGCTTCTGGAGGCGGTATAACAGTTAGCGGTGGAGAGCCACTATTACAGCTAGACTTCTTAACCCAGTTGTTTAAAAAGTGCAAAGAAGCTGGTATCCATACAACAATCGATTCTTCTGGCGGTTGTTATTCTGAAGAACCAGAATTCCAAAATAAGCTAGATATTTTAATGGAGTATACAGATTTAGTTTTATTGGATTTGAAGCATATTGATTCAAAGAAACATCGTAAATTAACAGGGAAACCAAATGAACACATTTTACAATTTGCTCGTTATTTATCGGATAGAAAGAAACCAATTTGGGTAAGACATGTATTGGTTCCCGGTGTTACCGATGGTTAAGAGGATTTGCAAAAATTATCAAACTTTATTCAAAGTCTATCTAATGTTAAGAAAGTGGAAGTGCTGCCATATCATAAGCTCGGTGTTTATAAATGGGAGGCACTTGGACATAAGTATCCACTTGCGGATGTGAATCCACCGACAGAAGAAAATGTTGAACATGCAAAACATATTTTACAAGCAGTCTAACCTAAACATTTGGTTAGGCTTTTTGTTTCTTCATAATAAAATCTAGAGTATATATTTAGAAAAGAGTATACTGAAAAGGGAATATCCATATTTTTGTAAAGAATAAGCGGAGAAATTTACATAATTGTAAAGGGAAATCAAAATAGTAAAAAGAATTAAGAAGTAAAAGAGTGAGTATTATGGAATATAGAACATTTGTAAGTTATTGCGAAAGCTCTTATAGGAAAGTATAATGTAAAGATATGAGCACAGATAGGATTAAGGGGTCAATCTTATATGCTTTGCATATCCACGACAGATACATAGCTAACAGGAAAGTATTAGAATCCGAGTATGTAGTTTTTAAGGAAAATGTTTTTCCTATTGTCGTATATGCAATATGGAGAAACAAAAAGCTAGGAGTGGATTTGTTTGATAAAAAACCCCAAGGTTTTAATATTAACTGCACATTACGGTAACGGTCATGTGCAAGTGGCAAAAACATTAGAACAAACATTTCGCCAAAAAGGAATCGAAGATGTAATTGTATGCGACTTGTTTGGAGAATCACATCCAGTTATAACCGATATTACAAAATATTTATATTTAAAAAGCTATACGGTAGGAAAAGAATTATATCGTTTGTTTTATTATGGTGTAGAGAAAATTTACGATAAAAAAATAGCATCTTGGTATGCGAATTTTGGGAGAAAGCGTTTGAAGACGCTATTACAGGTGGAGAAACCGGATATTGTTATTAATACCTTTCCAATCATCGCTGTACCAGAATTGAAAAAGCAAATAGGTATTTCTATTCCTGTTTATAACGTATTAACGGATTTTTGCGTGCATAAAATATGGATCCATCGAGAAGTAGATCGTTATTTTGTAGCAACCGATCATGTGAAAAAAGTGATGGTTGATATCGGTGTACCTGCAGAACAAATTGTTGAAACAGGGATTCCGATTCGTAGCAGTTTTGAGCTAAAGATAAATCCAGCAATTATATATAATAAATATCAGTTATGTAAGGATAAAAAGATGTTACTAATTGTAGCAGGTGCTCATGGTGTGCTAGGGAGTGTAAAAGAGCTATGCCAGTCATTTATGTCAGTACCAAACTTACAAGTAGTTGTCGTTTGTGGGAAAAACGAAGCTTTAAAGCAGGATTTAATGGAACTACAGGAACAAAGTTCTGATGCTTTAAAAGTATTTGGTTATGTTGAAAACATTGATGAATTGTTCCGTGTTACTTCTTGTATGATTACGAAGCCAGGTGGTATTACATTAAGCGAAGCAGCAGCATTACAAGTACCTGTCATTTTATATAAACCTGTCCCAGGACAAGAGAATGAAAATGCGTTGTATTTTGAAAAACAAGGGGCTGCAGTTGTAATTCGTGATGATAGTGAAGTTTTTGCAAAAACAGAGGCGTTATTACAAGATGATATGAAGCTTCTTCAGATGAAAGAAGCAATGAAAAGTATTTATCGTCCTGAGCCAGCTGGTCATATTGTGGATACAATTTTGGCAGAAAATCATGCAGAGCCGAATCATATACCTATTAAATCACCAGTTCTTGCCGAATCTTTTACTTAATATGAAACCCTCTTTTAAGCATTTAAAGAGGGTTTTTTTTATTGTTGTAAAAAAATAAACGTGAATTATTAACTTATCCCGCAAAAGCCCGATTGGTGAGGGCTAATAATCAGTGGGGATAAACAAAACTCCGACTGATTAAAGTTGTACTTTATCCACAAAGGATTGCGCTTCTATTAGACAGTAAAGTCGAAATATTAACAACTATATCCACATAGTCCACAATTTTTAGAAAATTATCCACAATTCTCACGTTTAGAATTCATTTAAATAAATGAATTCGTAAAATACTTTTGTAATTTATGCACAATTCTACGGTTTTTGTGGATAAGGTTGTCCACAAAAAAGGTTCCTTATAAATAAGGAACCTTTTTTGCTAATTCATTGGAAAATCTTATGTAATGAAACTGAATAATTAGGGGGGAAACCTTCTAATTATTCAGTTTCACTTTAAATACTTTTTGAGCGATAGCCCGCTGCACGATCTGCTTTTCGAAATTCTCGCTGATAGAGAACTTCTTGTGTACTAGATAATGTGTTTTTTGCTTTATCACGTTTCTTTTTATCCATTACAAATCACCTCGTGTCCTAAAGTCACTATCTATCGTTTCCAAAGACATGGGGTGATATACATATATGTCAAACTAGCAATGATTAATTATCATTTCTGAATTTTTAGATTACGCCTCTTTTAATTGGTGTGCTTCTTGGAATGTTGTATCGCGCATTGTTGCAAGTGTATACTGATCTTTTGGAATTTCATATAAATTATATACTTCTTCATGCGCGTTAATTTCATCATAAACGGCTTTTCTTGTTTCGTTTGCTAGATTTACATATTGTAGTTTTTCGGCAGCTTTAATAGACCGAATATTTATTTTACGAATACGCATAAAAATCGTTTCAATATCTAATTCATAGAAAAGTTCGCTAAAAAATGAATCTTTCGCCAATTTATTATATCCTTTACCATGATATGGTTTGCCAAGCCAAGTTCCGAGGAATCCAGCTTTTTCTTGCACATCAAATAAAGTAATTGTGCCGATGGGGTTACCCCATTCATCTAAAATTGTGCGTGAGATTAATTCTCCACGCTCTTCGGCTTCGATTGTTTGTTTCGTTAAAAATAAATATTCTTCATAAGAATAGGCCTTTTGACGCACAAAAGGGAAGACAGCAGGATCCACCATTAATTCGTATAGAACGTGGCTGTCGTGTAAGTCGCGTTTTTTCAACACACTAACTCCTCCTCACACGAGGGTAGCATGACGAAAAAGCACCCACCCTCGAAATTTTTATATCAATCTTTAAAAAATTTCGGGGTGGGAATCGAACCCACTAGAACCAGTTTCTAACGCTGGTGGCGCACCATTTGCCTTCCCCATTCATCAATTTGAAAATGATAATCACGACACAAATTGATTATGGTTTCATTCAGTTTATAATCGTATAATACTGTATCTAGTCAAAAAAATAAACTAGTTTTTTTTATTTTTTTTGTAAATTATTTTTCCGTCAATCATAGTGAGTACAGGCTTGGCTAAATAATGGAAAGGATGATGTGTCCATAACACGAGGTCAGCATCTTTTCCAACTTCAATGCTTCCAATTCTATCCTCCAAACGTAAATTTCGAGCTGGGAAAATAGTGATTCCTTCCAACGCTGTTTTCTCATCTAATCCTTCTCTTACTGCAATAGCAGCGCAAACATTTAAATATTGAATTGGTGTATAAGGGTGGTCGGTTGTAATAGAAACTTCTACTCCATTTTTCGATAAAATATGATAAGTATCCCACGTTTTGTTTTTTAATTCGATTTTCGAACGTCGTGTAAG
This sequence comes from Bacillus sp. FDAARGOS_1420, assembly GCF_019344915.1. NCBI lineage: Bacteria > Bacillati > Bacillota > Bacilli > Caryophanales > Bacillaceae > Bacillus > Bacillus sp. FDAARGOS_1420. The sequence continues at coordinate 415,394 of NZ_JAHWJB010000001.1, read as the reverse complement.
AGTAGGTCCAACTGAAACTTTTAAATTGTGTTTCGAAAGCTCTTCAACAATAAAGTGTCCTTCTGTACAATGTTCAATACGTAAATCAAGATTGAATTCTGTCGCAAAGCGTAAAGCTGAAGTGATATCATCTGCGCGGTGAGCGTGGATACGTACCGGTATTTCTCGGCGGAGTGCTTTTAAAATAGGTAGCATTCGAAAATCAGCTTCATGCCCGTAGTGTTGTGCGTCGTAGAATGATTCACGAAGTAAACCCATAATTCCCATACGTGTTATTGATTCTTTTGTGCCGTTGCTATGGAACTTTTTAGGATTTTCTCCAAAGGCAATTTTTAAACCAGCAGGTTCCTGAATAATCATATGATCAATACAAGTTCCAGCAGTTTTTATTACACAAGTAGTACCGCCGATAATGTTTTGGCTTCCAGGCATCACGTGAACAGTCGTAACACCATTTTGTACAGCGTCTTGAAATGCAATATCAAAAGGATGGATCCCGTCTAAAGAACGGATATGTGGTGTTGAAACTTCGGATGTTTCATTTGCATCATTACCAGCCCAACCAGTACCTTCATCGTAGAGGCCAAGGTGAGTATGAACATCAATAAATCCAGGCAAGAGATGAAGAGCTCGTGCATCTATAACGGTCATATCCTGAGTAGTATCAATATGAGGTTTGACCGCGGCAATGCGTTCTCCTATAACGAGTACATCTCCTTGAAACTTTTGGGATGTAATAGGATATACAATGGCTTGTTTGAGCAATATTTTCATAGATACCTCATTTCTGTTACTTTACAAGGTTAATGGAATTTAAGGGAAAGTAACTGAAAGGTTATTTGTGTAATAATGCTCCGGATGCTAGAAAATGAAAGTTTTGAAAGGGGCCCCTGTAAAACTGTGTTTTAGAAGTACTATATTGTATGCGAAAGTATATTTTGTAATGCATGGTCTATTGCCGGAAATGTGTATTGATACCCATGTTCAATGGCTTTACTAGGTAATACATGTTGTCCTTCTAGTACGAGTATACTCATCTCACCTAATAAAGTGTGAAGCATAAATGAAGGGACAGGTAACCAATGAGGTTTTTTCATTATAGTTGCAATGGTTTCGCCAAATTCCTTCATTCTTATAGGTAGGGGAGCTGTAATGTTAAGAGGTCCATCAATTTCTTCTTTGTGTATGATGAAATCAATTAGGCGAACTACATCGTCTATATGAATCCATGATAACCATTGGTTTCCAGATCCGATTGTACCTCCGATATAGAATTGATAAGGGAGTAGCATTTTTGGAAGAGCTCCTCCGTCTGCGCCTAATACAACTCCAAGTCTTGCGTAGATTGTTCGTATTCCAAGAGAACGTGCTTTAGATGCTTCTTGTTCCCATGAATATACTGTATTTGCTAAAAAGTCACTTCCAGGAATCTCATGCTGTTCTGTAAATGACTCAGTTTCAGACGTTCCATAGTATCCAATAGCACTCGCGTTAATAAATGTATTTGGTTTTGTACCAAGTGTCTGCAATTGTTTAATGAGCCCTTTTGTTGTTTGAATTCGACTGTTTAAAATGGAGTCCTTTTGTTTCTTTGTCCATCTACTATTAATAGACTCTCCAGCTAGATTAATAACTACATCAATAGAAGAGAGGGGAAAGGTTTGTAAATCTGGTGTCCATTGTACATACCGAAGGTTAGGGTGGGAAGTTTCAGTAGTTTCGTTTCGAGTAAGAATGGAAACATTATATCCTTTTTGAATAAAAAAAGTAGAAAGGTATGTACCGATAAAGCCAGTACCACCAGAAATTGCGATTCTCACAATTATTTCCTCCTCATTATATATATTCTTGAAAAGCAAAAACGTTCCTTGACTATGGTGAACTACCCACCACTTAGTATCTCTTACGAGCTTACCCCGAAGTGGGGGCTTCTCGGTTCATCGCACACAACCTGAACATTACATTATTATCTACTTTCATTGTTATACCAAACTTTACCTCTTATAAGAATGATTATATCAGAGGCGAAATAAAGAAGAAAACCAAATTTCTGACTACGCCAAACCGAAATTCATCCCCCACCTACCGCTAGACTATCGTCTTTCACACGCCCCAGGAAGGAGACTTCTTTCGGATAATACGTTAAAATAATAGAGAGGTGAGAGTATGGCTGTCATTACAAAAATAGAAGTGCAAAAACGATCGAAAGAACGATTTAATATTTATATTGATAAAGGTCAAGGTGAAGAATACGGATTTAGTGTGGATCAAGTAATCTTAATGAAACATGGATTACAAAAAGGCTTAGAAATTGATGAAATGGTGTTAGGAAATATTTTATACAATGAAGAGGTACAAAAAGCATATTTACAAGCAATTTCCTATTTATCCTATCAAATGAGAACGAAACAAGAAATAGAAGATTTCTTACGAAAAAAAGAAGTGGGACAGGCCGTCATCTCTGAAGTCGTTTCGAAATTATTACATGATCGATATATTAATGATAAAGAGTACGCTGTTTTATATACGAGAACGCAAAGTAATGTGAATCGAAAGGGTCCAACTGTTATTAAAAGAGAGTTATTAAATAAAGGTGTTCAGGATCTAATTATTACGCATAGTTTACAAGAATATCCGAAGGAAAAGCAAATTGAGAATGCTTTAATTCTTATAGAAAAGAAGAAAAAATCTTATCAAAAGCATTCCTTTTTACAAATGAAGCTAAAGTTAGACGAAATGCTCGTTCGTAAAGGATATTCTAGAGATGTGATTCAAATTTGTTTGGAAGAATTGAAAGACGAAAAAGATGACGAACAGCAACAAGAAGCGTTACACTATCATGGGAATAAATATTATGAGAAATATAAGAAGTATGATGGTTGGACATTCGAAAATAAGGTGAAGCAAGCGTTATATCGAAAAGGATTCTCTATTGATGAGATAGATATATTTTTACAAATGAAACGTGAAGAGGGATGAGGAAATAAGATGGGTATGCCAAAACGCTACAGTGAAATGACACCACATGAGCTAAGGGAAGAAATTGGGGTTTTGAAGGAGCAAGCAGTAAAGGCTGAGCAACTTGGAATTGTAAATGAGTTCGATGTATTAATGAGAAAAATGGCTATGGCTCGTGCTTATATGATAGATATAAATAAATTCCATATTGGTGAGACATATGAATTAGTAGAAGAACCTGGTGTGGTATTTAAAATTACGTATTTCAATGGGGTATTTGCTTGGGGATATAAGCAAAATGATAAGGAAGAAATTGGAATACCGATTTCCCTATTGCAAGAAAAATAAAAACCAGAGAGTGAATCTCTCTCTGGTTTTTATCTTTGGTAGGCGTTAAAGGAGATAGGAGATTCTAAAATTGGCGTTTTTTACATTCGTTTGCCAATATAATGAGAGACTGGGTTTGTTGCGTCTGTCCGTTAACTTGCGCTTTCGCATGTTTCGGACGAGTCCACGTATGGTTAAATAATTCAGAACGACTATCTAAACGATCACGGTAGCTCATCTTTATCACCTCGTGTAGGAATTTAATTTGTACTACTCTTCCTGCTGATTTGCAGCACGCATACGTTCTTGTGGGTGCGTGTTAATTGTGCCGTTAGGTCGTTTCGAAGCGAAGCGTGATTTCGCTTTCGGTTGACCGTCGATTTTGCTGTTGTTTTTTGACTCAGACCAAAATTCGGCTTGTCTACCCATTAAGAACGCCCCCTCATTATCAGTTGATACCTCTTTAAGAAGTATCACTTATAGAATGTGCAAAATAGAAGAAACTATCCTTTAGAAATTAAGGGAATAAATAGGTAAAAGGAGAATAGAACATGAATGATATTTATGAAACATTAACGAAAGAATTATTAGATAAAAATGACAACCTTTCTTACGCACAAGCTCGTGCATGGGTTGAATTACTGTGGGAAGACTTCCGAACAACTTATGCTAAATCAGGTCGTTACCAAGGTGAGGAAATGACTGAACAAGTGGTACGAACATGGGTTAATAATCATGGAGGGCGCCTTCATGAAATGCGTACAAATAATCCGAAGTATAGCCATTTAATCAATCAAGAAGATCATTTGAAACATTAAAAAAAGCGACGTAGGTCGCTTTTTTTAATGTGGAAGCAATTCCAGTTTCTTTCGAAGTTTCTCTTCGCTGAAAATCCATCCTGTATATGAACTAATAATATTCAAATTTTGATCGAGCTGAACGATTGCGACGAATGGATAATAATCTTTACTTCGATACCGCAAATCAATAAAGCGAACTTCATAATAGTTATCATAATCGAAAATATCCCAGCGATATACAGGCGAGAAAGATAAGAAAGCAGATATATTTTCATCTCGCACAGCAGCTTGCATAATGGCGGTATTCGGGAACGGTACGCGATCGAATTTGTCATATACAAGGATGTTACCGCGGTGCCATCTTGCGACGTAGTAATGTTCAGTTGTAACGACGGCTAAATGATAATGATAAAACTTGTAAGAAGGAGAAATAATTACTTTCTCTACATTTTTGAAACGTTTGTATACTACACTTTTGATATTTCGATGCATCATGATGCGGCCAATGTAGTAAACAAACATTAATATATACGCTGCTAAAGCAGTATAGCCTTTATGTGCTCCGACAAGCATACAGGCGATAGCTAGTATATGGATAAAGAAAATGACAGTATCAAACGTATTAATTATGCCGAGCGCTACCCATTTTTTTGTGAAGGGCCTTAATGCCTGTGTACCATAGGCATTGAAAATATCCACAAAGACATGAAGAAAGACGGCAATAAATGACCAAAGTAGCAGATGCAGATAGGGAGCGTCTGAAAAGAAGGCGAAAGAGATGCCACTTATAAGGAGTGACCAAAGGATCACTGCAGGGATGGAATGAGTAATCCCGCGATGATTTCTTATATATTTAGCGTTATTACGCAATTTTAAAACTGTATCGATGTCAGGAATATTGGAACCGGCAATTGTTGCAAGCATTACTGCTTGTGGCCCAATATCACTTTGTGCTATAGCTGGATCTAATGTTGCCAAACTGCCTAGAGTAACGCCCATAACAAGGTGAGTGGCTGTGTCCATAGAAATCCACCTCCGTTTTTTATTAATGTAACTCTTTTTATTCGATACCTCAAGTCCTTTGCCTTCTATTTCCTATGTCATCTTACTTAAATTTTTTCCTAAAATCTTTATAATAGTACGTATATGCAAAAAAATGAGGGGGATCAAGTTTGACACTTGAAATATTAAATGAGTTTAACATAGAACAGTTTCAAAATGATTTAATTGGTTGGTTTGAAAAAGAACAACGTGATTTACCGTGGCGAAAAAATAAAGATCCATACCGTGTTTGGGTTTCAGAAATTATGTTACAGCAAACAAGGGTAGAGGCTGTAAAACCATATTACGCAAATTTTATGGGGAAGTTTCCTACGCTTGAAGCGCTAGCAACTGCCGATGATGAAGAAGTATTAAAAGCATGGGAAGGCTTAGGTTATTATTCTAGAGCACGAAATTTACATGCTGCAGTAAAAGAGGTAAAAGAAGTATACGGCGGGACAGTACCGAGCGATGTAAAGAAAATTGAAAAATTAAAAGGAGTGGGACCATATACAAAAGGTGCCATTTTAAGCATTGCATATGGAATACCAGAGCCAGCGGTTGATGGAAATGTTATGCGCGTATTATCTCGTATTTTATCAGTGTGGGATGATATTGCAAAACCGAAAACGAGAAAAGTTTTTGAAGAGATTGTGCGTGAAATTATTTCTATAGAAAATCCATCTTATTTTAACCAAGGTTTGATGGAATTAGGGGCATTAATTTGTATACCGAAAAATCCATCTTGTTTACTTTGTCCTGTACGTGAACATTGCAGAGGGTATGCTGAAGGTGTTCAAAAAGAACTACCAGTGAAGAGTAAAGCGAAAGCACCTACAATGGTACCGCTCGTTGCAGGAGTACTTCAAACTGAAGATGGCCGTTACGTAATTAATAAACGACCAAGTACGGGATTACTGGCTAATATGTGGGAGTTCCCGAATATTGAACTAAGTGAAGGTATTCGTAATCAAAAACAACAGCTTACGGATTATATGAAGGAGAGCTTTGATCTCTCTGTTTCTATTGATGAATACGCGATGAATGTACAACATACTTTTACACATCGTACTTGGGATATATTTATATTTTACGGAAAAGTAACAGGTAATATTGTCGAAACGGATACATTAAAGTTTGTGTCGAAAGAAGCGTTTGAACAGTTACCTTTCTCGAAATCACATCGTACAATTTACGAAAAGTGTGTTGAGAAAATTACAATGCAGTAAAGTGAAACTTTAATCAGTGGGGGTTTTCTTCATCCCCCACTGATTATTAGCCTTCACCAATCGGGCTTTTATGGGCAGCAGGGCTCCCACCTACCTTCTTTGCTTTCGCTGCATTTTGAGGTGGGGTCTTACTGCCCGGCAAATAGCGGGATAAATAATAAAAAACGTGTTCCAGAACTTTGGAACACGTTTTTTATATTGAAAATAAATTTGTATTTTGAGATTGAAAATCCACGCGTTTATAATCCGCCCCGTGACTCGATTTCTTTCACAACTTCTTTATAAATCGTTTGGCCCTCTACATTTAGATAAGGCATAATTTGCTGAAATGAATGATGAAAATAAGCTAATTCATCCGCTTTCCATTCATTTTTGGAAATCATAGTTAGCTCAGTCATATCACGTCCAGTATACATATTCCCACCTCCATCATATGTAGTTTGAATGAGTGATAAGAGATATATGCGTGAATTTTTTAAAAGAAAATTAAGGATAACTTCTAAGTGAATTGGTTACATTATTGATTGTGGAGGTGAGAAAGATGAGTAAAAAACAACAAGGTTATAATAAGGCAACTTCTGGTGCTAGCATTCAAAGTACAAATGCTAGCTATGGTACAGAGTTTGCAACTGAAACGAATGTACAAGCAGTAAAACAAGCAAACGCACAATCAGAGGCACAGAAAGCACAAGCTTCTGGTGCTCAAAGTGCAAATGCTAGTTATGGTACAGAGTTTGCAACTGAAACAGATGTGCATGCAGTGAAAAAACAAAATGCACAATCAGCTGCAAAACAATCACAATCTTCTAGTTCAAACGAGTAATGAAAGAAAAACACTTCTCCAATTCGAGAGAAGTGTTTTCTTTGTGTGCGTGTCACTGTAATGAAAATAAAGGGAACGACATAACTTCTAATAAGTCAACAAATGTAGTCAAAGGAGAAAGAAGTTCACGATTAGAAATATGTAATAGGAATTATAAATGGCGAATGAATCAAAAAGGGGGTAAGTGATGAACGATTTTGATAAGTTGGTAGGAGAGCAGTTGGAAACGATGGATGAGCTTTTAAAGTTACAATCACATTTAGAGAAGTATCAGCAAATTGAAATGAGTGGAAGGGATACGTGTGATAAAAAAGAATTGCATTTTATCCGTCAAGAAATATACAGAACAGAAATAGCATTAAAACTTTTGCATGAAAAATTTGAACAGCAAACGAATAATGTGATTCAATCTTTTGAAACCGAAAAAATAATTTGAAATTAAGGGTGAGATATGTTGTTGATTTTAGGGAAAAGTCCTTTCTTAAACAGAGATGAGGGGGACTTTTCTTTTTGTTATATCTTCGTTTAATCTTCTAAAATACGTATTGCTAATTCATAGGAAATGTTCCTTAGTTAAAAGGGTTAGTGATGTGGTATTCAATAATACAAACTTCATTATATTCCTCATGAAAACAAGTGTCCTATCGCTTTAGTTTTAAAATTTTGACAAAAAAGTTATAATAGAAAAAAAGTGAATGCAGTTCAAGGGGTAGTTAAGACAACTTAAGAATGGCATTTGCAGTTGAAAGAAGGGAGCATATATGGGATTTCCCAAAGAAGGAGAAAAGGTACAAATACATAGTTATAAACATAATGGCGCCATTCATAGAATGTGGGAAGAGACAACGATTTTAAAAGGGACGCAGAGTCTTGTGATCGGAGCGAATGATCGTACAGTAGTTACTGAATCAGATGGCCGAACATGGGTTACTCGCGAACCTGCGATTTGTTACTTCCATGCTAATTATTGGTTTAATGTAATTGGAATGCTGAGAGAAGAAGGAGTATATTATTATTGTAATTTAAGTTCTCCTTTTGCATATGACTCTGAAGCATTAAAGTATATTGATTACGACTTAGACATTAAAGTGTATCCAGATATGACATATACACTTTTAGATGAAGATGAGTATGAGAAGCATAGTCAAATCATGCAGTATCCACCTGTTATTGATACAATTTTAAAACGAAATGTAGCGCATTTAACACAGTGGATTCATCAAAGGAAAGGTCCATTCGCGCCGGATTTCGTAGATATGTGGTACGAAAGATATTTAATGTACAGAAATTAAAACAAACCTGCAGGGAATTTCCCGGCAGGTTTGTCCTATTAGAGGGGGGATTATGTGCAAGGTATAAAAAGATATTTACAATTTGTTAAACCATATCGATGGCTTATTGCTATTACAATTATTATTGGTCTTGTGAAGTTCGGTATCCCGCTTATTATGCCATGGTTATTAAAGTATATTATTGATGATGTTATTCAAGGCACGGGATCGCTTCAAGAAAAAACGTCTCAATTAATAACCGCAATTGGGATTGCTTTTTTTATTTTTGCAGTAGTAAGACCGCCGATAGAATATTATCGTCAATATTTCGCACAGCGCATTGCCAATACAATACTATATGATTTACGAAAATACATTTTTGGGCACTTGCAAAAATTGAGCTTACGTTATTATTCGAACACAAAAACAGGGGAGCTTATTTCACGTGTAATCCATGATGTAGAACAAACGAAGGACTTTGTAATTACTGGTCTTATGAATGTCTGGTTAGATACTGCAACAATTGTTATTGCCATTATCGTTATGTTTTCTATGAATATAAAATTAACCTTTGTTGCTTTATTAATTTTACCTATTTATGTAGTTGCAGTGAAATATTTTTTCGGGCGCCTTCGAAAATTGACGAAAGAGCGCTCGCAAGCGTTAGCAACTATGCAAGGGTATTTACATGAACGTATTCAAGGAATGCAAGTGACACGTAGTTTTGCATTAGAAGAGTATGAAAGAGGACAGTTTGAAAAGAGAAATAATGAATTTTTAACGAAAGCACTAACTCATACGAGTTGGACGGCGAGAACGTTTTCGGTAGTGAATACGTTAACGGATTTAGGGCCGTTACTTGTTATTGGTTTTGCGGCATATGAGGTAATTCAAGGGTCGTTAACACTGGGCACGATGGTTGCTTTTGTTGGATATATGGATAGTTTATATAGTCCGCTTCGTCGCCTTGTTAATTCATCTACAACATTAACACAGTCCTTCGCCTCGATGGATCGAGTGTTTGAATTGTTGGATGAAAAATACGATATTGTTAATGTGCCAAATGCGGTGCAAACGAAAAGGCTAGATGGGGAAGTTATATTTGATAATGTTTCTTTTCGTTATAATGCGGATGAAAAAGAAATATTGCATAATCTGTCATTAACTATGCGCCCGGGAGAGAAGGTTGCGCTTGTAGGGGCAAGTGGAGGAGGAAAGTCATCTCTTGCTAGTTTAATTCCGCGTTTTTACGATGTTTCTGAAGGTGCAGTTTATATAGACGGGATAGATGTAAGAAAGTATAATATGAGAAATTTACGTAGTCATATTGGAATTGTGCTACAAGATAATTTATTATTTAGCGATACAATCGGGGCTAATATTTTATATGGCAATCCGAAAGCTACAGAGGCGGAAGTGATTTCAGCTGCCAAAGCTGCACAAATTCATAATTTTATTACAGAGTTGCCAGAGGGCTATGATACTGTCGTTGGGGAACGTGGTGTGAAATTATCTGGTGGACAAAGACAGCGTGTAGCAATCGCACGGGTTTTTCTAAAGAATCCGTCTTTACTTATATTAGATGAAGCAACTTCCGCTTTAGATTTAGAAAATGAACGATATATTCAAGAGGCACTGCAAACGTTAGCTGCAGATCGGACAACAATTATTATTGCACATCGATTAGCGACGATTACGCATGTTGATACAATTATTTATGTTGAAGATGGTGAAATAAAAGAAAAGGGTTCTCATGAAGAGTTAATGAAAAAGAGGGGATTTTATTACAATCTATATCAACTTCAGCATATAACAGAAACAGCTCCTTTAGCGTAAAAGGAGCTGTTTTTTATTCGTCTTCTTTTTTATCTTCGATTTGGAGTTCGCTTTCTGGTTTATGGTATGTGTAGAAGCTATCCACAAGTAAATCTAAATGCTCTACTTCCTCACTGTAGTTAATAATTGAAGAAATAAGAGGGAAGAGGTGTAACCATATTTTGTATGCTTCCTCATCGTCCTTATTTTGATAATCCATAAAGATATCAATCAATTCTTGTTTACCTGTTTCAACTTCATCAAGCATCTCAACGGATTGTTGTTTCTTTGCTTTACCAATAAATTTTAATAACACTTGTTCGTGATAATGCGTCAATGAATCAAGTTCGTTTTGAATAGATTCCTGAAACTCTTCTGGCATATAGCGCAGTTCATTTTCGGTGCGATGTAATGATTTTAACGTGCTTAAAGCGCGGCTTGTTGTCGCTAACATTTGTCTGAATAAAACGAGCTTACGAATTTTCGCGAATTGTATTTTTTTCGTATAGCTTCTTTCTTCTTTATACAGCAAATAGTAATGATTTAGTTTAATCATTTTTTCTTTCATGCGATCAATATCGGTTTTTAGCGTTGTAAAATCAGAAGCTTGCCTACTGTTCATACGAATCCATTTAACAATTTCCTCTGTATTATCAACGATGCGATGGTAAAGTTTTGTTTCATATTTTGGCGGCATAAATACTAAATTTACAAGAGAAGCCGCAATAATTCCAATCATAATCGTCGCGAATCGAAGTAAGGCAAAATTAAAGAAATCTTCGCCTTGATACTCCATAATGGCGATAACTGTTACTAAAGCGAGTGATATTGTTTTTTCTAAGCGTAATTGCAAAGTAAGAGCAATTACTAATATACACGTTAATCCAATAATAAAAGGATTATGTCCAAAAGCAGTAGCAAATACGATAGCGAATACAGCACCAATTACGTTTGCTTGAATTTGCTCAAGAGCAGTTAAATACGAGCGGTATACAGACGGTTGAACAGCAAAGATAGCTGAGATTCCCGCAAATACAGGACTCGGTAATTGAAGTAAAATACAAGCAAATAAAGCTAATGTAATGGCAATACCCGTTTTTAAAATGCGAGCACCAAGTTTCATACCCTTATTGATATCCTTTCTCTTGTCATAATGAATGTACAACATGATACTATACATTCATTACAATATGTTAGCAAGTGATATTTTAGTGACGTTAAAAAGTTTAATAAATAAATTACAATCAATTTATAATTTCTCCAAATTCTCTTTAAACATCTATTCTTTAATAAAAAAACCTGCTGAATTTCAGCAGGTTTCAAATTGTTATTCTAGATTACTATGCGATGCTCGCTTCGTCAATTTTTTTATGGAAATAAATATTGTACATGTCATTCAGTTGAAATAGATGGATCCGCCTGTTCTTTTTTTGGGATAATTTCATAGAAGTGAAGCTGGATATCATCTAATAATGGTGTTAACAAAGCGACTTCTTCATATTGTTCGTGCTCATTTAATACACGAATGTAGTCTAATAATAATTCATTCACATCTTGCAAACCATTTTTACTAATTGGCTGCAATGTTACATTTGCACCTTTAGCAATTCTTCTTTTTAAAGCGTGTTCTGTTAAACCTAAGTTTGGATCATGATGTAAATAAACAACGCCACCAGTCATACCGGCACAAATCCATGGACCAGGATCTCCTAAAACAAGAGCGCGACCATTTGTCATATATTCAAAAGCAAATCCTTTTATATTAGAATATACTCCGATATTTCCTTGTTCTTTTTCGCGGAGTGGTTTTGTAATTCTGCCGCCAATTATCATATCTGCTCCAGAAAGGCGAATGCCAGCACGAGCATCAGCGTTACCTTGCACGTATAATGCACCTTTTTGAGCGCCGTATCCAAATCCTTTTCCGACAGAACCGTTATAATATGTTCCATCTGTTCCTTTTGCTTTCGTTATATAAATGCCACCGCCAAATGAAGTTTTTCCAATTCCATCTTGCGCGCCACCATTTACGTGTATAAATAAGTTCTCACTATTGTACGCGCCTAATCCGTTTCCGGGAACAGAACCGTTTGTATACTTTAATGTAAGTGGTTCAAGATGAGTGTTTTCATATAATTTACTACGAATACGATAACAGGATTCTAGACCGCCCATTACGCGTTGCTCTACGCCGACGCTTACTAATTCTTTTGACTGGAGAGAATTTGTTGTTTCAAATTGTTTTTCTTGTACAGATGCCGTTATTTTCACAGATGAATCTTCTATCGTGTGTATTAAATTACGTAAGTCTAATAAGTCTTTGCCTCGAGTTTGTTCTAATAAATCTGATCGTCCGATAATATCTTGCAAGTTTGTGTAACCGAGCTGCCCTGTTAAACGTTTCAATTCTGTACCGAAAGTAGTGAATAGGCTTAATAGCCCTGTAACTGCGCTTTCTAATTCACGTGGAACGAAACGGCGCAGTCCATGTTCTTTCGCTTGAGCTTCAGATTCAATTTGTGTTGCAATTCCGACGTGGCACGTATCAAGATGACAACCACGGCAAGTTGTACAGCCGATTGCAATCATTGATAATGTGCCAAATCCGATTCGGTTTGCTCCGAGAAGCATGATTTTTAAGGCGTCATTTACACTTCGAATACCGCCATCTGCCCAAATCTCTACTTTATGTCTCATATTTGCTTCTAGTAACGCATTGTGAGCAGCTTTAACACCAATCTCTACAGGAAGACCAACATGTTGCAATGCGTGAATACGCGCAGCACCTGTTCCGCCATCAAATCCACTAATGTTAATAAAGTCAGCGCCAGCTTTTGCGATACCAACAGCAATTGTTCCGATGTTAGGAACGACAGGAACTTTTACAGCTACTTTTGCAAGATGATTAGCCGTTTTAATTTCTGTAATCATTTGAGCTAAGTCTTCAATTGAATAAATATCATGGTTGTTAGAAGGTGAAATTAAATCCGAACCAATTGTAGCATTACGTGCTTCCGCAATTTTGGCAGTCACTTTTGAACCAGGTAAATGTCCACCTTCACCAGGCTTCGCTCCTTGACCTATTTTAATTTCAATTAAATTTGATGAATTTAGTAGTTCAGCGTTTACTCCAAATCGGCCAGATGCAACTTGTTGTCCGCGTGTATGTGGGTACTTACCAATCATATCTTTAATTTCGCCGCCTTCACCGTTCAAACTAATCATATTTAGCTGATCGGCAGCTTCTGCATACGCGCGAAAGGCAATTTCATTTTGAGAACCAAATGACATAGAACTAATAATAAATGGTAAATCATGATTGTGAATGCCGATGGACACTTCTTCAGTCGGAACTACATGCTGTGCTTGTTTTGTTTGAACAAGGTGCCTAATTGCGATGGGAGTGTTTTCTTCTAATTCACTTAACTTGTCGCGGTAATCATCATAAGAGTTTCCTTTTGCAACATCACCAATTGCTTTCCAAATCCGCGGGAATATATGAAATGATTTTCGCATTCTAACTTTTGGATTGTTAAAATCCTCAGCTCGAATTTTTGCATCTTCAGCAAGTGATTCAAGTGAAAAAGCTAAATTATTTGAACCGCAGAAGTTTGTAATTTGTAATATATTTGCGATTTCCTCATGTAATCCAATAGAGGAGAAGAGGCGACCGTAACCGCGTAATTCATGAATTCCAATCGTTGAAATTACTTTCTCTAGTCCTTTATTAAGTGCGGTATACAAATTAGTAATTGGTACTTTTGTTTCATCATTTACCGTTGCGAACAATAAATATGGATTAATACCATCTGCCCCTAATCCGTATAGCGTGACGATATCGTGTAAGGAGCGAAGGGCACCGGAACGTATAACGAGAGAGCATTTCCGGCGTAATTTATTTTTAGTTAATGCTTGATGTACTTTGGCAGTAACTAAATGTGGGTCAATCCATAACAGTTCATTTTGATGAGATTTAGCATCATCTAATACTAGTAGGGAAGCACCATTTTTAACGGCTGCTATCGCTTCGGAACTAATTCGATTTAATGCGATTTTTAGAGTTTCTGATGGACTAAATGTAACAGAAATTGTAGAGACAGAGCTATGAGTAATGAATAGCTGTATAAGTTGTTCGTACGTAATCGTGTGTAAGTCTGCCGCGATAGATTGAGCTAAATTCCCTTCTAAAATAATGGGTGAAAGCATCTCGATTACAAATGGTTGTTTAGAGTTATCTAATAAACCCGGACGCTCTCCGAGTACAGTACGTGTGGAGAAGTGTTCAACTTCTCGATCGCGATCGATTGCTGGATTTGTAACAACGGCTACACTTTCCTTAATGAAATCAGCAATACTTCGTCTATCTGTATCAAGTGCGGCAAGTGGTGAGTCATGCCCAAGTGAACGAATTGGTTCGACGCCTTTTGTCGCCATTTGTTCAAGGAGCTGAATATGTTCTCGATCCCAGCCGAAAGCGACGTATTGATTCGTTTCAACTTGAACCGAATCACATAATCCCTCAGTTTCTTTCGTTTCAGGGATAGATAAGTTTACATGATAATTGGTAACATCGATTCGTTTCTTAAAACGGTTATATACTTCAATTTGATAATTGTCGTATTCATAGAGAACGAGCTCATCTTGTTGATTCCATTTTAATCCAACTTTTTCTCCAGGAGCGAGTGGTTTCGGCTCTGCTACATATTCAGTTGGTGATACAACTCCAGGTTCAGAAGAGAAAATATAGGAGCTCTCTGTCTCTACTTTCCAAACTGGGCGTAATCCAAGGGAATCGACACTGAAAACAGCTTCATCTTTATAACGTGAAATAATACCAGCTGGACCTTGTGCGAAATGCCCCCAAGCCTCACGTATATAAGTGTATAAGTTTTGTAAGTTTGTTTCGTAAAGCTTTATTTCATTAATAATTGGTGGAAATAATATATCCATTGCTTCAAATAAACTGTAGTTATACTGAACGAGAAGGGTTTCTAAGGTGCGGTTTAAATCTTGGGAATCACTGCCCCCGGCAGTAAGTGGTACATTAATCATTTCAGCTTGATCGCGTAATTTTGCAATCGTGTTAATTTCGCCATTATGTCCGAGAATGCTAAATGGTTGTACACGAAAAAAATTAGATAACGTATTAGTAGAATAGCGATTATGTCCTAGTGTCATAGTTGAAGCGATAAGTGGGTGTTGTAAATCATTGTAATAAGCAACGAGTGTATCGCCAGCACCGAGAACTTTATATACAACATGTTCATGACTTAATGAGGCAACATGAATTGCTTCATTTTCTTCGATTTTTATTGTTACAGAAAATAATGTTTGTTCAATATTTTTAACTTCACTTTCGGCGATAAGGGCAATTTGCCAAAATAAAGGTTCTTCTTGTTTACCAAGAGGACCGAGTGCATCTGAGTTTATTACATCATCATTTTCGAGAACAATTGTAAAGCTTTCATTGTTTAGTTGCGTACGAATGTAATCTTTTAACTCGGCAATGTTTTCTTTTTTATTTAGAAAAAAATGTCCAACGATAAAGTGGGGATGATCCACAATCGTTGGATTATATCCGCTACTTTTCAGTTTTTCATTCCAAAGTGCTTTTGGCATGTCGATATGAATTCCGATACCATCTCCTTCTCCGTTAATGAAACCAGCTCTATGATTCATTTTGACTAGAGATTGTATACAAAGATCGATGTTTTCTTTTGTAGGAATTCTTCGTTTTTCCATAACGGAAACGATTCCACACGCATCATGTTCTGCATTTTTATAATTCCGAAATAAAGACGGTGTCCATTTATTTTTTTTATTGAGCATCCGTCAATCCCCCCTCTGGAAAATGAATTTTGAATAATCTTACTATTTAAGGCGTGAACTGCCTTGTATACATGGATAGTAAAGATATAAAAGGATATAAAACAGATAATTATGAATAATTATACTATTAATGAGGGATTTATGAAATAGAAAAAAGGAAAAAAGAAAGATGGGCTTTCTTTTTTCCTTTTGTAATGAAGAGATTATTTATTGTTCGTTAGGGTAGAAAATGCTCTGCCAACAGCTTCAATTGTATATTCAATATCTTCTTTTGTATGTTCTGTCGTTAAGAACCATGCTTCATATTTAGAAGGTGCTAAATTAATACCTTCTTGAAGCATCAGCTTGAAGAATCTACCGAACATTTCACCATCTGTATTTTTGGCTGCATCGTAATCTTCAATTGTATTTGTCGTGAAGTATACAGTTAATGCACCCTTTAGACGGTTTACTGTAATATCGATGTTATGTTTTGTAGCTTGATCTAAAATTCCTTTTTCAAGCATTGCGCCAAGTGCATCTAATTTCTCGTATACGCCTTCTTGTTGAAGTACTTCTAGACAGGCAATCCCTGATGCCATAGAAGCAGGGTTCCCAGCCATTGTACCAGCTTGGTATGCAGGGCCGAGCGGTGCAACTTGTTCCATAATTTCTTTCTTACCACCGTAAGCACCAATTGGAAGTCCACCGCCGATAACTTTACCAAGTGCTGTTAAATCTGGGGTTACGCCAAGTAAGTCTTGAGCGCCGCCATACATAAAGCGGAAAGCAGTAATAACTTCATCATAAATTACTAGTGCACCAGCTTCGTGAACGAGTTCATTAACTTTTTCAAGGAAGCCAGGTTTTGGCTCAACAATACCGAAGTTTCCAACGATTGGCTCTACAAGGATAGCTGCTACTTCGTGTCCCCATTTATCTAACGCTTCTTTTAAAGTTTCTACATTATTAAATGGAACAGTAATAACTTCTTGAGCGATACTTTGTGGCACACCAGCTGAATCAGGAATTCCAAGAGTAGAAGGACCAGAGCCAGCTGCTACAAGTACTAAATCGGAATGACCGTGGTAACAACCAGCGAATTTCATAATTTTTGTGCGGCCAGTGTAAGCACGAGCAACACGAATGGTTGTCATAACGGATTCTGTACCAGAGTTCACGAAGCGAACTTTATCTAAAGCGGGCATTGCTTCTTTTAACATTTTTGCGAATTTTACTTCTAGTGCTGTTGGAGTACCGTATAGTACGCCGTTTTCAGCCGCTGTTTTAATTGCTTCTGTTACGTGTGGGTGAGCATGTCCAGTAATAATAGGGCCATACGCTGCTAAATAGTCGATATATTTATTTCCATCTACATCCCAGAAATAAGCACCTTTTCCGCGTTCCATTGCAACAGGAGAACCGCCTCCAACTGCTTTAAAAGAACGGGAAGGACTATTAACACCACCAACGATATGTTCTAAAGCTTCTTTATGTAACGCTTCTGATTTTGTGAAATTCACTACAATTCATCTCCTTACAAAAATCTATGTATTATTCTAACATGTTTTTTGAAAAGACGTATTGTTTGTGATAGAAGGAGCAGTTGGGTAAACTATTCGTTGTGACATTTAGGAAGGGGGTCCGATTATGAAATCGGTAATTGAGGTACAAGGGTTACGTAAAGAGTTTACAGCTTATTCAAGTCGTCCGGGCTTAAAGGGTGCATTTCGCGATTTATTAAATCGTAATTATAAAATAGTACCAGCAGTAAATGATGTTTCTTTTACTGTAAAGCAAGGTGAAATGGTTGGTTATATTGGTGAAAATGGTGCTGGTAAATCAACGACAATTAAAATGCTGACGGGGATTTTGACTCCGACATCAGGGCAAATTACAGTGAACGGAATGAACCCACACAAACAGAGAGAAGAATTTGTAAGAACAATCGGTGTTGTGTTTGGTCAGCGTTCTCAGCTTTGGTGGGATATCGCTGTACAAGAATCATTTCGTTTATTGAAGAAAGTGTACGGTGTATCGGATGCTCAGTATAAGGAACATATGGAACATGTTATTGAAACGTTAGATATTGGTCCTTTGTTAGATAAACCGGTACGGAAATTATCTCTTGGTCAAAGAATGCGTTGTGAATTAGCAGCGGCGTTAATTCATAATCCGCCGTTATTATTTTTAGATGAGCCAACAATTGGACTAGATGTTCTTGTGAAATTGAAAATACGAGAATTCTTAAAAGAGATGAATGAACGTTATAAAACAACAATTTTGTTAACAACACATGATATTACTGATATTGAAGCTTTATGTGAGCGCGTTATTATGCTTGATGAAGGAAGCATTATGTATGATGGATCTTTAGGTAACCTTCGCACGCAGTGGGGAGCGGAGAAGGAAATACATTTTCAGTTTGTTGCTCCGGTTTCATACCAGGCGTTATCAATGGTTATGCCTGATAGTCATGTCGTTTGGTCAAAAGCAAAAGAGGAAAATGCGTGGGTTGCAAAAATACCGAATGAAGAAGTTATCATTTCTATGCTGATTTCTAAAGTGGTACAAGCTTTTCAAATTAAAGATTTAAAAATTAACGAAGTGTCTACAGAGGAAATTATTCGTAACATTTATGAAGAAGGTATTATGCATGGGTAAGTATATTGAAATGATTCGGATTCGCTTTTTAATGATGCTTGCCTATCGTACAAATTATTACAGCGGGATTTTAATTTATACGATTAATATCGGTGCGTATTATTTTTTGTGGCAAGCGATTTATAGCGGGAAAGAGAACATTGAAGGTTTATCTATTTCACAAATGACTACTTATATTGCGATCGCATGGATGGCACGTGCTTTTTATTTTAATAATATAGATAGAGAAATTGCGATGGAAATTCAGGAAGGACGTGTGGCGGTAGAGCTAATTCGTCCGTATAACTATTTAGGTATGAAAGTTATGCAAGGTCTTGGAGAAGGGATATTTCGTTTTGCTTTCTTTTCAATTCCAGGTATGGTTATTGTTACGTTATTATTTTCATTACAAATTACAACGAATTTTCAAACATGGTTATATTTCTTCTTATCTTTAATATTTAGTTTTATCATTAATACACAAATAAATTTAATGACAGGGATGCTTACATTCTTCTTATTTAATAATAGTGGAATTATGTATGCGAAACGTGTCGTGATTGATTTATTTTCTGGTTTATTATTACCGATTAGTTTTTATCCGTTATGGGCCCAAAAAACAATGATGTTTTTACCGTTTCAAGCAATTAGTTATATTCCGAGTATGATTTTCTCTGAAGGTATACAAGGAAGTAAGTTATATGAAGCTTTATTATTTCAAGTGATGTGGGCAATTATACTTATTATTCCAATTGTACTCATGTGGAAAACGGCGAGAAAACGTCTAATTGTACAAGGGGGATGATGAGATGATATATATAAAATTGTTTTTGCAATATGCAAGTCAATATATAAAAACAAAATTGGAGTATCGTGGCGATTTTATCGTCGGATTACTTTCAGATTTATCACTACAAGCTGTTAATTTAATCTTCATTCTCGTTGTGTTTGGGCATACTCAAGTACTAAAAGGGTGGAGCCGAGAAGAAGTAATCTTTATCTATGGGTTCTTTTTAGTACCGTTTGCCATTTTTTCAGCTTTCTTTAATATATGGGACTTTAATGATCGTTACATTATTAAAGGAGAAATGGACCGTATATTAACGAGACCGATTCATAGTTTATTTCAAATTATATTAGAAAGAATGGAACTTGAATCTTTAATTGGAGCTATTACGGGGATTATTGTGATGGGTTATGCAGCAATGGAGCTGCAACTATCTTTTTACTGGTATGATTTCTTCTTATTCCTACTTATGGCAGGGGGAGGAGCACTTGTGTACGGCGGGATATTTGTTACGCTTGCAAGTCTTGGCTTTTGGTCGGATGCGAAAAGTTCCATTATGCCGCTTATGTATAACATAGGGAATTATGGACGCTACCCTGTTGATATTTATAACCGTGTTATTCGCTTTGTTTTAACATTTGTTTTACCGTTTGCATTTGTTGGGGTATATCCAGCAGCATACTTTTTAAGAAAAACAGAGTGGAATAGCTATGCTTTCGCAACACCAATTGTTGGTGTTATCTGTTTTACTATTGCAATTACCCTCTGGAATCAAGGGGTTAAACGATATCGTGGTGCGGGAAATTAATTATAGAAGCTTGTTCGTTTCTAAGGGATAAATCCGCTATAGTCCTCATACATATAAAATGAGGTGGAGGACATGTTATGGGGATTTATTCTATTAATTGCGGCAATCGCTATTTTGAGAAGTGTCCAATTATTATGGAGTTCATATTCAAATTCCAATCGTTTCTTTTCGCTGTACAATTTAGCTACGTTGTTTTTAATTTATACAACGGTACTGATTGCGTTTGGATTAAGTTATGTTGTGCTAGAGGAAATGGGTTTTGCGGTTTTAAAAGAAGATGGGGATAGGCTAAGTGCTCATTCCTTTCAACTCGTTGAAATATGTTTATATTTTAGCGCGGTTACTTTATTGTCCGTTGGATATGGTGATATAGCTCCGATTGGAATCGGAAGATGGATTGCAATTGGAGAAGCATTAATTGGATATACATTACCGTTTGCTTTTGTGGTAAGGACTGTAATGGACAATGAAAAATAAGGTAGCATTTGTTATAGTAATAGAAAAGAAAAGGAGTGATAACAATGATCACAGTAGGAGAAATAGCACCGGAATTCACATTAGAGGGAAGTACCGGAGAACAAATTCGCTTAGCTGACTTCCGAGGTAAAAATGTAGTTTTATATTTTTACCCGAAAGATATGACTCCAGGGTGTACAACCGAAGCATGTGATTTTCGTGATGCATATGGATTATTCCAAGAGAAGGACACGGTCATCCTTGGCGTAAGTCCTGATTCGGTGAACAGACATATGAAATTCATCGAGAAGCATGAGCTTCCATTTGTACTTTTAGTAGATGAAGATCATAAAGTAGCAGAATTGTACGATGTTTGGAAGTTGAAAAAGAACTTTGGAAAAGAGTACATGGGAATCGAGCGTTCTACATTCCTTATCAATAAAGATGGTGAACTTGTAAAAGAATGGCGTAAAGTGAAAGTGAAAGGACATATTGAGGACGTTCTTTCTTATATAAAATAAATCTATATTAATGTGGAAAAAAATACATATGTAAGGCATGCGTCTATACATATTTTCTTGCGATACATAAAGTGAAAGTGTAGGGCATACCTCCTCAGATGATAGTATTCCAAGTGCGATTATGTCGCACTTTTTTCTATGTGAATGTATAGGAAATACGGGAAGTTACATAAGAATAAGGCTATATACAAAAATAAACCACATACTTATAGTAGAAATATTGACGATTTATAAGAAAAGGAGTACACTCTTTATAAGAATTATAAAATAATAATCCGTATAGAATCGGGGTGCATGACGGTGGTCAAAGAAGAATTAAAAGAAGCGCTAGAAATGCTGAAAAATACGGGTGTACGCATTACTCCACAGCGTCATGCTATTTTAGAGTACCTTGTGGAATCTATGACGCACCCAACAGCGGATGACATTTATAAAGCATTAGAAGGTAAGTTTCCAAATATGAGTGTTGCAACTGTCTATAATAACTTACGTGTGTTTAAAGAAGTTGGACTTGTAAAGGAATTAACTTATGGGGACGCTTCAAGTAGATTTGATTATGTTACAAGTCAACATTATCATGTGATTTGCGAAAAATGTGGTAAGATTGTTGATTTTCCTTATGGAGGTTTGGAACAGCTTGAAGAGGAAGCTGCGAAAACGACAGGATTCATTATTAATAGTCATCGCTTAGAAATTTATGGCGTTTGTCCAGAGTGTCATAAGGCGTAATATATAATAAAGAAAGAGGGTGACGATTAAGTCACCCTCTTTCTTTATTATATAGGGATGAAAAAATACTAAAGTGAAAGTACGTGTTATCCTTTATAGCTTTTTTTATTGTATTTCTCATTAAATTCTTTTCCTTCTAAACTCGGATCCAGTGTTAAAGGTTGGTTGCAATGCATGCATGCGTCGACACGACCAAGCATTTTTGTTGGCTTATCGCAGCTTGGACAAATAATTTGTACAGTCTTAGTAGATAACATACCAATCCAAAAATAAACGACAGTACTAGCGATAACAGCTAAAAAGCCAACCATCATAAATGTTGTCATAATAATAATGTTGTCACGGAAAAAGACTCCTAAGTATGCAATGAAGAGGCCGATAAATACTAAACTTAATGCGAAGGTCCGAATTTTATTGATTTTGTTCGAATATTTAATGCTCATTCTCACCACGCTCCTATAATAATAATATAACATAAAATTTAGAATTTTCACTCGTTCAGAAACGTGATAAAGCGATAAGATATGAAATGTGGAGTATGATGAAGAATGAAGGGAGGCTATAATGATTTTTGAAACGAGTTTTTTAACATTTAACGGGATGTGAAATTTTTTTATAAAAAGTATTGACCCTACATATACTGCATGATATATTAATAAACGTCGCTGATGCGGAAACGCAGTGAACGACAAAAAAAGAAACTTGAAAAACTTAGTTGACATCGGAATACGAAGATGTTAACATAAGAAAGTCGCAATTGAGCGGCGAAGTAGTTCTTTGAAAACTGAACGAAACAAACAACGTGAACGTCAATTTTTATTTTTAGATGCTAGACAAACTAACTTTATTGGAGAGTTTGATCCTGGCTCAGGATGAACGCTGGCGGCGTGCCTAATACATGCAAGTCGAGCGAATGGATTAAGAGCTTGCTCTTATGAAGTTAGCGGCGGACGGGTGAGTAACACGTGGGTAACCTACCCATAAGACTGGGATAACTCCGGGAAACCGGGGCTAATACCGGATAATATTTTGAACTGCATAGTTCGAAATTGAAAGGCGGCTTCGGCTGTCATTTATGGATGGACCCGCGTCGCATTAGCTAGTTGGTGAGGTAACGGCTCACCAAGGCGACGATGCGTAGCCGACCTGAGAGGGTGATCGGCCACACTGGGACTGAGACACGGCCCAGACTCCTACGGGAGGCAGCAGTAGGGAATCTTCCGCAATGGACGAAAGTCTGACGGAGCAACGCCGCGTGAGTGATGAAGGCTTTCGGGTCGTAAAACTCTGTTGTTAGGGAAGAACAAGTGCTAGTTGAATAAGCTGGCACCTTGACGGTACCTAACCAGAAAGCCACGGCTAACTACGTGCCAGCAGCCGCGGTAATACGTAGGTGGCAAGCGTTATCCGGAATTATTGGGCGTAAAGCGCGCGCAGGTGGTTTCTTAAGTCTGATGTGAAAGCCCACGGCTCAACCGTGGAGGGTCATTGGAAACTGGGAGACTTGAGTGCAGAAGAGGAAAGTGGAATTCCATGTGTAGCGGTGAAATGCGTAGAGATATGGAGGAACACCAGTGGCGAAGGCGACTTTCTGGTCTGTAACTGACACTGAGGCGCGAAAGCGTGGGGAGCAAACAGGATTAGATACCCTGGTAGTCCACGCCGTAAACGATGAGTGCTAAGTGTTAGAGGGTTTCCGCCCTTTAGTGCTGAAGTTAACGCATTAAGCACTCCGCCTGGGGAGTACGGCCGCAAGGCTGAAACTCAAAGGAATTGACGGGGGCCCGCACAAGCGGTGGAGCATGTGGTTTAATTCGAAGCAACGCGAAGAACCTTACCAGGTCTTGACATCCTCTGAAAACTCTAGAGATAGAGCTTCTCCTTCGGGAGCAGAGTGACAGGTGGTGCATGGTTGTCGTCAGCTCGTGTCGTGAGATGTTGGGTTAAGTCCCGCAACGAGCGCAACCCTTGATCTTAGTTGCCATCATTAAGTTGGGCACTCTAAGGTGACTGCCGGTGACAAACCGGAGGAAGGTGGGGATGACGTCAAATCATCATGCCCCTTATGACCTGGGCTACACACGTGCTACAATGGACGGTACAAAGAGCTGCAAGACCGCGAGGTGGAGCTAATCTCATAAAACCGTTCTCAGTTCGGATTGTAGGCTGCAACTCGCCTACATGAAGCTGGAATCGCTAGTAATCGCGGATCAGCATGCCGCGGTGAATACGTTCCCGGGCCTTGTACACACCGCCCGTCACACCACGAGAGTTTGTAACACCCGAAGTCGGTGGGGTAACCTTTATGGAGCCAGCCGCCTAAGGTGGGACAGATGATTGGGGTGAAGTCGTAACAAGGTAGCCGTATCGGAAGGTGCGGCTGGATCACCTCCTTTCTATGGAGAATTGATGAACGCAGTTCATCAATAAACGTTGACTTGTTTTGTTTCGTTCAGTTTTGAGAGAACTATCTCTCAAGTTTAAATGTATGTTCTTTGAAAACTAGATAACAGTGTAGCTCATATTTTTTTAATTTTAGTTTGGTTAAGTTAGAAAGGGCGCACGGTGGATGCCTTGACACTAGGAGTCGATGAAGGACGGGACTAACGCCGATATGCTTCGGGGAGCTGTAAGTAAGCTTTGATCCGAAGATTTCCGAATGGGGAAACCCACTATACGTAATGGTATGGTATCCTTACCTGAATACATAGGGTATGGAAGACAGACCCAGGGAACTGAAACATCTAAGTACCTGGAGGAAGAGAAAGCAAATGCGATTTCCTGAGTAGCGGCGAGCGAAACGGAATCTAGCCCAAACCAAGAGGCTTGCCTCTTGGGGTTGTAGGACATTCTATACGGAGTTACAAAGGAACGAGGTAGACGAAGCGACCTGGAAAGGTCCGTCACAGAGGGTAATAACCCCGTAGTCGAAACTTCGTTCTCTCTTGAATGTATCCTGAGTACGGCGGAACACGTGAAATTCCGTCGGAATCTGGGAGGACCATCTCCCAAGGCTAAATACTCCCTAGTGATCGATAGTGAACCAGTACCGTGAGGGAAAGGTGAAAAGCACCCCGGAAGGGGAGTGAAAGAGATCCTGAAACCGTGTGCCTACAAATAGTCAGAGCCCGTTAATGGGTGATGGCGTGCCTTTTGTAGAATGAACCGGCGAGTTACGATCCCGTGCGAGGTTAAGTTGAAGAGACGGAGCCGCAGCGAAAGCGAGTCTGAATAGGGCGTTTAGTACGTGGTCGTAGACCCGAAACCAGGTGATCTACCCATGTCCAGGGTGAAGTTCAGGTAACACTGAATGGAGGCCCGAACCCACGCACGTTGAAAAGTGCGGGGATGAGGTGTGGGTAGCGGAGAAATTCCAATCGAACCTGGAGATAGCTGGTTCTCCCCGAAATAGCTTTAGGGCTAGCCTTAAGTGTAAGAGTCTTGGAGGTAGAGCACTGATTGAACTAGGGGTCCTCATCGGATTACCGAATTCAGTCAAACTCCGAATGCCAATGACTTATCCTTAGGAGTCAGACTGCGAGTGATAAGATCCGTAGTCAAGAGGGAAACAGCCCAGATCGCCAGCTAAGGTCCCAAAGTGTGTATTAAGTGGAAAAGGATGTGGAGTTGCTTAGACAACTAGGATGTTGGCTCAGAAGCAGCCACCATTTAAAGAGTGCGTAATAGCTCACTAGTCGAGTGACTCTGCGCCGAAAATGTACCGGGGCTAAATACACCACCGAAGCTGCGAATTGATACCAATGGTATCAGTGGTAGGGGAGCGTTCTAAGTGCAGTGAAGTCAGACCGGAAGGACTGGTGGAGCGCTTAGAAGTGAGAATGCCGGTATGAGTAGCGAAAGACGGGTGAGAATCCCGTCCACCGAATGCCTAAGGTTTCCTGAGGAAGGCTCGTCCGCTCAGGGTTAGTCAGGACCTAAGCCGAGGCCGACAGGCGTAGGCGATGGACAACAGGTTGATATTCCTGTACCACCTCTTTATCGTTTGAGCAATGGAGGGACGCAGAAGGATAGAAGAAGCGTGCGATTGGTTGTGCACGTCCAAGCAGTTAGGCTGATAAGTAGGCAAATCCGCTTATCGTGAAGGCTGAGCTGTGATGGGGAAGCTCCTTATGGAGCGAAGTCTTTGATTCCCCGCTGCCAAGAAAAGCTTCTAGCGAGATAAAAGGTGCCTGTACCGCAAACCGACACAGGTAGGCGAGGAGAGAATCCTAAGGTGTGCGAGAGAACTCTGGTTAAGGAACTCGGCAAAATGACCCCGTAACTTCGGGAGAAGGGGTGCTTTCTTAACGGAAAGCCGCAGTGAATAGGCCCAAGCGACTGTTTAGCAAAAACACAGGTCTCTGCGAAGCCGTAAGGCGAAGTATAGGGGCTGACACCTGCCCGGTGCTGGAAGGTTAAGGAGAGGGGTTAGCGTAAGCGAAGCTCTGAACTGAAGCCCCAGTAAACGGCGGCCGTAACTATAACGGTCCTAAGGTAGCGAAATTCCTTGTCGGGTAAGTTCCGACCCGCACGAAAGGTGTAACGATTTGGGCACTGTCTCAACCAGAGACTCGGTGAAATTATAGTACCTGTGAAGATGCAGGTTACCCGCGACAGGACGGAAAGACCCCGTGGAGCTTTACTGTAGCCTGATATTGAATTTTGGTACAGTTTGTACAGGATAGGCGGGAGCCATTGAAACCGGAGCGCTAGCTTCGGTGGAGGCGCTGGTGGGATACCGCCCTGACTGTATTGAAATTCTAACCTACGGGTCTTATCGACCCGGGAGACAGTGTCAGGTGGGCAGTTTGACTGGGGCGGTCGCCTCCTAAAGTGTAACGGAGGCGCCCAAAGGTTCCCTCAGAATGGTTGGAAATCATTCGTAGAGTGCAAAGGCATAAGGGAGCTTGACTGCGAGACCTACAAGTCGAGCAGGGACGAAAGTCGGGCTTAGTGATCCGGTGGTTCCGCATGGAAGGGCCATCGCTCAACGGATAAAAGCTACCCCGGGGATAACAGGCTTATCTCCCCCAAGAGTCCACATCGACGGGGAGGTTTGGCACCTCGATGTCGGCTCATCGCATCCTGGGGCTGTAGTCGGTCCCAAGGGTTGGGCTGTTCGCCCATTAAAGCGGTACGCGAGCTGGGTTCAGAACGTCGTGAGACAGTTCGGTCCCTATCCGTCGTGGGCGCAGGAAATTTGAGAGGAGCTGTCCTTAGTACGAGAGGACCGGGATGGACGCACCGCTGGTGTACCAGTTGTTCTGCCAAGGGCATAGCTGGGTAGCTATGTGCGGAAGGGATAAGTGCTGAAAGCATCTAAGCATGAAGCCCCCCTCAAGATGAGATTTCCCATAGCGTAAGCTAGTAAGATCCCTGAAAGATGATCAGGTTGATAGGTTCGAGGTGGAAGCATGGTGACATGTGGAGCTGACGAATACTAATAGATCGAGGACTTAACCATATAATATGAAGCAACGTTATCTAGTTTTGAGAGAATATAAAAAACTTATTGACTTTCAGGGTGAATAAGTTATAATAATGATTGTCTCAAAAGAATAATGTCTGGTAATGATGGCAGAGAGGTCACACCCGTTCCCATACCGAACACGGAAGTTAAGCTCTCTAGCGCCGATGGTAGTTGGGACCTTGTCCCTGTGAGAGTAGGACGTTGCCAGGCAATATTATTCCGCAGTAGCTCAGCGGTAGAGCTATCGGCTGTTAACCGATCGGTCGTAGGTTCGATTCCTACCTGCGGAGCCATTGGAGAGCTGTCCGAGTTGGCCGAAGGAGCACGATTGGAAATCGTGTATACGTCACAAGCGTATCAAGGGTTCGAATCCCTTGCTCTCCGCCATAAGGAATTTATAATATTTGGCCCGTTGGTCAAGTGGTTAAGACACCGCCCTTTCACGGCGGTAACACGGGTTCGAATCCCGTACGGGTCACCACTTTTGGAGGATTAGCTCAGCTGGGAGAGCACCTGCCTTACAAGCAGGGGGTCGGCGGTTCGATCCCGTCATCCTCCACCATATAAATCATATGAATAATATTGTCGCGGGGTGGAGCAGTACGGTAGCTCGTCGGGCTCATAACCCGAAGGTCGCAGGTTCAAATCCTGTCCCCGCAACCAAATGGTCCCGTGGTGTAGTGGTTAACATGCCTGCCTGTCACGCAGGAGATCGCCGGTTCGACCCCGGTCGGGACCGCCATTTTAATAAGGCTCGGTAGCTCAGTCGGTAGAGCAGAGGACTGAAAATCCTCGTGTCGGCGGTTCGATTCCGTCCCGAGCCACCATTTTAATAAAATATGCCGGCTTAGCTCAATTGGTAGAGCAACTGACTTGTAATCAGTAGGTTGGGGGTTCAAGTCCTCTAGCCGGCACCATGTAAGTTTCGGAGGGGTAGCGAAGTGGCTAAACGCGGCGGACTGTAAATCCGCTCCTTCGGGTTCGGCAGTTCGAATCTGCCCCCCTCCACCATTTTACATAGGGGCATAGTTTAAAGGTAGAACTGAGGTCTCCAAAACCTCCAGTGTGGGTTCAATTCCTACTGCCCCTGCCAAATATATAAACACAACATGGCGGTTGTGGCGAAGTGGTTAACGCACCGGATTGTGGCTCCGGCATTCGTGGGTTCAATTCCCATCAGTCGCCCCATTTTTATTTTTTAAAATTACAAATAAATTAATGGATACTTACATATAATTAAGTAAAACTTCGGTGGGCTATAGCCAAGCGGTAAGGCAACGGACTTTGACTCCGTCATGCGCTGGTTCGAATCCAGCTAGCCCAGCCATTTTTGCGGAAGTAGTTCAGTGGTAGAATACAACCTTGCCAAGGTTGGGGTCGCGGGTTCGAATCCCGTCTTCCGCTCCATTTTAACTTCATATGGCGGCATAGCCAAGTGGTAAGGCAGAGGTCTGCAAAACCTTTACCACCGGTTCAAATCCGGTTGCCGCCTTTCTTTTATGCCGATGTGGCGGAATTGGCAGACGCGCACGACTCAAAATCGTGTTCCTTCGGGAGTGTCGGTTCGACCCCGACCATCGGTATCACGAACGGCGTAACATTAAGGCTCTACACTAATTGTGTAGAGTTTTTTTGTGTTTTCTTCACACTACAAAATAAGCACTAATAGTGCGTTGGGGTAGTGTGCGGTGAGTAAGTGACGAACTTTAGATACAGTTGGAAGAAACTATGAGTATTAAAAGGATAAAATTTCAGTAGAATATTACATATACAAGAATTTTTTCGAGCACTCTAGAGAGAATCTCTCCACCCTGGTGACATGAAGTTAAATCCGATACCACCAGTTGAAATTACCACATTATCAGCTGGTAATTTCGAAAAACTTCTTTTCAAACTCTTCTCTGTTGTACTTGTACATAGTTGAGTGACACGACCATATTTGCGTTGAAGTACTCAACCAGTCCCCTAATTCCTTTAATTTAGGGAACGGCTAAAATTGAATTGGACCATCCAATTTTATGAATCTCACTTGATAGATAGTTGGGTTTAGCTTTTCTCCTATCCCTTTAAGACCATGCGCTTTTTTCTCATTTGAATGTGTCATAATTCTCCCCTATCTTTTTCTTCAAATTTTTTCCTATTTTAATTATACAGCAATAGAAAGTAATTATGGTAATATTAGGGAATTGATAGAGGGATGAAAAGGAATAGCTTTAGTTTAATAATGAATAGTTCATAACATACTACATAACAAATCTTTAAAAGGACATGGCAGCTTTGCCCTGTTTCTTATTGTTTAGCGAGAAATAATAAAATAAATCATCACAGTAATAAATGAAATATGATAAATTTAATCAAGGGAGAGAAATGAAAGTAAAAGGTGTCAGTTATTTAATATGATTCCATTTTGGCTCCGTTTCATTTTAATTTATCATGTTTAAAGAAGCTCAAAATTTTTAAAATGCTTTAAAATAAAGGATTTTAAGGGTAGCACTCTATATAAATGTCACCTAAAAAGACCCTAACAGAAATGTTAGGGTCTTTTTTGTTAAATTATGCTATGTGATTCTAAAATTCGTAATAAACTTAGGAATTCATGTATAATATAACTTGTTGAAAGAACAAAATGATAATGATTTATATTATGTCTGTAATATGAATCAAAAATGAACTTTTTATATTTCTTTTAAAAATGTGTTGAATACACATTATATTTCATATTAATATTTTTATGTAGATTTAAAATGGGAAAGAGAGTGGAAAGTATGGGCCGTAAATGGAACAATATTAAAGAAAAAAAAGCATCAAAAGATGCAAATACAAGCCGTATATACGCGAAATTTGGACGTGAAATTTATGTGGCAGCAAAACAAGGCGAGCCAGATCCAGAATCAAACCAAACGTTAAGAGTTGTATTAGAACGTGCGAAAACATACAACGTGCCAAGAACAATTATTGACCGTGCGATTGAAAAGGCAAAAGGCGGTTCAGAAGAAAACTATGACGAGCTTCGTTATGAAGGCTTTGGACCAAACGGATCTATGGTAATTGTAGATACACTGACAAATAACGTAAACCGTACTGCAGCAGATGTACGAGCTGCATTTAGCAAAAACAGTGGTAACATGGGTGTAAACGGTTCTGTCGCTTACATGTTTGATGCGACAGCTGTTATCGGTCTTGAAGGTAAAACATTAGATGAAGTTCTTGAAATCTTAATGGAAGCAGATGTAGATGCACGTGACATTCTAGAAGAAGAAGATTCTGTTATCGTTTATGCTGAACCTGATCAGTTCCATTCAGTACAATCTGCACTTAAAGGTGCTGGTGTTGAAGAATTTACAGTTGCAGAATTAACAATGCTTGCACAAAGTGATGTAGAACTTCCTGAAGATGCTCAAGTACAATTTGAAAAAATGGTTGATGCATTAGAAGATTTAGAAGATGTACAGCAAGTTTACCACAACGTAGACTTAGGGGAATAATAAGACAGAAGATCCTTTGTTTGTAGGAAAGGTCTGCCAGTCTTATTAAATCAACGTATATAATCAAAGTGTAAGTATTTTAAAGTGGTAAAGAGCCGTAAAATATAAACAGTATTTTTTAGGGTTACGATATCCATTTTGAAGATTTCTTAAAAATACTGTGATAAATTTACCATTTTCATTTTGGGAAACAAAACACATAAAAACTCACTTTTTGTATGAAAACCATTCATATAAGAGGTGAGTTTTTTCGTTGTTGGAATATATTTATAAGGGATTTCTTTTTGATTTGCAAATTAAGAACTACTCCAACCGAACAATTAAAACCTATAACTACTATAAAGTAATACAATTGGTTAGTTAATTAAATAAGGTAAATATAATAACAAAAAGGATTAGCTTTAGTTAGCCACGAAATGAAAGGGTAGAAGTTAAATAATTTATGGGGAATGATATATTTTATGTTCTTAATAAAGCGCAATTTGTTTGGAGGCGTTCTTTTTGAAGGAGAAAAGGTTAACTGAACTAGATGCTTTACGTGGTTTAGCAGCACTGTCTGTACTACTATTTCATTACACTTATTTTTATAATCAATCCTATGGTCACGTAAAAGAAGAGTATTTATTAAATTTTAAGTACGGTAGTTATGGGGTACACTTATTTTTTATGATTAGTGGTTTTGTTATATACATGACACTTTTAAAAACTAATAATACAAAAGATTTCATCTTTAAGAGGGCGGTTAGACTTTATCCTGCTTATTTGGTAGCAGTAACATTAACTTTCATGACTATAGTTTTAATGGGTTTAGAGGGGATGGGGGTTAGTTTAAGGGATTATTTGTTTAACTTAACCATGTTTCAAGGGGTTATTCCAGGCACAGGAATTGATTTGGTGGATGGTTCATATTGGAGTTTAGGTATAGAAGTAACTTTTTATATCTTTTGTGTAATCTTGTTATCAATGGGACTAGCTAAACGACCTGTATTAATTACAAGTTTATGGTTGCTGGGGCTATTTACAATTAAAATACTTTATGTAAATAGCCTTATAACTCCTATTATTGGTGATTTAGGTATAATAAATTATTCGAATTTATTCATTGTTGGTATCATGTTTTATCAATTGAAACAAAGTAAATTGATAGTCAACCATTTGATTATTGTTTTTGCATTAGTGTTTCAATTTTGCTTTCATGGTGTATTGTCAGGTTTAATAATCTGTTGTTTCGTTGGAGTCTTTTATTTACTAATTAATAATAAATTGAGCTTCTTAGGTACTAGAATATTTACATTCTTAGGAACAATATCTTACAGTCTATATTTGATACATCAAAGTATTGGATATATCATTATTGATTTTATAGAACAATTTGGCTTAATAAATGAGATATTTATCCTTGTTCCAATATTAATATCAATAGCTTTAGCAACAGTTATTACTTTTGGTGTTGAGAAACCTATACAAGGATTTCTAATAACTAGATATAATAAAGGAAGAGAAAATGAATTACCCGCAAAAAATGTTTCAGCATAGCGCAAATTAATATTTAGATTTATTAATATGTAGCTTGAATGGATAAAAATGATATACCTCAATTAAGTAATATCCCTTTGTATAAATATGGGATGGAAAATTAAATAACGTTGATATATTAATTATTCATCTATAGATTTAGAAGATGTACAACAAGTTTACCACAACGTAGACTTAGGAGAATAATAAGACAGAAGATCCTTTCGTTTAACGAATAGGTCTTTTTTTGTGAAGTTAATTAAGATGATGAATTATTAAAGGTGTTTTGTTGTAGGTAGGGAATATGGTTATAGATTGTACATGAAATAACTGGATTTCTAGGAGGTATTTCTGTGGAGCATAAAACACCAAAACATATTGTTGCCGTAGCAGGTTATTTAACAAATGAAAAGAATGAGGTGCTTTTAACGAAAGTGCACTGGCGAGCAGATACGTGGGAAATGCCTGGAGGACAGGTAGAAGAAGGGGAAGCGCTCGATCAAGCTGTTTGCAGAGAAATAATGGAGGAAACAGGATTAACTGTGAAGCCTATCGGAGTTACAGGGATTTATTATAATGCTTCTATGCATATTGTAGCTGTTGTTTTTAAAGTAGCATATGTTAGTGGTGAAATAAAAATTCAATCTGAAGAAATACAAGAGGCTAAATTTGTTGCTTTAAACGAAGAGAACATTGATGAGTATATAACGCGTCCTCATATGAAATCAAGGACACTTGATGCGATGAAAGCAATGCATTTTATTCCATACGAAACATGGGAAGTTCAGCCATATAATCTTATAGGAAGGTTGTAAAGAAAAGGTTAGTTATTTGAGGACAGCTCAAATTGCTAACCTTTTCTTTATGTATACTGTTTCAGAAAAAGGTCACAATAATAAAGTGTAGGCTAATAATTGGTGGAGGAAGCAGGACTACCACCTAATTTCCTAGTTTTAGCCAAGTTTTGAGGGAGAATTCTTACGGCACACAAATAGCGAGATAATCCGAAAGCTAGTATTGATTTATAGAACGTTCGTTCTGTATAATGGTGATATATCGTATATAATTAGATTGCTAGATGTTTAAAAGCATAAATGTATAAACTGATATAATAAAAGAATAAAGTGAAATTAAGGAGAGTCCTACTTCCTATGAATAGTGTGATAAATAAATGTATATTCAATATTTCATATGAATAGTAGATAAAAAGGGACTGTGATACAATACATTTTTACACCTTACAATGTTGTAAGGTAGGTGTAAGAGAAATCGATGGGATATTCTTTTATAACAAGGTATTCTTAAATTAAGAGTTATATGCTGTGTGGAAAAGAGGTGTTCGAGATGAAAGAACGAGTATTATCTAGAGTGAATTATAATCAAAAAGTTGCATTAAATCCATTAACTAAATTTCTTTATAAAGCCATTATATTATTATTATTGTTAAGTTTTGCATTATTATTCGCTGGAAATGTAATGATTGAGCGAAGTGATATTAGTAAATTACATGTACCCGCTAAGTTAGAGGTGCCAGAATCATTAACAAACGCATTTATTGCGACGGAAGATAAAAGGTTTTATCATCATAACGGTTTAGACTATATAGCGATTATCAGGGCGTCTATTGAAAATATAAAAGCTGGTGGTGTTGTGCAAGGAGGAAGCACGATTACACAGCAGTTATCTAAAAATGCTTTCTTATCTAATGAACGTACATTTTCCCGTAAGTGGAAAGAAATTTTTTATACGAAAAAGATTGAACGTACATTCACAAAGGATGAGATATTAAAATTGTATGTAAGTAATATTTACTACGGAGAAGGCGCATGGGGGATTGAAAAAGCAGCAAACCTTTACTTCGGTAAAAAGGTGGATCAATTAACACTGGCTGAAAGTGCAATGATGGCTGCTATAGTAAAAGCACCGGCTTATTACTCACCTGCACAAAATTATGATAAAGCAGTTGAGAGACGGAATGTAGTTTTAAGGCTAATGGAGAAAGAAGGGTATATAAATCATGATGAATATGTGCAAGCAGTTAGTGAGAAATTAGTAATTCGCCATGATATAAAAACAGAGCAATCCATGTTAAAAAATGCCCGTGAAAAAGCAGTAAGTTAAAAGAAGTTCCTACATAGGAGCTTCTTTTTTAATAATTTGTGACAAAAGGCGACACAATATTGTCACAAACGTTGTATTTTTGTAATTTATGTGAGCGTGTTCATTGCGTGACCTATGTAAGTATTGATATTATGTGTATTGTGTACAATGATGTATACAGAATATGAAATTAAAGAGGAATGTATATGAAATCATCAAACAAACTCATGGCTCTTGGTATAGTTTTTTCTATCGCAGTATTGATTGTAATCGGGACGATTGTGTATAGCATCATAAATGACAAGAAAGATAAAGGGAATGAGATGTTTGCTTATTCTACGCAACAATCTTTAGGGAAAGATGATGCTCCAGTTAAGGTAGTTGAATTTGGAGACTTTAAATGTCCAGCTTGTCGTACTTGGGATGTAACAGTATTACCACGATTAAAAGAAGAGTATATTGATAAAGGTAAAGTGCAGTTATATTTTATTAACTTCCCGTTTATCGGAAAAGACTCTGATTTAGGTGCAGCTGCCGGTGAAGCAATTTATAAACAAGATCAAGATTCATTCTGGATTTTCTATGATGAGATTTATCAAAATCAAAAGAAAGATACGGAAGAATGGATTACAGAAGAATTACTTCTTAATATTGTGAAAGAAAAGCTTCCGAAAATTAATGTAGAACAGTTTAAAAAAGATTTACACAGTAAAGAAATGAAAGACAAAGTACGTAAAGATTCAGATCGTGCTCAAAAATTAAAAGTTCAAGGTGCTCCTTCAGTATATATAAATGGGAATCTTGCAAACCCTGATTTCGATAGTATGAAGAAGGCGATTGATAAAGAATTGAAAAAGTGATGAGATATCTCATCACTTTTTCGACTTTTTTCGATAAATTTCTTGCTTCGATTTTTTTTACATGCTATACTACTTTACATAAGTTATTTCAATATCTTATATTTTTTTCATATTTGCGGGTGTAGTTTAGTGGTAAAACAAGAGCCTTCCAAGCTCTGGTCGAGAGTTCGATTCTCTTCACCCGCTCCAAATTTTATTTAATGTTTTTCTAATAAATTGTGATCAACGCAGTGTTTCGTTTCTAAGATAAACGAAGCATTGCGTTTTTTAATGTTTGAAAATCATAATTGTATGCGAAAATAGAAGTGAAGAATATTATTCCAAAAGTGAATTGATAACCAATATAGTCGTTACATAAGGGATGAATTCATCGGTGGAGGCGATTGAAAATGGACTTTGAACAATTAAAGCAAGATGTAATTGCGTATAGTAAAACGATTGGTATAGATAAAATAGGTTTTGCCAGTGCTTCACCATTTGAGGAATTAAAGCAGCGTCTAATCCAGCAACAACAATTGAATTATCAGTCTGGATTCGAAGAGCCTGATATAGAGAAGAGAACGAATCCACAGCTATTGTTACCTGGTGCGAAATCAATTATTGCGATTGCTTTAGCATACCCTTCAAAATTAAAAAATGCACCATTAAGTAAACGAGGGGAACGACGTGGGATTTTTTGCCGTGCTTCTTGGGGCCAAGATTATCACCTTGTTCTACGAGATCGTTTGCAAAAATTAG
Source organism: Bacillus sp. FDAARGOS_1420 (assembly GCF_019344915.1). Classification (NCBI taxonomy): domain Bacteria; kingdom Bacillati; phylum Bacillota; class Bacilli; order Caryophanales; family Bacillaceae; genus Bacillus; species Bacillus sp. FDAARGOS_1420. The sequence goes on along the minus strand of NZ_JAHWJB010000001.1, from coordinate 379,210 downwards.
AGGCGTATTTAATCGAAAAGCTGCCGGATATAGAAGTGAAATCAATGGTTGATACAGGGGAGCTAAGTGATCGAGCTGTTTCAGAGCGTGCCGGTATTGGATGGAGTGGTAAGAACTGCGCTATTATTACGCCGGAATTTGGTTCGTATGTATACTTAGGAGAAATGATTACGAATGTTCCATTCCCTCCTGATCGGCCAATAGAAGATCAATGTGGAAGTTGTACGAAATGTATTGATATTTGTCCTACAGGTGCTTTAGTACAAGGGGGGCAGTTGGACTCGAAGAAATGTATTGCATTTTTAACACAGACAAAAGGGTTTCTGCCTGAAGAATATCGCGATAAAATAGGAAACCGTATATATGGATGTGATACGTGTCAGACTGTTTGTCCGAAAAATAAAGGAATGGATTTTCATAACCATCCTGAAATGGAGCCTGACCCTGAGTTAGTTAAACCGTTATTAACACCACTTTTAACAATTAGTAATCGTGATTTTAAAGAGAAGTATGGAATTATGTCTGGTTCATGGAGAGGTAAAAAACCATTGCAACGAAATGCTATTTTAGCACTTGCACATTTTAAAGAAACAGCAGCAATTCCTGATTTAATCAGTGTTATGAAAGATGATCCAAGACCAGTACTTCGAGGAACAGCAGCATGGGCACTTGGGAAAATTGGTGGAGATGGAGTAGGAGAAGCGATTGAAAAAGCGATGGAACGTGAGAAAGATGAAGAGGTTCTTCATGAAATGAATCGTGGACTTGAATTGTTAGCACAGAAAAAAGAGTAGATAATATCTCCCTTTTTCATATTGTAATATGGGAGGGAGACGAAATGGTTGTAAAAGCGAATATTGAAAAGCAAGTGCAACAGTTTTTAGCATATATAACAGAGAAACGAACAGATGTAGATGGTATTGCAGTAGATTTGTTACAAATGGTACAGAGAAAGAAAAAATTGTTTCAAAAGCGTAGTGCACATATAGTGAAAGCAACTGCAGATATTTCTTTCATTAGACAATTAAATAGTAATGAGCATCAAGAAATTGATTATCAAATACACTTGAAATATTTAATTAAGCATAAAGAATTATTTTATATCGAAGAGGAACAATTAAAACGACGAGTTTATTTAAAAAATAGTTGTATAATAGATGATTATGCTCTTGAAGTGTCAGAAGAAATAGGAATAGGTGAAACGTTAGAACGGGAAGTCACGAAAGAAAAATACGGTTCATATCAATATAATCGTTTAGAGGCAGTGAAATATGCAGAGCGTTGGTGGGATGATCGTAATTCTGCATACCGTAATTTTCCGGATAATTGTACAAATTTCATTTCACAATGTCTGCACACTGGAGAAGTACCAATGAATGGACATCCTAACATTCGTAAAGGGTGGTGGCAAAGGGGAAACCAGTGGAGTTGGAGCTGGGCTGTAGCACACTCTTTTTATTGGTATTTGTCAGGTGCTACAACAGGGCTTCGAGCAGAAGCAGTAGAAAGGCCAGAAGACCTTATTCTTGGCGATGTAATTGCGTATGATTTTGAGGATGATGGTAGGTGGAATCATACGACAATTGTAGTAGCAAAAGACGCAGATGGTATGCCGCTTGTAAATGCACATTCAGCGAATAGCCGCAGGCGTTATTGGAACTATGAAGATTCTAGTAAATATACACCACAAATGAAATATAAATTCTTTCATATTATTAATGGGTAGAGATTTTTCGTTCAAGTGGTATAATACGTAGTAGATAAAAAATAGAGGTGAATATCGCGTGGGAGTACATGTTGTTTTATATCAACCAGAAATTCCAGCAAATACAGGAAATATTGCACGTACTTGTGCAGCAACTGGAACAGAATTGCATTTGATTAGACCGCTTGGATTTTCAACGGATGACAAAATGTTAAAGCGTGCAGGATTAGATTATTGGCAGCACGTAAAAGTTACGTATTATGATTCAATCGAAGAATTTTATGAGAAAAATAAAGATGGTGAATTCTTTTATTTAACAAAGTATGGCGAGAAAGCTCATACAGCATTTGATTATAGCAAACGTGAGAAGGATTACTATTTCGTATTTGGAAGAGAAACAAATGGATTACCAGCTAATGTAATTGAAGAAAACTTCGATCATTGTTTACGTATTCCAATGACGGATAAAGTACGTTCATTAAATTTATCTAATACAGCAGCAATTTTAATTTATGAAGCGTTCCGTCAACAAAATTATCCAGGATTAGATTTAGAAATCGTTTATTAAAAGTCGCCATTTGGCGGCTTTTTTATTTTTTAAAAAAATATGTAATCATACATTTTAAAAAAGGTACATATTCATATAGAATGAGATATATGAATAAAAATAGATAAGACGGGTTGAGATAAATATGAAGGAACAATATAATAATCAAAATACCTTTTTAAGTATGATAGATATGGATTTAGTAAGACAGGGATTGTTACATGCTATTCAAGATTTAGTGTTTATTGTGAAAGTTATTGATGATGAAACTTTTAAATATATTTATGTGAATAAAATAGGAATGAATCACGCCAGGCTAGGGAAAGAATGTTATGGGAAAACTTTTGCAGAAGTATTACCAGAAGATACGGCAAGGTTATTGCAAGGACAATATGCAAAAGTAATGAGAGAAGCGAGAGCAATTACATTTTGTGATGTAATTAGTTTGCCAACTGGTGATATACATTATGAATCTTCACTTAATCCAGTATGCGATGTAAATGGAACATGTCAGTTTATTATTTGTATTACTAGAGATATTACAGCACAGGTTAAGAAAAAAGTGGAAATAGAAGAAAAACAAATGTTATTTAAGTCATTACTAGAATATAATAATGATTCCATTATATCTGTAGACTCTATGGGAAGAATTACATATGCAAATCCAGCGACTTATGAAATTTTTGGGTATCGATATGAAGAGTTAAAGGACCAATTTATTTTTCAGTTTATAAATAAAGAATATGAAAAAACTTTTCAAATTATATTTAAAAATGCTTTACAGGGAAGAGCAAAACAAATTGTTGCAAAGAAATATATTCATAAAGAAGGATATGAACTTTATATTTCCGTGAGGACAATCCCCATTATTGTGAATAGTGAAATCGTCGGGGTGTACATTGTTACGAGGGATGTTACGAGGCAAGTATTAAATGAGATGAAAACAGAATATTTGGCTTACTTTGATCAGTTAACGGGGTTAATGAATAGAATATCATGTACAAATAAGCTAAATGAATTTTTAGCTGAGAATAAAGAATTCGCATTGGTTTTTATAGATTTGGATGAATTTCACCTTATTAATGATACATTTGGTCATAAAGAAGGGGATCAAGTCTTAAAAAAAGTTGCTGAATGCTTACGAGACCTAAAAATAGAAGATATGCATTTATTTAGAGAACATGATGATCAATTTGTTATGTTAATAGAAAATATAACGAGAGAATACGTAGAGGAAGTTGCACAAACAATATTAAAAAAAATTAGTGGGCATTTTGTAATAGAAGAAGAGGATGTTTATTTGAGTGCATCAATTGGGATTGTAATGGCCCCAGAAGATGGAATGGATGAAAAAATGCTTTTCCAAAGAGTCGACGCAGCTTTGGAAAAAGCAAAGGAAAAAGGAAAAGGGTATTATCATTTTTATTGTAGTGGATTAGATTGTGAACGTGAACAAAGGTTTATAATAGAAAATCAGTTACATCGTGCTATAGAGAAAAATGAATTTTCCCTCTATTATCAACCTCAAATTAATATTGAAACGGGAAAGATAGCCAGTATGGAAGCCTTAATAAGGTGGGAGAATAAGGAGCTAGGTTTTGTCTCGCCCAATCAATTTATCCCACTTGCTGAAAGAACAGGGTTTATTATTAAACTTGATGAATGGGTAGTACATCAAGTTTGTGAACAGATACGTGAATGGTTAAATAAAGGATATGTGGTTGTACCAATCGCAGTTAATATTTCAGCTAAACATTTTCGCTCTATTACATTAATAGAGATGATTACACGTGCTTTAAATAAGTACAACGTTCCCCCTCATTTATTAGCAATAGAAGTTACAGAAGGGGCTCTTATACATAAAGATGTATCAAAAAGAGTGTTATTGCAGTTAAAGGAACAAAATTTAAAGATTCATTTAGATGACTTTGGAACGGGATATTCATCTTTAAGTTATTTAAAAACATATCCGATTGATACGTTAAAAATTGATCGTTCTTTTATGGAAGGTATATATATAGATGAAAGAGATACGAATATTACGGCTGCAATTATTAATTTAGCACATACTCTAGGGTTAAATGTAATTGCAGAAGGAGTAGAAAAGGCGGAACAAATACAGTTTTTAAAGGGGAAAAATGTAAAAATAGCGCAAGGTTATTTTTATAATCGCCCTTTATCGATATACGATGTGGAAAATATTTATTTTAAATAGTGTATAAAAAACAAGAAAAAAAGTGATGTGCTGAAAAGCACATCACTTTTTTTGTGTACCTGGTTTATCGTTATAACCAGATGTAAAAATAGCTGTAAGAAATGTGAGCGATACACCTAAAATTAATAATAACTTCATACTAATTTCCTCCTTACTTTTTCGGTTTACGAATCCTATTTGTGAATCGAAATGTATGTAAGGTTCCTAGAAGAAAAGAATTTATTTACAATGAATAGCAGCGTGAAAACTTTAATACCTTTATTATACAGAATTTTCTTTGAATTTTGGAGAGAATTTTATAGCGCTATTATATATTTCGTTTTGATTTAAAGAATGTTTAAGGACATCCTAGCATACCTTTTATAATAATCCGATTGAACAAGGAGATGGGGGAGGAGCTATAATGGATATTTTAAAGAAAATTGAACAATATCGGGAAGCAGAAGAACGTTTACAATGGGAAGGTACGTTTGCGGAGTATTTGGAGCTTGTGAAAGAAAGACCATGGGTGGCTCAAACAGCACACTCTCGCATTTACAATATGATAAAAGATGCTGGAATTGAAGAAGTTGATGGTAGAAGAAAATATAACTTCTTTAGTAATCAGCTATTTGGATTAGAGGATGCTTTAGAACGCCTTGTGGAAGAATATTTTCATCCATCTGCAAAACGATTAGATGTTAGGAAACGTATTTTGTTATTAATGGGGCCTGTTAGTGGGGGGAAATCAACATTAGTTACGATGTTGAAACGAGGATTAGAAACATATTCACGAACAGATCGTGGAGCGATTTTTGCAATAAAAGGATGCCCAATGCATGAAGATCCACTTCATTTAATTCCACAGCATTTACGGAATGATTTCTTTGATGAATATGGAGTAAGGATTGAAGGGAATTTATCACCATTAAATGTTATGCGTTTAGAGCAAGAATATGGATCAAGAATTGAGGATGTAGTTGTAGAGCGTATTTTCTTCTCTGAAGATCGCCGTACAGGAATTGGTACATTTAGTCCTTCTGATCCAAAATCACAAGATATTGCCGATTTAACAGGTAGTCTAGACTTTTCTACAATTGCAGAATACGGTTCGGAATCAGATCCTCGTGCATATCGATTTGATGGAGAATTAAATAAGGCGAACCGCGGCATGATGGAATTCCAAGAGATGTTAAAATGTGATGAGAAATTTTTATGGCATTTACTATCGCTTACACAAGAAGGGAATTTTAAAGCAGGAAGATTTGCGCTTATTTCAGCAGATGAATTAATTGTAGCGCATACAAATGAAACGGAGTATCGTTCCTTCATAGCAAATAAGAAAAATGAAGCATTGCATTCACGAATTATTGTAATGCCGGTTCCATATAATTTACGGGTTAGTGAAGAAGAACATATTTATGAAAAAATGATTCGTGAAAGTGATGTGTCTAATGTTCATATTGCACCGCATACACTTCGCGTTGCGGCAATGTTCACTATTTTAACTCGTTTAAAAGATCCGAAGCGTCCGGATATTGATTCAATTAAAAAGATGCGTTTATATGATGGAGAAACGGTAGAAGGATATAATGCGATTGATGTAGAAGAATTGCAACGCGAATATCAAGATGAAGGTATGAAGGGGATTGATCCTCGTTATGTCATTAACCGAATTTCTTCTACAATTATTCGAAAAGAGGTACCATCTATTAATGCACTAGATGTACTTAGATCGCTAAAAGACGGGTTGGATCAGCATCCGTCAATTAGTAATGAAGATCGAGAGCGCTATATGAATTTCATCTCATTAGCGAGAAAAGAATACGATGAAATTGCTAAGAAAGAAGTACAAAAAGCGTTTGTTTATTCATACGAAGAATCAGCTAAGACACTTATGGATAATTACTTAGATAACGTCGAAGCGTACTGCAATAAATCAAAATTACGTGATCCTTTAACAGGTGAAGAAATGAGCCCAGATGAAAAACTTATGCGTTCGATTGAAGAGCAAATTGGAATTTCAGAAAATGCTAAGAAAGCATTCCGTGAAGAAATTTTAATTCGAATTTCTGCTTATGCCCGTAAAGGAAAGCGCTTTGATTATAATTCACATGAACGTCTTCGTGAAGCGATTCAGAAAAAACTATTTGCTGATTTAAAAGATATAGTGAAAATTACAACATCAACGAAAACGCCAGATGAAAATCAGCTTAAGAAAATTAATGATGTTGTTGCACGCTTAATTGATGAGCATGGATATAATTCTTCATCTGCGAATGAATTGTTACGATATGTAGGTAGTTTGTTAAATCGATAGTTTGATAACAAAACGCTGTCTCTTGTTCTTGGGACGGCGTTTTGTTATCTATTGATACTTGTAAAAAGTGTCATACCTTGTCCGAATATAATAAATTAAGATGCAATTTCATGAATTTATTGTCAATTATTTTTACAATATGCATATGATAGAGTAACCAACCATTCATACGAAAAAAGCCAACACAATACAATATGTTGCAAAGTGAAAATGTGTGCAACAATGCATTGTGTTTCTTTCTTATCAACGGCTGAATATTTCTTCCTAGTATGTGAGTGGCAAAATTTTGTTTAGGATGCTCGGAGTATTGTATGAAAAACGCTATATATGTTTATGGGATGATTTTCGATGGACAGTTACCTTTCAAATATTCTAGCTTGGCATATTACAGAACAAAATTTATAGATTGCTGTTCATAGAGGAAGACAATTACAGTAAGGAGGGAAAGGAATGGGCGAAGAAAACCAACCAAATTATACGATTTCACAGGAAAACTGGTCCCTCCATCGCAAAGGATATGACGACCAACAACGCCATCAAGAAAAAGTGCAGGAGGCAATCAAAAATAATTTACCAGACCTTGTAACAGAAGAAAGTATAGTTATGTCTAATGGAAAGGATGTTGTGAAAATACCGATTCGTTCTTTAGATGAATATAAGATTAGATACAATTATGATAAAAACAAACACGTTGGGCAAGGAAACGGTGACAGCAAAGTTGGTGATGTTGTTGCAAGAGATGGATCCGGTGGTCAAAAGCAGAAGGGACCAGGAAAAGGGCAAGGGGCAGGAGATGCAGCTGGAGAAGATTATTATGAAGCAGAAGTCTCAATTTTAGAATTGGAGCAAGCGTTTTTCAAAGAGTTAGAGCTGCCTAATTTAAAGAGAAAAGAAATGGATGAAAACCGGATTGAACATATTGAATTTAATGATATTAGAAAAACAGGATTATGGGGAAATATTGATAAGAAACGGACGATGATATCTGCATATAAACGAAATGCAATGCGTGGTAAAGCATCTTTCCATCCAATTCACCAAGAAGATTTAAAGTTCCGTACTTGGAATGAAGTGTTAAAGCCAGATTCAAAAGCCGTTGTATTAGCGATGATGGATACGAGTGGATCGATGGGGATATGGGAGAAGTATATGGCACGTAGCTTCTTTTTCTGGATGACAAGATTTTTACGCACAAAGTATGAAACCGTAGACATTGAGTTTATTGCTCACCATACGGAAGCAAAGGTCGTCACAGAAGAAGAGTTTTTCTCAAAAGGGGAAAGTGGCGGAACGATCTGTTCTTCTGTATACAAAAAAGCACTTGAGTTAATCGATAATAAATATTCACCAGACCGTTATAATATTTATCCATTCCATTTTTCAGACGGTGATAATTTAACTTCGGATAATGCTAGATGCGTAAAGCTTGTGGAAGAGTTGATGAAGAAGTGTAATATGTTTGGGTATGGGGAAGTGAATCAGTACAACCGCCACAGTACGCTTATGTCAGCATATAAAAATATTAAAGACGAGAATTTCAGATATTATATTTTAAAGCAAAAAGCAGATGTATTCCATGCGATGAAAAGCTTTTTTAAAGAAGAATCAGGAGAAAAAATGGCATAACCCCTTGTAAAGGGGTTATTTTTTTGTAAACTTTTTATTTTTTTAGTTGACAATGATAATGAAAATCATTATCATTTATTCGAGAAATGATTACATTTCGATTTATATATTTTGGAGGAGATGTAAAGTTGAAAAAAACTAAAAGAAAACATATAAATGCGATGATTATCGCTGCGGCGTTATCGCTACCGTTTGCTGCGTATTCAACACCTGCTTTAGCAGCGGTAGCAATTGAGGCTAATAAAACGGGATATGCTTTAGAAGATGGTACATATGATGCTGTTATTAAAGCGTATAAAGATAAAACGAATGAAGAGTCTATGGCAGCTGTTTATATAAAAAATCCGAAATTAACAATTGAGAATGGGAAGAAAATTGTAACGGCAACGTTAAGTGATAGTGATTTCTTCAAATACTTGAAAACAGAAGATATTCATACTCCTGGTGTGTTTCATGATGTAAAAGTAATATCAGAAGATAAAAAGAAAAATGGAACGAAAGTGATTCAGTTTGAAGTAGGGGAATTAGGAAAGAGGTATAATATGCAAATGCATATTTATATTCCAACAATGGCCTATGATAATAAGTATCAAGTGCAATTTGAAGTAAATACATTGAGTTTAGAAGGCAATGTTCCAGAAGAACAAAAGGAAAATAAAGAGGATAAAGTGGATCAACAAGATGAAAGTGCAAATGTAATAGTAGATAAGCAATTGCAAATGCATATTAATAAATATAACTTGAATAGAGAGAATCTAAATACGCCAATAACTAAGGAAGATTTATTAAAAGTTAAATCTTTAATAGTCGTTGAGGCAAAAAGTAAAGGAATAAAAGACGTAAGCGGTCTAGAATATATGACGAACTTAGAAAACTTAACGTTAGAAGAAGTTAAGTTAGAAAATATACAGTTTATCTCGAAGTTGAGACAATTAAAATCATTAAGTATAACGTATGGTGAACTCGAAGATATTGGACCTTTGGCTGAGTTAGAGCATGTTGAAATTTTAAGTTTGAGAAACAATAAAATTTCAGATTTAAGTCCATTGAGTCAAATGAAGAAGATTAAAATGTTAGATTTAAACAGCAATTATATAAAAGATATTAAACCATTATTTACAGTAACGACTTTAAGGACTTTGACTGTAGCAAATAATCAAATTAGTAATGTTAATCTCGCTGGGATTGAGCAATTGAAAAATGTGAAAAATTTATCTTTAAGTAATAATGGACTTACTAATATCGAGCATATTACCTCAATGAAAAAGTTAGTGGAGTTAGACCTTTCTAAAAATGAATTAAAAAACATCGAACCTTTATTAAGATTATCTACTGTACAATCACTTAATTTAGAGGAAAACTATATTTCAGATATAACACCACTTAGTCAATTAACAGGTTTATATGATTTAAAGCTGGGTTCGAATGAAATTCGTGATGTTAGACCTGTTCAAGAATTAGGAAAAAGAATGTATATCGATATTCAAAGACAAAAAATCTTTTTAGATGAAGCAAGCGTGGATGAAGAAATAAAAATTCCAATATACAATCTTAAAGGAGAAACACTTCAAAATATTAATGTGAAAAGTGAAGAGGCTACTCTGAATAACGGGTTTATAAAATGGAATAGTCCTGGAGAAAAAATATATGAATTTAAACTAGATACGAATTCTGCTGAAAGTAAAATAAGATTTAATGGGACGGTTATACAAAGTATAGTTGAAAAACAAACAGAAAGTAAAAATGTAATTCTTGATAAAAATTTACAACAACATATTAATAAAAAGAATTTTGGTAGAGAGAATCTAAATGCCGCTATAACAAAAGAAGATTTATTACAGATTAAAACATTAGAGATACTTAAAGAAAAAGAAAAAGAAAAAGAGATAAAAGATCTAACTGGTTTAGAATACATGACGAACTTAGAAAACCTCACTTTAGAAGGAGTAGGGTTGAAAAATATTGAGTTCATTTCAAACTTGAAACAATTGAAAGACGTGAATGTATCTCATAATAAAATTGAAGATATAACGCTGTTATCTTCACTGGAAAATTTACAGTGGTTAAACCTTGCGGATAATCATATTAAAGATGTATCAGTTCTTGGTTCAATGTTAGACCTACTAAGTTTAAAGTTAGATGGAAATGAGATTCGTGATGTAAGGCCGTTAATACAATTAGGTCAATGGTTTTCAATTGATGTCGGAAGACAAAACATCATTTTAAATGAAGCGAAAGTAAATGAAGAAATTCAAGTTCCGGTATATGACTTAGAAGGAGAAACTATTGAGAATATTAAACTAACAAGTGAGGGTGGAACGTTTAATAACGGAGTAATGAAATGGAGTACTCCAGGTGAAAAGGTATATAAATTTGATTTAGATTCGGATGAAACTAGTATAAGCTTTAACGGAACAGTAATCCAGAATATAGTTGAAAAAGAAGAAGTGACAGAACCAACAAAAGAAGTTGAAGAAATAAAGGAAGAAGTAAAAGAGCCGATAAAAGAAATTGAAGAAACAAAAGAAGAAGTAAAAGAGCCGGTAAAAGAAATTGAAGAAACAAAAGAAGAAGTAAAAGAGCCGGTAAAAGAAGTTGAAGAAACAAAAGAAGAAGTAAAAGGGCCGGCGAAAGAAGTTGCAGGTACAAAAGAAGAAGTGAAAGAACCGGCGAAAGAAGTTGAAGGAGCGAAAGAAGAAGTAAAAGAATCGACAACAGAAGCTGAAGGACCGAAAGAAGAAGTAAAAGAACCAACAAAAGAAGTTGAAGGACCGAAAGAAGAAGTAAAAGAACCAGCAAAAGAAGCTGAAGGCTCGCAAGAAGAATTGAAAGAGCCAACAACAGAAGTTGAAGGGGCGAAAGAAAAAGAAGTAGCACGAGAAATTGAAAAATCGAAAGAAGAAATAAATCAAGCCACAGTAGTTCAAGAACAAAACGTGAATAATCAGGTTGTGACAGAAAAAGTAGTAGAGAATCAAAGCATGAAAGAAAATAAACCAGTTGTTAATAAACAAGAAGAAAGTAAGAAGTCGCTAGGAGCAACAGGTGGACAAGCGAATACATCAACGTTACTTTCAGGCGTAGCATTAGTTCTTTCAGCACTGAGTATGTTTGTATTTAGAAAGAGATTATTTAAGAAATAAAAACGTTTTATCTTATTATAATGTAAATTGATTATATGAGTTTTTGAGAAGACATTATCATGGCGATTTCATTTTGAAATATGCTTATGATGATGTCTTTTTTTAGAAGGATATAAATGAGGAAAGTGTAAATGTATTAGAGAAGGAGGAGAGGTTATGCATGTTAGTTCTATTTTGAAAATCGAAGAAGTGGCATCATTTATTGCAACTGTAAATAAAGATGCTACGCATCATGTTGGTTATTGTGGAGATGAGAAAGAGGAGTTATTACAGACAATTACCCATGATTTTTCTGATATAGGCTGGGAACAATCTTTTGTTATTACTTATGAAAATAATAAAATAATAGGTGTATTAGGATTTGATGTGGATGAAGTAAAAAAATGTGCAGAAATATGGGGGCCTTTTATTATTGCAGAGAATTGGGAAGAAGTTGCTTTACATATGTGGAAGGAACTTATAGAAAAGGTGCCTTTTCATATTGAGAAATTTTATGGTTTTTATCATGTGGAAAATAATAATTGTGCCCGCTTAATGAAGGATTTACATGCTAAAGAACAAGATCGACATAGTATTCTCATTTTAAATAATATTGCGGGACAACGTATTATATGTAATGTAGAAGAAGCTTTACCAAAAGTATTTGAGCAGTTTATTACTTTACAAAATAATGTTTTCCCTAATACATATTATGAAGGAAATGAAATTATCAAACGTTTAAGTGATACGAATAAATTATTTGTAAGTATGAAGAATGATAAGTTAGAAGGTTATGTATATATTGAAGTAAATCCGGAGTTTCAAGAAGCGAATATAGAATTTATTGCAACCACTGAAAATAGTAGAAGAAAAGGTGTTGGAGAGCGGTTATTACAAGGTGCAATTCAGTATATTTTCTCCTTTCAAGGGATGAGAGAGATAGAACTATGTTTGAATACGAATAATGTTCGTGCGATGAAGTTGTACAAGAAAGTAGGTTTTGAGGAGAAAGCATGTTTACAGCACTATATAATAGAGTAAAAACCCATTCGTATGAAAATTATATTTCATACGAATGGGTTTTATTTAATTTACTTTGCCGCTCTCAGTAATAACGGATTCAGGACTAATCTGAGGAGCGAATACCCCCATTTAGAAGAGGTGCTAATTGTTACATAACCTTTTTTATCTTTTGCGGAACTTCTTTTGTTTGCGAATTAACATCTTCCTTTCTCAGCTCTTTAAAGAGCGAAGTAACCATAAGGACGACTACGATAGAAAATGGTAGAGCTGCGATTATAGCTGCAATTTGTAGTGCATTTAGTCCTCCTGCTTGTAATAAAATAGCTGCAATTATCGCGATTGTTAATCCCCATATAAGTTTTAAACTGTTTTTCGGTGATAAGCTTCCGTTACTCGTTTGCATTGAAACAACAAATGTTGCCGAGTCGGCAGAAGTAACGAAAAATGTGGCTACTAAAATTAACCCGATAATTGTTAAAAATGTAGAGAATGGTAGGTGTGAAATAACAGCAAATAATCCAATCTCTGTACCATTTTTTGCGATTTCATCAGCTATTCCAAGCGATTGGAACATTTCCATATGGATAGCGGTACCGCCAAATACTGCAAACCAAAATGTACAGATAAGAGTTGGAACTAATACAACTCCAAAAATAAATTCTCTTATTGTGCGCCCTTTAGAAATACGGGCGATGAATGTGCCAACGAATGGAGACCAAGAGATCCACCATCCCCAATAAAAAATAGTCCAGTTTTCAATCCAAGAAGAAGATTTTTCATTAAATGCTCCTAAATTTAATCCCATACTAGGTAAAGCCCCAATATAAGAACCGAGTGTAGATGTGAAATATTTCATAATAAATACAGTTGGTCCTAAAAGTAAAAAGGAGACGAGTAAAATACCTGCAAGAGAGAAATTTAAGTTACTCAAATATTTAATCCCACGATCTAAGCCAGTTTGTGCACTTGTTAAATATAAAACAGCGAAGATGGCGATAAGTACGAGCTGTGTAAGTAAAGTGTTATGAATAGAAGGGAATAAATAGCTTAATCCTCCGGCGATTTGTTGAGCACCGATCCCAACAGATGGCACAATACCGAATACTGTGGCTAAAACAGCTAAAATATCGACTGTTTTTCCGATAGGAGAATTTTTCGATCGATTAAATAATGGAGTAACTGTAGCACCAATTGTGCTACCTTTTTGTTTGCGGAACGTGAAATATGCAATTGTTAAAGCAACCATCGCGTATAGTGACCACGGAAAGAGTCCCCAGTGGAAAAATGAATATTGCATAGCGAGCTTGGCGCTTTCTTCTGTGCCTGCTTTTCCTGTTAATGGATCTGTAAAATGTGAAATCGGTTCAGTAATTCCGTAAAAGAGGAGTCCAATTCCCATTCCTGCCCCAAACAACATGGATAGCCAAGATGGATAACTATACTTTGGTTTTTCTCCATCTTTACTAAGACGAATGGATCCATACTTAGAAAACGCTAAATAAGTAGCTAAAATAAGCATTGAGGTCATAAGTAGAGAGTAAAACCATCCAAATTTATTGAGAATGAATGAGTTTAAAGAAGATGTAACGCTTTGTAAATCATAGCCTTGTATCCAACTTGCCGGGGTAATTCCCCATATGATGAATAATGTTGTTAGCAAGATGGAGATATAGAATACACTGTTCTCTTTTTTTATCATAGAATCCCACCTTTATTTAATAAAGTTAACAATTATATTAATCATAACAATTAAAGGTTTAATTGTCAAAAAATTCGTTTTTTTATCGTGTGTAAAAGGACAGTTTAATCGCTATAGATTCATAATCATTGGAGGTTAGATAAAGGCAAGGGCGTTCACGATATGTACAAAATGTAGGAAGAAATAATATGAAATATTGCATTTTATATTTTTGTATCTGGATTTTATGTTAAATTCTTGGATGGAATATTTAAATAGGGGGACAAGGATATGAACAAGAAATCAAAGATTAATAAAGTTATGCTTAGTATTAGTACAATGGCGCTATCGCTCGGAGCAATTCAAACGAATGTATCAGCAGAAGAAAAGGTACCGTATAATGTATTGCATTCGAAACCAGTTGGAATTGAAAAACCAGTAGATGAGATCGGACACGCTTCTAAAGCCGAGGAAACATTATCATTTCAAGAACGTTTAAAAGTAGGAGATTTTTCACAGCGACCAGCATCTATTACGAAGAACTCGGCAGTAAAGCAAGCTAAAGAAAGCTATTCAATGGCTGATTTAAACAAAATGAATGATCAAGAATTAATTGAAACGTTAGGCAGTATTAAGTGGCACCAAATTACAGACTTATTCCAGTTTAATGAAGATGCAAAAGCCTTTTATAAAGATAACGGAAAAATGCAAGTAATTATAGACGAATTAGCTCATAGAGGTAGTACATTTACGAAAGATGATTCAAAAGGAATTCAAACGTTTACTGAAGTGTTACGTTCAGCTTTTTATCTTGCATTTTATAATAATGAATTAAGCGACTTAAATGAAAGAAGCTTCCAGGACAAATGTTTACCAGCGTTAAAAGCTATTGCGAAAAATCCCAACTTTAAGCTTGGAACAAATGAGCAAGATACAGTCGTATCTGCATACGGAAAATTAATTAGTAATGCATCAAGTGATGTTGAAACGGTGCAATACGCATCGAATATTTTAAAACAATATAATGATAATTTTAATGCATATGTAGACGATCGTATGAAAGGACAAGCTGTATACGATATGATGCAAGGCATTGATTATGATATACAGTCTTACTTAAATGAGGCTCGTAAAGAAGCGAATGAAACGATGTGGTATGGAAAAGTAGATGGGTTTATTAATGAAATAAATCGTATTGCTCTTCTAAATGAAGTAACGCCAGAAAATAAATGGCTCGTTAATAATGGAATTTATTTTGCTAGTCGTTTAGGTAAGTTTCATAGTAATCCAAATAAAGGATTAGAGGTTGTTACACAGGCAATGCATATGTACCCGCGTTTAAGTGAACCGTATTTTGTTGCAGTAGAACAAATTACAACAAACTATAACGGGAAAGATTATAGCGGGAATACGGTAGATTTAGAGAAGATACGTAAGGAAGGAAAAGAGCAATACTTACCAAAAACGTATACATTCGACGATGGATCTATTGTATTTAAAACTGGGGATAAAGTTTCAGAAGAAAAAATTAAGAGATTATATTGGGCTGCGAAGGAAGTAAAAGCGCAATATCACCGCGTAATCGGAAATGACAAGGCTTTAGAACAAGGTAATGCAGACGATGTATTAACGATAGTAATCTATAACACTCCAGATGAATATCAATTAAATAGACAACTGTACGGATATGAAACAAACAACGGTGGGATTTATATTGAAGAGACAGGCACATTCTTTACATATGAGCGTACGCCAGAGCAAAGTATTTATAGTTTAGAAGAGTTATTCCGTCATGAGTTTACTCATTATCTTCAAGGGAGATATGAAGTTCCCGGTTTATTTGGAAGAGGAGATATGTATCAAAATGAAAGATTAACTTGGTTCCAAGAAGGGAATGCAGAATTTTTCGCAGGATCTACTCGTACAAATAACGTTGTACCAAGAAAGAGCATAATTAGTGGATTATCATCTGATCCTGCAAGCCGTTATACAGCAGAGCGTACACTATTTGCTAAATATGGTTCTTGGGATTTCTATAACTACTCGTTCGCATTGCAGTCTTACTTATATACTCATCAATTTGAAACGTTTGATAAAATTCAAGATTTAATTCGTGCGAATGATGTGGGAAATTATGATACGTATCGTGAGACTTTAAGTAAAGATTCTAAGTTAAATCAAGAGTATCAAGAGTATATGCAGCAGCTAATTGATAATCAAGATAAGTACAATGTGCCGGAAGTAGCAGATGATTATTTAGCTGAACATGCACCAAAAGCACTAACAGAAGTGAAGAAAGAAATTAGTGAAACGTTGTCTATGAAAGATACAAAAATGACAAAGCATACATCTCAATTCTTTAATACATTTACATTAGAAGGCACATTTACAGGTAGTGTAACAAAAGGTGAGTCAGAAGACTGGAAAGCAATGAGTAAAAGAGTAAATGAGGCTTTAGAACAATTGACGCAAAAAGAATGGAGTGGCTACAAAACTGTTACAGCATATTTCGTCAATTACCGTGTGAATAGCTCTAATCAATTTGAATATGATGTAGTCTTCCACGGTATCGCAAAAGATGACGGAGAAAATAAAGCTCCGACGGTTAATGTAAACGGACCTTATAACGGGCTTGTAAAAGAAGGAATTCAATTCAAAAGTGATGGGTCAAACGATGAAGATGGAAAAATCGTTTCTTATTTATGGGACTTCGGGGATGGAAGTACAAGTACAGAAGTTAATCCAGTACATGCATATGAAAGAGAAGGAACTTATAAAGTGGCGTTAGTAGTAAAAGATGATAAAGGAAAAGAGAGTAGAAGCGAAACAACTGTTACAATTAAAGATGGAAGTGTAACAGAATCAGAACCAAATAATCGTCCAGAAGAAGCAAATCGTATTGGGTTAAACACTACTATAAAAGGTAGCCTTATCGGTGGGGATCACACCGATGTTTATACATTTAATGTCGCATCAGCGAAAGATATCGATATTTCTGTTTTAAATGAGTATGGAATCGGGATGACATGGGTACTTCACCATGAATCAGATATGCAAAATTACGCAGCTTACGGTCAAGCTAATGGAAATCATATAGAAGCAAAATTTAATGCAAAACCAGGTAAGTATTACTTGTATGTATATAAATATGATAATGGTGATGGAACATACACATTATCAGTAAAATAAGTACTCTTCCAATGTATGTTTAACTTTACTTTTTGTGGAAAATAGTATATTATATAGATATACAATATATCGGTTATTTACTAGGAGGAGCCTGTCACAATAGGTTTCTCCTGTTCTTTTTTAGAGACCTGTCTTACAGGTTTTTCTTTAAAAAGTAAATAACTGAAAATTAAGATTAATATTTTTTGAAAGAGGTGGGGCATACACATAACAAAAAAGGGATTGTTTAAGAAAGGGGGATAAGAAATGGTCTTGTTTGGTTATCCACTTGAAACAATTTATTTATACGGATTCATAATTGCATCTATACTTACTGTCATTTATATCTTCTTTGGAGATATATTTGAATCAATATTTAGTTTTGGTGGAGGATCTGTATCCGTTGTAACTTTATTACTTAGTTTTTTTGCAATGTTATGTGGATTTAGTTATATAGGAGAATATTTATATTCTTATAATAGTCTCGTTATTTTCGGGTCCTCATTTGCTATATCTTTTATCGGTGTTTTCATAATGAAAATACTAATTTTAAAACCAATTGCAGAAGCGGAACAAAATACTGTGCAACGTATGGATGAATTCATTGGTTGCAAGGGGGAAGTCATTACGACAATTCCTACAGAAGGGTTTGGTGAAGTATTAATCTCATCTCAATTTGGAAGTAATGCAATACCAGCGAAAACAATTGGGAAAAAAGATATTTCACAAGGAACCGAGGTCATTATTGAGGGAGTTCAAGATGGTGTTTTACTTGTACAAAACATTGCTTATTCTTTAAAAAAACCAAAATTATAAGGGGGAATTTACATGACGATTCCATTAATTATCGGTGGAGTTTTACTCGCAATTTTACTTTTACTCATTTTAGTATTTATTACGAAGTATCGTACAGTTGGCCCGGACGAAGCATTAATTGTAACAGGGAACTGGCTTGGTGGTGGAAAGAATGTCGTTACCACTGATGATGGAAAGAAGATTAAGATTATCCGCGGTGGTGGTACTTTCGTTGTTCCAATTATGCAACGAGCAGAACTTCTTAGCTTATTAAACTACAAATTAGAAGTTGGAACACGTGATACGTATACGAAACAAGGTGTACCGATTACAGTAAACGGTGTTTCTATTATTAAAGTAGGATCGACAATTGAAGAAGTTTCTACAGCAGCTGAACAATATTTAGGAAAAGAAACGGAAGAGTTAAAAGTAGAAGCAAAAGAAGTTTTAGAAGGGCATCTACGTGCTATTTTATCTTCTATGACAGTAGAAGATGCTTATAGTAATAGAGAGCAATTCGCACAAAAGGTGCATGAAGTGGCTTCTACTGATTTGAAGAAGATGGGACTTCGCATCGTTTCCTTTACAATTAAAGAAATAATGGATAAAAACGGTTACTTAGATGCACTTGGTCAGCCGCAAATTGCAATGGTTAAGCGTGATGCAACAGTTGCAAATGCAGAGCGTGAAAAAGAGGCACGAATTGAAAAAGCTCGTGCTGAGAAAGAAGCAAAAGAAGCAGAATATCAACGTGATGCACAAATCGCTGAAGCTGAAAAACATAAGGAATTAAAAGTACAATCTTATAAGAGGGACCAAGAACAAGCTCGTGCAGATGCAGATCTTTCTTACGAATTACAACAAGCGAAAGCGCAACAAGGTGTTACAGAAGAGCAAATGCGAGTTAAAATCATTGAGCGTGAAAAGCAAATTGAGTTAGAAGAAAAAGAGATTGCGCGTCGTGAAAAGCAATACGATGCAGAAGTAAAGAAAAAGGCAGATGCAGATCGCTATGCTGTTGAACAATCAGCTGAAGCGGAAAAAGTAAAACAAATGAAAAAAGCAGATGCGGATCAATATAAAATTGAAGCAGAAGCAAGAGCACGTGCAGAAGAAGTTCGTGTAGAAGGTTTAGCAAAAGCAGAAATTGAAAAAGCACAAGGTCAGGCAAAGGCAGAAGTACAAAAGGCGCAAGGTACAGCGGAAGCAGATGTTATTAGGTTAAAAGGTTTAGCAGAAGCAGAAGCGAAACAAAAAATTGCAGAAGCATTTGAATTATATGGGCAAGCCGCGATTATGGATATGGTTCTTAAAATGCTTCCAAGTTATGCGAAAGAAATTGCGAGTCCGCTTAGCAACATTGATAAAATTACAGTCGTTGATACAGGCGGTGGTGGAAAGAATAGCGGCGCCGGGAAAGTTGCAGGGTATGCGACCGATTTAATGGCAACAATGCAAGAAACTTTAAAAGCCTCTTCTGGTATTGATTTAAAAGAATTACTAGAAGGATTCGCTGGAAAAGGTGCCGTGCAGCAACTATCAAACGATAAACCTGTCGTATCTGTAGTAGAAGATGAGAAGAAAGAAATAAACAAAGATAAAGAATAGCAAGATGAAAAGAACCTCTAGTAAATGGGATACTAGAGGTTCTTTCGTGAAATGTAATATTTCGAATAATGTACATTTTTATATATTGTTTTAATTATTTAAATTCTATAGAATGAAAAAGGTATGTAACAATACTTTAAATGTAGAGAAAGATGAGGGAAAAGAGAAAGAGGGTCTCATCAATACATTTAAATCGCATGATTTGTATAAAGAGATTAAATGTAAAACAATTGCATTTAAAACGGTATGGAGGGGTAGGAATATGTTTCAAGGAAAATTAAGGAGTAGAAGCTTAAAAACAAAGTTACTTGTATCATTTATTATTATTTTAATTTTTCCAAGTATTGTAATTGGTTGGACGTCTTATCAGCAGGCGAAGAAAAATTTTAATGAGACAATTTTGCAATCAGCAAAAGATAACGTGAAGGTTTTAAATAATGTAATTAATAAAGAGTTAGATAGTAAGAAAGTAGACGCAGCATATTTTACAAAATTATTCACTGGAGCGAGTTATCAAGCAGATCAGCTTCAAAACGTGCAAAATAAATTAGAAGAATATAATAAATTACATCCAGAAATGGAAGCAATATATACTGGATCTAGTAATGGGCAATTTATTCAATCACCGGCAATTCAAATGCCAGAAGGGTATAATCCTACAGAAAGAGATTGGTATAAAGAGGCAGTGAAAAAAAGTGGTGAAGTAATTATCACAGCTCCATATAAATCAAAAACGACAGGAAATATTGTTGTTACAATAGCAAAACAAAATGAAGATAAAAGTGGCGTTATCGGTATTGATTTAATTATTAATGATATTGTAAATACTTCAAAAATGGTTAATATCGGTAAAGAAGGGTATGTTGCAATTTTTGATCAGGATAAAAATGTGGTAGCACATCCAACGCTGAAGCCAGGGGAAAAGGTAGAAGAGAAACTTGAAAAGGAACTGTATAAACAAGAAACAGGTGATTTTCAATTTTCATTAGATGGCGAGGATCGCAATATCACTTTTAAAACAAATAAGCAAACCGGATGGAAAATAGCAGGAATTATGCCTTCAAAAGAAATAATTGAAGCGGCTGAACCTATTTTCTATAAAACATTAACTGTTATTGGTATCTCATTAATAATTGGTGGGATTGTAATTTACTTCATAATCGCATCTATTATTAAACCGTTAAAACAACTTGTTATATCAGCGAGGAAAATTAGCGAAGGTGACTTAACGGAGTCAATTACTGTTCGTTCAAGAGATGAAATTGGTCAGTTAGGTGAAAGCTTTAATGAGATGGCGGCATCATTACATGATGTAATTTCAAATATTAATATTTCAGCTGGTCATGTAGCAGCTTCTTCGGAAGAATTAACAGCTAGTATGAAGCAAGCAAGTGAAGCGACGGAACAAATTACAAGGGCGATGGAACAAGTATCGAGTGGGGCAGAAATACAAACGCGGGAAGTTGAAGAAGGAGCGACTTTGTTAGAAGAAGTTACAGAAGGAATTCAGCGTGTTGCGGATAGCTCTTCATTAGTGTCCACAGCATCTATGTATACGAAGCAAAAAGCTGAAGGTGGTGGAAAGTTAGTTGAACAAACTGTGAATCAAATGCAATTAATTCATGAGTCTGTGTCACAGTCAGACGAAGTCATTTCTTTATTAGATGATAAGTCGAAGCAAATTGGAGCTATTCTAGAAGTGATTCAACATATTGCACAGCAGACAAACTTATTAGCATTAAATGCTGCAATTGAGGCTGCAAG
Source organism: Bacillus sp. FDAARGOS_1420 (assembly GCF_019344915.1). NCBI lineage: Bacteria > Bacillati > Bacillota > Bacilli > Caryophanales > Bacillaceae > Bacillus > Bacillus sp. FDAARGOS_1420. The sequence goes on along the minus strand of NZ_JAHWJB010000001.1, from coordinate 357,660 downwards.
AGCTGGAGAGCAAGGAAGAGGTTTTGCAATTGTAGCAGATGAAGTACGTAAACTAGCGGAACAATCGGGACAGTCTTCTACGGAAATTGGAAAGTTAGTGAAAGAGATACAATTTGATATAAAAGAAACTGTAAGTTCTATGAATCAAGTTGGGACAGAGGTACAGTCAGGGCTTGTAGTTGCAAATGAGGCGAAGCAAAGCTTTGTAGAAATATTGAAATCTACAAATGATACAGTTGTACAAATTGATAGTATGGTAGATGTAGCGAAGCGAATGACGATAGATACAAAACAAGTAAGTGCATCTATTAATGAAATTGCAGCAACGATTGAAGAAAATGCAGCAAGCGTTCAAAATATTGCTGGCTCCTCTGAAGAACAAGTAGCTTCAGTAGAAGAAATAAATTCAGCAGCAGTTCACTTATCGCGAATGGCTGAAGAATTACAAGAGATGATTGGTAAATTTAAAGTGTAATAACAAGCATTAAGAAACGAGGTAGTAATTTTACTTCGTTTCTTTTTTTATCCCGCTATTTGTGGGCAGTAAAACTCCCACCTCATAATTCGGCTGGAGCAAAGAAGTTAGGTGGGAGTCGGGCGGCCCGTAGATGCCCGATTGGTGAAGGCTAATAATCAGTGGGGGAGGAACAAAACCCCCACTGATTAAAGTTTCACTTTATGAAGATAAAGATAAAGAAATATATAGTAACCGTGTTATGATAAAAGGTGATAATTGAAAAGACTGTATTTTCTTTAAATTCTATCTTTAGCCATGTTAGGGGAATGATTTTGAAATTGAAGAAATTGAAACTGCAACCGAGAATTACATTAACTATTAGTACACTTATTCTTGCTGTACTGCTGTTAACGAGTTATTTATTTTACTACATATTATCTGAAACAGTAGAAGACCAAATCGGAAAAAGAGCGCTGCATGTTGCGAAAACAGTTGCTGCTATACCGGAAATCGGGGAAGCTTTTCAAAAAGAAAATCCAGCTTCTATTATTCAGCCAATTGCAGAAAAAATTCGAATCGAAACAGATGCTGATTTTATTGTAGTTGGAAATAAAGATGGTATTCGTTATGCGCATCCTAAGCGAGATAAAATAGGAGAGAGAATGGTTGGCGGAGATAATGAAGGGGTTCTATTAGAAGGGGAATCTTATGTTTCGAAAGCAACGGGATCATTAGGGCCTTCACTACGTGGAAAAGTACCGATTCGTAATCAGGATAATGAAATTATTGGTGTAGTATCTGTTGGTTTTTCAATGGATGATATTCATGGAGCGATAGAAGTGTATGGAAAGCGTGTGTTTTGGATTACAATAACAGGTCTGTTAATTGGGATAATGGGCTCTGTATATTTAGCAAAAAGTATTAAGCGGATGATGTTTGGAATGGAGCCAGAAGAAATTTCATCTTTATACGAGGAGCATAGTACAGTTATTCAATCTGTACGTGAAGGGATTGTAGTAATCGATAAAAATGGAATGGTTAGTTTAGTAAATCAAGCGGCATACGATATCCTTTCTTTAGATAAACAACAAAATATAATGGGAGAATTTATTTTAGATGTTATTCCTAATTCATCGATACTGGATGTGCTTCAAACCGGAGAAGAACAATTTGATCGCCAATTAAATATAAAGGGGCAGGATGTTATTGCCAATCGCCTACCTATTAAAGTTAATAATAAAGTAACTGGTGTAGTATCCAGCTTGCGCTTGAAATCTGAAATGGATCAATTAACAGCGGAATTATCTCAAACACGGCAATATACAGAGGCATTACGGGCGCAAACACACGAATATAACAATTTGTTGTATACGCTTTCAGGTCTTATTCAATTAGAGTCTTATGAAGATGCTTTAGAGCTTATTCATAAGGAAACGGCAGTATATCAAGAGTTCGTTCAATTTATTATGAAACGAATTCAAAATCCATGGTTAGGTGGGATTTTAATTGGATTTTATAATAGGGCGCGAGAGTTGAAGATTGATTTTATGTTAGATCGGGAAAGTAGTTTAGAAGAGTTAAGTCCGCATATTGAGAGTAATTACGTTGTTTCTATTTTAGGGAATTTGATTACGAATGCATTTGAAGCAATTGAAAGAAATCACGAGCATAATAAGAAAGTAAGAATGTTTGTAACAGACATTGGGGAAGAAATATTAATTGAAGTAGAAGATTCAGGACAAGGTGTTCATGATGAAATAATTACAAGTATATTCTATAAAGGTTTTTCGACGAAAGTGGGCGAAAAACGTGGGTATGGATTAGCAAAAGTGAAAGAGTTAGTAGAAGATTTAAACGGGAGTATTGCGATTGAAAAAGGGGATTTAGGTGGTGCTTTATTTATCATTGCATTACCGAAAGAGAGAGGCGAATTGTAATGAATGAGGGGATTGAAGTATTAATTGTAGAAGATGATATTCGGATTGCGGAAATTCATCGTCGTTTTACGGAAAAAATTGAGGGGTTTAAAGTAATTGGAACAGCAACGACTGGAGAACAGGCGAAGGAATGGTTAGAATTTGTAAAGCCACAACTCGTTTTATTAGATGTATATTTACCTGACATGCAAGGGACAGAACTCGTCACATATATTAGGCATAATTTGCATGATACAGATATTATTATGATCACAGCCGCATCAGAGACGGATGTAGTGCGGCATGCTTTACGAGGCGGGGTAACAGATTATATCGTAAAGCCACTTACATTTGATCGGTTTAAAACAAGTTTAGAAAGTTATCAAAAGAAGATTACGAAGTTAAAGAAAAATGCTCAATTATCTTCAGAACAGATTGAACATCTATGGTCCCAAAGAGGGGTACAGGCAAATCCAATAGAATATGCGCCAAAAGGAATCGACCCTTTAACGTTAGCAAAAATAAAAAAGCATATGCTAACTATTAATGAAGAGGGAATTACTGCAGAGATACTAAGTTCAATGGTAGGTGTAAGCCGATCAACTGCAAGGCGCTATTTAGAGTATTTGATCTCTGGAAAGAAAGTGCATGCGGAGCTTATATATGGAAGTGTGGGAAGGCCAGAAAGAAGGTATTTCCGCGTTTCTTCATAGGGGATTTTTACAACAATAAAAACAGTAGAGGATTATTACATTTCCTCTACTGTTTTTTCTAGTTTCATCTTATATTGGAATAATTCCAATTACAATTCCAGTAATCAACATAACCATTGTCGTTCCAACAGCCCAAAGTAAAGTGAATCGTTGGTGTTCACCAAAATCAACCTTGGCCATTCCGACTAATAAATAAGTGGAAGCAACGAGGGGACTCAGTAAGTGAACAGGTTGACCGAGTAACGAAGCACGTCCCATTTCTGCTGCACTAATTCCGTAAGCAGCGGCAGCTTTTGTTAAAATAGGTAGTACACCGAAGTAAAAAGCATCATTGGACATGAAAAATGTGAACGGCATACTAAGAAGAGCTGTAATAATTGGTAGTTGTGGTCCAAGAGCATCTGGTATAAGAGTCACTACACTTTGAGCCATTGCATCTACCATTTTTGTCCCTGATAGAATACCAGTGAAAATTCCAGCGGCAAATACGAGAGAAACAACCGCTAATACGTTTCCAGCGTGAGAAGCAATACGTTCTTTTTGTTGTTCCAAGCTTGGATAATTAATCATCACCGCAATAGCAAAAGCGACTGTAAATAACACAGGTAACGGCATGATTTCTAGTATGAGACAGACGAGTAGGGCAACAGTTAATAAAAAGTTAATCCATAGCAGTTTCGGGCGTTTATGTATTTCAGCTTCGACTGTCGCAGCTTGCTCATCCATTGTTTGCATGTGTTTTAAATATTGGACATCCATAATTCCTAAACGTTTCCTTTCTTTTTTTCCAAGATAGTAGGCAACGAAAACTACCCAAATTGCACCAGCAATCATTCCTGGTATAAGTGGTGTGAAGAGCTCTGATGCATCAAGTCCAAGAGCACTCATAACCCGAGCAGTTGGTCCACCCCAAGGTGTAAGATTGGTAACACCTGCCCCTAACATAACAACCCCAGCTAATATAAGTGGATTCATCCCAAGACGTTTATATAGTGGATACATTGCGGAAACTGTAATCATATATGTTGTTGTTCCGTCACCATCTAATGAAACGATAATAGTAAGAATAGCTGTACCAACAACAATTTTTAAAGGATCACCTTTTACAAATTTTAAAATTTTACTAATAACAGGATCGAATAAACCGCTATCAATCATAATTCCGAAATATAAAATGGCGAACATAAGCATAATACCAGTAGGTGCTAGCTTTTGAATTCCTTCTAACATCATCGGGCCCATATTGGCATAAAAGCCACCAATTAATGCGAAAATAATTGGAACTAATATTAATGCTACTAATGCAGACATACGTTTCGTCATAATCAAAAACATAAAGACAAATACCATTGTAAATCCGAGTAATGCTAACATGTAATCTCCCCCTCCAAAAAAATGATTACGCTTTCAAAATAAAATAAAAATTCAGATAAAAGGTTTTTTGTTTATAATAAAAGGTTCAATTGGAATGGTAAATAATTTGAAAAATAACATCATTAGAAGCATAATCTTTATTTTGATCATTTTGTTCACAGGGTAATTTTGAATTTTTAAAAAGATAAATGCCTGTATGCAAGAATGGTAGAATAAGATGGAAATAGCGAAGCGTGAAGTAGGGAGTAGATTTTGAATGCAAACAAGAATAGAAGAAATTTATAGTTCGTGTAAAGGAAAAGTAGAGGAGATTTTTATTAATGAATCCTCTTACGTATATGAATGGGAAAAATTAATGATGATTCGAAAGCACGATGGTGAGCTTGAGAAAATCGGGGTAGGGATCAGTGGGAATATAAGGTTAGTAAATGTAGAAGTTGGACAAAACATTGATACGGACACATTATTAGTTAAGTTAGAAGATGATTTATTAATTACTGGTTGTGAATGATGAGAGATGTGTAGAAGTAACTGCACATCTCTTTTTTGTTCCATATATTACAAAAAGAACATTGTTTTTTCACAAATCTCACACAACCTTTTGGTATTCTTTTCGTGGAGTATACGGTTTCTAGGGAGGAATATTGATGAAAGTAAAATATGTCGTACTTGCTATATGTTTATGTTTCATATTTACGATAGTAGGATGTGGGAAAAAAGAACTAACAGCTGTTGCGATTAATGAGAAAAATGATAAGTGTGACATTTGCCAAATTGGGGTAATCGATAATCAATTCGCAACCGAAATTATTTTAGAAAATGGAAAAGCATTAAAGTTTGATGATATTGGTTGCATGTATAAATGGATGGAGATCAATTCAGGTGAAAAGACGAAAGAAAAATTTGTTCGAGATTATGATTCGAAAGATTGGGTTTCGTTGGAAGATGCTACTTACGTATATGATAAAACAATAACGACACCGATGGCTTATAATGTCATTTCATTTAAAAATAAAAAAGATGCAGAGAGTTTTGTATCTAACTATAAGGGGAAAGTTCTTTCGTATAAAGAGTTATCAGAGCATAAATGGGAAATGAATAAAGAGATGATGGGAAAACCGAAAACAGGGAATCACGGTGGGCATCATTAATAATAGAAAAAGACAACTATATAGTTGTCTTTTTCTATTATTACTCAGGTGCAAATATAGAAAAGGTGTAAAAATTTTAGAAGAACGGTTACAATGGAATATAGTAACCTAAAGCAATCATTTATGTACTTTTTAGAAATGTATACAAATGCGGTAAAAACGTGCTAAACTAATTGCTTCATAATGTTAATGATGAGGCCATCAGGCGTATCATTCCAATAGGTTGAGAAACATAGTATAAGTTTAAGATAATCCGATTAAAGAAGGAATCTAAAGGGCTTATGGATAAATGTACTCAAGAAGAGTTATTGTATGTGATGGAGGAATGGTTAAGAAAACATTATCTTTCATAGGAGCTGTAGTTGTGAGAAAACAAAAAATTTTATTATGTATGTTATTAGGACTTTTAATGACGGTAGTGGCTTGCGATAAGCAAGAAGAGCCAGAATCAAAACCGGTTCATGTGAAAAACGAAAAGAAAAAAGAGAAGCATAAAGAACAGGAAGAATCTAAAGAAGAAAAAAGTATAAATTTAATGGACAAACAGTTGCTACTTTCTGCGACGCTTGGAGACACAGAAACAGCTATGAAGCTGATCCAAGATGGAGCGAATATCAATGTAGAAGGTGACAACGGAGAAACGCCTGTCCTTGCAGCGACGTATCAAAATCATGTAGAGACAGTTAAAGCATTAATTGATGCGGGTGCTGATATTGAAATTCAAGACGAAAAACAAAGCAATCCATTTCTTTATGCAAGTAGAGAAGGATATACGGATATTGTAAAAGTATTAATTAATGCAGGAGTTAATACGAAGGAAACGACTAAGTCAGGTGGAACAGCACTTATTTCTGCATCTGAGCGTGGCCATGTAGAGGTTGTTAAAGAATTATTAGAGCATACAGATATTGATGTGAATTATAAGAATGAACGTGGTGGAACAGCTTTATTAGAAGCAATTGTATTAGGAAATGGTAGTGAAAGTCATAAGAAAGTAATTCAAATGCTTATTGACCACGGGGCAGATGTAAATATGGCCAATAAGGAAAATATTACGCCGCTGCAATATGCTGAAAAAAGAGGTTTTAAAGATATTGCGAATATGTTGAGGATAGCTGGAGCGAATGAAGTAGTACAGCCGCAACCACAACTGGCGGAATAACAAGCTGAAGAAATAAGAAGCACGAAATAATCCCATTTAGATAGACAGAATGAAGAAGTCATTTTAGTATGATGGATTCAGTAATGTGTATTTAAATGGGATTTTTGTTTTTAAAAAATGGATGGATGCTATATCGAGAAGGCTACAAATAGTAATTAAGGAGGGTATAAATGCGATTTTCAGAACTTGAGTTAATAGCAATTCAGGCAGAAGTTTTATTTGTTCATAATCAAGTAGGAAGAATAAAGTGTGTAAATGAAAATGGAAATCTGAAAGCACCACGTTTTTTTCTTAGCAGAACTCGTGAAGGGAATATAACGAGGTATCATTATAAACTGCATGATGAAATGATAAGTAAGATTGAGAAATTAATTCGAGAATGCTCAAATCACATTGAGATAGCAAAGATCATTAAAGTATTAAATGAAGAGAGAACGGTGGAGAATATTTGGGTGGGTCCTGCTTTCATGTTCCCTAATAATTTACATAAGCCAACTAGAACAATACAAATAACAGAGAAGAATAAAGAGCTTTTGCGAGAAAATTTTTCTAATCTAATAGAACAGATGGAATGGAGGCAACCTTATTTTGCAATTGTAAAAAATGAAAAGGTAGTTTCTATATGTTGCAGTGCCAGAAGTACGCCCGTAGCTGCTGAGGCAAGTGTGGAAACTTTAGTGGAGTTTCAAGGGAATGGATATGGTGCTGATGTCGTTACAGCCTGGGCACTATCAATACAAGAGGAAAAGCGCATTCCGCTTTATAGTACTTCTTGGGATAACTTTGCTTCGCAAGCAGTGGCAAGAAAACTAGAATTGATTAATTATGGAATGAATTTGCATATCACTTAAATTTTAAACACAGTTGTTTGCTGTTGGAGTTTATTCGTATATCTAGATTATTGTAAAAGTGATATGGTGAATATTAACATTCGATTAACATCTAATTAACAATTTATCAAAACTGACTTAATAAATGCGTAATATAGTAAAGGTAACAAAATAACTAGGGTAGAGAACATTTGAGAACACCCGCTTACATATAACGTGCCGCTTTCTTAAGTGTGCTCTATTCCCTAGAGTTCAAATAAGGAGAAAGGTGTTCTATGTAAGTAGGTGTTTTTAGTTTGGATAAAAATAGAAAAGCTAGGTGGAATAAATGTTTAAAGAACCTTATATTGCGATGATAAAGGATTGGAAAGGGTACAAAACATACAAAAAATTACCGAAAACAGTTTTTCTTATGACTGGTTCAATGCTGGAGTTACCAGAGCGTGTATATGAACTACAGAAACATGGACACGATGTATTTCTTCATTGTGATTTTATACAAGGCTTAAATACGAACACAGAGGAAGCACTTTTATATATTCAAGATGTTATCGGAGCACAAGGTATTATTTCGACAAAGGGATCGACAATTCGAAATGCCAATAAAATTGGATTGAAAACGATTCAACGCATTTTTATTGTTGATACTTTATCTCTTACAAAATCAATTGAAAATTGTAAAACGACTAAACCGAATGCAGTAGAGATTATGCCTGGCATTATGCCTTCTATTATTAAACAGCTAGCGGAGGAAATAAAATTCCCTATTATTGCAGGTGGGCTGATTCAAACGCGAGAGGATGCAGAAATCGCAATTCGTGCAGGAGCAAGTGCAATTTCAACGAGTCATTATGAAGTGTGGATACAAGAAGAAAAAAGGAGTGCAACCTTGTGATTGAATTGAAAAATGTTTCAAAGGTATATAAAAATGCGGAAGAGACAGCAGTTAAAGACGTATCAGTTCATATTAAAAGAGGAGAATTTTTTGTTTTAGTTGGACCTTCAGGATGTGGAAAAAGTACATTATTACGAATGCTGGCTGGTTTAGAAGAAATTTCTTCGGGAGATTTAATTATTAATGAACATGTTGCAAATGATTTAGAGCCGAAAGACCGTAATCTATCAATGGTATTTCAAAATTATGCGTTATACCCACATTTATCTGTAGAAGAAAATATTTTATTTGGACTTAAGGTAAGAAAAGTACAGAAAGAAGAACGACAAAAACGATTGATGGAAGCTGTTGAGATGGTAGGGTTGAAGGAATATGTCAAAATGAAGCCTGGGCAACTATCAGGTGGGCAAAGACAGCGTGTTGCACTTGCTAGGGCCATCGTCAGTCAAGCACCGATTTGTTTAATGGATGAACCACTTTCGAATTTAGATGCGAAATTACGTGCACAGATGAGGATTGAAATTAGAGAAATTCAGCAACGATTAGGAATTACGATGATTTACGTTACTCACGATCAAATAGAAGCAATGACTATGGGAGATCGTATTATGGTTTTAAATAAAGGAACTATACAACAAGTTGGAACACCGCTTGATATATATAACGAACCAGCAAACGAATTTGTTGCAAGTTTTATAGGTTCTCCTTCTATGAATATAAATGATGGGGAAGTGGATAAAGAAAAAGGCATATTACATATAGGGCAATTGCAAATTCCATTATCTATTGGACAGTTAAAGCAATTACCAGAAGGAATAATTCGAATCGGCATGCGTCCTGAGCATATTGCATTGTCTGAGGAAGGACAAGAAGTTACGCTGCAATCTGTAGAAGTATTAGGGAATGAATCTATATTAAACTTTGCGGTAAATGGAACAACTTGGAGTGCGAAAGTCATCGGACAGTTACTCCTGAATAAAGGTGACAAAGTAAAATTATTATTCTCGCAAGAAAAACTATGCTTCTTTCACCAAAATACGAATGAAAGATTAAAAGTGGTAGCTGAAGAAGAGTTGAAAGTGGTGGCGAAATAATGATTGAAGTAGGTAAGTTACCAGTTCAAACAACAGTGTCAAAAAAGAAGAGTTTATGGGGCAGAACGAAAGATTTAAGAATAGGATTATTGTTTTTGGCGCCATCTATTTTGTTATTTTCAATTTTTCTTTTCTATCCATTGTTTAGGACGATCTACTATAGCTTTTATTTAACAGATATACACGGAGAAGCTAATCTTTTCGTTGGCTTAGAAAATTATCAATATTTATTTTCGGATCCTGCTTTCTACAAAAGTATAAAGTCAACTTTATTATTTGTTTTATATACAGTGCCTACTAGCATTGTATTCGCCTTATTTCTTGCATTAATTGCAAATGAAAAAGTAAGAGGGATCGGGTTATTCCGAGTACTGTTTTCTTCAACGATGGGAATATCAGTAGCTGCTAGTGCAGTGATTTGGCTATTTTTATTTCATCCAAGTGTAGGGTTATTTAATAATATATTAGCCTCTATGAATCTTCCTGCAATCGCATGGTTAACGAGTCCAGAATGGGCACTGTTTTCTGTATCGGTTACAACGGTTTGGGTGAATACAGGATTTGCATTTTTAGTTATATTAGGTGGTTTACAAAATATTGATACGTCTTTATATGAGAGTGCATCTATAGATGGTGCTAGTTATTTATATAAGCTTCGCCGCGTCACATTACCGATGCTATCACCAACTTTATTCTTTATCGTGACAGTAACGTTAATTAGTGCGTTCCAAAGCTTTGGACAAATTGATATTTTAACGCACGGTGGACCGAATGATGCAACGAATTTAATTGTGTATTCAATTTATAAAGAGGCATTTGTGAATCATCAATTTGGAACAGCAAGTGCACAAGCTATGGTATTATTTATTTTCATTTTCATTGCTACATTACTTCAATTTAAGTTTGCTGAGAGAAAGGTGCATTATAAATGATCGTTAAACAGTGGAAACAAAATTTCCTATTATACATGCTGCTCATTATTAGTGCAGTAATGGTGTTTTTTCCTGTACTGTATGCGTTTTTAATAAGCTTTATGACACCAGACGATATTCAAATGAGAAGGTTATTTCCAACTCAATTTACTTTTGATAATTTCATTAATATTTTTCAAAAAGTACCTCTTTTTACATACTTATATAACAGTTTAATTGTATCGACAGTTGTTATGCTTGGACAACTTATCGTATCCAGTTTAGCAGCTTATGCTTTTGTTTTTCTTCAGTTTAAAGGTAGAAACTTAATTTTCTTCTTGTTTATTTCAACAATGCTTATTCCGTGGGAAGCAACGATGGTACCGAACTTTTTAACGATTCAAAACTTCGGATGGATTAATAGTTTTGCTGGGATGACGGTGCCGTTTTTTGCAACAGCTTTCGGTATTTTCTTACTACGTCAACATTTTATGACGCTTCCGAATGAACTGAAAGAAGCTGCTTTTATTGAAGGTATTGGAAATGTAAGGTTTTTATTCAGCGTAGTAATGCCGTATTGTAAAACGAGTTTTATTACTCTTGGAGTATATAGCTTTTTAACAACGTGGAATATGTATTTGTGGCCGCTTTTAGTAACCACTGATGAAAAAGTAAGAACGGTTCAAATTGGTGTAAAGCAGCTTCAATCTCAAGAAGTTGCAACTGATTGGGGCAGTGTAATGGCCGGTGTTACGGTTATCGTCATTCCAACATTGATTTTATTATTTTTAGGGCAAAAGCAATTACAAAAAGGATTAACAAAAGGTGCAATTAAATAAGCATACATAGGAAAAGGTGGGATTGAGATGAGTTTATTGAAAAAAAGTGCTGCTCTTTTAATGGCAGCCACAATGGCATTAACCGGCGCAGCTTGTTCAAATAGTAAAACAGAGGGGAAACCTGAAGCACAGACAAAAGTAGCTCCTGTTGAAAAGAATGGTGATAAAACTGTAATCCGTTTCTGGCATGCAATGGGTGGAAAAACACAAGGTGTACTAGATGGGCTTGTTGCAGACTATAATAAGTCGCAGAATAAATACGAGATAAAGGCAGAGTTCCAAGGAACATACGAAGAGTCTTTAACGAAATTTAAAACGATGTCTGCAACGAAAGAAGCGCCAGCTCTTGTTCAATCGAGTGAAATTACAACGAAGTATATGATTGATAGCAAAAAGATTACGCCTATCGATAGCTGGATTAAAAAAGATAAGTACGATACATCAAAATTAGAAAAAGCAATTACAAACTATTATTCAGTTGATGAAAAAATGTATTCTATGCCGTTTAATTCATCTACACCAGTATTAATTTATAATAAAGATGCTTTCGCAAAGGCTGGATTAGATCCAGAGAAAGCTCCGAAAACATATGCAGAATTAAAAGAAGCGGCGAAAAAGTTAACGATTAAAGAAGGTGGAAATGTAAAACAGTATGGATTTTCAATGCTGAATTATGGTTGGTTCTTTGAAGAATTGTTAGCGACACAAGGTGCTTTATATGTAGACAACGAAAACGGCCGTAAAGATGCTGCAAAGAAAGCGGTATTTAACGGTAAAGAAGGACAGAAAGTATTTGGAATGTTAGATGAACTAAATAAAGCTGGTGCACTTGGAAAGTATGGAGCAAGTTGGGATGATATTCGTGCTGCGTTTCAGTCTGGACAAGTTGCTATGTATTTAGATTCTTCAGCTGGTGTTCGTGATTTAATTGATGCATCTAAGTTTAATGTAGGCGTTTCGTATATTCCGTATCCAGAAGATTCGAAACAAAATGGTGTTGTTATTGGCGGTGCATCATTATGGATGACGAATATGGTTTCAGAAGAAACGCAGCAAGGTGCTTGGGACTTTATGAAATATTTAACGAAGCCAGATGTACAAGCAAAATGGCATACTGCAACAGGATATTTCTCAATTAATCCAGATGCATATAATGAGCCGTTAGTAAAAGAGCAGTATGAAAAGTATCCGCAGTTAAAAGTAACGGTAGAGCAATTACAAGCAACGAAGCAATCTCCAGCAACTCAAGGTGCATTAATTAGTGTATTCCCAGAATCAAGAGATGCAGTCGTAAAAGCATTAGAAGCAATGTATGACGGGAAAAATAGTAAAGAAGCGTTAGATGAAGCTGCAAAAACAACAGATAGAGCAATTAGTATTTCAGCTCGTACGAATCAAAAATAAGAGAAAGCCGTATCCTTATGAGGGATACGGCTTTCTTTATAAGGAGATAAGGGATCAAAGAAATGATGAATTCTTATCTATTTTATATGAGTAAAGGGTCTAGAAAGAATATTGTCCTTTTCATTATTTGTTTAACTCCATTGCAACTTGTTTACCATTTACGAAAACCTCTGCCACTGCTACTACAACTTCCATCACTTTTTTCATATCTCATCTCTCCTTGTTTTTTGTTTCATTTCTTACTTTTAGTATAAAGAAATATAGTGATTGCAACTATCGAATTGGATGACAAGAGACTTACAGTGTTGTAAGGATAATAGTTTTATTTGTAATAAATGCTATTTCGGATTAGTATTCAGAAATTTCCTTCATTTTAATCTATAATTAGAAAGAGAATGGTTTAGAAAGAAGGAGAAGAAATGAAGAGAATACTTGTTATTAGTGATATTCATGGAGAAATAGAAAAGTTCGAACAGTTATTGGAAGAAGCTCAATACGATGCAAGACAGGATCAATTGATTTTATTAGGGGATTATGTAGATCGTGGTCCAAATGCGCGTGCAGTAATTGAAAAGGTAAAAGAGTTAAAAGAAGAGGGAGCCCTCGTTCTAAAGGGCAATCATGAAGATATGATGATCAAGGCGTTAACGACTGATGAGGAACGTTCATGGAACCATTGGGTAAAAAGGAATGGTGGAGATAAAACGTTATATAGCTATGGATTTGTAGAAGAAGACATTGCGGTTAATGAGGAAAACTTCCAAAAACCGATTTTACAATCTCATATATTAGAGGAACATGTAACGTTTATTCAAGAATTAGATCATTACATTGAAACAGAAGAGTATATCTTTGTACATGCTGGTGTTGAGCCGATGAACCGAGTTTCTGAATCTGAACCATATACATTAATGTGGATCCGTAATGAATTTCATAATGGATATAGCGGCGAAAAGGTTGTTGTATTTGGCCATACGGAAACAAAAACGCTTCATGGTAGTGAGAATTGCGGAGTGTATTTTGGTAGTAATCGTATTATTGGAATTGATGGCGGGGCTGTGTATGGTGGTCAGTTAAATTGTTTGGAGTTGCCAAGTAAAAAGGTATATGTAGTAAAAAATTGAAAGAGATAAGAGGAATCTTATTTCTTTCAATTTTTTATTAAGCAAAATTTAAGAAAGAGCCTTTATAATAAAGGTTCAAAATTTTATATCGAGCAAAACTTTAGAAGGAAATAGTTGAAAATGAAATTACATAATATGATTACATTATTTCGTTATGAAGAGAAGAGATGCAATAATAAAGAGAGTTGAAATAGATTGTGTAAGGTGAGAATATGCGCTTACTTGTAGTAGAAGATAATGCCTCGTTATTAGAGTCTATCGTACAAATTTTACGCGATGAATTTGAAGTAGATACAGCATTGAATGGAGAAGATGGATTATTTCTAGCTTTACAGAATATATATGATGCCATTTTGCTTGATGTGATGATGCCAGAAATGGACGGTTTTGAAGTGATTCAAAAAATACGTGATGAAAAGATTGAAACACCAGTCCTGTTTTTGACAGCGAGGGATTCTTTAGAAGATCGAGTGAAAGGGTTGGACTTTGGTGGAGATGATTATATTGTTAAACCGTTTCAGGCCCCTGAATTAAAAGCGAGAATTCGTGCATTACTACGCAGAAGTGGTAGTTTAACAACACAGCAGACCATTCGCTATAAAGGAATTGAATTGTTCGGAAAAGATAAAGACATTCAAGTAGATGGACAAGGTATTAAGCTGACATTAAAACAATACGAGCTACTAGAGTATCTTATTCAAAATAGCGGGAAGATTTTAATGCGTGAACAAATTTTCGATCGTGTTTGGGGATTTGATTCGGATACAACAGTAGCCATAGTAGAAGTGTATGTTCATCATTTACGTAAAAAATTAGAACCATTCGGTTATCAGAAAGATATTCAAACTGTTCGTGGTATTGGATATATATTAAAAGAACAATGAAAAAGGGAAGTATGTTTCAAAAAACACGCATTCGTTTGACTATAGTAAATTCATTAGTTTTTATCGTATTAATTGGGGTATTAGGCAGTATAATTTATTTATACACATATAATCGAATTTATGGTGCAGTAGATAAATCATTTGAAAAAATAATTGAATATAAAGATGGGGTTAAATCTAAGAATCCTCCAAAGGGAGGCATGAAAAATATTCAAATTGGGGATCCAAGAGTCATGAAGTTGTTCTGGAAGGGAAATACAATCTCAATGGATGAGAAAAACCCTAGATTTTTCTCTATTTTTACAGAGAATATTCCAGCTTTTGCGCCAAAGAAATTAGGAGTTCTTCAGGATATAGAAGTAAAGGGGCATTATTTCAGAACATTAGCGTTTCAGGATGACGGACAAATTGTGCAAATCGTACGTGATACAACAGCCGAAAAAGAAATGATAAATACTTTATTTTTAATTCTCGTTATAGGTTGCAGCATAGGAAGTCTATGTGCAATAGGAATCGGCTTTTTCCTAGCGGGTAGAGCACTCATACCGATTCAAAATTCATGGGAGAAACAGCAGCAGTTCGTTTCGGACGCATCGCATGAATTAAGAACACCACTTGCGGTTATTCAATCAAAAACAGATGTATTATTCCAGTCACCATCTGCGACGATAGAAGAAAAGGCGATGGATATTTCTACAATTTCAAAGGAATGTAGACGGCTATCAAAACTAGTTAACAATTTATTATTGTTAGCACGTTCGGATTCTAATCAAATCGAGATGGATAAGAAAACATTTGAAGTGGATAAATTGTTAGAAGAAATAGTAGATCCATATAAAGAGATTGCTTCTTATCAAGAAAAAGAGATGATATTAAAAGTAGAACGTGACATATCGTTTATTGGCGATAGAGAGAGAATTCATCAATTGATGGTCATATTGCTAGATAATGCAATGAAGTATACGAATGAAGGTGGACATATTCAAATTACTTGTATACAAACGAGTAGTTCGATTCGCATACAAGTGAAGGATAACGGGATAGGAGTTAAAGAAGTGGATATTCCAAAGTTATTTGATCGTTTTTATCAAGGAGATAAAGCAAGAAGTATGTCAGAAGGAGCTGGGTTAGGTCTTTCAATCGCTAATTGGATTGTAGAAAAGCATTATGGGAAAATATCGGTGGAGAGCAAATGGGGAGAAGGAACTTGTTTTGAAGTGATTTTCCCTAAAAACCAAAGAATATAAGTGAGAAGACGATCTTGTTTTTACAAGGTCGTCTTTTTTTAAGGGAAAGTTAAGAAACAACTTGTATCATGTATTACATCATGGAAACTTGTAATAGAAAGAGATGTTGGAGTAGATATTTTTGGATGAATTAGATGAATCATACTGTTATTTTTAACGGTGATGAAGTTGATGTATAGTATTAAAAAAATTATGGGAAAGATGGAAACAGAAAGCGTGAGAAGGAGGAAGAAGTATTGAAAAAGAAAATGATGACGGTATTCATTATTGGAGTAATGAGTTTAAGTATATTAGGGGGGGCCTCTCCTTCTGGGATGACAAAAGGAAAGACAGATTACACGCAGCGTAGTAAAGAACAATTAAATGATGGGAAAATACATGCAATGCATACGGAAGAAAAAGCGGAAAAGTTAGGCATTGAAACGGATGGGAAAGAACAAATTACGTTAGAAAAAGAAATTCATGAGACTGAGGTAGGAAGAGAAGCAGAACAATTAGGTATTTCGGCAGAAGGAAAAGATGTCGGAACTCTTTCAGAAGAAATCTATGAAACAAAAGTGAAGCAAGAAGCGTCAAAACTAGGCATATCTATAGATAATACATCGATTGTGAATTTGATTACTCAAATTAATACGATTAAAATTAATGATGAAGCGGATAAATTAGGTATTTCGACAAATGGAAAAGAAATAGAAGACATTGCGGAAGAAATCTATGGAACGAAAGTAAGAGAAGAAGCAGGAAAGTTAGGTATTTCTCAAAAAGGAAAAGAGATGGAAGATTTAGCACAAGAAGTGTACGAACAAAAAGTGCAGGGAGAAGCAAAAAAATATCATATTGATTTATACGGCAAAGATATATATCAAGTATTAAGAGAAATTAATGAACAAAAAGTAGTAGAAATGGCAGATGAGCTTAATATGGATAGAACGAATATAGGCATTCAAGAGCTAGCGGAAAAAATAAAACGAGAACAACCTGAAAAAGGAAATGAATTAAAATTTGTACCGATGATTCAAACAGATGCTGATGCGTTTTATTCGTATTTAACGAATTAAAAAGGGCGTGAGAGTGATACGAAAATGGAAGTGGTATATATGTATGTCCGTACTATGTATAGGGGTATGGGGTGCATATACAAATGGGATTACAGAGTATGTGGAGAAAGTAAAG
This sequence comes from Bacillus sp. FDAARGOS_1420, assembly GCF_019344915.1. Taxonomy (NCBI): domain Bacteria; kingdom Bacillati; phylum Bacillota; class Bacilli; order Caryophanales; family Bacillaceae; genus Bacillus; species Bacillus sp. FDAARGOS_1420. Next base: position 340,486 of record NZ_JAHWJB010000001.1, on the reverse strand, counting down.
GGATTACTATTATCAAGTATACAAAGTCAAAAACGAATAGAGTTTAGTAATAACGATGAAAAAGTCATGTTATCAAATGTGCCTTTAATTCAGCAGTTACCAGAGTTAGATAGAGGCTGCGAAGTAACAAGTTTAGCGATGATGTTACAATATGCGGGTGTTTCTATAGATAAGATGAAATTAGCGAGTGACATCAAAAAGGTAGATTTTTTAGACGATGGTGTAAGAGGAAATCCGAATGAAGGATTTGTGGGGAACATTTATACGTTTTCTGAATCGGGATACGGTGTATATCATGGACCGCTTTTTCAATTAGCAAAAAAATATTTACCGAATGAAGCTATAGATTTAACAGGAAAAAGTATAGAAGAAATTTATAAGAGTGTAAAATCAGGACAACCGGTAGTCATGATTACAAATGCAACATATGCCCCACTAGATGAGGAGGAATTCACTATATGGGAAACAAATGGTGGAGATGTTTCTATTACTTATAATGAACATTGTGTTGTTCTTGTTGGATATGATAAGGAGTCTGTATATATTCAAGATCCTCTTAATGATAGTCCGAATATAAGCGTACCGAGGGAGAATTTTGAAAAGGCTTGGATACAGATGGAGAGCCAAGCAATTAGTTATGTGAAAAGTTCAAAGTGAAGTAAGGGAATAAGAGTATACGGATTATAAAGAAGGTTTTGTGAGAAGTGTTTTAAAGAAGAAAAATTGATAAGAAGAAAGAGAACTTCTATGTATGGAAGTTCTCTTATTTTGTAATTTAAACTTTTAAGAATAATTACATATGTAAAAATGCATAATCAGCAAAAAAAAATACGTGTTATTATTATATTTTGTTTCCGAAATTAATCGAGCAGCAGAAACAATGAAAGGTTTAGCTGCGATGAAAATGAAGTAACGAATGCTATTGATGAAATTGCAAAGGCTACAGAAGAACTATAAGAAATGATTAGTAAATTTAAAGTATAATAACAGCAAATAAGTAAGGTGAAAATAATATCACCTTACTTATTTTTATATTCAGTAATTAGGGGAGTCATTAACGGGATGAAAAAAAGAAAAAGACTATGGAATTTATGGAAAACGATTACATTGTTAGTTTGTACAGTTGTAATTTTTTCTTTACTTGTTACAGATATATTAATTAGTCATAATGTAGAGCGGACAACGGAGGATAGCCAGGCAGAGAAAGCGAAAACAATTGCACATATTGTGGCGAATGACTCGATTGTAATCGATGGTTTGATTGGGAAAGCAGATACTTCTGCAATTCAAACGTATACAAATAGAATATTAAAAAACACAGGTGTTCAATTTATTGTCGTTATGGACATGAATGGAATAAGAAAATCACATCCAGATCCTCAAAAAATAGGTCATCATTTTATTGGGGGAGATGAAGGGCCTGCATTGAAAGGAAAGGAACATGTATCGCTAGCAGAAGGAACTTTAGGTATTTCAATGCGAGTGTTTGTACCAATATTTTCTGAAACAGGTGAACAACTTGGCGCGGTGGCCGTTGGTATCTCGGCAGATAATGTAAAAGAGAGAGTTAAGGAAAGTAGACATATTATTTATATCGGTGTCGGAGTTGGAGTATTAGTCGGACTTATAGGAGCAATATTGCTAGCTAGGCATATAAAGAAAAGTTTATTCGGTCTTGAGCCGCACAGGATAGCGAAAATTCTTGAAGAAAGAAATACGATGTTACAATCTGTAAAAGAAGGCATTATTGCTGTAGATAAAGAGGCGAGAGTAACATTAATTAATAATGAAGCGAAACGGCTATTTAAAAAAAGTGGACTGGAAGAAGATTTTATTGGTAAAGATGTTGAGTTGTATATGCCAAATTCGCGTATAAAAGAAGTGTTGCAAACGGGAGAGGTACAATTAAACGAAGAACAAAATATTTATGGAATTACGATTGTGACGAATCGTGTTCCTTTATATGTAAAAGGAGAAATAGTTGGCGCAATTGCAACATTTCGTGATAAAACAGAGATTAGAAAACTAGCCGAGGAACTAACTGGTATTAGGCTATATGCGGAAGCATTACGGGCACAATCTCATGAGTTTATGAATAAGATGCATGTCGTATTAGGGCTTACACATATGAAACAATATGAAGAATTACAAAAGTATATAAGCGGCATGGTATCAGAGCATCAATATGAAATTGGTGGGGTTATGAAAAGAATAAAAAGTCCAGTATTTGCTGGATTTTTACTAGGTAAACTTAGTTATGCTAGGGAGAAAAATATAAAGTTAATTATAAGTGAAGATTCTTACTTGCCGGAAATATATGATGAAAGTATTACTCATGAACTTATTACGATTGTAGGGAACTTAATAGATAATGCATTAGAGGCAGTGATACATTGCAAAAAGAAACAAGTTGAAGTTGGGATACAATATCAGAATACATTAACTATTACAGTGCAAGATACGGGGAAAGGTATAGAAGAAGACGCAGTGGATGCATTATTTACAAAAGGTTATTCCACAAAAGGGGATAATCGCGGTTATGGTTTGTATCTTGTAAAAGAAAGTATACAGCGAATAAATGGGGAAATTTATGTGCAGTCATTGTTAGGAACGGGAACAACAATAACGATTGAAATACCTAAAAGTAGGGATGAGAGATAAAATGATCAAAGTTTTGATTGTAGAAGATGATCCGATGGTTGCGATGTTAAATACGCATTATTTAGAGCAAGTGGGAGGATTTGAGCTTGTCCATGCAGTTAACTCAGTTAAAGAAGCGATACAAGTATTAGAGAAGTCACGAGTAGACTTCATATTACTTGATATTTTTATGCCTGAGGAGACTGGATTTGAGCTTTTAATGTATATTCGAAATCAAGAAAAAGAAATTGATATTATGATGATTTCAGCTGTGCATGATATGGGAAGTATTAAAAAAGCATTACAATATGGAGTTGTAGACTATCTAATTAAACCATTTACATTTGAACGCTTTAAGGAAGCATTAACGGTGTATCGAGAAAAATTTACTTTCATGAAAGAACAACAAAAAATTAGTCAATCGGAACTAGATTCACTAATTTTACAAAAAGACAAAAGAGAGGCTCTTGTTACTAAAGAGCTTCCAAAAGGGTTAACAAAGCAAACGTTGCAACTAATTTGGCAGAAAATCGAATCGCTTCATGGACAAGCGTTCACAACAGATGAGATGGCGCAATTAGTAGGGGTTTCGAGAGTTTCTATTCGAAAGTATGTAATGTTTTTGACTGAAATTGGAGTATTAGAGAATGAAATGGTGTATCAAAATGTGGGAAGACCGGTGAGTAAATTAAGGTGTATTGACCAAAATAAAATAAGTTTTTACGTATAAGTGACTTATTATAAGTCGCTTATACTTTTTTTAATTACAAAACCAATTACAAAACTTACAAAAACTATTTTTACTATTGAAAGCGTTTTAATATTGTTATTAAGAAAACAAGGGGGTGCCATATGGGAATTCAAAAGAATGTGGAAGCGGTATCATTTTCTGAAGGCAATGAATTGAAAAGTGAATCTTTCGCTTCTAAAATTATGAACGTTAAAATCGGTGTTATACCTTTACCGTTATATGTAGTATTGGCTGCTATTATTTATGGAGCATCTGTATATAATAAATTACCAGCAGATATGATTGGTGGTTTTGCAGTTATTATGATCATGGGTATTTTCTTAGGTGACATTGGGATGAGAATTCCAATTTTAAAAAATATCGGTGGTCCAGCAATTCTCTCATTATTTATTCCATCGTTACTTGTATTTTTTAACTGGATGAATCCAGCTTCAATGGAAGCTGCGACTATGTTAATGAAAAAATCGAACTTTTTATATTTATATATTTCTTGTTTAGTAGTTGGAAGTATTTTAGGAATGAACCGGAAAGTGTTAGTACAAGGTTTCGTTCGCATGTTTATTCCTTTAGTAGTAGGAACGTTAGCTTCTGTAGCAGTAGGCTTATTAGTCGGCTCACTATTTGGATTTGAAATGAAGCAGACATTCTTCTTTATCATTGTACCTATTGTGAGTGGTGGTATTGGAGAAGGGATTTTACCATTGTCACTAGCTTACAGCGATATTTTAAACGAATCATCAGCAACGTTTGTATCACAGCTTATTCCGGCAGCTATTATTGGGAATATGTTTGCAATCGTGAGTGCAGGGTATATGAAGCGTTTAGGTGAGAAGAGACCTGAGCTTAGTGGTAACGGTGTATTAGTGAAAACAGATAATCAAGCAGAGTTATTAAAAGAACAAAATACAGAGAAGCCAATTGACTTCTCATTAATGGGAGCAGGTTTATTAATTGCGTGTACGTTCTTCATCTTTGGAGGATTTGCTTCTAAGTTCATCGGTATTCCAGGAGCAATCATTATGATTTTCTCAGCGGCACTTGTGAAATACTTTAAATTAATGCCAGCAAAAATGGAACAAGGAGCATTCCATTTATATAAATTTATTTCAAAGAATTTAACTTGGCCGCTAATGGTCGGTTTAGGATTGCTATATATTCCGTTAAAAGACGTAGCAGCAGTTCTTTCTGTAGGATATGTTGTTGTTTGTGCATCGGTTGTTCTTACAATGGTAGCGTCAGGTTTTCTTATAGGAAAAGTGATGAAAATGTATCCAGTTGAATCAGCGATTGTAACTGGATGTCATAGCGGTTTAGGTGGAACTGGAGATGTTGCAATTTTATCAGCTTCAAATCGTATGGAATTAATGCCATTTGCGCAAATTTCGACGCGTTTAGGCGGGGCAGCAATGGTTGTAACAGCGACAATCTTATTAACAATGTTTTCATGATCAAACAAGCTAGCTATATTCATATAGCTAGCTTGTCAAATTAAGGGGAGATTATAAGTATGTTAGAAAATCAAATTAATGAAAGATCATTGTTATTGCATAAAGAGTTAGTAGGGAAAATTGAGATTACAAGTAAGGTAGAAGTAAATACAGCGGATGATTTAAGCCTGACTTATACACCAGGTGTAGCGGAGTCTTGCAAAGCAATTGCGGCAGATGAGGAAACAGCTTATGACTATACAGCACGTGGTAATATGGTTGCAGTTGTTTCAGATGGAACTGCAGTACTTGGTTTAGGGAATATTGGACCGAAAGCGGCTATGCCTGTTATGGAAGGGAAAAGTATTTTATTTAAGACATTTGCGAATGTAGATGCTTTCCCGTTATGTTTAGGGACGACTGATGTGGATGAAATCGTTACCCTTGTTAAAAATTTAGAGCCTACATTTGCAGGAATTAATTTAGAAGATATTGCAGCACCACGTTGCTTTGAAATTGAAAGACGATTAAAAGAAGAAACGAATATTCCTGTATTCCATGATGATCAACATGGGACGGCTATTGTCGTTTTAGCAGCTGTTATTAATGCACTAAAAGTTGTAAGTAAACAAATGGACGATGTGAAAATTGTTATTAACGGTGCGGGTTCGGCAGGAATTGCAATTGGAAAATTATTATTAAAAGCTGGCGCAAAACACATTACGTTAGTTAGTTTAGAAGGTATTGTTTGTGAAGGTGAAACATGGATGAACGAAGCGCAAATCGAAGTTTCAAAGAAGACAAACCGAGAATATGTACGTGGAACATTAAAGGAAGCGATTCATCAAGCTGATATTTTCATCGGTGTATCTGCTCCAAACGTATTAACGAAAGAACTTATACAGACGATGAACGAGGAACAAATTGTGTTTGCAATGGCGAATCCAATCCCAGAAATATTCCCAGAGGACGCATTAGCAGCTGGGGCAGCTGTAGTAGGAACTGGACGTTCTGATTATTCGAATCAAGTAAATAATGTATTGGCGTTCCCTGGAATATTCCGTGGTGCGTTAGATGTTCGTGCGACTGATATTACAGAAGAGATGAAATTAGCGGCAGCATATGGGATCGCTAACATAATTACGGACGAAGAGCGTAATGCGAATTATGTAATTCCAAATCCATTAGATAAAAGAGTTGTTCCAAGTGTTGCAGAAGCGGTAGCAAAAGCAGCCATTGATTCAGGAGTGGCGCAAATTACGAAAATGCCAAGTTATAAATAGTCAAAAGCAGCGCCTTAAAAAGGCACTGCTTTTTTTGAGATAAGAAATTAAAAAAATGAAGAAGTGTAAATTTATTCAAGCCCCTTTCATTATTTATCCCGCATTAACGGGCAGTAAGACTCCCAACTCAAAATTCAGTGGATGCAAGGAAGTTAGTTGGGGGATTCACTGCCCGTAAAAGCCCGATTGGTTCAACTAATATTCAGCGGGGGATGGGGAAAACCCCCACTGAATAAAGTTTCACTTTATTTAATTCCATTGCAACTGGTTTACCATTTACTAAAACCTCAGTTACTGCTACGATCACTTCTATCATTTTTTTCATCTCTCATCTCTCCTCGCTTCATTTCTTATTTTAAGTATAAGAGAAGAGAGATAATCCAACTATCGAAGTACGTGACGTAGAAATTACATTGTTGTAAGGAAGTGTTTCAGTTTTGTCACTTTATTCGGCGTTGATTACAAACTGATCATAATATTTTTCATTCACATATATATTTAATACCCATAATCCAGATGAAGGTAGAGACATTACGAGAGGGAGTTCCTTTATGGTTGTATCGACTGTATTTGAAGTAGTCCAAGTTTGTTTGGAAGTTTCTTTTTGAAAGAGTACTGGTGTTGGAGTTGTAGATCCTTGTTTTAGCGCGATAATAGATAGTTTTCCAGTCGGTATTTTAGGATCTAGGAAGAACCACATTATTTCATTTTGCTCATTTGCGATAATAGAGCTATCAGCCATTGCAATTTTTCTTTCAATGCCTTTTAACGGTATTTTTCCTTCTACGAATGAAGGTGCTTCTTCCCAATTTACATCTTTTAAAACACTAAGATGAAAAAAGGAAGGTGCGTTAATTTGAGAGGATGACGTTTCTAGTACTTCTTTTTTAGGTGCATTTGAATCTGGTTGCACTTGTGCGCAGCCAGTAATGAGGAAGGAGAAAAGTAGCATAGTTCCGATTTTTTTCATGTTGCCACACTCCTAATTTTTATTGTTAGTGTAATTGTATTTGCTAGCAGGCGGGACAATTCCTTTAAATCATAAAAAGAGGTCGTAAGTTTTGTACGACCTCTTTTGACATTTTCTATCCCGCATTAACTGCCCGTAAACGCCTGATTGGTGCGGGCTAATAATCAGTGGGGATGAACAAAACCTCCACTGATTAAAGTTTCACTTTATATTTGCTCAGTTGAAAAGGTTGGTTCTCTCTCTTTTTGAGGCATTGTTAAGAAAATAACAGAAAGAACAATACATACTCCGCCTAATAATTGATATGCTCCAAAAGACTCATTAAGCCAAGCGATTGAAACGATGGCAGCTACAAGTGGTTCAATGCTAGATAAAATACTTGTTTCTGTTGCTGCTAAATATTTAAGACTCCCGATATAAAGAAGGAAAGAAAGAGTGCCACTTATAATGATAAGAATAAGCATAGAAAAAGTTTGAAGTGTGAAAGTTTGCAAAATCTGATTCCACCCAAAAGAACGATTACAAATAAGCAGTGCAATCCCTCCAATTAACATCCCCCAGCCAATTACTATAGTTGTTCCGCATTCTTTAATAAGAGAAGCCGGATGAAGGGTATAAAACGCAAAACCAATCGCTGTTAACAGGCCGAAAGTAATAGCTGCTTTAGATAAAACAATATTTTCAATTGAACCGTTTGTAATAATAAAGTATGTCCCTGTTAGAGCAGTTATAATTGCGAGTATTTGCATAGAAGCAGGGAATTTCTTTTGCTCAAACGCAACGTAAATGGTAATAAGAACAGGACCTAGAAATTGAAATAGTGTTGCCGTGACCGCATTACTAATATGAACTGTTTCGATAAAAGCGTACTGCGCACCAAGCATGCCAAGAATAGAGAAAATAATAAGCTGTATAGAATGTCTAGGGTGTTTCCAAATGTGAAATATGTTTTGTTTTTTTATAAGCAAGAAAGCCAAAATGAATATTCCTGCGAGTAACAGGCGAATTGTTAAAAAATCAATTGATGATACGTTCGTATGTTGAAATAGCCACTGAATCATGGGACCAGATAATCCCCATAGGGTAGCTCCTGTAATAATCATCATAAGTCCGATGCGTCTACCATTGTTCATTATCATGCATCTCCTCTCTAGTATTTGATTATTAATGTGTTACATGATAAAAAGAATTATATAGAACTTCTGGTACTGTAAAAAGTATCAGTTATGTGTTTTTCGGAGGGGTCAGATGTTGTGTTAGAACTAACGCCTAATTTGAGTGCAAATAGTAAGACAGCATTGTATGTACAATTGTATGAGTATATAAAAAAAGAGATTAAAGATGGAACGATTCCGGCCTTTACGAAATTACCGGCTAAGAGGAAGCTGGCGACATATTTACAAGTGAGTAAAAATACAGTTGAAGCTGCTTATGAGCAACTTCTTGCCGAAGGATATATTGAGTCGATTTCTAGAAAAGGTTATTTTGTATGTGAAATCGAGCAAATGATTCATGTGGAAGGCAGTGAAGAGGTAATAGGAGAAGCGCCTTTTCAAGATAAGGAGTATAAATTTGACTTCACTCAAACGGGTGTGGATACTAGTACTTTTCCGTTTCATGTATATCGAAAAATTACAAACGAGGTATGGCAATTAGAGAATAAAGAATTACTTTTTCTTGGACATCCACAAGGTGAAGTGAGCTTGCGTGAAGAAATAGCGAGCTATATATATGAATCAAGAGGTGTGCGATGTTCGGCTAGTCAAATTGTAATCGGAGCTGGTACGCAGATATTAGTGAAGTTGTTATTTCAATTGTTAAAAGGAAGTGGTTATGCAGTTGAAAATCCAGGCTACCACCGAAAGATGGTTGTTTTCGAGCAGGGTGAACAAAATGTTCAAATGTTATCTTTAGATAAAGATGGTATTTGTATTTCAGAGTTAGAAAATAGTTCAGCTAATATTGTGTTTGTTACACCTTCGCATCAGTTTCCTTGCGGGATGATTATGCCAATTACGAGAAGACTGCAGCTGTTACAATGGGCGGAAAAAGAAGAAGGAAGATATATTATTGAGGATGATTATGATAGTGAATTTCGCTATTCAGGAAAGCCGATTCCAGCGCTGCAAGGTTTAGATAGAGATGGGAAAGTTATTTATATGGGGACGCTGTCTAAAGCGCTATTGCCATCATTACGGATGAGTTACATGGTGTTACCAAAATCCCTTATTAAGCAGTATCAAGAGCAATATTTATTTTACACACAAAGCGTTTCAAGAATGGATCAAGAGATCATTAGGAAATTTTTAAATGACGGGCATTGGGAAAAACATATTCATAAAATGCGTGTTGTGTACCGAAAGAAGAGAGACCGTCTTGTTTCGGTATTAGAAAAATATTTTTCTAATCGAATTGAAGTAATAGGGGAAGATTCCGGCCTACATATTTTATTAAAAGTGCATAATGGGATGGAAGAGAAAGAATTAATGGAAGTTGCAGCTGAAAGGAGTATTAAAGTGTATCCTGCTTCGATATATTATAAGGAAGGGACTTCTCCCAAAAGTACAGTATTGCTTGGATTTGCGACTTTATTAGAGGAAGAAATTGAAGAGGCCATTCAATTATTATATACAGCATGGTTTACAAGAAAGTAAAAAAACATCCTCATAAATGGAGGATGTTTTTTTATTATTTTTCTTCATCTAGGAAAAGAACCATATGCTCTTCATCCCAATATTGTCCGTTATATTTTAATGAACGTTCTTGCACACCAAATGTCTTAAAGCCTAATGACTCATAAAGTTTTTTTGCACCATCGTTTCCGACAACAACATCAAGCATAACTTGCTCTACTTCTAAAGATTTAGCAAGCTCAAGACATTCTTTAATAAGTGCTTTTCCCGCTCCAAGTCCGCGTGCTTTTGGAGACACGTATACTGAACCGATTTTTGCTTTATGTTCTTGTTTTACATATGGTTTCGTTTCCAGTGTTGCAACTCCGATTAAAGTGCCATCTTTAAATGCACCTAGCGTATAGTTCTCATCTTGTGCTAATTTTTGGGCTTTATATTCAATAGCACACTCTTTATTAATAATATCTTCATAAGAAGAGCTGAAAGCTTCCGGATTTTGTTTTAATCCTTCTACTCGAAGTTCTAAGTAAATTTCTGCTTCGTCTTTTGTTAATACATGGATATCCAATTGTATCACCCTCCAAATCTTTGACAGTTATACCTATATTTTATATTGAAATAAGAATAATTTCAAAAGCTTAGCTTATATGAGCTGGTTTTATAAATAAAATAGCACCAGTAGTGTTGACTACTACTGGTGATTTCACGCATATATTATTCAAATGGTAATTCAATTATAAATTCTGTTCCGACTTCTACTTCACTTTTAACTTCAATAGAACCATTATGAAGTTCTACAATTTCTTTTGCAACAGCCAGTCCGATACCTTTTCCACCTGTAGCTCGTGTTCTAGATTTATCGACACGATAAAAGCGATCGAAAATGTGTGGGATATCTTCTTCAGGAATACCTTCACCTTCATCTTGTATACTTATTGTAAAAGTATTCGCACTGGCTGCTAGTACACGTATTGTTATAGAAGTGTTTTCTAGCGAATGTTGATAAGCATTATGCAATAAATTTAACATCACTTGTTCCATACGCCTTTCATCTATACAAACTTCTAAATCATTTTTACAGTATACATGAATTTGCATTTGTTTGTTCGTTAATGTTGTTTTTGTTTTTTCAACCATGCGTTCTAAAAATGGCCTCAGGAGCATTTTTTGTTTTTTAATAACGAATTGATGTTGCTCTAATTGTACGAGCATAAATAAATCTTGTACGAGATCAGTTACACTATCCGTTTCGTCTTCAATGATTTGTAAGTATTCTTCACGTTCTTCTTTCGTTAGAGAATCTCTTTTTGCTACCTTTGCATAACCTTTCATATAGGTTAATGGAGTTAGTAATTCATGGGCTACACTAGCGAGAAATTCGTTTCGTTCTTTTTTCATATACGTAAGTTCACTAGATAAATCTTCAATCGTTTTTGCTAAGCTTCCAAGTTCATCATTTCGTTTAATTCCTAATTGAATCGGCTTATTTAATTTCGACATTTTTTCTGTCGCCCGCTTCATTTTTATAAGCGGTTCTGTAATAACACGAGAAAAAACAAAGACAGAAATAGTTGTTAAAATAAGTGTTAAAATACTCACGATAATGAATTGATCCATGAGTTTAAGTAGCATATTTTCTAAGAAGGATGTTTTTAATAACATATGTAAGTTACCTTGAAATCCATTTATTTCAAGTGGGCTTACTGTTGAGATGAATTTCGATTTTTTCCAGTTTTTTTCTACAATCAACCCACTTTTAGGAATAGTTTCCGTTTTACAAGTAAGTTGTTTTTGCATTTCTTTCGTTACGGGTTCTGAGGTGGAAATGATTTTGCCGTTATTGTCAGTTATAATGATAGTGATATCGGTATTAGCAATTAATTCTGATCCAATTAATTCTTCAGCTGCATGCTCGATAGTGAATTCTTGATACCAAGGGCGTTTAGGACGTTCGGTGTTTGGAGTTTGTTTAGAATGTTCATTCCATTTTGCTCGGTTTACAATTTTGTCACGATACCGATTGCCTTTCTCTAATAGAGCAACGGTTTCCTCTTCAACCCGCATTTTTGAAAGACTTTTATAAAAAGATACGAAAGCAATTGTCTCAATACATAAAGCTAATATTAAAAAGTATGTCCCAACTTTAAGGGAAAGTTTGCTCATTTTCTCACCATACCTTATTTCATATAAAGTGAAACTTTAATCAGTGGGGTTTTATCAATCCCCACTGACCGAAGTAATTATTCACTTTTCCATTTATATCCGACTTTATAGACGGTTTCTAAGTAATCTTCAACTGGAAATTCTTTTTTGCGTAATTTATCACGGATATTACGAATATGTGAATCGATAGTTCTGTATTCGATGTCTGTTTGATATCCCCAAATTTTTTCAATTAAATCATCACGGCTGTAAGCGCGGTTTGTATTTTGTAAAAAGAGTCCAAGTAACGAGAATTCAATAGGAGTTAGTGAGATTCTTTCACCATAAACTGTAACAGTATGTTTCGTTTTATCCCACTCAATACCATTGAAGCTAACAAATCCGTCTTTCTTCGTACGGCGTAATAGGGCCTCAATTCGTGCGACTAATACATGCTCATCAAATGGTTTTGTAATATAGTCATCTGCTCCCATGGTCAGGCCTTTGACCATATCATAATTTTGGTTGCGAGCTGTTAGCATAATAATTGGAACGTTGGAAATTTGACGGATTTGATAGCAAGTATCCCACCCATCCGTATTCGGCATCATAACATCTAATAAAATAATATCGAAGTCCTTTTGTTCGATTAATTCTAGCGCTTCAAGGCCAGAAGTAGCTTTCATACAAAAATAGCCACGAGGGCTTAAGAACAAATCTAACAATCGTAACATACGTTCTTCATCGTCTACTAATAAAATTTTCACCATAATCTTGTGCACCCCAAACTATTCATTCTACTTGTATAGTTTACATGAAAATAATAAAAAACTCTTTTTATGTGATTGAATGGATGGCTGATTTTTTCAATCAGGGCAATTGACATAAAAAATGCACTAGTTTTGCACAACTATTTTTTATAATAGAAAACGTAGCGACACAAATACCCTATGTTGCGACATAACGTCATGTCATTTTATTTATAAAATGACAATTCCATTCTATTGTGTATGTGAGATAGAGAGGGTTTTCGTATTCACCTCGCATCGGATAAGAAAAATTTCCTATCTCACACTTTTTTTAATATAAAGGGGATTGTACACATGAGTAAAAAAGTAGAACTTTTACAAAAAGAAAAGCAAGATCGTAATGCGATTGTAATGTGTGTTGCGGTATCTATGCTTATTATGATAAGTTGTGTAAATAAATTTTTCGGGATTTTATAATAGAAAAAAAGCTTATTGCTTCTTAAGAAGCAATAAGCTTTTTTAATGTGTTCTATATAATAAACCAAGGTAGAATTGCCAGTCCAGAAGTTACAATTGCTGTAGCAAATATTAAAAAGATAGCTTGTTTGTTTTGTTTCATGTTACATTCTCCTCTACATATCAATTGCATGCTATACGTTCATTTAATAATTAGCGGGAGACGGATCCTCCTCGCTGAGTGAAGTTTCACTTTATATTTTTAGTATAACGAATGGAAAGGATTGGAACGATCGATAAAGGTGACATGAAGATTACATTGTTGTAATGAAAAAAGCATCTTAATTAATAAGAAGATGCTTTTGAAAAATTATATTAAAATGTTAATTATTTAAGAATAAAACCATATGCTCTTCGTCCCAATATTGGCCATTATGTTTTAAGGACCGTTCTTGCACACCGTAAGTTTGGAAGCCGAGGGACTCATATAATTTTTTTGCAGCAGTGTTATCAGCGACAACATCAAGCATAAGCTGTTCTACATGTAATTTATCGGCATTTTCAATAATCGCTTTAATTAAATCTCGTCCTGCACCGAGGCCACGCGCTTTTGGAGGAACAAAAACTGAGCCGATTTTTGCCTTATGCTCTTGCTTAATAAATGGCTTTGTTTCTAGAGTAGCAATACCGATTAAATCATTATCTTTGAAGACACCTAGAGTATACTTATCCGGATTGCTTAATCGCTTTGCCATAGCAGCGACAGGGTTTTCCTGTTTAAGAACATCTTCATAAGAAGAGCTAAAAGCCTCAGGGTTTTTCATTAAACCTTCCATACACACTTTCAAATAAATTTCTGCATCCTCTGTTGTTAATAAGCGAATTTCCATAGTTGTAACCTCCTAGATTGATTCAAATTTAATTCATTAACTTTGTAAGATTAAGTTTAGTTAAATGTATTCTGTGACTATTCTTTCTTAATTTGTAAAAGAATGAAAAGATTATGCTACTATGTTTTCATTTTATTTATGTAATGAAATTATATATTAACTTTATTAACTATTCAAGGTTTTAATATGTTACATTTTTATAACTAAAATTCCCGCTTTGTAAAGGAGTCATTTTTATCCAACTATTCGTGGGAGTCGGATTGCCCGTAAAAGCCCGATTGGTTGGGCTAATAATCAGTGAGGAGGGAAAAACCCTCCACTGATTAAATTTTCACTTTCTTTTACGTATTCAATCGTTTATTTTGTAGCCATCGATTCGTTTCGGATGTGTATAAATATTGCAAGATCCATTTCGAATAAATCCTACTACGGTAATACCTAAATCGTGGGCGAGTTGCAGAGCTAGTTTAGTTGGAGCTGATTTAGATAGAACAATTTCGCAACCTATTTTTGAAACCTTTAACAAAATTTCAGATGAGATGCGTCCGCTAAACGCAATGATTTTCCCTTGAACAGAGATATTGTTTCGTAAACAATGACCGTATATTTTATCTAGCGCATTATGTCTTCCGATATCCATTCTTGATAAAAGAATGTTATTTCGATCACATAAAGCGGTATTATGCACACCACCCGTTTGGCGAAATGTAGTTGAAGATTGTTGTAAGGAAGTCATTAGGTGAAAACATTCCTCCGGAGTAATAGTTATATGTATATCATGTAACTTTTTTGCTTTTGCTGCATCGTTGACGAAAACAAAACCTTGTCTACTTTTCCCGCAACAAGAAGTTACGTACCGTTTATTATATAAAGTTTGATAGAGCGGATTAATTTTTGATGATTTTACATGGACAATTCCGTTTTCTTTTTGGATCCATAATTCTTCAATATCTTTATAAGAAGAAATAATTCCTTCAGAAATTAAAAAACCGGTTACCATATCTTCAATGTAATTAGGAGTGCATACAACTGTTACGTATTCTTCGCTATTTAATTTAATTGTAATAGGAGATTCCGTAACAACCTCATCGGTTTGTTTTGAAAATGTACCAGATTGATAACGTACAATTGTATATGTTTCTTGAATAGGCCCCATATTAAATTCCCCTTTATATGTATTTTTCTCCATATTTATCATAAAACATCGAAAAAACAAAAGCATCTACTAACAAGAAGATGGCAGATTATTTTGGTTATTATTGTATATGTACGATATAATAGATTTGTAGAATAGCGACATTTTCAAGCTTTCGTAGTTATACCTTATAACATCTAGAATCGACTTCCAAAGGAAAGTATTTCAACAGGGCGCTTCAAAAATATGTACAACACAATTATGAAAACGGATTCATAATTGTGTTGTACAGTTAGTTGTAAGGAGAGGGGAAACTATGACAGAACAGACAGTCCGTGTAACCGTTGATGGTAAAGAATTTTTCGTATCAGGTGAAAAGACGATACTCCAATTGTTTAACGAAAGTAATTTAGAGCATCCTCAAATTTGTCATGTACCAGAGGTAGATCCTATTCAAACTTGTGATACATGTATTGTAGAAGTGAATGGAAGTTTACTACGTGCCTGTTCGACGAAGTTGGAAGATGGCATGCATATTGAGAGGCAATCGGAACGTGCAAAGGAAGCACAAACTGAAGCGATGGATCGAATATTAGAGAATCATTTATTGTATTGTACAGTATGTGATAACAATAATGGTAACTGTAAAGTCCATAATACAGTACATATGATGGAGATTGAAGAACAGAAATATCCATATGAACCGAAAGTAAGTGCATGCGAAGTGGATACGTCGCATCCATTCTATCGATACGATCCAAATCAATGTATTGCTTGTGGGCAGTGTGTAGAAGTATGCCAAAATTTACAAGTAAATGAAACTTTATCGATTGATTGGAGTTTAGACCGTCCACGTGTTATTTGGGACAATGGTGTGAGTATAAATGACTCGTCTTGTGTTAGCTGTGGGCAATGTGTAACAGTTTGTCCTTGTAATGCATTAATGGAAAAAACGATGCTAGGAGAAGCTGGATTTATGACTGGTTTAAAACCAGATGTGCTAAATCCAATGATTGATTTTGTAAAAGATGTGGAGCCTGGATATAGCAGTATTTTAGCAGTTTCAGAAGTAGAGTCCGCGATGCGTAAGACGAAAATTAATAAGACAAAAACAGTTTGTACATTTTGTGGTGTAGGTTGTTCATTTGAGGTATGGACGAAAGATCGTCAAATTTTAAAAGTGCAACCTGTTTCAGATGCACCGGTTAATGGTATTTCCACATGTGTAAAAGGAAAATTCGGATGGGACTTTGTGAACAGTGAAGAGCGTATTACAAAGCCGTTAATTCGCCAAGGGGATATGTTTGTTGAGGCTTCATGGGAAGAGGCTCTTGAAGTTGTTGCATCTAATATGCAACATATTAAATCAGAGTATGGTAGCGATGCGTTTGGGTTTATTTCTTCTTCGAAAGTAACAAATGAAGAAAACTATCTTATGCAAAAACTAGCTCGTCAAATATATGGAACAAATAATGTAGATAACTGTTCCCGTTATTGCCAATCTCCAGCAACAGACGGTTTATTTAAAACTGTCGGTATGGGCGGAGATGCTGGAACAGTGAAAGATATTGCTGAGGCAGGTCTTGTTATTATTGTTGGGGCAAATCCAACAGAAGGACATCCTGTACTTGCGACTAGAGTGAAGCGTGCTCATAAATTAGATGAACAAAAACTAATTGTCGCAGACCTTCGTAAACATGAAATGGCGGAGCGTGCTGATATATTTGTTCACCCGAGTCAAGGGACGGATTATGTATGGCTTGCTGGGATAACGAAATACATTATCGATCAAGATTGGCACGATAAAAAGTTCATAGCTGAAAATGTAAAGAATTTTGATGAATATAGCAAAATGCTAGAAAAATATACGCTTGATTATACTGAGGGAATTACAGGGATTTCTAAAGATCAGTTAAAAGAAATGGCTCGTATGGTATATGAAGCAGATGGTACTTGTGTACTTTGGGGAATGGGTGTAACTCAAAATACAGGAGGAAGTACAACGTCAGCAGCAATTTCAAATTTACTTCTGGTTACAGGTAACTACCGTCGTCCTGGTGCCGGTGCGTATCCGTTACGCGGGCATAATAACGTACAAGGTGCTTGTGATATGGCGACATTACCGAACTGGCTTCCGGGTTACCAAGCAGTTTCAGATGATGTGCATCGTGCGAAATTTGAAAAAGCATACGGTACTACCATTCCGAAAGAACCGGGATTAAATAATATCGCAATGTTACTTGCGGCCGAAGAAGGAAAACTGCGTGGTATGTATGTTATGGGAGAAGAAATGGCTTTAGTAGATTCAAATGCCAACCATGTACAACATATTTTAGCGAATTTAGACTTCCTTGTTGTTCAAGATATGTTCTTATCGAAAACAGCTCGTTTCGCCGATGTTATTTTACCAGCAGCACCAAGCTTAGAAAAAGAAGGAACGTTTACGAATACAGAGCGCCGTATTCAAAGATTATACGAAGTATTGAAACCGCTTGGTGATTCAAAACCAGATTGGTGGATTTTACAAAAAGTAGCTCGTGCACTGGGCGGAGACTGGAATTATGGAAGTCCAAGTGAAATTATGGACGAAATTGCATCGCTTGCACCGTTATACTCTCAAGCGACGTACGACCGTCTAGAAGGCTGGAATAGTTTATGTTGGGGTAGCCATGATGGTAGTGATACACCATTATTATATGTAGATGGATTTAACTTCCCAGACAAACTAGCACGTTTATCACTAGATGAATGGGTTCCGCCAGTTATAGCACCAGATGAGTATGATTTACTATTAAATAATGGCCGTATGCTAGAGCATTTCCATGAAGGGAATATGACGAATAAGTCGGCTGGTATTTTATCTAAAGTGTCTGAAGTATTTGTTGAAATTTCACCTGAACTTGCTAAAGAACGCAATGTGAAAGATGGTGGTCTTGTAGAGTTAGCATCACCATTTGGAAAAATCAAAGTACAAGCGCTTGTTACAGATCGTGTAACTGGAAATGAGTTATATTTGCCGATGCATGCGACAGTAAATGAAGAGGCAATCAATATTTTAACAGGAACAGCAACAGACATTTATACGTGTACACCAGCTTATAAACAAACAATGGTGAAACTGCGCGTATTACGTGAAAAAGGAAATCGTCCGTTACCATCTTCAAACCCGAGAGATAAAAAACGTCATCCGCAAAATGGTGTTGAAATCGAGCGAAAGTGGCAAAGAAAACAATACGTATCACTTGTGGACCAGAATTAGGGGGCGGAGATAATGGCAAAAGAGATTACTTTAATTAAAAAGAAGATTGTAACAGAAGAAGAAAAAAAACAGCAAGTAACAGATGAGTTGTTAAATGATCTAGCTGAAAATAGAGAAGCAGTAGAAGAGACGATGCAGCTATTAGCGCAGTTGCAAAAAGCTGGAATTTTAGATGCAGCAATTAGTTTACTTGCTGCAAAAGAAGATGTTTCCAAAATAGCTGTTGAACAATTGAATCGTGAACCAGTAAAAAACGCATTAAACAATATGATGGGGGCAGGAGAGGCATTATCTTCAGTGGACCCAGAAATAACGAAACAAATAACATCTAGTTTAGTCATTGGATTACAATTTGCAACGGATGAGCTGAAAAACGGAAAGAAAACAAAAGTGATGGATTTCTTTAAAGTATTAAAAGATCCAGATATCAACAGGGCGATTACATTCGGTTTTAGTTTCTTAAAAGCATTTGGACAAGGATTAGAGAAAAAATAGAGTGAGTGAAAAAAGTGATGGGATTAGCCATCACTTTTTTCATTATATGTATAAGAGTGTTCATGTTAAGCGGAATATATTATTATTAAAAAGATGGATTGAAATTGGAAATGTGGAATCCATCTCAAATATCGTTTTAGAATGTGGAGGAATATATGCAACACCGTAAAAGACTATCTATACCAGGAGTAATGGGACATTCCTTTCAAACAGTTAGATTTGCTTTTTGGAATGTATTAACCTTTCAACTTGCTTATAAATTATTAGCAGCGATTGTATTTGTCCCGCTATTTGGGATCATTTTTAATAAGTTATTGTATTTTGGTGGTTATGCAAATGCGACGAATGATGAATTATTAGCGTTTTTAAAGACATCATATGGCATTTTGGCAATCGTCATTTTATCATTGTTAGCACTGTTTCTTATCTTTACGGAATTTGCGGTGCTTATTATCATTTCGTACTTCGCTCATAAAAGACAAAAGGTGAAATTACGTCCGATTTTATATAAAACCGTAACGTATTTACCTACTCTTTTCACATATTGCTTACCAGGATTTATTTTATATGCGGTCGTATTGTTACCTCTTTTAAATATTGGATATGAAACGGCATTAATTCCACAAATTCAAATTCCTAACTTTATTACAGGAGAACTGTTTAAGACAACGATGGGACAAGTTGGTTATTACACGTTCTTTGCTGTAGTTGCGTATTTGAACCTTCGCTGGATTTTTGTTCTACCTATTGTTGTTTTAGAGCAAAAGCCGTTTCGCACAGCAGCACGTAAAAGTGCAACGTTAGTAAAAGAAAGTTTTTTTAAAGTACTATTCTTTTTAGTAGGATTTTTTATTTCAATAGGGATTGTGTACGGTGTATTTTTGGGAATGTATTTATTGTGTCTATGGGGCATGTATGAATTTACAAATCCACAGGGAACATTTGCATTATTAGCGGAATCAACAATGTCTGTATTTTTAACGAGTACATTGTATTTATTTAGTTTTATCGTGACGCCATTTTATATTATGGGAATAACACGATTGTATTTACAAAAGGTTCCGGTTGAAGATGTTTTATTAGAAGAAGGATTAGATTATTCGAAAACAAAAGCAGATAAATGTTTCTTCCAAAAACATCGTTGGAAATTTATTGGTGTATATATTGTAGGAATTATTACCGCCGGAATGGTCGTTGCCTTCATTGTAACGTTTATTTCAAATTCATATAAAGAACCAATTATTATGGCTCATCGTGGTTATATTTCAAAAGGTGTAGAGAATACGAAAGAAGCTGTGCAGGGGGCTATTGATGCCAAAGCAGACTACGCTGAAATTGATGTACTGCAAACAAAAGACGGTGAACTAGCAGTTATACATGATTTGAAGCTAAAACGTCTTGCTAATGCTAATGTTCATGTGTCAGATTTAACGATGGAGGAGTTAAGACAGCTTACCCTTAGTCAAGATGGTTTTTCAGGACAAATAAGTACACTTGATGAGATCATTAAGCTGGCAAAAGGAAAAATCAAACTTAATATTGAAGTGAAGCTTCATGGTGGCGAAAAAGATTTCGTAAACAAAGTATTAAAAGCGATTAAAGATAATGAATTTGAGAAGCAATGTGTCATTCAAACGTTACACTATCCGCTTATTAAAGAGTTTAAACGTGCAAATCCAAATATAAAAGTAGGATATATACTGTATGCGAGTAGAGCTAACTTAAAGAATGTGAAGGCTGATTTTTATGTAGCAGAAGAATACATGTTAAATAAGAAATTAGTAAAAGAAGCAAGGAAGCTAAACAAGCCAATTTACGTATGGACGGTAAATGATATGGAAAGGTTAAAGGGATATTATAAGTTAAACGTAGATGGTATCATTACCGATTATCCTGAAGATGCACGTGAAACAATTAAGATGTTAAAAGAGCAAGAAGATCGTGAAAGTGATATGTTTGATAAAATTAGTGAGACGACAGAAGATCTATTTTCAAAGTTATTTATAAGTTATCCAGCTGCTGGCTAAATGCCAGTAGCTGTTTTTTTGTGAAAAGAATATATTTCTAAAGTATTGAACAAAGTAATAAGTGTATATGTATACGTCATTGCTTAGTTTTTTTACATTGTTACATTATTGTCAAATAATAAATAATTACTATGCATTTTGAATGGATATAATAGAAATAGAGTAATAGATGATGGAGTGGTACGGAGAACCCAATAAAATCAATGTTTTATATATTTACACTATTCTAAATATATAAACTTTAAAAAAATAGTATGTTAGCGTTTTCATAACTTTTAAGTTATGCTAGAATAAGGACATAAGTTATTAATTATTTAAAAAAGAAAAAAGAATTCCTTTTTTCTGTTAATTATAAGGGGGCATTTCATTATGCGTATTGGGGTACCAGCAGAAATTAAAAACAACGAAAACCGTGTGGCAATGACACCAGCAGGTGTTGTACATTTAGTTCGTAACAATCACGAAGTATTCATTCAAAAGGACGCAGGTGTAGGATCTGGTTTCACAGATGCTCAGTATGTTGAAGCGGGAGCGAAAATTGTTGATACGGCTGAAGAAGCTTGGAACATGGAAATGGTTATGAAAGTTAAGGAACCAGTTGAAAGCGAATACAAACACTTCAGCGAAGGTTTAATCTTATTCACATACTTACACTTAGCTCCAGAACCAGAATTAACAAAAGCGTTAATCGAGAAGAAAGTTGTTGCTATCGCATATGAAACAGTACAATTAGAAAACCGTTCATTACCATTACTTGCACCTATGAGTGAAGTAGCTGGTCGTATGGCTGCACAAATCGGTGCGCAATTCCTTGAGAAAAACAAAGGCGGTAAAGGTATCTTACTTGCAGGTGTTCCAGGAGTTAAACGTGGTAAAGTAACAATTATCGGTGGTGGACAAGCTGGTACAAATGCTGCTAAAATTGCAGTTGGACTAGGTGCGGATGTAACAATCATCGACTTAAGTGCAGAACGTCTTCGTCAATTAGATGACATTTTCGGAAACCAAGTAAAAACTTTAATGTCTAATCCTTACAATATTGCAGAAGCTGTAAAAGAATCTGATCTTGTAATCGGTGCAGTATTAATCCCAGGTGCAAAAGCGCCAAAACTTGTAACAGAAGAAATGATTCAATCAATGGAACAAGGTTCTGTTGTTGTAGATATCGCGATTGACCAAGGTGGTATTTTCGAAACAACTGACCGTATTACAACTCATGATAACCCAACTTATGAAAAACACGGCGTTGTTCACTATGCAGTTGCGAACATGCCAGGTGCGGTTCCACGTACATCAACTCTTGCATTAACAAACGTAACAGTACCATATGCAGTACAAATTGCTAACAAAGGCTACAAAGAAGCTTGCCTAGGCAACACTGCATTATTAAAAGGTATTAATACATTAGAAGGCTATGTAACATTCGAAGCAGTTGCAGAAGCTCACGGTGTAGAGTACAAAGGTGCTAAAGAATTATTAGAAGCAGAAACAGTATCTTGCTAATAGAAGCATTATACAAAACAAAATCGAACAATATATAAAACAACATGATAAGAGCTAAGAGATAATACCTCTTAGCTCTTCTTGGTAAAAGGGGGCATTCATCGTGGCCAACCTATTTAAAAAGAAATCCGTTACGCAATTGTTAGGGGAAAGTAAAAGTAAAACTTTGACGAAAACGCTAGGGGCATTTGACCTAACAATGCTAGGGATTGGTGCGATAATTGGTACAGGAGTTCTAGTATTAACCGGATTAGTAGCAGCAAGAGATGCTGGTCCAGCAGTTATTTTTTCGTTTATGATTGCAGCAATTGTTTGTGGATTTGCAGCTTTATGTTATGCAGAGGTTGCATCTGCACTTCCTGTTTCAGGTAGTGTGTACACATATTCATATGCAACAATTGGTGAGTTTGTTGCCCATTTAATGGGATGGACATTGCTATCCGTATATGTCGTAACGACTGCCGCAGTAGCTGGCGGATGGACAGGTTATTTCAATAATTTAGTGAGTGGATTGGGACTTGAAATTCCAAAAGCGTTGTTAACGATTCCATCGCAAGGTGGTATGGTGAACTTACCCGCAGTTATCGTTACGTTGGTGATAACTTGGTTATTATCACGAGGTACAAAAGAAAGTAAGCGTGTGAATAACATAATGGTATTAATTAAAATTGGTATTGTTGTTTTATTCATTGCAGTTGGTGTATTCTACGTGAAACCAGAAAACTGGATACCATTTGCACCGTACGGCTTAAGTGGAGTCTTTGCCGGAGGAGCAGCAGTATTCTTCGCATTCTTAGGATTTGATGCATTAGCAACTTCTGCTGAAGAAGTGAAAAATCCACAACGTGATTTGCCGATTGGTATTATTGCTTCATTAGTCATTTGTACAATCATTTATGTTGTAGTTTGTCTCGTTATGACAGGTATGGTTTCTTATAAGGAATTAGATGTACCTGAAGCGATGGCCTATGTATTAGAAGTTGTAGGACAAGATAAAGTGGCTGGTGTAATCGCTATTGGAGCTGTAATTGGTATTATGGCTGTAATTTTCGCATACATCTACGCTACGACACGTGTATTCTTCGCGATGAGCCGTGACGGTTTATTGCCAAAATCTTTTGCGAAAATTAACAAGAAGACGGAAGCACCAACATTTTCAGTTTGGTTAACAGGAATTGGTAGTGCTTTAATTGCCGGATTTATCGATTTAAAAGAATTGTCGAATTTAGCAAATATTGGAGCGTTATTAACATTTGCGATGGTTGGTGTAACTGTCATCATTCTTCGTAAAACGCACCCGAAATTACAACGTGGATTTATGGTACCACTTGTACCAATCTTACCGATTATTTCAGTTGCAAGCTGTCTATTCTTAATGGTAAATCTACCGTTAAAAACATGGATATACTTCGGTGTTTGGTTAGCAATCGGAGTGGTTGTATACTTTGTTTATTCGAAAAAACATAGTCATTTAAAAGACGATGGAAGTTCGCAAGATAGTTTAGAAAAAGCTAATTAAAGGGATATAAAGTTAGTAAGCCTTGTGCGTCTAGGGAGCGCGCAAGGCTTTTTCTTTTGGGGAAATAAAGGAGACCAATGTTATGTTGTCGAATTTTTATGTCGGAATATAAGAAGGGGTGGAAAGATGGAGACGAAAGTTGTCGTTGGAGCAGAGGGATATAATAATAACCCAGGGTGGTTACATACGAATGAAAAAGAATTACATTTATTAAAAAGAGAAACGTGGATTAATAAATTTCCGTCTAATTCTTTATCAGTAATTTTAGCTGAGCACGTATGGGAGCATTTATCGTATGAAGAAGGTATAGAAGCAGCTAAAGTTTGTTATGAGTTTTTGGAGTATAATGGATATATTCGCTGTGCAGTGCCGGATGCATTTTTCCCAAATGAAGAGTATCAGCGTGGTGTGCAAGTGGGAGGACCTGGCCCGTTAGATCATCCAGCTGCAAGTCATAAAATTGTACATAACTACAAAACGATTACATCTATGTTTGAAGCAGCAGGTTTTCAAGTAAAGCCTTTAGAATACTGTGATGAGAATGGCCAGTTTCATTATAGTGATTGGGAAGAGAACGGTGGATTTATTTATCGATCGAAACGTTTTGATCATAGAAATCAAGATGGTAAATTAGGATTTGCTTCGTTAATTGTGGATGCAGTAAAAGTTAATAAATAAGAAGGGATGCATGGTAGTTTTCGTGCATCCTTTTTGTATGAAGAGCATGATAGATGCGGAAAATATTTATATGTTTATTTTGAAATGTGAACGAAATGTTTTAAAAAATGTATGAGAATTCATTGACACATATGAATGGACGCTCATATAATAAAGGTATAAGACATATGAATAGTTGTTCATATGTTCAGATAAAGAGGTGAGCTGTGATGGCTGAAAATAAAGTAGAAACGCAACAGGAAGCATGTTCTCAAACGGTAATTCACGAGGAAATCGTGGATCAAGTAAAACAAACAATTCCGACTGATGAAAGTTTAAGTAAAGTAGCAGAATTATTTAAAGTATTAGGTGACCGTACACGTACGAGAATATTACATGCATTATTTGAAGCTGAAATGTGTGTTTGTGATTTAGCTTATTTATTAGGAATGACGCAATCTTCAATCTCACATCAGCTTCGTGTATTAAAGCAAGCAAAGCTTGTAAAGAACCGTAAAGAAGGAAAGGTAGTTTATTACTCATTAGCTGATCAACACGTAATTCATATCTTCGAGCAAGCGTTTGAACACGTAAACGAGGAAGAATAAAAAAGCGAGGAGGGAGAACGATGGCAGAAGCATTAGTGAAAAAGAAACTTATGCTAGAAGGTTTAGATTGTGCAAATTGTGCAATGAAAATTGAAAAAGGTGTTGGGAATATAGAAGGGGTAACATCTTGTTCCGTAAACTTTGCAACAAAAACGATGCTTTTAGAAACACCGCAAAATAAAGAAAATCAAGTTGTTACGGAAGCGAAGCAACTTGTTACAAAATTAGAGCCGCATATTAAAGTACAAGAAGAGCAAAAAACAAAATCAGTAAAAGAAGTATTTGTATTAGAAGGCTTAGACTGTGCAAATTGTGCAATGAAGATTGAAAATAAGGTAAAGGAAATGCCAACGGTTTCAGAAGCGACTGTTGATTTCGTATCAAAGAAATTACGAGTAGAAGTTGCAAATAAACGAGAACTTGAATCGACTGTACAAAATATAAAAAATGTTGTTCAAAAGTTAGAGCCTGATGTAAAAGTTGTTCGTGAAGAGGAAAAAGGACACGACCATGATCATGGTGATGGTAATGTGAAAAAGATGATAGGACGATTAGTAGTCGGTGGAATTTTGACAGGAATTGCTGCATTAGCCGGATTACCGCAAATGATAACAATTCCATTATTCGTCCTTGCTTATTTATTAATAGGTGGAGATATCGTTTGGAGAGCGGCAAGAAACATAACTCGTGGCCAAGTGTTCGATGAAAACTTTTTAATGGCAATTGCAACTTTAGGAGCTTTCGCGATTCAACAATATCCAGAAGCGGTAGCAGTTATGCTATTTTACCAAGTAGGGGAACTGTTCCAAAGTATTGCAGTAAATCGTTCTCGAAAATCAATTACGTCATTAATGGATATTCGTCCTGACTATGCGAATGTGAAAGTTGGAAACGAAACGAAACAAGTATCACCAGAAGATGTGCAAATTGGTGAGTATATTATCGTAAAACCAGGTGAAAAAGTACCGTTAGACGGGAAAGTAGTTGAGGGAACATCAATGATGGATACTTCAGCGTTAACAGGTGAGTCTGTACCGAGGGAAGTAGAAGTTGGTAATGACGTATTAAGTGGTTTTGTAAACCAAAATGGTGTATTAATTGTCGAAGTTACAAAAGAGTTCGGTGAATCCACTGTATCGAAAATTTTAGACTTAGTACAAAATGCAAGTAGCAAAAAAGCGCCAACAGAAAACTTTATTACGAAGTTTGCACGTTATTATACTCCTGTTGTAGTTATAACAGCAGCAATAATGGCATTTATTCCACCACTTATTTTAGAGGGTGCTACATTCTCCGATTGGATTTATAGAGCTTTAGTGTTCTTAGTAATCTCTTGTCCATGTGCGCTCGTTGTATCGATTCCTCTTGGATTCTTTGGCGGTATTGGTGGGGCATCTAAAAGTGGTATTTTAGTAAAAGGAAGTAACTATTTAGAAGCATTGAATGATGTGAAATATATCGTTTTTGATAAAACAGGAACATTAACAAAAGGTGTCTTTAAAGTTACGAAGATGGAGCCTAGTGAAGGTATCACAGCTGAAGAGCTATTAGAATATGCAGCATTTGCAGAAGTATATTCAAATCATCCGATTGCACAATCTATTCGAAATGCATATGGAAAATCAATCGATGAAAATGCTATTGAAGACTATAGTGAAATTTCTGGTCATGGTACGGTTGTAAAAGTACAAGGAAAAGAAATTTTCGCAGGTAATGCTAAATTAATGAGCAAAGAAAACATTACATTTAAGCAACCAAATACAGTAGGTACACTAGTTCATGTTGCTGTAGATGGTAAATATGCAGGTTATATCGTTATCTCTGATGAGGTAAAAGAGGATTCAAAACAAGCAATTCAAAAGTTAAAAGAACTAGGTATTAAGAAGACAGTTATGTTAACTGGTGATGCAAAATCAGTTGGTGAAGCTGTTGGTAAAGAATTAGGTTTAGATGAAGTCCATGCCGAATTATTACCACACCAAAAAGTAGAAGAAATCGAAAAAATTGATGCAGCAAAACGCGGTAAAGAAAAGATTGCATTTGTCGGTGATGGTATTAATGATACGCCAGTACTAGCAAGGGCAGACGTTGGTATTGCGATGGGCGGTTTAGGATCAGATGCAGCAATTGAAGCTGCTGACATCGTTATTATGACTGATGAGCCTTCAAAAATTGCGACAGCAGTAAAAATTGCAAAACGTACACGTAGCATCGTATGGAAAAATATTATATTTGCATTAGGGGTAAAGGGGTTAGTGTTATTACTCGGTGCCTTTGGTATTGCAACAATGTGGGAAGCAGTCTTCTCAGATGTTGGTGTGACGTTACTTGCAGTATTAAATGCAATGCGTGTACTAAGAGTAAAAGATTTATAAAAAAGAGGACGCAATTGCGTCCTCTTTTTTATTGGTTATTTTGTTGAAATGGACTCAAGAAAATAATATCAAATATTATTTTGTTTTTAAATAATGTAATATATAAAATTTCAAAAAAACAACATTCTTCTTATTATTTTAATATATTTTTTACAAATATCTATATAGTATTGAAAAATGGAGAAGTGGGGGAGGGACAAAACCCCACTGATTAAAGCTTCACTTTATTTTTGTATGTTTTTTTCAACTTGTTCTCGAACAGTTTGAATATAATTCATTTTATGATCCCAACATTCTTGGCTTAAATCGACAGGGTACTCTTCTGGGTTTAAAGTTCGCATATACTCTTCCCAAAATAGTGAGAGGCTGCGTTCATTATACTTTTGAATCTCTAATATATTAGGTAATTCATACGCTCTGTTACCGTTAATGAAAATATCTTGATGCAGTTCGCGTGCTTCAAAGCTTGTTACGAATTTACTTATATATGTATGAACTGGATGAAACATTTTTAAACGCTCTTCTTTTCCGGGTTCTTCTGACTCTAAAGCAATATA
The DNA here is from genome assembly GCF_019344915.1 of Bacillus sp. FDAARGOS_1420. Classification (NCBI taxonomy): domain Bacteria; kingdom Bacillati; phylum Bacillota; class Bacilli; order Caryophanales; family Bacillaceae; genus Bacillus; species Bacillus sp. FDAARGOS_1420. The sequence goes on along the minus strand of NZ_JAHWJB010000001.1, from coordinate 312,410 downwards.
ATCGCCCTCTGCATGATCGTTAACACGGTTAATAATACGATAAATTCGTTTAAGTCCTGGGGTTGTAATTTTTTCAGGATTAGATGAAATCTTAATCGTATCATTTAATTTTCCGTCAGTATCTTCAATAGCGACTAGTTTATAAACGGCCCCTAATGCTGGCTGCTCAAAGGATGTAATCAGTTTTGTACCAACACCCCATACATCAATTTTTGCCCCTTGAGATTTCAAGTGCATAATCGTATATTCATCTAAATCGCTAGAAGCGATAATTTTTGTGTTTGTAAATCCAGCTGCATCAAGTTGTTTTCTGGCCTCCTTTGATAAATATGCCATATCACCACTATCAAGGCGAATGCCATAAAAATCGATACGATCCCCGAACTCTTTTGCAACACGAATCGCATTTGGAACACCAGATTTTAATGTGTCGTATGTATCGACAAGAAATACACATTTTTTATGTGTTTCAGCATATTTTTTAAATGCAACATATTCATCGCGATATGCTTGAACGAAAGAATGGGCATGTGTGCCAGCTACAGGGATGCCAAAGCGTTTCCCTGCGCGAACGTTACTTGTAGATGAAAACCCACCAATAAAGGCAGCTCGTGTTCCCCAAAGGGCAGCATCAAACTCATGAGCGCGTCTTGTACCGAACTCTAAAAGCTCATCATTATTTGCAGCGTGCTTCATACGTGCAGCTTTTGTAGCAATTAATGTTTGGTAATTTACAATATTTAAGAGGGCAGTTTCAATTATTTGTGCCTCGCCAAGCGGTGCATCAACACGTAATAATGGTTCGTTATTAAAAACAACTTCGCCTTCTTGCATACTACGAATCGTGCCAGTAAATTTCATGTTTTGTAAATAATGAAGGAAGTCTTCTTCAAATTGCAGCTCTGCTAAATAAGCGATGTCACTTTCGGTAAAGCTGAAATTTTCTATGTACTCTACAATTTTTTCAAGACCAGCAAAAACAGCATAGCCGTTTTCGAATGGAAGCTTTCGAAAGTATAGATCAAAAACAGAACGGCGAGTATGAATACCATCTTTCCAATATGTATAAGCCATGTTGATTTGATATAAATCTGTATGTAAGGCGTAACTATCGTCTTTATAATGATTCATTGTGAAAACACCTCCGCAATTTGGTTATAGTATACCAATTTTCCCCCTTTCGTAGCAAAGAAGTAATAGGGGATTGAAGTCAAGGGAGAAAAAAATGAAATAATGCATATTTTTTAGAAAATTTACATTTATCAATTTATATTTCTCAAGATTTTATGTATTATTAGAGTAATGGGGGTAATGAGAATGGAGGAGGACAATGCAACAAACATTAGAAAAAATAGGCAAGCAAGTTTTTTATAAACGGCTACAGCAAAAAATGACACAAGAAGAATTATGTCAGGGCATTTGTTCTGTCTCATACTTAAGTAAGATCGAAAATGGAAAGATTGAAGCATCAGAAGAAATTCTACAATTGCTCTGCACAAGACTAGAAATTGCCGTGACGGATTTGAGAGATGTAGAAGAAGATGTGAAGGTGAAGTTGGACGAGTGGTTGAATGCATTAGTTCATTTGGACAAGCAACAAGTAGAGCGCATATACGAAGAGTTGCAAGGTGAAATGAAGCATGTGTTGGATTTTGAAATTATAAATTATTATAAACTGCTGTATACACGTTATTTAATTATGAAAAGGGATATATCTGCAATTGAAGAAGAATTAGAGAGATTAAAGAAAGTCTACAAAAAGTATTCTCCATTTCAGAAGTTATTATATACGTACAGTAGAGGGTTATTGTGCTGTTTGCAGTATAGATGGAAGGATGGACTAGACCACTTATTAAAAACAGAAGTAATGGCCAAGGAACAAGGGTATCATGAAACGGGTATGTACTATAATATAGCGCTTGCATATACTCATTTAGATATTCATCACCTTGCAATTCATTTTGTGAATATAGCATTAGAAGGATTTCGTAGTGAATATAAGTTTAGAAATATAATTAATTGCCAGATACTTATTGCAGTAAGTTACACAGAAAAAGGTCAGTATGAAGAGGCCTTAAGAATGTATGAGAGTATATTGAGGGAGGCCACATCTTTTGCTGATAAGGATGTACTTTTAGCTATTACTTTAAGCAATATGGGAAGTATATATTATAAAAAAAGCAAATATCAGCAGGCGAAGAAATATTATTTGGATAGTCTGCAACTTCAAAAACAAGTAGATTTAAACTATCTAGATACAATATATGAACTGGCATTAGTATGCATTAAATTAGAAGAATTAGAAGAGGCAAAGGAATGGATTGATAAGGGAATTGTTGCAGCAAAACAAGAAGAGAGATTTAATGCAAAGTTATATTTGCTTTTAATTCTTAGATATAAACATTTTGAAGAAGCAAAAGATTATAAAGTATTTTTGGAAAATGAGGCTATTCCTTTGTATAAATCTGCGGGAAATAAAATAGAATTAAAGAAAGTATACGTTGAACTCGCAGAACATTTCGCTAGTTTATCGAGATTTGAGGAAAGTAATCGATATTATAGGTTAGTTATTGATTTGATGAATGATAATAAGGAGGAGTGAAAATGAAAAAGATGGTATTTGGAGTATTGGCGTTTATAGTAACTCTTACAGTTGCTGGAGGAATACATCAGTATAGTAGTAAACCTGATATCGTTGGTCAACAAGCTAAAACGGTTCAACAAATTAATTCATAACCAAAAAAACCCCTTTCCAAACGGAAAGGGGTTTCTCAATATTTGCTCCCGAAAATTCTACAAAACTTGAGAAAACAATTAATTGAATTTTTAGTATATTAATAGTGGAAACATAATGCTAATATGAAATTACTCTTTTCAAAAATTTTTTATTAGGGGGAAGGTTATATGAAAAGAAAGAGTTTAGCGTTAGTGTTAGCGACAGGAATGGCAGTTACTACGTTCGGAGGGACAGGCTCTGCATTTGCGGATTCTAAAAATGTACTCTCTACTAAGAAGTACAATGAGACGGTACAGTCACCTGAGTTTATTTCTGGTGATCTAACTGGAGCGACTGGTAAGAAAGCGGAATCTGTTGTGTTTGATTACTTAAACGCGGCAAAAGGTGATTATAAGTTAGGGGAAAAGAGTGCGCAAGATTCTTTCAAAGTGAAACAAGTGAAAAAAGACGCTGTAACTGATTCAACAGTAGTACGTATGCAACAAGTTTACGAGGGAGTACCTGTATGGGGATCTACTCAAGTAGCTCACGTAAGTAAAGATGGTTCTTTAAAGGTATTGTCTGGAACAGTTGCGCCTGATTTAGACAAAAAGGAAAAGTTAAAAAACAAAAATAAGATTGAAGGCGCAAAAGCAATTGAAATCGCGCAGCAAGATTTAGGAGTAACACCTAAATATGAGGTAGAACCAAAAGCGGACTTATATGTATATCAAAACGGTGAAGAAACGACATATGCATACGTTGTAAATCTAAACTTCTTAGATCCAAGCCCAGGAAATTACTACTATTTCATTGAGGCGGAAAGCGGTAAAGTATTAAATAAGTTTAATACAATTGATCATGTAACAAATGATGATAAGTCTCCTGTTAAACAAGATGCTCCTAAACAGGATGCGAAAGCGGTTATAAAGCCTGTAACAGGAACGAATAAAGTAGGAACTGGTAAAGGTGTATTAGGAGATACGAAATCGCTTAATACAACGTTATCTGGATCATCTTACTACTTGCAAGATAATACGCGCGGAGCAACAATTTTCACATATGATGCGAAAAATCGTTCGACGTTACCAGGAACATTATGGGCAGATGCAGATAATGTTTTCAATGCAGCGTATGATGCAGCAGCAGTAGATGCTCATTACTATGCAGGTAAAACATATGATTACTATAAAGATACATTTAACCGAAATTCTATTAATGATGCAGGAGCACCATTAAAATCAACTGTTCATTACGGAAGTAAGTATAATAATGCATTCTGGAACGGTTCACAAATGGTATACGGAGATGGTGATGGTGTAACATTCACTTCATTATCTGGTGGTATTGACGTAATTGGTCACGAATTAACGCATGCAGTTACGGAAAATAGCTCGAATTTAATTTATCAAAATGAATCAGGAGCATTAAATGAAGCAATTTCTGATATCTTTGGTACGTTAGTAGAATTCTATGATAACCGTAACCCGGATTGGGAGATTGGTGAAGATATTTACACGCCTGGTAAAGCAGGAGATGCACTGCGTTCTATGAGTGATCCAACGAAATATGGTGATCCAGACCATTATTCTAAGCGTTACACTGGTTCAAGTGATAACGGTGGCGTTCATACAAACAGTGGTATTATTAACAAACAAGCTTATTTATTAGCAAATGGTGGTACGCATTCTGGTGTAACTGTAACTGGTATCGGTAAAGATAAATTAGGTGCGATTTACTACCGTGCAAATACACAGTATTTCACGCAATCTACTACATTTAGTCAAGCTCGTGCTGGTGCAGTACAAGCTGCAGCTGATTTATATGGTGCTAGCTCTGCAGAAGTAGCAGCAGTTAAGCAATCATTTAGTGCTGTTGGTGTAAACTAAGGCTTTAAGGGATAGTTATTAATAAAATACCTCAAAAATAAAGAAGGAGCATAGGCTCCTTCTTTATTTTTTTCTCCATTTTTTCCACAAATAAAATAATCCAACACAACCCGCGATTGTTATAATCCACTTCGCTTCATTTGTTCCGTTTATGACATGATATGCAGAATATACTTCAATCAATAAGGCCGGTAGTTTCCCTATTGTGCTGGCAATACTGAAAGAGAGTAATGACATCTTGCCTAGAGCTGCAAATAAAGTAACGATACTGGACGGAATGAAAGGAATAAAACGAAAAGATAGGACGAGTAGAAATGCCTCTCTGCCTTCTACGTAAAGAAGGCGTTCTACCTTTGGATACTTATTTACTTTATCGTGAGTGAACCTTTGAAGGCCTATACGATAAATATAAAACGAGATAATAGCCCCTAATGCCTCACCTGCGATCGAAATGATTGTACCATTTGTTACACCGAAGAGTTGTATATTAATAGCGGTCAAAAAAATACTAGGGATAAAACCTAAAAGACTGATGATGATGTTGATTAAGATACTAAGTGGAATTGCGATCGAATAATAATCTGTTAAGAAGTTTTGAATTGTTTCAACCATTTTATAAAATCCTTTATCTTTTTTTGCATTACACCATATTTCCATTGTATAGGCAAGGGGGAATTTACATAATGTAGAAAAGTGTTGATAAAACGACTTTTATATACCTTATATAGGTATTGGGTATGTAAAATAAGGGGTATATTTTAATTTATCGAAAAACACTCCATAAATACTATTACAAAAGGATTTACGGAGTGTTTCGAATGGTGTTTTAATTCGGGAAATAATTAGAAAATCATAGGGGTATATTTTAAAGTAGGTGAAAAACAGTGGTTTGATGAAAATAGAGTGGTAAATATAACAAAATAGCTGAAGGATTTAAAAAATGTATGTGTTTTTTCTTTGTGAAATTGACTTTTAGTGGAGTTACGATAATAATCATGGAAGAGGTGATACGATGAAACGATTAAGTAGTCTGTTCTTGAGTAGTTTATTGGCACTAATGCTGATTTTAAGTGGATGTGCAGGAAAAGAACAAAAAACAGAAAAACCAAAAGAGGATCATTCTACATCAGTAGAAAAAATTAGTGATAATATTTTAGATGAAATGGAAGGGCCACCTAAAAATGGTCATACGATTGAAAGGCATGTAGGCAAATCGGAAGAGGATTTGAAGAATCGTTTGAAGACAGATAAAGTTTCAGCGGCAAGTACATACTATGATAAGGAAACAGCGACAAAGGCTGTGAAAGATAGTTTAAAACAACATGATAAAGAAATTCAGGATTGGTTGAAAAACTCTAAAGAGGCTCGTCTTGTATTGAATACAACCCATTCATTCCCAGTTGGAAAAACAGTAATAAAGAAAAATATGAATGTAAAAGACAAGCTAGTAAAGACTGTTACTGTTTTAGCGAGAGATAAATCAGGAAATCTAGGATTTAAGATTATTACTTCTTATCCATCAGATAAATAAAGGGGGGAGTATATATGTATCCAACATTACAATACTTTCTTAAATCGTACTGTACGTTAAGTATTCATGAGGATGAAATAGTAAGCGTGATGGAAGAGTTTATAGAGCAAGAGGACGAAGAGATTGTTTTGAAATTACGCGATGAATTAGTAAATATGAAGAAAAAGAACGCGTGGGAAGAAGCGTGCGTATTAGCTGCGAAGCAAGGCAATCGTGTGTGGTCTTTAGAAGAAACGAAAGATCATCTGGAAAATTTTTTACTATTATTGCAAAAGAAAAAGGCGTGAGTAGATCACGCCTTTTTGTATACGCTTTTTGAAATTTGTCCGTTTGATATTATCTCATTGTTTTGGGGCACTTTTATATACGCTTTTTGAAATTTGTCCATTTGAGAGTACTTCACCGTTTTGTGTTACTTTTTTATACGTAACCGCTGTTATTTTATCACCAGTATTACTAACTACTTGAGAAGAAACTTCAACATTTTTACCAGTATTTGTACCGAAAATACGTGTAGTAATACTACCGCCATTTGAAAATGCTTGAATGTAAATATGCTTACCTGTATTGTTTTTAAATTTTAAATCCGGACCATAATCTGCTACTGCTGCATCTTGCCCAAGTGGTAAATAATTTACGGGCATAGAATGATTGCTTCGAGAAACAATTCCTAAATCTGCCCTTAAAGCTGCGCTGTATAAAGTACTACTTACTTGGCAAACACCTCCGCCTGCACTTTGTATAACTTTACCTTGTGAATATACTGCTGCGGATTTATAACCATGTGCAGCATCAGTTACGCCAACACGGCCATTAAAACTAAACGTTTCATCAGGTGCTACAATAACTCCACTTAAAGTATTAGCTGACTTATTTACATTATAGGACTGATTTCCATTACGGCCAGCCATTGGGGTAGAGTATTCAGCAATCACTTCTTTAATCCCCATTTGTTGTATATCTTCTGTAGAACGTTCAGGTTTTATTAGTGTAACTGGTAATACAACATCGGATGTGCCAGAAGTAATAGCTGCGCTTGTTAAATCGGTTAATTTTCCTTTATCAATTTTTTCCCCATTTTGACTTTGGCTAATATTTACTGTAGAGCCTTCAACACTTAATTCGGCGTTGACAGGATTTTTTAATGTTTCATTATATTTATCCTTTATAAAGGTTTCATAAGTTGTTGTATTTAATTGTGGTGTTAATTTATAGTCACGTTTTACTTCACCGTTTTCAGCTTGCTTACGCATGTTGTAACGATTCATTACGTTCCCTTCTTGTTCTTTAAAGATATTGTCGACAATATCCTTCTCTTTATAATCTACTCCTAAATCTTTCCACGTGTAATTTTGCTTATCATTTTGGAATACGTAGTTAAGAGGTTTTTGATTTAATTCATTCACCTTTTGATTAACAAGGGCTTGAATATCTGCTTTATTTTTTCCATCAAGAGAAATACCTTCAAATGTAGTGTTTGGTAGTGCAGTTGTATTTAGTTGATTATTTAATTTGGATACATATTGATATCCACCAACACCACCAACGCAAAGTAATATGCCACCAGCGATAGCGGAACCGATCAGGATTTTGCTTAGCTTCATTTATTTCCCCCCAGAAAAATTTGTATAAATATATGTATTACATTTTTTGTATAAAAATGATGAAAATAACATTATGTACGTCCTAGTATACTATTATTTTCACTACGTGTGTAATGTTTTCATAAAAAATGTTACACTGCTGTAATAATTGTCTCTTTTTGTCACAATATGAATGAGAAATATGTTGAAAATTATAATAAAAAGGCTGCTTAGAAAAATCTAGCAGCCTTTTTATTATAATTTTTTATGCTCATTTTTATTCGTAACACCGAGATGTTCTTGAAGTGTTGTCGATATATCATTAACACTCTTTTCGTTTGGAACGTAATAATAAATACCACCTATATATTTATCAGTACCTTCCACTTGCAATTTATCCATTTTTAAATTTGAATCCATTGAATTTTTTGCAATAGTCATCATATCATCAAAAGTTAAATTTGTTTTTAAGTCTGTATCGACAGCATCTAATAGGCTTCCGATTTTATTAATGGAATTGAGAGATAGTGCTTTCTCAGCAATAGCTTCTAAAACAAGTTGTTGTCGTTGACCGCGCATATAATCACTGTCAATATGGCGAGTTCTAGCTAGTGCAAGTGCTTCTTCTCCATTTAAATGTTGACGTCCTTTTTTGAGGTGAATTGCATCTGCTTCGTCGCTACTATTTTGTTCTGTGAACTCAACGGGAACGTCGACAGTTATACCACCTAGAGAATCAACGATCTTGATAAAGGATTTGAAATTAAATTTTACATAGTAATCAACTGGGACATCTAAAAAGTTTTCTACTGTATCAATTGTGCTGTCTACACCACCAAATACGTGTGCGTGTGCGATTTTATCATATTTATCACGTGATTTAATGTAGACGCGTGAGTCACGTGGAATGCTGACAAGTTTAACTGATTTATCATTTTTATTAATTGTTGCAAGTAATAATGCATCCGTACGAGTTGCTTTTCCGTAACCTTTTTCCCTGATATCACTTTCATCAACACCCATAATAAGGACAGAAATGTTGTCAGTCATAGGTTTAACAGCTTTTTCACGTTTGCTGGATTTATCTCCCCGGCCGAGTTCAGAATAGGCATTGCTTAAGACAGATTTTGCTTTACTGTATATATGGAAGGAATAGCCTCCTGCTCCCATTGCTACAATAAGTAATGGAATGAGAATGAACCAAAGTAGGCGTTTTTTCTTTAATTGTTTTTTTGTGGTTCGATTATTTTTGTTAACGTCGGATTTCATCATTTGTTCTCCTTTAAAACTATCAAAGTGTATATATCTAGAAGCGTATTAAAACACATAAAAAATATTTTACGCTAAATAAAATGGATTGTACATGTATAAAAAATAGATGTCTCGATTATTTATGAGACATCTATTCGTTATTGTATACAAAAGATAAGGATAAGAAAATGATAAAATTTTACCTAATTACAACATAATACTTACAATAATTGCAGATAGAATACTAACGAGAGTAGCTCCGTATAGTAATTTTAAGCCGAACCGGGCAACAACATTTCCTTGTTCTTCGTTTAACCCTTTTACAGCACCGGAAATAATTCCAATGGAAGAAAAGTTGGCAAAAGAAACGAGGAAGACAGAAATAATACCAACTGTACGGATAGAGAGAGTGCTGGAAATTTTACTAAGATCCATCATTGCTACAAATTCATTTGTTACAAGCTTTGTTGCCATAATGCTACCAGCTGTGACAATCTCAGAACTTGGTACGCCGATAAGAAATGCAATAGGGGCGAATACATAGCCTATTAGTTGTTGGAAAGTAATGCCGAATATAATGAGGAATAGGTCATTAATACAACTCATTAATGCGACGAATCCAATGAGCATAGCGCCGACGACAATTGCTACGCGAAAACCATCAAGGATGTATTCTCCGAGCATTTCAAAAAAACTTTGCTTTTCACCTTTTATTTCTAAAATATCTTCGTCGTCGTTAACGTCGTAAGGATTAATAATGAGTACGATAATAAAACCGCTAAATAAGTTCAGAACGAGTGCGGTTACTACATATTTTGGTTCGATCATCGTCATATAGGCACCAACAATGGACATAGATACGGTAGACATAGCAGAGGCGCAAAGTGTATAAAGTCGATGTTTTGGGATTTGAGCTAATTGTTTTTTTACCGTAATAAAAACTTCTGATTGGCCGACAATAGCGGAAGCGATGGCATTGTAAGATTCTAATTTCCCAAGACCATTTATTTTGCTAAGAAAGAAACCAATCCAATGAATAAATAATGGTAGTATTTTGAAATGTTGTAATATGCCAATTAAGACGGAAATAAACACAATCGGTAATAATACATTAAGGAAAAATGGCATTTCACCTTTGTTTGCAAGACCTCCAAATACAAAATTTATACCAGATGCAGCATAGTCGAGTAACTTTGTAAACAGGTTGGAAATTATCGTAATAAGGATGAGGCCAATTTCTGTATTTAATAATAAATAGGTTAAAATTAACTGTATAATAAGCATGATGAAAATTGGCTTGAATTTAATATGTTTTTTATTGTTACTAGCGATGTAGGCAAGGAGAAAAACAACGATAAGTCCAACGAAAAAAGTGATAAATTTCATAATAAGCCCCCTAAAAGAGATATTCTGCTATATATGTTTTTCATTTTAAGGGAGAATATGCATCTTTGGTAAAGAAAGGAATAGAGAGAGCATGAATATATGTAGAGTGCACCACGTTGCAATTATTTGTTCGAATTATGAACTGTCAAAGGATTTTTATACTCGGATATTAGGTTTTAAAGCGATAAATGAAGTATATAGAAAAGAACGAGATTCTTATAAGTTAGATTTATGTGTAGGGGAAGAGTATCAAATTGAATTATTTTCATTTCCTAGTCCACCTAAGCGCCCAAGTTTTCCAGAAGCAGCTGGACTTAGACATTTAGCATTTGCTGTTACAAATATAGAAGAAGCTGTAAACCATTTAAAACAATGCGGTGTGGAGACTGAAGCGATACGTATGGATGAAATTACGGATAAAAAATTTGTCTTTTTCCAAGATCCTGATGGCTTGCCTTTAGAATTGTATGAGGCTTGAAATTGGTGAATTTTATATAGGGTTGCTTTCAAATAAATGAAGAAACTAAAGTGAAACTTCTTTTTTAAAGGAGGTGTAACTTTAGCTAAGAAAGCTAAAGGACATATGTGGATATTTTAAAATTACTGATGGTAGCCATCCTTATTGCGTTAACAGCATTTTTTGTGGCTGTTGAGTTTGCAATTATTAAGGTGCGTAGCAGTCGTATTGATCAACTCGTTAGTGAAAAACGACGAGGAGCATTGGCAGCTAAAAAAGTAACTTCGAATTTAGATGAGTATTTATCAGCATGTCAGTTAGGTATTACAATTACTGCTTTAGGGCTTGGGTGGTTAGGAGAGCCCACTATAAAACATATACTCGAGCCGTTGTTTTTAAAACTACACTTATCTCCTGCAATTGCAAGTACAGTTTCATTTATTATTGCCTTTGCAGTTATTACGTTTTTACATGTTGTCATTGGTGAACTTGCTCCGAAGACGCTCGCTATACAAAGGGCAGAGCAAGTTAGCTTATTATTATCGAAGCCAATTATTTACTTTTACCGAGTAATGTATCCGTTTATTTGGGCTTTAAATGGTTCTGCAAGGCTTGTAACAGGGTTATTCGGATTACATCCGGCTTCTGAACATGAAGTAGCTCATTCGGAGGAAGAATTACGATTAATCTTATCTGAGAGTTATGAGAGTGGAGAGATTAATCAAAGGGAATTTAAATATGTAAATAATATTTTTGAATTCGATAATAGAGTCGCAAAGGAAATTATGGTACCTCGTACGGAAGTTGTAGGTTTATATGAGGACGAACCATTTGAAACACATATTAAAATAATCGCACAAGAAAAGTACACGAGATATCCCGTATTTGGTGAAGATAAAGATGAAATTATTGGGATGGTTAATGTAAAGGATTTATTTATTCGTTATATGGATGGTAATCGAGACGAGGGGTGCTCGATTACGCCATATACAAGACCAGTTATTGAAGTGTTAGAAAATATCCCTATTCATGATTTGCTATTACAAATGCAAAGAAAACGAATTCCATTAGCTGTATTATATGATGAATATGGTGGTACAGCGGGGATCGTTACACTAGAAGATATTTTAGAAGAAATTGTTGGAGAAATCCGAGATGAATACGATGAAGATGAACACCCGCCTATAGAGCATATAAGTGAAGGGTGTAAAATCGTAGAGGGAAAAGTGCTTATTAGTGAAGTAAATGATTTATTTGGCATACACTTAATCGCTGATGATGTAGATACAATTGGTGGCTGGATTATGGTACAAAAGCAAATCGTTGCTGAAGGAGATATTATTGAAAAACACGGCTTTTCTTTTAAAGTTCTTGAAAAGGATATGCATCAAATTAAGCGAGTTGAAATAAAGAAAGTAGAAGAATGAATGGATTTTCTATTATATAAACTTTAATAAAAAGTATATATAGAAAAATAAATGTTTGCGCTTTCAAAAAAGGTGCTATATAGTGAAAGTGGATACTGAAGAATTCATTTAATGATACTCGTATTTTATAGGGCGAATTCTTTAGATAAGGATTTAGAATGAAAAGTATAGGTGATGAAAAATGATAGCAACGAAGGATATACGTATAGAAAAAGATTTTTTAGGTGAAAAGGAAGTACCGAGTGTAGCTTATTATGGTGTACAAACATTACGTGCCGTAGAAAACTTTCCTATTACAGGATACCGCATTCATCCGTCACTCATTACGGCAATGGCAATTGTAAAAAAAGCGGCAGCGCTTGCGAATATAGATACAGGTTACTTAGCTAAAGATATCGGACAAGAAATTGCAGAAGCGGCACAAGAGATTGTTGATGGAAAGTTCCATGATCAATTTATCGTAGACCCGATTCAAGGCGGAGCAGGGACTTCAATTAATATGAATACTAATGAAGTAATTGCTAATAGAGCGCTAGAGCGTATGGGATACGAAAAAGGTGAATATGCGAAAATTAGCCCAAACACTCATGTGAACATGGCTCAATCAACAAATGATGCGTTCCCAACTGGGATTCATATAGCAACTCTTATGATGCTGGAAGAACTTCTTGTTACAATGGAAGAACTTCACTCTGCTTTTCATGATAAAGCAAAAGAGTTTGATCACGTTATTAAAATGGGGCGTACGCATTTGCAAGATGCAGTTCCAATTCGCCTTGGACAAGAATTTGAAGCATATAGCAGAGTGCTAGAGCGTGATATAAAAAGAATTAAACAGTCTCGTCAACATTTATACGAAGTTAATATGGGTGCGACAGCTGTCGGTACGGGATTAAATGCAAACCCTACTTATATAGAACAAGTTGTGAAGCATTTACGAACTTTTAGTGGTTTCCCTCTTGTTGGTGCAGAGCACTTAGTTGATGCGACGCAAAACACAGATGCATATACAGAAGTATCTGCAGCACTAAAAGTATGTATGATGAATATGTCTAAAATTGCAAATGACCTTCGTATTATGGCGTCTGGTCCACGTGTTGGGTTGGCGGAAATTCAATTACCAGCTCGTCAACCAGGTTCATCTATTATGCCGGGTAAAGTAAATCCAGTTATGGCAGAAGTAATTAACCAAGTTGCTTTCCAAGTAATTGGAAATGACCATACAATTTGCTTAGCGTCAGAAGCTGGACAATTAGAGTTAAATGTAATGGAGCCGGTATTAGTATTTAATTTAATTCAATCCATCAGTATTATGAATAACGGTTTCCGTGTATTCCGTGAATACTGTATAAAGGGAATTACAGCGAATGAAGAGTTGCTTAAGCAATATGTTGAAAAAAGTGTTGGAGTTATTACAGCAGTGAATCCTCATATTGGTTATGAAGCAGCTTCTCGCATTGCACGTGAAGCAATTGCGACAGGAAAGTCTGTTAGGGAGCTATGTTTAGAACATGGTGTACTTACAGCAGAAGAGCTTGATATTATTTTGGATCCATACGAAATGACGCATCCTGAAATTGCTGGTGCTTCTTTATTAAAGACTAAAAAAATGTAATGTAAAAAGCACCGATCCATTTGGATCGGTGCTTTTTTTTAGAAGATATTAAATACAGCGTTTAATTGAAGTAAGCTAATAACAGCTAAGAAGATTAAACTGTATTTCATTGCTGTTTTAAATAAGGCAGATTCTTGACCAACTAGTCCAACTGCTGCACAAGCAACTGCTACAGATTGTGGTGAAACCATTTTCGCCATTGTACCACCTACTACGTTTAATGCAACGAGTGTAGAAGGAACGATGTTTAATTGATCTGCAGTTACTGCTTGAAGTGGTGCGAATAATGAACCACTTGATACTACTGATCCTGTAATGAATACGCCAATCCATCCTAAGATTGGAGAAAGAACTGGGAATGCATTACCAGTAGAAGAGAATGCAAGTCCAAGTGTAGATGACATACCAGAGTAGTTCTCTACGTAAGCTAAAGCGATAACGCTACAAATTGTATATACTGGAGCTTTTAGTTCTTTCATTGTTTCTACTATTAATTCTTTAACCATTTTACCTTTTACGCGGTAAACGATAAGTGAAACAATAATTGCTAATACAATTGCAGTAGTTGTAGAAGAGAATACATCGAATTTGAAAACCGCTGCGAAAGGTGTATCAGCCTTTGTAATTGGTGTAGTTTTCATAACCATATTATGAAGACCAGGGAACTGAATGTTAAATACTAAGTTTGCTAATGGACCATCCGGAGCAAATAAAGCTTTAATCGGTTTTAAATTAAAGATTGTTACGAATGCAGTTAAGAATACGAATGGAGACCAAGCATATAAAATTTGATTGAATGTATGAGATTTTTTTTCTTCTTGTTTTTCTTCTTTAGCAGAAGATTTTGGCTGCCAAACACGTAAGAATAATGCCAGAGAGACCATACTTACAACGGCTGCGAAAATATTAGTAAGTTCTGCACCTAAGAAGTAAGTTACAAGGAACTGAGTAATTGCGAAAGAAACACCACTTACAAGAATACCTTGCCAAGTTTCTTTAATACCTTTAATTCCATCGACCATTGAAACAAGTAAGAAAGGTAAAATAATGCTAATGAAAGGTAAAATAAGAACAGTTTGACGACCAATAGTTAATGCGTCAAGTTCAGTTAATTGTGCTGGTACTGTAACTGGAATCCCCATAGCACCCATAGCGCCACCAGCGATGTTAGCGACTAAACAAATACCTGCTGCTTTTAATGGATTGAAGCCCATACCTACAAGTAATGCAGCTGTAATAGCAACTGGAACCCCTAGACCAGCTGCGCCTTCTAAGAAAGCACCGAAAGAATAAGCGATTAATAATACTTGTAAACGTTGATCATTCGTAATGCTTGAAATACTATCGCGAATTATGTTGAATTGCTCTGTTTTAACAGTTAATTTGTAAAGGAAAATGGCTGCGATAACGATAGTACAAATTGGATAAAATCCAGATAAAACACCGAATCCGGCAGATGCTACAGCTACAGTTGCGGGCATTTTATAAACAAATATAGCAAGAATAATAGCGACGATCACACTATAAAGCCCAGCGATGTAACTTTTCATTTTGAGTCCCATTAAACAAATGATGAAACAGAAGATTGGAAGTGCTGCGATTAGTGCAGATAACCAAATATTGTTTAATGGGTCATAAATTTGTGTCCAAGTACTCATATTAATGACAACTCCTATCTATTGTATGTGAAGAAATTCACATTATTTGTGAAACAATTCACAATCAACTTACATGCTTAGTATATTCTCCTTCAACACTATTGTCAACGTGAAAAAGTATAATTATTCCATAATAGTATTAAAAGTAACATTTTGTTCATAAAGTAGACAAAAAGCGTAATCAAATTGATTTGATTACGCTTCTATAAATTATTTACATATTCTTTCATTTTTTCATATGTCATTGGTCCTACATGCTTATATTGAATGACACCGTTTGAATCGATGACAAAAGATGTTGGAATACTGATAATTTGATATGCGGCACTTGCCTGTCCTTTCTGATCTAATAGGACGGGAAAGGTATATTTGTTTTCTTCAAGAAATTGTTTTACATTGTTCGGGTCTTTTTCAGTAGCTGTCGCATTTACAGCGACAATTTCAATCCCCATATCTTTAGTATCGTGATAAAACTTTTCTATATCAGGCATTTCTATTTTGCATGGACCACACCAGCTTGCCCAAAAATTCAATATTACTTTTTTTCCTTTATAGTCTGTAAGACGAACTTCTTGACCAGTGGTTGTTTCTAGAAGGAAATTGCGGGCAACATTGCCAACTTCAGTTCCAATGGGGGTGTTTGATTTTGAAGCTATATCTTCTTTGTTGTCTAATAGGAAGTGATCGATAATAGTCCAGCCAACGGCAATGCTAATTAACGCAATAATAAACCATTTTTTAATATTACATCATCCTCCTTACTTAAATTTCCTTTTTATCGTAACAAAGTGGTTAAATATGGTCAAATTACTTTACGATAGGTTATCAATTATGGACGGTATTTTACAATATCATTACTGTACATTTCAGTAAGGTGAAAATATAACAAAAAGCCTGATAAAACAACGTTTGTAAGCAAAGTATTGCTAGCCCTTTGTTTTGCTTTTTTATTGTATCATATAGTATAATATTCAAAATCAGGTGGGATTTTTTCTTGAACTGTGTGCTGATAAAAGTCGGAAAATTTTCTCAGCATTATAGGTTGATAAAGTTATGTCGTAACAGGAAATATAAGAACAGATATATAAATAAATAAAGAGAAAATAAAAAATGAAAATGAGGGGAATTTTATGAACCAAAACCAATTTGACTGTCGTATTTCAGAAGAAGACGTACAGATGTTAAGAGCATTAGCTCATCCACTTCGTCTACGTTTAGTAATGGAACTGATGCAGCGTGGAACATGTAATGTAACACAATTACAAGAGGTATTAGAAATTCCGCAATCAACTGTTTCGCAGCATTTAACGAAATTAAAACAAAATAAAGTAGTACGCTTTGAGAGACGCGGGTTAGAAGTGTACTATCAAATTCATAACGATAAAGTAAGTGAAGTAGTAAAAACATTATTTTCTTAATTTTTGAATATTATGGAAAGAAGACGTGTGAAATATACGTCTTTTTTTATTTGGAAAGGATCTAATAATAGGAAGATTTGAGAGCGTATATATTAGCGCGTTAGAAAGAAACAAACTATCGGTTGAAGTACTAAATTGACGGAATATATTCTGAAGGGATATGAAAAGATAGAAAGGAGTGTAGTAAGAAAAAGGAGGGATAGTAGTATGGATGTGACACGTGTGAAACAAATCTTATCTTCTTCAAGTAGAATTGACGTTACATATGAAGGCGTACCAGTATGGATTGAGAGCTGTGACGAGCAGAGCGGAGTTGCTCAAGTGTATGACGTATCTAATCCTGATGAGAGCGTTCATGTGGACGTGACGGCTTTAGAGGAGAAATAATAAAAAAGACGCTTCTAATTTTAGAAGCGTCTTTTTTGTGTTATTCCATCATACTCGCAACTTTTTTAGAGAAGAGAAGGAGTACAAATCCTAAGACGATAACGATAATACCGATACTTGCAAATACTTCAAGGTATCCTAATGATTGTGTAAATGAAGCAAGTTTACCTGCTAACCAGTTAGCCATACCCGTACCAGCTAACCATACCCCCATTAGTAATGATGCTAATTTTACAGGAGCAATCGCACTTACCATTGATAGACCGATTGGTGATAAGAATAACTCACCAATTGTATGGAAGAGATAAGTGATAACGATGAATAATAAGTTCGCTTTTACAGTTATATCTGCTTCACTACTTCCAGTCTTTAGAACTGCTAATGTTAAAGCAAGGTAACCTATACCTAGTAAAATCATACCTAATGCCATTTTTGTTGGCACTTTTAAATCACCGCGTTTTGTTTTAGAAAGTTTTAACCATAACATAGATACGAATGGTGCAAGTAGTACGATGAATGCTGGGTTAACTGATTGGAACCAAGAGGTTGGAACTTCCCAACCGAAAATTGTACGATCAACAAATTTATCTGTATAAAGTGTTAGAGAACTACCAGCTTGTTCAAATCCTGCCCAGAAGAATACTACGAAACAAGTTAAAATTACAATTGCCCAAGTACGATTTTTCTCTTGCTTTGTTAAAGGTTTCTTTTCGATTACAGGTTGATTTTTTGATTTTTTACCGACAACTGTTGTTCCTGCTTTACCAAGGTAACGAGGAGCTAATAAGTTGAAAACAATTTGTCCAATAATCATACCGATACAAGCTGCTAAGAATCCGTATTTATATCCCATAACAATAACGCCATTAGCGCTTGTTTTAAAGAAATCTTCTGCTAAAAATCCACAAATAAGTGGAGCGAAGAAAGCACCTACGTTAATACCCATATAGAAGATAGTAAATGCACTGTCACGACGTGAATCATTTTCACCATACAATTCACCTAACAGTGTAGAAATATTTGGTTTGAAGAATCCATTACCAATAACTAATAGTATTAATCCAAGGAGTAGTCCTGTTTTTGTATTCATTGAGAATAGTACAAAGTTGCCGATTGCCATAATAATTCCGCCGAGAGTAATGGCATGACGTCTTGTAATATAATGATCCGTTAGCCATCCGCCTATAATTGGCATGAAATATACTGCCGCTGTAAAAGTACCGTATAATTGCACTGCGACTGCTTTATCAAATCCTAATCCGCCACTAACAGCAGCAGTTGTTAAATAAAGAACTAAAAGGCCGCGCATTCCATAGTAACTAAATCTTTCCCACATTTCTGTTAAGAACAACAAATACAACCCTGGTGGATGTTTTTTTGGTGATTGTTGCTCTCCAGCTTTGTCTAATTTTAAAGCTGCATCCATTTTTGTTTCCCCCTAATCCTGTATAACGGATATTTATGTAATCATTTTAATTTACAAAATATTTAGAAGTCAATAGAATTATATGGAAATAGAAAGAAAATTTCTAAAAAAGTTCTATTTTTCTTCAACCGTTATTGTATTTTGCCCTGAAAACTCGATAATAAGCGTTTTCAAATGTAGTAATTGAATTCTAAACGAATTCAAAATAGTGATTAATCAGAAAATTTAGATTAAAATATTTATTCTGATATAGAGAAAAAATATTTTATTTACTTTTATAATATAACATATTGGGAATAAAAATACAAAATGAAATAATGTGACATTTAAGTGAATTGAAAAAACAACTCCCTCTGTTGGAGGGAGTTGGCTAGAGATGTATTATTTAACAAAGCGTTTTTCAATGTCGTCTAGTAGTAAGTTAGCAGCCATTACACCGCCAGCTGTATTCCAAATAACGTCGTCAACTTTGTATGCTTTTCCGTTCTTTACTGCATTTAAGTTTTTAAAGAGAGGATCGTTTATATATTCTTTTTCTAGTTCAGAACCTTTTTTCTCATTGCCTTTATCGAATGTGAAGTAGAATAATACATCGCCATCCATTGCCGAAATACGCTCTTTAGATACGTTACGTTCGGCGAAATCATCTTTGTTTTGATCTCCAGGACGTTTAAATCCAAGTTCTTTTAAAATAACACCAGAGAATGTATCGCCATGATAAATACGAACATCACCAGGCATAAAACGTACCATAGAAATTTCTTGATTTACTTTATCGCCAAGTTGGCCTTTCAAATCTTTCATACGTTTTTCGTAATCAGCTAAAACCTTTTGATCTTCTTTTTCTTTATTTAAAGCCTTTGCATAAAATGTGAAGTTATCTTTCCATTCACCGCGTAATGTTTCAGAGAACACAGTAGGTGCGATTGCTTTTAGTTGCTCGTACACTTTTTCGTGGCGCATTTTGTTACCGATAATTAAGTCAGGTTTTAAAGAAGCAATTGTTTCAACGTTAACTTGTCCTTCATCACCAACAACTTTTACATCTTTCATTTTGTCTTTAATATGTGGATACCACGGATCACCAGTCCAAGATTTTACAGCACCAACTGGTTTTACCCCTAACTCAAGTAAAGCTTCAGTTCCTTCATTTGTTAAAATAACTACACGTTTTGGATTAGCAGGAACTTCTGTTTTACCCATTGCATGTTCAACCGTAATCATTTCTTTTTTCGTATCTTCTTTTGTTTCCTCTTTAGTATTTGATTTTCCACAAGCACTTAAAAGTAATGAAAAGGCTAGTAAAAATACAAATACTGTAAACGAGTTCTTTCGCATAAATTTCATTATGTACCCCCTACATACTGAGAAGTTTTTTCAATAGCAAGCATGATAGTAATACTTCATGGTCCATTTGTCAATGAAAATAATTCTCATTATCATTGACAATGAGAATTAAGTTGAAATACACTTACAACGTATCATTATACATTGAAGGGGAAACGCTGCATGTTATTAAAAACAAATCAAGCAAAATGGATTGGATTATTTGTTGGAATCATTGCAGTCGTTATTTGTATTTGGGGAAGTATTATTTTCGGGTATACAAATACGAGTTGGAAATTAGCGTTAGATGCTTTTTTTCATTTTAATGGTTCCAATGAACATATTATTATTCAAAATGTGCGTCTACCAAGGGCATTAATTGCAGCTAGTGTTGGTGCTAGTTTAGCCATTGCGGGTTGTTTAATGCAAACTTTAACAAAGAATCCGCTTGCTTCTCCAGATTTTATTGGATTAAATTCAGGCGCTGCGTTCTTTATAGTTGTAGCAATTGTACTTTTTTCCGTTACGTCTTTATCGGCTTTCACTTGGATTGCCTTTTTAGGAGCGGCAGTTGCAGCAGTACTTGTATTCGCCTCTAGTTCTTTAGGAAAAGAAGGGACAACACCTCTTAAGTTAACGTTAGCAGGTGTTGCAATCAGTGCGTTATTTTCATCATTAACACAAGGGTTACTTGTTTTAAATGAAAAAGCATTTGAAGAAGTGTTATTTTGGCTTGCCGGATCTGTGCAAGGAAGAAAGTTAGAAATTTTACAATCTGTATTCCCATATTTATTAATAGGCTGGATCGCATCTCTTATGATGGCAGGGAAAGTAAACACATTAATGATGGGGGAAGACGTTGCAAAAGGACTTGGACAACGAACAATTTTAACGAAATCATTCGTACTACTTATTATTGTATTGCTGTCTGGTGGTTCAGTTGCGGTCGCTGGTCCAATTGGATTTATTGGTATTGTTACTCCGTATTTTGCCAGATTCCTTGTTGGAGTAGATCACAGGTGGAGAGTACCGTATAGCGGATTGTTAGGTGCAATACTATTACTCTTAGCTGATATAGCAGCTAGATATGTCATTATGCCACAAGAAGTACCAGTAGGGGTTATGACAGCATTTATCGGGGCCCCATTCTTTATTTATATTGCACGTAAGAGAGGGTTTAGCAAATGAAGAAGTATATTCCGTTTCGTATAGGAAAAGGTGTGCTCTCGTTTTTAATGTATAAACGAGCTGTTCTAGTCTTGTTTAGTTTACTAGTTGTTTTAATAGGATTATTTTTTGCGAGTGCAGGTATGGGAGATATGAAAATTGCTCCTTATGATGTATGGCAAGCGATTACGGGAAATGGCGATGCGATGTCAAATATGGTTGTAAATAAATTTCGTATGCCGCGTATTTTAATTGCCATCCTTGTAGGAATCGCACTTGCTGTAGCGGGCTGTATTTTACAAGGGCTCGTTCGAAATCCACTGGCTTCTCCTGATATCATCGGGATTACGGGCGGGGCAAGTGTTGCAGTTGTACTATTTTTAGCTATATTTAGTGATAAAAATAATGCGCTAACAGTAAGCATTCATTATATGCCATTAGCAGCTTTTGCTGGTGCAACGATTGTAGCGTTGTTTGTATATTTATTTGCATGGAGAAATGACGGGTTATCACCGATTAGTCTTGTTTTAATTGGTGTTGGATTTTGGGCATTAACGAAAGCAGCAACAACTTTATTTATGTTGTTAGCACCAATTTATCAAGCAAGTCAAGCGAATGTATGGATCACAGGTACTGTTTACGGTTCTTCATGGCAAAATGTTATGGTACTTGCGCCGTGGGTTCTCATTTTAACGACAATATCATTTATCGCTGCGAGACATTTAAATGCACAAGAGCTAGGGGATGATATAGCAGTGGGACTTGGTGTTCCTTTAACGAAGTCGCGTGTATTTATGTTGTTACTTAGTACAGCTTTAATTGGCGGGGCAGTTGCCTTTGCAGGAGGAATTGGATTTGTTGGTTTAATGGCACCTCATATTTCGCGAAGATTAGTTGGCTCTTTCTACGGTGCATTGCTCCCAGTTGCGGCGATTATCGGTGCAATTCTAGTACTCGCTGCAGATTTAATTGGGCGTACAGTTTTCACACCACTTGAAATTCCAGCAGGGGTATTTACATCAGCAATTGGTGCACCTTATTTTATTTATTTACTTTATAAAAGTCGGAATTCATAAAGGGAGATTAATATGCAAAAAGCATTGGAGACGAAACGCTTGACGCTGTCGTATGGTGAAACGATTATTATTGATGAGCTGAATTTAGAAATTCCAAAAGGGAAAATTACAATCTTAATCGGTTCTAACGGTTGTGGGAAATCAACTTTATTACGTTCACTAGCTAGATTATTAAAGCCAACAACCGGTGACATTTTGTTAGATAATCAAGCAATTCAAAGTATGCAAACGAAGCAAATTGCTCGCCAAATGGCAATTTTACCGCAAGGGCCACAAGCTCCAGAAGGACTTACAGTATTGCAACTTGTAAAGCAAGGACGTTATCCATATCAAACATGGCTGAAGCAATGGTCCGAAAAAGATGAGGAAATGGTACAAAAA
Source organism: Bacillus sp. FDAARGOS_1420 (assembly GCF_019344915.1). Lineage (NCBI taxonomy): Bacteria > Bacillati > Bacillota > Bacilli > Caryophanales > Bacillaceae > Bacillus > Bacillus sp. FDAARGOS_1420. The sequence continues at coordinate 289,716 of NZ_JAHWJB010000001.1, read as the reverse complement.
GCGCTTGCTGCAACGGGTATGACAGAATTTGCTGAGCGTGATGTTCATGCCCTTTCAGGTGGACAACGTCAACGTGCCTGGATTGCAATGACCCTTGCACAAGATACAGATATTATTTTGCTTGATGAGCCGACTACATATTTAGATATGACGCACCAAATTGAAGTGTTAGATTTATTATTCGAATTAAATGAAACAGAGCAAAGAACGATTGTTATGGTATTGCACGATTTAAATTTGGCATGTCGTTATGCAGACAATATTGTAGCTATTCAAGATAAACAAATATATGCGCAAGGTAAACCAGAAGAAGTTATTGACCAGAAGTTAGTTCGGGATGTATTCCGTATGGAGTGTCAAATAAGCGCTGATCCGTTATTCGGGACACCGCTCTGTATCCCACATGGAAGAGGAAGACGTGTACTTAAAGAGGCTGTTCAAGCGATGAGATAACGAAAAAAGACGATGAGGATTCATCGTCTTTTTTACCCCGCTATTTGAGGGCAGTAAGATCCCCATCTCAAAATTCAGCGAAAGCAAAGAAGCTGGTTGGGGGATCAACTGCCTGTAAAAGCCCGATTGGTGAGGGCTAATAATCAGTGGGGGATGAACATCCCCCACTGATTAAAGTTTCACTTTATTTTCGGCAAGAAAATAATAGAAAAAGGGGAATACGTAAACGTCGTTCATATTCTTCTTCATCTTGAAAACAGTTTCGATTTGGTGTAGCTTCTTTTAAGTTTGTAATCGTAAATCCTGCTTGTTGTAATAATGTAAAATATTCTTCCGTAGTCCGGTGATATTTAATAACTTCTTGATCAATCCATGGCTCAACTCGTTTTCCTGTTTTGAAATAATCATCGACGAGCCAACTAGTTCTTTTACCACTCGTTTGCAAGCTTTCAAATGAAGAGGTAATAACGGGATGTTGAACGCTAAAGGTGAAGGTTCCGTTTGTTTTTAAAGTTTGAAACACATTTTGAAAAATGATATCAAGGTGTTCAATATAATGTAAGGCGAGTCTAGATGTTACTAAATCAAAAGTAGAAGGAGGGTATGTGTAGTCTTTGAGGTTTAAAAAATGAACGGTGCCATTTTTATTTTCTAGTTGTTTTTTAGCTTTTTCATACATAAGCTCGGAGCCTTCAATACCAGTGTAAGAGTGGCATCCATGTTCTAATAATTCCACGCCAAATTTAGCGTCACCACAACCTAAATCGAGAACATTCTTTCCTTGTACATTACCAATGAGCTGAAAGAATGTCGGCCTTTCAATCGATTCATTCGGGCTATTTTCGCGGTATCTTCGTTTCATATATTGCTCAAAAAATGCTTCGTTATTATATACATCAGATTCAGTAAATGCCATTTTAAAAGCCTCCTAAATATTTTTTTAATTCTATCAAATATGAAAAGTAAATGATAGATTTCTTGTAATGAATCATATATAATCTGAAATTGTAAGCGGTTTCTTTAAACTATTTTTCTATAATAAATTCTGAAAACGTGTTAAGCTAGTAGAGGGATTATTAGAACTATTAAGATAATAATCCGCTTACATGAACGATGGGAGGCTTCACGATGTCTAGTAAAACACTTGCAAACTTTTTAGAAGAAAATTTAGAGGATTTAAAATCAAAGGGGCTTTATAACGTAATTGATCCGCTTGAAAGTCCAAATGGACCGATTATTACAATTGGCGGAAAAGAATATATTAACTTATCTTCAAACAACTATCTTGGATTAGCGACTGATAATCGCTTACAAGAAGCAGCAATTGGTGCAATTCATAAGTACGGCGTTGGAGCAGGAGCTGTTCGTACAATTAACGGTACTTTAGATTTGCATATTAAATTAGAAGAAACAATTGCAAAGTTTAAACATACAGAAGCAGCAATTGCTTATCAATCAGGATTTAACTGTAATATGGCAGCGATTTCAGCTGTTATGGATAAAAATGATGCGATTCTTTCAGATGAATTAAACCATGCATCTATTATTGATGGTAGTCGTCTATCAAGAGCGAAAATCATCGTTTATAAGCATTCTGATATGGAAGATTTACGCAAAAAAGCAATCGAGGCAAAAGAATCAGGTCTTTATAATAAATTAATGGTTATTACAGACGGTGTTTTCTCAATGGATGGAGATATTGCAAAATTACCAGAGATTGTTGAAATTGCAGAAGAGCTGGATTTAATGACATATGTAGATGATGCACACGGTTCAGGTGTACTTGGCAAAGGTGCAGGCACTGTAAAACATTTCGGTCTTTCTGATAAAGTTGATTTCCAAATCGGTACATTATCAAAAGCAATTGGGGTAATTGGTGGATATGTAGCTGGGAAACAAAACTTAATCGATTGGTTAAAAGTGCGTTCACGTCCATTCTTATTCTCAACAGCTTTAACACCAGCTGATGCAGCTGCTTGTATGAGATCAATTGAAATTCTAATGGAAAGCACAGAGTTACACGATCGTTTATGGGAAAATGGTCGCTATTTAAAACAAGGGTTAAAAGAACTTGGCTTTAACATTGGAGAAAGTGAAACACCAATTACACCTTGTATTATTGGTGATGAAGTATTAACACAAGAATTTAGTAAACGTCTAAATGAAGAAGGCGTTTACGCAAAATCTATCGTATTCCCAACCGTAGCAAAAGGAATGGGACGCGTTCGTAATATGCCTACAGCAGCTCATACGAAAGAAATGCTAGATGAAGCAGTTCGTAAGTATGAAAAAGTAGGGAAAGAAATGGGTATCATTTAAGTAACGACATCTTTTGAATAGCTTGCAAATGGGGAGTGGGAAAAATGAAAAAAATTCTAGTAACCGGTTCTTTAGGGCAAATTGGTTCTGAACTAGTAATGAAACTTCGTGATGTATACGGCGCATCAAATGTTATTGCAACAGATATTCGTGAAACAGACAGTGAAGTAGTAACGTCTGGTCCATTTGAAACGTTAGATGTAACGGATGGACAAAAATTACATGATATTGCAAAGCGTAATGAAGTAGATACAATTATTCATTTAGCGGCTTTACTTTCAGCAACTGCAGAAAAAAATCCGTTATTTGCTTGGAATTTAAATATGGGCGGACTTGTAAATGCATTAGAAGCAGCACGTGAATTAAACTGTAAGTTTTTCACGCCAAGTTCTATCGGTGCATTTGGTCCATCAACGCCAAAAGATAATACACCACAAGATACAATTCAGCGTCCTACTACGATGTATGGGGTAAACAAAGTAGCAGGAGAATTATTATGTGATTATTATCATCAAAAGTTTGGCGTTGATACGCGCGGTGTACGTTTCCCAGGCTTAATTTCTTACGTAGCTCCTCCAGGAGGCGGAACAACTGACTATGCAGTTGAAATTTATTATGAGGCGATTAAAAAAGGTACATACACCTCATACATTGCAGAAGGAACATACATGGACATGATGTATATGCCAGATGCTTTACAAGCAATCATCTCATTAATGGAAGCTGATCCAAATAAACTAGTTCATAGAAATGCGTTTAACATTACAGCAATGAGCTTTGAACCAGAGCAAATTGCAGCATCAATCCGTAAACACATTCCGAACTTTACAATGGATTACGCAGTAGATCCAGCTCGTCAAACAATCGCTGATAGCTGGCCGAACTCTATTGATGCAACAGCAGCAATGAAAGAGTGGGGCTTTAAAGCAGAATATGATTTAGACAGAATGACAACTGATATGCTGGCTAAGTTAAAAAAAAAGCTCGCATCTGAGTTAGTAATGAATTAATAGGAAGAGCCGATTCTTAGGAATTGGCTCTTAATTATTTTAGGAAGGGAGAAAAGCAACATGCAAAGAGTTGATGTTGTATATGCATTAATACACGATAGCGAAAAAGATAAAATATTAATGGTACATAATATAGAACAAAACGTTTGGTCATTGCCAGGCGGGGCTGTTGAAAAAGGAGAAACGTTAGAGCAAGCACTAGTAAGAGAAGTGAAAGAAGAGACAGGTTTAACTGCTGCGGCAGGTGGACTTGTTGCGATCAATGAAAAATTCTTTGAAGAACCAGGGAATCATGCGTTGTTTTTTACATTCCGAGCAAATATTGTAACAGGTGAACTTGGTGCAGAAGATGAAGAAGAAATTTCCGCAATCGAGTGGGTGGATCGGACAATCGCAAATGAACGATTCCCATTCTACGATGGGGGATTTGAAGCATTGTTAGAAGTAGCCATTCCATATAAATTTCAACCAGAAACACAGTGAGTGAACGAAAAAACAGGAGCCACAAGGCTCCTGTTTTCTATTCAATCGTCTTCAGTAATAGTTTCTTCAACAATGGTTTAATCTTCAGGCGTAAATCTTCAGCATGATTTGCAACTAAGAAGTGATGGTTATAAATGTTCTTCATTAATTGATAAGTTGCTTCTTTCGCTTCGCCTTCTTCGATGAAGATTCCGATTACTTCCATACCACTTTTACGAGCAAGTTTGACAGCTTCATGCGTATCTAAAATACCGTCTTGTTGATAGTCTAGCGCAGAAGGCTCACCGTCTGTAAAGACAAGTAAGAATTTATGTTTTTCTGGTCTTTTCGCAAGCTTTTCGGAAACGATACGAATAATATACCCGTCGCGGTTATCTTCTTCTTCGCGAAGTTGCATAATTTCTGGACCGACGTTTGGTAAGGTTGAGTTTTTATACGTAACAACTTCATGGATAACGTTCGGTTTATCTTCAGGTTTAGCACTAGAAGCATCTTCCCAAAATCCACTAATAGCGTGCGGGATTTTTAAAGATTTTAAAGCTTCATGGAATAGGACCACACTCTTCTTCGTTTCTTCCATTTTGTTATACATAGAACCAGAGCAGTCCACTAATAGTTGGAATGCAACGTCGAGCTCTTGTGATTCTTGTCCTTTTTTATAAAACATACGCGGCTGCTTTTCAGTATAAATACGAAGGAATTTCTTACGAAGCCTTCCGTAATATTTATCACTGTTTGCATTCGTTTTGTTTTCAATTGTTTTTTCGATAATTTTCTTTAATTCTTTTACATCTTTATTAACGACTGATTTGATAGCTTGGTAATCTTTTTTCTCATCAGTATTCGATTTGCGAGCTTCTTTAAATGTATGAGAAGCTCCCACATTATACTTGCCGTATGCACCGTCGTTTTGGCTAGAAGCATGAGACGCTCTTGCTTCCTCTGTATCAGCACCATCAAAGTTAGATTGTGTACTTTTTTGGGAAGTACCTTGTACAGAACCAAGTGCTTGGTCACCATCTTCTGATTCACGAGCAGTATCACCCATCATATTTGTTTTTGTTCCGCTTTCTAAATCAAAGCGTAAAAAGTTCTCGTTTTCATTGTTTTTATTTTCACGGTGCCATGTCGAGAAGCTTTCATCCATTTTGTTTTTGTTATCATCGTCATCTAGGAGCTGCGTATCATCATTTGCTAATTTTTCAGCGCGACTGTCTTTCTCATCTGTAATAACAGATAAATAAAGCGGTGCATGTCCGAAATAATTATTAAGCATATCACTTTCAAGAAGTCCTTCTAAACGATAGCGAATTTTCTCAACAATATACATAATATCTTCCGTATTACGAGCTTGGAATGTTTCATGCAAAATTGATTCAATTTGCTCGAAATATTCATTATTAAACATTTCATATTTATCACTCGTTAATGAAAGATAGCATAGACAAAATAGACGATCACCGTGATAGTTACGAACACGATTTATTTCATTTTGTGAGCCAAAGTAATTGCGATACATTTCTTTTCGGCGTTTAAAAATATGCTTTGTGCCAGGACGTAAATTTTTGACGATTTCCTCAACACGTAAATCTTCTAATAGAACAAATAATTGTGTTAAAAACTTTTTTAGAGGCGATTCTTGTAACTCAATCGCATAAGAACGAATTAAAGTCATGTCCGAGTAATGTTTATTACCAAGTGCCTTTAAGAACACTTCGCTTTTTAATCCGATTACTGTATCCTCTTCTTTTCGATCATCCCAAAAGTGACTAATGACAACCTTTTTTTCAATTTCGTCGTAGTATGCTTTATAGCCATACTCAAGATAGGCATCGTCTTCTTTTAGAAGAGCATACATTAAGTTTTCCATTTGTAGAAACAGCGACGCATCAATTTTTTTGTCACTAAAAATTTGTCTCATGAATTATCCCTCAAAGAAATAACTTTCTGCTAATTCACGGACAGTCATTTGTTCTGTTTCATCGTTTAATTTTGCGATAATACTACGTTCAATTGCACGCATAACAGGAATATATACACCTAAATCACATGCATCGATAATGCCACGAATACTAGCGGCTTCTTCACTTACGCGCCCATCACGAGCTAAAGGCATAAGATCGCTTGCGAATGCAACGAACTTTTCAATTGTTGCAACATCATTTAATTTTGATTCAGATAGTAATAGCTCTTTTAATGTATCACCTTGAATGTAAGGAACTTCAATAATAACGAAACGGTTTTTTAAAGCTTCGTTTAGTTCACTTGTCCCAACATAACCTTCGTTAATCGCAGCAATTACGCGATATTCGTCATCACCGTATACAACTTCTTGTGTAAATGGGTTTGTAATCATTTTACGGTAATCTAATGCGCCGTGAAGAAGTGGTAACGTTTCAGGTTTTGCCATATTGATTTCATCAATATATAAGAAATGACCGTTCTTCATTGCTTTCATAAGAGGACCGTTAACGAACGTAACTTCAGATGCGCCGTCTTTCGTTTGTAATGTGTTGTATCCTAAAATACCTTCCACATCTAAATCGACAGAACAGTTAATGCTATGCATTGGTTTTTGGAATAAAGAAGAAAGAGTTTCTGCTAGTACGGTTTTACCACTACCAGTTGGCCCTTTTAATAGAATGTTTTTACCAAGTAAAAGTGCTGTAATGGCATCTTCAATAATGCTGTTATCAGATGCTTTATATATTTTCTTGCCAATTAAATGTGCATTTTCACCAGCTTCTTGTTTATTCTTTTCATGAATTGTAGAAAGCTGCTGTTTTAAATCAGAATGTATATGAAATTGTTCTAACATGTATTTCCCACCTAACATTATTTTCATAAAGTAATACATCTTATGATAACTTGTTTTAATATGGTATGCAAAGAAAAGGAGAAGGGGGAAATATAAAAGAAAAAGCAATCAATATCACATTGATTGCTTATAGTAAAGGAGAAATGAGTCGCATAAAGGACTCTAATATTCTTTTTTTGATACTTCTTTTTTGGAACGAGTTCCATTTAATTTCATTGGAGTGTTTAAAGTCTTCTTCAAAATCATGTTTAATATCATGAACGGTTTCGGATTCATATAGTACGCTAATAATTTCATAATTCAATTCAAAGCTACGTACATCCATATTTGCTGTTCCAATTGTTGCGATTGTATCATCAACGAGTACAATTTTTGCATGCATAAATCCATCTTTATAACTGTAAATAGAAGCACCAGCTTTTAAAAGTGGAGTGAAATAGGATTGAGATGCTTGATCGCTAATAATACTATCACTCTTACCAGGATATAAAATACGTACATCTATGCCAGATATTGCACTTAGGCGTAATAATGTTAAAGTTTCTTGATCCGGAATAAAGTATGGTGTAGCGATCCAAATAGATTTTTTGGCTGAGCCCATAATAGCTAGTAATGTATTACGAATACTTTTATCATCTGAGCTTGGTCCACTTGCTACAATTTGCACCGCACCTTCTGCATCCGGAATTTCTTTTCCTGGGAAGTATTGTCTATTCATAAATTGATCCCAAGAATAAGTATTCAATCCACTAGACGCATAAAGCCAATCTTCTAGAAAGATGGCTTGTAATTTATACAATGCTTTTCCTTCTATTTTTAAATGACTATCACGCCAAACAGGGAATTTTTTTGAGCGACCAAGATATTCATCACCGACGTTGAGCCCTCCGGTAAAACCAATTTCTCCATCTACAATGACGATTTTACGGTGATTACGATAATTAACTGTCTCGAGTAACCAAGCTGAAAAAATAGGGTCAAATTCGACAATTTCAATTCCAACTTTTTTCATAGGTTGTAAAAATCGTCGTCTTAACGTATTACTTCCGAGTCCATCATAAAGGAAGCGTACAATAACACCATCTTTTGCTTTTTGTATTAAAGCATCGCGTACTTTTTTACCAATCTCATCAGATTTATAAATATAGTATTGAATATGTATGTGATGTTTTGCATTCTCGATTGCGTTCAAAATTTCTGAAAAGGTTTGATCACCGTTTGTTAAAAGTTTTGTTGTCGTTCTATCCGCGGCAGGCCCGCCTCCGAATTTTTGTACGACTTCTGTTAAATGTATAGAACGTTCATGTAATGGGACTGTGAGTGATAATTCTAGTCGTCTTCCTTCTAATATTTCGCGGAATAATTTTCTTTGTTCTTCTGAACGATGAAGATGTTTTTTTCTTCTCCAACGGCTACGCCCGAAAATAGAGTATAAAAGTACACCTACAACAGGAAGAAGTGCTAATACTAAAAACCACGCTAAGGTGCTTTGGGGTGATCTATTTTCGATAAAAATAACGAATGAAATTCCTACGATTGTGATGGACCATAGAGCACCAACAAACGTATATAAAGAAATAACCGATGTATTTAATAGGAAAAGAACGATAGATACGATTGTAAATATTAATAATAATTGAACGATAGGTTTCTTCATTTCTATATAATTCCTCTAATCTTTCTTAAATATAGACTTCTTAAATAGAAGATATAATCTGACATCCTTATTATAAAGTGTTTTGTTTTTTTTACAAAATATAGACATTTGTCATATACTTTCCGCATTTGTCCTACATACAGTATATTGTTACGTTGTTATCCCACTATTTGCTGGTTAATGATCAGTGTAGGAGGGACAAAAACCTTGCCTCTTATATAGGAAAGGGAATGAGGTTTCTTTCCTGGATTTGTAGCAGGTGCATTATGAAGCCCAGGATAGGGTTATCCATATTACGCGAATTCTTCTTATTAAGGTGAGGAAATGGAAAGGAGAGGGGAATAATGAATTATATAGAAAATAATGGATTGTATTATCGTCATAATCATGGAGGGCACCATCATAATGGCGGACATAATCACCATGGTGGGCACAATCATTATGATCATCATCATCATCACGGTGGTGGATGGGGCTGGGGTGGAGGCTCGTGGGGCGGAGGATTTTTCCCAGGAAGTTTTGCTGGAGGCATGTTAGGTGGGCTTACAGCTGGCGCATTAACGGGTGCAGCAGGTGGAGGCTACTATCCAGCACCGTACCCAGTAACGTATCCAGCACCATATCCAATGCCATACCCGGGTTATCAGCAAATACCATATCAGTATTAAACTAAAAAAGAGGATATCCTCTTTTTTAGTTTAATACTTTATTTATAAAATATTTCCAAAAACAAGGTGAAAATATGTTAATATGTTGTTATTATAATTCAATATGTTAAATGAAAATTTTGGCTTTATCCCGCTATTTGTGGGTAGTAAACCCCCCACTGATTAAAGTTTCACTTTATATTAGTATTCGTGAATCGTTGCATTTTGTATATTAATCTCTATTTCATTATGTATCGGCAGTTAGATTTACATCTTAACATTTAATGAAATAAAAGAGGTTAGGTGTGAGGTCGTATTAGTAGGGAGCAGAGGCTAATAGTGATGAAATTGTCACTTTACAAATTCAAAGAATGTAAGAGAATACTGTATAATAAGCTTAGATAAGTAGAGAGATGAGAAGCTTCTACTATAATTAAAACAGCACCATATTGCTTTTTTTTATAAATAATATTATGTTATTTTAATCGGCCTATTTAGAAAAAAATTGTGATTTATCCCGCATTAACGGGCAGTAAGACTCCCACCTCAAAATTCGGTGAATGTGAGGAAGTTAGGTGGGAGATAAAAGCCCGATTGGTGAAGGCTAATAATCAGTGGGGGATGGACACCCCCCACTGATTAAAGTTTCATTTTATGTAAAGGCGTATTGTTAGAAAATGAAATATCTCTATTTCTATGAAGAGAAACGAGTTGTGTTTTAGTCAGATAGGAAGCAAGGAGAGGTGCGCATGCTAGAACAAAGAGGTCATGCATTATATGACTCTTCATTGCAAGATTTAAAATTAGCATTAGATGAGTCTTCAATTGTTGCTATTACAGACCGAAATGGTCTTATTACATATGTGAATGATAAATTTTGTAAAATCTCAAAATATAAAAGAGAAGAGTTAATAGGAAAAGATCACCGTATTTTAAATTCCGGATATCATCCGAAAGCATTTTTTCAAATCCTATGGAAGCGTATTTTGAGTGGGAAAGTTTGGACGGGGGAAATTCGAAATCAAGCAAAAGATGGTACGTATTATTGGGTTAAAACAACAATTGTTCCATTTTTAAATGAAAAGGGAGAACCTTATCAATTTATTGCAATTCGAAATGATATAAGTAGTAGGAAAGAAGCAGAACAAAGATTACGATTAAGCGAAAGTCGTTATAGGGAACTTGCTTATCATGATGCGTTAACAAGTTTACCGAACCGTTTACAGTTAATTACGACTGTAAATAAGATGATTGCAGAGAAAATAGAGTTTGGCATGATTTACTTTGATTTAGATCGTTTTAAATTAGTGAATGATACGTTAGGTCATATGATAGGAGATTTACTTTTAAGCGAAGTTGCTTCACGGTTGCATTATGTGCTAGGAGAGAAAGATGTTCTAGCTAGGCTTGGTGGCGACGAATTTGTACTGTTAACAAAAACTCATACACATGATGAGATGAGGCAGTTAGCGACATCCGTGTTGTCATGCTTTCAAGCGCCATTTATGCTTGAAGGTCATGAAGTATATATTTCAGCTAGTCTAGGACTTTGTTCCTATCCGCAAGATGGAAAAGACGTTGAAACGTTATTAAAAAATTCGGATTTAGCCATGTATAGTGCGAAAGAGCAAGGAAGAAATGTGGCGTGCTTCTTTACAGATGAATTACGTGCGAAAATAAACCGTAGAATGAAAATAGAATTTGCTTTGCAAAAAGCGATTCGTGACGAAGAATTAAAAGTGGCATTACAACCCATTATTGATTTGAAAACAAAGAAATGTACTGGTATTGAGGCTTTAGTACGCTGTAAGACAGAAGAAGGTCCTATTTCGCCAAGTGAATTTATCCCTGTAGCTGAAGAGTGTGGACTTATTATAAAACTAGGAGACTGGGTACTAGAAAAGTCATGTCGACTGTTTAAAACTTTACCAGATTATCAAGAGGGACTGAAGTTATCTGTTAATTTATCAATACAACAATTGATGCAAAAGCGATTTATTTTATCTGTTCGTAGTATATTGAAGCGAACAGGGTTTCCGCCAAATCGTTTAATATTAGAAATAACAGAAAGTATAGCTGTACGTCATTTTGATTATATTATTGCTACATTACAAGAATTAAGAAGTATGGGAATTTTAATTGCTTTAGACGATTTCGGAACAGGGTATTCCTCATTATATTATTTAAAACAACTACCACTTGATATTGTGAAAATTGATCGTAATTTTATTCGTGAGTTTCATTATGATCATGCACAACCAGAGCGAACGATTGTAAAATCGGTTATTGAAATCGCCCATAGTTTAAATTTATTAGTGGTTGCTGAAGGGGTAGAAACGGTAGAACAAGAAAGTTTATTAAAATCAATGAGTTGCGACTTTGTACAAGGTTTTTATTATGCGAAACCGTTAGATATAGGGGAACTAAAAGAAAAGTTATTAACTGATTTTTAATAAAAAAAGAGAAGCGAAAAGCTTCTCTTTTTTATTGTTTTTTTTGTGAATCTTTCATTAAAACTGGATAAAGAATAAGACCTAATACAAACAAACCAATGCCTAAGAAGAATGTTTTTAAATCAGCAGTTCCCGTTTTAATAACCCATAAGGAATATAAAAATGCTAATGCAGTAATGATCCCATCTTTTACTCGAGATCCAGGCATTATATCATACGTTTCCCCCGTAATAACTAATTTTAACTGGTACAAGGTAGAAACGAGGTACGGGATTAAATATGCTAATGTCGCTACAACAATAGCGAAATTATATGCTTCTGAAACAGTACCAGAAATCGTTGAGAATAAGAAAATTTGCGTCATCACATTTGTAATAAATAATGATTTTGAAGGACTACCTTTTTTATTTGTTTTACTGAAAAACTTAGGGAAAAGTCCATTTTTAGCAGCCTGGTAAGGTACTTCTGAGCTAACAACGATCCATCCTACAGTAGAGCCGAATAAAGATACGAGTGCGAGTAAGGCCATTATATAAGCGCCTTTAGTACCAATTGCTAGATTTAATGCATCTACTAATGGTTTTTGAGACTCTTTTAAAGCGTCTTGTGGAAGAGCGCCCATTGTTAGTAGAGTAATTGCCATGTAAATAAGAAGAGCGATGATTAATCCGAAAATCGTAGCTTTCTTAACATCGTGTTGAGATTTTGCACGGTTAGAGAGCATAACTGCTGACTCAATACCGATAAACGCCCAAAGTGTTGCAATAGCAGCGGAATTTATTTGTCCACCCAACGAAATAGGTTGTCCAGCTTCATTCATAAATGTTTGACCGTCCCCGAAATTAGAGGCATTGAAAATGAATAATGTGATTACAATAAACATTGTAAATCCGATGATTTTTGCGATTGTTGCAAGAAGGTTCATATTTCCTGCTCTATCAATATTTTGAGAAAGAATATATTGAATTCCCCATAGCATCATACTACATACTATGAAGGTTAAAGCTTTTCCAAGTTCTAATGAAAATCCGTTTGTTGAAAAGAGAATTTGCTTACTTTGTAAAACTGGGAAGAATGTTGATAAATAGCCTGCAAAGGAAATAATTACAGATGCTGTAGCAGCCCAGTTAGCAGCCCAGTATCCCCAAGCCATACTATATCCTGCAACTTTACCTGTCTTTTGAGAAGTAAACATTGCTTGGGCGTAACTTTGTGGTCCTGCTTTTAATTCTGGTTTACGAATTGCTAAATTTCCAAATACGAGTGCAATCATAAATACACCAAGTCCTGTAATACTCCATGCCAGTGTAGATCCCATTGGACCTGATACGTGTGCTAAATTTGCTGGGAGCATAAATACGCCACCGCCAACCATATTCCCGATAACAAAAGCTGTTAAAATCCATAATCCCCATTTTTTCGTTTCCATTTTTGTTAACTCCTTTGTAGTAAGTTTTGCTTAAACATCATTTTTTACTAGCATTTTTGGCAATAAAAAAAGAGCCATGTAGATAAAAAATACCTACATGGCTCTTTGCCAAAGCGTAGGTACAACGGGAATAACCCTTGTACCTACGCGTAATTTTTCCGCTAGGTTTCAAGGGTTAAGTATGATGATGATGTTTTTGTGCAAATGTAACTACAGTTGTATAAGTAAGCATAGTTCTTTGCTCCCTTTCTCCTCTGATTTTGAAGTTAGTATACTACATGTTTTTTTGAATGAAAAGAAAAATTTATAAAAATACGTTTTAGAGACTAAATATTTACCTATAGTTTTCTTGTACTGGAAAATAAGTGAGAGATTGGCAGAAGAGTATAGCGTGGTATAATACATATAGAACTAGAAGGTGACAAGGGGCTATTGTAGATGATGAGTAAGTATGAACAAATTTATACAGAAATCAGCAAGTCTATTGATAATAAACAATTAAAAGAAGGATGTAAAATTCCATCAGAAACGGAATTAATGAAGCAGTATGAGGCAAGTAGGGGTACTGTAAGAAAAGCTGTAGATTTATTGCAAGAGCGTGGATATGTTCAAAAAATACACGGAAAAGGTGTTTTTGTATTAAAGCGCAAAAACATTGAATTTAACTTTGGTGGTATTGTAAGTTTTCAAGAAGAAAATGAACGTTTAGGACGTCATTGTATTACAGAAGTCGTGGAAATAGAGAAAATGAAAGCGACACAAGATATAGCAAAGCTATTAAACGTGAAAGAAAAAACGGAAATAGATCATATTAAACGTGTACGAAATATTGATGGAGAAAAAGTAATTTTAGATATAAACCATTTTGTATCGGAATATATTCCAGGATTAACGAGAGAAATTGCAACTACATCGATTTATAAATACATTGAGAAAGAATTAGGGCTACATATCAGCTATTCACAGCGGGTAATTGAAGTACAACCATGTACAGATGATGACCGAAAGTATTTAGATTTAAATGGAACAGACTATGTTGTCGTTGTAAAAAACTTTACTCATTTATACGATGGGAGTCAGTTCGAATATACGGAATCACGTCACCGCTTAGATATTTTTCACTTTTCGGATGTGGCGCGAAGAAAATAAAGAGATGGAGCGAAATAATCGTTCCATCTCTTTATTTATAAAAAAAATCATCAACTTATATATACGAGTGTTGACTAACTTATATATACGAGTTAATATGTAAGTGTAAACGGTATCAAAAAAAGAAAAGAGGGACGGGAATATGGGGAAAGACTATCGTAAAACAGCAGAAGAAGTGTTGCAGTATATTGGTGGGAAAGACAATATTGAACAAGCTGCGCACTGTGTAACGAGGCTACGTATCGCTTTAAAAGATGAAAATAAAATAGATAATGATAAATTACAGTCTGTTTCATTAGTAAAGGGAGCGTTTCATAACGCTGGGGTATTTCAAATTGTAATTGGTCCAGGTGATGTCGATCGAGTATACGCTGAATTGATAACGCTTGCAGGTATGGAAGAATCGACAGTAGCTGACGTAAAAGGTTCAGGGGATAAAAAATTAAATCCAGTTCAAAAGTTTGTAAAAGTATTTTCAGATGTATTTATGCCGATTTTGCCAGCAATTATTACGGCCGGTTTACTAATGGGGATTAATAACCTGTTAGGGGCAAAGGACTTATTTTTTGATGGGAAAAATTTATTAGAAGTATATCCGAACTTAGGTGGGCTTTGGGATTTAATTAATATGATGGCCAATACAGCATTCGTATTCTTACCGGCACTTGTTGGTTGGTCAGCAACGAAGCGCTTTGGTGGTAGTCCAATACTAGGGATTGTTATGGGATTAATGCTTGTGCATCCGGCCTTATTAAACGCGTGGGATTATGGAAAAGCAGCGACTGGCTTAGAGGGACAAAAGATTGAGTACTTCGATATTTTAGGGCTATTCCAAATTGAAAAGGTAGGGTATCAAGGTCAAATTTTACCCATTTTAGTAGCAGCATTCGTATTAAGTAAAGTTGAAATCTTCTTAAAGAAACATGTGCCAAACGCAATTCAATTATTAGTTGTACCAATTACAACAATCGTTGTAACGGGTGTGTTAGCGTTAGGAATTATCGGTCCAGTTACACGTCATATTGGCGATTTATTAACGGCTGGATTAGTTGGCGTATATGAAACGGTACCAGTAGTTGGAGCAGTATTATTTGGAGCATTATATGCACCGCTCGTAATTACAGGAATGCATCATATGTTTATTGCAATTGATTTACAGCTAATTGCACAGCACGGCGGTACATTTATTTGGCCGATGATTGCTCTTTCTAACATTGCACAAGGTAGTGCGGCACTAGCGATGTTCTGGATTTCTAAAAATCAAAATGATAAAAGTATGGCATCAACATCAGCAATCTCAGCGTACTTCGGTATTACAGAGCCAGCGATGTTCGGTGTGAATTTAAGAAATAAATTCCCGTTCTATGCAGCGATTATTGGGTCTGCTATAGCAGCGATATTTATTACATTAAATGGTGTATTGGCACCAGCAATCGGAATTGGCGGATTGCCAGCATTTATTTCTATCATTCCGAAATCGATTCCAATGTTTATTGTAGGGATGATCATCGCAGTTGTAATCCCATTTACGTTAACATGGTTATTTGCGAAACGAGTAAAACAGAAGTAGGAGGAAATTAAGCATGAAGGATTGGCATAAAAGTGTAGTTTATCAAATTTATCCGAAGAGCTTTAATAGCTATTACAATAAAGAAACCGGTGATATAAAAGGGGTTACAGAGAAACTAGATTATTTAAAAGAACTCGGAGTAGATTATATTTGGTTAACACCGATATACCGATCACCACAAAATGACAATGGATACGATGTAAGTGATTATTACAGCATTGATCCATCTTACGGGACGATGGAAGAGTTTGAAGAGCTTTTAAAAGAAGCGAAAGTACGTGACATTGAAATCATGCTTGATATCGTTGTAAATCATAGTTCAACGGAGCATAAGTGGTTTAAAGAAGCAAAAGAAGATAAGAATAGTCCGTATCGAAATTATTATATTTGGCGTGATGAAAAGAATAATTGGCAGTCTAAATTTGGAGGATCAGCTTGGAAATATGATGAGAAAACAGGGCAATATTTTTTACATCTATTTGATGAGACGCAAGCTGATTTAAACTGGGAAAATGAAAAGCTTCGTGAAGAAGTGTACGATATGATGCGCTTTTGGTTGGAGAAAGGTGTAAAAGGATTCCGCCTCGATGTTATTAACTTAATTTCAAAAGATCAAAGATTTTTAAGTGATGAAGGCACCACGGCTACAAGTGATGGGCGTAAATATTACACAGATGGTCCGCGCGTCCATGAATATTTACAAGAGATGAGCCAAAATGTTTTTGAAGGGAAAGATGTAATTACAGTTGGAGAAATGTCATCTACGACAATTGATAATTGTATTAAATATTCGAATCCTGAGCGCAATGAACTAAGCATGACGTTTAGTTTCCATCATTTAAAAGTAGATTATCCGAATGGTGATAAGTGGACGAAAGCTGATTTTGATTTCATTAAATTAAAAGAAATTATGTCTAATTGGCAAATTGAAATGCAAAAGGGCGGAGGATGGAATGCGTTATTCTGGTGTAATCATGACCAGCCTCGTATCGTTTCACGGTTTGGTGATGATGAGAAGTACCGAAATGAATCTGCGAAAATGTTAGCGACAGCTATGCATATGTTGCAAGGAACGCCTTACATTTACCAAGGTGAAGAAATCGGTATGACGAATCCTAAATTCGAGTCCATCGAGCAATATCGTGATGTGGAATCGTTAAATATATATGATATAAAGCTAGAAGAAGGATTATCAAAAGAAGAGATTATAGGGATTTTAAAACAAAAATCTCGTGATAATTCACGTACTCCGATGCAGTGGAATGGAGAGGTGAATAGTGGTTTTACAACAAGTACACCTTGGATTTCAGTGGCTGAAAACTTTAAAGAAATAAACGTAGAGAAGACATTAGAAGATAAAGAATCTGTATTTTATCATTATAAAAAGTTAATTGAACTTAGAAAAAAATACGATATAATTACAGACGGAAAATATGATGTTTTAGATGAAAATCATCCTAACATTTGGGCGTATACACGTACTGTAAATAATGAAGTATTACTTGTTATAAATAACTTCTACGGAGAAGAAATAACGTATTCTGTACCAGTTCATGTTCAATTGGATTGTATGAAACAAGAAGTAGTAGTATCAAATTATAAAGATCCAAGCAGAGATATTACAAATCTTAACTTAAGACCTTATGAATCAATAGTATATCGATATACAAAATAAAAAGGTTGTATGCCCGCGGGGCATACAACCTTTTTATTTTAAGACACCGCTATATAAAATGTTCACGTCTACTTCTGGTTTGAATTTTACTTTTGCATAATCTTTATTCCAATTTTTTTTCTTCCATAAATCAGGATGATAAGCGATAAGATGTCTGCCAATCCCAAAAGCATCACAATTTGCTTTTTGTAACTTTTTCGTTATCTTTTGAGCTTCTTTCGTAAGCTGTTTAGACAGTTCTTTATTTAGTTTTTTTCTTTCATCCATCTTGTAAAGATTATCTCTTGGGGCTTCAAGGGCGATTACTTGCAGTTTCAGTTTTAGATGGGCGTAAACATTTCCTTTTTTGTCAGTTGTTATGTTTAATTCTCTTTTTAGTTTCCCATTTCTAATTTCAAATGCTAAATAATCTGCTGTGTTAGAAGAATCACTTCCTGTAAGCTTTTGTGTAATATGTGCGCTGTCCCCCATATTCCCCATTAACAATACGAAGAGTACGGATTGCCGAGAAGGTAAAAGGCCTGTTAATTTATCTTTATTAAATAAGGCTATTCCATTTGTTATAATCTCTTTTCCTTTTAGTTTTATCGAGGGTAGGGTGAAGTCTTTACCAGGGTCTAGCATCTTTGTTACGGTTGTTTCTAAAGTTTCTTTCGGAAAAACACTCATATCTTCTAAGCTTTTGATCTTTTTCTTTAAAAAATCTCCAATTAATAAGTTTCCTACCTTTTTTTTCTCGAGTATTTTAGAAGTTTCGCCATCAACTGCAATAAGCTTTACTAATGCGGTTGGATTCGTTGGGTCGCGAAAAGCAACATCTAAGTATGGAAGTAGACCTTTTTTTTGTATTTTTGTTCCTAACAGTTGTACACCATATTTAAAATAACGAATGTTACCTGTTACGTTTTTTTTTAGTGCATCGCTAGTATCTCGTACGTTATGACCAGTTGCTGAATGTACTTCATTTTCGAATGCAGATTGTTCACCACTTGAGCTCTTTACAAGTTCAATGGTTTGCTGAAGCTTATTTTCTTCCGTAATATCGTAGCCTAGACTATAAGCTAATCGTGCTTCTCTTAATGGTTCTTGATCCCAACAGCCAGAAAGGAATGAACTAGCACATAATATAAAAAATAATTTAACTCTTTTTTTGAACATACTGCTCTCCTTTCTTATTTCTTATTACAGAATAAAGTAGAAATAAAAGAGGGAGGACAACGATGAAAATATAGGTGAATTTATCAGTGAAATTTGCAATGACTTTTAATTGTTCAGGTGTGTCTATAAATAAGGCGACGCTAAAAGAAATAAGTCCAACAATAGGGACAGCTTTTTTATGATTAGCAAGGTTGAATATATGCCCAATTCCGATTGAAGCAGCGCAGTAATAACTAGCAATAGAAGCTACAACAGTTATCATCCAAATTGGTATGAAAATTAAATCAGTCCGATCTACAATCCCAATATGCAAGGAGCGTAACAAGTAAGCAACTGGCTCTGGAATAAGCTCAATTTGCTTTGGACTAAATACGATAAAGCAAATCCAGACGGTAAAAGCATAAAAAAGCGTTACAAATCCATTAGCAATAGAAATCGCTTTTAGTCTTGCTACAGGATTACCATTTACTTTTGGAAAAGCAATAAGAATAATTTCAAAGCCATACATTGCTGTAATTGTTTCTTTAGATGCTTGAATAATATTCCACCATCCAGCCTCTGTAAGTGGAAAAATATAAGAAAAATCAGCTCGTGTGAGCCCAAGTGCAATTAAAAGTGCCATTGGGATAATAAGAATAGAAGCCATGACATAAAATCGTACAATCACTTTAAATGTATTATAGGCTACGTAGCAACAAGCTATTGTAAATAGTATGAGAATTGCAGACCAAGGGGTGGCTTGTAAGACCCATACTTTAATGACGTTACAAGCGTTTAACATGACGGTCATACCGATAAGAGTAAAATAAAAAACATAAAAAAAACCTAATAACTTTCCGATTTTATTACCAAATAGCATACAAACACTTTCATACATATCTGCATCAGGAAAGCGTTTTAAGAAAAGCCACATAAGTATAATAATAAGTTGAATTGTAAGACCAGCGATGAGAGCAGAAATCCACCCACCGCCTTTCGCAATGGGGTGAAGGCGGTTTGGTAAAGAAAGTATACCAACTCCAATTTGGCATTGAATAACGAAAAAGGTAAATTGAACAAGTGAAATTTTACTTTGCGTGTTTGTCACCGTTCTCATCCTCTCTTGTTACATGTTGTCGTTGCATTTTTTTCGGCTTTGGATCATGTGGTCGTTCCCAAAATGACCAAATTGGAAGTCTTACAAAAGAATCTTTCATATCTTTTATTCGCATCGGTGCAAGAGGAGAAAGATATGGTGTATGAAAAGAATGAAGCTGACATAAGTGAACGAAAGTTATAATTAAGCCAAATGAAATCCCTACATATCCGAATATAGCAGCAAGGATCATTAACGGAAAACGAAGAATTCGAACCGCTGAGCTCATGTCGTTTGATGGAACGAGAAAAGATGCAATTGCAGTTAAAGCTACAACGATAATCATTGTATAAGAAACGAGGCCGGCTTTTACGATTGCATCACCAATTACTAAACCACCTACAATACCGATTGTTTGTCCAACGCGGCTCGGCAGACGAATACCAGCTTCTCGTAATAATTCGAAGATCAATTCCATTAAGAGTGCCTCAAAAATCGGAGGAAGCGGTACTTTCTCTAATGAAGCTTTAATTGTATAAACGAGTTCGAGTGGCAACACATCAGGATGAAACGCCACGGTTGCGATATATATAGCTGGTAAGAGAAAAGCGATTAAGAAACTTACTAAGCGGATCATTCGTACGAAGGAACCGACAATCCAGCGGTTATTATAATCATCTGGTGATTGATAAAAAGCAAATAATGTAACGGGAACGATAAGTGCTGTCGGATCTCCATCTGATAAAATAGCAACTCGTCCCTCCATTAAATTAGCAACAGTTCTATCTGGACGCTCTGTATTTAATTGCTGTGGGAATGGTGAGAAAGACGTATCTTCTATAAATTCTTGTATGTAGCCTGGTGGCATGAGTGCGTCTGTCTTAATCGTTTCTAATCTTCTTTTTACTTCTGTGACGAGATCATCATTAGCTATATTTTGCATATAAACAATTGCTACTTTCGTGTGCATCTCTTCACCAAGGATAAAATATTTAACGACTAAATTTGGACTCTTAATTAGTTTCCGTACGGAGGCTAAATTAGTAGCTAAATCTTCTACAAAACCAGAATGTGGTCCGCGTACAACACCTTCATTGTCAGGCTCTTTTATGTCCCTTTTTAAAGATAAAGCTGTTTCAAAAGTACAAAAGCTTTCGACATGTTCATGGAAATACAATGATTTACCCTGTAATAAAAGTTGCACACCATAATTTAAATTTGTTTCTTTTTTCATATTCAATGTAGAAAAAGCTTTTTCTAAAGACAAATCAGATCGAGTTAATAATGGTTCAAGAGCTAATTGATGAAGTAAATTTGGGTCTGCTAAAGATTCGATATATAAGATTGTTCCTTTTCCATTTTGAAAAGGAACATCTAATTTTTTTATATCATCAGAATGGCAGAGCTTATTTTCAATGTAATTAACATTTTCCGAAAGTGATGGAAACATATGCTTCGTTTTATTTTTTTGTTGGTTATTGCTTTGCTCTGTCATAAGGCCCACCCTTTTAGAATTGAATTATCACTGTTAATTTTTGCTTTTTATGAAAAAATTATGCTTATATTCTTTTAAAAAAAGTAGCTTGAAAGTTACGTTACGTCATCTTTTATACTAAAGAAAATAGGATATAGGGGGATGGTGTAGATGACTTTAAAATGTATGTGGGGATGGAAAGAAATTTTATATTTATTTGTTTTCGTATTTCTGATTGTACCAGTAATGATTGAATCTCTTTTTTATGATTATGCTTTAAAAATACTAGGGAACTCATTATATGCTGGAGTATTAATGGGACTTATAATGGCAGTGATATTTACGTTTGTAGTTTATCTTTTTTGCATAAAAAGATATAAACTGTCGTGGAAAGATATTGGAATTCGGAAGCTTTCATGGAAAGATTTCTTGTGGACATTTGTAGCGGTTATTTCTTTGATTGTCGTTAGTATTGGTGTATTAATGATAATGGAGAAACTGGGGATTTCTTTTGAAAATAGTAAAACGGAGACGATCCAAAATGATAAATCAATATATGCGTTCTGTATCGCGGTAATTGGAGCAGCAGTTATATCACCAATCTATGAAGAAATTTTATATCGAGGTGTTTTTTATACGTTTTTTCGTGATAGATATGGCATATGGGGCGGGGTGATTATAAGTTCAATAATATTTACCGTTGTTCATATTCCAACATATAACACATTACCGGTGAATTTTTTAAGCGGAGTAGTATTTGCGTGGTTATATGAAAAAACAAATTCTATTTTATCGGCTATGATTGCACACGCACTATTTAATTTCATAGCAGTACTTCTTACATTTATGTTGAATTAAGAAGATATATAGGAGGGATACAAATGGAAATAGCGGTAGAACGTGTTTTTACGAATGAAATTTTAGCAAGAGCAGCAAAGGCATATCATGTAACGGTGGAAGAAAAGCCACTTGGTGATTTTGAAAATTATATTTTTAAGGCGAAGGGTAAAAATAATGAAGATTACGTATTACGCTTAACTCATTCTTCTCATCGTTCTAAAAAAGAGGTAGAGGCCGAACTAGATTTTTTACGGTATGTTGCGGAGCATGGGGCGAAAGTGGCGGGACCTCTTAATTCAATATCTCAAAATCTTGTAGAAGAAATTGGAGCGGAAGATGGTACTTTCTTTTTTGCGTCTTTATTTACATATGCAAAAGGTGAGCAAGTAAAAGGAGAAGAATCGGCTTATTGGGGAGATGCTTTCTTTGAAGCTTGGGGAAAAGCGATTGGACAACTGCATCGCCTTACAATGGATTATCCTAAAACTGACTACCGTGATACGTGGGAAGAGGATGAAAGTAGCATTGTTAGCGGATTAGAAGATGCGAAGGTGAAAGGGATTGCCACTGTATTAATGGATGAAATAAAGGCTCTTCCAATCGAAAGAGATACGTTTGGCCTTATGCATGGCGATATTCATCCAGGTAATTTTCATTATGATGGAAAAGGGCTAACAATCTTTGATTTTGATGACGCTGCCTATAATTACTTCATTCATGATTTAGCAATGGTTCTTTATTACTCTGTTCTTTTTACACCGTGGACATTGGAGAAAAAGACTGAATTTGCTCGTAAACAGTTACAAGTGTTAAGAAAGGGGTACGAATATGAGCACAGGCTGGCGGATAGTTGGTATGAATCGTTACCGTTATTTTTACGGTTACGTGATATAGGCCTATACGGTACGCTTCAAAAGAAATTTAAGGGGAAAGATATGCCAGAGGATTTTCAAAAGTTATCAGATGAGTTGTATGAAAGAATTATAAAGCAAGAGGCAATAGTGAATATATAATACAGATATAAGGGAACAAAGTATATAAAATAAATATATACTTTGTTTTTTTATACAAAAATATGTTTACTTTATTAAAATAATATTGTTATAGATTCGGTATACACTTATAATTTTATATACATTCTGAATATTCTTTATAAAGGAGGAGGGGGAAAGTTGGAAGCTATCGTAAGTTGGATAAATAATATTGTTTGGAGTCCAGCACTTGTCTATTTATGTTTAGGAGTAGGTCTATATTTTTCCATTCGAACAAGGTTTTTACAAGTAAGACATGTAGGAGAAATGGTGAAGCTTACATTTAAGGGAGAAAAGTCTGATGCGGGTGTTTCTTCGTTCCAAGCGTTAGCACTTTCGTTATCAGGGCGCGTTGGAACCGGAAATATTGCCGGTGTTGCAACGGCTGTTGCCTTTGGTGGTCCAGGCGCTGTATTTTGGATGTGGGCGGTAGCCTTTCTAGGAGCTGGTTCTGCATATGTAGAATCGACGCTTGCACAAATATATAAGACGAAGCATCAAGGGCAATTCCGCGGTGGTCCTGCTTATTACATTGAAAAAGGACTAGGTGTTAAATGGTACGCATTAGTGTTCGTCGCAGCGACAATTCTTGCAACAGGAATGCTGCTTCCAGGTGTTCAAGCGAATAGTATTGCTGTAAGTCTAGAAACAGCTTTTGGTATTAATACTTCTGTATCCGGGGCGGTATTAGTAGCGGCATTAGCACTTATTATTTTTGGTGGAGTTAAGCGAATTGTTAACGTAGCGCAAGTTGTAGTACCGTTTATGGCGCTTGGCTATATTTTAGTAGCTTGTGTAATTGTAGGTATGAATATCGAAAAACTACCAGACGCTTTCATGTTAATTTTAAAAAGTGCATTTGCATTAGAAGCAGCTTTTGGCGGGATTATTGGTTTAGCAATTTCTTGGGGTGTAAAACGTGGTATTTATTCAAACGAAGCAGGGCAAGGAACTGGGGCCCATGCAGCAGCAGCTGCTGAAGTATCGCATCCAGCTAAACAAGGGTTAGTACAAGCATTTTCCGTTTACATTGATACATTATTTGTTTGTTCAGCAACAGCATTTATGATGATTATTACAGGTATGTATAACGTATTTGATGCAAGCGGAAAAAACTTTATCGTCAATAAATTAAATGGTGCACAGCCAGGTCCTGGTTATACACAGGCAGCAGTAGAATCTGTTTTCCCTGGATTTGGAAACGGTTTCGTAGCAATCTCTTTACTATTCTTCGCATTTACAACAATTATGGCTTATTACTACATTGCAGAAACGAATATAGCTTACTTAAATCGTGATAAAGACCGTCCTTGGATGTCTATCGTACTAAAGTTTGTATTCTTAGGAGTTGTATTCTACGGTTGTGTAAAAACAGCAGAAACAGCATGGGCTTTAGGAGATATTGGTGTAGGAATTATGGCATGGGTTAACATTATTGCGATTCTATTA
This sequence comes from Bacillus sp. FDAARGOS_1420, assembly GCF_019344915.1. Taxonomy (NCBI): domain Bacteria; kingdom Bacillati; phylum Bacillota; class Bacilli; order Caryophanales; family Bacillaceae; genus Bacillus; species Bacillus sp. FDAARGOS_1420. Next base: position 265,026 of record NZ_JAHWJB010000001.1, on the reverse strand, counting down.
TTACAAAAACCGGCATTGATCGCATTAAAGGATTATGAAAAGCAGAAAAAAGAAGGAAAAGATCCAGTGTTCGATCCGCAGAAATTAGGAATTAAAAATGCTGATTTCTGGGAGCATGAATACGGGAAAGACAAGAAAGAAGAAGTATCTTAAGAGAATAGAAATGAAGGAGCAAAGGGAAATCCCTTTGCTCTTTTTTATGGACAAAATGAAGATGAAAGTTATTTTTTTGCCTATTTTTGAATATAAAAAGAATGTACATGCTTTGTTTAGGAGAGGGGGGAGTATGGTGATAGAGTTTCGTAATGTAAATAAATATTATGGTAACTTCCAAGTTTTGAAAAATATTAATGTGCAAGTGAAAAAAGGTGAAGTGGTAGTAGTTGTTGGTCCTTCAGGATCAGGAAAAAGTACATTGCTTCGGTGTATAAATCAGTTAGAGGCGATTACTGATGGAGAGTTAATCGTACAAAATACAGACGTACACAATAAAAAAACAGATATGAATGAATTACGCCGAAATATTGGTATGGTCTTCCAGCATTTTTACTTATACCCACATAAAACAGTTCTGCAAAATATTACACTAGCACCAATTAAAGTAAATAAAACTTCAAAAGAAGAAGCAGAAAAAACAGCGATGGTTTATTTAGAGAAAGTAGGAATCCCGGAGAAGGCAGGTGTATATCCTCATCAATTATCCGGGGGTCAACAGCAAAGGGTAGCTATTGCTAGAGGGCTCGCGATGCAACCGAAAATTATGCTATTTGATGAGCCTACGTCCGCTCTTGATCCAGAGATGATCGGAGAGGTGCTTGATGTTATGAAAGCGCTGGCTAAAGAAGGAATGACGATGGTCGTCGTCACACATGAGATGGGATTTGCACGTGAGGTAGCAGATAGAATTTTATTTATGGATGACGGTCAAATTATCGAAGATACAACACCATCACAATTTTTTGAAAATCCTGAACAAGAAAGAGCACGTCTATTTTTAAGAAGAGTGTTAAATCATTAAAGGGGGAGTTTTATGCTTAAAATGAAAAAGTTGTTTATGTTAATCGTATTTTCATGTTTATTCGTACTTGTCGTTGCTGGATGCGGAAGTAAAAAAGATGAGACGAAAGAAACGAATACGAAACAAGGCGGGACTGTTGAGCAAATTAAGAAGCGCGGGAAGTTAGTAGTTGGAGTGAAGAATGACACGAATTTATTTGGATTGAAAAACCCTTCAACAGGGCAAGTAGAAGGATTCGATATTGATATCGCGAAGGCACTTGAGAAAAAAATTCTTGGTGATGAAAAGAAACTAGAGCTGAAAGAAGTAACGTCTAAAACACGTATTCCGATGCTGAAAAATGGTGATATTGATGCAATTATTGCGACAATGACAATTACGGAAGAACGCAAAAAAGAAGTAGATTTCTCAGATGTATATTTTAAAGCAGGACAATCGTTACTTGTGAAAAAAGGAAGCAATATTAAGAGCATTGATGATATAAAACAAGGCGTTAAAGTATTAGCTGTAAAAGGATCAACATCTACAAATAACATTCGCCAAAAATCACCAGAAGCAACAGTATTAGAGTTTGAGAATTATAGTGAGGCATTTACAGCGTTAAAAGCAGGTAAAGGCGATGTTTTAACTACAGATAATGCGATTCTTTACGGAATGGCAAAACAAGATTCTAATTATGAAGTTGTAGGGAAAATTTTCACGGATGAACCGTATGGAATTGCAGTACAAAAAGGTGCAGACGATTTAACGAAAGAGATTAATAGTTTATTAAAAGATATGAAAGCGAATGGAGAATACGATAAATTGTATGAAAAATGGATTGGTCAAAAACAAGAGAAGTAAAATGAAACTTTATTTCTCGTGATGAATAGTAAGAGTGAGAGGATGAGAGTACTCATCCTCTTCTTGTAAAGAAAGAGGGGAGAATATGTGCCTGATTTTTCTATATTAACGAATAACATTGATATGTATTTAGAAGGATTTAAATATACGGTTATGTCTAGTGTAGTTGCGCTAATAGGAAGTTTTGTTTTAGGAATTGTTATGGCAGTGATGCGAATTTCACCTATTCGTATTTTGAATTGGATTGGCTCTGCCTATGTAGAGTTTGTTAGAAATATTCCACTCGTATTAATTGCATTCATTTTCTATTTTGCTTTGCCTGTAATAGGAATTACTTTCAACGGTTTTGTAGCAGGGACAGTTGCGCTTACAGTTTATACAGCGGCTTTTATTGCGGAAGTAATTCGTGCTGGTATTTTATCAGTCGCGAAAGGTCAAATGGAAGCAGCACGTTCTTCAGGATTAACTTATACGCAAGCGATGTATCATGTCGTCTTACCTCAAGCGATGAAAATCGTCATTCCTCCTCTAGGAAATCAATTTCTCAATTTAGTAAAAAACTCTTCAATACTCGGAATTATTGCTGGAACGGATTTAATGTATCAAGGGGACTTAATTTCAACGAAGACGTTCGTTACGTTTGATGTATATATATTTGTCGGGATGTTTTATTTAATATTAACAATACCGCTAAGTATGCTAGTGCGTTATTTAGAAAAACGCTTGGCAAAGGAGGCGGTATAAATGGATTTTAAAGGAGCGATAACAGGTGATCATATCCTCTTTTTATTAAAAGGATTACTCATAACGTTAGAGGTAGCGCTCGTAGCAATTGTACTTAGCTTTATTATTGGTAGTGTAATAGGGATATTGCGCTATACGAAAATACCTGTCGTCTCACAAATATTAGGCTTTATCGTGGAAGTCATTCGAAATTTACCGCTACTTTTAATTATATTTTTCACGTATTTTGCACTTCCGGAAGCGGGATTGAAGTTAGAAATTATAACAGCTGCAATTGTTGCTTTAACAATATTTGAAGCGGCAATGATATCTGAAATTGTTCGAAGCGGTCTATTATCTATCGAAAAAGGGCAGATTGAGGCTGCAAGGTCTTCTGGATTAACGTATGTGCAAGCGCTTTGGCATATTATTTTGCCGCAAGCATTAAGAAGAATGGTCCCCCCGCTTGTTAGTCAATTTATTTCATTGTTAAAGGATACGTCATTAGCAGTTGTTATATCATTGCCAGAGCTTATGCATAATGCTCAAATTATTAGCGGGCAGAATGTAAATTATATGATTCCGACATTTATACTAGCAGCCTGTATGTATTTTGTTGTAAACTACGGTTTATCAATTTTATCTAGAAGATTAGAAATACGTTAACTCTTACAAAAAAATGTAAGAGTTTTTTCCTTATAAATCCTTTTTTTCCTCAAATTAGTATTGTGAGCTCTTAATATTTGAATTTTTATATTGTTTTATCAGAAAAGTTTTAATTTTATATAGAAATTGTAATCGCTTTCGTGTATATTTTTATTATCAGAAAATTTTAAAAAGAGATAGGGGTACTTGTAGGGGGAGGATTAAGATGCAGCAAACAACGAATGAGCAATTACATCGTACGATGAAGAGTAGACATTTATTTATGATCGCACTAGGTGGTGTAATCGGAACTGGTTTTTTTCTAGGTTCAGGTTACACCATTAATCAGGCTGGACCAGGGGGAGCCATCCTTTCATATTTAGTGGGCGGATTTATTATGTATTTAACAATGCTTTGTCTTGGAGAGCTAACGGTAGCAATGCCAGTTTCAGGATCTTTCCAAAAGTATGCGACGAAGTTTATTGGACCAGGAACTGGATTTATGATCGGTTGGCTATACTGGATTGGATGGGCAGTAACAGTAGGATTAGAATTAACATCGATCGGTTTAATGATGAAAAGATGGTTTCCGAATGTTGATGTTTGGGTATGGTGTCTCGTATTCGGAGTTATTTTATATGCTTCAAATGCAATATCAGCGAAGAGTTATGCTGAATTAGAGTTTTGGTTCTCTAGTATTAAAGTAGTTACAATTATTGCATTCATTCTACTTGGTGGTAGCGCATTACTAGGATTTTTACCATATGACGGAAAAGAAGCAGCGCCTCTTTTCTCTAACTTTGTAAGTGATGGCGGGCTATTCCCGAATGGACTAGCCGCAGTGCTTCTTACGATGATCACAGTTAACTTTTCCTTCCAAGGAACAGAGTTAATCGGGATTGCAGCAGGAGAGAGTCAGAATCCTGAAAAAACAATTCCACGCGCAATTCGTAATACAGTATGGCGCATTATGTTATTCTTCATTTTAACAATGACAATTTTAGTAGGGTTAATTTCTTGGAAAGAAGCAGGGATAATTGAAAGCCCATTCGTAGTTGTATTTGATAAAATCGGTATTCCATATGCAGCTGATATTATGAACTTCGTTATTATTACAGCTCTTCTATCTGTAGCGAACTCAGGGTTATATGCAGCAACGCGTATACTATGGTCACTTGCAAATGAAGGAATGGCACCAACTTCTTTCAAGAAAGTAAATAAACGTGGTATTCCGATTACAGCGTTAGTCGTAACAATTGCAGTAGCGGGCCTTTCTTTATTAACAAGCTTCCTTGCAGAAGATACAGTATATATGTACTTATTATCTATAGCTGGTTTATCTGCTGTTTCAAGTTGGATCATTATTGCTTTATCGCAACTTCGTTTTAGAAGTCAGTATTTAAAAGGCGGAGGAAAATTAGAGGACTTAAAGTATAGAACACCACTATACCCGCTTGTTCCAATTTTAGCTTTAATTACAAATAGCATCGTTGTTATTAGTTTAGCGTTTATTCCAGAACAACGAATGGCGTTATATTGTGGTATTCCATTTATCATTTTCTGCTATATATATTATTATATGAGTAAGAAACGGAAGAAGCCGATGAAAGTGGAGATGGAAGCGAAGTATGAAAATAAAAATTAAGCATGATGATATAGAGGCAGATTTATCGTATGGTCCATTAGCGATTGGAAAAGAAAATGGGTATTCACCGTTACAATTACTCGTTTCTTCTATCGCAGGATGTAGTGCAATTGTCTTTCAAACAATTTTAGAAAAGAAACGTATTACATACGATACGTTTACAATTGAAACTGAAATTGGTAGAAGTGAAGCTTTATCAAAACCAGTTGAAAGTGTTCATTTGTACTATAAAATTAAAGCAGAGAACATTACAGAAGAACAATTAGACAAGGCACTGCAACTTGCGGTGAAAAATTGCACAATTGTTCAATCTGTAAAGGATAGTATAAAAGTTACAGAAACAATTGAATTAGTAAAGTGAAACATAAAAACGTGAGAATAGGGCGCTCACGTTTTTATGTTTTTGGCAGAGGGGGAAGAATGATGGAATGTTTAGGTTGTAAATTAGTAAATGAAGAAGAAATTATATATAAAGTGTATGAAGATGATTATGTAACTTGTTTTTTAGATCATGCGCCTTTCTATACAGGGCATACTTTAATCGTTCCAAAGCTGCATGTTGTAGAAGTGGACGAATTAGATGATTGTGTAGCGCAAGCGATTATGGACGCTTCTAAGCTTATTTCAAAGGCTATTAAGTTATTATATAAACCAGACGGAATTACAATTTGCCCCGCATTAACGGGCAGTAAGATCCCCTGCCTCAAAATTCAGTGAAAACAAAGAAGTTAGTTGGGGATCCAACTGCCCGTAAAAGCCCGATTGGTTCAACTGATAATCAGTGGGGAATGAACAAAACCCCCACTGATTAAAGTTTCACTTTATCAAAATGGTGGAATCTTTAACGAGTTAACTCATTATCACATGCATGTTGTGCCGAGATATAAAGAGCGTTCGTTTGCTGAGTTTTATACGGTGCAATCGGGAGAAAAGAAGAATTATAATTTTGAAGAGACAAAGAATTTATTAAAAGAAGCAATAGAGAAAATAATACATAGCGAAAAGGTGTAAGAGGAGTTTTCTTAGGGGAACAGTTAGGGAAATATTAATAAAGAAAAGCCCAATTTCTCAGTTAAAATAGAGAAATTGGGCTTTTCTTTATTCTATTATTTAATTTTATCTATTAAAGAATTCTGCAGTGTCACAAAGTATATCGCTCATTCGTTATATAGAATGAGAGGAGGAATTATATGAAAGTTACAAACAACGATTATGAAAAGATGGAAGAGCTATATGAGTTGTACGAACAAAAAATTTATTATGTAGCTTATTCTATTTTAAATAATATTCAGCAGGCTGAAGATGCGGTTCAAGAGACGTTTATTACTCTTTATAAGAACTTGGAAAAGCTCCATAGCTTGAGCACTGAAGAGCTTAAACGATACATTTTGAGGGTCGCGAAAAACAAGGCGATTGATAGTTACCGGAAAAATAAACGACATGAAACATTTTTAGAAGAATATGAAAGAGAATCAATAGAAGCAGTAGATGAAAATATTGAAGAGTGGGAAAAACGTAAAATGTCTGAGGTTCAAATTGATACATTGCTAACAGAATTAAGTGAATCTAACAGACAGGTGTTTAAGTATAAAGTCTTCTATAACTTAACGTATCAAGAGATTTCAAGTGTTATGGGAATAACCGAGGCTAATGCCCGCAAGCAATTTGAGCGCGCTCGAAAACGAGTACAAAGTATTATAGGAGGTATACAAAATGACGAATTCAAAGAACTCCAAAGAAATGTATGACCTTGCTGAAAAAATTGCTTTAGATGATTTTGATAAACTGGATGAACAACATGAATTTTCACATACATATACGCACAAAAAGAAATTGTTTATGGGGGAAATGAAGCTGAAAGGCGAGCAACCACAGACAAAGCGTAAAAGACATCGCATGTTAATCGCTGCTGCCTGCTTATTGATTGGCATGCCGACAACTGTTTTTGGTGCAGTGAAAGTCTATAATATGATTGTCCAAAAACAAAATTATGAAGTAAATGTTTCCTTAACAAATAAGGATTCGAAAAAGAGTGATCAGTGGTATAAGTTGAAGGTTGGTAAATTGCCAGAAAATATGGAAGCAATTGATGACTCTGCTATGAAATATTCATTTAAAGATAACTACGCAAAGGGTGGATTTTCATTCATTCTTTGGAGAGTAGGAAAAGATTCGAATTTTAAAACACTGTACTCAAAAAGCTACGAAGAGAAAGAGATAAATGGCAAGAAAGCAGTGATCGTCAATAAAGAAAATGGAAACAACAATTTAGCATTTAACAGAGAGGTCTTTCTCTTTTTTGAGAAAGAGGGGATCATGTTACAAAGTTATATTGGAAACGATATAAACGAAGAACAAATGGTGGATGTGTTAGGGAACATTTCCCTTGAGCCTACGTCAAAAGAAAAGGCATCACATATAACAGATTATGATAAAAAGTATTTTAGCGAAGAAAGTAAGCCTAAAAAAAATAAAGTGATTCCTTTGAAAAAAGATAGTAAACGACTATTTCATATAGGGCAAAAGGTCCCAGTAACGATATCTATGGATAACAGCAAAATTGAATATGTGATAGAAAAAGTTGAAGTTTTTGATTCAATCAAAGATTTTAAGCAAGAAAACTTTAATGAAACGGGATTAGAGAGACTAAGCGAGAATCAAGCTTTGGATCAAGTAGGACAATTGATACCATACAGACGGGATGAATATAAATTTGGAAATGGTAAAGATTCAATTGATCAATTAGTAGAGTCAAAATTAATTCAGCCTAAATTTGTCTACTTGACAACAACAGTGAAGAATATAGGCAAACAGGCGACAAAAGAAATCTATATGCATCCATCCATACAAGTGCTTAAAAGTAAGGGGAATGTATGGAATTACGCTGAAAGAGCTGGAATTGCGGAAAAAAATATTATGACGGGCGAAGTTGATTATTTAGAACCTCACGGAGACGGGAAAAGTTTTTACAATATTGGTAGTATCCGACCGGGACAAACGGTAAAAGTTAACTTAGGTTATTTTGTAGATGAGGATAAGTTAGATTCAATCTTCCTTGATGCTTTCCGTTACAGTGGTTCTAGTGGCACTGAGAATATGAATGAGAAAAATCGTTGGTGGTTCGATATTCGTCAACAGTCAAAATAATAGAAACAAATCGACGAAAAAAGCTGCTTATATTTAGCAGCTTTTTTCAGTCTTCATACATATGTAAAATTTCTTTCGCACGTATACGTAAACCATCTATTAATTCTCTCGGTTCTAAAACTCGTGCATCTTTTCCAAGCCGATAAAATAAAGGGGTAATAAAGTTAATTTCACCTTTATCAATTGTTGAATGTATATAACCTGTCCCGTCTTCGTTTACTACCACGAATTCTTCAAGGTAAGGAACGCTTTTACATTGGCGCACACCCTCTGTCGTTAGTAAAACATGTAACCGAGTAGGAATGTTTATTACGTTAGAGTTAGAGGCGAACCATTCTTCTAAATTCATAAACTTATCTTTATTTTCTTCGGTCGATAATATGGAAAGAATACGATCCACGCGATACAGTAATACTTTGTTTCGACTATAGTCATAGGATGGCAAATACCATAAACCGTCGTGAGCATATACACCGATAGGATGAACATGTTTTGTTTTAATCCCCGATTTAGACTCGTATTGAAAGTGTAAGTTTTTATTTTCAATAGCCGCTGTTAATACTTCGTTTAAAAAAGTTGTCTCAATTGTTCTCTTCGGATTCCAAAAAGCGATATAAGAACGTATTTTATCAACTTTAGCTTTCGCATCATGTTGTAGAGAGCTATACAGTTTATGAGTAACAGAATTGATTTCTGTATTAAAAGGCAAGTTACGATAGTAGCTTAAAGATTGGAAAGCAAAAAAGATGGAGACCGCTTCTTCTTCGGTAAATAAAATGGGGGGAAGCATGCTGCTTGTTAATACTTTATATCCCCCATTACGACCTTGTTCAGCGTAAATGGGTAATCCCATATCACTTAAATCTAAAACATATCTATGGACCGTACGAACGGAAATATTAAATTCATCAGCTATTTCTTGAGCTGTAAATTTTCTTTTCGCAGAAGCAAATATAAGAATGTCTAGTAAACGTTTTGTTTTTGACAAGGATATCACCTTTTTCTTTTTTAACATGACATAAGTTGTCATGTTTTATGGTTAGTATAGTGCTTATAAGATGATTTTATCAATAGAAGCTGTAAGGAGGAAAAGATATGTCACGTGAAATTGTTTTATTTATTGCAGCGAGCTTAGATGGATTTATCGCGAAAGAAGATGATGATTTAGAGTGGTTAATGGAAACAGAAGGTGAGGGAGACAACGGTTATACAGAAATGTACGAAACAATTGATACGATAATTATGGGAAAGAGAACGTACGATTATGTGGTAGAGCATACGGAAACATTCCCGTACCTAGATAAAAAATGTTATGTTTTTTCTAATTCAGAAAAAGGTTCAAACGAACATGTAGAGTTTGTAAAGGAAGATGTATTAGAGTTTACAAAAAGGTTGAAAGAGCAGGAAGGATCTAAAATATGGATGGTCGGTGGAGGGAGTCTACTGAGAGGATTTTTTAAGAATAATTTAATTGATGAATATGTTGTTACGATTACACCTCACATATTAGGTTCTGGAGTTCCGTTATTTAAAGAAAAGAACCCGGAAATTCATTTAACTTTAACGGATACGAAACGTTTTGGCCAATTCGTAAATTTATATTATAAAGTAAAGTCCTAAAGGATAAGAAAACACGACTATTGATGATAGTCGTGTTTCTATATAGATGGCAATGAAATTGTAAAGCAAGATCCGTGAGCAATTTCACTTGTGACAGTAATATTCCCGCCGTGTAGTTCTACGATTTCTTTTACGATGGAGAGCCCTAAACCAGTGCCTCCTGTAGCTCTAGAGCGCGCTTTATCAACACGGTAAAAGCGATCGAAAATGTGAGGGAGGTCTTCAGGGGGAATACCTTCTCCCTTGTCCTTAATTTTGATGGAAATATGTTTATGTTCTTCTGTAACAGAAATATTAATATGAGAATGTTCTTTTGAATGTCTATACGCGTTATTTAAAATGTTAGCCATAACTTGTTCAAAGCGTTGCTCATCTAGCTTTACTAAGAGTGAGGAAGGACATGTGAAAACAACTTTAATTTGTTTTGCTCCGTACATCACATTTATTTTTTCAGTGATGCGAGTAAGGAAGGTGTGTAAATTCACTTCCTGTACTTGAATGAAAAAGTTATGCTTTTCCATTTGAGCGAGTGAAAATAAATCTTGAACTAAGTTTGTAATATAATCAGACTCGTCTTTTATAATGGATAAGTATCGTAAACGTTGCTCTGGGTGTGTGTTTTCTTTTAATGCAATGTCAGCATAACCTCTTACGTACGTTAAAGGTGTTCGTAATTCGTGAGCAACACTTGCTAGAAATTCACTTCGCTCTGTTTTCATATAATGTAAATCATTTGCGAGAGTTTGGATAGATTGTGCTAGTTCACCAATTTCGTCATTTCGAGTAGTTGTTAATGAAACGGATAAATCGCCCTTACTCATTTTTTCAGTCGCTTGTTTCATGTGTAACAATGGCTTTGTTAACAAACGTGATAATAGAAAAATGGTGATGGCTGTTAATAGGAAAGTAATGACTCCAGCGATAATGAATTGCCGTGTGAGCCCGTTAACCATTTCTTCGATTGATTCCGTCCCGAGAAACATATATACATAGCCTTCCGTTTTTCCTGCCACTACAATTGGGCTAACTGTACATATATAATTAGATGTTTTCCAATGATTCTCTATAATTGCTCCATCATGATCTGTTCGTGTTTGCATTCCTTCAATATGTTTTTTTATAGTAGTATTTATTTCATTGGATTTAGCTAGTATTTCCTTATTTGCATTTGTAATAATAACAGTTGTTTCAGCTTCGGATTCCATTAAAGCAACATGGGAGATTGTCTGCCTGTCAAAATATTTTTCAAGGACATCTCGGTGACTATTTCCGCGCTTTAATAAAGCAGTCATTTCTTCATTTACTCTATTGTTTACAAGGCTATAATAGAGCAAGACAAATAGAACACTTTCGATTAAAAGTGTAACAATTAGAAAATAAAATCCGAGTTGAATAGAAATTCGCTTCATCGTTTTGCTCCTTAGTTTTCAATATCAATCCATCGATATCCTACTCCGTAAACAGTTTTTAAATGGTGATCAATGGGGAAATTTACTTTTCGTAATTTATCACGTAAATTACGAATATGTGAGTCGACTGTTCTATCTTCTGTATTTGTATTTAACCCCCAAATTCGTTCAATGAGCTGATCGCGGCTTAATACGTAGTTCACATGACGTAAAAATAATCCGAGTAAAGAGAATTCGATTGGGGTGAGAAGAAGTTCTTCATTATGGACAGAAATGAAATGCTTGGCCTCATCCCATAAAATGCCGTGATATTGGATTTGTGCATGCTGATTGGTTCGGCGTAAAACAGCTTCAATTCTTGCGAAGAGCTCCTCTTCGTGGAATGGTTTCGTCACGTAATCATCTGCTCCAAGTTTTAACCCTTGGATGACATCTACCGTTTGATCACGAGCAGTTACCATAATGATAGGAACGTTACTAAATGATCGAATTCTTTTGCACGTTTCCCACCCATCCATCTTTGGCATCATAATATCGAGTAAAATAAATTTGAAGTTTCGATTTTCTATATGTGAAATAGCTTCTTCTCCGGATACTGCACATACGCAGTTATATCCGATTGGAGTAAGATAAAGCGTTAATAATTCAAGCATTCTCGGTTCATCATCTACGAGTAGTATATCGATCATAGAGTACCTCCGCATTTGTAGTTATTACTTAAATTGTAAGTCAAAATCATGAAGAAATGGTGCAGATTATAATGCATCTGCATAATTTCTTCAGAATTGCTTGTTATTGTAAAGTTGAAATTCCATTTTAGGTAATAATATTGGCTCGAAAACGAATAATACGGAGGCGATATAGTGAAAAAGATGACCCGAATTTTTGGGATAACAATAATTGCAGCAGTCGGTCTTGCGGCATGCGGACAAACGAACACAGATCATAAAAATCATGAATCTACAGAAGAGAAGAAAACAGAGCAAAAGGAGGTGGAAATGAATCAGGAGGTAACTGCGCCGAAAGAAATGAATCAAGGTGCATCGAATGATTTATTAACGACAAGTTTAAAAAATGTAACGAGATTAAATACAAATGATCCTCTGCAAATGGCAGTATTAACTTCGCAAACGATATGGCCAGCAACGCATAAAGAGAATCAGCCAGGCGCTATTATTTTAGTGCCAGTGAACGAGTGGCAATTAGGTATTGCAAGTGCAGATCTTATTCATCATCCGAATAACGGACCGATTTTATTTATAGAAAAAGAAAAGGTACCCGAAATGACGTTAAAAGAAATAAAACGATTAAATCCGCTCGGAACGAAAGATGGAACGCAAATTATGGTGATGGGGAATGTAGGGGCAGCTAGCCTAGAGCAATTAAAAGAATATAAAGTAAAGCAAATAAAAGAAACGGACCCAGCTAAATTTGCTAAAGATGTTGATAAAGAATATGCCGATATAACAGGAAATTATCCAAATAGCGTTATTATCGGTTCGTCTGAAGAAGAAGGACGTTTATATACAACACCAGCTGTAAATTGGATTTCTCATATGCCAGAACCACTTTTATATGTAGGAAAAGATAAGGTGCCAGAAGCGACGATAGAGGCATTAAAAATGAGAAAAGATAAAGCAAATATATATGTGTTAGGACCAGAAAAAATCGTTTCGAAAGAAGTAGAAAAAGAGTTAAATAAATACGGAAAAGTGACCCGTATTAGTGGGGAGACTCCAACAGAAAATTCGGTTGCATTTGCGAAATTTAAAGATGAAAAAACGAAATTTGGCTGGGGATTCACAAAACCAGGTCACGGTTTGTCATTTGTTTCAAGCAAAACACCAGACTTAGCAATTGCGGGAGCACCGTTTTCACATATGGGTAAGCATGCCCCTGTTGTTTTGCTTGAGGAAGGAAAAGCTTCACAACCAGTTTATGACTTCCTTGCTACTATTCAGCCGAAGTTTAAAGATGATCCAACACTTGGACCATATAACCATGGTTTCCTATTAGGAAGTAGTAGTGATATTTCATTTGAAACACAAGGTATATTGGATGAGAGGTTAGAAATTGTTCAGGAAAGTGGTCAAGGTCACGGTGGACATTAATGAAATGAGAAAAGACGCTGCTAAGGTAGCGTCTTTTCTTTAGGAAAATTTTACATAGCACAACATCCTTTGCTCGTTATATAATAGCCTTCGTGCAGTCGGCCCTGATTTTCTTATGGAGAAAATCAAATGATAAAAGAGTAGAGGAGTGTTACTTTGTTTCAAACTATAAAAAATGAATGGTTCTCAAATATGAGAGGGGACGTGCTATCGGGGGTTGTTGTTGCTTTAGCATTAATTCCTGAAGCGATAGCTTTTTCTGTTATTGCAGGTGTAGATCCGACCGTTGGGTTATACGCCGCTTTTTGTATTGCGGTTACAATTTCGTTTGTCGGCGGAAGACCAGGGATGATCTCGGCGGCAACGGGTGCGATGGCGTTATTAATGGTCACTCTTGTAAAGGATCATGGTTTGCAATATTTATTTGCTACGACAATATTAACAGGTATTGTTCAAATTATTTTCGGAGTGTTCAAACTTAGCTCATTTATGAAGTTTGTTCCTAAATCTGTTATGAGTGGTTTTTTAAACGCACTTGGAATTTTAGTTTTTACAGCACAACTGCCACATTTTAAAAATGTAACTTGGCAAATGTATGCACTTGTCGCATTAGGACTTGCAATTATATATTTATTTCCACGTATTACGACGGCTGTTCCGTCTACACTTATTTCAATTATTATTGTGACAAGCATTGCACTTATGAGCGGATTACAGTTAAAAACAGTAGGGGATATGGGAAGCTTACCGAAAGAATTACCGTTCTTTAGTATTCCTGATGTTCCATTTACACTTGAGACATTAGCAATTATTTTACCGTATTCAGTTATGCTAGCGGTTATAGGTTTACTAGAGTCATTATTAACGGCGTCGGTTTTAGACGATATGACACATACGGAAAGTAATAAGCATAAAGAGGCACGTGGACAAGGGATTGCGAACGTTGTTGCTGGTTTTTTTGGAGGAATGGCAGGATGTGCAATGATTGGACAATCTGTTATTAATATTAAATCAGGTGGTCGAGGGAGATTATCGACGCTTGTAGCCGGTGGTTTTTTAATCGTATTGCTATTTGTTTTAGGTGATTACGTTGTTCATATTCCGATGGCAGCTTTAGTTGCAGTTATGATTATGGTTTCGATTGGGACGTTTGATTGGAACTCTGTAGCGACGATTCATAAAGTACCAAAAGGAAACGCATTTGTTATGATCGTAACAGTTGTGATTGTCCTAATTACACATAATTTAGGATTAGGTGTAATTATCGGAACGATAATTAGTGCAGTTTTATTTGCATTCAATATGGCAAAGATTCACGTGAAACATTTGTATATTGAAAATAAGAAAATATACGAAATTCACGGCCAACTATTCTTCGCATCTACGGCAGAGTATATAAATGCTTTTTCATACAATGAAGATGTGAAAGAAATTGAGATGAACTTTACTAACGCACACGTATGGGATGATTCAGCGGTAGCGGCAATTGATAAAGTTATCATGAAGTATGAACAAAGCGGTGTGAAAGTAAGGATCACAGGGTTAAATGAACGTAGCTTGAAGCTCGTTGCGAATTTAGCTACTTATAATAAGAGAATTGCTAGTTAGAAGCCTCCTTTTTAGGGGGCTTTATTATATAATACGGGTAGGATAACGAAAAGGGGATTCAGCATATGTACAAACAAATTTTATTAGCATGCGATGGTTCTGAACATGCACTTCGAGCAGCCGAGCATGCAACATATATTGCGAAATTTAACGAAGAAACACATGTTGAAGTTGTGTACGTAGTAGATAATAGAACGGCAAAGTCAGATATTATACAAGGACAAACAGATTTAGAAACAATATCAGCTAGTCGAAAAGATAAATTAAAAGAGATTGAGGGTTTATTAAAGAAAGAGAACATTTCCTACAAAATTACGATTCTGCATGGCGATCCAGGAGATACGATTGTTCAATATGTAAATACAGGGGATATAGATCTTATTATTGCTGGGAGTAGAGGGCTAAATACACTGCAAGAAATGGTGCTTGGTAGTGTAAGTCATAAAATAGCAAAACGTGTGAAATGCCCGGTTATGATTATAAAGTGAAGCTTTAATCAGTGGGGGTTTTGTTCATCCCCGACCTAACTTCTTTGCTTTCACTGAATTTTGAGGTGGGGGTCTTACTGCCCGGCGAATAGCGGGATAAAATAAATTGAGTGAGATATTCTGTGATGTAAACAAGACCTTGATATAATTCGAGGTCTTTTTTGATGTATTAAGAGGGAGAATGTGGACAGAATATATATAAGTTTAAAAAATGTTAACTTACAAATTTGTAAGTTAGCTGTCAGCGAAATCGATGTTATGAAATTTTTCCCATTGATACAATAAGAATATCAAAGGGGATATAGGGAGGATGGAAGGTATGAAATCATTTCAAAATTTGTCTTATAGCCAAGGGGTAAGCTTAATTTGTTTAGGTGGATTTGCTGGATCTGTTATGTTAGCTGTTTTAATAAAGATGTTTCAGCAAATGTTTTAATCGTATGAATAGAAGGGAAATGATTAATATAAATAGCAAGAGAAGAACGATAAATAAAAAATAGCTCTTAGCATGTAAGTAAATGCTGAGAGCTATTTTTATGTTTATTTTTCTACACATTATATTTTGTTTAAACTTCTTTTGATTTAGCAGATCCTGTATTTAAAGTAAGAGCAAGGAAGAACATTGCAAGCACACAAGAAGCAAGGAGCAAAATGAATCCGCCGTCCCATCCGAATCCATCTACAATAAAGCCCATAGCTGCGCTAGCAAAAGTAGCTCCTCCTAGGTAACCGAAGAACCCAGTTAACCCAGCGGCAGTTCCAGCAGCTTTTTTGGGTGCTAAGTCAAGCGCGTGAAGACCAATTAGCATAACAGGTCCGTAAATTAAAAATCCAATGGAAACAAGTGCGATACTATCAATGATTGGATGCCCAGCAGGATTTAGCCAGTAAACAAGAACGGCAATGAATACACCGACCATAAATAAAATACCAGCAGGTGCGCGGCGCCCTTTAAATAGTTTATCACTCATCCATCCGCAAAGAAGTGTACCTGGAATACCAGCCCATTCGTATAGAGCATAAGCTGTACGTGAGCTACTATGAGTAAAGCTTTTTTCTTCTACTAAATAAGTAGGAGCCCAGTCTACAACGCCGTAACGAACGAAATAAACAAAAACGTTAGCGATAGCGATATACCATAAAAATTTATTGTTTAATATGTATGTAAATAAAATTTCCTTTACCGAAAGTTCGCGTTCACGGTCCGCTACTTTTTCATCTGATGGATATTCCCCAGTATGTTCTTCAATAGAAGGTAATCCGCAAGATTGAGGTGTATCTCTCATCGTAATTAATACATAAATCCCCACTAAAATTGAAAGAATACCTGGGAAGTAAAATATACTTTTCCAGTCATTTGCAAAGAAATATAAGCCTAATGTAACGAGAGAGGGCATAAGCGCGCCGCCGACATTATGAGCGACGTTCCAAATAGACATTTTTGTACCACGTTCACTGACGGAGAACCAGTGAACCATCGTACGACCACAAGGAGGCCACCCCATACCTTGTACCCATCCATTTAAAAACTGAAGTACAAACATAAGTATAATGCTCGTTGTAATGAAAGAAAATGAGCCGAAAATAATATTAATGATACCGGATAAAAATAGCCCAGCTGCTAAAAAGTAGCGAGGATTACAACGATCGGATACGATACCCATAAGAAATTTACTTAATCCGTAAGCGATAGATACTGCTGAAAGGATAACCCCAAGTTCCCCTTTACTAAAGCCTTGTTCGATTAAGTATGGCATTGCGAGTGAAAAGTTTTTTCGAACAAAGTAGTAACCCGCATAACCGATGAAGATGCCTAAGAATACTTGCAAACGCAATTTGCGGTATTCGCTATCAGTGCGATCAGCTGGTAAGCGTTCTGCGTGGGGCGCAGGTTTAAATAATTGTGTGAAAAACATAAAATGAAAATCCTCCCCTAATTAATTGGAAGCGTTTTAAGACAGAGAGAATACAAAAAGGCTATGAAATATAAAAAAGTTCCCTTTTTTATGATTCATAGCCATATACTCCGATTCTCCGTGACTGTCAATATTAACTTCGACGAAAATTATACAACTTTGTGACAATAATGTAAACGTTTTTATAAAGAAAGTTGTTGACGTATTTTGTTTGTGGGATTAATATTTAAATACGTTAAATATTTTATTGCTTAAATAAGAGGTGGATAACATGCCAAATGATATGACTCATATTGATAAGATTCAAGCTCTTACATTCGCTATAGGAAAGAAAATGCAAACAGAGCTATTAGAACAAATGCAAGCATCAGGACTTACACCACCGCAGTTTTATATTTTAAAGATTTTAGATCATTACGGAGCTTCAAGAGCGACACAATTGGCGGAGAAAATGTACGTGAAACCGAGTGCGATTACAGTAATGACTGATCGTTTAATTGATCATGGGTTAGTAGAGCGCTATCACGACGATAATGATCGCCGCGTTGTTGTCATTGAGCTAACGAAGAAGGGGAAAGCTACAGTAGAAGAAGCGATGGCGGCTCGTAATGAGCATATTGCAAAATACTTCTCACACTTAGAATTACAAGAGAGGGAAGATTTGTTGCGCCTCTTTGAAAAGCTAGAAACAATTATTTGTGGGAAACCAGAGAAAAAAGAGAAAAAAGAGAAAAAAGAGAAAAAAGAGAAAAAAGAGAAAAACTAAGAGGAATTGAGGAGATTACATGGAGCAACAAGAAAATCAGAATAGAAAGTTGTTGTTAATCGGTTTAGTAATCGCAATGCTATTTGCTGCATTGGACGGAACAATCGTTGGTACAGCAATGCCGCGTATCGTCGGTGAACTAGGTGGATTAAGTTTAATGACATGGTTAACAACAGCTTACATGTTAACATCAACAACGGTTGTACCGATTGCAGGTAAATTAGCGGATTTACTTGGGCGTCGTAACGTATATATAGCAGGATTAATTATCTTTATGGTTGGTTCAGCGTTATGTGGTATGGCAAACGGTATGACAGAATTAATTATTTTCCGTGGTATTCAAGGTCTTGGTGGCGGTATTATGATGCCAATGGCTATGATTATTATCGGAGATATGTTCACGGGAAAAGAACGTGCTAAATGGCAAGGTATTTTTGGAGCTCTATACGGTCTTGCCTCTGTAATTGGACCACAAGTTGGTGGTTGGATTGTAGACGCAGTGAACTGGAGATGGGTATTCTATATTAACTTACCAGTTGGTATTTTAGCGACAATCTTCATTGCAATGGGATTAAAAGCACATAAACAAACAGGACCAATTAAAATTGATATCGCTGGAATCTTCACGATGATTCTCGGTGTTGTAAGTTTATTACTTGCGTTAACATTTGGCGGGAAAGATTATGCATGGGGTTCTTGGCAAATTATCGGGTTATTTGCACTAGCTGCCATTGGTATTGTTAGCTTTGTTATCGTTGAAACGAAGGCTGAAGAACCAATTTTACCAATGCACTTCTTTAAAAACCGCACATTTACACTACTGAATGCGATCGGTTTCTTTATGAGTATCGGAATGTTTGGAGCAATTATGTTCGTACCGTTCTTTATGCAAGGAATTGTAGGCGTAAGTGCTGCTGAATCAGGAACGATTATGACACCGATGATGATTACAATGATCGTTATGAGTATTATTGGTGGTCAGCTTGTATTAAAAATTGGTGTGAAACCACAAATTATTACAGGGATGCTTATTATGGCTAGTGGTTTCTGGTTATTAACAACGATGGATATGCACACAACTAAGCTTACCGCTACTTCTTATATGATGGTTATCGGTTTAGGAATGGGTCTTGTTATGCCGATATTAACATTAGCATTACAAGAAAGCTTCCCGAAAAAAGATCTTGGCGTTGTAACATCATCAAGTCAATTCTTCCGTCAAATCGGTGGAACGTTTGGGATTACAATTTTAGGATCAATTATGAATAACACTTCAGGCACAACGTTAACAAATAAATTAGTACCTGTATTAGACACATTCCCAAAAGAAGCGGGACAAATGGTAACAAAATTTAAAGATATGATTCATACAGATCCACAAAGTTTATATTCTATGCTATTTAGTCCAGAGGCATTAAAACAAATGCCAGAAGCATTTTCTAATAGCATCGTACCAATTTTGAAAAGCTCTTTAGTGGACTCACTTCATACTGTATTCTTAACAGGATTGGTATTTATCGTAGTAGGTGCTATCTTTACGATTTTCTTACAGAAAATTAAACTGTCTGATCGTAAAAAAGGTGCTGAAGAGCCTGCTGTAGAAGAAAAGGAAAAAACTGTATCATATTCGTAATAAAAAAGCATCGCCATAAGGCGATGCTTTTTTTGAGTATAACCTTAAAAGCTTTTTAGTTAGAAATGATTGACGTATTTTTATAAATGCGTTATATTATTTTCTGTAAACGGTTACATGAAGTGAGGAGAAAAGAGAATGAGTACGATTAAAGACGTTGCAAAATTGGCAGGGGTATCTGTTGCGACCGTTTCCAGAGTGTTAAATAAAAATGGATATGTTCATGAGGATACATTAAAAAAAGTAGAGCGAGCAATTGAAATGCTAGATTATAAACCTAGTACAGTAGCGCGTTCTTTATATAATAAAAAGTCTCGTTTAATTGGCTTAGTTGTTCCAAATATCGTGAATCCATTCTTTCCCGAAGTTGCACGTGCTGTAGAAGATGTAGCACATAAGCAAGGTTACACAGTTGTACTTTGTAACTCTGATGAAAATTTAGAAAAAGAGAAGCAATACATTGATGTGCTTAGACAAAATAATGTGGACGGATTTATTGTAGCAACGAATCCACAAAATAGTGTTAATTACATGAATTTGTCTATTCCAGTTGTTGCGATTGACCGTATGTTTAATGAGCGCATTCCTACTGTATATGCAGATAACTATGCAGGGAGTCAGGCGGCGACAAAGTTATTAATAGACAAAGGGTGTAAGCATATTGCACATATTCGTGGACCTCGTGATGTGAGTACAGCCAATGAACGTTTTGAAGGTTTTGTAGACGTTATTACGCAAAATAATCTTTCTTATATGATTGCAGAGAGTACATTCGATCCAGCTAATAGTGAACAGGTCGCGGTGGAATTATTAGAAGAATATCCGCATATTGATGGAATTGTTGCTGGGAATGATTTAATTGCAATTGGTATTGTAAAGGCTGCACTTCAAAAGGGAATTTCTATTCCAAACGATTTACAAATTATTGGATTCGATGGAATTTCTTTAACTGAAATGATGTATCCATCTATTACGACTGTTGCACAGCCAATTTATGAAATGGGGAAAATTGCAACAGAATTGTTGTTAGAGCAGATGGAAGGAAATCCATTAGAAGAGAAACATTATCGTTTACCGATTGAAATTATAGAAAGAAATACAACGAAGTAAGGAGATGAGACAGATGCCAAATATTGCAGTAGTAGGTAGCATTTCAATGGACTTAGTGGCTGTTTCAAAAATACGGCCGAAAGCAGGAGAAACGGTAATTGGTGAAGCGTTTCATACGATCCCAGGTGGAAAAGGGGCCAACCAAGCAGTTGCTGCAGCTAGATTAGGAGCAAATGTAGCGATGGTTGGTGCAGTAGGAAATGATGATTACGGAACAGTAGTTAGAAAAAATTTGGAGAACGAACGCATTTTTATCGACTATGTGGTACCGGTTACAGATAGGACGACAGGAATCGCTCATATCGTTTTAGCAGAAGAGGATAACAGTATTGTTGTCGTACAAGGAGCAAATGCTCTTGTAAATGAGTCGATTGTAGATCGTTCAAAAGACCTTCTTGTAAAAGCAGATATGGTTGTTCTTCAACTAGAGATTCCGCTTGAAACAGTAAAATACGTTCTAGCTATTTGTGAGGAGCATACAATTCCAGTTATGTTGAATCCGGCTCCAGCACAAATCTTATCAGAAGATATTTTAGAAAAAGCGACTTATATTACGCCGAATGAACATGAATGTCGCATCGTATTAAATGATTTCACATCACCAATTGAAGAGTTACTTGCGAAATATCCAAATAAGCTATTGATGACGGAAGGGTCTAACGGTGTTCGTTTCCATAACGGAACGGAAGTTGTTCAAGTTCCAAGTATTGCTGTAGACGTAGTAGATACGACTGGAGCTGGTGATACATTTAACGGCGCGCTAGCAGTTGCACTTTCTGAAGGAGAAATACTTCAAAAAGCAATTCGTTTTGCGAACATTGCTGGTGGTCTTTCTGTAACGAAACTTGGGGCACAGGGCGGTATGCCAACGAGAGATAGAGTACGTGAAGTGCAGGTGATTGTCGGATGAAAAAACACGGTGTATTAAATAGTGAAATTGCGGCGGTCCTTGCTTCACTTGGACATACAGATACGATTGTAATTGCAGACTGCGGGTTACCTATCCCTGATGGAGTAAAACGGATTGATTTAGCAGTTGAAATCGGAAAACCTAGTTTTTTAGACGTATTACAAGTTGTTGCTGATGATATGGCAATTGAAAAAGTGACGTTAGCAGAAGAAGTTATTATGAATAATGCAGAGGTAAATAAAGAAATTGAGATGCGATTAATAGAGCCAGCATTTGAATATGTGTCTCATAAGGAATTTAAAGAGCATACAAAGAGAGCGAAGGCGATTATTCGTACAGGAGAAGCAACGCCTTATGCGAATGTTATTTTACATGCAGGCGTGATTTTTTAATAGAGGGATGTGATGAGAATGCATATTGAAATGAAGAACATTTCAAAAGCGTTCAGTGGTAATCCTGTTCTAAAAAACGCACAGTTTATGATTGAAACAGGAGAAGTCCATGCATTGATGGGGGAAAATGGAGCGGGGAAATCGACGCTCATGAAGATTTTAACAGGTGTATATAAAAAAGACAGTGGAACAGTCATGATTGATGGGAAAGAACGAACTTTTAAAAATGCGAAAGAAGCTGAAGAGTATGGTATTGCATTTATCCATCAAGAGTTGAACATATTACCGAATTTAACGGTAGCTGAAAATATGTTTCTTGGCAAAGAGTTAATGTATGGGAAAACGGGCATTTTACGTACGCGTCAAATGAATGCGATTGCCCAGCAACAATTAGCAGATCTTGGTCTACATGTGAGAGGCGCTATGCTAGCAGGTGAATTATCTGTTGGACAACAGCAAATTATTGAAATTGCTAAAGCATTAATGACAAAGGCGAGCGTTATTATTATGGATGAACCTACAGCAGCATTAACAGATCGCGAAATTGAAACGCTGTTTATTGTTATTAATAAATTACGTAAAGAGGGCGTTTCATTCGTTTATATTTCACACCGGATGGAAGAAATTTTTTCAATATGTGATGCCATTACGATTTTGCGTGATGGAGAATATGTAGGGAAGAGATTAATTCCGGAAACATCATTTGATGAAGTAGTTAGCATGATGGTGGGGCGCAGTATTGGTCAACGTTATCCAGAGCGAAATAGTCAAATTGGCGAAGTGATTTTTGAAATGCGTAACGGAACGAAAAAGGGGAAATTTGAAAATGTTTCGTTTCAAGTTAGAAAAGGTGAAATCCTTGGTGTTGCGGGCTTGATGGGAGCTGGTCGCACGGATATTATGAAAGCAATATTTGGATATGAACCGCTCGATTCAGGAAAGATTTTTATGAATGGACAAGAAGTAAAAATTGATAGTCCAATTGATGCGATCAGACAACGAATTGCCTTTATTACAGAGGATAGAAAATCTGAAGGGCTTGTGTTAGATTTTTCGATTCGTGAAAATTTAGCTTTACCAAATTTAGAAAGTCTTTCAAAGGGAAGCGTTGTTAATAAAGGTTTAGAACAGCAATTTACAGAGGATATGATGAAGCTTCTTAATGTGAAAGCAGCAAACGGAGAGCAAGCTGTAAAATCTCTTTCGGGTGGAAATCAGCAAAAGATTGTAATTGCAAAATGGTTAGGTATTCATCCGCAGTTACTCATTTTAGATGAACCAACGAGAGGTGTAGATGTTGGGGCTAAAAAAGAAATTTACTCTATTATGAATAAGCTTACCGAGCAAGGAGATTCCGTTATTATGGTATCGTCTGAGCTTCCAGAAGTTTTAGGAATGAGTGATCGTGTTCTCGTCATTCATGAAGGGAAAATCGGTGGTATTTTAGAGAAAGATCAGGCATCGCAAGAGTCTATTATGGCACTAGCTACAGGGGGAGAGTAAGATATGGCTAAGAAGGGGAATGTATTACAACAACTTGGTTCTTTAATCGGATTAGTATTAATTATCGTAGTAATTACAGCTTTAAATCCAGCATTTATTGAAATTCCAAATTTATTTAATATACTGCGCCAAGTATCGATTAATGCACTCATTGCATTCGGAATGACCTTCGTTATTTTAACAGGGGGTATTGACTTATCGGTAGGTTCTATTTTAGCATTATCAAGTGCACTTGTTGCCGGAATGATGGCAAGTGGCATGGATCCGTTCCTTGCAATGGCAGTTGGATTATTAGCAGGTCTTGCAATGGGGATTGTAAACGGTATCATTATTGCGAAGGGAAAAGTAGCTCCGTTTATTGCAACTTTAGCAACAATGACTATTTTTCGCGGGTTGACGCTTGTTTATATGGACGGACGTCCGATCACTGGTCTTGGTGATCATTTAATGTTCCAAATGTTTGGCCGTGGTTATTTCTTTGGTATTCCTGTGCCAGCCGTTACAATGATGATCGCTTTTGCAGTACTGTACTTTATTTTAAAGAAAACAACGTTTGGTCGCCGTACGTTTGCGATTGGTGGAAATGAAGAAGCGGCAGCTTTATCAGGTATTAATGTTACGAGAATTAAAGTAATGATTTACGGTCTTTCCGGAATTTTGGCAGCGCTTGCAGGTATTGTATTAACATCAAGATTAGATTCTGCACAGCCGACTGCTGGTACTTCTTACGAATTAGATGCAATTGCAGCAGTTGTGTTAGGAGGAACGAGCCTTTCAGGTGGAAGAGGATGGATTGTTGGTACATTCATCGGTGTGCTTATTATTGGTGTACTAAATAACGGTTTAAATTTATTAGGTGTATCTTCTTTCTTCCAACAAGTTGTAAAAGGACTTGTAATCTTACTAGCTGTACTAATTGATCGTCGAAAAGAAGCGTAATGGAGGGGCAATTCATGAAAAAATGGTTACTGATACTCGTTGCATGCATCATGGTAGTTACTGCTGGTTGTTCAATGGAGCCACCAGAATGGGCAAAGGATTCTAGCGATAAAGGTCGAAATAAAACTATTAAAGTTGGATTTTCTGTTTCAACTTTAAATAATCCATTTTTCGTCACGTTGAAAAAAGGTGCAGAAAAGAAAGCAAAAGATAGCGGCATTGAATTAATTGCTGTTGATGCACAAAATGATGCAGCGAAGCAAACAAACGATGTTGAAGATTTAATTCAAAAAGGTGTCGATGTAATTGTTATTAATCCAACCGACTCAGATGCTGTTGCTTCAGCGGTAAGTGCAGCCAATGCAGCCAATGTTCCTGTTATTACAGTAGACAGAGTTGCAAATTCAGGTAAAGTTGTTTCTCACATAGCTTCCAACAATGTAGAAGGTGGTCAAATGGCTAGTGATTACATTCGGGAAGTAGTTGGTGAGGGAACAAATGTCGCTGAGTTAGAAGGAATACCTGGATCGTCTGCTGCTCGTGAGCGTGGGAAAGGATTCCATAACGTAGCTGATAAGTCTTTAAAAGTAGTAGCAAAACAAGCAGCTGATTTCGATCGTGCAAAAGGGTTATCCGTTATGGAAAATATTTTGCAAGCAAATAGCGATATTAAAGCGGTATTTGCTCATAATGATGAAATGGCATTAGGCGCAATTGAGGCATTAAAATCTGCTGGTAAAACGGATGTAGTCGTTGTTGGATTTGATGCAACGGATGATGCTGTAAAAGCGGTTAAAGATGGGCGTATGGCAGCAACAGTCGCTCAAAAACCGGAATTAATCGGAGAGAAGGCGATGGAAACAGCAAAAGAGATAACACAAGGTAAAAAAGTGGACAAATTTATTCCGATTGAATTAGAGCTTATTAAGAAAAAATAAATAAATATAAAATGAAAATTAGGAAGGAAGAATAACAAATGAAATTTTTTATTGATACAGCAAACATTAACGAAATTAAAGAGGCAAATGCATTAGGCGTAGTAGCTGGAGTAACGACAAACCCATCACTTGTAGCAAAAGAAGGCGTAGATTTCCATGAGCGTATTCGTGAAATTTGCAGTTTTATTGAAGGACCTGTAAGCGCAGAAGTAATTAGCTTAGAAGCTGATAAAATGATTGAAGAAGGAAAAGAGTTAGCAAAAATCGCTCCAAATGTTGTTGTAAAAGTTCCAATGACAACAGAAGGCTTAAAAGCAGTAAAAGCATTCTCAGATTTAGGAATTCGTACAAACGTTACATTAGTATTCTCAGCAGTGCAAGCATTACTTGCAGCTCGCGCTGGTGCGACATACGTTTCACCGTTCTTAGGTCGCCTAGATGATATCGGTCATAACGGTATGGACTTAATTCGCCAAATCGCAGAAATCTTTGCAATTCACGGCATTGAAACAGAAATCATTGCAGCATCTGTACGTCATAGTGTTCACGTAACAGAAGCAGCATTAAACGGTTCACATATTGCAACAATTCCAGCAAACGTAATCGCTTCATTAGTGAAGCACCCATTAACAGATCAAGGAATTGAGAAATTCTTAGCTGATTGGGAAAAAACACAAGAGAAATAATACGAAATGGAGAACCCAAGTTTAATTAACTTGGGTTCTTTTTTCGTTTGAAAGAATTTTCATGCAATTGTGCATATTGTCTTTTAAATTTTTAATATAAGCTATTTAATATATACAAATCACTCTTTATTTTTCACATTTCGACATAAAAAGATAGAGGGTCTGACCAGAAAACTGGAGGGCATGATTCTATAACAGAAAGCTTATTTCTTATAGAATCATGTCTTTTATTATACAAGGGAGGATAGATTACATATTTTTATCTGAAGTTTAAGATTGATACAAGGGGATGATTAAAATGAGAAAAAAAGCGCCATTTAAAGTGTTGTCATCATTAACGATCGCAACACTCATCGGATGCTCAGCTGTAATGAGTGCTCCGTTAGCATATGCAGAAACGCCAGCAAAAGAAAGTGTGTCTACAACGCCAATTGATCATAACTTAATTCAAGAAGATCGTTTAGCGGAAGCGCTGAAAGAAAGAGGAACAATTAATCCAGCATCGTCTAAAGAAGAGACAAAAAAGGCCGTAGAGCAATATATTGAAAAGAAACAAGGGGATCAGGCGAATAAAGAAATTCTTCCCGATGCGAATCAAGAAGCATCTGATTTCGTGAAAAAGGTAAAAGAGAAGAAGATGGAAGAAAAGGAAAAAGTAAAGAAAGCTGAAAAAAATGTTAGCCCTGAGCAAAAGCCAGAGCCAAATAAAAAGCAATTAGATGGGAAAGTTCCAACTTCTAAGGCGAAACAAGCTCCATATAGTGGACCTGTCCGCAATGATAAAGTGTTAGTGTTACTCGTTGAATTTAGTGATTATAAACATAATAATATTGAGCAAACACCAGGTTATATGTATTCGAAAGACTTTAGTAGAGAACATTATCAAAAAATGTTATTTGGTAATGAGCCTTACACATTATTTGATGGTTCGAAAGTAAAAACATTTAAGCAATATTATGAAGAACAGTCTGGTGGTAGTTATACGACAGACGGATATGTAACAGAGTGGTTAACTGTTCCAGGTAAAGCCGCTGATTATGGTGCTGATGGTAGTAGCGGTCACGATAATAAAGGACCAAAAGGTGCGCGTGATTTAGTGAAAGAAGCATTAAAAGCTGCAGCGGATAAAGGATTAGATTTATCTCAATTTGATCAATTTGACAGATATGATACAAATGGTGATGGTAATCAAAATGAATCTGACGGTGTAATTGATCATTTAATGGTAATCCATGCTGGTGTTGGTCAAGAAGCTGGTGGCGGTAAATTAGGTGATGATGCGATTTGGTCACATCGTTCAAAATTAGCAACAGATCCAGTAGCGATTGAAGGTACAAAATCAAAGGTAGATTACTTTGGTGGAAAAGTAGCGGCTCATGATTACACAATTGAACCAGAAGACGGTGCAGTAGGTGTGTTTGCACATGAATTTGGACATGACCTTGGTTTACCAGATGAGTATGATACGAATTATACTGGAATGGGATCACCTGTCGAAGCTTGGTCATTAATGAGTGGAGGTAGCTGGACAGGAAAAATCGCAGGAACAGAGCCAACTAGTTTTTCACCACAAAATAAAGATTTCTTACAAAAGAATATGGGTGGAAACTGGGCGAAAATTTTAGAAGTAGATTACGATAAAATTAAGAGTGGTGTAGGCGTTCCTACATATATTGATCAAAGTGTTACGAAATCCAATCGTCCAGGTGTCGTACGTGTTAACTTACCAGGTAAAAGTGTTGAAACAATTAAACCGGAGTTTGGAAAGCATGCATATTATAGTACAAGAGGAGATGATATGCATACGACATTAGAAACACCATTCTTTGATTTAACAAAAGGAACAAATGCGAAATTTGATTATAAAGCGAATTATGAACTAGAAGCAGAGTGTGATTTCATCGAAGTACATGCTGTAACTGAAGATGGAACGAAAACATTAATTGATAGATTGGGAGAAAACATAGTCCAAGAAAATAAAGATACAACAGATGGAAAATGGATTGATAAATCATATGATTTAAGTCAATTTAAAGGGAAGAAAGTTAAACTACAATTCGACTATATTACAGATCCAGCTTTAACATATAAAGGTTTCGCAATGGATAATGTAAATGTAACAGTTGATGGACAAGTAGTATTTTCAGATGACGCAGAAGGACAGTCTAAAATGAAGTTAAATGGATTCGTTGTTTCTGATGGGACAGAACAGAAACCTCATTATTATTATCTAGAGTGGAGAAACTATGCTGGATCAGATAATGGATTAAAAGCGGGAAAAGGTCCGGTATATAATACAGGTCTTGTCGTTTGGTATGCAGATGATAGTTTCAAAGATAACTGGGTTGGGTTACATCCAGGTGAAGGCTTCCTTGGTGTTGTAGATTCTCATCCAGAAGCGATTGTTGGAAATTTAGGTGGGAAACCAGCATACGGTAATACTGGAATTCAAATTGCAGATGCTGCATTTTCATTTGATCAAACACCTTCATGGAGTGTAAATTCATTTACACGAGGACAGTTTAATTATACTGGATTACAAGGTGTTACAACGTTTGATGATTCAAAGGTATACAGTAATAAGCAAATTGCTGACGCAGGACGCAAAGTTCCAAACCTTGGCCTTAAATTCCAAGTTGTTGGACAAGCAGATGATAAGTCTGCAGGTGCTGTTTGGATTAGACGTTAATGCGGGATAAAATAAAAGCACATTCTTCATATGAAGAGTGTGCTCTTTTATTTGTACATTAAGTTATTATTTTAGCTTATGTAATACAAGTGTTTATCCATATGTAGTGTATCAAATTATGTGTGGAAAAGAAATATTTCCGAGGAAATTGTCGAAGTATCGTCGATATTTATTCATTTTCTTTTTTAAAAGGAGGAAGTAGTATTGCTTTTATATGCAAGTTTATTTACATTGATATTTGGTTATATACAAAAGTAATATATATTAGGCAATAAAAAGAGTTCTATTTAATAGAACTCTTTTTTGATGAGTAGAAAGGAGGGGGGACAAATGAAAGAAACAATTGCATGTCCACAATGTGAAGAGAATATTACTGCACAACATATTATCGACATCCCACATCCTTTTTCATTAAGGTGTCCGCATTGTAAGGTGAAGCTGAAAGAAATGAGGATAACACCATGTTTAATATTAGCGGCAATCTGTGTTATCCCACTGTTTATTATTATTGGAGAGAGTATTAAAGAATTGCTAGTAAAACATTTTTCTATTATAGACAATGTACCAACCGTACTTATTTTCTTCTTATTTTGTTATCCGTTGTATTATTTCTATGAAAAATATAATGCCATATTATTCATTAAATATGGTTTATTGAAAGTTAAAAGTTGAATTGAATAGGAGATTATCATTATGTTGTGGAAAATTTATTTGGTAATTGTAGCGATATTAGCTATTACTTCGCTAGTGAGAGGGATGTTTCAAACACCGATTCAAAAGTTTGATTTTGTAGTGTCTATTATTACATGGATAGGACTATTTGGATTTGTTTTTGATGTACAAATATTGACGCCGATCGTTTGGCAATGCATCTTCGTATTTAGCATCATTTGGACGTTAACTGCAGTTTTTGTTTTACGATTATATGAAGAGAAAGATGAGCCATTACCTTTTGTATTTAAATTAATTGGCATTATCCCAACTTTTCCGTTATATTACGGATTATATCAATATGCATTTTAAAAAAAGACAATGATGGAATTAACCCATCATTGTCTTTTTTACTTTGCTTCTTACAAAAATCATTCCAGCAAATGTTAACAAGAATGCAGTTCCGATAACGAAGCTAGCGCTAGGTGATGCTCCGATTGCTCCGACTGTAAAGGAGCCAGCAACAACTCCTAACGAGAAGAATGCATAAAACAATCCGAATGCTTTCCCACGATTATTATCTGTCGTATTTTCAACAAGTAAAGCATTAATTGCTGGGAAGAGGATAGCGAACCCAATTCCATAAATCATCATAACGATAAAGAGCATGCCTTTTGTTGCAAATAATCCGAGTAAAGATAACGCTAGTGCCATTACTGCAATCCCGATTAGCATTAGTTTGGAACGATTAAATCGATCGTAAATGCGATTTGTTGGCAGTAAGAAGAAGAGGATAGCGGTAATTCCGAATACACTTAACATCATGCCTGTTGTAGATGCTTTAAGTGCTAATGCCTCAACTTTTACTGGTAACATATAAGTGACAATCCCTTGTGAAAACATTAGTGTGAAAGCACCAATATATGCTTGTAATAACGGTTCTGATTTCAATAGTTCAATCATATCTTCTTTGTTCATCATTTGTGTTCTTGATGTATCTTTTCTTGATACGTTATTTGGTAAGAAGAATAGAGATACGATTGTACCAAGGACCATTAAAATAGAAATAGTAATGAACACCCACTCTATACCAGCTGTTGCTTTCATAATGCCGCTGAAAGCAGGTCCTACGATTGCAGCTGTTCCAACAGCGGCACCAGATAGAGCCATTGCTTTACCTTGCCTTGCTGAATTCGTTTGCTTTGATAAAAACGTAAAGGCAGCAGGAATTAAAAATCCGTCACTAAAACCGTGCATAAAGCGCACAACTAATAGTTGTTCACCACTTTGAACAACGGTGTATAACAAGACTATGAAACTCGTAATTCCCATGCTTATATAAAGGATTTTTTTTGCACCAAATTTATCGACAGCGGCTCCAGCGATAATATTACCGATCATATTAGCGAATGAGTACATACCGATAACTAGCCCAATAACAAGAGGGGTTCCTCCAAGACTTTGAGCGAAAGTACTCATAATAGGTAATTGTGAAAATGTATCTAAAAACGCTACGATAACAATAAAGTAAATAAAATATTTCAAGCGATATTCACCTCTCCTATGCTATTATGGCATAATGCTAATTTCAACCGCAATGAAATTAGCATTAACAGATGTGGAAAAAAGTACAAAGTGACAAAATATTGAACGTTATTTGTTAAAATTTAGTGGAAATGAGATTGTTTTTTTGAAATATATGGATGAAAGTATTATAATAGATTT
The DNA here is from genome assembly GCF_019344915.1 of Bacillus sp. FDAARGOS_1420. Classification (NCBI taxonomy): domain Bacteria; kingdom Bacillati; phylum Bacillota; class Bacilli; order Caryophanales; family Bacillaceae; genus Bacillus; species Bacillus sp. FDAARGOS_1420. The sequence goes on along the minus strand of NZ_JAHWJB010000001.1, from coordinate 233,911 downwards.
GTAAACTTCACCAGGTTAAGTATATACGTAGAGAGGGATGTATAAAATGAAAGCACTACTTTGGCATAATCAACGTGATGTACGAGTAGAAGAAGTACCAGAACCAACTGTAAGACCAGGAGCAGTTAAGATTAAAGTTAAATGGTGTGGTATCTGCGGAACGGACTTGCATGAATATTTAGCAGGACCTATTTTTATTCCAACAGAAGAGCACCCATTAACACACGTAAAAGCACCGGTTATTTTAGGTCATGAGTTTAGTGGTGAGGTAGTTGAAATCGGTGAAGGCGTTACTTCTCATAAAGTGGGAGATCGCGTCGTTGTAGAACCAATTTATTCTTGTGGTAAATGTGAAGCTTGTAAACACGGACATTACAATGTTTGTGAACAACTTGTTTTCCACGGTCTTGGCGGAGAAGGCGGCGGTTTCTCTGAATATACAGTAGTACCAGAAGATATGGTCCACCATATTCCTGATGAAATGACGTATGAACAAGGTGCACTTGTAGAACCAGCAGCAGTAGCAGTTCATGCAGTACGTCAAAGTAAATTAAAAGAGGGAGAAGCTGTAGCGGTATTTGGTTGTGGTCCGATTGGGCTTCTTGTAATCCAAGCAGCAAAAGCAGCAGGAGCAACTCCTGTTATCGCAGTGGAACTTTCTAAAGAACGTCAAGAGCTAGCTAAATTAGCAGGTGCTGATTACGTATTAAATCCAGCAACTCAAGATGTACTAGCAGAAATTCGTAACTTAACAAATGGTTTAGGTGTAAATGTGAGCTTTGAAGTAACAGGTGTCGAAGTAGTACTTCGTCAAGCGATTGAAAGTACAAGTTTTGAAGGACAAACTGTAATTGTTAGTGTGTGGGAAAAAGATGCGACAATTACGCCAAACAACCTTGTACTAAAAGAAAAAGAAGTTATCGGTATTCTTGGATACCGTCATATCTTCCCAGCTGTTATTAAATTAATTAGCTCTGGCCAAATTCAAGCAGAGAAATTAATTACGAAAAAAATCACAGTGGATCAAGTTGTTGAAGAAGGATTTGAAGCACTTGTAAAAGATAAAACACAAGTGAAAATTCTTGTTTCACCTAAATAATAGAGAATAGTAAAAAGTAGCCCTTTTCTAGAAATAGAAGAGGGCTACTTTTTTTCTATACAGAAAGGTGATAGACTTTCCTTTAACTACAGGTATTTTGTTTGGAAGGGGAAGTCTAATGCTTTCATTTATGTTGACATTGAAACGGATGTTAAAAGCTTGTTTACGAGCGTGGAAAGATAAAGAATTTCAAGTATTATTCGTATTAACATTTTTAACATTAACATCTGGTACGATTTTTTATAGTACAGTTGAAGGATTACGCCCTCTTGACGCCCTATATTTTAGTGTGGTTACGTTGACGACTGTCGGTGATGGGAATTTTAGTCCGCAAACTGATTTCGGAAAGGTATTTACGATCTTATACATATTTATCGGGATTGGATTAGTGTTTGGATTTATTCATAAATTGGCAGTTAATGTGCAACTGCCAAGTGTATTATCGAAAAGAAAAAAAGAGTAAAGCGGTTAATCGCTTTACTCTTTTTTTACATTAGTTTAGACAAGTATTTGCAGTAGCTTAACAATACTGTATTACAATGTAAGTGCATTCATTCATTACGTTCGCTATGTATAAAGTTATAGTGATATGAACATTTGCATATTTTAATTTATTGATAGAATTTTGATGAAAGGTGGGATATTCTAGTCATAGGTTAACCAGAAGACATAGTAGGATCCTAACAAAATATTTACTATAACTCAATTATAAAATGGAGGGTTTCAGATGAAAAAGAAAGTGCTCGCTTTAGCAGCAGCTATTACGTTAGTAGCTCCGTTACAAAATGTAGCTTTTGCTCATGAAAATGATGGTGGGAATAGAGTACAGATTATTCAATATTGGTCTGCTGAAGATAAGCATTCAGAAGGTGTAAATTCTCATTTATGGATCGTGAATCGTGCAATTGATATTATGTCCCGTAATACGACAATTGTAAAACAAGATCAAGTTGCACTATTAAATGAATGGCGCACAGATTTAGAAAATGGCATTTATTCTGCTGATTATGAAAATCCTTATTATGACAATAGTACATTTGCATCACATTTCTATGATCCAGACGATGGAAGTACATACATTCCACTTGCAAAGCAAGCGAAGGAAACTGGAGCTAAGTATTTTAAATTAGCTGGTGAATCTTATAAAAATAAAGATATGAAACAAGCATTCTTCTATTTAGGGTTATCTCTTCATTATTTAGGTGATGTAAATCAACCGATGCATGCAGCAAACTTTACGAATATTTCTTATCCACAAGGATTCCATTCTAAATATGAAAACTTTGTAGATACGATCAAAGATAATTACAAAGTAACGGACGGAAATGGATATTGGAATTGGAAAGGTATAAACCCTGAAGATTGGATTCATGGTGCTGCGGTAGCTGCGAAACAAGATTTCCCTGGTATCGTAAATAGTAATACGAAAAGTTGGTTCGTGCAAGCTGCTGTATCACAAAGTTATGCCGACAAATGGCGCGCTGAAGTTACACCAATGACTGGTAAGCGATTAATGGAAGCGCAACGTGTAACTGCTGGATACATTCAGCTTTGGTTTGATACGTACGGAAATCGTTAAGTATTGGAGAAAGGTCAAATCTCAGAATAGAGTATTTGGCCTTTTTATCACTATACAGTAAACGGAGGATATGAATTGTGAAAAGTAAATTGCTAAAAGGTGTACTTAGCTTTGGGATTGGTTTAGGAGTTTTATACGGAGGATCTTCAGCTCAAGCAGAAACGTCTACAAATCAAAATAATACTTTGAAAGTGATGACGCATAATGTGTACATGCTATCAACAAACTTATATCCGAACTGGGGACAAAATGAGCGTGCTGATTTAATTGGAGCGGCAGATTATATAAAGAATCAGGATGTTGTTATATTAAATGAAGTGTTTGATAATAGTGCTTCAAATCGCTTATTAGGAAATTTGAAGAAAGAATATCCAAATCAAACGGCAGTATTAGGTCGTAGTAGTGGAAGTGAGTGGGATAAGACGTTAGGAAATTATTCATCTTCGACTCCTGAAGATGGAGGTGTAGCGATTGTGAGTAAATGGCCAATTGTTGAAAAGATTCAATATGTATTTGAAAAAGGCTGTGGACCAGATAACTTATCAAATAAAGGATTTGTATACACAAAAGTTAAGAAAAATGATCGTTTTGTACATGTGATTGGGACTCATTTACAAGCTGAAGATAGTATGTGTGGAAATACTTCGCCAGCATCTGTACGTACAAAACAGCTACGAGAAATTCAAGAGTTTATTAAAAATAAAAATATACCAAATAACGAGTATGTGTTAATTGGTGGTGATATGAATGTAAATAAAATAAATGCTGAGAATAATAGCAATTCAGAGTATGCATCGATGTTTAAAACATTACATGCGTCTGTTCCATCTTATATAGGACATACAGCAACTTGGGATGCGACGACAAACAGTATTGCGAAATACAATTATCCAGATGCACCTGCTGAACATTTAGATTATATTATTGCGAGTAAAGATCATGCGAATCCATCATTCGTAGAGAATAACGTATTACAAGTGAAATCTCCAAAGTGGTCTGTTACATCATGGTTCAAAAAATATACGTATGATGATTATTCTGATCATTACGAATTGCATAATATCAGCTTTTTAAAGGGCGTAGGTCACGGATTGGTAACGAAAATGATAAATCTTGTTCCATAAACGCTACTACTTCCGCTTGTTTTGACGGATATAAATGACTATATGTATTTAACGTTGTTGACACATCCGAATGTCCTAATCTCTGGGCTACCACAAGTGGACTAACACCTCTATTTATTAAATAAGATGCATGGGAATGTCTAAATTCATGAAGTAGAATTTTGGTTATTCCAGAAGCGACAACATATTTGGCAAAACGTTTATGAAGAGTAGCTGTCGCTATACTTGTGTAAAATTCACCAAATACAATATAATCATTTTTTATCGGTGCTCCTAATGTAGCATGTCCTTTTAATGTTTTCAATAAGTCTATGACAAGAGATGGTAGCATAATAATACGATTTGATGCTTTGGTTTTGGGTTTTGTAATCTGTCTGTTATAGTTGGTTTTATTAATATCAATCGATTTTTCTTCAAAATTAATATCTGCCCATGTTAATGCTAGCAATTCGCCAGTTCTTGCACCGCTATAATAAAGAGTCGTAAAAAAGGCTTGATATAGTAAATCATCTACTACATGAATGAATTGTTTAAACTCATCAAATTCCCAAAAGTTTAATCGTTTATTCGATTCTTTTTCAAAGTTGCCAGCAATTCTCGCAGGATTACTTGTGAGACCATAAAATTTTATTGCGAAATTAAAAATTGAGGACAGTACGGTATGAATCTTTTTCAAATAAACAGCTGAATACTTATGAATAATTTCGTTTTGGTAGATCATGATATGCTTAGCAGTTATATTATTAATTTTTGATTTCCCGAATTTTTCTAGTAAATGATTTTCAAGGATTGCTTTAATGGTGTTAATTGAAGATTGTTTTCTCCTCTGGCAATACCAATCAAAATAACTATTCGCCACTTGAGCAAATGTTAAACTGGAATTTGTTTCTTTTTCAACTAACATTTTAGCTTCCGCTTCACGTGCTTCTTTTTTCGTTTTAAATCCACGACGTTTTACTTGTTTTTGAGTACCATCAAATTGACGGACTCTGACAACAAAAAAATATGTTCCTCGTTCTTTATCTTTGTAGATCACCATAAGAATCCCTCCTGTATATATAAAGATTGATAATTCAATTTATTGAGTAGATTATAACTGGTTTGTTACCAAAAGAAAAGACGCTCAATATAAGTTGAGCGCCTTTCTTCGACTTTAACCACTTTAATTTTAATAACATATTACCTACATGAAAATAAAATTGCCGTTTAAAACAGTATAGCATATTTAAATTTGAAAATACTCAAAAAATAAAAATCCCCACTAATGTTAATGGGGAGATTGGTTAGGGAAAGCAATCGGGATGATACATAAAGTAAAGATAAAATCATATTACCATAATAATGTCGTGACGCATATTGAAAAAGTCGGATGTTTTTTTATTTTGATATTGTAATGTTTTTGGATTGGTTGGGTGTAATTCGTGGGGATTGGCTGGTTTTCACGTCGATTTGAGTGGAATATAATGAATAATAAATCAATATTCATTACGAATTGTAGAATATGTGAACTTGTAGTCGAATAATTTCAAGATTTTTCTTTAAAGTTATATTGAGAAATAAATTTTAGGGTGGAATAGAATATGAGCCCGTGCTAAAATTGGCTCTGTATACAGTATATGGATTTCTGTTGTGATAATAGACAGAATAATCTTAAAAATAAAATAAAATAAAATAAATAAAAACATAAAAACTCGCAGAGCGTGTGTAAGAGGTGATCCTGACAAAACCTCTTAAATCGTTCATCCTAGCTACCTTAGGACAAACACTTGCATCATACGAGTTCCTCGTCAGTGTAACACACACCTAGTAATTTTAAAATGTGTCCTGAGTTGAGAAAATTAAGGGTGGGGCTTTTTATGTTATCGGATGGAGGGAAGAATACTTTGAAGCCGCTACATGTTGAAATTTGTGAATTAATTGACAATAGCCCAGATCTAACATATGGGAGTGTTGCTGAGGCTATTGGAGTAAGCCCCCAATATATGTCTAAGTTCAAAAAAAGTGGGACAGTTAGTTTTTGTAGTCTCTTGAAATTGTCGCAAGTATTAACGCTGCCTGATGAAAACTACAAAACTATAATGCGTGACTTTTGCTTGAAAGTTGATACAACAGAACTAATCAAACAAAGCTTTGAGTACGCTTCAATTACTAGGGATACTGAATTGTTAAAACGTTTGATAGGAAAATATCGAAAAGATAAAGGAAGTATTCAGGAGTTTGTGGATGTGTATGAAATATTGTATCAATATATAGTGAATGAGATTGACGGTAGATCACTAATTGATAAATTGTGTGAATTAAGGCAACCAACGGATTGTTGTTTACGAATATTAATCGATATCATGAAATGTTATAATTATTACTTTTCTAAAGATTTTCCAATGATGATTGGATTGGGTAAAGAAGTAGAACAGAGGCTTAAGCAGTTAAGTGGTGGGCGTAAAGATTTTATTCTACATTGCTATTTCCACAAGGTATATGAGGTTCTAGCACCTGTTCATTTAAGATTAAATAATAAAGAATTAACAAGAAGATACGCTACTATCTTAAAAAATTCGAATATTAGCGCAAAGACAGTTTCAGATGCAACGTATTTAATGGGTATGTCTTATTTACTTGAAGATAAGCAAAAATGCTTATCACTACTAAAAGAGAGTTATGAGTTATCTAAAGCGATTGGGGAGGAAATTTTAGAAACTGAAGCATTGTATAACTTAAAATTGGCCGAATTGTATTACGAATCAGAAAAGAATGAACCCGTTATCGCACTAAGAGAAATTGATAAATTCTCATCAGTATTTTATCAGAAAGAAAATGAAGACTTTATTGTGTTATTTAAGGCAATGCAAGACACTTCTAATAAGAGTTTACATAAATGTCTTCAGCAATTCTTTACTCAAGGAAATTATTTTTTTTCCAGTTTGAGTGCAAGAGAATTGTATAAGCGTGGGGAAGATTCTGTTATACTTGAATGGATGATGGACTATAAACCAGAGGTGGGAGTGAATGAATTTGAAGAAGATAATGTTGATATTTTCAATGATGTTGACTTTAATGATAATGCCATTCGTTGCTAATAAAGGATTAGAAGAAAAGGCTTTGGATAAACAGATTAATTATTATATGGATATTAAACCTGGGGGATGAATATGCTGGACCCACTTAATTAACTTCATTAAGTAGGTCTTTTTTATTTGTCAATATATTTTGCTGAAAAAAAGCATTTTGTTTTTTGGCTAGTCTTGAGACATCTATAAGAATTAGTAATAAAATTATAAAAAAGGTGCTAATTTACAATGGGTGATGAGACTATTACTTATAGGAGAGATTAGACAAATGAACAAAATAAATGATAAAAAAATTAAACAGGAAAACACTGAAGACAAAATTAAAAAGATGTTAATGTTAGAACGAATTTTTAGTGAGGATGAAGATTACATACTTGCAGTTAGTAAAATTAAAGCCATGATTAATAATAATTAATCATGGCTTTTTTCGTGTATTTTAAGTAAGTCATCAATTAAATTAAGAATGGTTTGTTTTGTTTCTGACGGCATATTATCAAGACGTTTCATAAGTTGGGCAGTTTCAGAATGGATGTTTTCAGTTTGAAAAGAAGTCTCAGTTTGTAAACCTAATAAATAATCTATCGATACACCTAATACGGTAGCTATTTTATAGGTATTTTCTCTCGAAGGGCTTTTTCTATTGGTTTCGTATAAGGATATTGCAGAGCGATTAACATTTAAAATGTCCGCTAATTCTTGTTGTGAGATATTTTTTTTTGTACGAATAAATTTTATGCGGTCTCCTAATGTTACCATTACTAACACCCTCCGGTTAACTGGATTAAACATTTCTATGATTATAATAACTAAAATAAGTAAATGAAGCAATGCTTTTTTAACAAAACCATTAAAGTACATAAAAAAGGTTTACAGAAGACTTTATTTCGGTGTATGATGTTAACACAAGTAACTAAGGAGGGTGAAGATGAAAAGATTTGATGGTAAGAAACTGTATTTATTAAGGAAAAATAAAGGATTTTCGCAGAGGGAATTAGGAGAGTTGTTAAATTGTAGTCACTCTTTAGTTAACTTGATGGAAAATGGAAAGCTTCAACCCACAACTGCCAAATTATTAGGTATTTCAAGTATTTTTAAGGTTTCTATAGATGAGTTGTTTATAGATTTTTTTTGATTATTATGTTAACGCAGGTAACTATACGTGTGAAATCTATAATTTTTTTTAAAAGGAGCTGATCCCTATGCACAAAAACTTATTCATCGCTCGAAAAGAGCAACGCATGACACAAGAGAAGGCGGCAGATTTAATTCACATTTCAACGAGAACATATTTTGCTAAGGAACACGGTAAAAGTGATTTCACCCTAAAAGAAGCTCAGAAACTAGCAAAATACTTCAAAACAACAGTGGACGAGCTGTTTGCAAAATAAACAAAAAAGGAGGGCACCCATGAAAAACGGTAAAAGACCAACCAAACGAGAGAGAATACATATCAATTCTTACAGCTTAAATGCAGACGACTGGTTGATTTTTAAGAAAGTAGATGGTGAATTAGATTTAGTTCATCGCTATACAAATTCAACACGAGTCATTCCAAGTGAATAGAGTGGACAAGCATTATTAAATTTGAGGAGGGCTTCACATGGATGGATTAACAGTAGAAAACGAAAAAACGTTACATAACGAATTAGTATTTGAAAATAATGGTGAGGTAGTGACAGATAGCTTGACGATCGCTGAGATGTTTGGGAAAGAACATGACAAAGTTCTTCGCGACATTCGTACTCAAATGGATTATGCAGGACAAGAATTCTCACTCACCAATTTTGGAGAGTCAACTTACACAAATGAACGTGGTCGAATGTATCCTAAGTACAACTTAACAGAGGAAGCATTTACATTGGTTGTTTTTGGGTACAACACGAAAGAAGCAGTGCAAACAAAAATTCGATTTATACAAGAATTTAAACGTATGAAGGAATACATCCAGAACCAACAACAAGTCCCTACAGATCCTATGAGTATTCTAAAGCTTACTTTCGAAGCACTAGAAGGGCAAAAGCAAGAACTCCAGCACATCAAATCAGATGTCAAAGACTTACGAGAAAACGCTCCCTTATTTGCAGTAGAATGTGACGAAATATCCAATGCAGTTAAGCGTCATGGCGTTGCGCTACTAGGTGGTAAACAATCTAATGCGTATCAACATGCAGGAATAAGAGGTAAGGTCTACCGTGATATCTATAACCAGTTGTATCGTGAATTTGGAGTAACAAGCCATAAAGCAATTAAACGTGGTCATTTAGAATTAGCAACAAAGATTGTTGGAGAGTACACGTTGCCAATCGTGTTGAGCGAAACAATCAATGTAGTAAACGCTCAAATTAAGTTCTCTGAGATGTAGAGCAAGCCGAAAGGGGAAGATAACCATGATGGAAGAAAGTATTGTATCACTATGTATCGTTAGGTTTAGCATCTGTGGGTTTGTACTTGCTGTTTATGCACTAGATAAACCAATTGAAGAATTTACAAAAGATGTGGAATGAATTTGAGGGGAGAAAGTGCTATGACGTTATCAGTTTTAAAGAAAGATGTAAAGAAAAAACAAATACTAGATGAATTCTTACAACATTGTGAAAAGAAACAAGTAGAAGCGATTCAAAAGAACGATCCATTTTTACTTTGCACTTGGATTAAAGAAGCACGATTGGCCCGAAAAGAGCTTATAGCGCTATATCGTGAGAAAGAAAAACATGATACCCAACTTGAACAGGATCGTAAAAGTATCTTAAGGATTGTAGCACATTTAAGAAGTAGAGGGATTAATGCTTCAGCCGTGGAGAGGGTGCATTGTATAGCAAACTATTATAACTAAAAATAAGAAAGGATGGTAAAAGGAAATGACAGCACAAGAATTATTTGAAGAAAAACAACATTTAGTAATTGCATCAATAAAGCAACAGTTTGGAAGTATCGCAAGAGCCGGACAAATTGCAGAAATGAATAATATGGAGTTGGATGATTTAATTCAAGTTGGTCATATGTATTTATGGGAGCATTGTGTGAAATATGATCCAGAGAGAGTAGATACATTCAATGCATACGTGATGAAAGGTATGAAATGGGCAATAAGTGATGAGATTCACATGAAAGGAACGCCTTTTAAAATCAGCAGACGAGTTAGTCATGAGGAAAGGAATAAAATGAATATTCATTCGATTGATTTGCATCGAGGTCAGGAAACAGTAAACGAGTATTATGCAGTATCACCAATTGATGTGGAAGAAGAAGTAATCGTGTCAGTAGGACTTCAAGAAGTCACAAGTGTACTGGAAGAAGAGGAAAAAACAATTATTATGCATGTTGGGTATGGTTTTACAGAACAGGAAATTTCTGTGAAATTAGAGATGAAAAAATCTACTGTTCATACAAGAAAGACACGGGCATTTTTAAAGATGAATCCAAATTATAAGCCAATGAAACAAAAATCTTTTTTCCTAGGGAAAAGGATGGTAAAGAGAAACCACCAGTTGGGGCTGGTGATTTAATAAACACACACATTACATCCATCATAACATATGTTGCGTCATGCATACAAAAAAAGACCTGTTTCAGCAGGTCAAAAGTTAGGGTATTTCGTGAAAGAATACGATTTAATCATACTTTAACAGGAAAATATGAAAAATGATAGATGAAAAGAAAGAATATTCAATTTATATTGTTGAGAAATAAATAACACCCTATTGGGATATAGGGTGTTTTGGAAAAAATCGCGAGATTAAGATACGGAAATTGTATCATGTTGAGATTTCCTTGTAAAGGAGAAAAGGCCTATGCTCGCATCGAATATCGTGACTAGCATCGTCCTCCCATCTTGGGTATATGAAGGCACAAAAACAGAAAAAGAGAAAAAGAGAAAAAGAGAAAAAGAGAAAAAGAGAAAAAGAGAAAAAGAGAAAAAGAGATAGCTAGCAACGCTCATATATATAACAAGTGTGCCAAATCGTTACCAAGGTTATCGGATTTTGAAAATAGAAAATGGTATGGCAATTTGTGAAAGGGCTCAGGTGAATTAGATGAGTAGCAATATATTTCAATTAGAAACCTTTGCGAGAAATGGTTATACGGTAAGACTTGCTTATGTGGATATTACAGAGGATTTAATCGCAGGAATCTTGTTAGGACAAATTGTTTACTGGTACATACCTAACGAACAAGGGAAGAGCAAGCTGAAAGTGAAGAAGAACGGAGAATTTTGGCTTGCTAAAGGTCGTGAAGATTGGAGAGAGGAGATTAGAATTACTCCTAAGCAATACGATCGGGCAATTAAAATTTTAATTGAGAAAGAGTTTGTAGAAGTTCAAAAATTTAAATTTAATGGTGCTCCGACTCATCATATAAAGTTAAACATTTCCGAAGTTACCGAAAGGGTAAAATGCATTTTGACCTTTGGGGAAGTTCCAAATGCACCTTTGGGTGAAATTCAACTTACCGAAAGGGTAAATTCTTTAACAGAGATTACTACAAAGACTACTACAGAGATTACTACAAATAAAAAGAAGGATTGTCACAAGTTTGAAACTTGCGACGTCAATGCGGCAAAATATTTGTTTGAAAAAATTAAGAGTAATAATCCGAAACAAAAAGAGCCTAATTTTATTTCTTGGTCTAAGGATTTTAGATTAATGCGTGAAAAAGATCAACGTGAATTACAAGAGATAAAAGATGTGATTGATTGGTGCCAAGCAGATCCATTTTGGCAAGGAAACATCTTATCTCCTAAAAAGCTACGTGAAAAGTTTGATCAACTAACAATCCAAATGAATGCTAGAAAAGGAGCGAAGAATCATGGAAGCGGTGGAAAGAGTGATGACGAGGATTTTGAATACATCGGCTTGTAAAGAGGAAGACGAAGGTTATACCTGTGAACACTGTAACTCTTTTATTAAGGCAATCGTAGTAGAAGTCCCAGCATTACGGATAAAAAATAAAGTATTTCCTACATGTGAATGTGCGGTAGAGCGTGAAGAAGCGAAAGTAAGAGAGTATCAAAACTTCGCTAAGAAAAGAGGAATTGAAAAACTATTTAGCATTCACAATGTGGGAAATCGTTTTGATAAAAGTACATTTTCAGCATTTCTAGAGCGGAATGGTTCAGAGACGGCGTGTCAGTTAGCAAAACAATACGTACAAGCTTTTACAGAATGGCAGGGAGAATCACTTTGGGTATGGGGAGAGCCTGGAAACGGGAAAACACATTTGGCAGCTGCCATTACAAAAACATTAACAGAGCAAGGATACATCGTTGTATTTCAAAGTGTACCAGAATTGCTCCAGCGTATCCGTAGCACGTTTAACAGTGAAAACAAGGAGAATGAAGCGCAAATCATGAGAGCCCTATTAGAATGCGATTTACTTATTCTAGATGATATCGGAGCTGAGAAAGCGACGGAATGGGTGGAAGAAAAGATTTTTAATATCATTGATGGACGTTATCGAAAAGAGATGCCTACTTTGTATACAAGTAATTTAAAGCCGAAAGAAATGTTACAACAAGTGGGGAAGCGATCTTATGATCGTATGGTGGAAACGAGTTTGACAATTGAAAATAAAGCAACAAGCTATCGAAGAGAGATTGCTAAACAAAGATTACAGCGTTTTGGAGAGAGTTCTTAATATGTGCCAATAGAAGAGGAGTGTAGACTTATGACTGATTTAAAGTTAGAAAACTATACAATTTCAGCTCAGCAACGAAAATACATGAAGAACGAACGACGTAACTTGTACATCGCTTTAGAAGAACTGGACATGTTTTGGGATGAAGACGACGTATTACGAGTGAAGAATGCTTGGAAAAACAACGAGAGTGTATTTGCAATAGGTGAGAAATTACAAAGGGATCCGGACGAAGTTACTCTACTTATTATGGATTTAGCAAGAAAAGGTACGATTGGAAAAAGAACGTTGGGGCTAGGGGCATGAAACAATTAACTTTTGATGACGTTGTAGGAACCATGAATTATGCCGCATGCAGTACTTCTGAACAATTCCTTTCCAATCAGTTGATTACACCAACTTACGCAGTAGAATTTTTTGACCGAGATGAAAAGCAGAAGTTACGTTGGTTTGAAGTAAATACAGAGACTGAAGCAAAAGAAAAAGCAGTAGAAACATACGGGAGCATTCAAATTATTAAAGTATATGTGTCCAATCGAACGTTGAAAGAAATTATGGAGCTGGATTAAGGGCATTTTTCATCAAGAGAGCTCTTGTATTGCGTGTAATAGACAAACATATGCAAAGGAGAAAGGACATAAATGAAAAGTGAAATAGACATGAAAACAAATGGCATCTACATTGTGGAAGATGGGAAAATCATTTTTTTAAAACCGCCAGAAAGCAGATATGGACAACAAGTTGTCCATTGGGTAGATGGAAAAGTGTCTCATACACAAACAACATCTACCGTTAAGTTTAAGCGATAAAATATAGATTTTTAAATAAAGGATGATGAGAAATGGAAAAAACGAAAATGATTGAAGTATTTCGAGCAAAAACATTAGATGGCCAAGTTCCACAAATGAACGATTACTATAGAAACGTGTATTCCAATGTTCAATATAAAACTGAGCTTGAAGGATCTGTATCTGTACTTGTACCAGAACATGAGGTACAGGCAAGAAATGAATTTAATAATAAATGCATTGATTTATTAAAAGGATTAGAAAAAGAAAATAGCGTACTAGCTCATAAGCTAGCACGCTGGCACAATATTAGACTACGCTGATAGATTTAACAGCTGATGTAAGGTATAAAGTTGCATCACTGTCATCACCAATTGAAAACATATCATGAGAAAGAAGGAATCCGCCAATTCCTAATCTTTCGTCTGAGGTAGAAATCGCAGAGCCTTCTTTTTCGAAATCACCTTGCAAATTACCTATGTACATTTGCTGAAGATAAAATAATCGTTCATTGGGTTTATCAGTACGTGGAGCATTATTGATTCCAATTAAGATAGTATCTTTATGGATTTCAATTTTTTCACCATCAAGCATATTGATAATTATCATATATTCCACCTCCTTCCAATAATAGATTTTACAGCAACATTGGAGGTGGAGCATTAAGAAAACAATTAAATTTGAATTTTATTAAGAAATGGGGAGCAGAAAATGAAAAAGAAAATAATTGCAGGTTTAATGTCTATTATGGCAATAACGGGTTTAGCAGGTTGTAGTACAGAAGCAGATACAGTTTCACAAAATTTATCTAAATCAGCTGATTCGTTTGAGGTTCAACGAAGAGTAGTGTTCTTCAATGGTATAACTGATAAATATCTTTTAAGCATTGAGGGATTATGTGCTTTAGACGCTGGTGATGGTAAATATAAGAAACATTACCTTGGATTAAGTGATAATGTAAGTTACTTCATAGAACAAACAGATGCTAAGTACGAAGATGCATACCATTACAAAGTACTGTTTAGACCGGAAGAAATTATTCCAGATATTAAGTTGCAGACAAGTAATAAATAAACTACTTTTATAAGTTTGTATGATGAAGTTTTGAAGAGTAAAACTAAACAAAAGCGTTATTTTGCACAAAAAATTTTACGATTATACGCAAAAACGGCAGGCAACCGATTAAGTTACCTGCTACGTTATTGCACGGCACACGGAGGAGAATTCTCCGATTTGAAAGAGTGCAGCCGTTGGATGTCGGCTTGCAGATAGTATGTGTAATGTAAAAAAGATTATTCGTAAAGGGGAATGAAAAATGAATACAATTACTATTAAATTTGGACAAGGTACAGCAGCTTGGAAGGATATGCAAGAAGTGGTTAAGATTCTGCACGATAAAGGTTATAGTGCTCAGCCTTATAAAGAAATCGGAACGGTGGAATTAGCTAAGGAAATTAAAGAAGAAAACTAAACAAAATAGTTATTTTGGAGAAAGGGGAATATGAGATGAAAAAGCTAAATGATCTTGAGTTTATACAAAAAGGAATGGTGTTAGTGGATGTCGAGGGGCGAGAAGCCATGATTACAGGTATTAGGGAAATCGAGGGTTTTGGCACATGGGTGGAATTCAACGGAGATAAACTTCAAGAGGTTATGTTCGATTGGAATCGTGTGCGTGATGATGTATTGGTGAAGGATGGAACTTATACAAATTAAACAAAATCCTTATTTAAAAACAAGAGTCCCTAGAGTTAGGGCTCTAGGGATTCTTGTTTTGGTATATTTCACACGGTTTTATAAAAAGGATTGAACATACTGAAGATAACATACGAATGTTTCATAAATGTATCGGAAAATTGAACAAAATTGCTATTGCAGAAGAAGCAGAAATGAAGTTTCTAATACGTAAGTGCGTGAAAGGTATTATTTCCAGTGGATAAAATACGCGTGGGGCACCTAATTATTATTTTATCGGAGGAAAAGAATATGTTATGAACTTGGTTGAATGAAAAAATGAAAATTTTACTTTAAGCGAAGTTAATGAAATATATTTTGTGGGTTATATCAATGAGTGTTATCTCGATGGACACTTTAACTTTATAAAAGTCCTAGAAGAAAAACACAACTATGAGGAATAGTAAGCTATAAAAGTGAACAAAATCTTTATTTGGAAATGAATAAAGAACATACAAAATGTATGCTCTTTTAATGAGATGACAGCCCACAATGCCCAATTTGTAAGCTTAGTACATGTGTACTTACATTAATATATACATTTTCCCGTGAAGGGTGAAAAAGAAATGTTGAACAAAATCGTTATTTGAGAACAAAGGAAAAGAGCACACATATATGCATGCTCTTTGAACGGTAGGGTTTTATGAGTGGAGAATCTCTCCATACAATAACATATGCTTGTCTAGTTTAAATGTGAAAGTTTTTTAATAAATACGCTATTTTAGTAGGAAAGTTTAAAAGGACCCGCACTTGGGGGGGCGGGTCCTTTTAATAAAGCTAAGCATATAGAGACTAACTACATATTACCAAAAATGGAGTCTGTTTTCTATGTGTTGGTGTTGAGAAAGGTTTTAATAAATATTTCATTTTGTAGAAAATCTTCACAAAAAAAGAGCACTAAGAATGAGTGCTCTTCGAAAGAGATGCTTTTATGAGAAGCTTTACCGTACTATAATGTATGTGGATTTTTAAGGGGAATCGCTGGGTTACTGTGGAGTTTGAAAATTAAAACGAGCACCGTATACAAGTACTCGTTCATGAAGTGTTTAAGCATTCATTATTGTTATGTTTGTGAGTCATGAACAATTGAATGATGCGAAAAGTAAGGTTCAAAATAGTTTATTCACCTGCTAATAAATAGGTGCCTGTACTACAAAAAAACGGCTAGCGAAAGCTAACTGCTCTTCAAAAGAAGTGAAGAAATACAAGGGAGGAAGGTTTTATGAATTCTGGTTTATCGCTCATGTATAGTATGTGTTATATATTAAGGGATATTCAGATGTGTAAAAATATAAAAGAGCACCTTCGAACAGTGCTCTTTCTTGGAGTGTAAAATGCATGGAACTTCATAAAGGTTTTTTGGGAATAAAAGGAATGAGCTCACATCTGAAAAGAAGTGGCTATACAATAACATATGAAAATGTCGTAATAGGAGTGACAATGAAATTTAAAATAAAAAACAGCTAGCGAAAGCTAACTGCTCAGTGGTGCAAATGGATTAGGAGAAATTCATTCATAGAATTTAGAAGCATAACTATATTTAAGGTTCAAATATAGTATAAATCAAAATGAGAATTTTATACGTGGGTTTAGAAACAGAGAGCGAATTAAATGAGGTAATCAATAAGATTAATGAAGCATTTAAAACGTAATGAAATAATTTTGTTGAGTGGTATTTAAATGTTTTGTGTAAATTTATAGCGAAAAATATTTTATCAAAATTGGTAGGATGCGCAAAATTACTGTCGAATTGGTATATGAATTAAAAGGAGGGAGTACAGTATATGTTATATCATTTAATAAAATTAGGGGAAGCATTAGAATCTGAGGTAAAGCAATCCAAAGGTCGATTATATTTTGATTCAGTTAATTTTGGAGTTTGGGTATCAAAAAGCATTTTGTATATAGAAAAGTATCATAAAGATACTTTTGTAGTAACTCAAATGAAGCAAAGTTATAAAGAAATAGACTATACAAATAATTATACATTTTACAAATTGATGTTAAGTACATTGAAAGTAATACAAGAAAAGATGAATGAAGAAATGGAGGAAGTTAAAGCATAAGATATGGTTTGAATAGAGGAATGGAATAAAGTCCGGCTAGAAAACTAGAGGACACCAATTTTTAGAGCAGCAATTAAGCTGTTTTAATAAATGGTGTCCTCTTTCTTATTTTGTAAGGGAGATGGGGAAAATAAAGGCGCTAAAAGATCAGCTACGTGAATGGAAAAAACTATCTAAGCAAGCAAAAAAGAGACATAAGAAAAAGCGAGAAGAAAAGCTAACAACTCGTGAAATTGAAGATTTAATGGGAATTCGTGGACCACGTTATGAGCGTAGACGTGGAGCATGGAGACAAAAGTAATTTGAAAATAAAAAGGAGTGGCCTGACATGACGAAACAATTATCTTTTTTACCCAAAATAGACCGAGCAACAACACAAGAGAAAGTAGAGGGTATTCTAGAAAGTGTACGTATATATAAGCAATTTGGAATGATGCGTAAGGAAATGAAAGTCACTCCTTATTATGAAATGAGAGAGCATGGACCTACATATGCAGTGGGAAAACCTTTAGAAGATATAGCAATCTCTAATCTTCAACAAAGTGAACGTGAGGAATGGCTTGAAAAGATGGCGTTTCGCATTGATCAAGCTTTAGGTCGATTTGGTAATGGAATTGCAGGTAATAGTCAAAGGGATATTATTATTAAACGTTATTTAGAAGATGAAGATATATGTGACTATATGGTTTATAACGAGATGGGAATGAGTGAACGTACGTATCGACGTGTGAAAGCTAGAGCATTCTATAAGCTTGCTTTTGCTCTTAGATTAGAAGTTTATGAGACTGAAGAAACTGGAGGCAGTGAATCATGAATTTTGTCCAGCCAATACGTGATCCAGAGCAAATACAACAAATCAAAGAATATTTAAAAGAAAAGAATGCACGTAATTATATTTTGTTTGTAATGGGAATCAATACAGGGTTACGCATAAGTGACATTCTAAAACTGAAGGTAGGAGATGTACAAGGAAGTCACATCTCAATGCGTGAAATGAAGACAGGGAAGCAAAAACGTATTCAAATCACATCAGCTTTAAAAAGAGAGTTGAAATGGTTCAGTGAAGGAAGAGAAGTTGAAGAATATGTATTGAAGAGTAGGAAAGGAAAAAATCGTCCGATTGGTCGTAGTATGGCATATAAAATATTAAAAAGTACAGCGGCAGAGTTTGGATTGGATGAAATCGGTACACATACACTGAGAAAGACCTATGGGTATCATATGTACATGCAAACGAAAAACATAGCATTACTCATGGAGATATTCAATCATTCGTCAGAGAAGGTCACGTTACGCTATATAGGTGTAAACCAAGATGCAATGGATAAAGCAATGAGCAGATTTAAAATCTAATCATTGCTTTATCTTTTTATATTTCTACTAATTACCCATAAATTTCGTACTGTGTAATTGAGAAAAGAAAGTCTTATAAAAACAGTGATAACACGGGATGTAGCGTTTTGGTGAATGACACACAATTAAACATATGGGTAATTGGAAGGTATAAAATGTTCACATGACGTATAAAAGTTATATAGAATGAATGAGAGGTGGAACAGATGATGTGTGAAAAGTTGTTACAAGCATTGGTTCAATACCAATTGCAGCAAGGAGAAAAGCCAAACACATTAAGGTTAAACCAAGATTACTATAAAACAGTATTAGAGCAATTAGCTTATCCTGATTGGTTAATTGAAAAGAAAATAAAGAATTTGGATCAGTCGTTTCTCGGGGTTCAGGTGGAACTGACAAGTGAAGTGGAAACGTTTGAAATGAGGAGAATAAAAAACGTGGCAGAGTTGTGACCGCTTTTTGGCAGGAAATATGCCGGTTGTTTTGGAATTTTCGTGTTATATTTGTATTGTGAGAAGTGGCGGAAAACACAACTCACTATGTTGTTTCTAAAATCCTAAACGGTTCGTAATGACGGCACATAAAATCCGAAACCAGCAGATGGTACTGATTGAATGATACCGTTGATAAAAGGGAGAGCATCCATTGAGATGCTCTTTTTTGTATTAAGAAGCAAACCAAGCAACCATAAGTATGAGAAGAACAAAAATAAATAACAAACAGTGTGCAAATTTCATAAAGCACTCCCTTTAGAAATGGTATGTGTTAAAAGTGCAAGTAATCTAATATAAATAGTAAAAATAGGTATACAGTATCAGGTCAGTCATTTTATGAGGTAAGGGTGGTAATTAGGATGAGTGGCTATTCTAAAATTATTTTATCCAATGGAAATGAATATATTGTGCCAATTCAGCCGAGTGTTTTGATTGAGAAGGAACTTATAAATAAGGATGGGGAAATTTACAATAAGTTTATTCTTGTTCCGCAAATAGATGCAGAAACGGGGAATAAGATGCATGTTACTTTAAATCCTCAGCACATAGTAACAATTGAAGAAGTTAATATAAAAATACAACCAAATGTCCCTTCCGTATTTAGAATGGAAACAAGTAATGAAAGATTAAAGAGAAAGCATCCATAACGGATGCTTTTCGTATTTTAAGGAGGATAAATGAAATGGCTAAAAAACGAGTGTTAACTGTGGAAGTACTACATGAGATTCTTAAGAAGAACAATAAGGAACTATATGAAGCCGTGGTAAAAAGAGAAGAGGCAATCAAGAATGGATGCAACAATACGATAAAAGAAGTTGAGTACAAGCTAGGTGTGGAGAGTGGAGAAGCGTTATTGTTATTGAACTTAATCTATTATTTAGAAGGAAAGATTTGGTTAGAACGAATTATATAAAACGAACATTGATATATCTGATTTATCGCAAAGAGGAGATAAGCGTAAACATGTTGTTTTTTAATTTTGAGGAGGATAAAAGATGGATAATCAATATTTTGAAATTAAAATTAATGAATTGGAAAAAAACGTTAGTGATTTACAAAGAAATAAAGATGGTCTGAAACAAGCATTACTTGATGTTTCAACGAATGTAGAAGCATTAAATAGAAAGGTCAATATGTTAGAAGAAACGTTAGCAACGAAAGCAGATATAACTCATGTTCAACTAATAAATAAACAATCTGAAATAATTAAGAAGATTAACGATAGTAAATCGGTAGGGATGGATTGTAAAGTTGGGGTTTCATTAGATGGAAGAGTTGTAGCGGAAACTATTGTCGAACGTACAGCTGATTCAATCCAAGGTCGCGTAGTTAAAGGGAGTGAGATAAATGAAACTAAATAAACAAGAACAATCAGTTCTGATTGGCACATTCATTTCTATATTGGGCGAGCAAGTAGTGAATGCACATATCGAACCTAACAAGTTAGAACAAGCAAGTTTAATCCATAACGAGCTACATGATAACACAACACCAAAGCAAAGAAGAGAAGCGATGGTTAGTCTGCTCGATAAAACAATGGATGAATTTCTGAAGGTTTAGACATAAAAAACGGACGAAACTTGTTGGCTTTCAAGTCTCATCCGATGGCAATGTACTTTCATTATAACAACTTGTATTTATTTGTAAATAGATAATCGGAATATTCTTTCGAAGGGAGTGAAAGTAGAATGCTATGGTTATTAGCTTATCTTATTGTAGGTATGGTGTATGTATCCGTTCATATGCGACCTATTTTGCATAAGACGCTGAAAGAAGAGGAGGGCGATGAGGAAGGAGAAGCAATTGCAGTCACGCTTATTATAATTTGCTTGTTTACTCCATTATGGCCTGTGTTCCTGACGTTCAGAGTTATAAAGTTATTCTCTAAAAAAACAGGTAAGGAGTGAGGATAGATGGAAGTCTACTGTTCTAACTGCAATAAAGAATACGACATGCAACCACAAGTGGCACAACTTCCTAATCGTATTGAGAAATGTTACTTTATATGCCCTCATTGTGGCCATGAACATGTTGCTGCATATGTGAATGATAAGATTCGTAAGCATCAAACTGATATAGCGAAGTGTCATGAACGGATTAATAAAAAGAATCTTGCTATTGAGGATGAAATGAAACGGGTAAGGAAGAGGATGGGAGTAACTAAGTAAAGGAGTGCGACGGTAATGTATAAGAAACGTATTGAAGATAAAGAAGAATTGTTACGTGTTATGGGTGCGTTAGATGAACTTGGGAAGGATTATACGATAATTAAAACCACTAAACATGTTCCTTTACCACCAGTCACTTATCCAAAACGAACTTGGGTTATTGAAGAGTTGAATAAGGATAGCGATTCCGATGCCAAGTAAACCATTCAAACCTTGTAAGTCGTTAGGTTGCAACGAACTAACAAGGGATAAGTATTGCGCTAAACATTTAGAAAATGAAAAAGAAACCGTAAGATATTACGACAAACATATCCGAAACAAAAGCTCACGTTCCTTCTACAACTCACGACTGTGGAAGGATATGCGTGGGCTTGTTTATCGTAGAGATCATGGTCTATGTGTTCAATGTAGAAGCAAGGGCATCATTAAGATAGGTGATGTAGTCGATCACATCATTCCTATTCGTGTGGACTGGTTAAAACGATTAGAACCAACTAATTTACAAACACTTTGCCATGCTTGTCACAATAAGAAAACAAAAGAAGACGAGAAGAAAAACAGAAAATGATGCGAAAGAAAAGGTTCATAAACACCCCCCACCTTGAAAAAGCAAAAGGCGACTTCCTGGAGACCGCCGCTTAGCTTTCTGTGCAAAAATTTCGTTTTATTCCATAAAAGGGGGTTCGGCTGAAGGAGGTGGTTCTCATTGGAAGAAAAGCGAAACCGATTCATCTACATTTATTAGAAGGAAATACAAGTCGACTAACAAAAGAAGAAATCAATCAAAGGTTAGCGGCTGAAAAAAAGTTACAAGCAAAAAAGGATAAAGTAAAACCACCCACATGGTTAGATTCAGTTGCTAAGAGAGAGTTCAAACGGATTGCAGGTGAATTATTAGAGTTGGATGTCATTACAAACATAGATGTAAATGCACTAGCAACTTATTGTGATGCTTTTTCTGACTATGTTGAATGCACCAAGATTATTCGAGAAGAAGGACTACTTGTTGAGTATACCAATAAAGCGGCTGAAACCAATAAAGTGCCACATCCATTACTTACAAAGAAGAAGCAATTACATGAGCAAATGAAGGCTTTGGCTGTTGAGTTTGGTCTTACACCAAGTGCAAGAGCAAAAATTGTAATTCCAAATATAAAACAAGGTCCGAAAACTAACGTAGAAAAGGAGTTTGACATATAACATGATTAGACAATGGATGTTGGACTATTGTGATGATGTACGAAGTGGTGAGGTCATTGCCTGTCAGAAACATAAACAAGCTTGCAAACGATTTTTAAGAGATATTGAGCGTGAAGGTTCTGAAGACTTCCCTTATGTTTTCAATGAAGAAAAGACACTTCGTTTTTTAAAATGGATGTCTTTATTTAAACATACAAAAGGGAAACTGGCTGGACAAAGAATTGAACCGCATTCTATACAAATCTTTGTTTTTAGTAATATTTATGGATGGGTTCACCGAAATACAGGCTTAAGAAGATTCAAAAAAGCGTATTGGCAAGTAGGACGTAAAAATGCAAAGTCACAATCTTTAGCGTGCGTGGGCTCATATGAAGCAATGGCCCTTGGTGAGAATATGTCTGAAGTATATGTTGGTGCCACAAAAACAGAGCAAAGTAAAATTGTTTGGAATGAGATTAAGGCCCAAATGAATGGGTGTGACGATCTAAAAGATAAATTTAATATTGCTTATGGGAAAATTGAACACTTAAAGACAAATTCTTTTATTTCCGCACTTTCAAAAGATGCTGGTAAATCTGGTGATGGATTGAATGTTCAGTGCGGTATTATCGATGAATACCATGCACATCCTACTTCTGAAATATATGATGTTCTTGTATCTGGTTCGGGAGCTCGTCCTAATCCATTAATGATGATTATTACGACAGCAGGATTTAATTTGAGTAACCCTTGCTATCGTGTGGAATATCAATATGTTTCTAAAATTCTAGATCCAAATATTGATATTGAAAATGAAGAATACTTTGTAATGGTCAATGAATTAGATAAAGATGATGAAATTACAAACCCAAATGTATGGGAGAAGGCAAATCCTATTTTATGTAGTTATGAAGAAGGGTGCTCTTTTTTAAAAGGAGAGTTACAATCAGCATTAGATGTGCCAGAGAAAATGCGGAATTTCCTTACTAAAAATATGAATCGATGGGTTGATATGAAGGAAAATGGCTACATGGATATGAAAAAGTGGAAAGATTGTGATGGAACTGTTGAATTATCTGAATTAAAAGGTTTGGAATGTACAGTAGGAGTCGACTTATCAGCCAAAATTGACTTAACGAGCATTTCATTTGAGTTCAAGAAGGATGATAAGTATATTGTTTTAAGTCATAGCTTTATGCCGGAAGATACGTTAGCTGAAAAGAGACAAACGGATAAAGTTCCTTATGATCTGTGGGTGCAACAAAAATGGATTACGACAACACCTGGTGCGGTAGTTGATTATGAATTTATCAAAACACATATTAGAAATATGGAAAAAAATCATAAGTTTAAGATTAAAGAAATATGTGCGGATCCTTGGAATGCAACGCAATTCATGCAAGACATGGAAGCGGAAGGGTATACGATGATAGAAATACGCCAAGGGATGGCAACTCTATCAGGTCCTACAAAAGATTTTAGAGAACAAGTGTATCTAAAGAAAGTCATCCACAATAACAATCCTGTATTAAATTGGGCCACTAGTAACGCTATAACAAAACAGGATGCGAACGAAAACATCATGTTGGACAAGTCAAAGGCAACCGAAAGGATTGATCCAATTGCGGCTGTCATCAACTCACACGTTCGCTGTATGCTGAATTCTGGAGAAATGGATTTAAATGCGTATATTTTAAGTTCAGATTTCTCATTTTAGGAGGCATTTTATGAGATTTTTATACGTTTTTCTTACTATTTTAGAAGATATTTTTATCATTTCGGGGTTGTCCGTGATCATTGGGACGACTTTTTGCATGGCTCCTTTGTATGGATGGTATCTGCTGGGAATCATTCTTATACTGATCGGGGTGGTGATCGCGAGGAAATAGAGGGGAGGTGAAAATATGATATTCCGGAATTTGTTTCGCAATCAGGATACGACCGATCTAAGAAATCCAGCACCTTGGTTTCGGAGTTTATTTAGTTATGAAGCAACGAGCGGAGAACGGGTTACCGTAGAATCTTCGTTAGGTGTACCAACGGTATACCGGTGCGTGAACATTTTAGCGAATAGTGTTGCGATGCTTCCGTTTCAAACGTTTAAAAAGACAGCGAAGGGAAGAGAACGGGATAAGGCGCATCAAGTCTCATTTGTGCTGGAAAGGCGTCCGAATCCGTACCAAAGTCCGTTTAAATTTAAACATTTAATTGAAACGCATCGGAACACGTGGGGCAATGCGTATATCAACATCCACTGGGGAGTGGATGGAAGACCAAAAGAATTGTGGGTGTTGAATCCAGCTGTCACAAACCCCGTTATCGATGTGAAAACAAATCAACTGTGGTATTTCACGAGTTTACCAGATGGGACACCTGTGAAACTAGCAGCTGATGATGTCATTCATCTCACGACATTATCGACTGATGGTCTGAAGGGGAAACCACCGATTCAAGTCGCAAGAGAATCGATTGGAAGCTCACAGGCAGCGCAAAAGTTCAAGGGGAAATTCTATAGGAAAGGTGCGACCCATAGTGGGTTGCTAAAAACAGCGCAACCCCTGAATAAAGAGGCAAAAGACAAGCTTCGTGAGGCATGGGAAGAAGCCAATACAGGTCTGAGTAATGCGCAGCGTATTGCGATATTAGATGCAGGTCTCGAATTTGAAAAAGTGGGTATGCCGTTAAAAGATGCCCAGTTTATTGAAGGAATGAAGTTTGATAAAGGTGAAATCGCAAATATTTTTAACATTCCCTTGCACATGATTAATGAATTAGATCGTGCGACATTCTCCAATATTGAACAACAAGCACTGGATTTTATTCAAAATACACTCAGCCCGATTCTCATTCAGTATGAAGAGGAATTTTCTTATAAAGTCTTTTCTTTTGGTGAACAAAAACGATATTATCTCAAGTTTAACTTAACCAGTCTTTTACGAGCGGACCAGAAATCTAGAGCGGAGTTCTATAACATTATGTTAGACCGTGGTGTGTTCTCGATTAATAAGGTATTAGAACTAGAGGATATGGACGGGATTGGGGAACACGGAGATAAGAATCGCGTGGATTTAAACCATGTATCCATTGAAATTGCAGATGAATATCAGTTAGCGAAAGCGGGAGCGCCTATGGGGGGAGGTGAAGAGGATGCATAATGTGTTTACCGTCAAAAATCAAACAGATTCTTCGGCAGATTTGTATATTTACGGTGATATTATCAATAATACAGCTTGGAAATGGGACGATTCGGATGTGATGCCGGATGATGTGAAAAACATGTTAGGACAACTGGATGATAAAAGTAACCTGAATATCTATGTAAATAGTGGTGGTGGTTCTGTATTTGCTGGTTTAGCTATTTATAATATGCTAAAGCGAAATAAGGCACAAAAAACTGTTTATGTAGATGGAGTCGCAGCTTCTATTGCTTCTGTTATTGCTTTAGCGGGTGACCGTGTTGTGATTCCTTCGAATGCTTTTCTAATGATTCATAAACCGTGGGCATACACGGCAGGGAATGCCAATGATTTTCGAAAGATGGCAGAGGATTTGGATCACATTGAATCTGGCATTTTGAATGTCTACAAAGAAAATCTGAAAGATGGTATTGGAATAGAAGAGATTCAGCAGTTAGTAGATGCGGAGACTTGGTTAAGTGGGGAAGAAGCTGAAAAATACTTCAATATTGAGGTTGTGGAAGCAAAAGACGTTGCAGCATGTACCAGTAATTACTTTGATAAATATCAAAAAACACCAAATAAGATTGTAGCAAAAACGCCTTCTATTCCAAAGAAGAACAATAATGAACAATTAAAAATTCAAAATGCACTAGACCTGTTAGAACTATAGGTCTGTTTTTTTGTGCCAATATGAGGAGGAAATACGGAATGGATAAACGTGAACAAGAATTACGTCAAAAAGTTGCTGACTTAAAAGCGAAAGCGGAAGAATGTAATAACAGCGGTAAATATGAAGAGGCAAAGGTAAAAATTGTGGAAGCGAAAAACGCGAAAAATGAATTAGATAATTATCTTGCGATGAATCAAATCCAAGTTTCAGACCCTGTCAATTCACAAACAGGAGTATTACCTCCAGCATCAGTTCAAAATGAAGATACATCGTATAAAGAAGTATTTATGAAAGCTATACGTGGTCAAAATTTAAGTCATGAAGAAGCAAGCGTTATGCAGGAATACAAAGCATCATTATCTGAAAATAAAGGAGAAGATGGCGGTTACATTGTTCCGGAAGATATCACGACTACAATTAATCAGCTCAAACAAACGGTGGATAGCTTAGAACAATATGTAAATGTACAGGCGGTTTCAACAAATAAAGGTGCGTGTACATTAGAAAAACGTGCAATGTCTACACCATTTGCGCCATTATCAGAATACGGAAAACCAAATGCAATGCAAGAAATTACTTCTCCACAATTTGAGCGTTTACCGTATGCAATTGAAGATTATGCGGGGTTCTTACCTGTTCCCAATGATTTATTAAGCGATACAGATCAAGCTTTAGAAGCTTACTTACGTCAGTGGATTGCGAAGAAATCGATTGCGACTCGAAATTATTTAATTTTACAAGAAGTGAATAAGCTGGCAAAGGTCGATTTAAAAGATTATAACGGCCTTAAAACGACATTAAACGTAACGTTAGATCAAGCTTTTGCATCAGCAGCAAATATCTTTACAAACCAAGATGGGTTGAATTACTTAGATCAGTTGGAAGATAAAAATGGACGCCCACTACTTCAACCAGATCCAACAAACCCAACTCGTAAGCTGTTCGCTGGTAAGCCCGTTATTGTGTTGTCTAATAAAACAATTGCTACAGATAAAGATGGAAAAGCACCTTTCATTGTTGGTGACTTAAAAGAAGCAGTTATTCTTTGGGATAGAAAACAATTATCTATCGATATGACGAAAGAAGGCGGAAATGCTTGGAGAACAAACACGTCTGAATTTCGAGCAATTGAGCGTGAAGACGTTACATTATGGGATGCAGAAGCAGTTGTGTATGGGCAAATTACGGTTACGCCTAAAACAGGTGCTTAATCAGGTAGGAGGTGTCCTTCTTGATACTAACAGTGGAGGAAGCGAAAAAGTATCTTCGTGTGGATGGTGATGAGGAGGACGATCTTATTACATCTTTCGTAATAGCAGCTGAAATATATATCAAGAATGCCACAAGTAAAACTGTAGATTTGAAGAGCGAGCTAGCTAAATTAGCAGCTCGTATTTTAATTGCTCATTGGCATGAAAACCGTGAAGCGGTTGGAAAAGCTGAACAATTGGCATTTAGTTTGCAATCAATACTCGTTCAGTTGCAATATTGCGAGTGTGATTCTACATGAACCCAGGTAAATTAGATAAACGTCTTACATTTCAAGTAAAAGATGAGGATGCAAAGAGCCCAGACGGTGATCCAATAGATGGGTATAAAGATTCTTTTACGGTATGGGGCTCTTTTATTTTTTTAAAGGGAAGAAAATACTTGGAAGCAGCCGCAGCCAACAGTGAAGTGCAGGGTGAAACAGAAATCCGATTTCGCGCTGATGTGAATGCTGACATGAAAATCAAGTATAAGAATATGACGTATGACATTGTTTCAGTGATTCCAACTGAAAGACACATGTTATCAATTATGTGGAAGCGTGGTGGTATGAATGGGTGATGGTGTTGATTTTTTAGGATTTGACCGTCTCATTTCTGAATTAGAGCAAATGGGTCTACGTGGAGAAAAGATTGAAGATAAAGCTCTTGCAGCGGGTGGGGAACCGATTCGAAAAGCTATTTCAAAAATAGCTCCAAGGAGTGATAGCCCTAAAAAATCAACGAAAAGTGAACCGTGGCGTACAGGACAACATTTGGCTGATCATATACGGGTTACAAAAGCAAAAATGGAGGGCGGCATAAAAACGATTAAAATTGGTATAGATAAAGCGGATCGTTCCCCCTATTTCTACGGAAAGTTCTTAGAATGGGGAACGTCTAAAATGCCAGCAGAGCCATTTATAGAACCAGGTTTTAATTCTTCAAAAGAAGCAGCAATTCGTGCTATGACAGACATCTTGAAGAACGAAATGAGGCTACATGTATGATGAATTTACGCCCTGAAATTGTACAAGCTCTTGAAAAGAATCAGGAGCTTGTTTCTTTATTAGGTGGAAAACGTGTGTATTATCGTAAAGCCAAAAACGCTGAAGAGTTTCCACGTATAACGTTTTTTGAATTAGACAATAGGCCAGATGGATTTGCAGATAATGAGGAAAGTGAAAGTGAAATCACATTCCAAATCGATATTTGGTCAAAGGGTAGTACAACAGCGATCCATCAAAAAGTGAATGAAATCATGAAAAGGATTGGTTTCTCACGTTATGCGGTAGCTGATTTATATGAAGAGGATACACAAATTTTTCATTATGCGATGCGATTTGCAAAAGGAGTGGAGTTATAGATGGCTGGAGAAGTGATTAAAATTAGTTCGACTGTCGGGGTAGATAACCTTGTTTACGCAAAAATATTGAAAGATGATACGACAGGTGTTCAATACAGTGCAGTAAAGGAAATGGAAGGCGCTGTAAAGGTTAAAACGTCAAAAAAGGTATCTTCCGAAATTATGTGGAGTGATAATAAAAAGTCTGAAATAGCGGAATCTGATGGGGAAATAGAAGTAGAAATCGAACTTCGTAGCATTTCGTTATCCACAAAAGCAGATATTGAAGGATATCCAGAAGTGAAAGATGGCGTATTAGACGAAAAGCGTGAGGGTGAAAAGCCGTATCTAGCAATTGGATGGCGTTTTTTAAAGGTGAACGGAAAATATCGATATGTGTGGCTATTAAAAGGGAAACTTTCGCAAGAGGAAGAAGAAGGCGAAACGAAGAAAGATAAAGCAAACTTCCAAACAACGAAACTAAAAGGGTCATTTATTGAGCGTGACTTTGATGATAGACCAAAATTCACAGCGGATGCAGATGAACCTACATTCACAAAAGTTATCGGAGATAACTGGTTTAAGAAAGTATATGAAAAGGCAGTAACACCATCACCAAAATAAACGAAATAGAGGGAGGCTCTCTCTATTTTTTTTTACAGGAGGAAGAAGCGATGAAATTATCTTTACTAATCGATGGAGAAAACCAAATTTTTAATATGCCGAAATTTATACCGGCACGTCTTATACGCCAAGCTCCTGAGCTTGCGGATATTCCAAACAATCCAGGTCCAGAAGATATGGATAAAATGGTTCAATATGTAGTAAAGGTGTATGGTGAACAATTTACACTAGATCAATATTGGGATGGTATTGACGTTCGTAAGTTTTTATCGACAACGACAGAAGTCATTAATGCGATTATTCATGAAACTGTGGAAGCGGCTGGTGGTACAGGGGCAGAAGCAAGCCCAAACGCGTAGAGGGAGGAGAGCTAACGTTCCGTGAATTTATGGATGAGCTCTACCTCTCTTTATTACGTCAAGGATATAAACATCATCATATTGATAACGAAATGGATATTTGGCATTATTTACGGTTAAATCAGAAATATCGTGAACAAGAGAATTCAAATCGTGAAAATCAGCATGCAAATGAAATAGAAGTTCCAGCTGAAAATATTATTTAATGAGAGGGTGAGACGATGGCAAATGAAATGAATAATTTGGTCGTTAGGCTTTCCCTCGATAACGTAAATTTCCGACAAGGCATTGCAAATTCAGGACGTGCGGTAAAGATATTACAGAATGAATTGAAGTCTGTAAGTACAGGTATGGGTGGTTTCGCTAGTGCTAGTCAACAAACACAAGCGAAAATGAACACACTCAGTAGACTTATTGATGCACAAAAAGAAAAAGTGAAAGCATTACGACAAGCCTATGATCAAAATAAGGCTAAATTAGGTGAGAATGATGCAGCAACCCAGCGATACGCTTCACAAGTGAATAAAGCAGTTGCTGATTTAAATAGATTTGAAAATGAATTAAAGCAAGTAAATAAGCAAGCTGAACAAAAAGGGATGGATACATTAAATCATTCTTTACAATCCCTACAGGCTGAATTTCAGTCTATTACAACAGGCATGGGCGGTTTTTTTCATGCGACTGAACAAACAAGAGCTAAAGTTGATGTTTTATCTCGTACGGTAGATAAACAAAAAGAAAAAATGAGGGAACTTCAACAAGCCTATCATCGCGCTAAAACAGAAGAAGGCGAAGCGAGTCAATCAGCACAAAGATACGCTGAACAAATTCATCGGGCAACAGCTGAACTGAATCGATTTGAAACTGGATTACAGCAGTCAAATCGTGAACTAGAACAACAAGGCAATCGTCTATTGAACTTCGGTAATCGCATGGAGACATTAGGTAATCATTTGCAAAATGCCGGTATGCAGATCGGCATGGTATTTGGTGGTATGACGTATGCAATTGGTCGAGGTTTAAAATCAGCTGTGGAAGAATCTATGAACTTTGAGCAACAGATGGCTAACATAAAAGCGGTATCTGGTGCGACAGGACAAGAAATGAGTAAGCTCTCCGAATTAGCTGTTAAATATGGGGAAGATACGAAATATTCTTCTGTAGAAGCCGGAAAAGGGATTGAAGAATTAATAAAAGCTGGTGTTGGCTTAACGGATATCATTGATGGCGGATTAGAAGGAGCCCTAAGCTTAGCGGCCGCTGGTGAATTAGAACTAGGAGAAGCAGCCGAAATTGCTTCAACCGCTTTAAATGCATTTAAAAGGGATGGTTTAAGTGTGACAGATGCAGCTAACTTACTTGCAGGTGCAGCTAACGCGTCAGCTACTGATGTACATGAATTAAAATATGGTCTATCAGCTTCTGCGGCGGTTGCAGCAGGAGCTGGTATGACATTTAGAGATACAGCAACAGCTTTAGCTGTATTTGCTCAAAATGGTTTAAAAGGTTCTGATGCAGGTACGTCTTTAAAGACGATGCTTATGCGCTTGAATCCTTCAACTAAAGAAGCGTATAACAAGATGGCAGATTTGGGTCTTATCACTTATAATGCGCAGGCGGGATTTGATTTCTTGGTTAAAAACGGGATCACACCAGCATCTAGAAGTGTAGGAGATATTGAAGTTGCATTAGAGAAATATGTAATGAAATCTGAAGGCGTTACGAAATGGAATGATAAATGTGATACGACATTCCGTGAGTTAGCAACAAGTTCGGCTTTCTTATCATCAAAATTCTACGATCAACAAGGGCATATACAAAGTCTAGAAAATATATCTGGAATTCTTCATGAATCCATGAAAGGTTTAACAGACCAACAACGAAGTATGGCTTTAGAGACGTTATTTGGTTCAGACGCAGTTCGTGGCGCAACGATTTTATTTAACGAAGGTTCACAAGGTGTAAATAAAATGTATACCGAGATGTCTAAAGTAACCGCTTTGGAGACAGCGAACACGAAAATGAACACGTTGAAAGGCCGCATCGAACAATTAAGTGGAGCATTTGACACAATGAAAAAGACAATTGGTGATGCACTCGCCCCTGTGATTAGTGCTTTTGTGGGTGGCTTACAAAAACTTGTGGATGGATTTAATGCACTTCCAGGACCTATACAGAAGGCAATCGCAATTACAGGTGGTATTGTTCTTGCAATAACCGCTATCGTAACAGCGATAGGAGTATTTCTTGGAGTAGTGGGGATGGTTGTTTCAGGAATTGGAGCTTTATCTTTAGCCTTAGCGCCAATTGGTGGAATTGCTGGAGCGGCAGCTGGAGCAGTTGGATTTTTAGGAAGTGCAATAGGGCTATTACTCGGTCCAGTTGGATTAATAGCGGCAGCTCTTATCGGAACTGGAGTTGTCGCATATAAAGCATATCAAAAAGCAACTGAAGACAGTATTGCTTCGGTAGATCGTTTTGTTACGAATACAGAAGGGAAAGTAAGCTCATCTACAAAGAAAGTTCTTGGTGAGTATTTCAAGTTATCTGATGGTATTAGACAAAAGTTAACTGACATTAGACTAAACCATGAAGTAATAACAGAAGAACAGTCGCAAAAGCTCATTGGACAGTATGACAAATTAGCTAACACGATTATAGAAAAAACAAACGCAAGACAACAAAAAGAAGTGGAAGGACTGAAAAAGTTTTTTGCGGATTCTTATGTATTAACCGCGGAAGAAGAAAATAAGCGGATGGAACAAATGAATCAACATTACGAACAAGAACAGCTAAAAACGCAAGAGAAAGAAAATAAAATGAAAGAAATTATTCAAACAGCAGCAAATGAAAAACGCGATCTTACTACATCTGAAAGAATTTCTTTACAAGCTTTACAAGATGAAATGGACAGGATTGCAGTTGAGCATATGTCTAAAAATCAAATGGAGCAAAAGGTTATTCTTGAAAATATGCGTGTGCAGGCTAGTGAAATTACAGCTAGACAGGCCGCGGAAGTTGTAGAGAATAGCGCCAAACAAAGAGACAAAGTTATTGAAGATGCAAAGAAAACTCGTGATGATAAAATTGCATATGCGATACGTCTGCGAGATGAGTCAGGAACACTTAATAAAGAAGAAGCAGATGCAGCTATTGCAGAGGCCAAACGTCAATATGAAAGCACTGTTTCCACAGCAAAAGATAAGCACACTGAAATTATAAGTGAAGCTAAAGCGCAAGCAGCTGAACATGCAAATGAAGTGGATTGGGAAACAGGTCAGATAAAGTCAAAATACCAAGTAATGAAAGATAATGTAGTTCAGAAGATGAAAGAAACCTGGTCAGGTATAACAAAATGGTGGGAAGAAACAAAAACTTCAGCAAGTAATACCGTAGATGACATAAAAAATACGGTTTCAAGGAAATTCGAAGAAAAGAAAAAAGCAGTTACAGATAAAATGCAAGAAATAAAGAACGGTATTGAAGAAAAATGGAATACAGTTGAAAAGTTTTTCAGTACTATAAATTTAAGTTCCATCGGTAAATCAATTATAGAAGGGCTTGAAACAGGATTAGATAGGGCAACGGGAGGCTTGTATAGTAAAGCGAAAGAAATTGCAGGAGAGATTAAAAAGACTATTTCCGGAGCGCTAGAGATTAACAGTCCATCTAAAGTGATGATTCCAGTTGGTAGCGCGGTTCCAGAAGGTGTTGGCGTCGGTATGGATAAAGGGAAACGGCTTGTTGTCGATGCAGCCAAAAATGTAGTTGGAACTGTTAAGAAACAAATGGGGAACATGCCATCTGTTTTTGATTTCGGATTCCAAACTTCTCATCGTAGTGTTCCAAATGATGCGGTAAGTGGTTTGACAAATTATAGGCAGCCTAATATTCCTAATAATTCGGCTACTAGTAAAAAGGTATTCCCAAATAACCAATCTAAAGAAAAAGAACTCAATGTTACTGTGAATATGACGAATATGTTAGATGGGAAAGAATTAGCAGGTGGAACTTATAGGTATACCACAGAACTTCAAGATCGTGAACGAAAACGGATAGAGCAATTTTAAGGACGGTGATATTTTTGGGGAAATTAAGCTTTACATTTAATACTATTCGCAAAGATTATATTCAAATGCTTGTAGGGAGGAAACGTCCTTCATGGGCTCCAATTAAAAGAAATCTTGTCAGAGTTCCTCATCGTCCAGGGGCTTTTTTTATTCATACAGAAACGGAGGAGCGTCGTATTGACGTTCCTCTTGTTCTTAAGGCTAGAAAAGATATGGCAGACTTGCAAAAGATAAAGGAAGATATGGCGAATTGGTTATACACAGAGCAACCAGCTGAACTTATTTTTGATGATGAGTTAGATCGAACATATCTTGCTTTTATTGATGGTTCACTAGATTTGGATGAACTAGTTAATAGGGGGAAAGGTGTTATTACTTTCGTTTGCCCTATGCCTTATAAATTAGGAAAAGTACAGACTCAAACATTCACACAAAATTGGTCCACAGAAATCACGTCTCATTTCACGAATAAAGGTAGTGTAGAAGCCCCAGCGTTAATTGAAATGATTGCAAAAAAGCCAAGCACTTTTTTAGATGTATGGTTTGGAGAATATCCACATAATCGTGATTATTTTAGAATTGGCTATCCTCTCACTGTGGAAGAAACAACAGTACAAGAACGAGAAAGAGTCATGTGGGATGAAATGACTACAGCTGTAGGATGGACTCCTGTTACTGGAGTTTTTGATGACATGAAAGGTACAGGTAGTTTTAAATCAAGGGATGGCTACGCATTGTATTGTCAAGATTACGGACAAGAGAAAGGATTCCACGGTGCAATTGCTAAGAAAAATATTCCAGGAGGACCGTTACAAGATTTTGAAATGGAGACTTGGGTGCGTTTGAAGTCCAAAAGTATTGGGGAAATGGGCCGTGTAGAGGTACTTCTTTTAGATGACACAAGTAATATCGTTACACGAATTAACATGAATGATTTATATTGGGATGCTGAAATGCCGAAAGCATACATGCGTATTGGACATGCAGGAACGCCTAACAGTATACGGAAATTAGTAGATACAAGTGGGGCACATCCTAATACATGGAATCAATTTTACGGTAGGTTACGTATTGCAAGGCGTGGAAAAGAGTGGTCTGTTTATGTAGCACGTTTTAGAGATGGTACAGAAATAGATGACGCTTCGCTTGTTGAACGTTGGATTGATGAAACCGGAAATCCAATGACAGAACGAAAAATTGCACAAGTAATGATTTCAATCATGAGTTGGGATGTAAATAAACCCGTTGATGTCATGCAAATTGATGATTTAAAGATTTGGAAAGTAAACAAAGTACCTTCCAATACAAAGCCTTATATTTTCGATACCGGAGACAAAATTGTTATTGATACAGAACGAAGTCTCGTCACAATCAATGGGAAGAATACAATCAATATAAAAGATATATTCAGTAATTTCCCTAAAGTAATAAGTGGCGATAATCGTATAGATATCATGCCACCAGATGTAAACGCAACAGTTAGTTATAGGGAGAGATACAGATGAGAACACCAAGCGGAATATTGCATGTTGTGGATTTCAAAACGGATCAAATTGTCTCGGCTATTCAACCACAGGACTATTGGGACGATAAGCGCCATTGGGAAATCAAAAACAATATTGATATGCTAGATTTCACAACTTTTGACGGAACAAAACACGCAATTACATTGCAGCAACAAAACTTAGTTTTAAAAGAAGTCCGTGATGGACGTGTCGTTCCATATGTTATTACAGAGGCCGAGAAGGATTCTGATAAACGCTTCATTACCACATATGCTTCAGGCGCTTGGGTTCAAATCGCTAAGTCCGGAATTATAAATCCACAACGGATAGAGAGCAAAACGGTTAATGAATTCATTGATATGGCACTCTTGGGAATGAAGTGGAAACGTGGAAATACTGAATACGCTGGATTCCATACCATGACCATTGATGAGTTTATCGATCCGCTTACGTTTTTAAAGAAAATCGCTTCTTTATTTGATTTAGAAATTCAATATCGTGTAGAAGTAATAGGCTCTCAAATTACCGGTTGGTATGTAGATATGGTTAAAAAGCGTGGGCATGATACAGGCAAAGAAATAGAATTAGGAAAAGATTTAATCGGTGTAACTCGTGTTGAGCACAGCCGTAATATTTGTACTGCTTTAGTTGGATTTGTAAAAGGTGAAGGCGATAAAGTAATCACTATTGAAAGCATGAATAAGGGGCTACCTTATATCGTAGATGCAGATGCGTTTCAAAGATGGAATGAACACGGACAACATAAATTCGGTTTTTATACACCAGAAACAGAAGAATTAGATATGACTCCAAAACGTTTACTGACGCTTATGGAAATAGAATTACAAAAGCGTGTCAATTCCTCCATCTCTTATGAAGTGGAAGCACAATCAATTGGTCGAATTTTCGGTTTAGAACATGAATTCATTTATGAAGGCGACACGATAAAAATTAAAGATGCAGGATTCACGCCAAAATTATATCTTGAAGCGCGAGTAATAGCTGGAGACGAATCTTTTACAGACCCAACGCAGGATAAATATGAATTCGGGGATTACCGAGAGATAGTGAATCAAAATGAAGAACTACGGAAAATGTACCATCGTATCCTTAGTTCATTAGGTAATAAACAAGAAATGATCGATCAGTTAGATACATTAGTGAAAGATGCGAATGCAACCGCTAGTCATGCAAAGAAGGAGTCAGAAGCAGCAAAAACACTAGCTGAAAAAGTACAAGAGAATATAAAAAACAATACGGTTGAAATTATAGAATCCAAGAATCCACCGAAAACAGGGCTTATAGACAGAAAAACAGTATGGTTAGATATTTCTAACGGTAAGCCTGGTATGTTAAAACTTTGGAAAGATGGTATTTGGGATCCTGTTGTACCTGATATCGAATCAGTAAAAAAAGAGGTTGCTGGTCAATATAACGAAGTGAAAGAAACGCTGCAAGGCTTTTCGCGTAATATGGTTGATTTAAAACACGATCAGGGTACGATTGATAAAAAAGTTACAGCAATCGAACAAACAGCAAGCGGATTATCTACCACAGTGGGTAATTTAAACAATATAGTAGATGCGCAAGGTAAAAAACTTACGGAAGCAAATTCTAAAGTGGAACAACAGGCAACCGTAATCGGAGCAAAAGTTGAGCTGAAACAAGTAGAAGACTATGTTGCTGGATTTCAGATACCTGAATTGAAACAAACAGTTGATACAAATAAACAAGATTTATTGGGCGAATTAGCTAATAAACTTGCAACCGCGCAATTTAATCAACAAATGACTCACATTGATAATCGCTTTATGATTACTGAAAAAGGTATTGATGCCGCAGCAAAAACAACGGAAGTATATACGAAGACGCAAGCAGATGGGCAATTTGCAAAAGATTCCTATGTAAGAGATATGGAGTCACGACTTCAGCTAACAGAAAAAGGCGTTAGCATATCTGTAAAAGAAAATGATGTAATTGCAGCCTTTAATATGAGTAAAGAAAATATTAAGCTAAATGCGGCAAGAATAGATTTAGTCGGAAAAGTGAAAGCAGAGTGGTTAATGGCAGGTTTGTTAAGTGGTTGCAAAATTAGAACATCAAATACCAATAACTATGTAAGCTTAGATGACCAGTTTTTACGTCTATATGAAAGTGGTGTCCCTAGAGCGTTTCTTGGATATTATCGAAGACGAGACGGTGCAGTACAACCAACTTTCATCTTAGGAACAGATGAAAAAACTAGCGCTCCTGAAGGTGCTTTATTTATATCCCAAATGGGGACCGGATGGCCTCAAGCTAGTGCGAACATTGGTATTACTGATGACATAGTTGATAGTGAGATAAGAAAATCTGTGTTTTGGGAGCTTAACAGAAACGGAATTAGTGTTCTACACGCAAACGACTATCATGCTCTTTATGCCGGAAATGGAAACTGGCATTTCAGACGAGGAAAAAGTGGTCTATATCAATCTACATTAGCAATCGAAGATAATAGCTCAGATGCAGATGTAAGATTACCTACTATCACATTACGTAATAGCCGTGTAGCAGGATATACCGGAGTTCTCCAAGTTAAGTCGCCTGTTACTCAAAATGGATGGGGAGCTGTTCAAGGTAACTTTATGAGTCCTTCGCTACGTGAGTACAAATCTAACATCCGAGATGTATCCTTTTCTGCTTTAGAAAAAATTAGAAATGTTAGAGTAAGAGAATTTAACTATAAGAACGCGGTAAATGAGCTTTACAAAATGAGAGAAGAGAAAGATCCCAATGATCCACCAGTAACAACGCAAGATATAAAAAAGTATTATGGAGCAATTGTAGATGAATCTGATGAAGCATTTGTGGATGAAAGTGGGAAAGGGATTCACTTGTATTCATACGCATCACTTACTATAAAAGCTTTACAAGAACTTGAAGAAGTTCAAAATGAGAAAATACAAGAAAACGAGAGGAAGCATAAGGCAGAAATTACATCAATGAACAGAAAAATAGCAACATTAGAAGAGTTAGTTCAAAAATTAATTGATAAGAAACCAGAGCAACCATAAGCATAAGCTGGTCTTTTTTAATTTGTATAAAATACGGGTTGTATAACAAAAGAGGGACGAATAACTGTCCCCTTTTTTATATAGATGAGGAGGAAAGAGGATGAATCGTTCCTATGAAATTACTGTGGATATGCGAAAAGAAAACTGTATGTATGATATAGAATTTTCTCAAAATAACTTGAACACTTCAGAATTAATAATAAACATTAAGGAAGATGAAGAACCTTTTATTTTACAAGATACAGATACAATTATCGTAGCATTCAAGAAGCCAGATCAGACATTGGTGTTTCAAAGCGAAAATGTAAAGATGCTAGGTAAAACAAATGGAAAAATAAGTGTTGTATTGACCACGCAAACTCTTGTCAAAGTAGGTACGGTACAGGGGGAAATATCGATTGAACGGGAAGAATCTGGTATAAAAAAGCGAGTCAGTACCTACCCTTTCTATTTCAAGGTGAGAGATTCGTTATTGGCAGATGAAACGATTGAATCTAAAAATGAATTTCAGCTTTTTGAAAAGATTATTCAAGCTGGGAAGACATTAGAAGGAGTGGATGTAACTACCATTACAGACTTCCTTCCGAATCAACGGGATTTTATTGAATTACTTCGTAATCATACTACTTCTCAAAAAATGTACACACGTATTGTAGGTGATCGTACGCTAGATATACTTGTTCCACTCAGAGGGAATAAAGTAGCTCATTACACATTAAGAAAAGATAGGAAAGATGATTATGTGAAATTAGAAGACTGTGCAATTTCTAATCTCTCTGTTGTTTCTCAGAAAGTGAATGCGATCAACTATAAAAACGATGCTGGAGCGATACAAAAGGCGAATCCACCAAACTTTTATACAAGTACAGTGGGAGACTCTTTTACATTCACATTTGAAGGAACGGGATTTGATTTCCAACACTTTGCCGATAATCGGGGAGGATTATGGGAGTTCAAGGTGGACGGTACAGTTGTTAAAACAATCAGTACACATATAAGTGCTGTTCCTATAAATGAGTTGAAGGTAAATTATGGAACGAGGCCAGTAGTTAGAGGAGTAAGTAAAGGAACACATACGGTCGTAGCAACTTTCAAAGGTGACGATCCAGCAAATCCACCAGTGGGTGGAGCAAATACATCCCGTGGATGGGTGAAAAATGATACTGGTTATGTACAAGCAGCAGAAGCACATAAGACTGCGTTAGTATACGATGACCTACTAAATCCAGTTAAAGAGGTAGACTTACTGGTCCCGTTTTCTAATAAAGAATTCGCATTTTGTATGAAACCAAATGGTTCATCTGTAGTAGCCGAATGGATACCAGAACATCGTGCAGCAACTGTGTTCAAAACAAGCCAAAAGATGTATGTGGATGATAAAGAAATAACATCATGGGGACCAGAAACGACAATAAAAGAAGCGGAAATTGTAAGAGCGGTTCAATCTATGAAAGGATTCCATCCTTCTGATCTTACAAACGCTTTATGTGAAATTTATTCTGTTCATACTGTTACAAATCAAGGTGTGACGTTTGATATAAAAATAAAATGGTTACAAGATACTTTCATAGAAGATGGTTATATAGCCATGCTTCCGGGGAGCCGTCCATTTGTAGAGAAATTGGTAGATGCGACAGGGAAATCCTTTGAAACGCTTGTAGCTGATAACAGTAGTAAAGATATTGTAAATGGCGAGAAAATGGCAAGCTATGCCATGCTAAGCAAAGAAAGAGATTATGTAGTAGCCATGAAAATAAATAATATTCATGCAAGTTTACGTAAAGGGCAAACCGGAATACGTAATCCGCTCGTCTGGTTACAGCATCGAGATGCCACTTTGCAGAAGCTATATCCACAAGTGTATAAAAATTGTGTAGTAAAAGCAGGAGAAACTCATCCATTTAGCGCAACATACCTTGTTGGGGAGTTACCACTTGCGGCGCAATTACTTATGTGAATTTGAACAAAAAACGACTAGTAGCAAAGAGCTCTTAACAAGGGCTTTTTTCTATTGCTAAAAAGAAGAGGAGTGGACACCAATGGAACCGTGCAGAGAATGTGAGGAAACAAAACAAGACGTACAGGATATTCAAGTACGTCTCGCAGTCGTGGAAAGCAAGGTTGCGAAGATTGAAGAGAATATCGAGAAAATCTTAAGTAATACCAATTGGTTAGTGAAAAGCATTGTAGGCGGGATGATTGCAGCCCTACTCGCGTTTTTATTAAAAGGGGGACTCTAACATATGAGCAAAGAGAATATTCAAAAAAGGTTACGTAACTGGAAAACATGGGTGGCAGTCACATCCCTTTTGGGATTCATTTGTGCGAAGGCTGGGTTACTGGAGACGAAGAGTTTTATTGATGAAGTGTTACCATATATTTTCACACTTGGTGTCGCCTTAGGAATCTGGAGTGACCATGAAGGTACAGTACAAACAGACAAATAAAAAACAAAGAGAACGCATCGCCAATT
Source organism: Bacillus sp. FDAARGOS_1420 (assembly GCF_019344915.1). Classification (NCBI taxonomy): domain Bacteria; kingdom Bacillati; phylum Bacillota; class Bacilli; order Caryophanales; family Bacillaceae; genus Bacillus; species Bacillus sp. FDAARGOS_1420. Next base: position 193,100 of record NZ_JAHWJB010000001.1, on the reverse strand, counting down.
GGTGGTGCGTTTTTCTATGGGAGGAGAAACAAAAATGAAACGATTATTGGGGATCATTGCAACGTTATGTATGGTATTTTCGCTGTCTACAAGCGTTTTTGCCGATAGAATACTTCTGATACCTGATGTACCTAAAATGCCATACAGGGGCGGTGTAGGGGCGTATGAAGGAGTGGTTGCCCACAGTACGGCAACACCGGAAGCGCCAGCCATTAACATTCAACGTTATGAAACTCGTACCTGGAGAAATGCATTTGTTCACTATGCGGTTGATTGGAATGAAACAATCCAAATCGCCGATACAAAGTATATTGCGTATGGAGCTGGACCTGCAGCGAATAAACGATTTGTACATGTGGAGTTGTGTGAAACAGCCGATTATGCCAAGTTTAAACGTAGTTATGAGAAGTACGTGAGATTACTTGCGAAAATCTTAAAAGATAACAAACTACCTGTAGAGAAAGGATTGTGGACACATAACGATGTGAGAAAGTATTTGGGTGGTACAGATCATGAAGATCCACTGGACTACTTAAAGTCTCATGGCGTTTCAGAAGTTCAATTTAGAGCAGATGTACAACGAGCATATAATAACTCTAGTGTGGAAGCCTCTGCGCCTGAGAAGTCTTCTAAACCCGCAGAAGTTCCAACAGCTGTAACAGATGGAATTGCTTATATTGAAGGGTACAACGTGAATTTACGTAAAGGATCAGGTACAAGTTATTCTAAGATCCGTCAGTTAAATAAACCAGAAGCTTATATGGTATGGGCTGAAAAGGATGGTTGGTTAAATCTTGGTGGAGATCAGTGGGTATATCATAATCCTTCTTATATTAAATTTGAGAAAAAAGAGTCGGTAAGTCCAATTGCAGGGAAATATGTTGTTTCTAAAGTGGACACTCTACGTTTCTATCATTCTCCATCATGGGAAGATAAAGATGTGGCTGGTACAGTAGATGTAGGGGAAGGATTTATAATTGATGAGAAGATTGTTGTGGATGGCTTTCCACAATTTAAAGTGCACAATAGTAAAGGCAAAACATACTATGTCGCAGCAAGTGAAACCTTTGTATATGCTAAATAAATAGACATAAAAATAAGAGCATTCCTTTTGAAAGAGGAGCGCTCTATATATTCTTAAAGTAGTTAACGCTATATATTTATAGGTTTTGGATTAAAATATAATCGAATAATCACTCTTAATTTTGAAGATGAATATCTTTAAAAATTGTTCTCCAATAATGATCATTTGCCAGCCATATTTCATGATCTGGCAGTTGTACTACAGAAACTTTTTCAAGTGGCCATTCAATTTCAATCATATCCTGTACAGGAGAATGATTTACTACGAGAATTCTAAAATCATGTTTTACTAGATTAGATAGAACGGCTTCTAACTCTAATATTTCTGTACATGTACCTTCTGTTCTTACAAATAAAATACGTTGACTTGAATCTAGTTTTTCTAGAAAACGTTGAATACGCCGATCGAATTTTGCTTTTACGTCATGATATGCAGTTAAGTGAGTAAGAGTATTTTTGTCGGTTGCAAAGTCATGGTTAGAAAATATTTGATAGACTGTTTCTTCCACTAAAAGGTTGTGTTCAGTAGCATAACCTCTAATAATTAAGTGAGATAAGTTCATAAAATTTGAAAATCGGTTCGTCAATAGACGACTAATCGCTGGTAAGGATGGGGAACTCATCCAATCAAGAACGCCTGAAAAGGGTCTTAATTGATTTTTTTCTAATTGTTGGCTAGCTAAGCAGAGATGCCCGAGACTAAATATAGCATCATACGAACCTTTAATTTTTTCTAAGCTCATTATATCACCTTCTATTTTTGATAACTTCAGTGTAAATAGTCAATAATTTTTCGATTCCTGTATTCATATCCCAATGGGCTAAAGCAAACGTTTTTGCATTGGCGCCTAATTGCAATCTATATTGCTCATTTGTTAAAAGAATATTTAGATATCGACACATCTCTTCGCTATTTTCTTTGGGAATAATAAACCCATTTATACCATGTTGAACCATTTCAGGTAAGCCTCCTGCATCACTTACAATGGAGGGAACACCGGCAAGTTGTGCTTCAATGAGGGACAGTGGTTGATTATCTAGTAGACTTGGCTGCACAAAAATGTCAGCATTGGATAATAAAGAAGGAATATCATCTCTTCTACCAAGAAAGAAAACATCGTTAGTTAAACCTAACTGTTGACTCGTCATTTTAAGTGCTTCTTCTTCATCACCCGTACCAGCTATCCAACAGACAAAATCATTTCTGATCGTTTTTAATTGAGCTAATGCAGGGAGTAGATATTGGATTCCTTTTATTTCCACGAGTCTACCTGAAAAAAAGATAACTTTTTTATTTTCTGGGCGCGGTATATATGTGGATGTTTCTAATTTGTTTAGAAAGCCTATCGTATCAAAGCCATATTGAAGAATTTTAATATGATTTGATGGGACATTAAAGTCACCGGATAAGATATTCTTCAACCAATTATTTGCAGTAATTGTTACAGCAGTTGATGTTGCCCCCGTGTGTTCGAGTTGCTCAAAATAAATGTCAGCTATAGGAGCAGTGGGAGAAAGGTGAATAGTCCTTAGTTGTCGTTTTATTTCATGCGCGACGCTTCCATGAATTGTGGCAATAAGGGTGGATCTATTGGAAAGATTTTTGGCAAAAGAAGCTGCTGAAACAACATCTTGCGCATGAATAATGTCGTATTGTTCTAGATTTAATTGTGTTAGAAACCACTCATATGCAGCACGTCGAAATTCGGTATACTGGATAATAGGATGCTGGTATATGTGAGGGAAATCTTGTGGGTTTAATTTAACTTGAAGAGAGGGTAGAAGAGTGGCATATGCAATTTTAAAGGTCTGATTTATAATATGAATTGTTGTATTTTCATCTCCGTACCCTAGTATGTCGACTTCATGTCCCAGAGACTCTAGTGCTGTTCTAAGTTGATCCATATAATTCCACACGCCTCCCAAATGTGGGATAGACCAGTAGGTTGCTAATAATATTTTCAAAGGAATTCCTCCTGGTTATTATATTAATAATCTATGTTTAAGCTTATTTGTCGTCTTGAAATTATTACTTTGGATTATAAAATATTTTAAGATGATGCTACATCTAAAAAATGAAAAATTCGAACCTTTTTGTAGTTTTTGTTGGAGAAGGGTATGATTATGTCCAGATAAAGGTTGTCCATATTTTAATATATGTTTATCTATAGGGAAGTGTGTATGAGTTATGGGTATATTTAATATATAGGTATTTATATAATAAAAATTTCTCTTGCTAACATATCAAATAATATATAATTACCTCCATGTATTTGTTCGAAATTAAAGATTCTATGCCTATAAATACAAATCTCTGTAGTTGTATTATTATAGGATATTTCTAATACGATAATATCCTGATATTGTGTCCATGTTATTAATTTTCCATATAGTATCCCATGTGTATAATTTTGCATTATATGCAACTCCTTCGAAAGAATAATTTTCATATTTTTGTGGATTGTGGGGTTGGAATGTTTATATTGTACTTGTGGTGCTAGTTGATTTGTTAGTGTTCAAGAACAATGAAGATGAGTACGTGTTGTCATCCATTAGTGGGGAAAAACAGCAAAATCCAAGCGTTTTTGAGCGTTATGGGGTGAAAAATTGTATAAATTAAGGTGCTTTCTGTAGTTTATTTATGTGTTTTCAAAAATTTCAATTCTAGTATTTGTTGAAAATAACAAATATATGGAGAAGGGCGGCGAAGATAGATAATTTGTATATTTTTTATCGCCAGTAATAGAAAAATTTTGAGTGGATTTTATATTTTGTAGTCATAAAAATTTGTTACATACAAAATTTCAGCATCCTGTTTTCGCTTTTCTTAAAACTATAAAAATTTATTTTTAGCAATTTCATTTTCGTACCGTATGTTTAAAAAAGTACTTTCAGTTAGTAGGGGTGCATTCGTGTACATATGTTGGAATATTTACACTGGATGAATTTTTATCCGATATATATAAATAAAAAATATCTAGATAGTGTCCACACAAAAATGTAACACCTGTTAAAATAGAACAAAAAACATATTGGAGATGAATCGCTATGAGTAATCCATATAACAGACATGATGTAACAGATGAAAATTGGAATAAGTTAGAGCCCTTCCTTTTGAGAATGTCTGTTTATGGATAATTCGCACTGGTTCTCCATGGCATGATCTGCCGAGTGCGTATGGAAAATTTGACGCTGTACACCGCCGCTATAAGCGGTGGTGCGATAAAGGAATTTGGGATAAACTCCTGACAAAGCTAATAGACGAATCAGATTATGAATGGGTAATGATGGATGCGTCTCATTGTAAAGTCCATCCACACGCGGCAGGAGCCGTTGGTGGAAATCAAGACATGGGACACATAAAAGGGAGGGGGCTAAACACGAAAGTCCATCTGGTTGTAGATGCCAATGGAAACCCTCTGAAATTCACGATTACTGGTGGTGAAGTGTCCGATTTTACAGAAGCTGTCGATTTGATTACGGGCGTAAAAGGCAGAACATCTGATAGCTGATAAAGGCTATGATTCTGATGAAATCGTTCGCTTTACCAAAAAACAAGGAATGAATCCTGTGATTCCACCTAGAAAAAATAGAAAAAAACAACGTAAGTATGATAAACATCTTTATAAACTGCGACATCTTGTTGAAAATGCCTTTTTGAAATTGAAAAGGTTTCGTGGCATTGCCACACGCTATGCAAAAACCACATCTGTTTTTAGAGGCGTCGTTACCTCAGCTGCTATTTTTCAGTGGTTGAAACGCGGGTAGACACTATCTCGAAAAAGGCTTTAAGTTCTATGTTTTTTAAAGTAGTATTTATATTTTGTTGAATGGCCATTAACTTCGGTAATTATACCTTCTTGTTTATAGTATGAAAAAAAATGAAATGTGGTATTTTTATATTAAAATTGGATTTGTCTTAAAGGGAATAGAAAAATTTTTATGTAAAATGAATGGAATGTCCTTTTTTCACAGATAATATGTTTACTTGATAATCGTATATTTGTACTTAAAAAGGTACACATGTTTTCTGAAATCATTAGAATTCCAGCTCCCTGATATAACAAATATAACAGGGAAATCCATAAGTGGTGGTGTATTTTTTTACGGAAGTACACCTATGGATTTTTGGTATTATCCCTTCGAAGTAGACAGTGTACTACATTTTTAATGCTGAATGTTACATTATACTTGTGCGGTATTTTTATGATGAAAAAAGGAACAACATTGCGAAAATATACAGAGATGATTCAGATGATGACAGTAGGGATCCTTGATGCTTTGTTGTTTTATACGGGAAGCAGCTGTTTACCATGTTACCCTGCTATTATTTGTTTAAACACGGCTAAATTACCAGTATGTGCATGTTCTTTCCGCGTTGCAACATTATGAATTTCTTTAAAGCTGTCAATATAATGATACATCATATTTTTGAATGTGTTTGTAAAATAACCAATCGGATTTCTCATCAAAGTGCCATTATGCTCATACTCATGCGTTTTAGAGAACAAGACAGAAGAAGCATTCGCAAGAATGTTATTAAATACATTTGTATCCGCCAGTAAACTACATTTTTTTCAGCCTTTTTAGCAAGGTTTCTGGCATATTTAAAAGCCTCATTAATCACTTTTGAATCAAGGGCATGGTTTAATTACATACGCATGGATCGTGTTGAAAAGATTGAATAACGCTCTCTTTACGTAGATATTTAATACAACCCCATTTCATCAGCTTCTCCTTTAGATATTTTAAGTTCATTTTCAGGCATGAAAGAGTATTTTGTTGTGGTTATATAAGTATTTGTGTATGGCTCTTTCGACCTATCCTCTTCTAACCAATTATACCAAAGTACTTTAGTGTGTGGTTTGGATACATCAGAATTACTTGTACTACTTTTTTCGGGTGATTTAAACAATCTAATATTATCACTATAAACTTTCGTAAATAAAGCTTGTACACTGTCTGTAAGAATTCCATTGTTTTTCAAGAATCTATCAATTTTTCCTAGCGCATTGAATGCAAGAAGAAATAGTCCTTTATCATAATTGCTACCTACACGCAGACCAATAATCGAGGCATTAGCTTTTAGAATAGGATGATACGTTCCAGCTTTGATTGTGTGGTACATCATTTCTTGATATTCATTCACAAAATAAGTATGAACTCTTTCGAATTCTTTTTTGACATCATTTTGCGTTTCTTTTAATTCATTTTCAATGGATTCCATTAAGGATACTTTATCATTATTTTTTTCTTGTTTTAAATTATTTAAAGAGTTAATAGAGTTAGAACTCGTTTTTTCGTTCTCTGGCCTTACAGTCTCAAGAGGCTCATCATTTTTCTGTTCGGCAACCTGATTGGCATTTAGTTCGGCATCTATGTAAAATACCTCTTTCATGATTGTTGTGAAATTAGGGTGTGTTTTTAATACAAATACATATTTATTTTTACCATCAGCTAATCCAGCGATCAGAATTTTACCTGTTTGTTTTAATGCACGAACAGTAGCGGTTACAGTTCTTACAGAACAATTAGCTTTACCAGCTAATGTTTCCGCAGCAATTTTACATATACCATTTCCTGAAAGCATATAAATTATATAATCCATTACATCTTTTCGTTTGGATCGAGAAGGAAATAAACTTTCAAAACTTTGATTCGTATCGTTGATACGGTTTCTAATATCATCAATAATCTCATTTTTCTTTTGAGTACTTAATTGGTTTTGTTGCATATATTTTTGAATATCTGCATTATAGGCAGTCAATTTTTTCATAAGGGCTCGTCTCCTCCGAAAATAAAAAAGCAACAGAATTCCACAAAATGTAAGCAAACTGTTGCTAGGAGACCCTTATGTACGATAAAATGAGGTACATAAAGAGTTACAGCAAGTGTTTGCCTAGTGTGATTAGGCGACGGTTAATAAAGTGTTCCACCACTTTATTAACACGCTGTGCTCTTTTATTTTTTTTATTAGTTTTATTTCGATTTTTCCGGTAACGAATATGGTCACAAACAACCAGAAAAGTGTTGCCATTTATATTTTTCGATATAGTGTAAAACTGCTTAATATAGATGTTTTGTGCGCTTTTTGGAAATTAAAGTTTTATATATTAATGGTTATTCTGATCATTATCCAGTAGAGGCGACTATTTCTATGAAGTAGAGTAGTCTTAAAAAAGTTTCTTCGTGAAGAAGAAACTTTTTTTATTTGAAAACAGGAAAATCATTTTTTCTTTCCAATATGTATAAGACATATATAGAAGAGGAGAGAAAAATGTGGATAGAGGAATTTTTAAGGAAGTTCCATTACCGTGTGCATTTTTAGATGAAGTGGCTTTAGAGAGGAATATTCAATCGATTATAGAGTTAAGTGGAGATAAGAAAATTCGTATAGCGAGTAAATCATTACGCTCTGTTCCAGTTATGAAAAAGATTTTAGCTGCAAATAATCGGTTTCAAGGTATTATGTGTTTTTCTCCTAGAGAAGCTTTGTTTTTAATTGAACAAGGATTTAATGATTTATTGCTCGGATATCCTGTTTATGATGAAAGAGCTTTACATGAAATTAGTTTGCTAACAAAGCAAGGGCACATTATAACTTGTATGGTGGATTGTGAAGACCATATTACTTATTTAGAAAAGATTGCTGAGAAGTCTAAAGGGTGTTTTCGCGTTTGTTTGGATATTGATATGAGTAGTCGTTTTTTGAAATTTCATTTTGGTGTAAAAAGATCCCCGGTAAAAGATGTGCAGAGCGCTTTGAAAATAGTAGAAAAGGTGAAGGGCTCATCATATTTAATACTAGATGGTGTAATGGGATATGAAGCTCAAATTGCCGGGGTGGGGGATCATATACCGAATCAATGGATGAAAAGTAAAGCTGTTTCGTATTTAAAGAAGAAATCAGTGTTAGAGGTTAAAGAAAGAAGAGAACGTATCGTAAAAGAAATACAAAACCTTGGTATTGAACTAAGATTTGTAAATGGGGGAGGAACAGGAAGTATAAAAACAACTGAGCAAGATAACTCAGTTTCAGAGATTACTGTAGGATCCGCCTTTTACTCTCCTAAACTGTTTGACTATTATAAAGAAGTAAAATTTCAGCCAGCTGCCGGATTTGCTTTACCAGTTGTACGCAAACCGGCTCCTTTTATTTATACTTGCCTAGGTGGCGGATATATTGCCTCAGGTGCAGTTGGTAAAGATAAAGAGCCTGAGGTTTGGATGCCGCATGGTGCAAAACTATTAGCTTTAGAAGGTGCTGGTGAAGTGCAAACGCCAATTTTTTATAACGGCGAGGAACGAGTGGATATAGGAGATTCTATCTTGTTTCGTCATAGTAAAGCTGGGGAGTTATGTGAGCGTTTTCCTATTTTGTATCGCATTAAACAAGGGGAAATTGTTGGAAAGTATTCAACATATCGGGGGGATGGACAATGCTTTCTATAAAGGGACAAAAATGGAGAAATTGGACAGGGAATGTAGAAGGAACGCCGCATTATACGATGTATCCAAAAAGTATACAAGATGTAGTAGAAGTTGTGGGGCTTGCACGAAAAAAAGGAAAGAAAATTCGTGTTGTCGGTTCAGGTCATTCGTTTACACCTCTTGTGCAAACGGAAGAAATTTTAGTTTCTTTAGATGAATTGAAGGGCATTGTGAATATTGATGCAGAGAAGAAGGTTGCCGAAGTATGGGCGGGAACAAAGCTACATGATTTAGGGAAGTTACTTCAGGAAAAAGGTTATGCGCAAGAAAATTTAGGGGATATTGATTCACAATCTATTGCAGGAGCGATTAGTACGGGGACTCATGGGACGGGTGTTACATTTGGGAGTTTATCAACACAAGTTATAGAGATCACGGCAGTTTTATCAACAGGTGAGAGTATAGTTTGTTCAGAAGCCGAGAACGCTGAATATTGGAAAGCATTTCAGTTGTCGCTTGGAATGCTAGGTATCATTGTAAAGATAAAATTGAAGGTTATCCCAGCGTACTCGCTTGTTTATGAAAGTGAAAAACAATCATTGTCTACTGTAATGAACAAACTAGAAGAATATAAGAAGAATCGTCATTTTGAATTTTTCGTTTTTCCTTATTCAGATGAAGTACAAGTGAAATTTACAAACGAAACAACGAGTAAAGAAAGTGATTTGAAATGGCATAAACTAAAGGTGGAGTTACTTGAAAATAGGATGTTCTCTTTATTATCTAAAGGGTGTAAATGGTTTCCTTCTATAAGTAAAGGAGTAAGCCGATTATCAGCTAAGGCTGTACCGAACACGAAAATAATTGGACCAAGCTATGAAGTGTTCGCTACATCACGTACAGTTCCATTTTATGAAATGGAGTACAGTGTCCCTTCAAAGTATATGAGAGCTGTTGTAGAAGAAATTTCAAATCTTATTGAAAAGAAAAAGTATAAGGTGCACTTCCCGATTGAATGCCGCTACGTGAGAGGTGATGATATATGGCTCAGTCCAGCATATGGAAGAGATTCAGCGTATATAGCTGTTCATATGTATAAAGGTATGAAGTATGCCGCTTATTTTGGTGAAGTGGAGAAAATTTTTCTAAAGTATGAAGGGCGCCCACATTGGGGGAAAATGCATACGTTAACGTACGAAAAATTGCAAAATATATATCCAGAATTGCATTCGTTTCTAAAAGTGAGGAAGTCACTAGATGAAACAGGAATATTTTTAAGCCCTTATACAGAAAAGTTATTTACGATTATGAAAAAAAGCTGACAAATTAGTATTTGTCAGCTTTTTTAAGTGTAATTGCATTTCTTGTATGACTAATACGCTCGTAAAATAGTAATTTATCACTACTAAATACATGTAATAAAACATGAATAATAAATAGCCCGTTAATTACAAATTGGAATAACAGTATAACTAGTAATACTAAAGACTCTGTATGATTTAAAATAGAGCTACTAGAAAGAATGTAATTGATTCCACCTAAAATGAAATAGAATATACCGTAACGAATGAATAATTCTTTTAGTGTAATACGCTCTGCTTGTCCTTTAATGTAAATACGAAGCAACGCTTTCCCTATTGTTCTTCCATTTGTAAAGTATGGGATGATAATAAAGTAAATTAAGATTGAACATGCGATGAAAAGGAGTTCGTATACATTTGTATAAGATTGGATGTTAGAAATAAATAGTGAGTTTCCTTTGTTTTTAATGAAAGGTACAACGATAGATAAGAAGATCCAATCAATTTGCATAGCGATGAGACGACGAACGAATCCGACTGGTTTCGTTTCCAAATCAATATGACTATCTAATTCGCTTGTTTTTGGCAGGAAGTACGTAAATATTGGCGCAATGATAAAACCGATTACGCCGCCTAGTGTGTTTAAAAACAGATCGTCGATATCGAATAAGCGATATGCACAATTATAAATACCATATAATCCAGTTACTTGTGTTAATTCAAAGAACAGTGAAAGGCAAAAAGAAATGCACACTGTTTGGAAGAAACTACGTTGGAAATAATAACGTAAGTAAATACCGAATGGAACGGTTAATAGAACGTTAAAAGCAACTTGTAAAAATGCAGATTCTTTTAATAACAAGAAATAAGTAGTAGGTTTCGTTAAAATTGCCGATGTGTGATTACTAATCTCTTGTATGAAATAAAATGGTGAGAGTTGCATATGCTGTGTATTAGCGGGTTGTAGGCTACAAGTATCATACGTTTGTGGTAACGGCAAAATAACAAGAAAATAGGCATTTAATAAGTAAAGTAATAATGAGTATAAAATAAATGAGCGCCATTTATTTAAATAACCGTATTTTCGATAATTAAATATTAAAAAAGGAATTAATAGAAACATTGCTAAAATAGGAAATAAAATAAAAGCTGTTTTTACTGGAAATAAATATGCAGTCAAAATGAAGCTCCTTTCAATGAAATTTCGTTTATCATTATAGCGCTTAAAAGAATGTAAAACAAAGTGGAAATAGCTCGAAATAGAAAAAATTACAAATTTAAAATAGATTAAGCTATAATAAGTTTAATATAAAGATATTATGATTATACAAGTTGAAAGAGGGTACATGATATGCAATATGAGCTTTTTTCGGTAAGCGGGGATCATATTACAACTTTTGAAAGCACATGGCGTTTTCAAGAGGGGGAACAGATTTTTGTTCATGATGATAATACAAAACGAAATTTTATTATTATTCGCTTAACACATGATTTATTTCAAAAAAATACACATGTTATTCGCTTGTATTGTCAGGAAAAGAAAGTTTATGCATAAGGAAAAACCACTTACTGTATGAGGGCAGTAAGTGGTTTTTTATCGCGCTATTTGTGGGCAGTAAAACTCCCACCTCAAAATTCAGGTGGAGCAAAGAAGTTAGGCAGCAGGGGGGATGAACAAAACCCACACTGATTAAAGTTTCATTTTATAAGAAAATGATAGTTAGCACACCTACGATAATACAGTAGAAAGAGAAGTATTTTAAATTTCCTTTTGCCATAATGTTCATAAACCATTTTAATGAAATATATGTCATGACAAATGTTGCGATGAAAGCAACAATATAAGGTACAAATAATGTATCTAAATTTGGATCGTTTGCAATGTCTGTAATACTTAACAATAAACCACCTAAGCTAACAGGAATGTATAGTAAGAATGAGAAGCGAAGAGCTGTTTCTTGCTTCATACCAAGTAACATTGCTGCCACGATTGTAGCACCTGATCTGCTTATACCAGGAATTAGTGCGCAAGCTTGTGCTAGACCAATAATGATTGCATCTTTCATAGAAAGGTCGCCATCATTTTTACGTCCACGCAAGTTTCGAATAATCCAAAGGCCGATAGCAGTAATAAGAAGGGAAATCCCAACCATTTTAACACCTTTTAAATAGTGGTCGATATAATCTTTAAATAAAACTCCAATTACACCTGCTGGAATGGTTGCAATAACAAGGTAAATAATAAAGAAGAAATCTGATTTTGCATCTTCTGCTCTTGTGAATATATAAGATAGACCATTCTTTGTTAGACGAATTAAGTCATTTCTATAAATAAGTAATACAGCTAATAATGAAGCTGAATTAACAAGTAGCTCAAAGCTAAACCCTTCTATTTTTAGTCCTAGCAAATGCTGTGCTAAAACGAGGTGACCGCTTGAAGAAATCGGAATTGGTTCTGTTAGTCCTTGGAATAGACCAAGAATTAAATATTTTAAAATGTAATAAAATTGTTCCATAACATCCTCCTTGTGTATTAGTCGAAAGAAATAACTTTTCTATTATAACAAAAGAGAGAGTGAATATTGAGAAGAAAATAATATTCGAAATATAATAAAAATCCCCTATGACGTCATAGGGGGTTTTTTACATTACTGAAAACCTACTATTTTTTGAATACTTTTTGATAATTGAACATCGACTTTTTCAGCATCATTAATATGATTCATAATAGTAGTGTTTAATTTTTGGAACATTTGTTGTGTGTTTGCAAATTCTCGTAATATATCATCGTTACAAGATTTTTGGTTTTCGATAGCTTTAATAACATTTGTAGCGCCACTTTGTAATGTTTGAATCATCATTAAAATATTTTCAATTCTAGCGTTAGTATCAGCGCTCATTTCAACACCTTCATCAACTAAATGTAAATTATCTTTTGTATTTTCATATGCTTTTTCAATTTCTTCTTGAATTTTTTTCGTTAAGTTACCGATGTTTTTTGTACTTTCAGCTGTACTTTCAGCTAGTTTTCTTACTTCATTAGCAACAACAGCAAATCCTTTACCGTGTTCTCCAGCACGTGCAGCTTCAATACTTGCATTCAACGCTAGTAAATTTGTTTGTGCTGCAATGTTTTGAATCACTTCTACAATTTGTTCAATTTCTTTAGAGCGTTCGCTTAAATGATTCATACTATTAGAAGTACGTTGAGATTGTTCACCTAATCTATTAATTACAATGAGTAAGCGATGAACGGATTCTTTTCCTTCATTAGAGCAATCGATAATTTCTTCAATAGATTGAATTAAGCTTTGCTCTTTTTGTAGCATTTCGTTATTTAATTCGTTGGAATGTGTAGTGCGCATAGAAACATTTTCAAAGCATGCGTTCAATTGTTGAATTAAGTTTTGGAGTGTATGATGTTGGCTATTTACAAGTTCGTGCTCTTGCATAACGCTTTTTACACGATTATGGATAGAAGATATAATTTCTTGTTTTTCCACATCTTTTTGTTTTAATTCTGCTTCTAGTTCATGTATATGAGTTTCTAGTTGATCAATTTTATGTTGGAGTGATTTCTTTTGAGTAAACATTTTATTTAATTCAACCGCCTTTGGGATTTTTAATTTCTCTATATTTGGATTTTAGCATCTTTTATAATTTTTAAATATAGGAATTGTTAAATATTTAAGAATCTATTACATTTTGTTCACAATTCTCTTTTTTTGTCATGAAAAATAAACTGTATTTAATGGTCCTGTAAACAAACTGTAAAATAAATCATGTATAACTGTATAAGAAGGGAGTCGGATTATGAACTATTTTAAGCGAATCAGTAGTCTAGTATTAGCAGGAATTATCGTTCTTTCTAGTACAGTCGCTGTAAAAGCAGAGTCAAACGACGAGAAACTTAACAACATGCAACAGCAATTGCAGCAAAACGATGCAGATATGCAGAAGAAAGAGCAAGAGAAGCAAGCTGTTAGTAAAGAAATTCAAGGTATCGAAAATGAACTACATAATTTAAATAATACAATTGCAAAAAATAAAGAGGATCAAGCTGCTATTCAACGGAAAATCGATGAAACACATAAGCAGATTGAACAAAAAAAGAACGAAATTGTCGTTTTAGAAGATAAAGTCCTTGCTCGTAAGGATATTATGAAAAAACGTATGGTTTCTGTTCAAAATAGCTCAAATACGAGTTTAGTAGTAGAAGTTGTTGTAGAATCAAAAAACTTTGCAGATTTCATACAACGTATGAACGCAGTTACGACTATTCTAGAAGCAGATAAAGAAATTTTACGTCTACAAGAACAAGATCTTCGTCAAATTGAAGAAGATAAAAAAGAGATTGATGAAAAAGAAGCATCTTTAGTAGTAGATAAACAAAAATTAGCAAAAGCACAAGCTGATTTGCAAGATAACTTGAAAAAACGTCAAGATAACTTACAAACAGTTCAAGCTAAATATAATCAGGTTGCAAGCCAACTTAATTTAGCAGCAGAAGAAAAGGCTAAAATTGAATCAAATATGAAGGCAGTACAAGAAACAATCGCTCGTGAACAAGAAGCGGCAAGAATTGCAGCGGAAGAGCGTGCAAAAGCGGAAGCAGCTGCAAAGGCTGAGCAAGAAGCTTTAGCGAAAGCGCAAGCGGAAGTTGCTGAAAAGCAAAAGCAAGAAAAAGCTAATAAACCAGCTGAACCAGTTGCTAATAATAGTTCGAAAGTAGAGCCTGAACAGCCTAAAGTAACTGCAGGCGGAAAAGAAATGTATGTACACGCAACAGCTTATACAGCAGATCCATCTGAAAATGGTTATGCAGCAGGTCAGCAAGTATATTCTGCATGGGGACCGGGTGGTAAGCCTTATAACTTAACTGCAAACCCAGGAATGAAATTAATTGCGGTGGATCCATCTGTTATTCCATTAGGATCTACTGTAAATGTTGAAGGCTATGGAATTGCAATTGCAGCAGATACTGGTGGCGCGATTAAAGGTCACAAAATCGATGTTTTAATGCCGGATAAAGCTTCGTCTAGTAATTGGGGCAGAAAAAATGTTAAAGTTACAATTTTAAACTAAAACGAAATCCAACTTTACAAAACGTGAAGTTGGATTTTTTTGTAAAAACAATGTTAAGTTGAGTTTACATTTTGTTAAGAGTATCATACAATAATAGTGAGAGGTGGTAAATTTGACCATTTTAAATAGAGTGAAGGAATTAAGAGCGCGTTTTAATTTTACACAAAGTGTATTAGCAGAAAAAGTCGGAGTGACGAGACAAACAATTGCAGCAATTGAAAAGGGGGATTACGTTCCTTCATTGTTACTAGCATTGACGATTTGTGATGTATTCGAGTTAAAGATGGAAGATGTGTTTGT
This sequence comes from Bacillus sp. FDAARGOS_1420, assembly GCF_019344915.1. Classification (NCBI taxonomy): domain Bacteria; kingdom Bacillati; phylum Bacillota; class Bacilli; order Caryophanales; family Bacillaceae; genus Bacillus; species Bacillus sp. FDAARGOS_1420. The sequence continues at coordinate 177,900 of NZ_JAHWJB010000001.1, read as the reverse complement.
TTTAAATAAGGAGGGGGAAGAGGATGAATAGACTCGTATTTTCTTATATGCTAAATGTACTTTTAATGGTATTAGCAGGTTGGGCGTTTATTGAGTTGTATTATTTTACTATTGAAGTCGCTAATTTTATTCAAACGGAGAGAGTACCATCTGAAATTTCACTGAGTTTAATGCCGCTAGGATTACTTTTAATATTTGGTATTATATCGACTGTTCTTTATAAAATTCAAAAGAAAAAATATAAAGAGCTCTCGTATTGGATGTTTCCACTATTATTTCCTCAAGAGGATGAGAGAGAAAAGGCAATTACAGAAAAGGCTTGTCGTACTACATTTATGTCACTATGGTACGTGTTGCCTTGTGCGGTTGGTTTTTTAACTCTTTCTCCAATTGCTAATCTATATGTTCCTGCATATCCAATATATATTGCATTTAGTATTTTCTTTATTCAAATGACGATTTTTCACGTATCCTTATATCGAAATAAAATCGCTTAAAAAGAAACCTTCTTGCATCGGCAAGAAGGTTTCTTTTCAGCTTACACTTGTACATACAGCAATATTATCTTATCATTTTATATAGAGTAAGATTTTGTAACGGAAAGGAATTGTATATGAATAAGCAAAGAATTTATAGTATAGTAGCAATCCTTCTATTTGTTGTAGGTGGTGTGTTAATCGGAAAGCCATTTTATGATGGATATCAGGCTGAAAAGAAGCAGACAGCGAATGTGCAAGCTGTTCAAAAAATGGATTATGAAAAACATGAGACGGAATTTGTAGATGCTTCGAAAATTGATCAACCAGACTTGGCAGAAGTAGCGAGTGCATCATTAGATAAGAAACAAGTAATTGGTCGTATTTCGATTCCGAGTGTTTCATTAGAACTTCCTGTTTTAAAATCTTCTACTGAGAAAAACCTATTATCAGGTGCAGCAACAGTAAAAGAAAATCAAGTAATGGGAAAAGGGAATTATGCATTAGCAGGACATAACATGTCTAAAAAAGGTGTTTTATTTAGTGATGTAGCCTCTTTAAAAAAAGGCGATAAAATGTATTTGTATGATAATGAAAACGAATATGAATATGCGGTTACTGGTGTATCTGAAGTAACTCCTGATAAATGGGAAGTTGTCGAGGATCATGGGAAAGATGAAATAACGCTTATTACATGTGTATCCGTTAAGGATAATTCTAAGCGTTACGTTGTTGCTGGTGATTTAGTAGGAACAAAGGCTAAGAAATAAAGAAAAAAGAAGGTTCACTCTTTAAAGAGTGAACCTTCTTTTTTAATCCATCCATTTCACTAATTTCTTAGAAATTGATAATAAAACACAACCTAAAACGATCGCCACAGCGCCAATAACTGTGAATACTTCAGCATATCCAAGTGAAGTTGTGAAGCTTGCAAGCTGTCCGCCTAAAATATTAGCAATACCTGAGCTTGCTAACCATACTCCCATTAATAAAGAAGCAAGTTTTACTGGAGCGAGAGCACTAACCATTGATAGCCCGACAGGTGATAAGAATAGCTCACCTAACGTATGGAAAAGATACGTAAAGACGATAAATAGTAAGTTTGCTTTTTCTGTAATGTTATGTTCGTCACTGCCTGTTTTTAACGTAGCGATAACAAGAACAATATAACCGATACCGAGTAAGATCATACCAAGTCCCATTTTTGTTGGGATTTTCATGTCACCATTTTTTCTAGTTGCCAGTTTCGCCCATAATGCTGAAATAGCTGGTGCAAGTAAAATAATAAATAACGGATTGACCGATTGGAACCAAGATGTTGGAACTTCCCATCCGAACACAGAGCGGTCTACAAATTTGTTTGTATATAATGTTAACGAACTACCAGCTTGTTCAAATCCAGCCCAGAAGAAGACAACAAAGCATGTTAAAATGACGATAACTGTTGTACGTTGTTTTTCTTTTTTTGTTAACGGTGTATTTCCTATTGTTTGTTGTCCAGCAGCCGTTTGCAAATCGCGAGTTGGTTTTTTACCGATATCACCAAGGAAGCGATTTGATAGTGTTGTAAATAAAATTTGTCCAATGATCATTCCGATTGAAGCGGCTAAGAAACCGTAACGGAATCCGAAATGAGCAACGCCATCTATTGTTGTTTTGAATAAATTTTCTGATAAAAACCCGCAAACGAGTGGAGCTAAAAATGAACCGACGTTAATACCCATATAGAAAATTGTAAATGCACTATCACGTTTTGGATCATTTTCTTCGTATAATTCTCCAACAAGTGTAGAGATATTCGGTTTGAAGAATCCATTACCGATAATAATAAGCGCTAATCCGAGGTATAGACCGACTTGGTTTTGCAAGGCAAATAGTGTAAGGTTACCGATTGCCATTGTTATACCACCAATTGTGATGGCTTTTCGTTTGCCTAGAAAACGGTCCGTTAAGTATCCACCGATCAATGGTGTGAAATAACAAGCACCAGTATAAAATCCGTAAATAGAGAGTGCCCAAGCGGGACTAAACCCAAGACCACCACTTACTAAAGCTGTTGTTAAATATAATGTTAATAATCCTCGTAATCCATAGTAACTAAACCTTTCCCACATTTCTGTAAAGAAGAGTAAGTATAAACCTGGAGGATGTTTCTTTTTTCTTTGTTGTTCTCTTTCTAGTTGTATCGCTGATTCCATAATATTTTCCTCCTGACACAAGCAAAAAACAAAGTTAATAGTATTGTATGGTTAATATTTTACCTTATTAACTATTATAAGTCAATAAAGGTTGATTTTTCAGAAGAAATTTGAAAAGGGAAATAGCTATAGAATGGGTGTTTCTTTTGTGATAGACTATGGACTATGTTTTCTTTGTAAGGAAGCGGATTACCGCATTTTTTTATTTGTGGAATTGATTTCATGTAAGGTGAAATTGAAGAAGGAGAAAGAAATGAAATTGTTACAGAAAAAAGAAATTTTGCTTATTAGTCTTATGTTATTCTCTATGTTCTTTGGGGCCGGAAATCTTATATTTCCACCTTTCCTTGGATATGAAGCAGGAGAACATGTATGGATTGCATTGTTAGGTTTTATTATATCAGCAACAGGGCTTCCTATATTAGGTGTTATCGCTATTGCGAAAGCAGGGAGTTTTCAAACGTTAGCAGGCAGGGTTCATTCTTCATTTGCAATTATTTTTCCGTGTATTGTGTACTTATTTATTGGACCAGGTCTTGGTATACCACGTGCAGGGAGTTTAGCTTTTGAAATGGGGCCAGGCCAGTTGTTCCCAGAAGCGGGTAGCGTAGTTTTGTTATTGTACACGGCTATTTTCTTTAGTATTGTTTACTGGTTAAGTTTATCACCGTCTAAATTAATGGGCTTGTTTGGAAAGGTGTTAACGCCTTTATTATTATGTATGATTGCTATTATATTTATAAAAAGTATGTTTACATCAGTAGGCAGTGTGAAAGAGCCTGCAGGAAATTATGGACAAGCTCCTATGTTCCAAGGATTTTTAGATGGATATTTAACGATGGATGCGTTAGCAGCTTTAATATTTGGGATTGTTATTGCAAATGCTCTGCGTGCAAAAGGTGTAGCGGATGATAAAGGTTTAGCGAAATATATGAGTATTGCTGGTATTGGAGCAGGACTATTACTAACTATTATTTATGTCATTCTTGGATATGTTGGTTCAATTAGTGGTTCATTGGGTACATTTGATAACGGTGCGAAAGTGTTAGCACAAGTTATGACGACATTATTTGGACAAGGTGGGTTAGTTTTATTAGGTCTTATTTTTACTGTCGCTTGTCTATGTGTTTCAATCGGACTTGTTACGTCTTGTAGTCAATTTTTCACAAGTGTATTTCCGAAAGTATCTTATAAAGTTTGGGCATTTATATTAAGTTTTGTTAGTATGGTTTTAGCTAATTTAGGATTAACGCAAATTTTAAAAGTATCGGTACCGATTCTTGGATTTATTTATCCAGTTGCACTAACGCTTATTATTTTAGGGTTATTTCATAAGTATATTGGAAAGTATGCATACGTATATGCAGTAACAGTTGGGATTGTAGCGGTATTTAGTGCAATCGATATTTTCAATAAAAATGTGATGATGAATCAGTGGACACTAGTATTGAAATACATTCCGTTTTATACAGAAGGTGTAGGATGGATTGTTCCAGCTATTATAGGTGCTTGTATTGGTGTCATCGTGAGTATTGTTTTAAATAAGAAGAAATAAGTAAGAGGTGTTTTCCTATTTCGGAAAACACCTTTCTTTTTTTGGAAAAATAGTATTGAAAATGAATAGACTAATAGTATGATAAAGGTAATTGGTAATATATAGCTTTTACATGAGTGATGAGGGGGGAGCATATGAAGAAGGATTTAAACAAGAAAATAGAAGCACTCGAAACGGCAATTGAAACGATGCAAGAGACACTTTATGAATTGAAAGCGAAACAAAGAAAAATAGAAGTAGATAAAGTTCAACAAAATGTTAATAAGGAAAAGAAAGAATATATTGAAGCGGTAAGTAATGAAAAGTTACAAGAAGATGTAGTTAAGACGAGGAAGTCCATGCAAGAGCCAGAGGTGAAACAAGTAGATATATCTGCATTTAAACCAGAACCATTTAATATTATAAAGTTTTGTCAAACGTGGTTACCACGCATATTTGTCGGTATTATGCTACTTGGCGTTATTTGGTTATTCAAAGCAGGGGTAGATGCCGGATTATTGACACCAGCGATACGAGTTTTGTTTGGTATAGTACTATCTGCCGGTTTGTATTACGTAGGAGATATACAAATTAAAAGAGAGCGGCAAGCGTTAGGGTTAGTATTAGCTGGAGGAAGTATTACGGGAATTGTTTTAACAACGTTTGCGGCACATTATTTATATGAGTTTATTCCTGCAAGTATTGCGTTTATCTGTAATATTGTATGGGTTATTTTAGGGATTTATTTAGCGAAAAGATATAGATCGGAATATCTCGCTATTTTCGTGGCGGTGGGAGCATTTTTTGTTCCTTTCTTGTTAAATAGTACGACTCCTAATACGTATATTTTCTTTAGTTATGAGACGATATTAACAATTAGCCTATTATGGTATGCATTGAGAAACCGTTATAAGTACTTGTATATGATTTCTTATGTTGTTGCGGCAATTGTCCTATTTGTCTTCTTTGTTGTTATGTCAATATTAGTAGAGAATGTGCAAGTACAGTTAACAGTTGTATACGGTGCAATTCATTTACTATTATTTTGGCATATGTTTTCGGAGAGAAGTTTTATACAAGAAGCACGATTGGCGATATTTAGTGCGAATGCAGTTTTCTTTATTTTAGCCATTTCTCAAATTCCTGAATTTACAACGTGGGGATTAGTTATAAGTGCATTTGTGCATGCTGTTATGTTTGTACTTGAATATAGGAAGAATAAACATTCTGTATTTTCAAATCTAATATTTGGCTTTGCAATGGGATCATTTAGTTTAGCGATTTTATACGAGTACAGTTTGGTGAATGCAGCGATCGTATTATTGTTACAAGGTTTCCTCGGTATGGTTACTGCTATTAAAGTAAAGCAAAATATTAAGTTGTATGTAGGTGCAACGATTTATGCGATTGGAATGGTACAGACGATTTTTAGCCCGTTTGATGAGTTCATTTCAGCAGGGTTTGTCGCTCATATTATTTTAATAGGAACGTTCTATTATTGCATGATACAAGCAAAAGAAGTGTTAGCGAGTTTAGGTAAATATGTTTATTCTATAGCGCTCTACTCGTTAATGGTTATTGTATTTATTACAATTACTAGGATCGGTGAAGTTCTTTCTACAGATGGAAGTATAATTAGCGTATCTGTATCATTATTATGGATGGTATATGCTTTATTTGCAGTTTGGTTTGGCCGTTATAGACAGATGAACGAAATATTATATGCTGGATTAGTCGTATTAGTAGTAACAGTAGGGAAGTTATTCCTTCTCGACCTACCAGAGGTGTCGATGATGATTAGGGCGGTGTTATTCTTAATCGTAGGTAGTATAGGTATCGTTATTTCAAGAATGTTTTTCTCAAAAGAAGAGAAGTGAGAAGAAGGCAATCCCTTTACGGATTGCCTTTTCTTTTCCTTTACTTCTTACCAATCGTTACAGCCTCATTATATTTAGCTGTTGTGTTTTGTCTTAGGCGAAGTGTTGCTTGTCCAGTTGTATTTGGGGCAAGTTGTACGTTCACAATTTTTTCAGCAGATCCTTGGTTATTTGTTATGAAAGAGAATGTACTGCTATATCCGAAAGAAGACGGCCAAGTACCATTTGTATTTTGAACTTTTGCTACTTGTGTTCCGCCAGTTGTGAAAATACCTAAAGAATAATTATTGTACGTTGTATTTGGTAATAAGTTATTTACTTGAATCGTCATTTGGAACACTTCATTGTTTGGTAGAATGCTAGGGTGAGTAATTACGTAATCACTCGTTGTCACTGCACCGTTATAGCCGTATGAACCTGGTTTGAAAGTATTTGTATTGAACCACTGGTAACCTTGACTTGGTGCACTCCAAGGTTCTGGTTGTGGTTCTGTTGATAAACTTGGTTGTTCAAATGTTTGTAGAGCTGTAGGTGCATCAAGTTGTAAACCACTTACTTGATCTAAGCTTGTAAATGTTTCTTGCTTCGCTAGCCAATTCACGATGTTTTCTAATAGAACAGCATCGTTTTCTTCTTTATAACCATCGTAAGTTTTCTTTGTTTGGCCAGAATCTTCACGAACATATTTTGGCGTCGCATCTTCAACTGGAGAAGAGTCACCGATAAAGGCAGCTTTTCCAAGTCCTACTTTTGCGATAGCAGCATAAGGACCCTCTGCAACGCCACCACCGTTATAAACGCCGCTATCAACAGCGTTATTCCATTTTGATGGATTTTCTGGAAGATATACAAGGCCTTTCGCTAGTTTTGGATTTGTAATCGCAAGAGTAGAGCCGGCATGCATGGCTACAGATGATACACCTTCTGTAATTCCGAATGATTGTTCAGGTGAAACAATATTTTTAGCTGAAACATCACCAAGTGCGTTATAGCGGAAGCGAATACCGAAATTATTGGATAGCCAATCAGAGCTTTCGACTCCTTGCATAGCTTGTGAATTTGCTTCCTCGTTTGACATTCCTTTTGCTGGATTATCCCAAGCACCGCGTCTATATCCATTGAATACTTCGGAAGAGTCCCAACGGTTTTTATTACGATCTGCATTATAATGATCGGCAATGAAGAAGATACTGCCGCCATTTTTCACGTATTGTAACATTGCATCTTGTTCAGATTTTTTGTAAGGAATATTAGCTTCTGGAACGATAAACACATTGTAGTTTTTTAAATCTTCGTATGTAATAGGTTCTGATTTACGAAGTTCTTTTACATGATATCCGTTTTGGGCAATGCCATTTCCGAAATCAGAAAAACCGCCATCAATAACCCAATCAGCCGTCCCGGCAGTTTGACCGTGCGTATTATCGAATAATACTTTTTTCCCATTGTTTTGATTTACAATTTTTGCAGCAATTTCAGGAGCTGGATCTACAGAGCTTTCGGCATAAGTAGATGGAACATAAGCGCTTCCTAAACTGATTGTAATTGCTGTTGCTAAAGAAAATTGAATCCATTTTTTATTCTTCATAGAAGAATCCCCCTAATAATAAATATATGTGCTTTAATAATGTAATTTATTTTTCTGTAAAAATAAAGATAGAAAATATTAAATAGTGTAAAGATAACGTTAATTCGATTGAGAAATATTTGTGTGAATAATGAAAAAATCTCTCCCTAGTAAATTAGGAAGAGACCATAGGTTTAACTAATTTTTGAATTAGGTGTTTCATCGATCTTATGAAACCCTTTCATGTAATACACGATAGCTAAGCCGATAAGCCAAATTGGGCCAATGATTAATGCAATTCGTGTATCTTCTGAATACGCCATAATACCTAGTACAAGTGCAAGGAAGCCAAGTGAGAAGTAAGAGCTTAATGGATGTAAAGGCATTTTATACGTTAGCTTGTCTTTTTTCTCAGTTGGCAATCCTTTACGGAATTTAATTTGAGCGACTAATATTATACCCCAAGTCCAAATTGCTCCGAAAGTTGAAATACTAGTTAGCCATGTAAACACTTTTGCAGGAACGAGATAGTTTAATATAACGCCAATAAGTAAAACGATCGCAGTTGCTACAATACCTTGACTTGGAATGCCATTTTTATTTAAACGACCGAATCTTTCAGGAGCTTTCTTTTGTTGTGCCAAAGTAAATAGCATACGCCCTGTACTAAACAAACCACCGTTACAAGATGAAAGAGCCGCTGTTAAAACGACAAAGTTAATAATACCTGCTGCCTTTGCAATACCGATTTGCTGGAACGTTAGTACGAAGGGGCTTCCTTTCTCACCAAATTCGTTCCAAGGATAAATTGCCATCATAACGAATAGAGCTCCAACGTAGAATAATAAAATTCTCCAAAATACGTTATCAATTGCTTTTGCAAGTGTCTTTTTTGGATTTTGAGCTTCACCAGCTGTAACCCCGATAAGTTCGACCCCTAAATAAGCGAATAATACCATTTGTAAGGAAAGCAATAATCCAGAGAAGCCATTTGGGAACCAACCTCCATGCTCCCAAAGATTTGAAATTCCAGTTGCAACGCCGCCATTTCCAAATCCGAATAGAATAATACCAAAGCCAATCACTATCATACAGATAATTGTGACAATTTTAATGAGAGCAAACCAAAACTCAAGTTCTCCAAATACTTTTACTGATAAGAAGTTGAAAGCGCTCATTAATAATAGAGCGAGTAGTGCCCAAGTCCAGCGCGGGATATCTGGGAACCAGTACTGCATGTAAATTCCAGCCGCCGTAATTTCAGCCATACAAGTAACAACCCATAAGAACCAGTAGTTCCAACCAGTAATATAGCCAGCAAGTGGGCCGATATAATCATTAGCATATTTACTAAAAGAGCCGGCAACCGGTTGTTCAATTGCCATTTCTCCGAGCGCTCGCATAATGAAAAAAATAACGAGTCCAGCGATCATATAACCTAGTAAGATGGAAGGACCAGCTAGTTTAATAGCAGAAGCAGATCCTAAAAATAGCCCAACGCCAATAGCCGAACCGAGTGACATTAAAGTAATATGTCGTTCTTTTAAACCTCGATTTAAAGTTCCAGATTTGTTTGTGTGCTGCATAAGAAGAATCCCCCTTGTAGAATGAGCTACCTAAATATTTAACTATTTCAAATTATAAAACATTTCTATCTGTTATGCTACAAAAATAATCAAAATGAACTGTACTACATCTGAACTTGTCAGACTTAAACTTAAAATTCTCACTATTAGAGAATATATTGACTCTCCTTTTTATTGATTGTTAAGATTAAGTATTATATTTTCTCACATACTAGTAAGAAAAGAATGTGTGATAATAATTCAGGTGTAGGAAGGGTACATAGCCATGTTTCAATTACAAAAATATAACACTTCTGTGAAGCAAGAGCTTTTAGCGGGCATCACAACTTTTTTTACATTTGCGTATATTCTTGTCATCAATCCGAAAATATTATCTGATGCAGGTGTACCATTTGATCAAGCGTTTACGGCAACTATTATTGCGACAGTTATTGGGACGCTATGTATGGCGTTTTTAGCTAACTATCCAATTGTTATTGCTCCAGCTATGGGGATGAATGCATATTTTGCTTATTCTGTCGTTCAACAGGCAGAGGGGATTACGTATGTCATTGCGTTTTCGGCAGTATTTGTAACAGGTATCATTTTTCTTTTATTATCTTTCACTTCATTTAGGCAAAAGCTAATTATCGCAATTCCTGACAGTTTAAAACATGCAATTGCAGGCGGAATTGGACTATTTATTGCTTTTATTGGATTACGTCTATCTGGAATTATCGTGGATCATCCATCTAACTTAGTTACGATTGGTGATTTTCATTCTCCAGCCGTTATTTTAACTTTAATTGGTTTAATTTTAGCGGCAGTATTAATGGTATTACGTGTGAGTGGTGCATTATTTATTAGTATGATTGTAACAGGAATTATCGCCTTCTTTACGGGGCAACTGAAGTTTGAGGATAAAATTGTAGCGATGCCTCATTTACCAGAGGGTATTATCGTTTCAAATCCAATCAATGCTTTTTCAGATGTAATTCAGTATGGATTATATGGTGTTGTATTTTCATTTTTACTTGTACTTTTATTTGATACGACAGGTGCATTACTCGGTTTAATTAAACAAGCTGGTTTAATTACAGATAATACAGAGAAACGTTTTGGCAAAGCGTTTATTGCAGATGCGATTGGCGGAACGACAGGTTCTATCTTCGGAACAAGCCCAACAGCAGCAACGATTGAATCGTCAGCTGGTATTGCTGCAGGTGGTAAAACTGGATTAACAGGTATTGTAGTTGTTGGTCTAACGATTATAACGGCATTTTTCAGCCCTGTTATCGCGTCTTTATCAAGTGTAGCTGCTATTACAGCTCCTTCATTAATTATTGTAGGTAGTTTAATGGCACAAAGCATTCGTGATATTAATTGGAATGAATTTGAAGATGCATTACCAGCATTTTTAATTTTCGTTGGTATTCCGTTAACGTCTAGTATTGCAAATGGAATTGCAATTGGATTTTTAGTGTATCCAGTATTAAAAATTGTGAAGGGGAAAGGGATGGAAGTACATCCGTTACTATATTTATTTACAATTTTATTTGGATGTCATTTATTCTTATAGTATAGAGATAGGAAAGGGGGCTTCTTATGAGGGGCTCCTTTTTTGTGTATAATAAAGTGAAAAAAACAAATCAATTACGTAAAATATAAATTACTTAATGGAATATATATGTTACTATAAAGGTAGAGGAGGAACATGAATGGCTGTAAGTAAAATAAAAGTCGCGCGTGTTCAGTTAGATTTAACACAGCAACAATTAGCAGAAAAAGTAGGCGTTACAAGGCAAACGATTAGTTTAATTGAGAAGGGGAAATACAACCCGTCTTTAGATTTATGTTTGAAAATTTGTTATGTGGTAGATAAAACATTGAATGATTTGTTTTGGGAGGAAAAGGAGTGATAGGGTGAAAATCATGAAAGATGAACGTTTAATGATCGAGGGGTTAAAACATGTTAGATTGGCTTTCATCTTACAAAATATCGTAATACTAAGTATTGTTTTTTACCGCTATGTCTTGCAAGGGGCAGGATATGAAAGTGTTTCGGATTTATTAATGGTATTTATGGGCGGGATAATAGTTATTAACTTTTTAAACTTAAAAAATTCGGTGGAAGTGTATGAACATACAGGGGGAGTATCCCGTAGTTATTTCATGAAACTATTATTAATTCCAGTAGGGATTGTTATTGGACTGTTAGCTATTTGTATCATTGTAACACCGGATATTTCAATGAAGGAAATTAGTATAACAGGACTTATTATGTTTGCTTGTTTTTTAGTTCCTAGTTTGTTTATATACATATATATGAAAAAAATAAAAAGTGAAAATGAAATATAAGAAAAGCTTTCTGCAATATGCAGAAAGCTTTTCTTATATTTCTTTATACATTACTTTATGTAGTCCTATTGGATCAATCTCGAAGATTTCACCATGCTCATGGAAGCCTAATCGTTTGTAATAATCCGCTACGGTAATTCGGGCATTACACCATAGAATATTTGCTTCGCGTTCTTGGAGGACTTGTTCAGCTTTACGGGTTAAGGAGCTGCCAGCATGCTGGTTTCGGAAATTAGGTAATGTTGCCATTCCTCGTAGACGATAGTGGGTACCAGCTTGTAAATCAGGATGTATTTCTTTAGAGAAAGAGGCGATACTAACAAGTTCATCATATAAAAATGCACCTAAATGAAAGGCGTCTGTTTCGTAATCTGAATCGTATTTACAATCTTCTAATGATTGATTGGGACGCAAAACCTTTTGACGTAATAAGTATGTTTCAGATGCATCAATATGTTTCACTGTAATCATAATATCATCCTTTCTTATAAGCCTTTTTCTATAAGTTGTAAGAAGAAATATGCGGGTGCAACGAGAAGTCCTAGTATGCTAGCTGTTCCGAGAAGGAGTGAAATTAAGAGACAAAAGTACTTAATTCCATTCGATTTTTTCCATCCATAACTACAAATTTCAATGCTAATACCGATGAGAATAATGGCGACGAGTACTTCTGCTAATAATAAGAGAGCTAAAGTTGAAATAGACATAATGTGATTCATCCCCATAATATGTGATAGTAACATTTTACCATATGAAATTGAAAAAAATGCCCCTCATTTATGTGAGGGACATTTTCTATTCTAATATGTTTTTCATTGTATCAATATGTTCTTTTGAACCCGTTACAAGTAAAGTATCGCCATGCTGTAACTTCGTATCACCATGTGGTATTAATGCTTTATTACCACGGTAAATTTGAATGACAAGTACATCACCTAGAAACGGAAGGCGACGAAGTGCTAAGCCATTATATTTATTACTTCGTAGTTCAACCTCACGCACCGTTTCATTTGCTGTTGTAATCAAGCGAACGAGACTCGGTTTATCAATAAGTGCACGTAATAAAATACGTGTAGAGTTAATAGTCGAGAATACAGCGATATGTTCTTGAGTCGCTTTTTCTTGTAGAAGGGGATCTTCTACACTTGCGATGACGTGTTCAACACCTAATTCTTTTGCATGTTCTGCTAATAATAAGTTTTGTTCATCATCACTTGTCGCAACAACAACACGGTCTGCTTCGAAAGCTTGTTGCTCCATTAAAGATTGAATAGTAATCTCATCTAATTTTACAATAGGGAAGTCATGAGATTTCGCTTCCTCATCATTTATTTTATTTTGACGTATCATATATAGTGTCACGTCATAATCTTCACGTTTTAAATCAAGTGATAACGGAAGGGTAATTCTGCTTGCACCAATAATAGATACTTTCGGTTTTGGTGTTTCGACTTTTGGAAACATCTTTTTAAATAATATAGGTGCAAAAATACAAGTAATAACTGCACTTAAAATAAGAGATGCTGATAAACTTGGGCTAATGATGCCTAGCTTTTCACCGATTTGTGCAGCCGCGATAACTAAAGAAAGTGTTGATGTTAACAAAATAGCACTTCCGAGTACGATATTGCGTGGGTACCATTTTCGTAAGACGAGTGATGGCAACAGTTTTGAAATAAAGAGTCCCACAATTAGAATTGGGATCATTAGCATACTAGAAGGCTCGTTAAAAATAGACCATACTTCTAGATTTACACCAACCATTACGAAGAAAATAGGAATGAAGAAGCCATATCCGATGGAATCAAGTTTTTCAACCATATCTTCATTTGGTGATAATAAAGATACGAGTACACCTGCTAAAAAGGCTCCCAAAATATTTTCTGCCCCAACAGATTCAGATAATCCAACTAATATTAAGATGAGTGCAAAAACAGCTCGTGTATCAATTTGTACACTACCGGCTTTTAAGCTTTCTAGGTATGGAATATTTTTAAAACGTCTTGCGACAAAGTAAATTACAATACCAGCACCGAATAGAAGAAGTAGAAGCCACATGCTTTGGCCACTTTCGGAATTTAATCCGACGAATACAGCGAGTAAAATCATTGTAACTAAGTCTGCAATAACAGCGACTAATAAAATGATTTGCCCGATTGCGGTTTTTCCTAAGTTATTTTCTTTCAATGTTGGTACGACAACACCTAAAGAAATAGTTGAAATAATTAAAGTCATGAACATTGCATTGTCTACGAATCCTAGCCATACGAATATTAATGATAGGGCATAAGATAAAATGAAAATAAACAAGAAGATAATGCTTGCTGCTTGGAATGTGTTCGGTTCGTTTGTCGTATTCTTTTTCCCTTTTTGTTTAAAGATCGAAAAGTCAATTTCTAAACCACTTAAAAACATTAGGAAGATAAATCCTAGTGTTGATAAGACTTGAAGCCACATGTCTGGCTCAATGATGTTAAATCCACTTTTACCTACAAAGATTCCTGCGATGATTTCTGCAACAACGATAGGAAGTGCGTTTAATTTAAAGCGCTGTAACAAAAGGGGAACGAAAAACGCGATTGCGACGACAACCATAAGTGATAGAACAGAAGAATGATGTTCCATTGCGTTCTCTCCCTTCAAATAAATATAGTAACTATTTAGCCATATAATAGGAAGAAAAGCAACGGATATGGTTTCGATTTCATAAAGAAAGAGTTTTCTTAACATTTGTCATAATAAGTATATTTTTCATGATTTTGTTGTTAATTCCGTAATGTGGATGTAATAGGGGAGGGGATAAAGTGAAACTTTAATCAGTGGGGGTCTTACTGCTCGTTAATAGGGGATAAAAAAAGACTGCTGAGGAATCCCAGCAGTCTTTTCATGCAAATTACATTGAGAAGAAGATCCATACAGTAAGACTAACTGTTGCAGTTGCAACGAAGAAACTGTATATCATTGTAAGAACTTGAATTCTTCCTTCTCCTTCTTTTAAGTGCATGAACATAATTAATTGTAATAACGCTTGCGCAACTGCCATTATGATGATAGTTGTTAATATCGTTGAAAGTGGCAGGTTTGTGTAAAGTGCCACGTATAACGCTAGAAACGTTAGTGCAAGCGATAAAATAAATCCGAAAACGTGTGACCATGGGAATCCGCTATGCCCATGCTCGTTTGCTTGGTTGTTATTTTGACCCATTTACGCCACCATCCCGTTCAAGTAAACTAGTGTGTAAATAAAGACCCAAACAAGATCAAGGAAATGCCAGTATAAGCTGATAATAAATACTTTACGAGCTGTAACTGGTGTTAAACCTCGTTTTAAAATTTGGATAATAACACAAGTTGCCCAGATGATACCACCTGTTACGTGGGCACCATGCGTTCCAAGAAGAACGAAGAATGCCGATAAGAAAGCACTTGTTTGAATCGTTGCACCTTCACCAACGTACAAAATGAATTCTTCAATTTCAAAGAATAGGAAGCCTGCACCTAAAAGTAAAGTCAGGATAAACCAAGCTAACATTCCTTTTTGATTGTGTTTACGCATTTCGTGAATTGCGATCCCACATGTAAAGCTACTTGTTAAAAGTAACAGTGTTTGAATTAAAAGTGTTTTAACTTCAAACAATTGCGCTGGTGTTGGGCCATCAGCCGTACGACCAGCAAGGACTAGATAAGAGGCGAAAAGTGTTGCGAACAGCATAATTTCAGCCCCAAGAAAAATCCAGAATCCTAGGATATTCAATCTACTTTGCTCGGATTGATATTCCAAAGGTAAGCTTTTATCTAAAGCCGCCATGTCATTTCACCTCTCATGCTATATGTTCTGTTTCTTTAATTTCATCAACGCTTACGTAGTAGCCATCATCATAATCGAATGAACGATAGATTAAGCAACCTAAAATACCAATACCACCGATTGCTGCAATCCAGAACCAGCTAAATACTAATGCAAAACCTGCAAGACCGAAGAATAAAGACGCAATAATAGGCACACCAGAATTACTTGGCATGTGAATTGGTTTTAATTCATCTGCTGTTGGTGTAATTGTTTCTCCACGTTTTTTCATGAACCAGAAAGCATCAGCTTCTTTAATTTCAGGAAGTTTCGCGAAGTTGTAATGTTGTACAGGAGATTGAGTTGCCCATTCAAGTGTACGGCCGTCCCATGGATCTCCAGTTGTGTCACGCTCACCGTGACGTGCACTCCAAATTACGTTATAGCAAAGGATTAGGAAGCCAATAGCCATCATTACAGCACCAACAGATGCGATTTGGTTTAGCCAGCCCCATCCAAGACTTTCAGAGTAAGTGTACATACGACGAGTCATACCGTCTAAACCTAAGAAGTACATTGGGAAGAAACAGATGTTAAATCCGCTCATAAAGATCCAGAATGTCCATTTACCTAGGCGTTCATTTAACATATGACCTGTCATTTTTGGATACCAGTATGTGAATCCAGCAAGCATAGCGAATACTGTACCTGCGATTAATACGTAGTGGAAGTGAGCAATTAGGAAGTAGCTGTTATGGTATTGATAATCAGCTGCTGCCATTCCAAGCATAACCCCTGTAACTCCACCAACTACGAAGTTTGGAATAAATGCCAATGACCAAAGCATTGGAACTGTAAAACGAATACGTCCTTTATACAGTGTAAACAACCAGTTAAAGATCTTAACACCGGTTGGAATCGAAATCGCCATTGTCGAAATCGAGAAGAATGAGTTAACCGCTGGACCTGCACCCATAGTGAAGAAATGGTGAAGCCATACGACGAAACTTAGTAAAGAAATTGCAACCATCGAGTACACCATCGCACTGTAACCGAATAGACGTTTACGTGAGAATGTACTAATGATTTCAGAGAAAATACCGAATGCCGGTAAAATAACAATATATACTTCAGGGTGACCCCATACCCAGAATAGGTTGGCCCATAACATTGGCATACCGCCGCTCGCCATCGTAAAGAAGTGAGCATCGAATAGACGGTCAAATGTCATTAATGCAAGAGCAACTGTTAATACTGGGAAAGCGAAAATAATGATAATTGTTGTAATTAAGATTGACCAAGTAAACATTGGCATTCTCATTAATTTCATACCAGGTGTACGCATTTTTAAGATAGTAACAAGGAAGTTAATACCGGTCATTAGCGTACCGAGACCTGAAATCTGTAATGCAATTGCGTAGTAGTTATTTCCTACACCAGAAGTAAACTCTGTACCTGCCATTGGGAAGTAAGAAGTCCACCCAGCGTCTGGAGAACCACCGATTACGAAAGCGATGTTGAATAACATTGCTCCGACAAAGAATAACCAGAAACTTAAAGCATTTAAGAACGGATATGCAACGTCACGAGCACCAATTTGTAATGGTACTACAAGGTTCATTAATCCCATAACGAATGGCATTGCCATGAAAAGAATCATTACCGTACCATGTGTTGTAAAGATTCCGTTATAGTGTTCAGCGTTTAAATAAGTTGTTTCCGGGAATGTTAACTGGGCACGAATCATTAAACCATCCATACCACCACGGAATAACATTATAACGGCAGAGATAATATACATGGTCCCTATTTTTTTATGGTCAACAGTTGTCAACCACTCATCCCAAAGCCATCTCCATTTTTTGTACTTTGTTAGTACGAAAAGAATCGCTAATGTCACAAGAACGATAGAAGCGTCAGCTCCGTAAATAATCGGGTCACCTGTGACAAAAAATTCATCAAGCTTCACTGTGTTCACTCCAATCTGTTGGAATAATAGCTATTATTTTTTGTTTTTGTAGTAGTTGTAATCACAATATTCAAGTGATTTTGGATCTACATAACTTAAGTGGTGACTAGAGAACGTCATACGCCCCACTACACCAGGTTTAATAATTTCGTTGTATTTCTTTTCTGATAATTTAGGGGCAGTTTCTTGTACTTCTTTTACCCACTTATCATATTTCTCTTTAGTTTTTGCTTCAACTTCGAATTCCATGTGAGTAAATCCTTCACCAGAGAAGTTCGAGCTACGACCTAGGTAAGAACCTGGTTTGTCAGCTTGTAAATATAAGTCCATGATCATGCCATCCATTGTATACTTCATACCACCAAGTTCTGGTACCCAGAAAGCATTCATTGGACCTACAGAAGTCAGTTTAAATTGAATTGGTACACCAGCTGGGATGTTTAAATAGTTAACGGTTTCAATTTTTTCCTCCGGGTAACTAAATAACCATTTCCAGTTTGCAGATGTAACATAAATTTCAACTGGTTTAATATGTTTGGACTCTTGCGGAACCTCTTCCGAAGCATAAGTTGCTTTAACTGTTGGAATCGATAATGCGATAACGATAATAACAGGAATAATTGTCCAAATGATTTCTAATAATGTGTTACCATGTTGATCAGGTGGCTCATAGTCCATATTCTCTGGTTTTTCACGATAACGAATCAAGATGACTGTAAACAAGATGAATACAATTGCGATAATTAATGACATAAGCAAGAATGACCAAACAATTAAATCATACTGTGCTTTTGCAACAGGTCCTTGCGGATTTAATACTGCGAGTTTTTTATCACAGCCACCGAGGAACAGAAGTAATGATAACGGAAGAAGCGAAGCCAACTTCCAAAATGCTTTCTTTAGTTGCACGATTGAAAATCTCCTTTCTCCTTGGATTGAAACTATGCCAATAAAACAATATAAACCTATTAATTTATAGATGGCAATAGTTTTTGTTATATTGTTAAAAAATAGACACAAATGCACGCTTTTTAAGGTGAATATCATTTGTAACTTGATAACATTGTAAACTATTTTCCAAATAAAAACGTAATTGTGAGAATTTTAAGATAAATAAAGTTATACCAACATACCCAATAAATAGAAAAAAATTATCTTATCATAAGGAAAATTACTGAATTTTTAATATATTCAGTTTGTTACCTGAGTTATATTTCCTTTTTGCTCAAATGTGACAACTTTCCGAAACTTTAACTCGGTATAAAATGTAACAAATGATCATAAATGGAACCCCGCAATAAAGAGCAATTCTCTGATCTGGAATGAAAGCTAAACTAACAAATGTAAGGAAATTGAGTGAGAAAGCTACGATTGGAACTATTGGATAAAGTGGTGTGCGGTATTTTAATTCTGCTTGTTCTACTTGTTGATTCATATGTCCCTCCCCCCATATTTTTTTGTATGTTTTAACTAGATTTTATTCGGTGCTTTTAATCATTAGTGGGGGTGAAAAACATACTTGGTTTATTTTGTTGTGAACTGAGTATGTAAAGGAAAAACTAACTATGACTAAATACCTTAGAATGTTTATTAACCTAGTGAAGGAAACGTGATTCTTTCACTAGGTTAATAATTTTGTTTTCTAGTAAAAAATTCTGAAAAATTATATTTTTTCTTTCTATTTCAAACAATCGGAATTTTAAAAAGGTATTTGTGAATAATAATTCACAGAATCTTTCTAGCAAACTAGTAAGAAGAAAGGTACAATGATAGGAGTTGTGCCTTTAAAATAATTGATATAATGGAGTTTGGTTTATGATGAAAAAGTTAAAATATATTTTTATTTTCGGTATTATATTTGCTGTCGTGTTCTTTTTCGAGAAAGATAAAATTATGAAAAAGGCACAAGAATTTCGGTTAGACCTTTTCTCTGAGATGAAAGAAAGTGCAATGATTACAGAGGTTCCGTTTATTAGACAGTTACCTGAATTACCTAGAGGTTGTGAAGTGACAAGTTTAACTATGCTACTACAACATAAAGGTGTACAAGTAGATAAGATGCAACTTGCTAGTGAAATTCATCGCGTTCCATTTAAACAAGATGGTTTGCATGGAAATCCGTATGAGGGATTCGTTGGAAATATTTACACGAAAGCTGAGCCGGGATACGGTGTATATAATCAACCGATTTTTAATTTAGCAGAAAAGTATGTTCCTGAAAAAGTAATTAATTTAACGGGTAGAGACGTGCAAGATCTATATAAAGTAATTAGTTCTGGTTCTCCAGTATGGGTAATTATTAATACAACGTTTAAACCATTAGCCGAAAGTAGTTTTGAAACATGGAATACGAGTTCAGGTGAAGTGAAAATTACATATTATGAGCATAGTGTTGTAGTAATTGGATATGATCAAAACTTTGTATACGTAAATGATCCTCTTGCAAACAATCCACGAAAAGCTGTTCCTCGTGCTGAATTTGAAAAGGCATGGGAGCAAATGGGGAAACAAGCAATTACTATTTTATAAAATGAAACTATAATCAGTGGGGGTTTTGTTCATCCCCCACTGATTATCAGCCCTCACCAATCGGGCGTTTACGGGCAGTTAATCTCCCACCTAACTTCTTTGCTCCAGCCGAATTTTGAGGTGGGAGTTTTACTGCCCACAAATAGCGGGATAAAATGAAAAGTCATCTTGAGATGGCTTTTTCTTTTTGAATATTCGTTATAGAAAATTCTGAAAATTCTTTCAGAAGTTAACGATTCACGCTATAATAACATTTAACTTGGTAAAGAAGGGGAGAAGAGAAATGGATGTCGCAAAGGAACTTGTTTTATCAAAGAATCAGTTGATTGAGTGGAGAAGGCATTTTCATAAGTATCCAGAGTTATCTTTTCAAGAAGAAAAAACATCTCAATTTGTATTCGACATACTTCGGGAAATCCCGTATTTAGAAGTCTCAAGGCCTACTAAATATAGTGTAATGGCAAGGTTAATTGGTAGGCAGCCTGGTAAAACTATCGCGGTTCGTGCTGATATGGATGCTCTTCCTATTCATGAAGAAAATAAGTTTGATTTTATTTCTATATATCCAGGTGTGATGCATGCGTGTGGTCACGATGGTCACATGGCAATATTGCTTGGTGTAGTACATAAGTTGGTAGAGGAAAGAGAGAAAGTTAAAGGAGAGATTCGCTTTTTATTTCAACATGCAGAAGAAAACTTTCCGGGCGGTGCAGAGGAAATGGTCGCAGCGGGAGTGATGACAGGTGTGGATTATATTATTGGTGCTCATCTTTGGGCGTCATTAGAGGTTGGAAAAGTAGGTGTAATTTATGGTCCTGCGATGGCGGCGCCGGACGTTTTTAAAATTACGATAGAGGGAAAAGGTGGGCATGCTGGAATTCCGCATGAAACAGTTGATAGTATCGCCATTGGTGCGCAAGTAGTTTCGCAAATTCAGCAAATTGTATCTCGCCTCACGAATCCGTTAGATTCTCTCGTAGTATCTGTTACACAATTTCATTCTGGGACAACTCATAATGTTATCCCGGAACAAGCGGAGATTGAAGGGACAGTGAGAAGTTTAAGGCATGAATTAAGAGAAGAAACAAAGAAGAAGCTTGAAAGGATTGTAAAACATATTACAGAATCCTACGGTGCTAAGTATACATTTTCTTATGAATATGGATATCGCCCAGTTGTGAACGATTATGAAGTTACAGAGCTTATTGAACATACAGCATTACAGCTTTATGGAAGAGAAAGGGTTGTTCGTTTACAACCAACGATGGCAGGAGAAGATTTTTCAGCATTTTTACAAAAGGCACCAGGGACGTTCTTTTTTATAGGGGCAGGAAATGAAGAGAAGGGAATTGTATATCCGCATCATCACCCTCGTTTTACAATTGACGAAGACGCATTACCAATTGGAGTGGAAGTCTTTGTATCATCCATTATGAATTTTATAAGTAAAGGAGAATGAGATGAAGAAAATACACGTGCTAGCACTTATTCCAGTTCTTTGTTTAGTAGTTGGACCAGTATTTGCAAATTTGGTCACTCCTTACGTATGGGGGATGCCATTTTTATTATTTTGGGTACTATTATCAGTGCTCATTACGTCTCTTTGTATGGGTCTTGTGTACGTATTCGATCCTGCTAATAAGGGGGACGTAAAATGACTGCATTATTTATCATTATTATATTTTTGTTTCTCGCACTATTTTTAGGAATTCGGGCACAACATGGAAAAGATATGAATTTAGAACAATGGTCAGTTGGAGGAAGAGGATTTGGAACTATTTTCGTTTTTCTCCTTATGGCAGGGGAAATTTATACGACGTTCACATTTTTAGGAGGAAGTGGCTGGGCTTATAGTAAAGGAGCTCCTACATTTTATATTTTAGGGTATGGTGCATTAGCTTATATTTTATCGTATTTCTTATTGCCTCCAATTTGGAAGTATGCAAAAGAACATAACCTCATTTCACAATCAGATTTCTTTGCGAAGAAATACAGGAGTAAGACGCTTGGGGTAATTGTTTCAATTATTGGTGTTATTTCGATTATCCCGTATCTTGTTTTGCAATTAAAGGGATTAGGAATTATCGTTTCGGAAGCTTCCTATGGAAGAGTGACACCTGTTATTGCGGTATGGATTGGTGCTATTGTTATAACTATTTATGTAATGGTTTCAGGTATACATGGATCGGCTTGGACAGCTGCTTTGAAGGACATTATGATACTATTCATCGTTATGTTTTTAGGTATATATTTACCGTATCACTATTACGGAGGATTTCAACCGATGTTTGAAGCTGTAGAAGCTGCAAAACCGGGTTTTTTATCTTTACCTGAAAAGGGAATGAGTATTTCTTGGTTTGTTTCTACTATTATATTAACGGCTCTCGGTTTTTATATGTGGCCTCATACATTTGCCTCAGCTTTCTCAGCGAAAAGTGAAAAAGTATTTAGGAAAAATGCAGCAATTATGCCTCTCTATTCTTTAGTTTTGCTTTTTGTGTTCTTTGCAGGTTTTGCTGCTATCTTGCAAGTTCCAGGGTTAAAGGGAGCGGATGTAGATCTTTCATTATTCCGTCTGGCTCTTCAAACGTTTGATCCTTGGTTTATTGGGATTATTGGTAGTGCAGGAGTGTTAACGGCATTAGTTCCAGGTTCCATGCTTGTTATGGCGGCATCTACGTTGTTAGCAAAAAATATTTATCGAACAATGGTGCCATCTGCTTCAGATAGACAAGTTGCAAAAGTAGCTAAGTTATTTGTACCTGTTGTAACGCTTGTTGCAGTATTGTTTACATTTAAAGGGGGAGAAACGATAGGGGCTCTTCTTTTAATGGGATACAGTATAGTTACGCAACTTTTCCCTGCGCTTGTATGTAGTTTGTTTCCTCGTCAAATTATTACGAAACAAGGTGCGATTGCGGGGATGGGAATTGGGTTGTTAATTGTCGCATATATCACCTTATCTGGTTCTACTATAGCTACGATGTTCCCGGGTGTCCCGCAGTATATGAAAGATTTGAATGTAGGTATAGTCGCGTTGTTAGTTAACATTATTGTGATGTTTGTAGTTAGTGGATTCACAAGAAATGTATCTGTAAAGACCGACAATATAATAGTAGAAAAGTAATTCGTATGTTAGAGCTATCTTCGAAAAGAGATAGCTCTTTTTTGTATATATTTTCTTCTATTAGCGGAATCTAACTAAAAACTTGTTGAAAAGGAAGTTAGGTGGGGAAATTGTTAGAGCTAAAAGGTAACTTGTTTGAAGTTATGAAGGAAATTAGAGATGAGTTAGGTTCACCTAATGATTTAACAATTAGAGAAGTTGCTCTTGCTGGTAGTTTTACACGTTGTGCGGTTGTTTTCTTATGTGGATTGACAGATAAGGATAATGTTTATAAATATGTAGTGCGTACACTTCAATATGAAGAAATACCAAATGAAGCAGCTGTGGTTCAGACATTATTGGATCGTTTTATTTCTATTGCAGAAGTCGGTATGAAGACGACTTTTCCAGATATTATAAATGCGGTTTTAGCAGGAGATACAGTCATATTAATTGATAATATTCAAACGGCTATTGTTGTTAACAGTAGGGCTTGGGAGAAAAGAAGTCTAGAACCGCCAGTGACAGAAGATTTAATTCGTGGACCGAGGGTTGGGTTAAATGAAGATATTAATGTGAATAAAATGTTAATTCGCCGTGGTTTACGTGATCCGAAGTTACGGTTTCAATCTTATATTATGGGGAAGCGATCGCAGAAAGAAGTAACCCTAGTATATATAGAGGATATTATTAACCCTTACATCGTAAACGAGCTAGATCGGCGTCTTCAATCAATAGTGACAGATGTCATTTTTGAGACAGGAACGATTGAGCAATTAATTCAAGATAATAATTTATCGCCGTTTCCGCAGTTTTTAAATACAGAAAGACCAGATAATATAGTGGCTGCATTGGCGAAAGGGAAAGCGGCCATTTTAGTAGATGGGTCACCATTTGCTCTTATAGCTCCACTAGTATTTGTTGATATTTTTCAATCTGTAGAAGATCATTATGAGCGTTGGATAATTGGAACGTTATTAAGAATGTTACGTATGGGATCAGGTATTGCTGCTGTTTTATTACCTGCCATGTACGTAGCGCTTGTATCGTATCATCAAGGGCTTATTCCATCTAAACTAGCTTATTCCATTGCGGGAGCGAGAGAAGGGGTACCGTTTCCTGCTTATATAGAAACGTTAATGATGGCATTAACGATGGAATTAATACGAGAAGCCGGGATTAGGCTTCCGAAACCGATGGGACAAACAATTGGCATCGTAGGCGGTCTTGTAATTGGAGAAGCGGCAGTAAATGCGGGGATTGTAAATCCGTTTTTAGTAATTATTATTGCGGTTACCGCAATTGCTACATTTTCACTTCCTGTATATAGCATTACGATTACATTTCGAATTTTACTTTTCGTCTTCGTGTTAGCTGCAACTGCTTTTGGGTTATACGGAATCATTTTAGCTCTTATTGCACTTGCAATCCATATTACAAATTTAAAGAGTGTTGGGGTACCGTATACAACACCTATTGCTCCTGCTTTTTATAAAGATTGGGAAGAAGAATTGGTTCGCCTACCAAAATCAATGTTAAAAGAGAGACCAGAATATTTACAAACGAAAGACTCTACACTACGTCCAAAGGAGCGAGAGTAATTGAAACCATTTGAATATGGGGATGAAGAAATTGGATCTCGGGAACTTGGTTTTGCGGTATCGTCAACAATTATCGGTATAGGTGCATTATCTATGCCTCGAGATATTGCTGACCAAACTTTATTTTCGGATGGTTGGATTATTTTGCTTTTGGGTGGATTGATATGTGCGGTTTTAGGTTGGTTTGTAACGAGGATAGCTATTTTATTCCCAAAACAAAACTTTGTTCAATATACAAGTGCACATTTGACGAAGCCTGTTGCATACACAATTAGTAGCATTTTAGTATTAACATTTGCTGCTTTGACCGCATATGAATCGCGAATGATTGCAATTATTTCACAAACATATTTATTTAGTGATACACCAATACAGCTACTCTCTTTCTTCTTCTTATTAGTTGTTATTTATGGAGTAGCAGGATCGAGAGCGGCTTTAGTAAGGTTAAATGTTCTATTTTTACCTATCGTGTTCATTGCGATAGTGTTGCTTTCTTTATTGAATGTGAATTTAATGGAAATAAACAATTTACTACCGGCTTTTCAAACGAACATAAGTCAATATGCGATAGGAGTTAAAAATTCTATTTTCACATTTATCGGATTTGAGGTAGCTCTGTTTTATGCTGTGATGTTGAACGATAAGACAGCGAAAAAAGCGCCAATGGCAGTTGCAAAAGCAGTGATGGTAAATGTGCTGTCGTACATTTTAATTTATGTAACTTGTATTAGCGTTTTTACGTATATGACAACCCGTGGATTGACGTATCCAACAATTGAATTGGGTAAAGAAATTGAAATTGGTGGAGGTTTTTTAGAAAGATTTGATGCCATTTTTTTTACTACTTGGATTATCACTATTTATAACACTACAGCAATGTATTATGACGTCGCATCTTTATTATTTTGTGCTATGTTTCCGAAAGTGAAGAAACATATTTTCATTTTTGTAAGTGCTCCGATTATTTTTATGGCGAATATGATACCTAGTAATTTGAATGCTTTGTCAAGTTATGGGACTTATTTAGCTTGGATAGATATGGGGTTTGTCGTGTTAGCGCCTTTGTTAGTTTTTATTGTATATAAAATAAAAAGAAGGAATGGTAGAAATGAAACACCTTCTTAAAATTATAATGGTTATGGTTTTAGCTGGATCTATAAGTGGGTGCTCTGAGCTAGAAGAAATAGAAGAAAGAGGATTTGTAGTAGGCGCAGCTTACGATATTGTGAAGGCAAAGAAATCAAATCCAATTATGAAAGGGACGTATCAGATGGTACTTCCGAGTAAGTTAGCGCAACAAGGTGGCCAAGGCGGTGGAGATGGTGAAAATTATATTAATGTTAGTGCGAAAGCAGATAGTGTCTTTGAGCAAATACGAATTATTGCTAAAAAAATTAGTCGCTCATTATTCTTTCCGCATATACAAGTGATAATTTTTTCTAAAGATTTACTAGCGAATCCATATGTTTTACAAAATACGTTAGATGTATATATTCGTGATCACGAGATGAGAAGAAATATTCGTTTGTTCGTTTCTAAGAAAAATGCAGAAGCTATTTTAAAGCAGAGTGCCAAGCCTGAGAACTTACCGGCACAGTATATTGATATGTTAGCTGAGCATCCTCCGAAAAATGCTCAAATGATTGAAGCTGCAAGAATTGGTGAGGTACAGCAAAAAATGATTACTAACCAAAGTTTCGTATTACCTATTCTCGAACTAACAAAGCAGGGGGTACAAATGAACGGGGCAGCGTTGTTTCGTGGAAAAGATAATAAGTGTGTAGGTAGTTTGAATGGAGAAGAAACATTAGGAATGAATTATGTAATAGGTAAAAAAATTGGAGGGTTCTATACTATCCGTAAACAAGGTCAGCTTGTTACATACGAAATTCATAAGATGCACCGAAAGATTAAAGTATCTACGGAAAATGCTACAAAACCGAAGTTTGATATCCATTTATCTTTGGAAGGGACCTTAGCAGAGTTGCATTTTAGTGATCATAAACAAATTATGAATGAAAAGCGATTAAAGAAAACCATTGCGGAGGAAATGGAGAAGCGTATCCAAAAATCTATTAAGCTTGTTCAAAAAAAATATAAGGTAGATGTATTAGCGTTAGGGGAAGTATATAAGCGGCATAATTATAAAGAATGGAAGAAGATAGATAAGAATTGGGATCAAGGTGAAAATTATTTTAGTAATGCTGAGGTTACTGTTCATGTTCATCCGACAATTGAGCATTCAGGTTCAGCTTTACCGAAGAGAGTGAAATAAGGTGATTTAAGTTGTTTACTGGACTAGGAATTAGTTGCACGATATTAATGGCGATTCTTCCGGGAGCCATATACTCCATTCATAAAAAAATCACAACGTATGGAGCTCAGCCGTGGAAAGAAAAAAAGAAACCTGAATAATTTCAGGTTTCTTTCGTGCAAAGCATATGTGAAGGGGGATACCTTCTATGTATGCTTTGTTTTTTATACAAGCCCTAACCAATGTACCAATTGTGTAGAGAGGAATGTCACAACAATGGCAATAACAGTAGGGATTGCGAATGATAAGAATGTCCATTTTGCACTTTTTGTTTCTTTATATATGTTAACTAGTGTTGTTCCACACGGGAAATGAAGGAGTGAGAACAACATTGTGTTTAAAGCTGTTAACCAAGTCCAACCATTTTCTAAGAATAGATTTTTAATTTGATTAAAATCATCTATTTCAGTTAAAGCGCCAGTTGATAAGTAAGACATTAATAAAATCGGGATGACAATTTCATTAGCTGGTAGTCCAAGAATGAATGCAGCTAAAATAAACCCGTCAAGTCCTAACATTTTAGCAAATGGATCTAGGAAGTTTACAAAATACATAAGTAAGCTTGTGTCACCGATGAAAATATTAGCAAGTAACCAAGTTAATGCAGCTGCAGGGGCAGCTACAACTACAGCTCGTTTTAAAACATATATTGATTTATCGAGTGTTGCGCGTACAATTGTATTCCAAACTTTTGGCTTACGGTACGGTGGTAACTCAAGTGTGTAGTGAGTCGGAACGCCTTTTAAAGCTGTTTTTGATAGTACCCAAGAAACGGTTAATGTCATAATGACACCAATTACAACCATTCCAACTACAACGCCAGCAGTAACAAGTGTTTGCATACTACCGGTATAACCAGCAGCCATAAATAGTGAAGCCATTAAAATTAACATAGGCCAGCGCCCATTACATGGAACGAAGTTGTTTGTTAAGATTGCAAGCATACGTTCACGTGGTGATTCAATAATACGTGTTGACATAATGGCAGCTGCATTACAACCGAATCCCATTGCCATTGTTAAAGATTGCTTGCCATGTGCACCAGATCGTTTGAATAAGCGGTCCATGTTAAATGCGACACGTGGTAAATATCCGTAGTTTTCTAATAGTGCGAACATAGGGAAAAAGATTGCCATAGGTGGTAACATAACGCTTATAACAGCACCGATACCACGGAATAAACCAAGTATTAAAATGCCATGTAACCATTCAGGTGCATGCGCTGCTTGGAACCAAGATGTTAAATATCCTTCTGCCCATCCGAAGAATTCAGCAATCATATCAGAGGGTACGTTAGCGCCTGCAATTGTAAGATAAAAAATAATAGATAAAATACCGAGCATAATTGGGAATCCCCAGATGGGAGATGTGAAAATTTTATCTAGTTTTTCAGAACGATACAGTTTATCAGTATTTGTATATTGAACAGACTCTTTACATATGCTTGCAGATGTTCGATAAATATCTCCGACAATATCATCTCGTATATCTTCTTTTGAGAGTGTCTGTGCATGTTGAATAATATAGTCTAATGGAAGTGCTTTACTGGCTGAGTGAGATTCCATTCATTACGACCTCCCTTACAAGTGGTTCATTATGGTGTTTTTGGAGTGTAGTTAAGAAATTTTTATCTCCATCTAATATACGTAACGCAATCCAACGTGCTGGATACGTATCACCGAACACTTTATAAATTTGTGGTTCTAATTCTTGAATCATATTTTCGATTTTTTCATTATAAGTAATTTTAATTGGTGTTGGAATGAGTTTTTTATTTGCTACTTTAGCGATGACATTTAGCAAATGACCAATGCCTACTCGGTTGCGAGCGGAAATCTTCACTACAGGTACACCGAGTGATTTTGCTAATTTCTTTTCGTCAATAATGATTCCTTTTTTCTCCGCTTCATCAATTAAGTTAATACAAATGACCACATCGTTTGTCATTTCCATCACTTGGAGTGCTAAATTTAAATTTCTCTCCATTGCAGTTGCGTCTATAACAACTACAGTTACTTCTGGTTTTTCAAATATAATATAATCTCGTGCTACTTCTTCATCTGCCGAATTTGAATACAGTGAGTAAGTTCCAGGTAAATCTATTATTGTATATATATTTCCGCCATGCTTATATTCCCCTTCAGCCTTTAAAACAGTTTTTCCCGTCCAGTTTCCAGTATGTTGTTTTAAGCCTGTTAAAGTATTAAATAATGTGCTTTTCCCGGTATTCGGGTTACCAGCTAACGCAATGCGATGGTTACTCATCTGAAATCATCTCCTATTAATACCCCGAAAATAAGGGAGCTTTCTTCACTACGCAGTGCAATAGTTGTGTTGCTTACTTGATAAGCGACTGGGTCTCCAAGTGGGCTGCGTTGTAATACTTTAATTGTCGCTCCAGGAAAAAAGCCTAAATCTAATAAACGTCGTTTCATAGTTCCTTCTAAGTGTATCTTCTCAATTTGTACAAATTCCCCTGTTCTGAATTCGGAAAGGGGTTTAGTATTAGCCGATACCATAAAAGTTACCTCATCTCTATATTTTTAGTTTTAGTTTAAAAAGTTTCCTTAGGTAAACTTTTTGATACTAATATAGTAGACTACATTTAATGATGCTGTCAATTAGTACTTTAAAAATATTCAAATATTTTTAGAATTGTTCCAATTTATTTAGTTGTACCGAAAAATATTATTGGAATTCTTCTTAATGTAAATAAAGTAAGAGTGTAAAAGCTTAAAAATATAGGGGAATTGTAAATATAGTTTTAACCTAAAGGGAAAAATAAAGAAAATCATTTACATTGAATTTACATTGTTAAGATTAAATTTACAATACTACGTGTTTAGTGTGGGTTTTGTTGGCTTTTTCAACTGTAAATGTTGGAATGTCTAGCTTTTAGGGGATGTTATCTCTATTTACTTAAACTTAAAAATTGCTTAACACTCACATAATATTGTTGTCCTACAATGAATTTGTGTTCGAAAGAAGATGAATTCGAAAAGTGATAATCCAAATGGGGGTACAAGACATGGTTATGAAAAAGGGTATTAAATTTTCTTTAGCGGCTTTAGTTGTTGCAGGTGCATTAGTTGGATGTGGAAAAGCAGAAAGTACGGATAATAAGGAAGCTGCTAAAGGTAGCGATGCAAAACAAGAATTATCAGGTACGATTGCAGCGGCTGGCTCTACAGCTCTTCAACCTCTTGCGGAGGAAGCTGGAAAGAAATTCATGGAGAAAAATTCAAAAGTTTCTATTCAAGTTCAAGGTGGCGGTAGTGGAACTGGGATTAACCAAGTAGCATCTGGTGCGGTACAAATTGGTAACTCAGATGTTCCAGCTGGAGATAAAATAAAAGATGCTGAAAAAGCAAAAGAATTAGTAGATAACAAGGTAGCGGGTATTGCATTCGCGCTTGTCGTAAATAAAGATGTAAAAGTTGATAACTTAACAGCAAAACAAGTACAAGATATCTTCACTGGAAAAGTGACGAACTGGAAAGAGTTAGGCGGAAAAGATGAAAAAATCAATGTAATTAATCGTCCAGCTTCATCTGGTACACGTGCTACATTTGAAAAAACAGTTATGAAAGAAGCTAAAATTAATGATGGAACTGGTACAACACAAGATTCTAACGGTGCAGTAGAGCAAGCGATTAACTCTACTCCAGGTTCAATCAGCTATTTAGCAATGTCTTACATGGTTGGCGATAAGAAAGGTGCATTGCAAACTGTGAAAATTGATGGTGCTGAACCGAAGATTGAAAACATCTCTGCTGGTAAATATCCATTCTGGTCTTACGAGTACATGGTAACGAAAGGTGAGGCGAAGGAAGCAACTAAGGCTTACATCGACTATGTAAAAGGTAAAGACTTTGAAAAACAAGTAGAAGATATGGGTTACATTCCAATGTCTAAATTAAATAAGTAATAAAATTTTATGGGGCTGGCTGCAAGGCCAGTCCTGTTCAATGCAATCTATGAAGTGGGGTCTGTCCTGTGATGAAGGGGAAAAAACAAATTAATTACGTAAAGAGTGAATATATAGGTAGATCACTTGTTACGTTTTGCGGTATCTTTATTGTTTTTATTACATTAGCTATTATTGCGTTTATTTGCGGCAAAGGAATTCAATCTTTCACGCAAAGTGGTATCTCGTTTTCTGAGGTGTTAACTTCGACAAAATGGAATCCAAATGCTGATCAAGGTACGTATGGTGCTGTAATCTTTATTGTCGGTTCGACACTTGTGTCGTTAGGTGCTGTTATCATTAGTGCACCAATTGCTATAGCTCTTGCTATATTCATGAATTTAATTTCGCCGAAGTTTGGGAATAAAGTATTAAAGCCTGTTTTAGAATTATTAGTTGGTATTCCATCAGTTGTATACGGATTATTAGGGGTTACGATTTTGGTTCCTCTATTACGTGATTCATTCGGTGGAGTGGGCTTTAGTTTAATTGCGGGTATTATTGTCCTGAGTATTATGATTTTACCTACTATTGCTAGTATTGCCTCTGATGCGATACGCTCTGTTCCGTTTGATTACTTGGAAGCTTCTTACGGTCTAGGGTCGACGAAATGGCAAGCGATTAGCCGAATTATTGTTCCTGCTGCAAAACAAGGAATTTTAACAGGTATAGTTTTAGGGTTAGCGCGTGCTTTTGGTGAAGCGTTAGCGGTTCAAATGGTAATCGGGAACACGATTAAATTACCGGAAGGAATATATAGTCCAACAGCAACGTTAACTGGTATTCTAACAATGGATATGACGAATACATTGAACGGAACAGCTTGGAACAATGCGCTATGGACGTTAGCAATGATTTTACTTGTTATTTCATTCCTGTTTATTTTAGTAATTCGAGCGATTGGTCAAAGAGGTGAGCGATAATAATGAATGCAAGAACGGTAAATAAAGTTTGGACAGGTATCTTTTATGGGGTTGCAGCTTTAGTTGTAGCTTTGCTGGCTTTTTTAATGTACGAAATTCTACAAAAGGGATGGGGATTTTGGGATCCTAGTTTCTTATTCGGAGAACCAAGCAATACAAGAGCTGGTGGGGGAATTGGTCCACAGTTATTCAATTCTTTCTACATGCTTGTTATAACACTTATTATATCTATTCCTCTTGGATTAGGGGCTGGAATATATTTAGCGGAGTATGCAAAACAAGGTCGTTTTTTAAGTTTTGTTCGTTTATGTATTGAAACAATGGCGTCTTTACCTTCTATTGTTGTTGGACTATTTGGCTTATTAGTATTTGTTACCATGACAGGCTGGGGATATACAGTAATGGGTGGAGCTCTTGCTTTAACTATTTTGAATTTGCCTGGTTTAACACGTGTTTGTGAAAATGCGATTTCTGAAGTTCCTCATAATGTAAAAGAGGCGAGTCTTGGACTAGGTGCAACGAAATGGCAAACAATTGCCCGCATCATTATCCCGTCTTCGTTACCACAAATCATTACAGGTATTATTTTAGCGGCAGGCCGTATATTCGGTGAAGCTGCGGCGTTAATTTATACAGCGGGTTTAACATCACCTATTTTAAATTCAGCAGCGGACTTCTCGAGCCCCTCGCATCCTTTAAATCCATTTAGACCAGCTGAAACGTTAGCTGTTCACATTTGGAAATTAAACTCTGAAGGGATTATCCCAGATGCGAAGTTAATTGCAACAAAATCTGCAGCTGTATTAATTATTATGGTATTACTCTTTAATATCATTTCTCGTTTCGTAGCATCTGTATTACACAAGCGTTTTACAGGAGCGAAAAGAAAAAGTAAAACGACGAAGAAGGTAAAAGTGGCATAATTTGAAGATGAAAACTCTCTGTTTATAAAACAGGGAGTTTTTTTACGGTCATTTTGTTGTTGGCAGGAAAAGAAGAAGAGTGACCGAATAGGTAACTTAATATATAGAAATTCGGCTGAAAATAGGGAGGGGGTTGGAAGTGTTTTTTCTGCAAATGTCGGGGTTTCCTGGATCTGGGAAATCGACACTTTCTAAGTATATCGCTAAATTAACAGGTGCTGTTATTGTAGATCATGACGTCGTGAAATCAGCTTTATTAAAATCATTAAAGGAAAAAGGTGTTGAACCAAAAGTGGTTGGGGGAATCTCCTATGATATTGAGTGGGAACTGATCGATTTTTTGTTGGAGCAAGAGCACAGTGTGATATTAGATAGTCCGTGTCTCTACGGAGGGATGGTTAAAAAAGGAATAGATTTATGTCGGAAGTATGGTGCTACATATAAATATATTGAATGTTATCTTAATAATATAGAAGAAATTAATCGTAGGTTACAAACCCGTGAACGTAAGATAAGTCAAATTACAAAAGTAGAATCAGAAGTAGCATTTCAAAAATGTCTGGCTGGCAGTAAAAGGCCTTTACATGGTGAATATCTTATTGTGGATTCTGGAGAGCCGCTAGAGAAGTATGGTAAAAAAGTGATGGATTATATTATGGGTAGGTAGAGGGATAAAAAAGGCGTTATCTTCATAATTGAAGATAACGCCTTTTAGTTTAAATATCAGGTGTTTCTGTAGAAGTACTTATTTTTCTACGGGAACGTCTTTTTCTCCCGATTTTATCTAATAGTTCATACATAACGGGAACGACTACTAATGTAAGAACGGTTGAGACTGCCAAACCACCGATTACAACGACGGCCAGACTTTTCGATACCATACTTCCTGCTTGAGATTGCCCGAAGAGGAGTGGTAGCATAGCGACGATTGTTGTTATAGCTGTCATAATAATTGGGCGTAATCTAGTAGATCCTGCTTCTAGTAAGGCTTCTCTTGTTTCCATACCGTTTTCCCGATTTTGTTGCACTCTTTCTATTAATACAATAGCATTTGTAACGACAATCCCGATTAACATTAATGCACCGATTAATGAATTTACGTCAACAGGTGTTCTTGAAATGATTAATCCTAAAATACCGCCGACAGCAGCTAATGGTAAAGAGAATAAAATCGCGAAAGGAGCACGTGCTTGCCCGAAGGTGATAACCATAATTAAATATACAATCCCAATTGCAATCCCCATAATTTTGAATAAATCTGTGAAGTTCTCTTGCATAGATTCAGTAGCACCTGCGATATTTACTTTTGCCCCGTTAGGTAAATCTAAGTCGGCTATCGCCTTGTTTACTTCTGCGCTTACTTTGCTTAAATCTTCACTTGAAGCTTCTGCGGTAATTTGAATCGTTTCTTTCCCATCTTTATGGAAGATTTCCGTTTGAAGTTGTTTTTCTGAAATAGTTGCAATGTCTTTTAAAGGAATAGGTCCGTTAATAGGTGAGAGTATGTTTGTGTTTAAAATATCTTCTTGTTTGTTAATGGATGCCTTTTTATGCTCTATCATAATAGTTGTTTTTTCATTATTGATTGAAATTTCCCCGATAGGAGATTTCTTCATAAGGAACGATACTTGTTGTGCTGCTAATTCTGGTGTTAAACCGTGTTGTTCCGCTTTTGTTTGATCGATATGAATTTGCCATTCTTTTTTAGAGTCTTCCATATTTGTTTTTACTTTAGAGAGATCGTCCATACCTTTTAGTTTTGTTTCGACGATGTTAGCGGCCTTTTTTAAATTTGTTTCGTTAGTAGCGGTTACGTTAAATTGTAAGTTGTTTCCGCCTCCAGAGTCAGAGTAACTCGTTTTTATATAATCAAGTTCAGCTGGTTCAAAAGTATTATGATCCTTTTTTAATTCTTTAATATATTGGTCGATATTAGATCCTTTTTTAAAGACTATAAATATAGTTGCAAGATTGTTTTGAGTTGTCTGTCCCCATTGTGCATCTTCTGCGCTAGATCCCATTCGCAAAATAACATCTGTTACATCAGAATTAGAGAGGAGTTTCTTTTCGAAATCAAAGGCTTTTTGTTTTTTAGCTTCAGAATCATAATCACCTGGAAATGTCATGTTAACGGAAAGCATTGTATCGTCCTCAGACTTTATGTTCGCTTTCGGAAGTAGTATGTAGGCTGCAATTGATCCTGCAAATAATAAAAAAGAAGTGAGTAGAATGATAAACTTATGAGAAAGAGCCCACTTTAATGTAGCGACATATCGCGGTGAAGAATGTGAATTGCGACGTTTTGTTTTTTTGAGCAGTAAAAAAGCCATAAGTGGAACGACTGTTAATGCCACAATTAAGGAAGAAAGTATAGAATACACAACTGCTAATACCATAGGTAACATTAGTTTTCCGATTACTCCCGATACGAGACCGATAGGTAAAAAAACGGCGACTGTCGTTAAAGTAGAAGAGGTAATTGCGACGGCGACCTCTTTTGTTGCATCGAGAATAATATCTTTAGAGAAAGATTCTTTTTGTAAACGACGGAAAATATTCTCGATGACAACGATACTATCATCGACGAGACGTCCAACTGCAACGGCTAAGCCACCAAGAGTTAGAATGTTAAGTGTGATGTTAGATTGATGGAGTAAAAATAGTGTTAATAAAATAGATAATGGAATACTAACGACAGCGATGAGTGTTGTTCGGAAGCTGCGTAAAAAGATTAAGATAATGAGAGTTGCAGCAATTGCCCCAAGGATTACTTCTTTTCCCATACTAGTAACAGCATTTTCAACTTGCTCATGAGTTGAAGCTAAAAGTTTAATAGAGAATTGATCTTTATATTGCTTGCTTATATCTTTAATCTTTTTATCAATCTCTTTTCCGATTGCAACCGCATTTTTACTCGGCTCTTTCATGATGATTAATCCTGTTCCTTCTTCCCCGTTTATGTGCGAGATTGTATCGTAATGTTGTTTTAATTCAATTTGAGCAACATCTTGTAATTTTACTTGAGGTGTAACTGTGATGTTTTTTATGTCATTTACATTTTTTATATCCCCGATGACACGAAGATTGTATTCTGCCTTATTAACGGTAATTGCTCCGGCTGGAGTGGAAGTTTCTTTTCCTTGTAAAACTGTTAATACTTGCTGTGATGTTACGTTTTTATCTTTTAGTTGGTTAGGATCAAGTACGATGGATAATTCGGAAGTTGATTTTCCGAAAAACATAACATTGGCAACACCATCAATGCTTTCGAGTTGTGGTACGATTTCTTTCTCAATTTGTTTTTCGTCAGCTTTTGAAAATCCGTTTTGCTTCTGGATGGTAATTTGAGCGAGTGGAATCATAGAAGTGTTTAATTGGCTAACAACAGGTTTAGTTACATCTTTAGGTAATTTAATCGTATTAATTGTTTTTTCGACTTCGCGTGCCGCGTCTTTCATATTTGCCTTGGATGTATATGCAATGTCGATGCGTGATAATCCCTCATGTGTGGAAGAAGTGATGCCATCGATATGTTCTAAATTACGAAATTGTTTTTCAAGGGGATCAGTTACGTCCTTGGTCATCGTTTCAGCATCGAGCCCTTGAGATAATGTCGTAACAGTTATTGCAGGGTTATCGATGCTTGGTAAAAATTCCATAGGTAATTTAGAGCCGGAATAAACACCGAGTATGGAAATGAGAAAAACCATGATAATAATAGCGGCTCGGTTTTTTAATGAAAATTTTGTTAACCTATCCATAAAATAATTCCTCCATTAGTTTATTTATAGTTTTGTGGGCACTTTCTTACTATATAACAAAAATTGGATATCTTTCATTAATTAAATGTAAAAAAATTCTAACAATAATCTTAAGTTAATATTTCGAGGGGAAGTTTGTTATTTGTGGAAGCAAAATTCCTGATTGGAGAGAAAAATCAGGAATTAAAGTTTTGCTCTAGTATAGTGGCCTCGTTTTTTGTTACTCTACATTTAAATAATTATTTGTCCTTCTTAAGTAGAACTATGGTAATTATAAAATTAAAAAAAGAGAAGACTAAAGGTTAGGAAGTTATTGTGAAATACTGCCTGGTTGATGATAGTGTATAGTAACTTGTATACAATCAAAATGAATGTTTTTAGTAGAAAGGATAAGGGTTCTTTCTATAGAAGAAAGTAGGATAGATAACTTTTTGTATTTTTTTATAAAAAATACTTGTTATTTAAAAACCATGATGGTATATTAATAAACGTCGCTGATGCGGAAACGCAGAAAACGACAAAAAAGAAAATTAAAAACATAGTTGACATCGAAAAATGAAGATGTTAATATGATGAAGTCGCTTTTGAAGTGGCAGACAAGTTCTTTGAAAACTGAACGAAACAAACAACGTGAACGTCAATTTTTATTTTTAGATGCTAGACAAACTAACTTTATTGGAGAGTTTGATCCTGGCTCAGGATGAACGCTGGCGGCGTGCCTAATACATGCAAGTCGAGCGAATGGATTAAGAGCTTGCTCTTATGAAGTTAGCGGCGGACGGGTGAGTAACACGTGGGTAACCTACCCATAAGACTGGGATAACTCCGGGAAACCGGGGCTAATACCGGATAATATTTTGAACTGCATAGTTCGAAATTGAAAGGCGGCTTCGGCTGTCACTTATGGATGGACCCGCGTCGCATTAGCTAGTTGGTGAGGTAACGGCTCACCAAGGCGACGATGCGTAGCCGACCTGAGAGGGTGATCGGCCACACTGGGACTGAGACACGGCCCAGACTCCTACGGGAGGCAGCAGTAGGGAATCTTCCGCAATGGACGAAAGTCTGACGGAGCAACGCCGCGTGAGTGATGAAGGCTTTCGGGTCGTAAAACTCTGTTGTTAGGGAAGAACAAGTGCTAGTTGAATAAGCTGGCACCTTGACGGTACCTAACCAGAAAGCCACGGCTAACTACGTGCCAGCAGCCGCGGTAATACGTAGGTGGCAAGCGTTATCCGGAATTATTGGGCGTAAAGCGCGCGCAGGTGGTTTCTTAAGTCTGATGTGAAAGCCCACGGCTCAACCGTGGAGGGTCATTGGAAACTGGGAGACTTGAGTGCAGAAGAGGAAAGTGGAATTCCATGTGTAGCGGTGAAATGCGTAGAGATATGGAGGAACACCAGTGGCGAAGGCGACTTTCTGGTCTGTAACTGACACTGAGGCGCGAAAGCGTGGGGAGCAAACAGGATTAGATACCCTGGTAGTCCACGCCGTAAACGATGAGTGCTAAGTGTTAGAGGGTTTCCGCCCTTTAGTGCTGAAGTTAACGCATTAAGCACTCCGCCTGGGGAGTACGGCCGCAAGGCTGAAACTCAAAGGAATTGACGGGGGCCCGCACAAGCGGTGGAGCATGTGGTTTAATTCGAAGCAACGCGAAGAACCTTACCAGGTCTTGACATCCTCTGAAAACTCTAGAGATAGAGCTTCTCCTTCGGGAGCAGAGTGACAGGTGGTGCATGGTTGTCGTCAGCTCGTGTCGTGAGATGTTGGGTTAAGTCCCGCAACGAGCGCAACCCTTGATCTTAGTTGCCATCATTAAGTTGGGCACTCTAAGGTGACTGCCGGTGACAAACCGGAGGAAGGTGGGGATGACGTCAAATCATCATGCCCCTTATGACCTGGGCTACACACGTGCTACAATGGACGGTACAAAGAGCTGCAAGACCGCGAGGTGGAGCTAATCTCATAAAACCGTTCTCAGTTCGGATTGTAGGCTGCAACTCGCCTACATGAAGCTGGAATCGCTAGTAATCGCGGATCAGCATGCCGCGGTGAATACGTTCCCGGGCCTTGTACACACCGCCCGTCACACCACGAGAGTTTGTAACACCCGAAGTCGGTGGGGTAACCTTTATGGAGCCAGCCGCCTAAGGTGGGACAGATGATTGGGGTGAAGTCGTAACAAGGTAGCCGTATCGGAAGGTGCGGCTGGATCACCTCCTTTCTATGGAGAATTGATGAACGCAGTTCATCAATAAACGTTGACTTGTTTTGTTTCGTTCAGTTTTGAGAGAACTATCTCTCAAGTTTAAATGTATGTTCTTTGAAAACTAGATAACAGTGTAGCTCATATTTTTTTAATTTTAGTTTGGTTAAGTTAGAAAGGGCGCACGGTGGATGCCTTGACACTAGGAGTCGATGAAGGACGGGACTAACGCCGATATGCTTCGGGGAGCTGTAAGTAAGCTTTGATCCGAAGATTTCCGAATGGGGAAACCCACTATACGTAATGGTATGGTATCCTTACCTGAATACATAGGGTATGGAAGACAGACCCAGGGAACTGAAACATCTAAGTACCTGGAGGAAGAGAAAGCAAATGCGATTTCCTGAGTAGCGGCGAGCGAAACGGAATCTAGCCCAAACCAAGAGGCTTGCCTCTTGGGGTTGTAGGACATTCTATACGGAGTTACAAAGGAACGAGGTAGACGAAGCGACCTGGAAAGGTCCGTCACAGAGGGTAATAACCCCGTAGTCGAAACTTCGTTCTCTCTTGAATGTATCCTGAGTACGGCGGAACACGTGAAATTCCGTCGGAATCTGGGAGGACCATCTCCCAAGGCTAAATACTACCTAGTGATCGATAGTGAACCAGTACCGTGAGGGAAAGGTGAAAAGCACCCCGGAAGGGGAGTGAAAGAGATCCTGAAACCGTGTGCCTACAAATAGTCAGAGCCCGTTAATGGGTGATGGCGTGCCTTTTGTAGAATGAACCGGCGAGTTACGATCCCGTGCAAGGTTAAGCTGAAGAGGCGGAGCCGCAGCGAAAGCGAGTCTGAATAGGGCGTTTAGTACGTGGTCGTAGACCCGAAACCAGGTGATCTACCCATGTCCAGGGTGAAGTTCAGGTAACACTGAATGGAGGCCCGAACCCACGCACGTTGAAAAGTGCGGGGATGAGGTGTGGGTAGCGGAGAAATTCCAATCGAACCTGGAGATAGCTGGTTCTCCCCGAAATAGCTTTAGGGCTAGCCTTAAGTGTAAGAGTCTTGGAGGTAGAGCACTGATTGAACTAGGGGTCCTCATCGGATTACCGAATTCAGTCAAACTCCGAATGCCAATGACTTATCCTTAGGAGTCAGACTGCGAGTGATAAGATCCGTAGTCAAGAGGGAAACAGCCCAGATCGCCAGCTAAGGTCCCAAAGTGTGTATTAAGTGGAAAAGGATGTGGAGTTGCTTAGACAACTAGGATGTTGGCTCAGAAGCAGCCACCATTTAAAGAGTGCGTAATAGCTCACTAGTCGAGTGACTCTGCGCCGAAAATGTACCGGGGCTAAATACACCACCGAAGCTGCGAATTGATACCAATGGTATCAGTGGTAGGGGAGCGTTCTAAGTGCAGTGAAGTCAGACCGGAAGGACTGGTGGAGCGCTTAGAAGTGAGAATGCCGGTATGAGTAGCGAAAGACGGGTGAGAATCCCGTCCACCGAATGCCTAAGGTTTCCTGAGGAAGGCTCGTCCGCTCAGGGTTAGTCAGGACCTAAGCCGAGGCCGACAGGCGTAGGCGATGGACAACAGGTTGATATTCCTGTACCACCTCTTTATCGTTTGAGCAATGGAGGGACGCAGAAGGATAGAAGAAGCGTGCGATTGGTTGTGCACGTCCAAGCAGTTAGGCTGATAAGTAGGCAAATCCGCTTATCGTAAAGGCTGAGCTGTGATGGGGAAGCTCCTTATGGAGCGAAGTCTTTGATTCCCCGCTGCCAAGAAAAGCTTCTAGCGAGATAAAAGGTGCCTGTACCGCAAACCGACACAGGTAGGCGAGGAGAGAATCCTAAGGTGTGCGAGAGAACTCTGGTTAAGGAACTCGGCAAAATGACCCCGTAACTTCGGGAGAAGGGGTGCTTTCTTAACGGAAAGCCGCAGTGAATAGGCCCAAGCGACTGTTTAGCAAAAACACAGGTCTCTGCGAAGCCGTAAGGCGAAGTATAGGGGCTGACACCTGCCCGGTGCTGGAAGGTTAAGGAGAGGGGTTAGCGTAAGCGAAGCTCTGAACTGAAGCCCCAGTAAACGGCGGCCGTAACTATAACGGTCCTAAGGTAGCGAAATTCCTTGTCGGGTAAGTTCCGACCCGCACGAAAGGTGTAACGATTTGGGCACTGTCTCAACCAGAGACTCGGTGAAATTATAGTACCTGTGAAGATGCAGGTTACCCGCGACAGGACGGAAAGACCCCGTGGAGCTTTACTGTAGCCTGATATTGAATTTTGGTACAGTTTGTACAGGATAGGCGGGAGCCATTGAAACCGGAGCGCTAGCTTCGGTGGAGGCGCTGGTGGGATACCGCCCTGACTGTATTGAAATTCTAACCTACGGGTCTCATCGACCCGGGAGACAGTGTCAGGTGGGCAGTTTGACTGGGGCGGTCGCCTCCTAAAGTGTAACGGAGGCGCCCAAAGGTTCCCTCAGAATGGTTGGAAATCATTCGTAGAGTGCAAAGGCATAAGGGAGCTTGACTGCGAGACCTACAAGTCGAGCAGGGACGAAAGTCGGGCTTAGTGATCCGGTGGTTCCGCATGGAAGGGCCATCGCTCAACGGATAAAAGCTACCCCGGGGATAACAGGCTTATCTCCCCCAAGAGTCCACATCGACGGGGAGGTTTGGCACCTCGATGTCGGCTCATCGCATCCTGGGGCTGTAGTCGGTCCCAAGGGTTGGGCTGTTCGCCCATTAAAGCGGTACGCGAGCTGGGTTCAGAACGTCGTGAGACAGTTCGGTCCCTATCCGTCGTGGGCGCAGGAAATTTGAGAGGAGCTGTCCTTAGTACGAGAGGACCGGGATGGACGCACCGCTGGTGTACCAGTTGTTCTGCCAAGGGCATAGCTGGGTAGCTATGTGCGGAAGGGATAAGTGCTGAAAGCATCTAAGCATGAAGCCCCCCTCAAGATGAGATTTCCCATAGCGTAAGCTAGTAAGATCCCTGAAAGATGATCAGGTTGATAGGTTCGAGGTGGAAGCATGGTGACATGTGGAGCTGACGAATACTAATAGATCGAGGACTTAACCATATAATATGAAGCAACGTTATCTAGTTTTGAGAGAATATAAAAAACTTATTGACTTTCTAAGTGAATCAAGTATAATAATGTTTGTCTCAATTGAATATAGTCTGGTAATGATGGCAGAGAGGTCACACCCGTTCCCATACCGAACACGGAAGTTAAGCTCTCTAGCGCCAATGGTAGTTGGGACCTTGTCCCTGCGAGAGTAGGACGTTGCCAGGCAAAATGGAGGATTAGCTCAGCTGGGAGAGCACCTGCCTTACAAGCAGGGGGTCGGCGGTTCGATCCCGTCATCCTCCACCATATATGTCGGAGGGGTAGCGAAGTGGCTAAACGCGGCGGACTGTAAATCCGCTCCTTCGGGTTCGGCAGTTCGAATCTGCCCCCCTCCACCATTTCTTAATTATTGGGCTATAGCCAAGCGGTAAGGCAACGGACTTTGACTCCGTCATGCGCTGGTTCGAATCCAGCTAGCCCAGCCATTAAGAGCCATTAGCTCAGTTGGTAGAGCATCTGACTTTTAATCAGAGGGTCGAAGGTTCGAATCCTTCATGGCTCACCATTTTCTTTAAAAATATGCGGGTGTGGCGGAATTGGCAGACGCACTAGACTTAGGATCTAGCGCCTTTGGCGTGGGGGTTCGACTCCCTTCACCCGCACTTTTAATAAAATAACTCAAACATGTCTTGCGGAAGTAGTTCAGTGGTAGAATACAACCTTGCCAAGGTTGGGGTCGCGGGTTCGAATCCCGTCTTCCGCTCCAATTTTCAGTATGACATGCCGGGGTGGCGGAACAGGCAGACGCACAGGACTTAAAATCCTGCGGTGGGTGACCACCGTGCGGGTTCGACCCCCGCCCTCGGCACCATATGCGCCCGTAGCTCAATTGGATAGAGCGTTTGACTACGGATCAAGAGGTTAGGGGTTCGACTCCTCTCGGGCGCGCTTTTATTAACGGGAAGTGGCTCAGCTTGGTAGAGCACCTGGTTTGGGACCAGGGGGTCGCAGGTTCAAATCCTGTCTTCCCGATTTTCCCAAAAACATGGGGCCTTAGCTCAGCTGGGAGAGCGCCTGCCTTGCACGCAGGAGGTCAGCGGTTCGATCCCGCTAGGCTCCACTTTATTTTTTAT
This sequence comes from Bacillus sp. FDAARGOS_1420, assembly GCF_019344915.1. Lineage (NCBI taxonomy): Bacteria > Bacillati > Bacillota > Bacilli > Caryophanales > Bacillaceae > Bacillus > Bacillus sp. FDAARGOS_1420. The sequence continues at coordinate 135,029 of NZ_JAHWJB010000001.1, read as the reverse complement.
ATGTCGGAGGTATACCCAAGTTCGGCTGAAGGGATCGGTCTTGAAAACCGACAGGCGGCGAGAGTCGCGCGGGGGTTCGAATCCCTCTACCTCCTCCATTTATTTTTAAAACATAATATCGTCGCGGGGTGGAGCAGTACGGTAGCTCGTCGGGCTCATAATCCGAAGGTCGCAGGTTCAAATCCTGTCCCCGCAACCAATGGTCCCGTGGTGTAGTGGTTAACATGCCTGCCTGTCACGCAGGAGATCGCCGGTTCGACCCCGGTCGGGACCGCCATTTTATGTTGGCTCGGTAGCTCAGTCGGTAGAGCAGAGGACTGAAAATCCTCGTGTCGGCGGTTCGATTCCGTCCCGAGCCACCATTTTTTTGTTTTTTTTTATGCCGGCTTAGCTCAATTGGTAGAGCAACTGACTTGTAATCAGTAGGTTGGGGGTTCAAGTCCTCTAGCCGGCACCATTTAGGGGCATAGTTTAAAGGTAGAACTGAGGTCTCCAAAACCTCCAGTGTGGGTTCAATTCCTACTGCCCCTGTAAAGTATATGGGCCTATAGCTCAGCTGGTTAGAGCGCACGCCTGATAAGCGTGAGGTCGATGGTTCGAGTCCTACCTGCGGAGCCATGGCCCGTTGGTCAAGTGGTTAAGACACCGCCCTTTCACGGCGGTAACACGGGTTCGAATCCCGTACGGGTCATAAAAAAAGAGTCAGCATATTGCTGACTCTTTTTTATTATGTATAAGCCTCTTTTTATCACCTTATTTTCCCGAAATAAATAAAGGGATTTAGGAAAAGCTATGGTATGTATTAAAAGGAGGAGATGAAAAATGACGCAAGTTAGAGAACTTATGAGTACTCATATCGTACATTGTACACCATTAGACAATGTATATGAGGCAGCTGTAAAAATGAAGGAAGAATCGGTTGGATTGATTCCTGTTATTGAAAATAAACAAGTTGTTGGGCTTGTTACTGATCGAGACTTAGTTGTTCGTGGGATTGCTGAAAAACATCCTGGATCTAATCAAATTACAAATGTAATGACAACAAACATTGTTTCAGTTTCCCCAGATGATTCTATTGAAAAAGCTGCAGAATTAATGGCACAATATCAAATTAGACGGTTACCGGTAGTTGAGAGCGGTCAACTTGTTGGGATGCTAGCACTAGGTGATTTAGCTATAAGAAAATCAGCAGATGATCAAGCAGGTTTTGCTTTAAGTGAAATCTCAGAGCATATGGAATAAATTATGTATAAAGATCAGATACATTATTCTAGTATATGCGGATTAAACTAATATGTTAGCGTGATGTATCTGAGACATTATATAATAAGTATAGAGTCAATATTTTTGACAGTTTTTTTAAATTTGTCATTCCTAATTTTTAATAAGAGAAAAAATGATATACTGAGAGATATAAGTATTATGATAGATTTTGAATATAACAATATTTATTGTTAATGATGTAATAATGAATTAATATTTCCTACGTAGATAAAGTGAAACTTTAATTATTGGGGGGTGTCCATCCCACAATAATTATTAGTTGAACCAATCGGGCTTTTATAGGCAGTTTTATCTCCCACCTAACTTCCTTGTATTCGCAGAATTTTGAGGTGGGAGTCTTACTGCCCACAAATAGCGGGATAAAAAGGGAAGGGGAATTATATGAGGGCTGTACAGGGCGATCCAAATTGGAATTTGGTTACAGATACATATATAGAACCAAATAATTTCGCTGAGTTATTTTCTTTGCTTGTACCTTGTCATCCAAAAGGTGAAGGGAAAGAGCGAACTATATTAGTATGGAAAGAAAAAGAATTTTATAAAGAAGAGAATTTAGCGCCATTTATCGTATATGGCATGAATAAAGTAAAGAATTTACCGCAGTTTCATAAAGATGAAATTCCAACTCTAGTACGTATTCTTCGTTTATGTCAAGAGATTGGTTGGTATGAAGAGGCAAATGCTTTTATGATAACCCAAGGGCTAGATGAATTTGTCCGAACTTCATTGGAGTATGAAACATGGGATCTTTTGACGAAAGCAGTTGCTTTAAACTATTTAATTATTAAATATCGTATTGGTGAATTAACAGCTGAGGATGTAGAAATTTGGGAGCGAGTTAAATTTAATGAGAAATGTATAACAGATTGCAAACATCTATTATCTCATAAAGAAGTATTGGAATTTACATTCTTTTATATGTGTAAGCGAGCTAAGCTATTGTCAAAAGAGCAATTAAATAGTGATATGATGAGTCTGGCAATGTATTGTAATACTTTTGTGTATGATTTATATACACATGACTTATTACGAAAGTATCGTAAGTGTACAGACTTCCTATCATATTATGGACCTAGTCAAGCAGTTTTAGCTTGTCAAAGAGCTGTACTTTCACAAATTTCCGATCGATTAGACCCTTTAAAGACAACTCATGTAGATGATTATTTATATGTGATGAAAGAAATGATGGAGCATATGACGATAGGGGTAATGGATCGGTATGGTCATTTTATTGGAAAGCTACTATCATATGTACCATTTTTCGAAATGATCCAAGTTCCACAGCATGCATATTATTGTGAAGAATTACTGTATATTTGTAAGGGAATTGAATACAAAGAAGAAATACTACGCAATTATATATTTATACAATTACATGATTGTTTACCATCATTCTTTAAACTATTTCTTAAAAATAAGCGTTATGCAACGATTCATGATATTCTTTTCTATTGGTGCGACGATGAACAAAGAATGAGCTTAGAGAAAAAATATAATCTTAGTTTTATTTATGAAAAATATGCTTGCGGATAAACCTTATTTTACATATTAAAAATTAATATAAATTAAAAAGGATCTCAAGTTTATGTGAGATCCTTTTTTGTTAGTAAAGCAAGGAGAAAGTAACTAAGATAAGAAATAACATTCCATAAAGGAGAAATTGTGCAGTATAACTTCTTTGTATACCAAAAAAAGTATTCATTTTTTCATATAAATTCAATATATATTTCATTGGATTATCTTTGAAAGATTGGTACACAGTGTCTCCTCTTTCTAAGCTTCTTGTTCATGTTTTTGGTCATTAGGAACATGAACGTATCTAGCTATGAATAATAAAACACCTATAAAGAATACAGGAAGTACGGTAGATAAATAAAAACCATTACTAATTATATTTGTTATAAGAGCACTTAAAAGAAAAATAACATTATAAATATGGGCAATTTTTTGTTTTAGCCGCATTTGTAATGCTTCCATAATGATTTCTAAAGCAACAAAAGCAATAATAATAGATAAAAATACAGTGTTCGTATTATAAATGATTAAACAACAGATTAAACCTAAAAAGGCCAGGTATTCAATAAAGAGAGGTATATTGCGTGGCATATAATTTACCTAACTAAATATGGCAGTGGGTTTACTGCATTTGTTTTTTCAAAATTCCATTCCCCATTATGTAATTCAAAATGGAGATGTTGCCCGTATGAATGACCTGTGTTTCCCATATGACCTACTAATTGTCCAGTTTGTACTTGATCACCAGCTTGTACAGTGCGATCCTTCATATGAGCATAAACTGTTGTATATAATTTCCCATTTATTTGATGGGCGATGAACACGACATTGCCGTAGCTAGCCGAATAATAAGATTTCACAACCTTACCTGCAGCAGCAGCTTGAATAGAGACATTTCCTTGTGCTGCTATATCTATACCATAATGCATTTGCTCCCAGCGCATATCAAAAGTGGAGCTGATTTTCCCTTGAGTAGGGAATTTGAAAACTGCTGGAATTGATGCAGGTGGAGCTGTTTCAGCGTGTGCTTGATTTTGATTTTGCACTACATAGTGTTTTGCTACATATCCGTATCCTGTGCCAAAACGAATTTTATACCAAGTACCTACCGTTTCTACTACTTGTACTTGTGTACCATTTTGTAATGAGCCAAGTAGAGTGCCACTTGTGCTAGCATTGCTACGTACATTTAATTTTGGTGTTGCAACAGTATACGAAGGAGAACCTTGTACTGTTACACCTTTTACTAGAGGTGTGGATCCATTAGATACAAATGTTTTTTGTACGTAACCAATTTGACCGTTATGTAATATTTTGTACCAATCCCCTTGTTCACCTTGAATGGTAATGAATTGACCATTTGGTAATATATCTAGAATAGAAGACTCTGTATTAGGTTCAGAACGAACGTTTAATGCGTTTGCATTTACGATATATTGAGACTTTGGTTGAACATTTTTTTTGAATAGAATTGCATCTTTTTTCATATAGCCTGTTTTGTTGTTAACAGATACTTTATACCAATCTTGAGTTGTATCAAGAATAGTAACCGGGCTATTAAATCGAATGTTATCAATTATTGCACTGTCTGTATGGCTATTTTGATGTAGTGCAACGTTGTCAATTTTTACATATCCAGTTTTTACTGTAGATGGTTGCTTAGCAGCCGCTGTTTGTATATCGGATTCTCCCATAGAAGGAAGTAAAGAAGCAATTGCGATAGTAGTTGCTGTTAAAGCTGTAGCTTTATTCATGTAATAAAGACCTCCTCTAGTTGTATAGTTGTAATTTTATTATAGTATAAAGATATAATATATTGGTCGTATTCACATAAATGTAATATGAAATCAATAAAAATAATGTCAGAAGAGAGATTCGTATATAAATATTGTATATATCATTTGTGAGGTCGTATTTATATTTGTTTAACACGTTAAGAATTAATTCTCAATTAAGAAAATTAAAACAGTTGATGATGTCTTATGGCGATGTTATACTGACAGTGATAATTTTATAGTTTGCTAGGAGGGCTGGTGTTGCCAGCTGAGAGTAGGGCCCTAAGCCTTTGATCCTTTTTATTACCTGATCTAGATTATGCTAGCGTAGGGAAGCAATTCGGACATTAACAATGAGTCCCCGTTTCTTTGCGTATAGAAACGGGGCTTTTTTATTTAAAAATTTCATATTAACACCACTAGGGGTGCTTTTCGTGCTGAGAGAGGAATAATCCTTAACCCTTACAACACCTGATCTAGATAATACTAGCGAAGGGAAGTGGAACAACGAATAAATTATAATTTTATTTGCTGTAACCACTTCTTATATACAGAAGTGGTTTTTTTATTGAAATAAATAGATATATAGGAAGGGGAATTATTAATGAAATTTTGTGAAAGATTATTTAATACGGTGCAGCCTGTTTGGGAGAAAAGTCATAATCATCCGTTTGTAGTAGGTATGGGGGATGGTACGTTGGAAAAAGACAAATTCCAGTACTATATTATTCAAGATTATTTATATTTGTTAGATTATGCAAAGCTATATGCAATTGGGGTTGTAAAGGCAACGAATCCACAAGTTATGGCAAAATTTGCAGAGCAAATTGATGGGATTTTAAATGGAGAAATGACGATCCATAAACAGTATGCAAACAAACTTGGCATTACTGTAGAGGAGATAGAATCTGCGAAACCATCTGCTAAAAATTTAGCATATACAAATTACATGATGTCTGTATCTCAAAATGGCACACTTGCAGAATTAATATCAGCTTTACTTCCATGTATGTGGAGTTATTGGGAGATTGGAAAGCGTTTAAATGATATTCCTGGAGCAAGAGATCATGAGTTCTTTGGAGAGTGGATTCAAGGATATAGTTCTGAAGAATACGGTAACCTTTGTATTTGGTTAATAGATTTATTAAATGAAATGGCAGTTGGAAAGTCAGAGAAAGAGCTAGACCGATTAGAGGAGATTTTCTTATATTCCAGCCGATTTGAATATTTATTCTGGGATATGGCTTATCGTAAGGAGATGTGGGGTTTTGAGGAGCAAGAACATACTACAGTTTCATAATGTTTCCTTTCATTATGATGAGAAACCAATCATCGATGAATTAAATGCTTCTATACAAGATAAAGAGTTTGTAAGTATTATCGGACCGAGTGGATGCGGGAAAAGTACTTTATTTCGCCTTATTACAGGCTTAGAAGAGGCAAGTACTGGACAGATAGAGCTGACAAAAACAAAGAGTCATCCTGTAGGGTATATGCCCCAAAAAGATATGCTCTTGCCGTGGAGGACGATTATTGAGAATGCGGCTCTGCCGCTAGAGTGCCAAGGTGTGCAGAAGAAAGAAGCGCAAGTAAAAGCGAAAGAACTGTTACATAAATTTGGTTTACAAGGGTACGAGAAAAAATATCCGAAAGATTTATCTGGTGGTATGAGGCAACGCGTATCTTTTATCCGAACTTTATTAACAGGCGGGGAGATATTATTGTTAGATGAACCTTTTAGTGCATTGGACGCTTTAACGAAGGCATCTTTGCAAGAATGGTTGTTTGAACAATGGAAAGAGTGGAAAAAAACAATTTTATTTATCACTCATGATGTTGAAGAAGCATTGTTTCTTTCTAATCGAATTTTGGTTGTAGAAAATCAACCGATAGCAACTTTAACTGAGCGAATTGTGCCGCTTGATCGTAACCGAACAAGAAAAGATTTATATAAACCTGAAGTGTTAGCGCTTAAAGAAGAGCTCCTTAGTATGTTACAAAGGCAGGTACTTGTATGATGAATCGCTTGAAGGAGTTATTACCTGCCCTTATATTAAGTGGAATTCTACTTGCTCTATGGGAAGTAGGAGCAAGAATTGTAGATGAGATGTACATTTTGCCATCACCTTCTGCAATTGTAATGAAGATATGGGTGCTGAAAGATATATTATTTACGGTTCATTTACCTGCAACGTTGTACGTCGTTTTAATAGGCATTGTTATTTCTATCGTACTGGGCGTAGGGCTAGCAATGTTAATGAATGCGAGTACGTGGATGGAAAGAGCATTTTATCCGTTATTAGTTGCTTCACAAACAATCCCGATTACTGCGCTTGCGCCGCTCTTCGTTTTATGGTTTGGATATACCATCTGGAGCAAGGTTGTTGTTACCGTTTTAATTACGTTTTTCCCAATTGCGGTCAATACGTATGATGGACTGCGTAGTACGAAAAAAGAATGGGAGGAGCTCTTAGTCACGTATGGTGCAACAAAAAAAGATATTTTTCTAAAGCTAAAGTTGCCATCTGCTCTTCCTTACTTTTTCTCAGCGTTAAAAATTGCAGTTCCGCTTAGTGTGATCGGGGCAGCAATTGGAGAATGGCTCGGTGCACAAGCTGGGCTTGGATATTTCAGTAAAAGAATGATGACACAGTTAGACGGAGCTGGTGTATTTGCACCAATTGTATTGTTATCATTATTAGCTATTTTCTTCGTCATACTTATTTCCACATTAGAAAAGAAATTCATTAGTTGGAGGAAACATTCATGAAATTATTAAAACGCATCTTTGTGTTTACATTATTAGTTGCAATGATTGCGGGATGTTCGAGTAACTCGGCATCAGATAAGAATAAATCAGAAAAAGAAATAACAGTAATGCTTGATTGGTACCCGAATGCGGTACATAGCTTTATTTATACGGCAATTGAAAAAGGATACTTTAAAGAAGAAGGAGTCAAGGTGAATATTAAATTCCCTTCTAATCCGACTGATCCATTAACGCTAGCGGCAGCAGGGAAAGTGACCGTTGGCTTGTATTATCAACCAGATGTTGTCATGGCAAAAGCAAATGAACAAATTCCAGTGAAATCAATTGGAGCTGTCGTACGTTCGCCGTTAAATCATGTTGTATCGCTGAAATCAGCAGGTATTAAGTCACCTAAAGACTTAGAAGGAAAAACAGTTGGATATTCTGGGACCCCTTTAAGTGAAGCATATTTAAAAACGATGGTAAAAGAAGATGGTGGTAATCCAGATACAGTAAAAGTAGTCGATGTTGGATTCGATTTAGTACCAGCGTTAATTACGAAAAAAGTGGATGCTGTAACAGGAGCATACATTAACCATGAAGTACCTGTTATGCGTCATGAGGGCCATGAACCAGCGTACTTTAATCCAGCTGATTACGGTGTGCCGAATTATCATGAGCTTGTGTTTGTAACAGGTGATAAAACTTTGAAAAAGGATAAAGAAGCATTACAGGCCTTTTTACGTGGTGCGAAAAAGGGATATGATTTCATGAAGAAAAATCCGGATGAAGCATTAAATATTTTATTAGATCATCAAGAAAAAGAAAACTTCCCACTTGTACCAGAAGTTGAAAAAGAAAGTATGAAAATTTTATTAGAGAAGATGGAAACGAAAGATGAGCCATTCTTATCGGATTCAAAAGAGTCATGGGAGAAACAAAATAAATGGTTGAAAGACAAAGGAATGGCGAAAGAAATTGTTCCAGCCAATGAATTATTCGAAAACATTTTAAAGTAGGCGAATGAATATGAAAAATGAGCTTCATGTAATCTCAAATGGCCATATGCCATTTGAAGAATTAGTGAATGTAGCGATGCAAATTGAGAGTGAGATTGATTATTTGCATATTCGTGAGCGTGAGAAGAGCACGAAGGAATTGTATGAAGGTGTGGAAAGTCTTTTGGGGAAAGGCTTTCCGGCATCGAAGATAGTGATAAATGATCGAATTGATATTGCTATTCTATTAAATATTCCGCGTGTGCAGCTAGGATATCGAAGCGCAGATGTAAGGTCGGTGAAAGAAAAGTTTTCTTATTTGCATGTTGGCTATTCAGTACATTCTTTAGATGAAGCGATAGTGGCATTTAAAAATGGAGCGGATTCACTCGTTTACGGTCATGTATTTCCAACGGCTTGTAAAAAGGATGTGCCAGCAAGAGGATTAGAAGAAATTGCTCATATGGCAAGATGCTTATCCATACCAATAACTGCAATTGGTGGGATTACCCCTGAAAATACAGGTGATGTTCTTGCAAATGGTGTAAGTGGCATTGCTGTTATGTCTGGGATTATAAGCAGTAGTAATCCGTATAGCAGGGCGAAATCTTATAAGGAATCAATAAGAAAGTGGGCGGAAAAACATGTGTAAGAAGTATGATGTAGCGATTATTGGCGGAGGTGTAATTGGTAGCTCAGTTGCACACTTTCTAGCAGAAAGAGGGCATAAAGTAGCGATTATAGAGAAACAAAGAATCGCATCTGAAGCTTCGAAAGCAGCTGCTGGTTTGCTCGGTGTTCAGGCAGAGTGGGATGCATATGATCCGCTGTTTGAGCTTGCTAGAGAAAGCCGTGCTATATTTCCACAACTTGCAGCAGTTTTACGTGAAAAAACAGGCATCGATATTGGGTATGAAGAAAAGGGCATTTATCGCATCGCTCAAAATGAAGATGAGAAGGAAAGAATTCTTCATATTATGGATTGGCAACAGAAAACAGGTGAAGATTCCTATTTTCTAACGGGGGACCATTTACGGGAAAAAGAGCCATTTCTATCCGAGTCAATTATAGGAGCGGTATATTATCCGAAAGATGGTCACGTTATTGCGCCAGAGCTTACGAAAGCATTCGCACATTCTGCAGCAATTTCCGGAGCTGATATATATGAACAAACAGAAGTGTTTGATATTCGTATTGAAAATAATAAAGTGACTGGAATTGTGACAAGCGAAGGTGTAATCACATGTGAAAAGGTCGTTATCGCCGGAGGATCATGGAGTACGAAATTGCTACATTATTTTCAGAGTGATTGGGGTACATATCCTGTTAAGGGGGAGGTTGTTGCAGTAAGAAGCAGGAAACCTCTGTTGAAAGCTCCTATTTTCCAGGAGAGGTTTTATATTACGCCGAAGCGCGGTGGCCGTTATGTGATTGGGGCAACGATGAAGCCTCATACATTTAATAAATCTGTACAACCAGAAAGTATTACTTCCATATTAGAGCGTGCCTACACAATATTGCCTGCTTTAAAAGAAGCAGAATGGGAAAGTACGTGGGCTGGGTTAAGACCGCAGTCTAATCATCAAGCTCCTTATATGGGAGAGCATGAAGAAATAAAAGGTTTATATGCTTGTACGGGCCATTATCGAAACGGCATTTTATTAAGTCCTGTTTCTGGTCAGTATATGGCTGATTTAATAGAAGGAGAGCAGGAGAATCACTTGCTAGATTTATTGCTTTCTAAAATGGTGTAGAAAGGGGATGGAAGTTTGAATTTAAAAATTAATGGTAACCAAATTGAAGTACCAGAGAGTGTAAAAACAGTAGCTGGGCTACTTACACATTTAGAGTTAGATAACAGAATTGTTGTAGTAGAACGTAATAAAGATATTTTACAAAAAGATGATCATAACGATACATCTGTTTTTGATGGGGACCAAATTGAGATTGTAACTTTCGTAGGAGGCGGTTGATTATGTTAAACATTGGACAATTTTCATTTCATTCTAGACTTTTATTAGGAACAGGGAAATTCCCTGATTTTGATGTGCAGCAAAAGGCAATTGATGTTTCTGAGGCTGAGATTTTAACATTCGCAGTACGTCGTATGGATATATTTGATGCGAAGCAGCCTAATTTATTAGAGAAACTTGATGTAAAAAAATATACGTTATTACCGAATACAGCAGGAGCAAAAAATGCTGAAGAAGCTGTTCGTATTGCAAAATTAGCAAAAGCCTCTGGACTTTGTGACATGATAAAAGTAGAAGTTATTGGTGATGATAGAACGTTATTACCTGATCCAGTAGAAACGTTAAAGGCATCTGAAATGTTACTAGAAGAAGGATTTATCGTTCTTCCTTACACATCTGATGATGTTGTATTAGCACGCAAACTACAAGAACTTGGTGTACACGCGATTATGCCAGGAGCATCACCGATTGGCTCAGGGCTTGGTATTGTAAATCCATTAAATTTAAGTTTCATTATTGAACAAGCGACAGTACCAGTTATCGTTGACGCTGGTATTGGTAGTCCAGCTGATGCAGCATTTGCAATGGAATTAGGAGCAGATGGTGTGTTATTAAATACTGCAGTATCTGGAGCGAACGATCCTATTAAAATGGCATACGCAATGAAATTAGGTATTGAGGCAGGACGACTAGGGTTTGAAGCAGGTCGTATTGCACGCAAGCGCTGCGCGACAGCAAGTAGTCCTTTAGAAGGAATGAGCGTAGTTGAATAATCGATATTCTCGCCAAGAACTATTTTCTCCAATTGGGGAAGAAGGGCAACAAAAGCTAGGGGAAAAGCATGTACTTATTATCGGTGCGGGTGCATTAGGTAGTGCAAATGCAGAGATGTTTGTAAGGGCAGGCGTTGGTAAGGTAACAATTGTTGACCGCGATTATGTAGATTGGAGTAATTTACAAAGGCAGCAATTGTATGCAGAGCGTGATGTAGAGAATAACCTTCCGAAGGCTGTGGCGGCAAAAAAACGTCTAGAAGAGATTAATAGTGAAGTAAGAGTAGAAGCTCTCGTTCAAGATGTAACGGCTGAAGAATTAGAAGAACACGTTACAAATGTTGATGTAATCATCGATGCGACTGATAATTTCGAAACGCGTTTCATTGTGAATGATGTAGCGCAAAAATATTCTATTCCATGGGTTTACGGGGCATGTGTAGGAAGTTACGGTCTTTCTTATACTATTCTTCCAGGCAAAACGCCATGTTTATCTTGTTTATTACAATCGATTCCACTTGGCGGAGCGACATGTGACACAGCGGGGATTATATCACCTGCTGTATCTCTCGTCGTTTCTCATCAAGTAACGGAAACACTTAAACTGCTAGTAGAAGATTATGACTCGCTTCGAGATGGACTTGTGTCATTTGATGTATGGAAAAATGAGTATTCATGTATGAATGTGCAAAAGCTTCGTAAACATAATTGTCTATCATGTGGTGAGCAAGCATTATATCCGTATTTAAATAAGGAAAATACTTCAAAAACAGCGGTGTTATGCGGGAGAAATACAGTTCAAATTAGACCACCTCATAAAGAGGAAATGGATTTTGAACAATATAAAAAATTGCTGAATGATCGTGTGAATGATTTAAATGTAAATCCATATTTATTATCATTTTCGGTTGAAGAAAAGAGATTAGTTGCTTTTAAAGATGGCCGTGTACTTGTACATGGAACGAAAGATATAAGCGAAGCGAAAACAATTTATCATCGCTATTTTGGGTAGAAAAGGATGAGTGGAATGAAAGTGAATAAAGCTTTAACAATTGCAGGGTCTGATAGCGGAGGCGGCGCTGGGATTCAGGCGGATTTAAAAACATTCCAAGAGCTTGGTGTGTATGGAATGACGGCTATTACAGCAATTACTGCTCAAAATACGCTTGGCGTTCAAGGGGTATATCCTGTTTCTTTAGAAGGAATTACGGAACAGCTGAATTCAATTGGTACGGATTTAACGCCAGATGCTGTAAAATTAGGAATGTTATTTAGCAGTGAAATTATTCAAATTGTTGCAGAACATATTAAAAAATTCGGCTGGAATAATATTGTGCTAGATCCTGTTATGATTGCAAAAGGCGGGGCATCATTATTACAACAAGAAGCAGTACAAGCATTAAAGGAATATTTATTGCCAGTAGCAACTGTTGTAACACCGAATGTTCCTGAAGCAGAAGTGTTAACTGGAATGGAGATTCATAATGTAGAAGATAGTAAGGAAGCTGCAAAAGTATTGCATGAATTAGGAGCTAAATATGTTCTTATGAAGGGCGGACATGCAGAATATCAAGGGAATGAAGTAATTGATTTACTCTTCGATGGAGAAGCGTTTATTGAATTTAGAAGCGAGCGAATTCCTTCGAAGCAAACGCACGGAAGCGGGTGTACATTTGCTTCAGCGGTTACAGCAGGACTTGCGAAAGGCTACTTGATGGAAGAGGCGGTTCAAGAAGCAAAACGATTTATTAGTATAGCGATTGAAGAGCCGTTGAATATTGGAAGTGGTCATGGGCCGACGAATCATTTTGCGTATAAATTGAATAAAGCGCGTGCATAAGTGGAAATTCAACCAGTGGGGCTATATCCTCACTGGTTATTAAGGTTAATGATTAATAAAAGTTTAATATATGGTAGTGAATTTGATTTGGGTATCTTGTTTAAATGCGTCCTTTTAGATAAATAAAATATATAAAAGGTGTGATGATATTAATATTAAAAATATAAGGTATGGAATCATAGCTTTCTTATTATTACTTAAGTATTTACTATAAATTAATAACAAACAAGAAATTTAAAAAATGATTTCTAGTGTAGTACGGAATTCAGTATAACTAGTAATAGTAACTAAAATCACTAGAATTAAAAGTAACGAATTACCTAGAATGTTTATTATTTTAATAAAATTATTCTTTTTATCCTCGGTCATATAGTATCCTCGTTTCACGTTTAATTTTTAATCATTTTTTTATTTAGTATTATTACAATACGACTCATGAAAATTCCTATTGAATATAAATATTTATAATGTCTAGCAACAATGAAAAATCCACCTTAAGGATTTTTCATTGTTTACTTTTTCCAAATACAGGAGTAATATATCAGCCAGAATACATTTTTTGTAATACGCTGAGTCCAAATGTATGGAGCGGAGGAACCAATTTGTGCGTCGTCACTAGGGGTGAATCTTTCAATTTTGAAAGTAGGGCTACTCTCAAAGCCCGAATCCGACAGCTAACTTCGTAAGCGTCTTGAGAGAGGGCGGTGCCATGATGGATATATCACTTCGTCGGTCTGATTAGTATAGGAGAATATCAATCTATGTTTGAGTTCTTTTATGCTAAGGAGGATGAGGTACATGGAATTAACGCTTATTTGCGTTGGAGAAGAAAATAAGGTAAAGAGTTTAAGAGAGCTAGCAGCATTTCAGCATGAGTTAATTATTTTTACAGCAAATGAAGAGATAGCAGATCAAGTTAGAAATTGTGGATTTGATTGGACTTATAGCTGTAATAAGGATCAGGATTTTACTAGTATTTGCGAGCGTATTAAGAAGGTGATTTTACTAGGAGATGAGCTTCCGATAGTTAGTTTTTTCACAGAACGCATTCGTTTTTCTTTTCAAGCGCCTATTACTGTTGTTACAAGGAATAAACGATATCCGGCCAGGCTCTATGAAACAATTGGAGCTAAATTTGTAGTGTTTACGAACTGTGATAATATTTCTTTTTTATTTTTTGAATAGGGCGGGGGAAATAAAGATGAAAGTGTTGTTACTAGGAGATATAGCGAATCGTTGGGCGGTATCGGTAGAGAGAGTTCACGAATTGGTAGTGCTCGATCCTCTTTTTCCAGGGCCATATATTATATTACCATCAAAAGATGTTTTGTATTTAGAGGCGGATATTACCGAATATGAGCAGTTACATGCAGAATTATCACAAGTTTATATTCGAGGGAGAAATTTGCGTGCTTTTTTACGAGGAGAATAAAGATTGAATGAAAAAAGAGCGAATGCTGAGTGCAACATGCTATGCACTTCATGTAATTCGCTCTTTTTATTTCGTATTTAAAAGATCATTTCTGTGAAAAAGAAAGGAAAGACGAGAAAACAGATGAAAAAATATTAATAACAACTAATGTAAACGCTTAAATAGATGGATATTTTCTTATTTTCAGTAATTTACCCCTTTACAAGTTAAATTTAGAGGAGTATATTTACTCTCATAAATCATTCATGAAATTTCCAAAAAAAACCTAAAATCGCTGAGTTCCAGAAATGGAGCGGGGGAACCAATTTTGTGCATCGTCACTTGGGGTGAATCTTTCAATTTTGAAAGTAGGGCTACTCTTTAGGCCCGAATCCGACAGCTAACCTCGTAAGCGTTTAGAGAGGAGGTTTACTTTGTGTTGTTCGTTTCGAACACTAAGTAGAGCTTAGTGTTCTTTTTTTGATAACTAGATGGTAAAATTTAACAAAAAGTGAGGGGTAGTTATGTTAGATGTCGTAATGATCGGTATTTTTGTTGGGTTAGTCGCATCGATGGCAAGTCTTGCAAGTTGGTCAGATAAAGTTGTGAAAGAAGGGAAGCAATCATGATGATTGCCTTATCGGTTATTGTTGCAGCGATTACGGTGTACTTAGTGTACGCATTATTAAATCCAGAAAAGTTTTAATTAGGGGGAATCATTCATTATGATTTGGGTTGCAGTCGTTATTACAATGCTCTTGTTTATTCTAGTAGCAAAGCCAACGGGGATTTATTTAGAAAAAGCTTTTCAAGGTAGCAAAACGCTAGATAAAGTATTTGGGCCTTTTGAAAAACTTATTTTTAAAATTACGGGTGTAAAAGCATACAATCAAACGTGGAAACAGTACGCATTATCATTAGTTTTACTCAATGGATTTATGATTGTTGTCGTATATTTCATTTTCAGATTACAAGGCGTATTGCCATTAAATCCAGCGCATATTGAAGGGATGGAGCCTACGCTCGCTTTTAATACGGCAATTAGTTTTATGGCTGATACAAACTTACAGCATTATAGCGGCGAAAATGGTTTATCTTATTTATCACAATTAGTCGGAATTACATTTTTAATGTTTGCGGCACCAGCAACGACGTTAGCGCTCGTTATGGCTTTTATAAGAGGACTCGCTGGAAAAGAACTCGGTAACTTTTTCGTTGATTTTACGAGAGCATTAACGAGAGTTTTTCTTCCTATCGCATTTATTGCGGCGTTAGTCTTTGTCGCACTTGGTGTACCACAAACGTTAGATGGAGCAGTTACAGCACAAACAATTGATGGTGCGAAGCAAAGTATTTTACGTGGTCCAGTTGCATCATTCGTTTCAATTAAGGAACTTGGAAATAACGGCGGTGGATTTTTCGGGGCAAACTCTACACATCCTTTTGAAAATCCAGGGCAAATGAGTAATATTTTGCAAATGATGCTTATGATGTTATTGCCAACAGCACTTCCATTTACGTACGGACGAATGGTAGGAAATAAAAAACAAGGTCGTATCCTTTTTGTTTCACTATTCATGGTATTTTTACTAGGATTTATAACGATTACAACATCTGAATTACATGGAAATCCAGTGTTAAATGGAATGGGTATCGAACATGTACAAGGAAGTACAGAAGGAAAAGAAGTCCGATTTGGAACAGTATTTTCTTCCCTTTATGCGACAGTAACGACAGCTGCGGAAACAGGGGCCGTTAATACGATGCATGATACGTTAACACCAATTGGTGGTCTAGTTCCACTCGTAAATATGATGTTAAATACAGTATACGGCGGTGTTGGAGCAGGCTTTGTTAACATTATCATGTATGCAATTATTGCAGTCTTTATATCTGGGTTAATGGTTGGACGGACACCAGAGTTTTTAGGTAAGAAAATTGAAGGGAAGGAAATGAAATTAATTGCGGTAACGATATTATTTCATCCATTGCTTATTTTAGGATTTTCGGCATTAGCTCTTTCAACAAGTTTAGGAACGGATGCAATTTCTCATTCCGGTTTCCACGGTTTAACGCAAGTTGTTTATGAGTATACATCATCAGCTGCGAATAACGGATCTGGATTTGAAGGATTGAGGGATAATACACCGTTTTGGAATATTACGACTGGTTTAGTTATGTTTTTAGGACGCTATTTCAGTTTAATTACGATGCTAGCTGTTGCAGCTTCACTGAAAGAGAAGACGGTAGTACCAGAAACAGTCGGAACGTTCCGTACAGATAATGGTTTATTTGGAGGGATATTTATCGGAACAATTGTAATTGTTGGTGCGTTAACATTCTTCCCGATGTTAGTACTCGGCCCAATTGCAGAATTTCTTACATTGAAGTAATGGAGGGTAAATGATGAGACCGGTAGTAGTAAAAGAAAAACAAGTAGATCAGTCACAAATACATGCTGTAGAAGATGAGGTTAGACAAGCGAAAACGATGGATCGTGATATCGTGACACATGCGATGAAACAATCCTTTGCGAAATTGAATCCGAAAGTAATGATAAAGAATCCGATTATGTTCGTTGTGGAAATTGGATTTATCATTACGTTAATTTTATCCTTTCTTCCAAGTAGTTCTAGTAGTGTACCAGGGTGGTTTAATATAACAGTTTCTCTCATTCTATTATTTACAGTTTTATTTGCTAACTTTGCAGAAGCTTTAGCTGAAGGGCGTGGTAAAGCGCAAGCTGATTCTTTAAAACAATCGAAGAAAGATGTGTTTGCAAATGTTGTAAAAGAAAATGGAGACATTGTTCAAGTTTCAGCAACTGAGCTGAGAAAAGGTGACGTTGTTATTGTAAAACAAGGGGAAATGATTCCGAATGATGGTGAAGTAATTAAAGGATTAGCGTCTGTAGATGAATCAGCAATTACAGGGGAATCAGCTCCTGTTATAAAAGAAGCAGGTGGCGATTTTTGTTCAGTAACAGGCGGAACGATGGTCGTAAGTGATGAGATTACGATTGTGATTACGAGTAATCCTGGTGAATCATTTATTGATAAAATGATTTCTTTAGTAGAAGGAGCTGCTCGTCAAAAAACGCCGAATGAGATTGCTTTAAATACAGTATTAACGAGCTTAACTCTTATTTTCTTAATCGTTGTTGTGACGTTGCCGATTTTTACAAATTATTTAGGGTTTCAAATTGATACAGCTGTACTTGTTGCATTGTTAGTTTGTCTAATTCCAACGACAATTGGTGGGTTATTATCGGCAATTGGTATTGCTGGGATGGACCGCGTAACAAAGTTCAATGTATTAGCAATGTCAGGGAAAGCAGTAGAAGCTGCGGGTGATATTAATACAATTATTTTAGATAAAACAGGTACGATCACTTTCGGGAACCGGATGGCACATACACTACTCCCTGTAGGAAATGAAACGATTGAGCAAGTAGGAAAATGGGCTGCGATTAGCTCAGTTTTAGACGAAACACCAGAAGGTCGATCAGTTATAGAATATGTACAAACGAAATCTATATCATATAATAGAGAACTTGCAGAACAAGGTGAATTTGTTCCGTTTAAAGCAGAAACGAGAATGAGTGGTGTTGATTTACAGGATGGAACGAAAGTAAGAAAAGGTGCTGTTGGTGCCGTTATTGAATGGGTTCAATCAAAAGGCGGAACGATTCCGAAAGATGTGAATCAAAAAGCAGATTTAATTTCAAAAGAGGGTGGAACACCACTTGTAGTTGCAGTGGATGATCGTATTTACGGTTTAATTTATTTAAAGGATACAGTAAAACCTGGTATGCGTGAGCGTTTTGAACAATTGCGCCAAATGGGAATTAAAACGGTTATGTGTACAGGGGATAACCCATTAACAGCAGCAACAATTGCAAAAGAAGCAGGGGTAGATGAATTCGTTGCCGAGTGTAAACCAGAAGATAAAATTGCAGTTATTAAAGCAGAGCAAGATAAAGGTAAACTTGTAGCGATGACAGGTGATGGTACAAATGATGCCCCGGCATTAGCGCAAGCTGACGTTGGGTTAGCGATGAATAGTGGTACGACAGCTGCGAAAGAAGCAGCAAATATGATCGATTTAGATTCGAATCCAACTAAAATTATTGAGGTTGTAGGAATCGGTAAGCAATTGTTAATGACACGAGGTGCGTTAACGACGTTTAGTATTGCGAATGATATTGCAAAATATTTTGCAATCATTCCAGCAATGTTTACACTTGCGATTCCGCAAATGGAAGCATTAAACATTATGAAATTAACATCACCGCTTTCAGCAATCTTATCAGCATTAATATTTAATGCGGTTATTATTCCGTTACTTATTCCGCTAGCGATGAAAGGTATTGCATATAAACCAATGAGTTCTAATGCATTGCTTAGCAGAAACTTACTCATTTACGGGCTTGGCGGAGTGATCGTTCCATTCATTGGAATTAAAGTAATTGATATGATTGTCGGCTTGTTCATATAAGGAAGAGGGGAAAAAAGATGGCGGAAAAACAAAGTATACTTTCACCAATTATTCGTATTACTTTTACGTTCTTAGTCTTGTGCGGCCTTGTATACCCGCTTATTGTAACTGGTATTGCGCAAGCGGTAATGAAGGATAATGCGGATGGAAGTCTTATATATAATGATAAGGATGAAGTAGTTGGTTCAAAATTAATCGGTCAAAATTTCACAGATCCACGTTATTTTCATGGACGTGTTTCTAGTATAGAATATAAAGCAGAAGCATCTGGCTCAAATAACTATGCGCCGTCTGATCCAGATTTAGCAAAACGAGTTGAGAAAAGTATTGAAGACTGGAAAAAACAAAACCGGGCTGTTCCAGTTACAGAAGTACCGATAGATTTAGTGACGAATTCGGGTTCAGGGCTTGATCCTGACATTAGTCCAAAAGCGGCTTCTGTGCAGGTAGATCGCATCTCGAAATTAACGAATATTCCGAAAGAAAAGCTGAATCAACTGATTAAGGATCAAACGGAAGGTGCTGCACTTGGCTTGTTTGGAGAAGATCGCGTGAACGTCTTAAAGTTAAATTTAGAATTACAGAAATTAATGAAATAGTAACAGTGCTACCTCAATCTAACGGATTGAGGTAGTGTTGTTTCGAAAGAAAGGTTGTGAGTGTTTTGTATGCGGATGACTATAAACCGACGTTTCAAAGGCGAACACCAGAAGAGTATCTAGAATACATTCGTCAACAAAATCGAGGGAAGTTAAAGCTATATGTAGGAGCGGCTCCAGGAGTAGGGAAAAGTTATAAAATGCTCTATGATGCTAGGGAAATGAAAAAAGACGGTATTGATATTGTAGTTGGTTTAATTGAAACACACGGTAGAAAGGAGACGGAAGAAGCAATTGCTGATTTAGAAAAAGTTCCTTTAAAAGAAATAGATTATAAAGGGAAAGTATTTTATGAACTTGATGTAGAAGGAATTATAAAGCGGGCACCACAAATTGTTGTTGTGGATGAACTTGCGCATAGTAATATTCCCGGGTCGAAAAATAAGAAACGTTACATGGATGTGCAGGAATTGTTAGATGCCGGTATATCTGTATTATCAGCGTTTAATATTCAACATTTAGAAAGCGTTCATGATATTGTAGCTCAAATTACGAATGTCAAAGTACGAGAGCGTATTCCAGACTTTATTTTACAAAAAGCAAATGAAATTCAGCTTGTTGATGCAACACCTGAGGTACTCCGGAAGAGATTAATAGATGGAAAGATATATAAGGAAGAAAAAATTCAACAAAGCTTACAAAACTTCTTTACGATAAATAATTTAGGGGCATTAAGAGAGTTATCACTTCGAGAAGTTGCAGATGATATGGATGAGAAAATTAGCCAAACAGTAATAGAACCGATCGGCGTGAAAGAAAAAATTCTCGTTTGTGTACAATACAGTTCAACAGCAGAGAAATTAATACGGAGAGGTTGGCGCATGGCTGATCGGTTAAATGCTGAATTGTATGTGTTAAACGTTGAAAGAGAAAATATAGATTCTATTTCAGCTGGCAAAAAGCAAACGATTGAAGAATGGAAATCGCTAACGAATCAATTTGATGCGAGCTTTGTATTAGAAGAAGCAAAGGGAAGAAAGCCCGCTGATGTTATTATTGAAGTTGCAAAAAGACTACAGGTGACACAAGTTTTACTCGGGCAATCGGCGAGAACACGGTGGGAAGAAATACGAAAAGGTTCTATTGTAAATGAAATTATGAGACAAACGAAGTGTATTGATATTCATATCGTTGCTGATCAAAGAGCTTAAGAGACCATCTATAGGTCTCTATTTTGCTTTTTGTGCAGCATGGGAATGTAACATTCTCATTGCGTATAAAACTATAAGTAGAAATGTAACTGCTCCTATAAAGAAAATCCAAAAGTAATTTTGATTAAATAAAAGAAACCCACCTACAATAGGTCCTGTACCCATGCCAAAATAGCGAATGAAGTTGTACATACCGATAGCTGTTGCGCGTTCTTGTACGAATTCTTCCGTTAATAAAGTAGTGTGAGTTGGCATAGAGAGTCCCATGCTAAAACCGTATAAAGAGGTAACGATAATGATGATTGGGATATTGATGCTATATGTGAAAGAGAATAAAGTGATACATATAATATTGAAGAAGCTAGTGATGAATAAAGCTTGCTTTGTTGTGAACCGTTCTTGCAAAAATTTGTAGCAATAACTTCCTAACATAATAGAAAGGGACATTGGTACAAACATAAGACCAATTTCACTTGCGTGTAGATGATATATATTTGTTAATATGCTAGGCAAAAAAACGAGGAAACAGAAATACATACAAAATTGAATAAAGCCAATAAGTGTAATAGAAAATCCAGTTTTATTTTTTAAGATAAGCCAGTAATTCTTTTTTGCTTTAGGTTGCTCAATTACATTTGGTTTTGTTTCTGGAAGTAGTGAAATGTTTATAATTAATAAGATGATGCCAATTGTAGATAAAAACAGAAATACAGATAAGTGGCCATTTATACTGCCGAGATAACCACCTATGAGAGGGCCGATCGCAGGTGCGAGAGCAAGTAACATTTGATAAAGGCTCATCGCTTCTCCGCGTTCTTTTCCTTCAAATAAATCACCGATAATAGTTGCTGCAACTATAGGTATAGCCGCTATTCCTAAAGCTTGAACAGCTCTAAAGAATAGAAATAAGTAAATGTTAGGTGAGAAAGCACAACCAATTGAGCCGATTGTACTAATAATTAAACTAGGGATAAGGACAGATTTTCTGCCCTTTGTATCAATTAAAGGTCCGTATATGAGCTGCATAACCGCAAGAACGAATGTGAAAAGTGAAACGGTTAAATTTACAAGATAAAGAGAAGTATGAAACGAATTTTGAATCATCGGCAAGATAGGTGTATAAATATTTTGAGCGAAGGAACCGAGTAAGGCACTCATACAGACAACATATAAAATGAAATTCAGTTTGGTTTTTTCCATAATGTTAACCTCCTCGTCATTTAGTTTCCTTGGAAACTAAATTAATTTTAACATGATTTTCTAACTTGTAAAGATGGAGAAATGATTTTAAAATGGTATATAGTTAAATTGTTTCTTTGGAAACTTAGGAGGCGAACGGATTGGAACGTACAGCGAAACAAATGGAAATACTTTCGGATATTCGTACACTTTTTCATAAAAAAGAAGAGCAGTTGAAAGGAAATAATGAGAAGTTTCTTCGTGAGACAGGTGTAAGCGGTATGTCTTTATCTGAGTTACATGTTATCGAGTGTATCGTAAAAAAGGGTCTTATGAATGTAACGGCTATTACGACAGAAATGGGAATGACGAAGGGTGCAATCTCTAAAATTTGTACAAAGTTGTTTCAAAAGCAATTCGTTGAGAAAATGCAAATGTTAGATAATCAAAAAGAAATTTTCTTCCGCTTAACGGAAAGAGGAAATGAAATATATAAAGCTCATGAAAAATTGCATAAACAAGCTGAAGAAAAGTGGCTGTTACTTTTAGATGGATATACGAAAGAAGAGCAAGATTTTATTCAAAGGTTTATAAAGGATGTCTCTGGTCATTTGGAAATATAATTGGAAGAAAAAATCCCTCCATTTCAAGCCTTTTAAATATAATTTCTGAAAGAACTCATATATAATAGAAAAAGATACTTAACATAGTGAATAATTAAAGAGTCGATATATATAAAGAGGAGAGAATAACATGCTTGAAAATACGGGATTAGTATTAGAAGGCGGCGGTATGCGTGGTGTATATACGGGCGGGATATTAGAATATTTTATGGAACAAGATTTATATTTTCCATATGTAATTGGTGTATCAGCTGGTGCTTGTCATGCAGCGTCGTATCTTTCCAGACAAAGAAATAGAAATAAAACAGTAAATATTGATTATGCATCACATCCGCAGTATTTATCGTATAAAAACTTGTGGAAAAAACGTCAGCTATTTGATATGGAATTCATTTTTCATGAAATTCCAGAAAAGCATGTACCGTTTGATTTTGAAACATACTTTAATAGTCCAGAGCGTTTCCTTGTAGGAACAACTGATTGTGAAACAGGACAGTCTGTTTATTTTGAAAAAGAGGGAACGAATGATGATGCACTAAATTTATTGCAAGCATCTAGTTCATTACCTTTCATTGCACCGGCAGTAAACTACCGAGGTAAGCAATTGTTAGATGGCGGGATTTCAGATCCGATTCCAGTTCGTAAAGCACAGGAAGATGGATTTAAAAAATCAGTCGTTATTTTGACGAGAAATCATGGTTACGCGAAGAAAAAATCAAAATTTGGTTGGATTGCAGCAAAGGCTTATAAGAAGTATCCAAACCTTGTAAATACGATGCTGAATCGTTATGAAGTGTATAATGAAACACTTCACTACATTGAAAAAGAAGAGCAAGCGGGTAATTTATTTGTTATTCGCCCAGAAGTGCCGCTTCAAGTAGATCGTATGGAAAAGGATACGGCTAAATTACAAAGTTTATATGAGCAAGGCTATGAAGATGCAAAGAGACAATTTGCAGATTTACAGGCGTTTTTGCAAAAATAATAATTAGGCTGTGGAGAAGGAGTTCTCTGCAGCCTTTTTTGTATTGCTACTTATACGTTACTTTTTAAAAATGTATTAATGTTTAAGTGTTTAAAGAGTTTGTAAAACATATGGGTTTATTATTGAGCAAAATTTGCTTGAAGGGTATTATGACGATGTAGCGCTACTAAACTATTTAATTTATGAGGTGATTGTTAATGAAAGGAAAGGTTTTTTCAATTACGACTTTAGTATTATTAGCAACATCAATCTCAAAAAGTGCATTCTATCCAACTTTAAGTGGTCACAAAAGCGGTAATCTACTATCTTACAGAGCTCAAACGACTACGAATCAAAATGCATCTCGCTGTTCAGTAGCAATCTCTTTTATTAATTCAAAAGGAAGCTATTCATATATTGAAAGCGCCTCGGATAAGTTAGGATCCCATGAATCTGGAAGAGCATTAAATGCTACTGTTAGTAATGGTGCATATAACGCCTTTGGTGCAAAAGGAATCTACTCTGAGCATTATGCTAATGAGAATAATGACTATCAAGAAGATACACACAAAGGTACTTTTGATAGTAATGGTAACTTACGATTACAGTGGTAAAAAACATTAAACAGTTGTCTTTATAAATATTTGGATAAGGAGAAGGGGATGTATATCATCTCCTTCTTATTTAAAAGGAGCCAAAGTATGTATTTAGCTTTTAAAAATATAAAAAGCAACAAACTGTTTTCCATAATTCTTCTTATGTCATTTTTTATTTCGTTTCTTTCTATATCAGTTGCCGCGCTTTTAACAGAGTCTAAACGAAACTTTATATCTGCCTTTCAAATCGGCTTTCCAGAAAAGAATCAAATGTTAACAGTTCCTATAGATAATGAAACAGAGCTTGAATCAATCATTCCTTTCATTCAAGATACTTTTGTAAAAAGTGATATTTACGTAGAGAATTTAAAAGCATTGAATAGTTCAGGTGCAATAAAAATTATAGCTTTGAACTTAAAAGATGATTATTATTGGAAGCCATATATTTCTGAAGGGCAATATTTTTATCGTGGAAATTCAAGTGATATGGTTGTTGGTGATCAAACAAATGTAGAGGAATTATATGAATTTGATGATACATATAAAAAAATAGGAACTGTATCGAGGAAAGACAGTGATGTCGGTGTATCAGACATATACATTCCACTTCAAAACTTACCTAATATATCTAAAAAAGGTATTATCGCTAGTAAACAATTACAATTAACAGTTGTTAACCCTACATCATCTATTCATAACGAAATAAAAACGTTTATAAATAGGAGCAAAGAAGTGCTTTCGGGAGAGGTTCAAATACTGAATGAACGAGATCTTCAGGAACTAAATGTAACAGATATAGATTCAGCAAATAAGTATTATTATAAGTTTATTCTTGTTGCAATAGTTTCTGGCATTTCCGCAGTCTTATTTTGGATTTATAAGAAACAAAGGGAGATTTCGTTAAAAAAAGCAGTAGGTGCGTCTAATAGATCTATTTACTGCGAACTATATATTCAAATTTTGTTGGTTTCTCTAGCAGCGATGTTGTTGGTTTTTCTTACTTTAGAAATATTTTCTGGAACAATTCATACGTATTTTCAGACATACTTATCAAAACCGTTAACACTATATGTATTGATATGTAATGTTGGTTTTATAATATTTCTTACAATGTTTGTTACTTTAATTCCGATCAAGCACATTATAAATATATATCCCGGAAAACATTTAAGAACATAGGAGGTCTTCATGTTTTTTATACTTGATTCTATACGGTTTATGAAAAAACGGCTGTTACCGAGTGTGATTATAGTAATTTCTTTAGTTATTGCATTTTCTTCAGCTATAGAATTTATTAGTAACCTTTCGGGATATCGAAAAATGATGACAGTAGCAAACGGTTTATCGACTAATGACAATTTCTATGAACTTTATGCAACACAAGATATAACGTTGTTTAGCGAAGAAAAAGCAAAAAATGACTATCAACATTTCATTCAAAGTTTATCTAATACGATACCAATTACAAATACAACAAATTATTTGTTTCGTGAATATTCATTTACCTTAAATAAAGAAAATGAAACGATAAAGACTTTGCTTGTTGATAAAGGTATTAATAAATATTTTCATATACGACTTTCACAAGGAAGATATTTTGAGGAATGGGAATTTCATAAATCAGTATTCAATATTAGGCCGGTTATATTAGGTGCTAATTATAAAGAAAAAGTATCTATTGGTGATGTCATACCATCTGGAAAAACGAAA
Source organism: Bacillus sp. FDAARGOS_1420 (assembly GCF_019344915.1). NCBI lineage: Bacteria > Bacillati > Bacillota > Bacilli > Caryophanales > Bacillaceae > Bacillus > Bacillus sp. FDAARGOS_1420. The sequence continues at coordinate 109,332 of NZ_JAHWJB010000001.1, read as the reverse complement.
CTAAAAGTAATTGGTTTTTTAGAAAAAAATTCACCCTTTACACATCCTAGGAGTGGTGAAATATTAGACAATCGTATTACATTATTAGATAACATGGCTATTTTACCCATTGGAACAGAAGAAATAGAATTCCACAGTGTAGAACTTTTATATAATGGGTTAATTATAGAAATAAATGAGAAAATGGATATAAATGAATTTCAAAAGAAAGTATTAAAGGTAACAGAAGGTAAGGGGTATTCGTATTATGTTACAAATCCGAATAAATTGTTAGAAAACGAAAAGCAAGGCATTGATAATATGTCATACCCCTTATTATTAAGCGGTACAGTCTTATCCTTTTCATTTATATCTATTTTATTAACATCAATGGCAGCGCTTTATATGGAGCGTAAAAATATTTCTATTAAATCAGCATTAGGAGCAAGTACTTTTCAAATATGTCTTCCGTTTATTATTGAGTATATGTTGCTATTCATCTTATCAATATGTATAGGGACTATGTATTTTCAATGGGATAATAGCGGAATAATTAATATTCAGAAAGATTTCGAGAATAGCACGGTATCTTTTTTTGGAACGTTAAAAGTTTCTAAAGAATCATTAATTGCTATAAGTGCGTTATCAATTATAATGATGCTCATTATATATGCAATTATTTACTTCAATGTATTAAAAATAAAAAATACATATATGAAAGAGGTGTTATAGATGATTCAGCTCGCAAATGTGGTTAAGGACTTCGGAAAGAGTAATTTTAGTGCTTTAAAAGATATTAATCTTACAATAGAGAAAGGTGAAATGATAGCTATTATGGGGCCATCTGGTTCGGGGAAATCTACTCTTCTCAACATTATTGGCTTAATTGATAGCCCTTCTACTGGGAAGTATTTTTTAGATGGCATGGATACTAGTACATTAAAATCAAACTATCATAAGTATAGAAATAAGGAAGTTGGATTTGTGTTTCAGAACTTTTCGCTACTAGATGATTATACAATTATTGAAAATGTAATGCTTCCACTTGTATATAGAAGGATTTCTCATAAGAAACGTATGCAAATATCAAAAGAAATGCTGGAAATGGTAGGGCTTGAGAGACATATTAACAAATATCCCTACGAGTTATCAGGAGGAGAGCAGCAAAGAACGGCGATAGCAAGAGCATTAGCGCAAGATACAAAAATTATCCTAGCAGATGAGCCGACTGGTGCTCTTGATCAAGAAAACGGGAAAAAAATTATGAGCATTTTAAAAGAAATTAATAAACAAGGAAAAACGGTACTAGTTGTAACACACGATCAAAAGGTAGCTGCATACTGCCAGAGGACAATACGACTACTTGATGGCAATATTCAATAAATATAATGGTGTAATATGGATAAAAGTATGTGGAGAGGTGATACATATGGAAAATGTATATAAAGGGTAACTAACTGTTACGATTTATTTAACCAATTATAACCAAAGTGAATTAAATATATCAGTAAGCCCTGCTAGTCAAGTGATTGGCTAGTAGTGAGGGTTAACTACGGGCAATCTTTTGTTTTCATTATGACGTTGTTAATTACGTTTCTTCTTTCAAAAAAATCATATAAGAAGCCTGTTATTAAATATATACCAACGTTAATATTGTTTATTTTGGCTGTCATTTCTTCTGTTATGTTTGTATTGAATAACGGAATGGGAGAGCTGATGATAGCGGTCTTCTTAGGGATTGCAGCGATTGTGAACGGTCTTTTACTTCTTGCATTGAAAGTAGTTCGTTTGATTGTTGCAAAAGGAAAGTAGCGCATCGGAATTCGATGCGCTACTTTTTTATTTACGCTTCTTTTTAATAAATGAAAAGGCTAAAGCTGCAATTAAAATACTGCCTTTAATGATATCTTGCGCATAATAAGGAACGTTCATCATTGTAAGGCCGTTTAATATGATTCCAATTAATACGGAACCAAGAAATGTTCCGATGACATTTGGTTTCTTAGCACCGAACATTGCATAACCGATATAGGCAGCTGCAACTGCATCCATTAATAATGGGGCGCCAGCTGAAACTTGTCCTGTTCCAACGCGGCTACATAGAATAATACCGCCAATAGAGGCAAGTAAACCGCTAATCATATAAGCATATACACGGTAACGATCAGTAGGAATACCAGCTAGTCTAGCAGCTTCTCGATTCCCACCTGTCATATAAAAGAAACGACCGTACGTTGTTTTTTCTAAAAATACATATGCAATTAAAACGACGATAAGCATGATAATGACAGGGACTGGAATTCCTAACACAGAACCTTGACCGATAAATAAAAAGGATGGAATAAAATGTCCTTTGGCACCAGACATTCCTTCATAAATAGAAGATCCTTTTGAAAATGTTAAGTGTAGTCCATTCACGATATACATGATACTTAATGTAGCTAGTAAATCTGGTAGTTTAATGCGGATAACGAGTAGTGCATTTAATAATCCAACTAATAGCCCACAAAGAATAGGAACAAGGAGTGTGACTAATAGTTCTTGTCGATATAAAATGAGACAGGAAGCAGCGGCAATGGTTGCTAAACTAGCGGTAGAGCCGACTGATAAATCAAATCCATCTACAATTAATGTAAAGGTAACACCAATTGCAAGTAACGTTACGATAGAAATGGAACGTAAAATATCACTAATATTGTTGTATGTTAAAAAAGAATCGTTGACGATAGAGAAGAAAATTGTAACACCTATAATGATAGCAATCGTACTAAATTGATAAAAAAGATGAGTAGGTAAATATAGTTTCTTAGTTTTTGTTTTATGAACGAGATTCAATGGAATAACTCCCTTCAGATAAATGTAAAAGCTGTTCAGGAGATAGTTCGTCTGGTAAGTATTCACCTACAAATTCTCCGTTTGCGAGTATAAAAATGCGATCAGCGATATGTAGTGCTTCATCTTGTTCTCCTGTGAAGTAAATTACGGAACTTCCGCCATCTGTAATGTTGCGAATGAATTGAAAAATGTCTTGTTTTGCAGCTATGTCTACACCTTTAGTTGGCTCGTCCAAAAGAAATAGATTCGGTTTGAATCCATGCCACTTTGCAATGGAGACTTTTTGCTGGTTTCCACCGCTAAGTGAATGAATAAATGCTTTTGGGTCATTGGGTGAAATGCTGAAAGAAGAAATTGCTGTAGTAGCATTATTTAATTCGGTTTGCTTTCGTCTCCAACCTGATTGGTGTAAATTAGTGTGGCTTATAATATCTTCCGAAAGAAATACGCCTTGTTTTCTTCTTTCCTCTGGTACAAGTGCGATCTTTGCTTTAATCGCATCTCGCGGTGTTTTAATTGTTATTGTTTGACCATCTATTTCTGCGTGATAAGTATGATGAGTACCAAATAACGTTTCAGCAAGTGTTGTTTTGCCACTGCCAATTAATCCGTATATCACAACAGTTTCACCTTTCCGTACGGTGAGAGAAAGAGGAGAATGGTCTTTGTGTAATGGAAGTTCTTGTACTTTAAATAATTCTTCGTTCCCTCGTTTTGGCGCTGTATTAATAGGAAGTGTAAGTTGTTTTCCAGTCATCGCTTCCACAATTTGTTGATCTGTAACCTTTGTAATCGCTTCAGAAATTGCAACTTTACCGTTATGTAATATGGTTACATCATCCGCGAAATTTCGAATCTCTGATAAACGATGAGAAATTAAGATGATGCCAATTCCTTTCGATGTTAAATCTTTTAATAGTTGCCCGAAGGTTTCAACTTCTTTCGGTCCAAGAGAAGAAGTAGGCTCATCTAATAAAAGATAATTTGTATTGTTGGATAAAGCTCTTGCGATAAGAAGTAATTGTTTTTCATGTAATGAGCAGTTTGAAACATCTTCCGAAACATTTAAATCAGCCTGTACAGTTTGCAAATGTTGTTTAGCGAGTGAGACTAATTTTGACTTTGAAAATAGTACTTTATTTTGCATTGCTAAATGATCGATTAGTACATTTTCTAATACAGATAATCCAGGAATAAGTCCGTGATCCACTTCTTGTGTTACGAAAGAAATACCATGCTTTTTTGCATCGCGTGGTGAAGTAAAGGAAATAGACTGATTATCAATTTTTATATTCCCAGCAACGGGTTGAATTTCACCAGTTGCTATTTTTAGTAAAGTACTTTTTCCTGCACCATTCATTCCTAGTAAAGCGTGAACTTTTCCTTTTTGTATGTTAATAGAAACATTTTCTAGTACAGGGGTAGAGATGTGATAAGAATGTGTAATGTTTTGAAGAGAGAATGTCATCATTTTTTCTCCTTCTCTAATTTTTTCATCCAAGGTGAATATGCATCTTTCGAGTCTCCCCAACCGTTTATATGTTTTGATAATTGATCCATCGTTATATTTTCTTGTGGCAAACTATTTTTCTTTACTAAATAAGGTTCTAGTGAATAAATATCTGGCGTTTGTTCACCAGCGATTTTCTTGTATAAGAAACGCACTTGAACTTTACCGACTTCAGCTGGATCGGTTGCAGCCGTAGCAGTCCAAGGTGAATTTTCTTTTTGCATGAGTTGTAAATCTTCATTACTTAAGTCAATGCTGTATACTTTTATATCTGTACGACCAGCTTGTTCGAGTGCTTTGACGGCCCCCTTAGCAAACTCATCCCACGAAGCGAAAATAGCTTGTAAATCACCTTTTTTCGGATATTTTTTTAGTAAAGCCTCTACTTGTGTTTGCGTATCAAGTGGTGTGTTATTACTAGCGGTACCAAAGCGTGCAACTTCTTTTATATTTGGATAACGTTTATAAAAAGCATCAATGATAACATTGCGACGTTCCATTGGAGCAAATCCGCCAACCCATACGACGGCGATATTCCCTTGTCCATTCAGATCTTCCGCTAACGTTTTTAATGATTTCCATGCAAGACTATAGTCATCTTGATCAATAATCGTTACGCCTGGTAAGCGTAGGTCGTTATCAAATGCAACTACAGGAATATTCGCTTGTAATGCTTTTTCTACTCCGGGTTTTAGTGCTTCAGAGCGACCGTGATCAATTAAAATACCATCAACTTTTGAATTAATAGCAGTATCTAGATTTGCTGCCATTTTTGCTAAATCATTATCAGAATTGTAGACTTGCACACTGCCGCCGAATAGCTCGACTTGTTTTTTGACACCCTCAATATATTGAGAGGAAAAAGTTCCGATGGACATTTGCATAATTAATGCGATTTTTAATGGGTTTTTTACTTGGCTTGGAATTTCTGTTTGTAAATGATTTGCTGCTGTAGTAGCTTCTTTCTTCACCGTTTGTTGCTTTTGTGAAGAGATAGCATCTTGTTCATTTGTGCAAGCTGTTAATACGAGTAAGAGAATAATGAGTACGGTGGAACATAATTTTTTCATAAAAAAATCCCTCCTAAATTAAGAAAAGAGAGGAGGGAGTGAAAATAAAAACGTCTTTTCATATAGAAAAGACGTCTTATCATATTACTCTTATCTTTCAACACAATGTGTTGTAAGAATTAGCACCGTGCCCATAAATGGGTCGGTTGCCGGGCTTCGTAGGGCTCATCCCTCCACCTGCTCTTGATAAGACATCGAATATTTAACTATTTCGAATTATTCCATAAGTGTATGCTGTTGTCAAATGTTTTTTTGTAAATAAAAAATCCCTCACAACGAGGGATTTTAATGTGGTAAGAAAACTAATTGATAAGCGAACAAGATCCCGAATAAATACACAAGTGGGTGAACAGCACGGAATTGTCCTTTTGCCACTTTCATAAGTGGGTATGAAATAAATCCAAGTGCAATACCTGTTGAGATACTTGATGTAAGTGGCATGCTTAAGATTACTAAAAATGCTGGGAATGCTTCATCGAATGTATCCCAATCGATGTGGCGAACTGAGCCCATCATAAGACTACCAACGATAATTAGTGATGGTGCTGTAATAGCTGAAACGCCAGAAACAGCGCTCACTAACGGTCCGAAGAATGCTGCTAATGCAAATAGAACAGCTACTGTAACAGTTGTTAAACCAGTACGACCACCAGCTGCAACACCAGCAGATGATTCAATGTAAGCTGTTGATGGTGTTGTTCCGAACATAGCTCCAATTGTTGCTGAGAATGAGTCAGATAGAAGAGCTCGTCCTGCTTTTGGAAGCTTTCCATCTTTCATAAATCCACCTTGTTGTGCAACGCCAAGTAGTGTACCTGTTGTATCGAATAGTGTAACAAGGAAGAATGAGAACACAACGCCGTATAATCCGTAGTTAATTACATCAGATACAGCAGTAATTGGATTTGAAACGATAATTCCTTCTGGTAATCCAGGCATTGATGTAACGCCGCTTGAAAATGTTAATTGACCTGTGAAGTAAGCGATAATACCAGTTAATAACATTCCGATAAATAGTGCCCCGTTTATATTTAAAGACATAAGGATAATTGTAATTCCAAGGCCAGCTAATGCTAGTAGAACTGGAGCAGAGTGAAGATCGCCAAGCCCAACTAAGTTTGCATCATTTTTTGTAACAATTCCCGTTAAGCGCAAACCGATAAAAGCAATAAAAAGACCGATACCAGCAGTAAGTGCATGTTTTAGGTTCTCAGGAATTACTTCCATTAATTTCGTACGGAAAGATGTGAATGATAACAAAATTAAAATCATACCTGCTACGAATACAGCAGAGAATGCAATCGCGAAAGTCATGCCTTCATGAGCTTTTACAACAGAGTAAGAGAAGTAAGCATTTAATCCCATACCTGGTGCAATTGCGATTGGTAAGTTTGTAAAGATTGCCATAAATAATGTTCCGACAACAGCGGCGATAATAGTAGCTGTAAATGCTTGTTCAAACGGAACACCTGCATCCCCAAGGATGACAGGGTTTACGACAATGATATATGCCATTGTTAAAAAGGTAATAATACCTGCCATAATTTCAGTTTTAATAGAAGTTTTATGTTTTGAAAGGTTAAACATATAAACATCCTTTCTTTTTACGAATAATTTTCACAACAGTTATATATAATATTCGTTTTTTAACTATTTTGCAATAGTTTTGCATAAAAACTTTAGAACAACTCATATTTTATGTCGTAAATTCGAATATTAATCGTAAAACTGTGTGTGAATTTCGGTTTTTTAATGTGTAAGTAGTTTTTTTTATTGTGCGCATTATAAGGGGAAAGGAGTTGAAGGAAGTTATGCCGCAGCAAAAAAACTTTTTAACAATGCCAGCACAACATCAAAATAAACAACCTGGTATTGAATCGTTAATGAATCCTCTTCCAAAGTTTGAAGATCCAAATTATAAAGGAAGTGAAAAGTTAAAAGGAAAAAATGTATTAATTACAGGAGGAGATAGCGGGATTGGAAGAGCTGTTTCTATCGCTTTTGCAAAAGAAGGAGCAAATATTGCGATTGCTTATTTAGATGAGGACGAAGATGCAACTGAGACGAAACAACTTGTGGAAAAAGAAGGCGTGAATTGTGTATTATTGCCGGGAGATTTGAGTAATGAACAACATTGTAAAGAGATTGTAGAAGAGACCGCCCAGCAGCTAGGGGGGCTAAATGTTCTTGTGAATAACGTCGCACAGCAATATCCGCAGCAAGGACTAGAGTATATTACAGCGGAACAGCTAGAAAAAACGTTCCGTATTAATATTTTTTCTTATTTTCATGTTGCAAAAGCAGCCCTCTCTCATTTAAAGAAAGGGGATGTAATTATAAACACGGCATCTATCGTTGCGTATGAAGGAAATGAAACGTTGATCGACTATTCTGCAACGAAAGGAGCAATTGTCGCTTTTACAAGATCGTTATCTCAGTCGTTAGTACAAAAAGGAATTCGTGTAAATGGTGTTGCACCAGGCCCAGTTTGGACACCGCTTATTCCATCCAGTTTTGATGAGAAAAAAGTATCACAGTTTGGGAGTAATGTTCCTATGCAAAGGCCTGGTCAGCCGTATGAATTAGCGCCTGCATATGTATATTTAGCGTCTAGTGATTCGGCATATGTAACGGGACAGATGATGCATGTAAATGGTGGAGTAATTGTGAATGGATAGTTTTCATTTATAAGAGCAAAGTAAAGCTAATTGCATTTATCCCGCATTAACGGGCAGTAAAATTCCACCTCAAAATTCAGGTGGAGCACAGAAGTTAGGTGGGAGATTAACTGCCCGTAAATGCCCGATTGGTGAAGGCTAATAATCAGTGGGGGATGGACAAAACCCCCACTGATTAAAGTTTCACTTTATCCCGCTATTTGCGGGCAGTAAGATTCCTACCTCAAAATTCGGCGAATGCAAGGAAGTTAGGTGGGAGATACCTGCCCGTAAATGCCCGATTGGTGAAGGCTAATATTCAGTAGGGGATGGACAAACCCTCCCACCGAGTAAAGTTTCACTTTATTATGATGTTAGTGCTAGGGAGGATTTAGATGAAGAAAGTATGGTTTATCGTAATCCTATTTTTCTGCCTGCCAGCTAGCGTTTTTGCTAATACAGATCATTTAATATTAGTTAACCTTACGACGAATCAGCTGTCTTTTTTTGAAGATGGAAACTATACTAAGACATTTCCGATAACGACAGGAAGAGACAGGACCCCGACGCCTGAGGGTAATTTTTGTATTATAACTAAATATAAAAATAAAGAATACCATCGTAAAAAAATAGCTGGGGGTGCTCCGAATAACCCTCTCGGTACGAGGTGGTTAGGTCTAGATAAAAAGGAATATGCAATTCATGGAACAAATCGGGAATGGACGATTGGAAGCAGGGAGTCGAATGGTTGTATTCGCATGCACGATCGGGACATACAATGGTTATACGACCGGGTACAATTACAGACGAAAGTAATTATTTCTCGTTTTCATACGAGTCCCGAATATGAAGCATATAAGCTAGGTTATCGTGTTGTGAGCTGGAATGGTCGTAAAGTAGAAGAAGAACAAATTGGAATGCTTACGTTAGTAGATCGTGTAAATATATATTGGCAAGAACCAAATGGACAATTGACGAAAGTAAAAACAGTATTGCCAAATGAAAGATACACAGTGTATTCCAAACGAAAAGATGGAACCTATTATATAGGAAACAATTTGTATATTGTAGATGAAACAGGAGAAAAAATTCGTTATGAACAATTACCTTATTCGATTTTAAGTAACCTATATAAACGGAAATATAATGTCCCGTAATAGCTACCGTAAATAGACGGTAGCTTATTTGTGATGAAGTTTAGTTGGTTTTAATGATTTCATACCAATCGAGCGCCTGTAAATAGTGAGATGAAAAAATTGAAACAGCAACTATTATGTTTTTCTGAATATAATACAGTACAGACTGGGGGGCGGTCACATTATGAAAAGTGAATTTGCATTTAAAATTTTCTTAATCACGACTTGTTTATTTATCGTGTATTTATATGCGTTACTCGTCTTTTCCTTTTATGTTCCATATATTGATTTAATATTGTTCGTCGGATTTATTTGGGCATTTGTTAAAGCGAGGGAAGGGGAGAAGAGTGTATATCGACGCATTACTTTATGCGGGACGGTCCTTCTCGTTATTTTGTACTTTTTTATGATGCATGATGTTTGGAGAGGAATGTAAAAAAGCATACGACTAATCGTATGCTTTTACGTTTAATATTTCGGTTTAAATGTATGACAACACGTTTCTACACTCGTTGTTACAGAACTTTCAAGCGTCTCGTTTGTTAAAGTAGCGTTTGTATATGAACTGTTTTCAATTTGACCTGCTTCTTGTGCATCAGGTTGAACAACGATTGCACTTGCTTGACAAAGGTTACCTTGTCCCCAAAATGAGCAATTGGAAACAGAGCATTTCACTTCTGGCATAAAACCCCCTCCTTATACATTAGTGTGGGAGTTTACACGCATTTCATGTATAGAAGGAGTTTCCTTTTCTTATTATTTTTTCGTTTGCTCAAGCCACTCTTTTAATTTGTCTTCCGGTTGTTCGCCGCTAATACGGCTCACTTCTTTACCATCTTTAAAATGAATGATTGTTGGAGTTCCTTTAATTTTATATTCATCCCAAGGAGCATCTAATTTTTCAATATCCATAACTTTCATATCAACATTCAAGTCTTTAGCCATTGGTACTACGATAGGAGATAGCTTTTGACAATGAACGCAAGATGTTTGATAAAAGTATACTGTTTCTTCTTTTTTCTCTTTTAAATTCTTTTGGAGATCTGAAAGAGAGATTTTATTTGTATAGTAGTCAGGGCCATTTGTCTTACTATCAGTAGCATTATCAATTTTTTGGCTTGTTGAAGCATTTTTTTCTTCCATTTGTGTTACAGCGAAAATTGCTGCAAACAAGGCGATAATAATACCGCCAAATATAAGCATTTTTTTCATTCTTTCATCTCCTTATTTGTTTTTAATTACGATGAAGCTACAAACAGCGATTGTGATAAAGCCGATAAGTGCTAAAAACGGGATTGTCACAAAGCCGAACCAGTTTATGTATTCTCCCGTACAAGGTACGCGGCCGCAAGCTGCCCCAGCAGCTGAAAATGCTGCGATTTTTTGAATTGCATAGTGATATAAAGAAATACAAGCACCAATACTTGCGATTGGTAAAGAATAACTTGCAATGCGATAGTCTTTCTTTACTACAGCGATACCGAGCCATAAAACAAATGGATACATAAAAATACGTTGATACCAACAAAGGACACAAGGCTCAAATTTCATAATTTCGGAAAAGTATAGACTTCCTAATGTAGCAATAAACGAAGCTCCCCATGCAGTAAGTAAAGCATATTCTTGCTTTTTTTCTCGTCCCATATTTTATACCTCACTTATAATAGTTACATACTAAATTATAGTATGAAGTAGTAGGGAAAAGAAAGAAAAAATATGTTTATCAATAAAAGTTTTATGAGGAGAAACATTTATTGATATGAACATTTTAAAAAGCGCCATTCTCATAAAGAGAATAGCGCTATATTTTACATTTGAATTTGCTCTACTTCTTCTACATGTGACTTTTGGGATGCGTGGTCAATATATTGAAATAGGAGCTGCAATTGTTTATCAACTTCTGGTAGTTCTTTACTGTATTGATAAGCGTGTAAAAAATGCTCAATACGCTTAGAAAATAATTGATCGTTCGTTTGAACCATGAGAACGAGTAATTTATCCCAATTACAGCAATACGTGTAATAGAGAGCTTTATCATAGTCGTTATATGTTTGCACTGTGTACCCTCCTTACCGAGGAGTTATATATAGTGTGTGACAAGTAAGGAGAAATACACTTGAAAGAATTTGTTAAGAAAAAAGGTGAATGAAAAGAGAAAAACGAGGGATTTCCTCGTTTTTATGCTTTTGGCATTGGCGTAGGTGTTGGCTTGCCATAGCCTTCTTTGTATTTATTGTCGATATAGTTACGAATTTCGAGCGTTGATTTTCCTTTTTGTTTCATAGAAGCCGATTCAACCGCGATTTCTAGGCAGTTGACACAAGTTGTTGCGTGGGAATCCCAAACAACTTCACCATTCTTTTTAATTTCACGAATAAAGCAGTTTTTATTGTTTTTATGTCCTACACTCTCACCGCAACCGCAGTAACATGGAATCCAATCTAATAGCTCTGCATTTTGTCCAGCGACAGTGTAGATATCTTTCATTTGCGGATCAAGCTTGTCTAGAAAGGTAGGGAGTGTGTCGACTCCTTTTGTTTTTTCTTGAATATCAGCTTGCTGAGTGTGCGTGGCATGATCATGTTCTTTTTTTGATTCAGAAGATTTTTTGTCATTTGTACTAGTACTTCCGCATCCAGCAAGAATTAGGCTCAGTACTGCAAGTAAAGAAAATACATACTTTTTCATTCGCTTGTCCCCTTTACAAATGTATTAACCAAATTGTATCAAATATCATGGTGTGTCGGGTGAAGATTTTTTCGACTGATTTTTGAAGCGCCATCGTAGTGAATGGAATAGAAATAAAATTGGGATATAAGCGTATACAATATATAAACCAGCTTGAGACAGTACTGTATTTAATGTATTAATACTTTCACGGTTTGTGAAAAATAAGGATGAAATAAATATAGCTGCAATAAAAAATGGAAGTGTAATTTTAAATGGTACATGAAAAGACCTTTTACTAATGCAACAAGAAGACCAAATTGTTAAACAAAGATTAGGTAAAATAATAAGATACCATATGAAAATAATGATGTACTCAAACCTTTGGATAAAAGGAATCTTTATGATTTTTAGCATTGTTAATGTTGGCCAAATTGTATGATGTAGTTGTCCTTGGCTATAGTACATAAGGGAAACGATGGCTAGTATTACGTATAGAATTGTTGTAAAAGCAATACCACCATGCGCCCATTTATTTAATGATTTTTCTTTTTTTATAAATGGATAAAAAATAAGAATTGCTTCAAATCCAAGAAATTCTAATGCAGATGATTTCGCTGCAGTTAGAATTTCTAAAGGTGAATGAGTTAGAATTGGGAGAATGTTACGGACATGCGCGTATTTCATTGGGAAAACTAAGAAAAATAGGACGAAAATCGGTATTACGACGCCCCAAAAACACATTCCTGTTACAGAGCGAAAACCACCTTTAATTACGTAGTAAGTCACAAGTAAAAATAATAAAGTTAATTTCCACGGTTTAATTGTAGGGAAGACCCAAACTTGAATGACTTCAATATATGTACGAAGGACAGTAAGGCAAAATAATAGAAGGTATGCAGCAAAGCATACGGACAAAAATGTTCCAGTCCACTTTCCGAAACATGTCGTATGAATATTCATTAAATCATTATCTTTTTCTAACATTTTAAGCATGCAAAATAGCACGATATGAGTTGCAATGCCCGCAACAATAAGAGAAATCCAAGAATCATAACCGGCATATTGTGCAATAATCCTTTGGTAACCTAACACACCTACTCCAATTTGAAGGGAGTGTAATAGAAGAAATGTGAAATAAGGGGAAACAGTATGTGTTTTATCTTGTCCAGCCATTACAGCACCTCACTATTCTCCGATACCAGATTGTACGACATTAATTTTCACATTAACTGCAACGTCTACGCTAGGATACATTTCTTGAATTTGTTTCATGCTCCATTTTCTTGAGTGACTACGAATTTCTTCACGTATACCGATTGGATCGATTTCTTTTTCTTGGAATTGTTTTATTAATTCGTTTAAATGTTTTTCAAGTGTCTTTTCTACATGTTTTTTTACGTAAGTTACATTTTCGCTCTTTGATAAATCAAGCCAGTCAGGGGCATTTTTTATAAGTCCATTTAATTTCAGTCGAATGTGAACTTTCGGAATGTCACCGGCTTCGGAAAGGGAACAAACACTATTTCCAGATAAGTTTTGGGTTGCGATTAAGCCTTTATGTTTACCTTGACGTATCGGAACTTCGTAACGTCCATTGTTAGTTGGATTAATGAGTAATTTAAATAAAAAAGATCCTGTTTTATCTGTATACATAGCTACTTTATCCTTTTTTAAAAAAGCGAGTCCTTTAATGGAAGCAGACTTGTCTTCTGCAACTTGAATGTAAGGAAGAAATGGATCGCAGCCAGATGAATAAAAATCATATAGAAAAATATTTAAGGCCATCCGAGGGATTGTCTCCGTTTCTATATTTTGCTCCAATAAATCAGATAGATATAGCGATCCATTTGTTTTGACATGTTTAAGTAATTCTTCTGTTGAACCGTCTACAAGCGCTAGCTGCACATCTCGGCCAATGTTAGGGTCACGTTGTAAGTTGTTAATAATATCTCCGATTCCACGTTCACCGAATGATTTTCCAAATAGGACAACGCGCATTTGACCTACAGCAATCGTATGTGGTGATTTTGCGTTTAGAAGTGAAGAGATTGTTTCAATGGTACCAGCGGTAGTGGATTGAGTTTCTGGTTTTGATTGCACTCCTTTTGTGTAATCTGGATAGAGAATCGTCCCACGAAATTTCTTCTTTTTCGTTATATCGAATCCACCCACATGAATAATCCGCTGTGTATCTACTATGTTAGGTTGTGTACAGCCGGATAGAAAAATTAAAATGATAATGGAAAAGCGTAATAAAATATTTTTCATTTTTCCTCACCGTCGCGTTTTTCTTTCGCTTGGTTTGGATCATAGCGCCATTTCTTCTTTGGTCTTAGAAAAGAAGCCCGTCCTGCAGTTTGACTAAATGGAAGACGAAGGAGCCCTTCAGCTGTACCTAACCCGCGAAATGGATATAAAGGTAATAAATAAGGTGATCCAAGTGATTTTAAGCGAATTAAATGAGCTAATATGAATACAAATCCGACGATTAGCCCTACACCTCCAAATGCTCCAGCTAAAATGATGAGGGGAAATCGTAATATCCGGATAGTGGAAGACATTTTTACTGTTGGTGTTGTAAAAGAAGCAAGCGCAGATAACGCAACCGCAATTAATAAAATAGTACTCGTTAAAGCAGCCTCAACAGATGCTTGGCCAATGACAATCCCCCCAACAATACCAATCGTTTGACCAACTTTAGTCGGTAAACGAGCTCCAGCCTCGCGCAGTAATTCGATTGTAATTTCTAAAAAAAGTGCCTCCAAAACAGGTGGGAATGGTACATTGGCTCGGGAATAAATAATTGGTCCAAGTAAATCTGCGGGAATCATTTGATAGTGATACGTTAATACAGCTGTATAAATAGCTGATGAAAATAGGGAGAATGCTGCTCCGAAAAAACGAACCAATCTAAGAAATGAGCCTGCTATCCATGGTAAATAATAATCTTCTGGAGATACGAAGAAATCGAGTAATGTCGCCGGTCCAGCTAATGCATAGGGTGAACCATCTGTTAAAATGACAACACCGCCATTAATGAGTGCATAAACAGAACGATCTAAGCGCTCTGTAGGTAGTAAAACAGGGAAGGGAGAGTTACTATTATCGCTAATAAATTGTTCGATCATAGTCGCATCGAAAGGAACATCAAAGTCAATGCCCTGTAGGCGCTGCATCGCAGTATTGACGTGCTGATCATTTGTAATGCCTTCGATGTAAGCAACTATGACCTTTGTTTTTGATATAGAGCCAACTACAACTTCTTTAAAAACTAATTGCTCCGTTATAATACTTCGGCGAAGTAAGTGTGTATTTGTATCAATATTTTCAACGAATCCGACTTTGGGACCGATTACACTATATTCATTTTCTGTATCGTTATATAATCGTGTACCTAAAGCTAAACTTTCAGCGCGAAGAAGTGCATATTCGGCTGCTTTGGAATTAACTTTTAGCTGCAAAAGTACATATCCACCTAACAGTTTTTCACGGATATCATCAATAGAAGGATTGGTGATAATCTCCTCAAGTGTGACGATATTTGCTATGTCACTTATATTTTGAATGTGATCTAATTCTTTTTTGATAGGTGTTAAAATGAATCGATTAATAATAAGTGATTCTACTGTAGATTTATAATAAAACAAACATAATGTCCCATCGTCTACTACGTTATAAGAAACGAAATCACTAGATTCTTTCATCGTGTGGATAAACTCGGGAATGGAACAGATTGTTTTTTTATTCTTTTTAGATGTTGAACGAAACATTTTCTCACCCCTGACATGCACCATTTACTTGTGTTAGTTTTTGGGAAAGACGGGAATTTATACTTGAAAACTGAAAGTTCATAAAGTGAAACTTTAATCAGTGGGATTTTGTTCATTCCCCACTGATTATTAGCCCGCACCAATCGGGCTTTTACGGGCAGCCCGACTCCAACCTAACCTCTTTGCTCCAGCAGAATTTTGAGGTGGGAGTTTTACTGCCCACAAATAGCGGGATAAAGAAAAGGAAGAGTAATGAATATCTCTTCCTTTTTGGCATATTAATTTGTTTTCTTTTCTTTAATAGATTGTACTAATTTAATCATCTCTGCTCGTATATCTTCTTTTTTAACATTTAATTTTTCCGCAATTTGTTTAATATCCATGCCATCTTTTTTCATTTTTAGTACATCATCGAGAGGGGTATTACTTTTTTGAGCGATGATTGTTAATACCGCGAGCTGACGTAAGCCGATGTTATACTCTTTCATTTTTTGTTTTAGCTGATCAGGTGTAGATTTGTGCATGTTTGCTAATTCTTGCAGTAGTGCTTTTTTCGTTTCTTTATTCATATGATGCTTTTTCAATTTACTTGGATCTACACCGAAATGCTCGGCTGTTTTCTTCCAAGATTTATTTTGCTTATAGTAAGCTAAAACGTCCTTAATTTCTTTTTTACTTATTCTTGCAATGTGGGCAGCTTTCCAAATTTCATGTTTATTATAGCCGAGTTTTTCGAGCGACTGCATTTCTTCTTCTGAAATAGGCTTATGATGGTGCATTGTTACTTCTTTTGGCGTGGCAGCGGAAGCAGAAGCAGGAAAGACAGATATCCCGCACAATAATGCTGCCATAGTCATACTTACTACGATTTTCTTATACATGTAAACTCCTCCTAGATGGGTAATGTGGAAAACTTACACATATCATTTCCATAAAATGTGAAAAACTTGTGAACAAGTTAAGTTTTTTTATTCACAGTATAAAAAGAAGTTTTTCATGGTTTTCCAACATAAAACATTGATTAATAGTGAAAAACTAGGTTATAATCGAAATTGAAAATCAATATCAATAAAAAACTTATACATATAGATAAAAATAAGGGAGAGAAAAATATGACTACATATACTTCCATCGCAAACGTTATTAAAGAAAGACGTTCTGTTCGTACATTTACAGATAAAGCAGTAGAAAAAGAGCTATTAATTGAACTATTAAACGACGCAACATGGGCACCGAATCATAAACACCGTGAACCATGGAATTGTAAATTATACATTGGAGAAGGCCGTCAGAAATTAGTAGACGCAGTATTAAACTCTTTCACAGAAGAAGAAAGAGCGAAACGCGGCAAGATTTTATCTGATCGTTTCTTAAGCACACCTGCACAAATCGTTGTTTACATTAATGAAGATCCGCGTCAAATTCAACGTGACGAAGATTACGCTGCAACATGTGCATTTATGCAAAACTTCCAATTACTTGCTTGGGAACGCGGCTTAGGGTGCGTTTGGAAATCAGGTGGATTAAACTACAATCCACTATTTATAGAAGGAATCGGTTTAACAAGAGGTCAACGCGTCATTGGAATTCTTCATATCGGCTATTTCGATAAAGCACCAGAAGGAAAAGCTCGTACGCCGATTACGGAGAAGATGGAGATTATTGAAGGTTAATTAGAAAGAGGCATTCTCGTTTTTTAAGAGGGTGTCTTTTTATTATGCAATCAATCCTCATGAAAGCTTGTTCCTCATCATACACTTTCTTAAGGGAAAGTGTAAGGAGGGAAAATAATGAGAGCAAGTGAAGATAAAGCGCTGCAATATGCGATTGCGGAAATTACGGAAATTGCGACTGGATTTGGGCTTGATTTTTATCCGATGCGTTATGAAGTATGTCCAGCGGAAATTATTTATACATTTGGTGCATATGGGATGCCGACGAGGTTTTCACATTGGAGTTTTGGAAAGCAATTTTTCAGAATGAAATTACAATACGATTTAGGACTTAGTAAAATTTATGAACTCGTTATTAACTCTGATCCATGTTACGCCTTTTTATTAGATACGAATTCTTTAATTCAAAATAAACTAATCGTGGCGCACGTTTTAGCGCACTGTGACTTCTTCAAAAATAATGTTCGTTTTTCTAATACGAAACGTGATATGGTGGAGAGCATGTCAGCAACAGCTGAACGTGTAAAAGCATATGAGCATAAGTACGGAAAAGAAGAGGTAGAAACGTTCTTGGATGCAGTACTTGCCATTCAAGAACATATTGACCCGTCACTTATGCGCCCGAAACTTGCATGGAGTATTGAAGATTTAGAAGAGGATGTAGAAAAGAAAAAGATATCACAGTACGATGATTTATGGAATTTAGATGATCGAAACAAAAAGAGAGAACGACCTAATATGCATAAAAAGAAGAAAATCCCTCCGCAACCAGAAAAAGATTTACTACTCTTTATTGAAGAATACAGCCGTGAGCTAGAAGAGTGGCAGCGCGACATATTAACGATGATGCGCGAGGAAATGTTATATTTCTGGCCACAGCTTGAAACGAAGATCATGAATGAAGGCTGGGCTTCGTACTGGCATCAACGTATACTTCGTGAAATGGACTTAACATCTGGTGAAGCAATTGAATTTGCGAAATTAAATGCAGGTGTCGTACAGCCATCAAAAACAAGCATTAATCCATACTACCTCGGTATTAAAATGTTTGAAGATATTGAAGAACGCTATAACAACCCGACAGAAGAAATGAAGCGGCGCGGTGTGAAGCCAGGTTCTGGTCGTGAGAAAATGTTTGAAGTACGAGAAATTGAATGGGACGTATCGTTCCTAAGAAACTACTTAAATAAAGAACTCGTAATGAGAGAAGATATGTACTTATTCCAGCGCCAAGGTAAAGAATATAAAGTAATTGATAAAGAGTGGGAACATGTACGCGATCAACTCGTAAATATGCGCACAAATGGAGGTTTCCCGTACTTAGTAGTAGAAGATGGAGACTACTTAAAGAATGGGGAATTGTACATTAAACATAGCTATGAAGGAATTGAGTTAGATTTAAAATACTTAGAAAAAGTATTACCGTATCTTCATCAGCTATGGGGAAGAACAGTGCATATGGAGTCGATGGTGGAGAGTAAGGGTGTTGTATTTTCTTATGATGGGAAGATGGTGCATCGGAAGTATGTGTGATGAAAAGAACGGACATAGAATTTCTTGTCCGTTCTTTTTATTTTGAAAATGGTAAATATGCTATTCTTGAAGAGAGGGATTTACATAGAGAAATGGAGCGATTCAAATGAGCAAAGTAGGGGTATGTAAGGTGGATATTACACCACCCTTAGGTATTGATTTTATCGGATATCATAGAGATACAGGAATTAATAATATTGAAGAGCGTATTTACGGGACGGTCTTTGTGTTTGAAAAAGATGAAATGAAGACTGCGTTTATAAGCATTGATAATATCGGGATGTTAGTAGAAGATACGAATATTATTCGTGAACGAGTAGCGAGTGAGCTTCATATACCAGTTGAGCGAATAACAGTTGTTTATACACATACACACTCTGGTCCGGAAACGGTTGGTAATCATCCTTTAATAAAGTCGTATAAAACGATTTTACTAAATAATGTAGTGCAAGGTGCTGTTATTGCAAATACCAACATGACGCCATGTGAAGTTGGGTGGGATGTTACGACAGGTGATATTGGAGTAAACCGAAGAGAGAGGACACCTGATGGAAAAGCAAAGATGGGCATAAATATAGAGGGTATTGTAGATAAACGAATTGGTGTTTTAGCAATGAGAAATGCTGAGTCAAAGGAGTTAGCTGGGGTCATTGTATTTTGTACTGCTCATCCGAATGTTTTAAAAGGGGATAGCGATGTATTATCAGCAGATTATCCTGGAATGACGAGAGGGATTCTGGAGAAAATAGTAAACTGTCCTGTTATTATTGTTCAAGGTGCCACTGGAAATGTGAATGCGAAGTATCGCGGTTCAAGAGAAGCAGTAAAGCAAATGGCTTACACACTTAGTGGACATGTATTAACGATGTTGCCAACAGTTACATATAGCCCAATTGTAAATCTAAGAACTATTTCGAGTACGATGCAAATGAAATTAAAGGATATTCCAGAAATTGAAGAGATAAAAAGAATGGCCCAATTAGCTGAGAAGCAGTGGGGTGTGAATACTGAAGAATGGCTTACTATCGTTTTAGAAAAGCATAGGAGAAACATTCAGCAAGTAAGTATTGATTTAGAAATTCAATTGTTTCAAATTAATGATGGGATATTCTCTGGAATACCGATGGAACCTTTTTCAGAAACCGCTTTAGAAATGAAAGAGAGTGTCCAAAATGAACTAGCTTTCTTTGGTGGCTATACGAATGGATATATTGGTTACTTACCGACAAAAGAGGAGTATGCATATGGTGGGTATGAGGTGGAATTAAATCCTGTTGTGTATGGGCCGGTTACAAATTTGTTGATGCCGCCAGAGGCGAATACGGCAGAGTTGATCGTGCAGAGAGTTACGGAATTATATAATGTATAAAATATGGGTATCCCATATATTTAAAACAAAATTTAAAGGAATCAATGATTTTAATAAAGCTGTAAAAAACGAATCCATTTTGAAAAAGAATAATCAAAGTGGATTCGTTTTTTATATGGAGTTTTTGTTTACCAAACAGGTCGTATGCTCGATGATAATTTTCCTGTATTTTCTTTAGTAACGAATGTTGTTAAATCCTCTTTAAGCATTTGCATTCGTTCTGCACCTATGTTTGCAATCCATCGTTGTTCTATTTCAGCTACTATTTCTTCTTTTGCTTTCATTACTGCTAAACCACGCTCGGTTAAAACAATAATTTTACCTCTTTTATCAGTAGGATGCGTTTGGCGCGTGACATAACCACTGTTCTCAAGAGAATCTACCATTTTACTTATGGCTTGTTTTGAAACCCCTAAATATTCAGCTAGTTCTATACCGGTTGCTCCATTAGGAAGGATACGTTTGAACATAAAACCGTGTGCGGGCCTAATATCTTCAAATCCCAATTCACTTAATTTGTCGTGTAGTTCAGTAATTAATGTACTGAAGGATAGTGATAAAAGTGAAGTAAGATCTAGTTCGTTAAGTGTTTGATGAGTCATGTATATAACCTCCTTGCTTATAGTCAATTGAATTGACTATAAGTAGAATCTATTGTTCTATTACTATTATATAGTCAATCAAATTGACTATATAATAGTAATAGAACAAATAATGATTTATCTAAATAAAATCAATGAATTATGGAGGTTTCACATGGTTAATATCGTTAAAATTAGAGGGAGTGTATTTGCACCGTATGCTTTGCTGAAACCTATTCAGGATCCTGCGACGGGAAGAGTGTTTGAATATGCCGGAGATGCACGTGAATTTACACCATACGCTGTGAACACAAAGCGTTCAAGATTAGAACAAGAAGTGGTTGTTGATTTTTATAAAAGAGAAATTTTCACATATGCAGATGCTTGTATCGTTACTGTGAAAATTACAAATCCAGATGACTCAATTGAGTATCAAAAAGGAGAAACAAGTACAGAAAACATTGCATGTACAAATATTGTATGGAGTGAAGATGAAGTTTCATTTGAAATGAGAGCAAGTGCAAGTAATCCGTTAAACGCGGCAGCACCTGCAGCTGATTATTTTTTGACTATACGAGTTAATGAAAGTGGTACTGTGCATGTTGAAGGTTTACATGATGGTTTTCCTTGCTATGAATTTTATAAACAAATCGACTTTGGTTCATTTGAATTAATATATACACATGATTTCAGAAAAACGGATGATACCCCAGCAGCACTAGCTGGAGAAATGGAATATAGCTTTAAAACGAAAATCTAGATATAAATATAGCGCTATTTTTTAGAAGGAAGTAGCAAACGTAAAAGAGAAAGCTATTGGTTCTAGGATTGAAATTGTGGTCTATTTTATTCAATAGCATGCAGTATATAAAATTAGAATTATAGGGGTGTTTCTTATGACGAATATCGTTAAAATAAGAGCCAGTGTATTTATTCCAATGTCTTGGACAGAACCGCGGAAGGATGCACAAACAGGGAAAGTAATCCAGTTTGAAGGTGATTCACGTGAATTTACACCACATGCGGTAAATACTATGCGCTCTAGAGTTGAGCAAGAGGTAGTAGTGGACTTTTATAAAGAAGAAGTGTTTTCATATGCAAACACGGGTATTACGACAGAGAAGGTCACAAATCCAGATGGTTCTGTGAATAAAAGAACAGGAAAAGCGAGTACTGAAAATATTGTGTGTACGGATATTTCATGGAATTCTGATGGTGTGCAATTCAAAATGAGTGCAAGCGCTAGTAATCCGTTAAATGTGTATGCCCCTCCTGTGGACTATTTATTAACTGTATGTGTGAACAAGGATGGTAGTATCGATATTCAAGGAGAACATGATGGATTCCCTTGTTTCGAATTTTATAAGCAAGTAGATTTCGGTTCATTTGAACAAATTTATACACATGATTTTAGAGAAACTGGTGATACACCTAAAGCGTTAGGTGGAGAAATGGATTATAGTTTTACAAAGAGGTTATAGGAAGTATGACAATGGAACGATGGATTAATTCATTCGTAGATGAAATGAATTGTTTGTAGTAGATTTATTACATTAGTCATATTATCCCCGCTGATTATTAACCATCACCAATTGGGCATTTACGGGAAGTTGATCTCCCACCTAACTCCTTTTCTTTACAGCCGAATCCTTGGAAGAACTAAGTTTCTTTAACTCAAAGTAAAGAATGTAAATAATTTTATCGTTTTGTTAAGTCAATGTAATTAATAATGATAATCATTATTAATTACATTGACTTCTAAGAAAAGAAAAATTAGAATTTATAAAGGGATCCTCAATTATTTACTATCATTTTATATTAGGAGGTAAGTTATATTGTATAGCTTTATTTCTATAAGAGGTAGGTTGTTTCTTTGTGGTCTTGGTGTTCTACTTGTCTTTTTTGGAATAGTATTTGTGATGAATCAGAAGGTATATGCAGAAGATGTACCTTGGACATCAGTTTCGAATGAGGGAGAAAGAGCACTTTTTCAAGAACAATCTTTGTATAGTAATGATCTAAGAGGAGAAGATCTTATTTCGCCTTCGTTTGAAGGGCGTAAACATGGTAGGGAAGATTGGGGGATATTTATTGGAAAACACTAAGTTAAATTATTCATCTAATATTCTTACCTATTCTGTTATAGGAATAAATGATCGAATGAGGGTCAATGATACAACTTCATATCCGTATAGCGCTATAGTCCATGTAGCAACTCAGTATACTAATGGAGAAATTTATGGGTGTACAGGAGCACTAATTAATAAAGATACAGTGCTTACAGCTGGACGATGTTTTTAATAATATTAAAAAATGGTCTGAATAAATATAGTAAGTCTATTGGGATTTTGTTTTGTATATTGGTCATAATCTTGATGTCTAATTGTATAGCAAATGATGAGAGAAATGCTAGCAAGGTTGGTAATCCTATAACTTTCTATGTTCACAATAAAGAGAAACAACCAATGAAAGATTTTGAAATTATGCTTATAAAAGATGAATCACCTGGGCCTAGCAAAGAAATCGTAATTTCGATAGGGAAAACTAATCAAGAAGGAAAATTCATTTGGAAGACTCCAAGAAAAGGGAAGTATATAATTTTACTGCCGAATAATGAGAAAAAAGCGATTGTGATTAATGATAGAAATGTAGCTGAATTAATAACGATTAACGTAAATTAATGAGAATAGACCGAAACCCATCATATGGTTGATTCGGTCTATTTTATATGATTAGAAAGTATTATAGGCTTAAAATTAAAAGCTTTACAATATACCCTTAAGGGTATATGATATTATACAAAGTTACAAAGTAATGTATAATATAGTTATAATTACGGAGGTGGTCTACAGTGGAATATAATCAAGATATGAAAAATAGATTGAAACGTATTGAAGGTCAAGTTCGTGGTGTGCTTCGCATGATGGAAGAGGGAAAAGATTGCCGAGATGTTATTACACAGTTAACTGCATCCCGTTCTGCACTTGATCGTACAATTGGACTCGTTGTTGGAACAAATTTAGAGCAATGTTTACGTGAGCAGTTTGAGACAGGTAATGGCTCAAATGAAGAGTTAATTAAAGAAGCTGTTCAATTACTTGTAAAAAGCAGATAATCTGTCAAACGTATGTGTTGACAGATTTTCAAAAACATTTTATTATACCCCTACAGGTATATGTATAATAACTAGGGAGGAAATGATTATGAGTATAAAAGTTGATATGAATTTAGACTGTAAAGGCTTGGCTTGCCCGATGCCAATTGTGAAGACAAAAAAGGAGATGGAAGGGTTGGCATCAGGGCAAGTTATTGAAATAGAGGCGACAGATAAAGGTTCTACGCTAGATATTCAAAGTTGGTCAAATAAAGTAGGGCATCAATATATTGGAACGAAACAAGAGGGAGATATATTAAAGCATTATGTAAGAAAAGCACACGAACATGAAGTAAATGAAGTTGTGAAGTATCCTCATACAATTACGAATGCGGAATTGCAAGATCTATTATTAAGTGGTGAAGAGTGTACTGTATTAGATGTTCGTGAAGAAGCGGAATTTTCCTTTGGTCATATTCCATCTGCTATTTCGGTTCCATTAGGTGAATTAGATAGTGCTATGTTAGACAGTGCGAAACCAATTTATGTTGTTTGCCGAACTGGTAACCGTAGTGATATAGCGTGCCAAATGTTGAAAGAGAAAGGTTATTCAAATGTGAAAAATGTCATTCCAGGTATGTTAGAGTGGCAAGGAAATGTGGAGAAATAATTTTTTTAAACAAAAATATACCTACGGGGGTACTTAAATGAACGTTAAGATGTTACAAGTAAAAGATGTCGCCGAGAAAGTTTTATTAGGAGAGTTGTTTATTTTAGATGTTCGTAACGAGACGGATTATGAAGATTGGAAAATTGAAGGGAAACAAATCACTTCTATAAATAAACCGTATTTTGACTTATTAGATGGTGTAGATCATATTGTAGATGAATTGCCGAGGGAGAAAGAAATTTTAGTCGTATGTGCGAAAGAGGGCTCTTCTCAGTTTGTCGCAGAGCAATTGTTAGATGCCGGATTCAATGATGTTTATTATTTAGCTGGTGGGATGAAAGCTTGGAGTGAATATGTAAAGCCGTTAAAAGTAGGAGATGTACAGGGCGGAGGAAGTATATATCAATTTAACCGTCTTGGAAAAGGCTGCTTATCTTATATGGTTGTTTCAAATGGTGAAGCAGCAGTCATTGATGCGGTGAGAACGATTGAGGCGTACGTAGATTTTGCAAAAGAGCACGGAGCTACTATTACTAACGTAATGGATACACATCTACATGCAGATCATATTTCAGGTGGCCGTAAATTAGCTGAAAAAGTAGGCGGTACGTATTGGTTACCTCCAAAAGATGCGGGGGAAGTTGTTTTCTCTTACGAACCGCTAATAGAAGGTACTGTTATTACGGTAGGGGGTACCCTAATTAATATTGATGCACTATACTCACCAGGGCATACGATTGGAAGTACATCATTTATTATCGATGAGACTTATTTATTATCAGGTGATATTTTATTTGTAGATTCAATCGGGCGTCCAGATCTTGCTGGGAAGGCGGAAGACTGGGTGGGCGATTTACGAAATACTTTATATACACGTTATAAGGAACTGTCTCAAGATTTAATTGTTTTACCAGCTCATTATTCAAAAATAAGTGAAATGGACGACAGAGGCATTGTGAGTGCGCATTTACAAGATTTATTTAAGGAGAATGTAGGGTTAAATATTGTTGATGAGGGAGAGTTTCGTAAAACTGTGACAGAGAACTTACCGCCTCAGCCGAATGCTTATGAAGAAATTCGTCAAACGAATATGGGTAAGATTTATCCGAGTGTGGAAGAAGAGCGTGAAATGGAGATTGGCCCAAATCGTTGTGCAGTTCATGATTCATTATAAAATAACAAACTGGAGGAATAGATGATGAATGTAAAACAAGTATTAGATGCGAAAGGTTTAGCATGTCCAATGCCGATTGTAAGAACGAAGAGAGCGATGGATGCTTTACAATCTGGAGAAGTGTTAGAAGTACATGTAACGGATAAAGGATCAGTAAAAGATATTCCAGCATGGTCAAAAACAGGCGGTCATGAAATAGTAAAGCATAATATAGAAGACGATGTGCTGAAGTTTTGGATTAAGAAGGCGTAGTGAAGAACTAGTTTTGTAAAGGCGGAGAGGTTGTTTATATGAATACAATATTAAGTACGCTCTTCATTGTAATTGCTGCATGGCTTGTTATTTCACGTTTTTTACCGGTGAAAGGTGTTCAAAATATAAATGGAAAAGAATTAAAGAGTATATTGGGGAAAAAGGGAAAACAATTTATCGATGTTCGTACAGTTGGAGAATATAGAGGAAATCATATGAAAGGATTTCAGAATATCCCACTAAATGAGTTAGCTAGTAAAGTAAATCAGTTAGATAAAAATAAGGAAGTAATTGTTATTTGTCAGAGTGGGATGAGAAGTAAGCAAGCAGCAAAAGTATTAAAGAAATTAGGATTTCAGCGCATTATAAATGTTTCAGGCGGTATGAACGTTTTGTAAGGGGAAAAGTAGCATTAGGTGTAGCTAGATAATTTGAGCCTTTTTACAAATTTTAAAATACCCCTATAGGTAATTAGGAGGAGAACAACATGGAACAACAGAAGAAAACAACAATCGTTTTATTTAGCGGAGATTATGATAAAGCAATGGCTGCTTATATTATTGCAAATGGTTCAGCGGCGTACGATCATGAAGTGACTATTTTTCATACTTTCTGGGGTTTAAATGCTCTTAGGAAAGATGAGCATGTGAAAGTAAAGAAAACATTTATAGAGAAAGTGTTTGGAAAAATGATGCCGCGCGGCGCTGATAAGATGGGATTATCAAAAATGAATTTTGCTGGTATGGGGCCAAAAATGATTAAAGGTATTATGAAAAAACATAATGCGATGCCTTTACCAGATTTAATCGATTTGGCGAAAGGACAGGGAATTAAACTTGTAGCTTGTCAAATGACAGTAGATTTATTAGGGTTAAAAGAGGAAGAGATTATGGATGGGATAGAGTTTGCAGGAGTAGGAGCTTATTTAGCAGATGCTTCGGATGGGAATGTAAACTTATTCATTTAATTCACCTTCTTTTTAGAAGGGAGGGGATGTAAGATGAGCTTAGTCGTATTACTTTTTATAATTGGGTTTATAGGATCGTTTATATCAGGAATGGTTGGAATTGGCGGTGCAATTATTAATTATCCGATGATCTTATACATTCCGGTATTGCTAGGATTTGCTGGATATACATCACATGAAGTGAGTGGTATTACAGCGATTCAAGTATTCTTTGCAACTTTTGCAGGCGCGTGGGCGTATAGGAAAAGTAACGATATGGATAAAACTTTAGTTGTGTATATGGGAGCTAGTATATTAATAGGAAGCTTTGTAGGTAGCTTTAGTGCGAATCTATTAAATGAGCATGCTGTAAATGTTGTTTATACAATATTAGCTACTATCGCGGCTATTATGATGTTTATACCGAAGCGAAGCGATCGTAAGGGATCAGAGGGAATTATGTACAATAAGTGGCTCGCTAGTTTACTAGCGTTTATTGTAGGAAGTGTTTCCGGCATTATTGGGGCTGGTGGTGCATTTCTTTTAGTACCGATTATGCTAGTTGTTTTAAAACTACCGATACGTACAACAATAGCAACATCTATCGCTATTACTTTTATTTCCTCGATAGGAATTACTACTGGGAAAGTGATTACTGGACAAATAGTTGTTATTCCGGCTCTTATCGTTGCGATAGCAAGTTTATTTGCCGCTCCTCTTGGAGTGAGAGTAGGGAAGAGAGTGAATCAAAAAGTTTTGCAATACGTATTGTCTATTTTAATTGTAGGAACTGCGATAAAGATGTGGATCGATATGATATTGAAGTAAAAGGATGGTGCTGCTTGCAGCCCATCCTTTTATTTTATGCCCAAATAACTTTCATTAAGTTCTTATATTCATCGTTTGCCAGTTTATATAGCATTCTCGTATGTTCAAAGACAAGTGCGGGATTAAAGTTTGGTTCTGAGAATGCAAGAGATGTTGAAATATCAATTGCATTTTGTTTGTTTAGCGTGAATTTTGCAAATCGATAAGATGTGTTTAATTCATTGATGACATGTAAAATATCATTTGTTGATGTTGAATCAGGTACAAGAGCAACATTGAAGCAGTATATATCCACAGCAGGATGTTCGCTTTGGAAAGCAGCGATAAGTTGAATTTTTGCGCCAGCTTCTGTTTCTAATCCTACTGAAAAATGTACCGAACCATCATTTTCATCTATATTTTCTTCCATGTATATATCGTTTGATTTTAAGTACTCTTTAAAATCTGAAATGTTATGTTTTACTGCAGCTTTCATATGTGTGAGCCCCCTGATAATTGGAATAGATTACTATTATTTATTATAATTTAAAAATATTAAAAAAGATAGTTGGAAAGTTCTGATTTTTTTGTTTTGAGAGCATTAAAAAGAAGCAGTGCTCTACCTCCATAGAGCACTGCTTCACTTTATTCATTGTTATTAGACGATGTTTCTGTATCTTCACTGTTATTCTTATTTTGAGTTTTATCGTTACTTGATTCGCGTTCACTCGTATTTTCAGACGTAGATTCTTTTGTTTTCTCTGAGCTTGTTTTTTTCGAATCAGAATCAGATTTTGTATAGGCAGGTAGTCCAAGGTGACTACGAAGTTCGTTTGTAACATTAGCTAATTCTTTTTTATCTGGATTGTAGTAGTAAGTTCGGCCACCACCAGCTGACTTACTACATGTATCATCACCTTTTGCCATGTAACAATCTTCACCTTGAAGTTGTAATTTCTCAATTTCCGAATCCGATCCATATTTATAGAATGAAAGCATGTCATCGAATGTTAAGTTTGTAACGAATTGTCCGTTAATATCATCAATGATGTTTCCGACTTTTGTTACAGACCCAGCGCTTGTTAGTTTCTTTAAAATTGCTTCAATAACAAGTTGCTGACGTTGTCCACGCATTGCATCACTATCAATGTGCCTTGTTCTGGCAAGAGCAAGAGCTTCTTCACTATTTAATTTTTGAACACCTTTTTTTAGGTGAATTGCATCGGCGTTATCATTACTATCTTGTTCAGTAAACTCAACTGGTACGTCAACTTCAATGCCGCCTAAATCATCAACGATTTTCATGAATGATTTAAAGTTGAATTTTACAAAGTAATCGACGGGAACATTCATTAATTTTTCAACTGCATCAATACTAGCTTGTGGTCCACCATCTTTTCCGTTTTTGGTAGCACCGAATGCATGAGCGTGTGTAATTTTATCTTTTTTCTTTTCTACTGGAATATAAGTATATGTGTCACGTGGAATACTTAATAGCTTTACAGTTTTGCTATCTTTATTAAACGTTGCAAGTAATAGTGCATCCGTTCTTATAGCTTCACCATATTCTTTTCCGCGGACATCGCTTTCATCAACGCCCATTATTAAGACAGAGACGTTATTTGTAATAGGTTTTACAGCTTTAGCGCGTAAATCAGACTTATCACCGCGTGCTAAATCGTGAGCGGCGTTTCGAACAGCAGAAGATGCTTTATTTACTAAAAACCATGTATAACCGCCACCTATTATTAAAACTAATAGAATAACGCTTATAATAATTTTTGCTTTTTTCTTACTATTTTTCGGTTTACTTCGTGTATTTTCTTGTAAAGATGGGTTTTGCTCCATTTCTTGTACTCCTTCATTTGGATTGAAATACGACACTCATATCCACTTATTATAATGAAATTTAGCGAAAAAAAACATTACAAATCATTTACATTTCGTAAAAATTCAATTTATTTATAAAAAGTTAGATTTTCTATATTTTATTTTAAAGATGTAGAACAAGTATAATGTGTTTTAGTAGAAATGAAAATATGTAATGTGAGAAAGTGATAGAGAAGTAAGATTTGTTGAAATATAGCCAAGAAGATGTGATTAGCTGTATATGTACTTCTTATATAATAAAGAAAGATTTTACGGATGAAGGAGAGAGCGTAATGAATCATACATCATTCCGAGCAATGGTCGTGAAAGAAAAGGAAAATAATCAATTTGAAAGAACCTTTGTTGAGAGAGAAGTAAATAGTTTACCTGAAGGAGACGTAGTAATACGTGTTCATTATTCTTCATTAAATTATAAAGATGCCCTTTCAGCTACTGGTAATAAAGGTGTAACGAGAACATACCCTCATACACCAGGTATCGATGCAGCGGGAGAGGTAGTTAGTAGTGAAAATAACGCCTTTCAGGAAGGCGATCAAGTTATTGTAACTGGATATGATTTAGGTATGAATACTTCTGGTGGTTTCGGAGAATATATTCGCGTGCCATCATCTTGGGTTGTGCCTTTACCAAAAGAAATGTCTTTGAAGGAAAGTATGATGTACGGGACAGCCGGTTTTACAGCTGCCTTATCGGTATATAAGCTCATTAGAGCGGGAATTACGCCTAGTATGGGAGATGTTTTAGTAACGGGTGCTACGGGCGGAGTAGGCAGTGTAGCAGTGAGCATTTTAGCGAAGCTAGGATATAACGTAGTAGGATCAACTGGGAAAAAGGAAGAGGAACAGATGCTGCTACGTTTAGGTGCAAAAAAGATGATTCATCGCGCGGAGTTGAGTGATGAATCAGGAAGACCGATGCTTAAAGGAATATACGCTGGGGTTGTCGATACTGTAGGCGGGAACATGTTAGAAAGTTCTTTAAAGGTAGTTAAGTATGGAGGCTGTGTAACAACGTGTGGTAATGTAGCAGGGCATGAATTAAATACAACTGTATACCCATTCATATTACGAGGGATTAGCCTTTTAGGAATAGATTCAGTTCAATGTCCAGTAGATGTGAGAAGAGACGTGTGGGCATTGCTAGCAGGTGAGTGGAAAAATTCAGAGCTATTATCTTATACAGAAGAATGTACATTAAAAGAATTAGATGAGAAGTTTGCACTTATACTGCAAGGAAAGTTAAAAGGAAGGACGGTTGTAAAGATGAAATGAAAAAAGAGACGCTTAAATTAGCGTCTCTTTCCTATTATAATGATTGTTTTAAATTTACTTTTCCTTGTTCACCTAAAACACCATCAGCGATATTTACAGCGTGATCACCGATACGCTCTAAGTTACTTACCATATCAACGTAGATGATGCTTGCATCACCTGAACAGCTACGTTCGTTCAGACGTAACACATGGCGTTTACGTAAAACACGTTCCATTTGGTCAATTTTACGTTCTTTTGCAATAACAGTTTGAGCTAGTTCAGTGTCAAAGTTTGTTAAAGCATTGATTGCATCTTGTAATGTTGAAATTGTTAATTCAAGCATTTCATTTAATTCAGCTAGTGCTTCATCTGATAGTGAAACGCGGTTTGAAATTTGGAAATCTACAAGTTCTACCAGGTTTTCTACATGATCACCGACACGTTCAATATCTCCAACAACACCTGCTAAAACTGAATGTTTCTCAGAGTCTGTTGGTGAAAGTGGTTTTTCTGATAGTAAAACTAAATACTCAATAATTTTTTTATCTAAATTATTAATAGCTCCTTCTAATTGAGTAGCCATGTCAGCATGTTTTTTATCTTGTGTATTTAAAAATTGGTTTGCTTCTTTTAATCCATGTAATGAAAACTCAGCCATACGAATGATTTCTTTTTGAGCTTCTGTTAAAGCGATAGCTGGAGATTGCTCAATAAAGATTGGATTTAAATGTTGCGGTTTGAAGTTAATAGATGCATCTTCACCACGAATAATTTTTGTTACAATCCAGGCTAATAATGCAATGAATGGGAACTGAATGATTGTATTCGTTACGTTAAATGTTCCATGTGCAAATGCAATTGTCATTTCTGGATTTAAATTTAATGACGTTTGGAAATATTGAATTAAACTTGTAAATGGTATTAATATAATCGTAAAGATAATGGTACCGATAATATTAAAGATAACGTGAACTAATGCTGCACGTCTTGCTGCAATTGAAGTACCGATTGCTGCTAATACGGCTGTAATCGTTGTACCGATGTTATCACCGAATAATACAGGAAGAGCAGCTTGTAAATCAATAGCACCCTGGCCGAATAGTTCTTGTAAAATACCGATTGTTGCGCTTGAGCTTTGTACAATTAAAGTGAACACTGTACCGACAATAATTCCTAAAATTGGATTATCACTCATGCTAACCATTAACTCTTGGAATGACTCTAAAGAACGAAGAGGTTTCATACCTGCGCTCATTAATTCTAAACCGAAGAATAACATACCAAAACCGAATACAACTTGACCTACAGAATGTACTTTTTTATTTTTAAAGAAGAATAGTAAAATCGCTCCAACTGCCATAATTGGGAGAGCGTATTCTCCGATTTTAATCCCGATAATAAATGCAGTAACTGTCGTACCGATGTTCGCACCCATAATAACACCAATTGCTTGTCTTAATGTCATAAATCCAGCACTTACAAGTCCGACTGTTAAAGCGGTTGTTCCTGAGCTTGATTGAATTAATACTGTAACTAACATACCTGCTAGTACGCCCATGAGAGGGTTTGTTGTAAAACGATCTAGAATATCGCGAAGACGATCTCCAGCTGCTTGTTGCAGTCCATCGCCCATGTATTTAATCCCGAATAAGAAAATACCTAATCCACCAATGAACTGGAAGATCATATCTTGAATATTGTATTCCACGCATTCCACTCCTTAAATTTCATGTACGATGTAATTATTAACTAAACCTTGAGGCACTGTAAACGGTTTATCAGTAAAATTTACACTAAATTTACAAAGGGATAAAAAGTTTACAAATCTTTAAAGAAACACCTGGATTTAATTGGTTTTTTAGATGATATATCTGATCGGTTTGTAAAGAAGTCACATTTATCACACTATTTGCGGATAGTAAAAATAGGAGAGGTAAACTATCCAAATTGGATGCGCTAAGTAAAGTGTCACCTTATTTATAATAATGGTTCTTTGTATATTTTTTGATTAAAGTTAGAAAAATATGTAGGGGAAATGGGGAGGTTTGAAATGAATATATTAAATGAAAAAAGCAGTGTGATTTTTTTAGGAATCCACTACTTTTTTCAATGTGTATACATGATTTTTTGGTCTAAGTACTTCGAAAAAGAACCAATTAGCATTACCCAACGGCTTTTTCTTTTGTTTTATCCCCCTGTTTTTGCTTCCGTAAGCTTGTGATGTAAATGAAAAGAAAAGCGATAAGTAATAGAGAGGAATATCGATATACAGTTGCATAGTTGGTAAAGTGTGCAATGAATCCAAAAATAATCGCTCCAGCACCAATTCCAAGATCAAATGCTGAGAAGAATGTTGCTGTTGCTACTCCTCTCCGGTGCGGTGCTACTCGGTCAATCATCCATGCTTGTAGTGCTGGTTGAATTGCTCCGAAACCACTTCCGTAGCACGCTGCGGCAATAATTAAGCTCGGAATTGTAGTTGTATATGACAGCAAGATAATACCTGTAAACGTAATAATAACTCCTGGAATGATGACGAATGTATGGCCTTTCGTATCATATAATCTTCCAGAAAACGGACGAGTTACAGCGATTGCAAGTGCGTTAAATAAAAAGAAGAGACTAATATCAGCAATCCCGACTTCTGTAGCAAATAATGTGATAAAGCTCCCAATTCCCCCGTACATTAATGTAATACATAATATTAATAGTGAAGGAAGTAAAGCTTTACGCTCAATAAATCCATCGAGAAAGGTACCAGATGTTTGCTGTGGTGGTTGCGGCGATTTTTTGATTTGAAGTAGTTTCGTTAATATTAATGAAACTATTGTGCATGAAAGTGCGCATAAAAAAAGAATCGTGAAGTTATATGCTTGCATAAGCCAAAGTCCGATAAGCGGACCGAGCGCCATGGCGATAGTTCCAGAAAGACCGAAGTATCCCATGCCTTCTCCGCGGCGAGCTTGCGGAATTAAATCTGAAACGACAGTTCCGTATGTAGTCGTTGTAATACCAAAACCAGCTCCGTGTAAAATTCGAACGGCAAGCAATAGAAAAACGGTTGAAGCGAAAAGATAACTGCCCATAGCGAGTAAACAAATAGCGGTACCAATCATTAAAATGATTTTTTTGTTGAATTTCTGCAAGGCATTTCCAGTTAGCGGCCTAATAAAAAGTGCTGCAACGGTAAACATGCCGACAACGAATCCGATATTTGAACTTGTGCCCCCAATTTCTTTCACATAAACAGGTAAAGTTGGAATTAACATTTGAAATCCTAAAAACATACATAAGTTTGCTAGAATTAGCGCAATAAACTCTTTTGTCCATAACGGTTCTCGTTTTACGAGTACTGCCTCTCCCATATATTCATCCCCTATATAAATTTTTTCCTGCTATTTGTGGGCAGTAAAACTCCCACCTCAAAATCCGGCTGGAGCAAAGAAGTTAGGCGGGAGCCCTGCTGCCCGTAAACGCCCGATTGGTGAAGGCTAATAATCAGTGGGGGATGAACAAAACCCCCACTGATTAAAGTTTCACTTTATCTCTGTTCTTTCGAGTATATGTATTGGTCAATGTAACAGTCAAGGAAGGTGTCTTGAAAGCGGATAACAATTTTAAGTTGGAAAACTGACAAATTTGTGTAAATGCTACACAACTATGAAAAAAAGATGTAAAGTATAGATGTATAGACTTGTAGTTGTTATGAATGATAGAAATTGTTTTTTCTTTAAAGAAAGCGGATTCAAATTGTAGTGGAAGAAAAGGGGATACATACTTTTTCGCTACATATATTTGAAAAGGTTTACAATATGATGAAGAAAGAGGCGTGTACATATGAGACGATTAGGTATTTCTATTTATCCAGAGCATTCGACAGTAGAGAAAGATAAAGAGTATGTAACATTAGCGAGTAAATACGGATTTACACGTGTATTCACATGTTTATTATCTGTAGATGGCGAGAAAGAGACAATTATAGAAGAGTTTAAAGAAACGATCTCTCATGCAAATGCATTAGGGTTCCAAGTATTAGTTGATATTAGTCCGTCTGTCTTTACACAATTAGGTATTTCATATAATGATTTATCGTTCTTCCATGAGTTAGGAGCGTACGGTATCCGTTTAGATGTTGGATTCTCTGGTTTAGAAGAATCGATTATGACTTACAATCCATACGGCTTAAAAATTGAAATTAATATGAGTAACGGTACGAAATATGTAGATAACATTATGAGCCATAGACCAAATCGTGAAAATTTAATTGGTTGCCATAATTTTTATCCACATCGTTATTCAGGATTATCATACGATCATTTCATTAAATGCTCGAAACAATTTAAAGATTACGGTATGAGAACGGCTGCTTTTATTTCATCATTTGATGCAACATACGGACCTTGGCCAGTAACAGAAGGGTTATGTACGTTAGAGCAGCATCGCGAATTACCGATGACAACACAGGCGAAGCATTTGTTTGCAACAGAATTAATTGATGATGTTATTATTGCGAATGCTTATGCTTCAGAAGAAGAATTACAAGCACTAGGTGCGTTAAATAAAGAGAAACAAACATTTGATATAGAACTATACGATACAACAACAGATTTAGAAAGAATTATCGTATTAGAAGAACCTCATTTTTATCGCGGGGATGTATCTGAATATATGATTCGTTCTACACAAAGTCGTGTGAAATATAAAAAGGAAGAGTTTAAACCGCATAATACGCGTGAAATTAAGCGTGGCGATCTTTTAATTGATAATGAGCAATATGGCCAATATAAAGGTGAATTGCAAATTGCTTTAAAAGATATGGTGAATACAGGAAAAACAAATGTAGTTGGCCGAATTATAGAGGAAGAAATCTTCTTATTAGATTATTTACAAGCTTGGGATAAGTTTGGATTTACGCTAAAGAAATAATGAACGCGGGATAAAAGGGAAAAAACTACTGATTTCAGTGGCTTTTTCCCTTTTATATAAAGAGCGAGAGGAAGAGCTATGACAAAAGTGCATCAGCGATTAATTTCCATTTTAGAGGAGTTTTTAGAAGAGAAATCGATGCTAAATCGAGCTTTTTTAGCGAGCCGTTTACACGTATCAACGAAGACGATTCAAAAGGATATAAAATTATTAAATGATATATTGGAAGAACACGGAGCGAAAATTGAATCACAAAGAGGGAATGGGTACGAACTAGAAATTATACAAACTAAGAAGTTTGAAGATTTTTGCGTAAATGTATTTCAAAAACAGACAGAAAAGATTCCAACTTCTTATGAAGAAAGAGTAGCTTATATTTTACACCGTATTTTAACGACAGATGGGTATGTGAAGCTTTCACAGCTAGCGGAAGAGATTTATGTGAGTAAATCTACTGTAAACTTAATTATGAAAGATGTTACAGATATTTGTAGTCGCTATGAGTTACAAATTGAAAAAAGACCATATTATGGTATACGTATTGTAGGAGAAGAATTTAATATTCGTTCTTGTTTATCACAATATGGTTTGCCGCGTTATGACCATACTCCGTTTCATGAGAACTATGAGCAGACGGACACATATTTATCGTTACCCCATATTTCTCTCATCCGCTCAGTTATATTAAAGTATATCGAGGGAGGAACGATATATTTATCAGATATAGAAATTGATAATTTATCAATTCATATTGCGATTGCTTTAAAGAGATGCAGGGATGATCATTACATTCAAGCACTGCATGTAGAGGAATCTGAACTTATAATAAAGAAAGAATATAAAATTGCGAAACAGATTTTAGGGAATTTAGGGGAAGAGCTAAAACTTCAATTTCCAGAAGAAGAAATTTTATATGTGACGATGCATTTATTAAGTACTGCTGTTACAGCAAGAGATCGCTATGAAAATGTGGAAGAGCTATTAGGGAAAGACGTATATGCATTCATGCAGCATATTCTTTTCAAAGTAGCGGAAGAACGGAATCTTACTTTTTATTATGATGAAGAATTATTATTTGGTTTTGGTGTTCATTTAAAAACGTTATTAAATCGTTTGAGATATAAGTTAAATACGAGAAATCCTCTTTTGGCAGAAGTGAAAAAAAATTATCCATATGCTTTTGAAATTGCAGTTCTCGTTGGAGATATAATTGGTGAATATACGGGTGAATCCATTCCAGAGAGTGAGATTGGTTATATTGCCATTCACTTCGGCGGAGCGATGAGTCGTTTGCAAGAAAAGAATCAAAAGAAAAGATGTTTATTAGTTTGTGCGACTGGTCAAGGGAGTGCACAGCTACTGAAATATAAAATTCTATCACAGTTTCGAGATAAATTAGAGATTGTAGGGATTACAGGCTATTATCAATTGAAGATAGAAGAACTTTATAAGGATAAAATAGATTGTATTATTAGTACGATTCATATACCGAGTGGTTTGCCTGTGCCAGTTATAAAGGTAAACTCAATATTTGATGATAAAGAGATTAAATCGATTGGTCAGCAGTTATTTACGCATGTAAATAGTAGTGTGCAGCAATATATTAAGGAAGATTTGATCTTCTTAAATCGTAGTGCTTCTACAAAAGAAGAGGTTATCCAGTTTTTATGTGAGAAAGCTGCTGAGAAAAACTATGTACCCGCAAACTTTTATGCTTCTGTTATGGAGAGAGAGAACACATCTCCTACAGCGGTTGGAAATTTAGTGGCAATTCCGCATCCGATGCAGTTATTAAGTGAGAAAACATTTTTGATGTTTTGTACACTCGATAAGGCGATTGACTGGGGAGATAAAAAAGTACAAGTTATTATTTTATTTAGTGTGAAGCGCAATAATAATGAAGATTTACAAAAGCTTTATGATTTTTTATATGATATTATGTCTAATCAAACTATAATAGAAAAATTGCATCAGGCTCAAGCTGTTGATGATTTTCAAGAAATCTTACTATCATTATGAAAAAGTATATTAAAACTTCCGTTACACAACGGAAGTTTTTTATGTTTAATTGTATGCGTTTTCATAATAAGATAAAAATATAGAAAAAACATAACTTGGGGGAATTTTAAATGACTGATATGCAAACTCCATTTGCGTTAATTTTACATGGTGGCAACGCGAGAAGCGCAGCGCTTGAAGCAATTGCTTTTGCAAGACAAGGAGATTTTGAGAATGCGAGTGAAAAGATGACACTTGCTAGTGAGGAAATATCATCCGCTCATCGTATTCAAACGGATTTAATTCAAGAAGAAGCAAGAGGAAATCATGCAGAAATAAGTTTATTATTAGTGCATGCACAAGATCATTTAATGAATGCCATTACAGTGAAAGAACTTGCTGAAGAATTTATTACTCTTCATAAACGAGTGGAAGAGAAAGTGACAGTATAAGATGTACATTTTATTATGTTGCGCGGCAGGTATGTCAACGAGTATGGTTGTAAGAAAAATGCAAGAAGAGGCAAAGAAACAAGGGAAGGATTATAAAATTAAAGCAGTTGATTCAGAACTTGTGAAACTGGAAATAAAAAATGCTGATGTTGTTTTAATTGGACCACAGGTGAAGTATTTGTTTCCAGCAGTAGAGTTTCTTGCGAAATCATACGATATACCAGTTGCAATTATAGAACAACGAGATTATGGCATGTGTGATGGTTTGAAAGTACTTAAGCAAGCTGAACAATTAGTTTTAGCGTAATTATATTTTTTTAAATATAAACATTATAATGTTATAACTTTTGAATTTCGCCACATTGAATATAGGGAGGGTTATCGATGAATGGTTTTATGAGTTTTATGGAACAGAAGATTATGCCGACAACGCAAAAGATTGCGGGGCAACGACATTTATTAGCAATTCGAAATGGAGTTATTTCTACATTACCGTTAACGATTGTCGGGTCATTTTTCGTTATCTTTTTAAACTTACCAATTGATGCATATATGGAGTGGATTGCACCGTTTCGCCATATTTTAGATATTCCATTCCGATTTACAGTAGGATTAATGGCATTATACGCAGCGTTTGGGGTAGGGGCTTCACTCGCGAACTTTTATCAGCTCAATCAATTAAGTGCAGGATTATTATCTGTACTCGCCTTTTTACTAGCATCAGTTGAACCAATTCAAATAACAAAAGCTGTACCAGGTGTTATTGATGCAGGTAGATATATTTCAGTAGGAACATTAAGTGCAACTTCTTTATTCGGAGCAATTGTTACAGCACTAATTGCAGTAGAAATTTATCACTTTATGATTAAGCATAATATTTCGATTAAATTACCAGATAGTGTACCACCAGCAGTTGCAAACTCGTTTGCAGCATTAATTCCAACTTTAGTAGTTATTCTTTTATTCTGGGGGATTCGTTACGGTTTAAAATTTGATGTAAACACAACAATCACATATTTAATCGCACCATTAAAATCAGTATTAGTAGGAAATAATTTATTCGGCGGTTTATTAACAGTATTCTTAATCGTGTTCTTCTGGTCGTTCGGTATACATGGCCCAGCGATTTTAGGACCAATCATTCGTCCGATGTGGGATTCAGCAATTCTTGAAAATATGGAAGTATTTACGGCTACAGGAAATGCGCATCAGTTACCAAACTTATTTACAGAGCAATTTATTCAATGGTTCGTATGGATCGGTGGATCAGGCTCAACGTTAGCTTTAGTTATTATGTTTATGTTCTCTAAATCTAAGTTCTTAAAAGAGTTAGGTAGATTATCATTCGTACCAGGATTATTCAATATTAACGAACCAATTATTTTCGGGGCACCAATTGTAATGAATCCAATCTTAATTATTCCGTTCGTTATTACACCGTTAGTTACAACGACGGTATCATATTTCGCAGTTGTTTCAGGTATGATTCCGCTCATGATGGCGAAGCTGCCATTTACGATGTTAGCGCCAATTGCAGCGATTATTAGTACGGACTGGACAATTATGGCCGGTGTACTTGTACTTGTTAACTTTGTTATCTCATTCGTTATTTACTATCCATTCTTCAAAATGTATGAGAAACAACAATTAGCAGGAGAGGAGAAAACAGAATGCTCGGAGCAATTATCATCTTAATTACATTCGTGGCGGGGCAGTGTATTGCACATTATTCAAAGTGGGTACAAAGTAAATCGCTATTAGTTTTACTACTTGTGTCGATATTATTTATTGGATGTTCAATGGGAGCTTATGTGGCATTTAGTTTAGAATCACCGTACTTTATCATCGTACCAACGATTTTATGTGCAACATGTTTATCTGCAAAATATAGATTTACGAGCATGGCATTAATACAACGTGTGAAGGAGATGCAAAAGCATGGAGCGTAAATTAGGAATTTCACTTTATCCAGAGCATTCAACGAAAGAACAAGATATGGCATACATTTCGGCAGCGGCACGCCACGGTTTTTCAAGAATATTCACATGTTTGCTGTCTGTTAATCGTCCAAAAGAGGAAATTGTAGCTGAATTTAAAGAAATTATTAATCATGCAAAAGATAACAATATGGAAGTTATTTTAGATGTAGCTCCGGCTGTATTCGATCAACTTGATATTAGTTATAGTGATCTATCATTCTTTGCAGAGTTAGGTGCAGATGGTATTCGTTTAGATGTAGGTTTTGACGGATTAACAGAAGCGAAAATGACGAATAATCCGTACGACTTAAAAATTGAGCTAAACGTAAGTAATGATATTGCATACTTAGAAAATATTCTTTCACATCAGGCGAATAAATCAGCTTTAATTGGTTGTCATAACTTCTATCCGCAAAAATTTACTGGTCTTCCGTATGATTATTTCATTCGCTGTAGTGAACGCTTTAAAAAGCAAGGTATTCGCACGGCAGCCTTTATTACGTCACATGCAGCTGAAATCGGTCCATGGGATATTAATGACGGATTATGTACGTTAGAACAACATCGTAACTTATCGATTGAAGTACAAGCGAAACATTTATGGGCAACAGGGCTTATTGATGATGTTATTATCGGAAATGCTTATGCAAGTGAAGAAGAGTTAGAGAGACTCGGAAACTTAAATCGTTACATGTTACAGCTGAAAGTACAATTTGTAGACGAAGCGACTGAAGTAGAGAAGAGAGCGACACTGCAAGAATTACACGTAAGACGCGGCGACATAACAGAATATATGGTACGTTCTACAGAAGTACGTAAAAAGTACAAAGACTATGATTTCCCAGTGCGCGAAAGTGTACGACAGGAAAGAGGGCAAGTTGTAATTGGTAATAACCTATTCGGAAAGTATAAAGGTGAACTACAAATTATTCTGAAAGAAATGCCGATAGATGAACGGAAAAATATTGTCGGTACAATTGCAGAAGAAGAGTTATTCTTACTAGATTATGTAGGAGCTTGGACACAGTTTACTTGTGTGGAATAGGGCAGGAGAGGAGAGGATGCTATGGCATCCTCTTTTTTCTGTTGAAATAGTAATCTATCGTATATAGAATGCAAAGAGATAGATTTAATTTGGACGGGAGAGAAGGAGATGGAAGAGTATATAGATGATTTATTAAGGAGGATGGCGGATGAAGAAACAGAGATTTGGCATCGTGCGTATGATGAAGCAAAAGAGCTAACTGACCTATTAGCTTTTCCTTATTTACAGCAGAAGATAATCAAAACCAAGAAGGTATCTATGAGGAAAAATATTTATTATTTAATGACGAAACTCGCTATAAATACGAAAGAAATCTGTATTGCTGATTACCTTATAGATCGTTTGGAATGTGAAGAAAGTCCGACTCTGTTAAGTGAAATGCTTAGTAATATTTATCAGTTACCAGAAGTAAGTAATACCAATAAAATTATTCCTTATATTTATCATAAAAACGATGGAGCTCGTTCTTGGGCTATTTCTTCCTTAAAGTTATATAAATCATTAGAAGCGGAAAGTGCTTTACTAAAGTTACTAGCTACTGAAGAAAATAAGGGTGAGATTACAAATATTTGTTATACTTTGCTTGAGATTGGAACAAATCAATCGATTCTTCCATTAACAAAGCTTTTATATAGGGATAGTGCTTATGTTCGTTCAACCGTTATTGAAGTGTTAGCAAAAATAGGGGGAGTGGACTTACAAATAGTTTATATTGAAGCTTTAAAGGATAGAAATATTATGGTGAAATACGAGGCCATTCGAGCTATTTATGCATATGGAGATGAGATGGCGATTAAGCCAATTTGTGAACGTGTGAATAAGATTGTTTCTAGAAGGCGTAAAAATGAAGTAGTACCTACCGATGAATCAGAGATTGTTATTGCTCTTCGTTTCTTACATAAGTTTGCTGATCATGAAGAAGTTTTAAAGACGTTTGATAAAGTATATAAAAAACGAGGGAACTTATTTATGTCAGAGCGAAAGTGGCTTCGGGATCATATTAGTTACTTTCAAGAGAAAGAAAGAATGTAAGAATCATAAAAAAAGAGTTAGCCTCAATAATGAGACTAACTCTTTTTTTATAATTAGTTTAAAATTTTCACTGTAACTGTTTGGCGTCCCCAGTTACTTGATGTACCTTTATCTGGCATTAAAACGTCAATTTTATTTCCTTTAATAGCTCCACCAGTATCACCAGCGATTGCTACTCCGTAACCTTCAACCCATACTTTTGAACCTAATGGAATTACACTTGGATCAACTGCAATTAGTTTCATGTTTGGATTAGCTGTTAAGTTATGGCCCATAGCTGATTTTACTTGATCTCCGGCTTTGTAACCATTTTCAAGTGGATCTGCTGTGTAAGCTGTTGCTACAACTCTTAATTCACG
The DNA here is from genome assembly GCF_019344915.1 of Bacillus sp. FDAARGOS_1420. Classification (NCBI taxonomy): domain Bacteria; kingdom Bacillati; phylum Bacillota; class Bacilli; order Caryophanales; family Bacillaceae; genus Bacillus; species Bacillus sp. FDAARGOS_1420. Next base: position 66,672 of record NZ_JAHWJB010000001.1, on the reverse strand, counting down.
AGAAGAAGATGGTGCACTTGTTTCAGTTTCTTTCGCAACAGGTTGTTGTGTAGCTGGTTTTTGAGCTTTAGCCGCTTCACGAACTTTAGCTGCTTCACGAGCTTCAGCTGCCTCTTGAGCTTTAGCCGCCGCTTCACGAGCTTCAGCTGCTTCTTGAGCTTTAGCCGCTTCTTGAGCTTTAGCCGCTTCACGAGCTTTAGCTGCCTCTTGAGCCTTAGCTTCTGCTTGAGCTTCAGCTGCTTCTTGAGCTTTAGCTGCTTCACGAGCTTTAGCTGCTTCTTGAGCCTTAGCTTCTGCTTGAGCTTTAGCTGCTTCAGTTGCTTCTTGAGCTTTAGCTGCTTCACGAGCTTTAGCAGCTTCCCCGGCCTTAGCTTCTGCTTGAGCTTCAGCTGCTTCACGAGCTTTAGTTGCTTCTTGAGCCTTAGCTTTTGCTTGAGTTTCAGCTACTTCCCCGGCTTTAACTGCTTCACGAACTTTAGCTGTATCTTGAACGTTAGTTACTTTTTCAGCTTTAACTACTGGCTGAACTTTAACTGGTGCTTTTCCTGTTAAGTAAGGAATGTGTACATAAGCTGTTTGGCCGTTATATTCAAATTGGATCCAATCATTTTGTACTTGGTGTGTTGTTTCGATTACATCATCTTTTTTCAATTTACCAAGAATCGCTGAATCTGTATTCGCTCCAGCACGTACGTTTAATACGTTTGCTGTTACGTAGTAAGTATCTTTTGTGTAGTCAGCGCTTATGAAAGCCTCTTTACCACTATTTAATTTAACTTTTGACCAGCCGTTTTCTGTATGTAAAACGTTAACTTTATATCCATCTAATAACTTTCCGACAACTTGTGATTCAGTAGTTGGGTTTTCTCGTACATTTAGTACATCAGTCGTTACGATTGTTTCTGCTTTAGCAGATGTTGTGAAAATCCCAAGACCAAAAACCGCTGCTGTTGCTATACCCATAAATTTTTTCATAATAGCCTCCATTGCATTTGTTTTCGTTGACCTCATTATAGCAACCATTATTTTCTTATTTGCGGAAAACACAAAACTACAAAGCATTCGTAACGAGGCATTAATATTCTGTAATAATTCCATTAATATCTTGATAGCGTTTTCTAGGGGATTAGAACATAAGAATCATAAAATCAATACAATTTTAATTGCTAATAGATTAATAATGTATCAGTGATGTTACGTAAATGTTTCTGTAACGTTACAAAAAAGGGATATTTAACTATTTGAATCGTAATGTAGTTATGAAAATATAATCTTCTTGTGTGTGAAGTCGTATATATAGGGGGGATTTTAATGAAATAGAGATATAATTGTTACAAAGTAAATTGTAGTATGGAAAAAATTACGCCTTGAATTTGTGTTATTACATATTATTTTTGCAATAATAGGATTGCTTGATAGCTTTCGCGAGAAATGAAAGTTTAAATGATAAAAAGATATTCGTAACATGAAACATATATAATAGAAGAAACATGATTTAGAGGGACGATATCGTTATGAATTGGTTCACGAATTGCAGTAGAATTATCCCGCTATTTGTGGGCAGTAAAATCCCCACTGATTATAGTTTCACTTTATATAATAGAAGTTAGAGGTTCTTATTTTTGTCAAAACGTCGATGAAATTACATTTGCCTTCAACAAAATAAAAAACGTAGGAGTGTAAACTCCTACGTTTTTTTATTTACTCATATCGTAAACATTCAATTGGATCAAGTTTAGCAGCTTTGTTTGCTGGTAGTAAACCGAATGCAATACCGATTAGCATTGAGATACCTACTGAAAGAAGTCCAAGTTCTTTTGAGATAACGAGTGGCCATCCGGCAAAGATTGAGACGATCCAAGCGAAGAAAATACCAAGCATGAATCCGATGAAACCACCGAGTCCTGTTAAAATACAAGATTCAATTAAGAATTGTGTTAATACTTTACCGCGCGTTGCACCAAGTGCTTTACGAATACCGATCTCACGTGTACGTTCTGTTACAGATACAAGCATGATGTTCATTACACCGATACCACCAACAAGTAGGGAGATAGCGGCAATGCCACCGAATACCATTTTCATCATACCGATGGATTCGTCTAATTGCTTCGTAAATTCACCTAAGTCCTGTGCTTCGAATTTGTGCTCGAATTTAGGAGCTTTCATGTCGTTTAAAACAGAAACAGCTTGTTTTTCTACACTTTTACGTTCGGCCGGAGAGGTCATTGTTAATTTTACAGAGTCATACTCATTTACTCCTGAAATGACAGGCGCGTTTTCAAGAGATGTATAACCTTCAGGCATAGCCATTCCAAATTCGTTTTTCGTTTCGTATACACCGACTATTTTATACGGCTTTCCTTTTACATCTGTGTATAGATTTGATTCCCAACCACTAAATAATTTGTTGAAAGCTTCTTCATTTAATATAACAGCAGGAATTGCTTGGTTTAATTCGCTGTCGTTTAATTCACGACCGTGAACTAATTTTATTTTCGAATCTGTCATAAAGGCGCCTGTTCCACCTTTTAAATCAAGAGAGACATCTTTTGAACCAGAAGATGCTTTTACTTTCATACTTACATCTGGATAAACATCTTTAACGCCTGGTACAGTTTGAAGACGTTTTAGCATATCAGGTGTGATTTTGGCACTATCAGTTCCATAATCAGGGTTGTTGTAGTAAATCGTTACTTCAGTATCTTTTCCTTGGCCTAACTCTTTTTTAAACTTTGCATTTGTACCATCACCCATTGAAATGATAGTAATAATGGCGCTAATACCGATAATAATACCTAGCATTGTTAATATAGAACGCATTTTATGAGCAAAGATAGAGGAAAGGGCCATGCGTATATTTTCACTCGTGTTCAAAATTAACCTCTCCAATCTTGGACGATATTTCCGTCACGAATTACAATTTGACGTGCTGCCGCTTCCCCAATTTCACGATCGTGGGTAATCATAATGATTGTTGAGCCTTGTTTGTTTAATTCGTAAAAGAGATCCATAATTTGTGTACTTGTTTTCGTATCAAGTGCACCCGTCGGTTCATCTGCTAAGAGAAATTTCGGGTTATTTACGATTGCACGTGCGACTGCGACACGCTGCTTTTGTCCACCTGACAATTCATTTGGTAAGTGAGTAGCACGATCAGCTAAACTGACTTTTGTTAAAGCTGCTAATGAGCGCTCACGTCTTTCTTTTTTATCGACTCCAGCGTAAATAAGAGGTAGTTCTACATTTTGAAGTGCTGTAAGTCTCGGTAATAACATAAAGTTTTGGAATATGAATCCGATCTCTTTATTACGAACATGTGCAAGTTCTGTTTCAGACATGTCTGAAATGTTTTGACCAGCTAGTTCGTACGCACCTGTCGTTGGCTTATCTAAGCAACCGATAATGTTCATTAATGTTGATTTACCAGAACCAGATGGTCCCATAATAGAAGTGAATTCTCCTTGGTTTAGTGTTACATCAATTCCGTGTAATATTTGAACGGACTCTGCACCATTTTGGAAAGATTTCGTGATGCCTTTTAAGTTAATCATTGAGTGACAACCTCCATACCGTCTTTTAAGTCTTTTTCAGGTTTAGAGATAATTTCCTCTCCTTTTTTCACTCCAGAAACTTTTGCTTCGCTATCTGTCTCGAATTCAACAGTAACTGCTTGTTCTTTCGCTTTACCGTCTTTTACAACGAAGACAACATTTTTGTCACCTTTTTTCACAATGCTGCTTTTCGGAACAATCGTACCAGTTGCTTCGCCAGATTTACTCGTTACGTAAACATGGAAGCCGTTTTGTAATTCTTCACTATTATCTAATGTGACAGTGAATTGATAATTAGAAACAGTTTTGTTTTCGTCCATGCTCTTTAATGGTGTAGAACCGATTTCTGTTACTTTTCCTGTCCAAGTCTTACCAGCGACAGTTTTTGATGAAACAGTTACTTCTTGCCCAACTTTCATACTAGCAAGTTCATATTCAGAAAGTTGACCTTTTACTTTAAATTGACCAGCGTGACGAAGTGTAATGCCACTCATACCAGTTTTTTCATCAGCAGTTTTTACGATATCATCAATTACACCGTCGGCTGGACTCGTTACAGAAAGTGTGTTTACTTTCTCTTTTGCTACTTTAATCATTTCATCAGCTTTTTCTACTTCAAACTTCTTCATTTCAAGTTGTGATTCTAATTGCCCAACTTCAATTTCTGATGCTTTTAATGCTTCAGCGGGAAGGCCTGCATTTTTATCTTTTTGTAATTTTTGTTTCGCTGCATCAATTTGTTTTTGGAACAATGTTACTTCTTTTTGTGCGATTTTCTTTTGCATTTCTGCTTCTGTTACACCTTGTTTAGCAGTAGGGTCATTATATTTAAACAGAAGCTGACCTTTTTTCACTTCATCACCTTTTTTAACAGCTAATTCATACGTACCTTTTGTTGGATCGAATGAAATTGTTTCAATACCATTTGGAATAACTTCGCCGCCAAATTTTTGTGCATTTTCAATTTGTTTTTCCGTAATTTTATAACCGCTATATGCCATTGCTACTTCTGAACCACCGCCAGCAAATGCAAAATATGATCCAGCTGCAATTCCGATCGCTACTACACTAGTAATTAACACTTTATTTTTCTTCTTCATCTATTTATCACCTTTTCGTTCGTTTTAGTATCTACATTAAGTATAGAAGAGGTGAAGAATCTGACAAATCGTTTTAGCTTACAATAACCTTACAGTTTTGTAAGGTATCGATATGTAAATGTAATGTAGAGGTTGTACATGGTTTAAGCAGATGAATTGACTCGTTGTTTCTTTCTAACAATAATATTGTATGAAGGAGAGGAGGAAGGAAGATGGAAGCTTATTTTAGTGCGCATCCATTAAAACCATTTATTCCATACTCAAGGCAACACGTCCTTATATTATTTATTATGTTGGTGGGGATATTTTTTCTGTATCAATACCAAGATATATTACGGCAAAGTGAGTGGAATATAGCGGTTCGATATGCGATTGCATTTTTATTTATTGGGAGTGAAATTGGGCTCCATATGTGGGAATGGAAAGCGAGGATTTTTGAACTAGGCACTTCATTACCATTCGAGTTATGTACGATTAGTTTATTGTTAGCATCGATTATGATTGTAACGAAAAGTTATCGCATATATGAGATTGTATTTTTTACAGGAATTATCGGTGCATCACAAGCTATTTTAACGCCGAACGTGCAATATGCTTTTCCGCATTTTCGCTTTATAGAATTCTTCGTTGCACATGTATTACTCATTTGGGCACCACTCTTTATGACGTGGGTAGAAGGATATAGACCGACCTTGCAATCAATTAAGCGTACGATGATATTTTTAAACATAATAATTCAAATCGTTTCTTTTGTGAACTACAAAACAGGTGGCAATTATATGTTTTTAGCTCGTAAGCCAGAAACTGCTTCATTACTCGATATGTTAGGGCCACACCCTTACTATATTATTTCATTAGAAATAGCTGCACTTATTGGATGTTTTATTTTGTATATGCCGTTTGCGAAAAGAGAAGGGCATGCGCATAAAGAATCACTAGAATCATAACCTAGTGATTTTTTTATGTATAAATATTTACAATTCAGAAAATTAAGAATAAAATTAAAGGGGAAATTATATAGAGAGAGAAGGGAAAACGTGGTCAAAAAAGTTTTTCTGAATGGGATGGAAGTGACGGTTCAATTTATTATTTCGATTTTGGGTATTATTTTTTTAGGGGCACTGCCAAAATTATTTTATGGATTTGAGTTGCATGCATCAAAGTACATACAGAGTTTAAAAGAAGTGTTTGTGAACTTAATGGATATCTCCAATTTTCAATATGTGAGAGGTAAATTTTTATTTCCGCAGTTGTTCGTCCATTATAAAGAAACGATTGTGATTTTTTTGGCGGCTTTTTTCATTTCATTATTTGTAGCATTTTGTATTGTTTATGTCATTATGAATAGTTCACCGCGTATACAGCATCGCATTAAATCATTTCTCATCTTCCTAGAATCTATTCCAGACATTCTACTTATTTTAGCATCACAAATTTTGGTTATATGGTTTTTTAAAAGAACAGGCTTTTTACCTTTTCAAATTGCGTCAATTGGAGGCGAGTCGATTAGAGGATTGCCGATATTTTGTTTGAGTATACCGACTACGATTCTGTTTGTAAAAATGTTAGTGCTTCGTTTTGAAAATGAGCTAGAAAAAGATTATGTACTATTTGCTAAGGCGAAAGGGCTGAATCGTTTTCATATTTTAAATCGTCATGTTTTACGAAATGTGTTGCTTAGTACACTTTACTTTGCGAAAACGAATATCTTTTTTATGTTATCTAATTTATATATTATAGAATGGATTTTTAATACGGGTGGTATTTTTATGTTTTTGAAATCGTATGAGAGTATTAGGGTTGAGGTTTTCATCGTTAGTGTGCTGCTTATTTATATTCCGATTTTTATTTTGTTTAAATTGTTTCATTATCTCATTCCAGCTGCGATGAAGGAGAGACTATAATATGTGGACGTATATAAAACGCGATAAAAGATTTTGGATAAGCATTGGGTTTCTTCTCATATTAGTTCTTTTGAGCATCGGAAATACGATATGGAATGATGGACATATTAGACAAGTTACATTGCAATATGATGCGGATGAAAATCCACAAGTGCCACCGTTTTCACCTTCATTACAATTTTTACTTGGGACAGACCGGAAAGGATACGACCTGTTACATTTAGTCATTGAAGGTGCGAAGTGGACGATTGGTATATCTATTTTAATTGCGGCACTTAGAATGGTGATAGGTGTGTTTTTTGGTGTTGTACTTGGAACATATGTAAAAAGAGGGTTTTCAAAAATCGAGGCTTTTTTTGATAGTTTTACAGTTATTCCAACAGTTATGATTGCGTATTTTTTTCTTCACCTTGCAAATGCATTTGGGAGTGGGGAGGAAACAACAACCTTTTTTGAAAGAGCTTCGTTTCAAGTTTTATTACTTGTAATGCTTGTGATGCCAGTTATTGCACTGTATGTTGCGAAGGAAGTACGTAAATTGAGAACCGAAGAATTTATTGAAGCTGCGTGCATATTAGGTGGATCGAGAAGGCACATTGTTATAAAGCATATTTTCCCGCATCTCTATATGACGTTTATACTCGTATTTCTTCAGCAGTTTACGCAAACTCTTACTATTTTACTGCACTTAGGATTACTGGAAATATTCTTTGGCGGAACAGTTCAGTTTTTAGGACCGATAGAAGAAATAGAATCTTACACGCATGAATGGTCAGGTTTAATTGGAGTCTATTTTAGATCATTAACAGTGAATCCGTGGATTCCGCTCGTTCCCATCACATTTTTTGGACTTACTATTTTTTCAGGAAATATGATTGTAAAAAGTATAGAAGAGGCGATGATGAAAGTAAGGTTAGGAGGAGAGATAAAGAAGGACGTTGCAGAAGAGGAACAATCTGCTGTGCAGTCAAAAGAAGAGTTATTTACTTTTAAACATACGATGTGAAGAACCTAGGAAACTAGGTTCTTTTATTTTGTTATATTACAATATCGTAAGAGAGATGTAATGAAAATCGATAGGGGAGAAATACAATTTTGTGTACACTTCATGTATAGAGAAATGTGAGAGCAGGTGAAGGTGTACGATGGATTTTTTAGAAGTATCAAAACGTAGTATAAAACGAAATATGAAAGATTATTTTCTATACTTTATTTCATTAGTAGGCAGCATTATTATTTATTTTACATTCGTATCGATTAAACGAAATGAAAGTGTAGTAGCTCTTTTAAAAGAGTCGGATAAAGTGGAAACGACATTTACGTTTGCACAAATATTGTTGATTATCTTTTTAACGATATTTGTTTTTTATTGTAATAGCTTCTTTTTGAGAAAGAAGAAAAAAGAAATTGCGCTATATAGTTTATTAGGTATCCGTAAAGAAGAAATTGCGAAGTTACTCTTTTATGAAACGTTATTAGTTGGTGCTGCGGCAAGTGTATTAGGTATTATTTCTGGTTTATTTATAGCGAATATATGTGCAGGGCTTCTTGTGAAGTTAATGGGAAGTGCGTTTACGTTCACATTTACGATTTCATTTTTATCTATAGTAGAAGTTCTTATAACGATAGGTGCGATTTTCTTTATTGCATCATGGAAAAGTAAAAAGTTAATTTATGAGCATCGTTTAGTTGAATTACTATATGGTGAAAATCAGAAAGAAGAGGCACCTACGTATTCAAGTAAGAAGGCAAAACGAGCGATTGTTTTATTAATGACAGGTTATATAATTGCGTTACTCACACAAGTTTTTGGGTTTGGAGCAATTTTTATTACAGGTCTACTTATTTTTGGGTGTATTGTAAAAGGTACGTTTTTACTATTTGAGCAATATACAGTGAAATCACTCCATAAAATAAAGGGAGATAAAACGAAATATTGGAATGGAACGAACATTTTATCCATTTCTTCATTGTTCTTTAGAATAAAAGGGAACGTAAAGATGCTTGCGCTATTATCTTTATTAAGTGCAGTGACGCTATGTACGATTGGAATTAGTTCTAGTATGTATTATGGAGCGCAGAAGACAGCGGCATTAATGAATCCAGTTAGTTATGAGTATGTAACAACTGGAAAAGGATTAGATAAGAAAGTTAGAGAAGAAATTCAAAAGCATGAGTTAGCAATCAAACATGAAACGTCTGTAGCTATGCTCTCTATGCAAGGGAAGATAGATGGAGAACAAATATTAACTGGGTATTTAATAGGTAATGGTAATGTACAAGTTATAAAAGAGTCGGATTTTAATAAATCAGCTTCTATGTTAGGTAATAAAAAAGCTGTGCTTCATTCGGAAAAGGAAGCAATTTTATTAGATCCGTATAAATCATATAACATTGAAAAGAATTCGCTTGAAGGAAACAACGTGTCTTTTGAAGGGATGAAGAATGGTATAACAATTGTTGATCATCGTGAGGAAACAATTGTTAGTGCGAAACTGGCACCGGTTGGACTTGTTGTTCAAGACTCGTTATTTAATAAGTTGCAGCAAGGAAATGCTGTTTCAAAGGTAAGTGGATTTATCGTTGAAGGAAACGGTAGTAGAGAGCTAACGAAAAGTTTAGGGACTATCCTTTCAAAGGAAGCGAGATTACAATCATTTGAGCAGGCGAGCCAATCTGAATTGCAAGATGGTGCAGTGTTGTTATTTGCAAGTGTATTTTTAGGGATTGTTTTTATTCTTGCTACTGGCTGTATTTTATACTTTAAACAAATAACAGAAGCGATGGCAGAGCGACCAGCATACGGAATGTTAAAGAAAATCGGACTAACGAAAAGAGAAGTAACAGAGTCTGTAAGAAAACAAGTAGGAGCGATTTTCGTAGTACCATTACTGCTTGCGATTTGTCATACGTTCTTTGCATTTTTAAGTTTGATGGGCTTTACAGGAATGTTTGAATATAGTCTTCCTATACTAGGTAGTATAGGAGTGTATATCATAATTTACTTAGGCTACTATATGTTAACTGTTCGCTCATATACAAATACTGTATTCAGCGATAGAAAATAAAAAGAAGAAAGCATGAAATACATGCTTTCTTCTTTTTATTTTACAGAAACTTCACCTTCAGCTTCTGTTTGCGGAATAAAGTATCCGATTATACCACCAATTATTGCTGGAACGATCCAGCCGATTCCTAAGTTATAAAAAGGAATTGTGTGTACGATATTAGCGATAAAACTTGGTATCATTCCCACATTATCAAGTGCATGAATACAGCTAATAATGAATGCTGCGATCATCGCTCCGATATAGACAGAAGGTTTACGTTTCGTATATTTATCGATAAATGATACGAAAATTAAAATGATTGTAATTGGATATAAAATAATTAATACGGGTAATGTAATTTTGATTAATAAACTTAATCCTAAGTTTGAAATAACGAAGCTAAAAATACAAACGTATAGTACAAGCTTCTTATATGAAACATTTGTTAATACTGTTGTGAAATAGTTGGCGAATGCACTCACAACACCGATTGCAGTCGTTAAACAAGCAGCTATAATTGCGATACTTAATAAAACATTACCGCTTGTCCCAAAAAATTGATACATAATAGTTGCTAATAGTTGACCGCCATTTTCAAATTGTCCTAAGTTTCCGTTTGAAGCGCCGATATAACCTAGTAAGAAGTAAACAATTGTTAAGAAAAGAGCCGCAATGCTTCCGCAAATAATTGTATATTTCGCAATGGATTTCTTATCTTGTATACCGTTTTGGCGAATTGCATTTACAACAATCGTTGATAATACGAGTGCTCCGATTGCATCTAATGTTAAAAAGCCTTCAAGAAATCCTTTGAAAAATGGAATTTCTTTATAGTCACCAACAGGTTCTGCAAGCGTTCCTGGTGAAAGAATCGCTTTTGTTGCCATAATTGCAATAATTCCAAGCAAAATTGGCGTTAATATTTTTCCGATATGATCTACTAATTTGGATGGATTTAACGATAAGAAGTAGACGACTATAAAGAAAATCGCACTAAAAACTAACATAGAGTACCATTGATCTGGGAAAAGTGGTGCAATCCCAATTTCATAAGATACAGTTCCAGTTCGTGGAATAACAAATAGTGGGCCGATGGAAAGATAAATAATGATAGCGAATACTGCTGCGAATTTTGGGTGAACACGGCTCGCTAAAGTATTAAAACTACCACCAGCAAGGGCAACAGCGACGATAGCTAGTAAAGATAAACCGACATCTGTAATAATAAATCCTGTAATGGAAACCCACATATTTTCTCCGGAAGAAAGACCGAGAAGAGGCGGGAAAATCATATTACCAGCACCGAAGAAAACTGCGAATAGTAATAAACTAATCGAAAGTATTTGCGCTGGTTTTAAAGTTGTACGCATATAAAGAAAAGCCTCCTAATGAGCGTTTTTTTGTCGAAAATTCAAATAATTTGTCGATTGACTGTTATTATTTTAAAGGTCTGATGACTAGAAAGCAAGAGGGAATTTTAAAAATATTTTAAAAAAATGCGTAAAATTGAATAAATATACTATTTATATGTTAATACAGGAAGAATTTCACTTTTAACGTAAAAAAAACACATATCGCTAGGATATGTGTATTAAAAATAAATTTGCCTATCACGTTCTTCTTTTAAAATTTCTACAGCCTCTCGGAAACGTTGAGAATGGACAATTTCTCGTTCGCGTAAAAAGCGTAAGCTATCATTTATATCGGGGTCGTCTGATAAATCAATTAGCCATTGATAAGTCGCTCGTGCTTTTTCTTCAGCTGCAATATCCTCGTATAAATCTGCGATAGGATCTCCTTTCGCTTGAATGTAAGTGGCAGTAAAAGGAACGCCACCTGCATTATGATAAAACAAGGCGCTGTCATGATTCGCATAATGCGCGTCTAATCCGGCAGCTTTCATTTGTTCAGGTGTTGCATCTTTTGTTAATTTATAAATCATTGTAGCAATCATTTCTAAATGGGCGAACTCTTCTGTACCGATATCGGTTAGTAAGCCAACGACTTTGTCAGGAATTGTATAACGTTGATTTAAGTAGCGAAGAGCAGCAGCCAGTTCGCCGTCCGCACCGCCATATTGTTCAACTAATAATTTGGCGAGTGCTGGATTACAAGTACTTACTTTAACTGGATATTGTAATTTTTTTTCATAAATCCACATAGTTTCTCTCCTTTATCCCGCTATTTGCTGCCCGTAAACTCCACTTGATTAAAGTTTCATTTTATATTTGCCATGGCCACGGTCCTTGGCTCCATTGCCATGGAGCGTTAGAATAACTATTTCCGAACTGCTGAAGTGGCCCGTATTTTTCTTCAATTTTTTGTTGTAATACTCTTCGTTTATAGGAGAAATCATTGAATTGATTTATAGCTGCAGTATCGTCGGGATGCGTATCTAAATAGAGAGTAAGTTCAACTAATACAAAGTCTAATTCTTGCAGCTCTTCAATCCATTTGTAATATTCATCAGGCAATGTTTGTGTCACGTTTTTATTCACCGTCCTTTTTTGTAAGGATTTTCATAAAAATCATAAAATGCAGGCCATAAAGTCCCTTTTCTTAAAGCTTCTTTTGGTGGGAATTGGGGTAAGTTAGGTGGTTGAAAGCCTATAAATAGGTGTGGGGGAGTTGAGTAATATTTCTTTCCAATTGGAGGGCAAGGATCGTTTGGGCCATGAAAAGGTATGTAGGATTTCATAAATTCATCCATGTTACACGCCTCCTTTATAAATGAAATATTCATCACTACGTATTGTATTCGTACATAATTGCAAATTATGACTCATATAGAAAACTAAAAGGGGCAGGGGGAGTGCGGATGGAAAGTGTTACAACATGTATTGTATTAGAATCTAAAAACTTAAAGGAAACATTATATTTTTATGAAGGAATTCTAGGGTTTAAACCGAGCAAGGAGAGGCCACAAATACGTGTAACAGGTGTTTGGTATGATATTGGTTCGACGAGAATTTGTTTTGTTGTAAACAGGGGATTGGGAGAGTATAGAGAGACTGTCACATCATCAGCTACGGAGATATTTTTAAGAACCTCAGATATCGAGCGGATAAAGAAAAAGTTAGAGTTTTATCATATATCATTTGTGGAAGATTGCTGTGGTGAAGAAGTAAGAATAACTTTCTATGACCCAGATCGTTTTAAACTCCAATTTGTATCAAAAGAGAATACAGAATAGCTTGTTTTGTAATGTAATAATCTTAATGGCGATGAAAAAAATATTGACAAGCTCCTCCAAATATTTTAATGTGATTGTATAAAATTGTGTATATAAAGGGGAGTAACTTATTACAATAAAGTCGTCATTACAGGGAGAAACCCTCGGCTTTATTGGCAACGATTTCGTTGTTAGTGAGACCTTTACCAGCAATGGTAAAGGCCCCTTATTGTCTTTTTAGGACCCTTACCATATTTGGTAGGGTCCTTTTTGTATACAAAGAGAGGAGATATAAAAATGAAAAAACTTTTTAGTAGATTAAGAGTTGTATTTCATGTCCGCAAGTTTGTTCCATTCCTATTTGACTTTTTTACTTCAAAAGAGGTTTCCATAAAGAAGAAAATCTTATCCATTGCTTTTTTAGTAGGGTATGTTGCGATGCCGCTCGATTTAATTCCAGACTTCTTACCGTTTATCGGTATTTTAGATGATATTGGAATTGTGTTATTTATTTTAAATCGAATTGTAAAAATGGCGCCAGTGCAATTGCAAGAAAAGCATAACGTAAACGTAGGATAGGAGTTGAAAATATGGAGCAAATTATTTTAGATATAATCGAGTTTTTAAAGCAGTTTTCTTATTTTGGAGTTGTGTTAGCATTAACGTTTGAATTTATTCCAGCAGAAGTAGTTTTGCCCATGGTTGGATATTGGGTATACGAGGGGGATATGAATTTTTGGTTAGCTGTATTAGCTGGAACACTTGGTGGGACGACAGGGCCTTTAACTTTATACGCGCTCGGTTATTACGGAGGGCGCCCTATATTAGTGAAGTATGGGAAATACTTCTTCATTAAAGAAGAACAAATTCAAAAAGCAGATGATTTCTTTGAGAAATATGGGCCGGTTGTAGCATTTTTAGGACGCTTCATCCCGGGAGTTCGAACGCTTATTTCCGTTCCATGTGGTATGGCAAAAATGAACATATGGAAATTTAGCATATATACATTTGTAGCAATGTTCCCATTAACGACTTTGTATATTTATTTTGGAATGAAATTAGGTCCGCATTGGGAAAAAGCAGGGGCTATTGTTGGGGAGTACATGTTACCTATATTAGTCGTTGTCCTTGTAATTGTGGCTTGTATCTTAATCTATAAATATATGAAAAAGAGGGACAAAACGGAATCTATTTAAAGATAAAGGCGCATAATTTTTGGTGAATATAGATGAATAATACAGGCAAAGGACTCTTAAGGACATACACATATAAGGAATAAGTAAGAGAGAGGGGAATTTTCTATGGCTTGTGAATGCTCAGGGGCGGCGTTAACTTGTTGCCCAGATAAAAATTTTGTACAAGATAAAGTGTGTAGTCCATGGTCAGGAACTGTAGTTGCTACTGCAATTACAAATGTGCTGTATAACAACAATATTAATCAAAATATGATTGGAACAGGGTTCGTTAGGTATGACGTCGGGCCAGGTCCAATCACGCTGACAGTTTTGGATGCAACAGGAGCTACACTTGATACACAAACATTAAATCCTGGAACGAGTATAGCTTTTACGTACCGTCGTTTCCAGACAATTGAAGTAACTTTACCTGCTGGAACAGCTGGAACATATCAAGGAGAGTTTTGTATAACAACACGTTATCCACTTTCATAATAGAAAAGGAGAGGACTAAGATGTGCAATTCTAACTTATCATGCTGTTCCAGTAAAACACTTGTTCAAGATCAGGTGTGTATAGATTGGGCTGCTACTGGTGCGGTCACTGAAACGGTATATACGAATAATATTACACAAGACTTGTACGCATCTGGATATGTAAAATATGATGTGGGTGTAAATCCAGTTACAGTAAACTTTCTAGTAGGAGCGACAGTAGTTAATACAATTACTGTACAACCACAAAGTAGTGGATCGTTTACAGTAAGGTATTTTACTACAATTCAAATTGTAACAACAGGGACGGCAACGAGCCAAGGGCAATTATGCCTTACAGTGCGTTATCCGATTTCATAAGGAAAAGCATACCGTAATGGTATGCTTTTTTGTATAGTTTGTAAGTTAGGGTGGTAAAGAATTTTATAAGCAAAATGAGAATTGGCAACAATATTTTCCCTCTATATATTGAATTGGGTTATTTGGAATATTAACGATTGTCACAGATTGTAATGATTGACCTGTATATGACATTGTGTTGCCAGGATAGACAGTAAAAGTATTTGTCACCTGCCCAATAATTTGAACGGTAATCCCTCCAGTACTACTAGTGCTATTATACACAGAAATGGTACCTGATATTTTAAGTAAACCATCTCCTTCCCATAAAACTAATGTGGAATTTTCAGAAGGTGGAGGGATTTCTTTTGTTATAAAAAAATTACCAGCGAATTCATTCGTGACTAGTTCACAGCTTGGTGGTTTAGGTGGGTTAGGTGGATCGTAGGGAGGGCAGATGATAGATAAAGGGGCATAGCAGCCGATATTTTTTTTACAAGCCATTAATAGTTCCTCCCTTCATAGCTACTATTTATTACTATTAAATGTTGTAAAGCGATAGGTTGTGTTAATAAAGGAGCGAAAAATTTCACGAAAGATGTTTAATAGGCTTACAGCCCATAATAAGTTATGAGAGTCTTTGACACTCCCACCCCTAAAGGGGCAAGCTGACTAACGTCAGTGGGATTCTAGCTACCAAAGGCGAAGTCCATTTCTGGTATCGCTGACGTGCAAGATTGCGGTGTGCCATCACCACTCCCACAACAGACCATATAGGTTCGTGGGCTTTCCCGCATCATAAATTCTGTAAGACAAAAGGTGGTTGTATAAGATAATACAAGTAATGTGGGATGTTACACAAAATTGACTGTATATTTACAAAACTTAAATAAATTTCATTCTTAATTCAAACTAAGTTAATATGCATTCGATACAATAACCATTGTAAATAGTTTATTATATGAGGAGGATTTACGTGGAAAGAACTGCTTTAAGAAAAGTAAAAGGACTTATTGGATTATTGATGGTTTTTGTATTAGCATTCGTGTCATTTCCGTGGAGTGCGTCGGTTAAAGCGGAAGAGAAAAAGCAAGAAAAGGCACCAAGTGAGAAGAAGCTTGTTTTTCCAGTTGTAAGTGATGTGCATATTAAAGATAGTGGAACAGATGATACGTTCCGCTGGAAAAGAGCGATTGAGCAATTTAATACGCTTGCACCAAAGCAAGATGCGTTTGTCATTGTAGGTGATTTTACTGATTCGGGTTCAGTAAAGCAATATGATCGTTTTATGCAAGTGTATAACGAAAATGCAAATAAAGATGCGGTACGAATGAATTCTCTAGGTAATCATGATTATTGGAACGGCTTATCTGTAGAGGGAGCACAGAAGCGTTTCTTAGAAAAGACAGGAATGGAATCGATTTATTATCATAATGTAGTAAAAGGGTATCACTTTATCGTAATGTCACCAGAGGATGGAACAACGCATGGCTATTATTCGGACAAGCAAATTAATTGGTTAAAAGAAGAAATGGCAAAGGCACAAAAAGATGATCCAGAAAAACCGATTTTTGTGTTTTTACATCAACATATTAAAGATACAGTGTACGGTAGCCAAGAATGGGGAACGAAAGATAGTGCAAAAATTAATGCGGTATTAAAAGAATTCCCACAAGTAATTACGTTTTCAGGTCATTCACATTATCCGTTAGATGATCCAAGATCGATTCATCAAAAAGACTTTACGTCTGTTGGAACATCTTCTGTAAGCTATATGGAAGTTGAAGGTGGTAAAGTACAAGGGAATATCCCGCCAGGAGCTAGTACATTAAGCCAAGGTTTATTAGTAGAGGTAGATGACAAAGAGGTAACGATTAATCGCCGTGATTTCCATACAAACTCTTGGACAGGTGAGCCTTGGAAAATTAAATTACCAACGAAAAAAGAAGGATTCAACTATGTAGAAGATCGTGATAAAGAAAAGCCATACTTTGCGAAGGATGCAAAGCTTGCTGTATCAAATGTAACGGAAAATGCGGCAACAGTAACATTCCCGCAAGCATTGGACAACCTTCTTGTTCATTCTTATCGCTTGCAAGCAAAGGATAAACAAACAGGTGAGATTAAAAATAAGCTATTAGCGTTCTCTGAATTTTATCGTGATCCAGTGCCAAAAGAACTTACATTTACGCTTGCTGGATTAGATGGCGGGAAATCATATACACTTGAAGTGGTTGCAATTGATTCGTTTGGCAATGAAAGTGAGCAACCATTAACTGCAGAAATCACAACGAAAAAAGATAATATTGATCCGAATGTGAAAGTACCAAAGGCAGACGTTTTTGATGTGAATTTCTTAGATGGTACATTTAAAGATAACTCACCGTTTGGGACGAAAGGTGATGTGAAAGGGAATGTATTTATTGAATATGATAAAGCTCTGAAAACAAATGTAATGAAATTAAATGGAAAAGCAAATACATTTGGGTACCTTCCATTTTCAGCAGCACAAAAAGAAAAAGTAGCGAATACGTTTACGTTAGAAACTGTATTTTCGATGAATGAAATTCGTGGACAAGGAATTTTACAAAATACAGAGAGTGGCGGAATTGGTTTTGAATCTACAGGAAATGGATATGTAGAACTATGGGCTCATATTGGTGGCAGTTATAAACGTGTAGGCGTTCAATTAGCAGCAAACAAAACGTATCATTTAACAGGAACGTATAACGGTAGTGAAGTAGCAATTTATGTAGATGGTAAAAAAGTAAATAGTCAACCAGCTCAAGGGAAAGTATATCACCCGAACGTGCCATTTGCACTTGGTGCAGACCCAGATAGTAACGGAAATGGTGGTATTCCGTTAAATGGACAAATTGCACTTGCAAAATTATATAGTAAAGCGTTGAGCTCTTCAGAAGTATTAGCAGCATATAACGAGTTTTCTAATCGTACAAAATTAGAGCAAGTAAATGCGTTATATGAAGAGAGTGGAAAAGTGAAAGAAGTGTTAGCTGGTACTTATGAATTTGGTGAAAAACCAGGTCAGTATTCACAAGCAGCTTTTAACGAATTACAAAGAAGTTATGACAATGCAAAGAAAGTGTTTGAGAATATAGCAAGTACAGGAGAACAAATTGTTCAAACGTATAATGAATTAAAAACAGCAAACCAAACATTTGTACAATCAAAGGTAGCAGAAGAGCAGCCAAAAACACCGAAAGAAAAATTAAAAGTGAATGTTGAGTTTGCAAAAGCTTTAGTAAAGAAAGCGCAAGATGGAAATGTAACAGACGGTTCTGTTAAATCATTAAGTCAAAAAATCACAGTTGCAGAAGCTGTGTTAAAAGATAAAAATGTAAAAGATGAGTATGTGGAATCAATGAATCGTACGCTAGAGCACGCTATTTCACTTGTTGAAAAAAGCATCAACAAATAAGGTATAAGAAAAAGAAGCTTATCATGATAGGCTTCTTTTTTGTTATACTAAAAGTAGCATAGAAAAAGGGTAATTAACTGTTACGATTTATTTAACCAACTATAACTAAAGTTAATTAAATATATCAGTAAGCCCTGTTAGTCAAGTGATTGGCTAGTAGTGAGGGTTAAATGCGGGCAATCCCTAAAGCTGATTGAACTACAGCGTGGCTAGAAATAGCGAGCGTGAATGTCGCGAAAGCAGAAAAAATCAATCAGATCGTGCAAGGTTAAATCCTAAACACTAGAACAATGGGTCTTCCGCCTCGAATCATCTAAGTCAAAATGGATAAGATGAACGTTCAACGACTATCTCGTATAACTGACGAGAGTACACCACAAGCCTATGGTGGTGGAAAAATCCTCTATCTCTAGTAGATAAACATATAGTCTGCGCTCATGTGAAAACATGAGAAGTTCATAAGAGAACTGGCTAAGGAATTGCGCCCTTAGTTGAACAAGATAAATTTTATTGAATCTATCAAACTTCATTGAA
Source organism: Bacillus sp. FDAARGOS_1420 (assembly GCF_019344915.1). Lineage (NCBI taxonomy): Bacteria > Bacillati > Bacillota > Bacilli > Caryophanales > Bacillaceae > Bacillus > Bacillus sp. FDAARGOS_1420. Next base: position 47,911 of record NZ_JAHWJB010000001.1, on the reverse strand, counting down.
TTTATCGAACGTACGTGCTATGTTTGGTTCAATGAGGTGAGAATAATAATGAAATTTTCACGAGTTAGTCAAGTATCGGAATTAACAGGTTTGTATCCTGGTAGTCTCAGGAGAATGCTGGTGGAACACGCTACTATTCAGAAGAACAAATCTTTCATTAAAGAAGTTAAATTCTGATGATATTAGCGAAGAAAGTCAGACTGATTCCAACGCCTGAACAAGAAAAAGTGCTTAGAAACCATGCTGGAGCTGCAAGATTTGCTTATAACTATTGTAAAAGAATGAGTGATAGATACTATAAGCTATTTGGAAAATCTGTTTCACAGTTAGCTTTACAGAAACGATTTACAAAGATCAAGAAGCGAAAGCAATATGAGTGGTTAAAAAATATCAACGCACAAGTTCCCAAACAGGCTTCAAAAGATTTTGACAAGGCGCGAAAAAATTCGTTCGAAAAGTACCAAAATGGTTATCACACTTCTTATAAATCCAAAAAAGATTTAATCCAAGGATTTTATGCCAATTATGAAAGACTGGTTATAGGAAAGAAAGTAGTTCATATTCAGTCCATTGGAGAAGTGAAAACAAGCCAACAACTACCAAGAAACAAAAAAACATCCAATCCAAGAGTTACATTTGATGGTCGTCACTGGTGGATTAGTGTAGGGTTCAAAAAAGAATTCGAACCACAAGAACTAACCAATGAGTCGATTGGTGTGGATGTTGGTTTAAAAGAGCTTTTTGTAGCTTCTAATGGTACGAAAGAACGAAATATAAACAAAGAAGATGCCAAGGTTAAAAAACTTTTGAAAAGGAAAAAGTCAGCTCAAAGAGATATGTCTAGGAGATTTAAAAAAGGTGTAAAAATTCAATCTGCCGGATATGAAAAAGCTAAAACTGAGCACCTGCGGTTATCTAGGAAAATTACGAATATCCGAAATAACCATATCCACCAAGCAACAGCTAAATTGGTGAAAACCAAACCAATGAGAATTGTTGTGGAAGACTTATTTATCTCAAACCTGTTAAAAAACAAAAAATTATCGAAAGCATTTTCATTTCAAAAATTAAACTTCTTCTTTCAATGTTTGTCATACAAGTGCGAGAAGTATGGCATTGAGTATGTAAAAGCTGATAAATGGTTCGCCTCAAGCAAGATTTGTTCATGTTGCGGAGTTAAATACGACCATTCAGTTCAACCAGAAGGACAGTGGAGTTTAAAAATACGTGAGTGGTGTTGTGCTTCATGCAATAGCCATCACGATAGGGATGTAAATGCGTCGATAAATTTATCAAGATGGGTAAAATAAATGCTTGATAATAGGAGGTAACGATACTGCCTCGTGTGGAGTGTTATACCCCTCGTCCCTTTGGGGCTGCGAGAACACGATGAAGCACTAACTTGTGTAAATTTGATTGAATTGTATAGATTTAGTTAAGTTTATCGTATCGGAGCGAATAATTTGGAAGAGAAAAAGCTAAAAAGAATTCTTGAATATGTATGGATCGCGGTTGTGCTCCTTGTAGGATATTATTTCTTAAAAGAGAAAAGTATATGGGTTCTATTTTTAATGACGTTTTTATTAGCGGGGTTAGGAACGCTATTTATTAACTTTTTCTTTGATAGTGTAAACGCGTGGAGAAAGAAAAAGAAAGAGACGAAGTAAGGGGAGATAAGTATGCAAAAGTTGCAGGTTATGTACTCACTTGCATCGGTATATTTATCATTTTACAAACGTTAACGAAAAAACATAATAGAACATGAAAATAGCTCGCCTTTATTATAGGCGAGCTATTTTGTTATGCTTCTTTTTCTCATCATTTGTTTTTTCAGTAGCTAAATGACTAAGAAGGGAACCGAATAGTGTGAACCCATTGGAAAAGAGTATGTAAGTGAATGAAGATACAGTTATGGCATGTAGTTTTTTTGAAATTTCTAGATTGATTTCATTTGAATTCTGAATATTACGTCGAATAAAACTTTAACAAATAAAATGCTGGTTTTAAGGAGAAACTATGTGCAGAAATAGATGTAGGAACAAAAAGATTTACTTCATATAGTAGGAGAAGATGCTATGTTATTTTATTTTGAACTTGTCGTCATTTTACTTTGTACGAAATTAGCTGGTGATATTAGCGTTAGGCTCGGCCAGCCTTCTGTACTCGGTAAATTAATCGTTGGTATTATTATCGGTCCGGCTTTGCTAGGTATTATTAATAGTTCAGAACTTATTGATGAGCTTAGCGAAATTGGTGTTTTGCTACTTATGTTTATGGCGGGACTTGAGACAGATTTAGAAGAGTTAAATCGGAATTTAAAATCTGCATTCGCAGTAGCGATGGGAGGAATTATTTTCCCATTCCTTGGTGGGTATTTAGCAGGACTTGCGTTTGGAATGTTACAGTCGCATGCAATCTTTTTAGGATTATTACTTTGTGCCACTTCGGTTAGTATTTCTGTTCAAACACTAAGAGATTTAGGGAAAATGAATACGCGAGAAAGTACGACGATTTTAGGTGCAGCTGTATTTGATGATGTAATTGTCGTTATTTTATTAGCATTTGTGATGAGTTTTTTAGGTACACAAGATGTAAATGTAACGCTAGTCATTGCAAAGAAAATCATCTTTTTTGTAAGTATTGTTTTCATCTCTTGGAAAGTTGTTCCGTGGATTATGAAAATGCTCGTACCACTTCGCGTAACAGAAGCGTTAATTAGTGCTGCACTTATTATTTGTTTCTCTTTTTCGTATTACAGTGAAATGATGGGAATCGCAGGTATTATTGGGGCATTTGCAGCAGGAATTGCGATTTCGCAAACAGAGTATAAGCATGAAGTGGAACATAGAATTGAACCGATTGCTTACGCGATATTCGTACCGGTTTTCTTCGTAAGTATTGGAATGGAAATTACATTTCAAGGTATCGGAAGCCAACTTTGGTTCATTATAATTATGACGCTCATCGCAATTTTCACAAAGTTAATCGGATCAGGTTTAGGAGCAAGATTAACAGGGTTTAACTTACAATCTTCTATTAGTATTGGTGCGGGAATGGTGTCGCGCGGGGAAGTAGCGCTTATCATTGCAGCAAATGGACTTGCGGCGAATTTGTTAGCGAAAGAAAATTTCACAGCGATTGTCATTGTTGTTATATTGACGACAATTATTACGCCGCCACTTTTAAAGAAGTATTTTGTATAGAGGGAAAGAGCTTATCTGACGTAGATAAGCTCTTTTTTATTACAAAATGCAGTGGTCATGTAGCATGAATGGATTGTAATTATGATAAAATCTATGTATGTGATATGACAAGGAGTGGGAAGTGTGAGGATTACGAAGGGGAAGGTTATCGGTGTAATCATACTTATTGCACTATGTATGCCATTTACCGCATGGAAAGAATCAAAAGTGAAAGATTTTCCAGTTTCTATTTTTTCTTCCTATGTAGAAGACGAAAACCCGAAAGACTATAAGTACACTGCTTTTGTACCTGACTTTGCAATTTGGATACATGGATGGGAAAAACAGCGATCTGAAGGTGAAATAACGTCATATAAAAAAGGGGATCGAACTGTAATTGTTCACCATCCTCCTGGCGATGATGGTTTTTATCTTTTTGAAGCAAGAGAAAATAAGTGAAAGCAACCATAAGAAGTGGAGGTTAAATAGTGAAAGCTTCAACATTACTATTTAAAATTGAAAGTAATATGGATCAATTTTCACCAGCCGAAAAGAAGGTTGCCATGTACATAATGGAGAATGCAGAGATTGTTCCGAACTTAACGACGAAAGAAGTGTCAACGAATGCAGGCGCAAGTGAGGCAAGTGTTGTTCGCTTTTGTAAGTCGATTGGGATTGGGAGCTTTAAATCATTTAAAATCGCGCTCGTTCGTGAATTAACGATTGCTGATTATAATATTAATGATTTTTCAGTGATGAATACGGAAGATGGACCGTACGACTTGTTTAATAAAGTTACATATGTGAATAAAGCTGCAATTGAGGCGAGCGTTACTGCGATAGATAAAAAGGAACTTGAGAAAGCTGCAGATCTTATTGTAAATGCAGATAAAATTATATTTTATGGAGTAGGCGGATCAGCTACTCCGGCGATGGACGGAGCGTATAAATTTACGCGGCTCGGATTTACAGCGATGATGCTATCTGATTTTCATATGATGTTGCCACTCGTCACGAATTTAAAAGAGGGAGATATATTTGTGGCGATTTCAACTTCTGGGCGGACGAAAGATGTGCTCGAAATGGCGCAATATGCGAAGAAACGAGGAGCTACAGTTATTGCGATTACAAAGCTAGATCAATCATCTCCTTTATATAAAGCGGCAGATATTCGCCTTTGTATGCCAGATGTAGAGCAAGACCATCGCATTGCGAGTATTGCTTCGAGAATGACGCAACTGAATATGATTGATGCTTTATATGTGATTACTTTCAATCGAATTGGTAATAAAGTATTAGATCAATTTATGGAGACGAGAGAAGAAGCATTACGGTTACGGAAATTGAAGTAGAAGAAAAGATGGGGAGACTCATCTTTTTTATTATCTTTGACACAAATATGTCATGTTGTGAAATTTTATTTCATAAAATAAGAAATAGTTATTGATTTTTAGTTTCTTAAAGTTATAATAAAAGTGTGAAATATAATTTCGAAGAGGGTGGCAATATGTTAGAGAATTTATCGACAGAACACCGTAATGAGAAAACGATGAATCTAGATGAGATGAGTATAAAAGAAGTGTTACAAAGTATGAATGAAGAAGATCGAACTGTTGCGTTAGCAGTTGAAAATGAAATAGAAGAAATTGAAAAGGTTGTACAAATTGTTACTAAGTCTTTTGAAGAAGAAGGCCGTTTAATTTATATTGGGGCTGGTACGAGTGGCCGTTTAGGCATTTTAGATGCGGTTGAATGTCCACCGACATTTGGAACAGATGATAAAATGGTGCAAGGATTTATAGCAGGTGGATTGAAAGCGTTTACCAAGGCAGTGGAAGGTGCCGAAGATCGTGAAGAGTTAGCAGAAGAAGATTTAAAAAGTATTGGATTAAATGAGAAAGATACAGTTATCGGAATTGCAGCAAGTGGCAGAACTCCTTATGTAATTGGCGGCTTGAAGTACGCAGGCAGCGTGGGAGCGAGTACAGCTAGTATCTCTTGTAATAAAAATGCTGAAATAAGTAAATATGCAAAACTAAATGTGGAAGTGGAAACAGGCGCAGAAATATTAACAGGCTCAACACGGTTGAAGGCTGGCACAGCGCAAAAATTAGTACTCAATATGATTTCTACAGCGTCTATGATTGGTGTAGGGAAAGTATATAAAAACTTAATGGTAGATGTTCAATCTACAAATGAAAAATTGGTAGAACGCTCAAAACGAATTATTGTTGAAGCGACAGGCGCTAGTTATGAAGTAGCTACAGAGTGTTATGAGAAAGCAGATCGTAATGTGAAAGCTGCGATTGTTATGGTATTGCTACAGTGTGAGTATGGGGAAGCACTGGAGAAATTAAAAGAAGCGAAAGGATTTGTGAAGAAGGCACTATAACATATAGGGAGGGGAAATCTGTTATGAAGAAAGAAGTGAGAATGGCAAGTGAGATTACGGAGCAACTTGGGGGAGTAAAAAATATTCGTGGCATTGCTCATTGTATGACGAGGCTGCGATTAACGCTTCATGATGAAAGTAAAGTGAACATGGACCTTTTGAAAAAGGTTGAAGGCGTTATGGGCGTTATTGAAGATGAGACGCTTCAAGTTGTTGTTGGACCAGGGACAGTAAATAAAGTAGCAGCTGAAATGGAAGTTTTAACAGGATTACGAATTGGTGAAGTGGCAGATCATCACCTTGAAGATATCGGCCGGGAGATAAAGTCAGGGATTAAGAAGAAAAACAATACACCAATGAAAAACTTTTTAAGAAAAATAGGAAGTATTTTCATTCCGTTAATTCCGGGGCTTGTTGCGTCAGGAATTATAAATGGGGTTGCTAACTTTGCGAAAAACGCAGGTGCTGATCCGAATGCAACATGGCTACAAATGCTACTACTTATTGGCGGCGGTATCTTTACATTCTTAGGAATTTTAGTCGGTTGGAATACAGCGAAAGAATTTGGCGGGACACCAGTTCTTGGGGCAATTGCAGGTATTTTAATTTTCAACCCAGCGATGGCGAATGTAAAATTATTTGGTGAAGCGCTCGTACCCGGACGGGGCGGATTATTTGCAGTTATTTTTGCAGCATGGCTTATGGTTGTAGTTGAGAAAAAAGTACGAAAAGCAGTGCCGAATGCAGTTGATATTATTGTAACACCGCTTATTACTGTATTAGCTGTAAGTATAGTAACGATGTTAGCGATTCAGCCAGCAGCGGGGTTCTTATCTGATGGTATTACGAGCGGTATTAACGCAATTTTAAATGTTGGTGGGGCATTTGCTGGAGCTGTGCTTGCCGGAACATTTTTACCTCTCGTAATGGTCGGATTACATCACGGTTTAACACCGATTCATATGGAATTTATTAATCAAACGCACGTAACGCCTTTATTACCAGTACTCGCAATGGCTGGCGCTGGGCAAGTAGGAGCAGCAATTGCGATTTATGTGAAAACAAAAAATAAACGCCTTCGTAATGTGATTAAAGGTGGATTACCAGTAGGATTTTTAGGAATTGGCGAACCGCTATTATACGGGGTTACATTGCCACTTGGGAAACCGTTTATTACTGCTTGTTTAGGAGCGGCTGTCGGTGGTGCATTCCAAGCTGTTATGAAAACGGCTTCACTCGGAATAGGTGTATCAGGATTATCATTAATTCCGTTAATTGCTGATAATAAATATTTATTATATTTCCTTGGATTAGTAGTTGCATATACGTTCGGATTCATCTTTACGTACTTCTTCGGCTTTAAAGAAGAAATGGCAGAAAACATATAGAGAAAGGGATTCCTTTCTCTTTTTTTTATATTAATAGAAGGAGAGATTCATATGATAGGAGTTTCAATTTATCTTTCAAAAGAGCGAGTAGAGAAACAAGAAGCATGGTTAAAACTAGCGAAAGAAAACGGATTTTCATCTATTTTTACATCTCTTCACATTCCAGAAGATGATCCGAATACGTATAAGGAGTTAATTCAAATACTTGGGAAACAAGCTCTCGAAAATGAAATGGAATTAATGGTTGATGTCTCTCCAAAATCGTTAAACCATTTAGGGATGACGTATGAAAATGTGGAAGAGTTATTAGAATTTGGCATTACTGGTTTACGAATGGATTACGGTATTACGCCAAAAGAAATCGCACGTGTATCTCATAAGATGAAGGTAGCGTTAAACGCGAGTACGATTACAGAATCATTTTGGAAAGAGTTACTTGCGGAAAATATACGAGTAGATCGAGTAGAAGCGTGGCATAATTTTTATCCGCGTCCAGAAACAGGACTAGCCAAATCATTCTTGCAAAAACAAAATAAATATTTACATGAGTGCGGAATAAAAACGATGGCGTTTATTCCGGGAGATGGTGAAAAACGCGGTCCGTTATATGAAGGTTTACCAACTTTAGAAAAGCACCGCTATATGCGCCCGCTTGAAGCATATTTAGAGCTTGTGCAAGAGTGCGATGTTGATAAAGTGCTAATTGGAGATATAAGCGGGAGCCTAGAGAGTGTACAAGAAATCTCGAGTGCGAGTGGTGGGATTATTCCAGTGCGATATGAGTCATTTATAAATGCAAGTGAAGTATTAAAAGTGGTAGAGCAAGTGCATACAAATAGGTTAGATCCGGCTCGTGATGTAATTCGTTCTGTAGAATCAAGGGAAGGAAATAGAGTGGTGTTACAGCCGATGCATACAATTGTAAGAAAGAAAGGCAGTATTACAATTGATAATGAATTGTACGGTAGATATGCAGGGGAGATGCAAGTTGCCATACATGATTTACCTGTAGATGAGAAAGTGAATGTTGTGGGAATGGTTGTGGAAGAGGACGTGTCTTTACTGCCTTATATTGGCGCTGGAAAAATGTTTCAACTTTTTCTGTGTGATAGAGTAAAAGCTTGAATTAGCGCTATTTTATAAAAGACATTATTCGTAAAACGGATAATGTTTTTTGTTTTCTTTAAAAAAAGCATTTGACGAATGAAAAGAAATACAGTATTGTTTTGTCTTGTGAATAAATGTTCACCATAACAAAACAAAAAAGGAGAGTTCAAAATGAATCAATATATTGGGAATTTAATTATTCGTATCGTGTTAGGAGTTACGTTCTTTGCACACGGTTTAGCAAAGTTTCAATCAGGTATAGATAACGTAGCAGGATGGTTTACAAGCATCGGTTTACCAGGTGGTCTTGCATATGGCGTAGCGACAGTTGAATTAGTAGGTGGTATATTATTAATTATCGGTTTAGGCGTAAGATATGTAGGATTGTTATTCGCTCTTATTTTAGCTGGAGCTATCGTAAAGGTAAATGGAGCAGCAGGTTTATTAGGAGATGGAAAGAATCCGGGATATGAATTAGATCTTGCATTATTAGCAATGGGTGCGTATTTATTCGTCGTAAAAGCAGAAGGATATGTAGATCGCTTCGTAAAAGAGAAAGTAATGAAAGCGAAGTAAATTTATTTATAAATTGTTGACTTAAAGAGTTGGTGTAACTATAACTGTTACAATAACTAAGTTAAGAATAAAATTAATTAGAATATTTTTTTACACAAGATGTAACTATAGTTGTTACATCTTGTGTAAAGAATAAATAAACGGGGGAGGAAGTACCATGCCTAAATCAAATTTAGAAATTATTCAAAGCACGTATGAAGGATCAGCTTCTTCGAATGCAAAACATTTAGCAGAAGCATTTTCTGAAAAAGTGGAATGGACAGAGGCAGAAGGTTTCCCGTACGGCGGAACGTATATAGGTGTAGAGGCTATAATGGAAAATGTATTTAGTCGTTTAGGGTCAGAGTGGGATAATTATAAAGCGAGTGTAAATACGTACCATGAAGTAAGCGGAAAAGATGTAATTATTGCTGAAGGTGTTTACTCAGGAGTTTATAAAGAGACGGGAAAATCATTTGAGGCGGAATTTGTTCATGTATGGCAGCTTGAAAATGGAAAAATCGTGAAATTTAAGCAATATGTGGACAGTTACATTGTACGAGAAGCGATGAAGGTTTAAAATGAAATAAGGAAACAAATGGAATCGGCTGTGCGCAGGCGATTCCATTTGTTTATGTGATTATTAGGGGAATGGGGAATACATAATATGAAAAAATGGATTATAGGGACAATTACAATGATTGTAATTGCGATAGGAGCTGTATTCGGTGTTACGAAACTTCTTAATTATATAGAAGAAGAGGAGAAGAGTCTGAAAGCACAAAATGTAATGGGGCAACAAGGGAAGAAAGCAAAGGAAGAAAAGCAACAAGCTAGTGAAGATGAAATTATTTCTACAATGCATAGGATGGTACATCAAAAAGTGAAATCCTCTGAAAAATGGGGATTTATTGAAATGACAAATAAGGAAATTCGTAGTGCGAAGAACGCAGTAGAAAGCAGTACTAATTTTAAATATAAATCAAAGCTACTTTCTACTTTAGAGCGCTGGGAGAAAGGGGATTTTTCACAGACGGTTGAGGAGCATAACTTTTTGTGGGAAATTCAAGGTGGTGATACCGGAAAGGCAACAGAACGTTTATCGCCAGAAGAAGAAAAACAGTATGTGAAAGAAATGAAAGGTAAATAAAAACATCGCCACTCTGGTGGCGATGCTTTTTCATTAAGAATGCTTTCGTACTAAAGCTCTAGTCGTCTGAGGAGAAACAGTTTTAAAATGAGAGAATAAATAGCACCCTGTAACGACGATAATTGTCCCGAAAATTTGAATCCATGTTAATTCTTCTCCAAGGAAAATAAATGCTAAAATAGCTGTGAAAATTGGATTGAAATTTAGAAAAATCCCCGATGTAGCAGCGCCTAATTTCTGTACACCAATATTCCAAAACACCATACAAAGTACTGTTGAAATGAGTCCTGTATATAAAAGTGATGTTATGAAGGAAGAGTTGATATTGGAAACAGTGAAGCTTCCTATGTTAAATGGTAGTAATAAAATAACGCCGAAAATACCAGAATATAATGTTGCCATGAGTGGTGTAGTTGTTTTTGTAGCCCATTTACTACAAACAGAATAGATTCCCCAAATACAAACAGCCGCAATCATCCATAAATCTCCGCTATTAAAATGTAGTGAAAATAAAAGAGCAAAATTTCCTTTTAAAAGGACGAGCATAACCCCGAAAAATGAAAGAATCATAGAAAGAATTTGAAGTGTATTTACTTTTTCTTTTAGAAATAGCACAGAAAATAATGCAATTGAAATAGCGTTCAATGTAGAAATAAGACCTACATTCGTTGCGGATGTTTTTTCTAGTGCTAAAAATTGAAAAATGTTAAAAAGAACGACTCCTGAAATTCCCATAAGTATTAACGGAAGTATTGCAGAGCGTGGTGGAATGATTTTCTTCTCTTTAAACCATACCATTGGTAATAAACAAATGATCGCAATTAGCCATCTTAAACTTGTCAGTGTCATCGGAGATGCATGATCGACGAGTGATTTCCCAACGACGAAATTTCCTCCCCATAATAAGCTTGTTAATAATAGTAAAAAGACGTAAAAATAAGGCATACTAAAAACCCCTTTGTTGAAATAAGAATGAACTGTAAATAATTTTAGCATTTTTCTTTATTATCTAATATATTCTTTTGTATAATGGTAAAAACTCGATAAAATGTTTCGTTAGAAATCTTATTTACAGAAAAACATTCAGTTTTATATAAGTTATGAGATGTTTCTTCGAATAATCGTCGGTAAGAAAAAAGGGGGAATTTTGATGGAGTCATCTGTTATTAAAGTGTTAGATGATTTAGATGTACAAATTTTAGATATATTGCAGAAGGAGTCACAAGTAAGTAATGCAGAACTAGCACGCCGCGTTAATTTATCACCAGCTGCGATGCATGCACGAATAAAAAGGTTAGATGGGGAAGGTTTTATTGATAAGCAAGTAGCAATTTTAAATCAAGAAAAGCTTGGATTTGATTTATTATGTTTCATTTTTATGAGTACGAATATTCATCAGTATGAAAAGCTTGAAGTGTTAGAACGAGAATTAGAATCTATGCCAGAAGTGTTAGAATGTCATTGTTTAACAGGAGAGTATGATTATTTATTGAAGGTTGCAAATCGTGATCGTAAGGAACTGGAGCATTTTATTAGAAAGCTGAATAAGCTTGGTATTACAAGGATACAAACGAGTTTAGCACTTCGTGAAATTAAATATTCGACGGTATTGCCGATACGAAATGAGGAACCGAGCATCAATTAAGTTGCTTGGTTTTTTTTATATATAAAATTCAGAAAAGTGATTGACGGAGAGAAAAGAGAGATGTATTATTATATAAAATTATGAATTAAAATTCATTCATTGTTATAAATATTAATGCTGGGGGCAAGGGGATATAATATGAAAATCTTTAATGCGGTTACAAGTGATGTGAAAGAAATTTATAATCTCATTGAAATGTATGCAAAAGAAGGAGTTGTTTTGCCGCGTTCTCTTTTGTCTCTCTATCAATATTTACAATGTTTATATGTTATGAAAGAAGGGGAGGAAGTCGTTGGAGTTGCTGGTTTGCATGTGTTAGGAGAGGATATCGCAGAAGTACGATCGTTAGTAGTTTCGCATACATATGCAGGAAAAGGGATAGGGCGTAAGTTAGTGAATCATGTAATGAATGAGGCGGCGAAGATAAAAGTGAACAGGGTAATTTCTTTAACATATGAAACAGAATTTTTTCAAAAGTGCGGGTTTGATTTTATGAATAGAGAAGCATTGCCAGAAAAAGTGTGGATTGATTGTAGACATTGTCCAAAAGTTGATTATTGTGATGAGGTGGCGATGATACGGTATGTGGGGTGAAATTTTTAGAGAGAAAAAAGGCCCACTATTATTTAAGAAATAGTGGGTATCTATATTTTGATCAGAAATGAGATGTTGTTAAGAATTTGAATTCGTTTGTCTCACGGCAAAATTATAAAGTGGATCTCTAAGTTCATAGTTATACGTAGAACCATCGACAAGCCCTACAACTTTATCACTATCATAAAGGTCGAGCATAAATTGTGCCATTTGTTTTGCAGTGTGGAATTTTGGTACAACATTATCGTATTGGAATTCATCAATATTAAATGAACGTTTCGCAAATTCTGTTTCAGTTGCACCAGGAGCTAAAACTTTTGCTTGTAATTTTGCACCTTGTTCTTTCAGTTCGTGAGATAGTCCTTCTGTAAATGCACTTACATAAAATTTCGTAGCGCAATACGTAACAGCATTGGCAACAATCGTGTATCCACCGCCTGATGAAACGTTAATAAGCTGTGTTCCTTCGGTCATTGAATAATCTCGAACGAAAAGGGAAGATAGTATTGTTAGTGCTTCTATATTTACATGCAACATCGTTTCTATCTTGTTTAAATTTTGTTCAGCAATTGAGGCGAAATTACCAAAACCTGCGTTGTTAATCCACGTTTCAATTTGAAAAGTTTGTAGGCTTTCATAAAGTTTATAAACATTTTCAGTGACGGATAAATCAGTTCTTCGAATGACAACATCCAACTCTGGATGCATTTCGTTAATTTTTAATTTTAATCCGTCTAATTCTTCTTGTCTTCGAGCTACAAGTATTAAATTTTTTCCGCGAGATGCAAAGGCTAAAGCGGATTCATAGCCAATTCCTGAACTAGCACCAGTAATAACAGTATATTTCATATAAAAGCCTCCTAAATTCAAATTAATTTATCATGGTTAGATTGTATTTGTTAGAGTATACTCTAAGTCAAATGTTTTTTATAATTTGGATAAGGCAGTAAAATATATGAGAGTAAATGGCGTGCGGAGGGAGAATGGTTATGTACACAATTAGCGAGGTAGCTAAATTATTAGGAGTGAGCACACATACATTACGTTATTATGAAAAGGAGAACATATTAATTGCAAATCGCGATGCAAATGGGAATAGATTGTATGAAGAGTCACATATAAAGTGGTTGCAGTTTGTAATGAAATTAAAACAAACACAAATGCCGATAGCGAAAATAAGAGAATATGCTAGATTATATTTAGAAGGGGAGCATACAACCGAAGCTCGTTTACAGCTCTTAGAAGATCATAGGAAATCTATTCAGATTCAAAGAGAAAATTTAGAAGTTACAGAGAAGATGCTCGAAAATAAAATTATTGCATACAAAGACTCGTTGAAAAGTAAATAGCGTACAAAATATTTCGTTCTTTGTTGCATGTTGAAAAGGGAGTACAGGTCTTTGTTTTGGAATTTATCTATGAGTATTTAATTATAATGTGCAGATAAATTAAAAAAGAGCAGTTAGCTAAAAGCAACTGCTCGATTCAAAGGGATCTCCAAGGGGGGAATGGAGAAAATATTATGTTACTACCATTATTGACAGATTATTAAGAAATATACATGTGGATTTAAGAAATTTAAAATATTTTTTGGTTAATAGAATCCGGGTGTTGACACTTTATCAATTGGTCATGTAGAATATTTATGAATGACATTCAGTCATTTTTTCTATGAAAGGGTGTAGATAAGCAACTTTTATATGTAGTTAGCTTAATAACGGAACAAATATAAGGATAAATGAGGATGATATTGGTTTTTTAAATAGTAGTTAGAGTGAGATTATATTTTTTAAATTAAAAATGACTGACGGTCAGTCAGTGGATAATAGAAGGTGAGAGATATGAAAAATAAAGCTTGGTTATATGTCATATTAACATGTATCTTTGAAATTTTTTGGGTGTTTGGTTTTAATACAGCTCATACTTGGTGGCATTGGGGCATTATTGTAGGAGTTATCGCTGTTGATTTTTACTTCCTATCGAAAGCGTGCGAACATCTTGCAACAGGGACTGTATATGCTGTGTTTGCCGGAGCTGGTACGGTAGGTACTTTCCTAATGGATGTATTCCTTTTCGGCGGCAGTTTCAGTGTAGGAAAACTATTCTTTATCGTAATGGTTGTAGCGGGCGTTATCGGTTTAAAACTGGCTGATAATAAAGAAGAAACCGCGGAAGAAATTGTGAAAGGAGCTGCTTAAAAATGGGTTGGTTTTTCGTACTTTGTGCTGCAATTAGTGAAATAGTCGGTGTGATAGGCCTTAAAATGTATAGTAAAGATAAGACGTTAGCAAATGGAGCGATTTATATAGGTGGATTTGCAACTTCCTTTGCATTCTTATACACATCTTTCTTGTTCTTACAAGTAAGTGTAGCTTATGCGGTTTGGATTGGCATTGGAACAGCAGGAGCTGTTTTATTAAATATGTTTCTGTTTGGTGAATCGAAAAGTAAGGCACGTTTGATTAGTGTAGCTCTTATCGTATGTGGAGTTACGGGATTAAAGGCTCTTTCATAAGAAAAGGATATTAAAGTTAAATCTCCTAACGATTTGTTGGGAGATTTTTATTATGAAAAGTGCACGATGATTGACAGTACAGCTAGTTATTTTATAAAATGAGTGACAGTCATTCAATACGCGTGTGAAAGGGTTTAGATGATGAATAAAAAAGAAAAAATTGTCTATGCAGCTATTGAAGTGTTTCAGGAAAAGGGCGTTGAAAAAACGAAGATTTCTGATATCGTGAAATTGGCTGGCATTGCACAAGGAACTTTCTATTTATATTTTCCTTCTAAGTTATCTGTTATGCCTGCAATAGCAGAAGTGATGGTTGAGAAGATGATACTTGCAGTGAAAGAAAAAGTACAGAACGATTCACCTTTTTCAAGTAAAGTTGAGCAAGTAATAGATGCAGTATTTACCTTTATAGCTGAATATCGTGAAATACAAGCATTAATGTATGCGGGCCTTGCATCAACTGAACATATAAAAGAATGGGAAGCTGTATATGAGCCTCTTTATATATGGCTAAGTGACTTTTTAAGTGAGGCAAAAGAATCAGGTGAAATTCGTGATTCGGTTCACGCTGAGCGAACAGCGAAGTTATTTATCGCTCTTGTTGAATCAGCAGCGGAACAAGTTTATTTATATGATCATAAAGATGATGAGCAAGTCGAGCTACAAAAGGCAGAAGTACTAGATTTTTTAACACATGCACTACATATAAAGAAGTAGTAAGATGAACCTGTCTGAAAAGGTAGGTTCATTTCTGCGGGAAACTGAATGATAGTCATTCACCCTGTGTGTATGTATGTGTGGAAGGATAGAGTGAAATTCTAATGAGTGGGGACATCTTTACTCAGTATGAGCCCACAAATAGCAGGATAAAGAAAAAGCTTCTTGGGCATTATTTTTGAGAGGAACTACGGGAAGAGGTGTTAAAAATTGAAGAAACCGATAAAAGAACAAAAGATGGTATTGATCATTCTTTTGAGTAATATATTTATCGCTTTTTTAGGGATTGGATTAATCATTCCGGTTATGCCATCCTTTATGAACGATATGAATTTAACAGGAAAGACGATGGGTTATCTCGTTGCAGTGTTTGCAATGGCTCAGCTTATTACTTCACCTATTACGGGTCGTTGGGTCGACATTTACGGTAGGAAGAAAATGATAATCATTGGATTATTTATTTTTGGTGTTTCAGAGCTTCTTTTTGGATTAGGTACAGATGTGTGGATGCTTTATGCAGCGAGGGTGTTAGGCGGAATTAGCGCCGCGTTTATTATGCCGGGTGTTACGGCATATGTTGCTGATATTACTTCTATTCAAGAACGTCCAAAGGCGATGGGATATCTTTCAGCGGCTATTAGTACCGGATTTATTATAGGGCCTGGAATCGGCGGGTTTATTGCAGAATACGGTATACGTGTGCCGTTCTTTGTGGCAGCAGTGATTGCTTTTGTCGCATGCGTGATTTCTATATTTATTTTGAAAGAGCCGTTAACGAAAGAAGAGCTTGCAGAGATTTCTGCTAATACGAAGGAATCAAGCTTTATCGGAGATTTAAAGAAATCATTAAATCCAATGTATGCAATCGCATTTATTATTGTATTTGTACTCGCATTCGGTTTATCAGCATATGAAACTGTTTTTAGTTTGTTTTCTGATCATAAATTTGGTTTTACACCGAAAGATATTGCTGCAATTATTACGATTAGCTCCATCTTTGGGGTAGTTGTGCAAGTATTTATGTTTGGCAAATTGGTTGACATGTTCGGTGAGAAAGTATTAATTCAAATATGTTTAATTGTAGGTGCTGTATTAGCATTCGTCTCAACTGTAGTCTTTAATTATTGGATTGTACTTCTCGTTACTTGTTTTATTTTCTTAGCATTTGATTTACTTCGTCCAGCTTTAACGACGTTTTTATCAAAAGCAGCTGGAAAAGAGCAAGGATTCGTTGCTGGTATGAACTCAACGTATACGAGTTTAGGAAATATCGCAGGACCAGCGATGGGCGGAATATTATTTGATATAAACATTAATTATCCATATGCATTTTCAGGTGTTGTTTTAATCGTTGGTCTCGGCATTACATTTATGTGGAGAGAGAAACAGCTAGCTCAAAGTTTTGCGAAGTAATGTAGTGAATAACGAAAAGCCTCTTACTATTTTTATGGTAAGGGGCTTTTCATTTATAAACTTAATCCAAACCGCTTTAATTCAATAAATATCCCCTCTAATTGCTTTCCTTTATCCGTTAATGTGTACTCTACACGAGGCGGAACTTCTGGATATACTTTTCTCGTTATAATCCCTTGTGCTTCTAATTCTTTTAGTCGAAGCGATAATGTTTTCGGACTAATCCCGTCCATTGATTTTTGTAAATCACTAAATCGTAACGTTCCTTCGATAAGAAGGTCCCGAATAATTAAAAATGTCCATTTTGTACTAATTACGTCAAGCGTTTTAGCGATAGGACATGGGATTCCAGGTAAGCCTTTCGTTAATACAACCGGATCTATATTGTTCATGGAACTAGCCTCCATAAAAATTTTTTGAATGAATTTGCTTTATAGTATCACAAAACTATACTTTTGGTAACTATATGAAAAAAATATCACTACTTCCTTAAGGGAAGTTAGTGCATATATAATAGCAATAAGAAATACAAAGGGTTTGTATGAAAAGGAGGTGATTTCCATAGGTATGAAAAAGTTGTTTATGTTTCTTAGTTTTTTTGTCATTTGTATTGTGCTTGTAGCATGTAGTGGTGAGCAAAAAACTGAAATTCAGTTAGTAAAGGAAATGCCGAAGCCAAAAGCAATGACAATTGATTCTTCATTAAGTAAAAAGGAAGCGACAGAAATCGTGCATGCAGCTCAGCGTTTTTATGCATTTTGGGATACAGGTAAAGAGGAGCTTATTCCGCAGACGGTTACTGAAAATTTTTTCGATAACACACTGCCGAAAGGTCGACCACAAGGCACTGAAGGATTAAAGCTTGCGGCGCAAAACTTTCGTAAAGTAGTTCCAAATATACATTGCGAGATTGAAGATTTATTAGTGGTTGGTGATAAAGTAACAGCTCGTCTTTCTTTTACAGGAACTCATAATGATAAGAAAATCAATTTTTTTGCAATTGATATTTTGCATGTGAAAGACGGAAAGGTAACGGAAGATTGGCATTTAGAAGATAATCTTACGCTGAAACAACAACTTGGGTTAATAGCTGAAGAGTAGATCATATAGGGGAGAGAAAAGTGATGGGAAATATATTGATTATAAATGGACATGAAAAATATGGTACGAAAGAAGGACGATTAAATAGAACGTTAGTAGATTATATGGTAACTGTATTAAGCGAGAATCATCATGTGAAAACAACAACGATTCAAGATGGCTATAGTATTAAGGACGAACAAGAGAGGTTTTTATGGGCTGATGTTGTAATTTATCAAACACCTATTTACTGGTTTAGTGTACCGGGATTATTTAAAACATATATGGATGAAGTGTATGAATACGGTTTGTTCTTTAAAGGTGCAGATGAATATGGAACAGGTGGTTTATTAAAAGAGAAGCAGTATATGTTCTCTACAACTTGGAACGCACCTGAAAAAGCATTTGGAGATAAGACGAAGTTCTTTGAAGGAGAAAGTTTAGAATCAGCACTTAGTCATTTACATCGTGTGCAGAAGTTTCTTGGCATGAGTCCGTTAAAGAGTTTTGCTTGTTATGATGTGGTGAAAAATCCTACTGTTGAGAATTATTTAGAGAACTTGAAGAACCATTTAGAAGAAGTCATTCAATAATTACAGTCATCCCCGTATTTAATGCGGGGATGGCTGTATCCATAACTTCGCAAAATTCGCCCAACCGAATGAATCAATTGTTACGTTTTTTAAAGAAGAAGGGTATGTTTTTCTTTTTAAAACGTGATAGTTAAATAAAATGATGTTTTCAGCTTGTAAAAACTCTTCAATCTCATACATGAGCTTATACCGTTTTTCTTTATTGTCTTCTAATAAAAAGGTATCAAGTAAACAATTAATTTGTTTTGCATAGTGTGGGTCCATGAATCGATTTACGAAGCAACTTTTATTTTTAAATACATTTAAAAATGCAATTTCATGATCGGTAGCAAATACTTCCCCCATGAAAATAATATCCGCATGTTTATCAATAGAACGATCCATATAATCTGAAACGAGAAATGGGTGAAGTTCTACGTGTACTCCTAATTGTTCGCAGCGTTCTTTTAGGAAATGTGCATCATTTGCACTATCTTTAAATGCGAAGAAATAAATATGTATCGTTTCGCCATTATAGGTGCTCTTTTTTAAATAATCTTTCGCTTTTTCTAAAGAGTAGGACCTGTTAGGAACTTGGCGGCTTCTTTCAGGAAAAAAGCTTGATGCAGCAATTGTTCGTCTGCCCTCTATGTTACGAAGTATCGTTTCAACGTCATATAGTTCTCTCCAAGCTTTTCGAAAGTGAATGTCGTGATGAGGACCAGGTTTTGTAAAGTTGAAGCTAGCATAAATACAACCTATTTCTTCTATTTGTATATCATGCCTTTCATTTTCCTCTTCATTTGGTAGTTCATAATCAGCATCTATTTGCAAATGATCAGGAATACCCCAAAATTCAATACGGTCTAATAACGCACGCTCTTTAAAATAATGGGTGAACGCTTCGAGTACGATATTATCTTCAGAGTAATGAGTAAGTTTAAAAGGTCCAGTACCTATGTAGTGATGATTTTGAATAACTGCATCATGCGGTAAAATTGCGAGTTGCATGGAACTCACATAACGTAAGAAAAAAACGTTAGGTTTTGCTAAATGAAATCGTATTTGCAGTGGTGATGGTGTTTCAATTTGAACAATTTCCTGTGTTAACCATGCGTAAGGAGATTGAGCTTGCTGCAATCTTTCAAATGAAAATTGTACATCTTTAGAAGTTAGAACAGTTTCGTTATGAAAATATATATCTTTTCGTAAATGAAACGTCCACGTAAGCCCGTCTTCGCTTAATTCCCACGTATGTGCAATGTGTGGTTCCATTTTTTCTGTAATATCGTTATAAATGACTAATGTATCAAAAATTTGGTTAATAAGATGCCCCTCTGTTGTTACAGCCGTAAAAGCGGGATCCAATGGTAATATCTTTCTTGATATAGGGATCTTCAATATGTCATACATATCATTTGAAGGTTTGTATCCAAAATGATGATGTAGTTTATTTTCTATCTTTTTTTGAAGTGCAAGGGGTAGGGGTTCCTTTAAAAGAAGAAAAACATCCTTTAACTTTTCTTGCGCTAACAGTTCATCCGTATAGGATTCAATTGCTTCTAGGAAATTATGTACAAATACAATTTCTGTTTTATTTCCGCGGCCACGCCCCGGCGTCCACTTAATGAATTGTTCCTCGCTCATTTTCTTTAATAAAATTTTTACGTTTTTCGTACTGCAATATAAAACATCCGCTAATTCTTGTAAGCTATTTCGTATATGTTGTTGATCTTGTGCATGTAGCCTTAGTCTAATGTAATAGTCCATAATTTTCATATGTACACTTCCTTCTATAATAAAGTGAAACTTTAATCAGTGGGGCATCCCCCACTGATTATTAGCCTTCACCAATCGGGCTTTTACGGGCAGTTGATCCCCGCCTAACTTCTTTGCTTTCGCTGAATTTTGAGGTGGGGGTCTTACTGCCCGTTAATGTTTGATAAAAGGGGAAACTCTTTAGAATATTCTAACCTTTTTCTTCCTCTTTTTCAAAGTAAAATGAATAAGCATAAGGAGGGGGAAACAATGGGATTTTGGAGTATGCACCGAAATATAAAAATTAGAATTATAACTTCGTTTTTAACACGCACTGTATCCACAATGATTTTTCCATTTATGGCAATTTACTTTTCAATAAAATTAGGTAGTGCGATTGCTGGTGCTTTATTACTCATCAATGTGCTAGCTGCATTAATTATCGGTTTATATGGTGGGTATGTTGGAGATCGGCTCGGTCGTAAAAAAGTAATGATTATCGGCCAAAGTATACAAGTCGTTTCCATTGCTTGTATGGGAATTGCAAACTCAGATTATGTAGATTCACCGTGGCTAACATTTGTGTTTATGTTAGCGAATAGTTTAGGATCTGGACTTATGAATCCAGCGACGGAAGCGATGTTGATAGATGTGAGTACACCTGAAAATCGAAAAGTGATGTACAGTATTAACTACTGGGCTATTAACTTATCAATTGCGATTGGAGCAATATTTGGCGGATTACTATTTGAGAACTATAGATTGCAATTGTTTATCGGATTAACAGTTATTGCAGTTATTACTTTATATGTGATGGCTGTATATATGGAAGAAGTGTATGCAAAGTCATGTATATTAAGGTTTGGGACTATCTTGGTAACGATTTGGTAACTTTTTTGCCAAATCATCCTCCATAAACGCAACTACTTCTGCTTGCTTTGACGGGTACAAATGACTGTAAGTGTTCAGAGTCGTTGCTACATCTGAATGACCAAGGCGTTGGGCTACCATAAGAGGGCTTACGCCTTTATTAATTAGATAGGATGCATGAGAATGTCGGAATTCATGAAGCACAATGTTTTTAACTTGGGCTATCTTTATATATTTTTTATAATTTAATTGTAGTGTGCTTGTAGAAATACTGCTGCGAAACTCTCCAAAAACGACATAATCATCTTTTACTGGTGCTGTTAATGTAGCATGTTCTTTTAATTTTTTCAATAAGTCTATAACAAGGGAAGGCAACATAATAATTCTATTAGAAGCCTTGGTTTTTGGTTGTGTAATCTGCCTATTATAATCTGTTTTATTAATGTTAATTGTTTTTTCCTCAAAATTAACATCTTCCCAAGTTAAAGCTAATAATTCGCCTTTTCTAGCCCCGCTATAATATAGTGTGGAGAAGAACGTTTTGTACAAAGGGGTGTCAACAACTTCAATAAACTGTTGGAATTCTTCAAATTCCCAAAAGTTTATCCTTTTATTCGATTCTTTTTCAAAATTCCCTGCAATACGTGCTGGATTACTAGTTAAACCATGGAATTTTATTGCAAAATTGAATATAGAAGAGAGCACAGTATGAATTTTTTTTAGAGAGTCCGCAGAGTACTTATTTATAATTTGATTTTGATAATTCATTATGTGTTTAGCAGTTATTTTATCAATTTTCATTCTGCCAAATTCTTTTTGTAGATGATTATAAATAACATTTTTAATTATGCTTATAGATGTTGGTTTGCGTCTTTGCGAATACCAATCAAAATAGCTATCAGCAACTTGAGCAAATGTTAAGTTCGAGTTTGTTTCTTTTTCAACTAACATTTTCGCTTCGGCTTCACGTGCTTCCTTTTTAGTCTTAAATCCACGACGTTTTACTTGTTTTTGAGTACCATCAAACTGACGTACTCTGACAACGAAAAAATATGTTCCTCGTTCTTTATCTTTGTAGACCACCATCGGGAATCCCTCCTGCGTATATAAAGATTGATAATTCAATTTATTGAGTAGATTATAACTTGTTTGTTACCAAAAGAAAAGACGCTCAATATAAATTGAACGTCTCTCTTTGACTTGAACCACTGTAATTTTCGTAACATACTATCCTGTATGGGGAAGTTCCATACTTGTATAAAGATATAGCATACAATTTACAATAATTTTTGAGAAACCTTTTTTGTAGATTTCAGATTGGCTGGGTAAAAAACTATAAAATCGGATGGTCTTGTAATCAACCAATTCAAATAAAATATAAAGATAAACGATTATTCAATAAATTTCGTGTATTTTATCGCATTTGAACTTGAGAAATATTTAGAATGGGTGTTCGGGAATAACTACTCGTGATATAATCGTGTCGAAATGGCTACAAAATTAATTTGCAGAATAATAAAAAACTAAACATAAAAACTCGCAGAGCGTGTGTTAGAGGTGATCGTGACAAAACCGCTAACACCGTTCATCCTAGCTACCTTAGGACAAACACTTGCATCATACGAGTTCCTCCTTAGTTTAACAGACATTCATCATTCGTAGTGCAGTTTCTGGGTTGAGAAAATAGGATGGTGGATTTTTATGTTTTAGGGGGGAGGAAATATTTTTATGCGCTTTCATCAAAAAATATGTGATTTGATTGAAGACAAAGAGGACTTAACTTTAACAATTGTGGCGGAAAAAATCGGTGTTCCTTTACAGTATATGTCAAAATTTAAAAATCAGGGAGCAATTAGTTTTTGTCATTTGGTGAAGTTATCATATGTACTAAATGATTCTGAGAAAAGCCCAGCAGAAACGATGGCGGATTGGTGTTTACAGTTGGATACAGCGGAGGCGATTAAGCAGAGTTTTGAATATGCAGCCTTAACGAGAAATGTGGAGTTGTTAAAGCAGTTAATTTTAAAATATAAAGAAGATAATGGAACGGTACGGGAATATGCAGTTTTTTACAATATTTTGTACAGATATATTACTAGTGAACTACATGGGACAAAAATTATCGATGAATTAAATAAAGTAGGACAACCAAAGGATAAAGTTTTGAGCATTTTGGTTGATATCATGAAATGTTATAATTATTTTCATTTAAAGAAATATCATGTAATGTTAGAATTGGCACAAGAAATTGAGAACCAGGTAATAGCCATAGAGAGCGAAAGGAAATTCTATATTAAAGCATGTTATGTATATAGGGTTATTGAAGTTTTCGCACCAGTATATTTACATTACAATTGTTTAGGTTACGCTGAGAAATTTGCGAAAGCAATCATAGAAGCAAACGTTAGTAAAAAAACAATTTCTGATGCGTACTATATTTTGGGTATGTCTCATTTAGCCAAAGATCAAACAAAAAGCTTACAATATTTTCAGACGAGCTATGATTTAATGAAAACTATAAATGACATAGAGTTACAAACCGAATCCCGGTATAATTTGGATTTAGCCAAGGTTTATTTTGGTGTGAAATTGGAAAATGATTCAGATTTAGATCTAATTGAATTTCAAAACAATCCGTGCATTGAGAATATTTCTAAGCTGAAAGAAGTATTATATGATGGGAGAGAAGGAGACTTTTTGGTATACTTTATAGGAGTAGCAAGTCAGCAACATAGAGATTTACATAATATCTTTACGAAATTTCTTTCTCAGTCAAATTATTTGTTTGCCAGTTTGACAGCTAAAGAGTTATATGCTCGCGGAGAAGAATATGAATTGATAGAAACAATGATTCAGATTAATGGGGATGTAGGAAAGGAAGTGTTGAGTGATGAAGAAATTAGTTCATATGGTATTTATGGCATCAATGGTATTCACAATGGTGAGTGGAGTGTGGGGAATAAATCAGGAAAACCTCAAACAGCCGATTTATAATAAAGTTCAAGCACAAGATACAATTAAACCAGGTGGTTGAAATACCGCTATGAAGGAATGAGTTTATCTCGTTCCTTTTTTAGTATCTAAAAATAAAAAAATACAAGTTTAGATACTTTAATAACGTTCTCTAAAGGAAATGTTATTATTAACATAATAATTCTTTTTGAGGTGAGCATGTTAATGACTAAATATGAAATTTTGAGAGAATTCATCAAATTTCTAGACGAGATTACAAATAATGAACAACAAATAGATGAGTATATTGATTGCATGTTTGAATCGATTAAATTAGTGGAAGATGAGAAGTTTGTATGAGCGTTTTATTCCTTTTTATAATTAGATATTTTTTTGAAACTTTCCATCATTGTTAACATATTTTGTAATAAAATTTCTTGATGTTCCTGAGGTAGTTGGTCAAGTCGTATTTTTAAAGCGTTGTATTTTGTATTAAGCATCTGGTTTAATTGGCGATCATCTGACCTTCCCAGTAAATAATCAGCAGAAACGTTAAAAAAATCTGCCATGCGTTGAAGGGTTTCGCGAGAAGGTGATTTTAAACCAGTCTCAAATTTTGATACACTAGCAGCATTTACACCTATAGCTTTTCCGAGTTCGTCTTGTTTTAGATTACGTTCTTTTCTTAGGAAACGAATCCGTTCTTTTAATTCCATATAATCACCTCATAAATAGTTTTATTTTAATTCATTATAATATTTCCTCTAGGGAAAAACAACCTTTTGAAAATATTTATGGAAACAACTTTAATTTTCCCTGAGGGAATGAAATTCTTTTTATACAAATATAGAAAGGGGTTCTAACATGAATGCTTCTAATAGAGAAATCACGCAGTTAAAACAAGCATTTAAAGATTCAGGGTATACGTATCAAGAATTGGCTAGAATTTTAGGGATTTCGAATAGTTACTGCTATAAAATTATTAATAATGATAAGTATCAAAAAAAAATTTATTATAATCTTGCTTCCCGCATAGCTTGTGTTTTTAAGAAAGATATTGCTAATTTATTCGATTAGTAATTTATTTTTTAGAATTTTAATTCCCTAAGGGAATTGGTGTGATTTATGAAACATTAATAAAGGAGCGATACCATGCACAAAAACTTATACATTGCCAGAAAAGAGCAACGCATGACACAAGAGAAAGCAGCAAATTTGATTCATATTGCACCGAGAACATATTTTGCTAAGGAACACCGTAAAAGTGACTTCACCCTAAAAGAAGCACAAAAACTAGCGACATATTTCAAAACAACAGTGGACGAGCTGTTTGAGAAATAGAGGGAGGGAATGCGGGATGCAAAACGGTAAGAAGCCAACGAAGAGCGAAGATACATATTAACTCGTATAACTTAAATTCAGATAATTGGTTGATTTATAAGAAAGCAGATGGAAGACTACATTTGATTCATCGCGATGCAAACTCAATACGAGCCATTCCGAGTGCATAGGTGTGTGGAAAAGAAAAAGCCCTATAAAAGGGCTCTCTGACACCAAATGGTTATGGGTAATAAGAATGGTGGTGTCAACGTAAATCAATAAAATACAGATTGATTGGGTGTCAAAGTATTTTATTAATTTGTAACATAACACGAATTAGTTATGAAAAACACTGGTAAATGTGTCCAAATGATTGCTATTGCATGTAAAGAAGAGGAGAAACCATCATGACTAAACCAGTTCTAACAAAAGACTTGCAAAAGAAACAAATACTCGATGAATTCTTACAGTATTGTGAAAAGAAGCAAGTTGAAGCACTAAAAAAGAATGATCCCTATCAGTTTTGTATCTGGATTAAAGAAGCTCGATTAGCCCGAAGGGAATTGGCGGCACTCTACCGTGCCAAAGAAAAGCATGATGAGGAACGTGCACGTATTCGTGGGATTGTTCACCGCTTGAAAAGTATCGGTGTGAACGCAGATGTTGTGGAGAGGGTGCATTATATTACGCTGGCAAATTAATGAGCAAAAGGATGATGGTAATGTCAGAATTTCATGCGTGCAAAAGCTTGAAAATTCATAAGGATCAAACATGTTTAGGGTGTTTGAAAAACATACCTTGTGGCTCTGATGCGATTCAAAATAAAGGAAAATCTGAATATGAGTTTTATGATTATTATCTCCATAAGGAATGCCATGAGTTTTTAAAACAGCATAGTGAATACCTAGAGGAAGGCGTTTGGGATGGATGTGTGAATGATATCAAATTGGAAATGGAAAAGGAGAATGAAAATGAAGAATAATCAAGAGAATCAAGTAACAGCCCCTGCGGTAACAGAGGCTGTAGAGAAAACGATTTTAGGGTTAACAGAATTAATTGATGTTATGAAGGATCAAGTTTCTGTTAACGAATTAGACAAGCTTTCAAGTATTGTTACAGCAACATCTGAATTGTACAAAAATTTTAAATCCTACGAATAAAAGACAAGCATATGCATCAGGGAGGAGCGATAATTATGCAACAGCTAGAGCAAGCCTAGCCATAATTAGTGTGTGGAAAACAAAATGAAAAGGTGGATGAGTGAGATGGATAACATGAAAGAGGCACTAAGGGAATTGAACAAACGTGTAGAATCGCTTGAACAAAAGTTAATAGCGGGAGCATCTGTACCTGAGAATATTGAAGAAAATAGTCCACAAGAAAACCCCTCTTCCCTAAAAAATATGCTAGAAGAGGGAAAAAGTATTTTGCTGCAGGTTCATGAGAATGAGAAATTTTCCTTAAACGTCAATGAGACGAGAGGAATTAATGCAACAGGACCTGCGGAAATCTTAATAAGAAATAGTTAAATGTTTTTTTACTAAGAATTCATTGTTCCAATTAATATTTTTCCATACGGCGTTCTTTGAGAGTGTAGCTACAAATATCCGATCATTAGAATCTAAGTGTTTGGATAAATTATCCATGACTGCAGAACAAGAGTCGGGAGTTGAAATGAACCAAGTTGACTCTGTTATTTGATCCCAACTCTGATAATTTTTAATTTCTTTAATTAAACTTTCATAATCTCTTCCTGGACTTACTAAATCGTAAGTAATGATTTTGGATGTATTCACATTAGCACCTCCTTCTGTCTACTACCTTCGACAAAAAGGAGAAAAATCCTACATGTGTTGGAGGAGGTGATTTGTATGTTAGAAAACCCAAACGTTACAGGAAACCCACACGATTCCCCGCGAGAAGATTTCGAGTACTATTGTAGCGATTGTGATGGTGAATTGTATTTTGGTATGACATATTACGAATTTGAAGGAAACTTCATTTGCGAGGAATGCAATGGGAAATTTCTAGAACGACATGGCACACGGTTTGTGGCAGGAGAATAAAAAAAGAACTCACGGGAATGAGTTCTCAATAAAATTTAAGGCGAAGTCAGTATAACACAGAAGGTGAGTGAAAGGAACATGCAGGCGAAAGTGTTGGTAAATACATTACATATGGATCGTAAGGCATGGTTAGAAGCACGTAAGCAAGGACTAGGTGGTTCAGATGTGGCAGCCATCGCTGGCTTAAGTAAATGGAAGTCGCAAGTACAGGTGTTTCTTGAGAAAACACAAGCCATCGAGCCAGAAGATATACAAAGTGAAGCCGCTTATTTTGGGAATGTATTAGAAGAAGTAGTTGCCCAGGAATTTGTCAAACGAACAGGTTTAAAGGTACAGCGTCGAAATGCTATTCTACAGCACCCAGAGAATCCTTGGATGCTAGCAAACGTGGACAGGCTCATTGTAGGAGAACGAGTGGGTCTTGAATGTAAAACAGCTTCAGAATACTTGAAAAAGGACTGGGAAGGTGAAGAAATACCGGTCGCTTACCTTCTTCAGTGTCAGCACTATATGGCTGTGACAGGCTATGAAGCATGGTGGATTGCCGTATTAATTGGTGGTAATAAGTTTGTCTATAAGAAGATTGAACGTGATGAGGACATTATTCAATATCTCATCAATATGGAACGAGATTTTTGGCTGGGTCACGTTGAAAAGGATGAACCGCCTATGTTCGATGGTTCAGAGGCATCTACGCAGCTACTGAAGCAAATGTATCCAGAATCTATTGAGGATAGTTCTATCAGTCTAGAAAAGCAAGAAGAGCTACTCATTGAAGCGAGAGACCAAGTAGATAGAGAAATGAAGGTACTACAAGAACAAAAGGCAGAGTATGAGAACAAGCTGAAAGCGAAACTAGGCTCTCATGAGAAAGGGACAACGGAGAATTATACCATTCATTGGAAGTCTTATACAAGTAATCGTTTTGATAGCAAACGATTTAAAACAGAACATCCTGATTTATATAAAGAATATGCAAATGAAACTATATCAAGAAAGTTTTTAGTGAAATAAAAAATAAGGAGTGGGTTAAATATGGCTACAAATGAAAAGTTGAAAAACCAGTTAACAAATCGAAAAGAAAGTGCGCCAGTTACACCGGAACAAACCGTAGAAGCTTACATGAAGAAAATGGCACCCAGAATGGCGGAAGTATTACCGAAACATATGGATATGAACCGTATGAGTCGCATTGCCTTAACAACAATTCGTACAAATCCAAAGCTTCTCGAATGCGCGGTTCCTTCTCTTATGGGGGCTGTCATGCAAGCCGTACAGCTAGGATTGGAGCCAGGATTACTAGGACACTGTTACATCTTACCGTATAAGCGTGAAGCAACATTTATCATTGGTTATAAGGGGATGATTGACCTCGCAAGACGGTCTGGTCATATTCAAAGTATTTATGCCCATGCTGTACATGAAAATGACGAATTCGAATATGAGTTGGGGTTGCATCCAAAATTGGAGCATAAGCCGTCACATGGGGATCGTGGCGCGTTTATTGGAGCGTATGCAGTTGCTCATTTTAAAGATGGTGGGTATCAAATGGAGTTTATGCCGAAAAGTGAAATTGAGAAACGCCGAGAACGTTCTGCATCCGCTAATTCTAGCTATAGCCCTTGGAGTAGCGACTATGAAGAAATGGCGAAAAAAACAGTGGTTCGTTACATGTTTAAATATTTACCGATTAGCATTGAAGTACAAACACAAGCGCAGCAAGACGAAGTGGTGCGAAAAGATATTACGGAAGAGCCGGAGTTTATTGAAGTGGATCCAATTGATATAGAACAGTCAACAACAGAAGAGGCCGGACAACAAGAATTCCCGATTGAAGGATGAGTAAATCAAAGGTGCTCCTCTCCCGTAAATTATGGGAGAGAGCACAATCTAAAGAAGAACTAAAGCGTTCTATTGCAAGATATATACAGACTGGGTATCCAAACTATCACATAGAAAAAGTTATTTTAGAAAATCAATCGTACATTGCGGTTTGCAGGAGGGGGTAAAAAAGGGATGGGAATATTTCGAGTAGCTAAAGATACAAATTATTCAATCATACACAATATACCTTTACATGATTCTAATCTCAGTTGGAGAGCCAGAGGATTGCTTGCTTATATGCTTTCTTTGCCAGATGATTGGACGTTCCATGTCTCCGAACTGAGTGAACATACCAAAGATAGCGAAAAAATAACTGCAAGTATTGTAAAAGAGCTGAAGGAAGCGGGTTACTTGAAGCGTTATCCCGTTCAAAATACCGAAACGGGGAAAATCTCACATTGGGAAACAGTGGTGTATGAAGTCCCAACCATAGATACCGAAAACCACCCCCTGGAAAATCCACCTAGTGGTAAAACCATCGAGTGGGAAACCACACGTATGGAAAACCACACAGTGGAAAAAGGGGGACTACTAAATACTAATGATTTACTAAGTACTAATATACCAAGTACGAATCTAACTAAAGATGATGATGTAGATAAGCACCCCTTGATTGATGAAGCATTTCAGAAGAGTTATCAGTACGTACTGCAGAACAATATTCCGCTAAGTGAAACAGCCTTGCATGATTTGGGAGAGTTTTGCGATGCGCTAGGAAGCGAAATGGTGTTAGAAGCTGTGGATCGAGCGATTGATCAAAATGTAAAGCGTTGGAAATATATTAGTGGTATTTTATCCAATTGGCAGAAAAGCAATGTCAAAACAATGTCGGATGTAATGCAACTGGATGAAGCGTATAAAAATCAAAAAGGCGGTGGGGAACATGCAGCGCATCGGAGACGCAATGGCGGAAATTATCAAGCGGGCAGAAGCTATGAGGAAGAAGTTGCAAGCCGAGAACGAAATATGCCAAGTTACATCAAACGAGTATAGGTGCTCAAAATGCCAGGATACAGAAGTGCTGTTTTACGAGGAAGTCAATGAATTTGGAATGAAAGTATCTGTGCAGAAGGATTGTTCATGTAAAATGCAACGAGTGATAGAACGAAGGTTGAAAAACGCAATGATCCCAGAAGAGTTTGCGCAAGCGAGATTTGACTCTTACAAACAAAAGACAGAAAACCAAAAAGTGTTGTATGAAACCATCGTAAAATATTTGCGTAATTTTGAAGAAATCAAGGGAACGAAACAAAATAGCTTAGGCTTTATCGCAACGTTTGGTGAGCTCCGCATTAAACAGTTAGAACCATCTAAACGAGCACAGGCAAAGCGGGAACATAACAGTTTTGGTCTTGGAAAAACACATTTGCAAGTGGCTGCAGCAAAATATCTCATGAAGCAAGGATATAGCGTATTACTGATTTCGGACGGGACGTTCGTGGATGACCTCATTGCAGCAAAGATGATGAATGATGATAAAAAAGAATTTAATCGCTTATTACATTCCGCAAAGCAAGTAGAAGTTCTAGTGTGGGATGACTTAGGAAAATCCAAATGGTCAGAAGCAAAAGAAAATTTGTACTACCAGATCATTGATTATCGATATCGCCATAATTTTCCGATTTTGTATAGTTCGAACGAAGATGATGAGACATTAGGTGAAAAGGTAGGTTTTGCAGCAAATAGCCGGTTAAAGGGTATGAGTAAAGATTATATGGTTGCTGTTGAAGGCGAAGATTATCGGGAGAAAGTGTGAGCGGAATTGAGTAAATACAAAAACAAAAAAGTTGATTTGGACGGTCATGTTTTCGATTCAAAAGCCGAAGCGAATTATTACGAAAATTTGAAAATTCGTAATGCAAGAGGCGAAATACAAGGATTTGAACGGCAGCCCGTATTTAAGTTACAACCAGCATTCAAGAAACATAACAAGAGATTTCAAGCGATTACATACATAGCGGACTTCTTGGTGTATTTGCCCAATGGCGAGGTAGAGGTTATAGACATAAAAGGTATGATTACCGAAACATTCAACGTGAAAAGAAAGTTATTTGAATATAAATACCCGCACTTACAGCTGATTTTGCTGAAGTATGTGAAGAAATACGGCGGATTTATCACATTGGATGAATACAACAAGTTGCAACGAGCGGAGAAGAAAGTGAAAAAGCGAAACCAAGTAAAATAAAGGGAGCTGATTGTAATGTCATATATCGAATTCAAACCAGTGTTAAAGAAAGTGAACTTAAAACCAGACGGGAAGAAGGAAATCGTGCTAGAAGTAACAGATTCTTCGCTACAGGGGAAGTTGGATTCTCTGTCTGAAATGATTGATGCGAAAGTGTTTGTTTCGCTAGAGTCTATGCAAGTCAACTTTAATATCACAATTAATGCGAAAACAAATGAACCGGTTACGCAGTACGAAGTCGATGAGAAAGGAATTGTACAAGAGGTAAAACCAACATTTGAGCAAATAGAAGCGGATCTAGATATGTCGGAAGAAAAGATTCAGACTCGTGAAGAAAAAGAACAAGCGGACCGGGAGATTATCGATGCTTTTATCATTAGTGGGTTAGCCCCAAACTTCGAGGGCATGCCGAATAAACTTCCGGATATGGTGAAACGTCGTCTAGAGGGTGAATCGTACTTGAAATTGGCAAATGAACTGAGCATGTCCTCAGGACAAATTATCGAAGTAATCGATGAATATCGTAAGCGTATCGCGCTATTAGCTATCAAGTGGAATGAGTGGAAAGAACAGCAGCCAGAACCAACAGAGGAGACAAAGGGGGAAGAGAAACCGGAGGAAGCCCTTGAAGTGCAACAAGAAGGGAATCAGGAAACTGAGAATCAAGTCTCGGAAGAGTTCGAAATAGCGGATGAGGACAAGCATTTCGATGAAGCTTGATAAGAAATCCGTTCGGATTCAAGTATTAGATCTACAAGATGAGAACTGCGGGGGATGTGAAAAAGTACCGGTATACAGGAAGTCAGGGAATCGCAAGACTTCCTGGTGTGCGGATAACTGTAGGATTGGGAAGAAATTGAAACAATTAGGCGACACTTTACTGGAAGGGAGAAATGAAACCATGGCAGAGCAGATGGCTGAAGAGAGAAATTGGGATGTATTATGTGAGAAGGCGGAGAAGTTACGGGAACAGAAATTATCTTGGGCAAAAATTGCAGATCGTCTTGGTGTGAGTGAAAGTACACTGTATCACAACGTCGCAAAACGACGAGAGAAAAAAGAGGGCATTAGGAATCGCGTTAAGAGGTCGGGAACGAAAAAGAGTATAAAACCATTGGTCGAGGGTGCAAAAGTTATTAGGGAGGAAAATGAACGTTCTGAAGAAAGAGATAATGGAATGCATCAAACAGAATTAAAAGCGGAACTTGAAAAGTTAAAAGAACAATTTCAAAATCGTAAGGAAGAATATACAACTTTACTTAATGAACGCAACCAGTTGAGCGAGAAGAAATGGGAACTGGAAGCTGAATTACGTAAAGTACAAATCAGAAGCAGCACGGCAGAAGAAACAGCAGAAATGGAACGGAAACATCGCTTGGAATTACAAGCAAGAGCGCAAGCACTCGGAATGGCATTAAAAGCCGTATTGTAGGTGAATGATATGAAACTCAACAAAGAAGAACGAATCCAGCTTACCTATCAGATTGGCGATATCATCGAACAGAAATGTAGACGGTGTTATTACAACCGTTCAGATGAGGCGAGTTTCAGTATCAACATATGTACCAATTGCCCAACTGGTCAGGAGTTACGCCAGTTGGGTAGGTATTTTGATACAGAGCCGAGACAGCGTGCAGGGAGACCTGGAAATATGCCGGATGGATTGACGCCAGTGCATGTAAGAAAACTCAATGGGCAAGGAATCCCAGACAAAGAAATCAGTCTCATTTTTGAGCGAAGTCCATCTTACGTGAGTAAATTGAAAAATAAATGGAGAAAGAAAGGATTATGGGAAGGGCCAAATCGGGCACCAAAGAAATCGAAGAAACGGAAAAGAGGAAGCGGAAATGGCGAAAGCAATTGAAGATGTGAGAGCGATGTCAGATGAGGAATTTATGAGTAAATATGAAAATTTGGTGCATCACTTTATCTGGAAGAGATATACAGGAAAGTTAGATATCATAAAAGGAAATACAGGTTTGGAGATGGAGGATTTGGTGCAGTGCGGGATGATGGGTCTCATAAAAGCGAGAAGGGATTTTAATCCTAATCTGGGTTATCAGTTCTCCACGTATGCGATACCGAAAACTCACGGAGAAGTTGGAAAGCTTATGATGAATAGTCACAAGATAAAGGTGCCAAGAGCTTTATATCAACTGAGAGGGAAAATGATGAGCCAAGGATTGATGGAGGAAGATACAGAGACGCTTTGTAAACAACTGGGTGTGCCTCTTCCAGAAGTGAAAGAGGCATTACAATATCAACCCAATACAAAGTCTTTACAGGATGTCATGTATACATCAGCGAGTGGTGGTAATGAAGAAATTCTGTTAGAAGACATACTGGAAGATACACAAGCAATAAATGAGGTGGGAGAAGTGGAGAATCATATGGTCCTTCAATCATTTTACCAAACACTTGAGCACCCAGAATTGATCGTGTGGGATATGCATTCGAAACATAAAACGCAGCAAGAAATTGGGAGGAGAGTGGGGAGATGTCAGGTGCAAGTCGGTAGAATATTGAAACGAATTCAGAAAAGAGCGAATGAGTTTGGAAAAGAGCAGGGGCTAGCGACATGAATATGACTGGGTGAATCGTTCGGTGGTTATTTTAAATTAAGTACCTTTGTAAAAAAATAAAGGATAAATGAAGATTGTTTCATTCAAAAATTGTATAGAAAAGGGGAAATGAGAAATGACGCAAATGCAAACATTTTCACATAACATGTTCGGTAATTTAGAGGTCTTCATTCAGGATGGAAAAGAGTATTTTCCGGCAACAGATGTGGCGAAAGTACTTGGATATTCAGATCCGCATAAAGCCGTGAAGCAACATACAAAAGAGGATGGGTGGGCGATTTGCCCAGTCATCGATTCACTAGGAAGAGCACAAGAGAAGAAGTTCATTAACGAAGGAAATTTATATAGATTAATTGTGAAATCCAAACTCCCACAAGCAGAACAATTTGAAAAATGGGTGTTTGAAGAAGTACTCCCCAGCATTCGAAAACACGGGGTTTACATGACACCACCTACGATAAACGCCTTACTACAAGACCCAGATTTACTCATCGGTTTGGCGTCTCAACTCAAACATGAGCAACAGGCAAGGCAAGTGGCCGAGCAAAAGAATCTCATGTTAACACAACAAGTCGCAGAGAACGCATCTAAGATTACATACCTCGATCAAATTCTTCAGTCAAAAGATACGGTGACAGTCTCACAAATTGCAGCTGATTATGGATTATCTGCAGTTCGATTAAATAAAATTCTAAAAGATGAAAAAGTACAGTATAAAGTAAATCATCAATGGTTGTTATATGTGAAACATCAGAATAAAGGTTATACCAAATCGCAGACAATTGATGTCAAACATTCGGATGGAAGTAAATCTATAAAGATGAATACACGCTGGACACAAAAAGGTAGGTTGTTTATCCATGACATGTTAACGAAACGTGGAATTATTCCTGAAATGGATAAGGAGGCGGTTTAAATTTTATACTGCAGAAAAACGACCTCATAGAACTGGGTAAATTCGCTTTAGAATCTTTTTTGAATGTCATAGGTATTGGATGAGAAATAACGTGTTAAAAAGAAGAATAGGATGTTTAAATTAGGGGTAGGGATTGTAACAAAAAGAGGAACTCTTTTGTAAGAGTTCCTAAGGTAGCTGACAAGTTAACAAGAAAAGAAATAATAATGTATGTGTAGTATAACCTAATAAAGCAAATGTATGCAAAATAAAAAACAGCTAGCCAAAACTAGCTGTTTTTCCGTTCCAAGGACTAGAAGCGTTTAGTTAACAATTCAATTAAGGAAGAAAGCCGCGCCAAGGCTTAGTTACAGCGTGCAAGAAAAATAAGATTTTATGCAGGAGGATGACACATGAATCAATTATCTTTTTTTACCTATGTTGATGAGAAAGAAATCCGTCCTTTTGTGATAGAAGAACTGAAAAAATATAAGGTGTTACGTGTTCGGTTTCAGAATCAGCGAGAACGAATGGAGATAGGTGCAGAACTCTTATTTCCGGAATTACGAAAAATAGATATCCATGAACTGAAGTATAGACAATTACATCGTGCGTTTGAACATGCGTTAGATCAAGACGAACAACGAATATTGGAAATGAAGTATATGAGTGCGACAGAGTTAAACGATGATTATATTTATACAGTATTAGGGATGAAGAGAGGCAAGTTTTATCGGAAACGAAAGTCAGGAATTTTGAATTTTGCAACTGCATTAGAGATGATATAAAAAATAATGGAACTTTTGGGGTACTGTTTGGGGCACTAAATCGGGTACCTTTTTTATGTGGAATCGGAGGTACGATATTTCTACAGCAACTGTTTGGAAGACAGAAGGCCGTGGGGATAGCGTATCCACCATCATGTGAAGTGATGTGAGTGGGCCCCATTATCAAAACGTTACCGAAGAACGGGCATGGGCGGTAGGAACCCGCGATAGGACGAAAAGACCAAGGGGAATTATATATACGACCACGGTTCTAGATGGTATCGTGGTCTTGTTTATTTATAGCAAGTAGTGATAATATCTGTTGGAACACAATATCAATAGGGAGAGGATGGTGATCGTATGGAAAAAATATTTGCCACACATGTGAGCTTGGTAAATGGAAAAACGCATATCTTACATATGAAGTTGGAGAGTTTTTTAGATAAAGTGATTGCTCCAGATGGAAGTTTTAGGGTAGGGTTGATACGTTTTGATGATATTGTAATGAATCCAGAACATATCGTTTCTGTATAACAAGTAACTTCTGTACGAGCGCGTAGATCGAGTCGAACTATATAGGGAATTTTGAAAAAGCATCCATAATGGGTGCTTTTCCTATTTTATGAGGAGGCGAAGAGATATGTTTTTCAAAAGAAAGAAAAAGAAGGAACACAATAAGAAATTGAAGCAAGAATATGGAAACAGAAATAGCGATGGTACAACAAATGATTGGTTGATTCACCATACGACAACATCAAGTGCAATCAACTCTAGTTTAGATTATGATGGCTATGATAGTAGTAGTCATTCATCTTCATGTTCGTCGCATCCATCGTATGATTCAGGAAGTTCATTTGATAGTTCGTCAAGTTGTGATTGATTAATTAGCTGAATAGCTGCTTTTTTTATTTTGGAGGAGGATGGTTTATATGACGGCATACCATAGGCCGGTTTGGACAGAAAAAGTGGATACAAATACAGCAGTTTGGGTGAAAGGGTATTCGATTGACAATCCGACTGCAGGAACCGAAGCAAAAAGTCAGCTCAATCTCGAACTGACTTTTATGAGTAATGATTATTCGCCAAATAAGTACAAGGTGTTTTTAGAAGAATTTGAACGGTTTCTAAGTGAACATGGGTACTTAAATGGTGAACATCGTTAAGGTAATCCTATAAAACCAGTTGTAACTTTTACAGCTGTTGCTGAGATTACACTTAAAGGAACACTAGACAACTTTTTAGTAAGTTCTTTTGTTTTAGCCCAAACTTTGGAGTCTCTAATAGTATCTAGGAGTTCATGTCCTGAAAAAGTAATCGATCCTATTCCTAGAGCATAAATTTCATCTCCATCAAACTGGTGAGATCCGTTTATGTATCCAGCTTCTATAAGTTTTAAAATGGCGTATATAGATTCGTTTTCGCCGTATTTGTTAAAAGTATTAAATTCTTTTAATTGATGAAGATGAATGTGTTGACCTAGGTTTAATTTTTCTTCAAGTTCTAAAAGAACAGAACGAATACAATCTTGATTTAATTTCATGTTATCACCTTCTTATATTCTATAAATTCGACAAAAAAGAAGGTAGTCCTACAAATTAAATCGCAGGAAAAAAATGGTAATGAAAGCGTTTAAATAGAAGTTTTTATTTTGGAGGAGGATGAAGGATGGAAGATATAGATGTTATAAAGCATAGACTTGAAACCTTAGAATCAACAACAAAACAAATGTATACGGAGAAAATGGTAATGAAAGGAGCAATTAATCATTTGAGTGAAACTGTAGATACATTAAGGAAATATGTTAGCGATTTAGAAAAAAAGTTATCCAAGAAAGTGGATGTAACTGAAATTAAACAAGTAGTTAAACGATCTGAATTAATTACAAAGATTAATGATAGAAAATCAATTGGAATGGATTGTAAAGTTGGGGTTTCATTAGACGGGAAAGTTATAGCGAAATCTGTAGTTGAACATAAAACGGATGGTATCAAGATGACTGTAACTGATATCAAAGGAGCCAGAATAAATGAAACTAACTAAACAAGAACAAGCGGTTGTAATTGCTACATTCTTTTCAATGTTAGGACAAGACCTTGTAAATGAGCGTATCGATAAACAGAAATTAGAAAGTGCTATTCCATTATTTAATGAGATGGAAGATAACACCACACCAAAGCAAAAAAGAGAAGCGATGGTTAGTTTGCTCGATAAAACAATGGATGAATTTCTGAAGGCTTAGACATAAAAAAACGGAAGAAACTTGTTGGCTTTCAAGTTTCTTCCGGTGGAAATGTACTTTCATTATAACAACTTGTATTTATTTGTGAATAGATAATCAGAATATTCTTTCGAAAGGAATGAGGATAGATGGAGAACAATTTGCAAAAGAAGATTGATGCGCTGGGTCTTCTTACCGTGGATGAAACATCATATAACAAATACCTAAAACCTCATGAAGAAGCATACAAACAAGCTAAGTTAGATATCAATCACTTCAAGTATTATAAACTGTATGGTCAGGAACACATGCTTTATTCTGTAGGATATCTTGAACGGACTTCAATGGAAGAGTTATTAGAAAACGATAAATACAATCATTGTTTATTCAAGAAAGAATAGGAGTGAGAATAATGCAAGTCTACTGTTCTAACTGCAATAAAGAATACGATATGCAACCACAAGTCGTAAAGATTCCTAATCGTATTGAGAAGTGTTACTTCACATGCCCTCATTGCAATCATGAACATGTTGCTGCATATGTGAACGATAAAATTCGTAAGCATCAAACTGATATAGCGAAGTGTCATGAACGGATTAATAAAAAGAATCTTGCTATTGAGGATGAAATGAAACGGGTAAGGAAGAGGATGGGAGTAACTAAGTAAAGGAGTGCGACGGTAATGTATAAGAAACGTATTGAAGATAAAGAAGAATTGTTACGTGTTATGGGTGCGTTAGATGAACTTGGGAAGGATTATACGATAATTAAAACCACTAAGCATGTTCCTTTACCACCAGTTACTTATCCAAAACGAACTTGGGTTATTGAAGAGTCGAATAAGGATAGCGATTCCGATGCCAAGTAAACCATTCAAACCCTGTAAGTCGTTAGGTTGCAACGAACTAACAAGAGATAAGTATTGTGCTAAACATTTAGAAAAAGAAAAAGAAATCGTAAGATATTACGACAAACATATTCGAAACAAAAGCTCACGTTCATTCTACAACTCAAGACTGTGGAAGGGTATGCGTGGACTTATTTATCGTAGAGATCATGGCTTATGTGTTCAGTGTAGAAGCAAAGACATCATTCAGATAGGTGATGTAGTCGATCATATCATTCCTATTCGTGTTGATTGGTCGAAACGATTAGAAGCATCTAATTTACAAACGCTTTGCCATGCTTGCCATAACAAGAAAACAAAAGAAGATGAGAAGGTCTACAAGCGTTGATGTGGAGAAGAGATACGGAAGGATACCCCACCTTCGAGGGGTGGTCAGGGCACCTCTTGAGACCGGTGACAAGCTTTCTGCGTAAAAAATTCGTTTTATTTGGTAAAACAGAATGAAAGGAGGAGATGGGGAAAATGGGACGGAAAGCGAAGCCGATTCATCTGCATATTTTAGAAGGGAATACGAATCGATTAACAAGAGAAGAAATCAAGAAACGCTTAGAATCTGAAAAGCGATGGAAAGCCAAAAGCGACAAGGTTAAATCACCAACATGGTTAGATGCAGTTGCGAAGAAAGAATTTAGACGAATTGCAGGGGAGTTACTAGAATTAGAAGTGATGACAAATATAGATGTGAATGCATTAGCACTGTATTGTGATGCGTATGCGGACTATATGGCATGCACGAAGATTATCCAAGAAGAGGGATTACTTGTGGAATACACCAACAAAGCAGCGGAAACAAATAAAGTCCCTCATCCACTCTTAACCAAGAAAAAGCAACTCCATGAACAAATGAAGGCGATAGGTGTAGATTTCGGATTTACTCCAAGCGCAAGGGCGAGAATTGTGATGCCGCGTGCGAAAAAAGGGGCGCAAACAACTGTAGAAAAGGAGTTTGGCGTATAACATGATCAGACAATGGATGTTGGACTACTGTGAGGATGTACGAAATGATGAAGTCGTTGCTTGTCAGAAGCATAAACAAGCTTGTAAACGATTTGTAAGAGATATTGAGCGTGAAGGATCTGAAGATTTTCCATATGTTTTTAAGGAAGAAAAAGCACTTCGTTTCCTAAAGTGGATGTCTCTTTTTAAACATACAAAAGGAAAGTTAGCAGGTCAGAGAATGGAACCACATTCGATACAAATTTTTGTGTTTAGCAATATTTATGGATGGGTTCATAGAAATACGGGATTACGTCGATTTAAAAAAGCTTATTGGCAAGTAGGTCGCAAAAATGCAAAGTCACAATCTTTAGCGTGCGTCGGTTCATATGAAGCAATGGCCTTTGGTGAGAATATGTCTGAAGTATATGTTGGTGCCACAAAAACAGAGCAAAGTAAAATTGTTTGGAATGAGATTAAGGCCCAAATGAATGGGTGTGACGATCTAAAAGATAAATTTAATATTGCTTATGGGAAAATTGAACACTTAAAGACAAATTCTTTTATTTCCGCACTTTCAAAAGATGCTGGTAAATCTGGTGATGGATTGAATGTTCAGTGCGGTATTATTGATGAATACCATGCCCATCCTACTTCTGAAATTTATGATGTTCTGGTGTCAGGTTCAGGTGCTCGTCCGAATCCACTCATGATGATTATTACAACAGCTGGTTTCAACTTGAGCCAACCTTGTTACCGTGTGGAATATCAATATGTTTCTAAGATTTTAGACCCGAATATTGATATTGAAAATGAAGAATATTTTGTGATGGTCAATGAATTAGATAAGGATGATGAAATTACGAATCCTGAAGTCTGGGAGAAAGCGAATCCCATTTTATGTAGTTATGAAGAAGGGCAATCTTTCTTAAAAGGAGAATTGCAATCAGCATTAGATGTTCCAGAAAAAATGCGGAATTTCCTGACGAAAAACATGAATCGTTGGGTGGATAGGAAAGAAAATGGGTACATGGACATGCAAAAATGGAAAGATTGCAAGGAAACGGTGGAATTATCCGAATTAAAAGGGTTGGAATGTACTGTAGGTGTCGATTTATCAGCCAAAATTGATTTAACCAGTATTTCATTCGAGTTTAAAAAGGATGATAAATATATCGTGTTAAGTCATAGTTTTATGCCGGAAGATACGTTAGCTGAAAAGAGACAAACGGATAAAGTGCCATATGATTTGTGGGTACAACAAAAATGGATTACGACAACACCTGGTGCGGTAGTTGATTATGAATTTATCAAAACACATATTAGAAATATGGAAAAAGATCATAAGTTTAAGATTAAAGAAATATGTGCGGATCCTTGGAATGCAACGCAATTCATGCAAGACATGGAAGCGGAAGGGTATACGATGATAGAAATACGCCAAGGGATGGCAACTCTATCAGGTCCTACAAAAGATTTTAGAGAACAAGTGTATCTAAAGAAAGTCATCCACAATAACAATCCTGTATTAAATTGGGCCACTAGTAACGCGATAACAAAACAGGATGCGAACGAAAACATCATGTTGGACAAGTCAAAGGCAACCGAAAGGATTGATCCAATTGCGGCTGTCATCAACTCACACGTTCGCTGTATGCTCAATTCTGGTGAAGTGGACTTAAATTCCTATATTTTAAGTCAAGATTTCTCGTTTTAGGAGGAATGACATGCGCTTTTTATTATTTTTCATCAGTATTTTAGAAGATATTCTATTGATTTCGGGGTTGTCCATTATTGTTGGGACGACTTTTTTTATTCATCCAATTTACGGATGGTATCTGCTGGGAATCATTCTTATACTGATCGGGGTGGTGATCGCGAGGAAATAGAGGGGAGGTGAAAATATGATATTCCGGAATTTGTTTCGCAATCAGGATACGACCGATCTAAGAAATCCAGCACCTTGGTTTCGGAGTTTATTTAGTTATGAAGCAACGAGCGGAGAACGGGTTACCGTAGAATCTTCGTTAGGTGTACCAACGGTATACCGGTGCGTGAACATTTTAGCGAATAGTGTTGCGATGCTTCCGTTTCAAACGTTTAAAAAGACAGCGAAGGGAAGAGAACGGGATAAGGCGCATCAAGTCTCATTTGTGCTGGAAAGGCGTCCGAATCCGTACCAAAGTCCGTTTAAATTTAAACATTTAATTGAAACGCATCGGAACACGTGGGGCAATGCGTATATCAACATCCACTGGGGAGTGGATGGAAGACCAAAAGAATTGTGGGTGTTGAATCCAGCTGTCACAAACCCCGTTATCGATGTGAAAACAAATCAACTGTGGTATTTCACGAGTTTACCAGATGGGACACCTGTGAAACTAGCAGCTGATGATGTCATTCATCTCACGACATTATCGACTGATGGTCTGAAGGGGAAACCACCGATTCAAGTCGCAAGAGAATCGATTGGAAGCTCACAGGCAGCGCAAAAGTTCAAGGGGAAATTCTATAGGAAAGGTGCGACCCATAGTGGGTTGCTAAAAACAGCGCAACCCCTGAATAAAGAGGCAAAAGACAAGCTTCGTGATGCGTGGGAAGAAGCCAATACAGGTCTGAGTAATGCGCAGCGTATTGCGATATTAGATGCAGGTCTCGAATTTGAAAAAGTGGGTATGCCGTTAAAAGATGCCCAGTTTATTGAAGGTATGAAATTTGATAAAGGTGAAATCGCAAATATTTTTAACATTCCCTTGCACATGATTAATGAATTAGATCGTGCGACATTCTCCAATATTGAACAACAAGCACTGGATTTTATTCAAAATACACTTAGCCCGATTCTCATTCAGTATGAAGAGGAATTTTCTTATAAAGTCTTTTCTTTTGGTGAACAAAAACGATATTATCTCAAGTTTAACTTAACCAGTCTTTTACGAGCGGACCAGAAATCTAGAGCGGAGTTCTATAACATTATGTTAGATAGAGGTGTATTTTCTATTAATAAAGTTTTAGAACTTGAAGATATGGATGGTATTGGTGAATTAGGTGATAAGAGCCGAGTCGATTTAAATCATGTATCTATTGAAATTGCAGATGAATACCAATTAGCGAAAGCTAGTGGAGGTTCGTCGCTGAAAAGAGGTGAGGGCAATTAAAGACGTGTTTACTATTAAAAATCAAACGGATTCTTCAACGGACCTATTTATCTATGGTGACATCATAAATAATACAGGTTGGAAATGGGATGACTCTGACATTATGCCCGATGATGTAAAAAACATTTTGGGGCAATTGGATGATAAAAGTAACCTGAACATCTATGTAAATAGCGGTGGGGGTTCAGTATTCGCTGGCTTAGCTATTTATAATATGTTAAAGCGCAATAAAGCCCAAAAAACTGTTTATGTGGATGGTGTTGCAGCTTCCATCGCTTCTGTAATCGCCCTAGCTGGTGATCGTGTTGTTGTCCCTTCTAACGCATTTTTAATGATTCATAGGCCTTGGACCTATGCAGCTGGAAATGCAATTGATTTCCGAAAGGCAGCAGAAGATTTGGATAACATTGAGTCTGGAATCATGAATGTATACAAGGAAAACTTAAAAGAAGGCATTGGAATTGAAGAAATTCAACAATTAGTAGATGCTGAGACCTGGTTAAGTGGTGAACAAGCTGAAAAATACTTCAACATCGAAGTTGTGGAAGCAAAAGAAGTCGCAGCATGTATGAGTGATTATTTTGATAAATATCAAAAAACACCTAATAAAGTAGTAGCAAAGGCTCCTTCTATTCCAAAGAAGGATAATAATGAACAATTAAAAATACAAAATGCACTAGACCTTTTAGAAATATAGGTCTATTTTTTGTGCCAAAACAAGGAGGAAATACCGAATGGATAAACAGGAACAAGAATTACGTCAGAGGGTTGCTGATTTAAAAGCTAAGGCTGAAGAGTTAAACAATAGCGGGAAAGTAGAAGATGCAAGAGCTAAAATTGAAGAATTAAAAGATGCAAAAAATGAATTCGATAATTATTTGGCTATGAAGGGCATTGAAGTTCCTGAACCTGTAAATTCACAAACAGGGGCTTTACCTCCAGCACCAGTTAAAAATGAAGATTCATCGTACAAAGAAGTATTTATGAAAGCTATTCGTGGTCAAAGTTTAAGCTCTGAAGAAGCAATCATCATGCAAGAATATAAGGCAGCACTATCTGAGAATAAAGGTGAAGATGGTGGATACATTGTTCCAGAAGATATCACAACTACAATTAATCAGTTAAAACAAACAACAGATAGCTTAGAACAATATGTAAATGTACAACCTGTTTCAACAAACAA
Source organism: Bacillus sp. FDAARGOS_1420 (assembly GCF_019344915.1). NCBI lineage: Bacteria > Bacillati > Bacillota > Bacilli > Caryophanales > Bacillaceae > Bacillus > Bacillus sp. FDAARGOS_1420. The sequence goes on along the minus strand of NZ_JAHWJB010000001.1, from coordinate 3,917 downwards.
AGGATCTCGTACATTAGAAAAACGTGCAGCATCTACACCATTTGCACCACTATCTGAGTATGGAAATCCAAATGCAATGCAAGAGATTACTTCTCCGAAATTTGACCGTATACCTTACGCAATTGATGATTATGCAGGTTTCTTACCAGTACCAAATGATTTATTAAGTGATACAGATCAAGCTTTAGAAAATTATTTACGTAGTTGGATTGCGAAGAAATCAATTGCGACTCGAAATTATTTGATTTTACAAGAGATTAATAAGCTTACAAAAGTTGATTTAAAGGACTATAACGGACTAAAGAAAACATTGAATGTAACTTTAGATCCAGCTTTTGCAGTAGTAGCAAATATTATCACAAACCAAGATGGATTTAACTACTTAGATCAATTAGAGGATAAAAATGGTCGTCCGCTACTTCAACCAGACCCAACAAATCCAACGCGAAAACTTTTCGCTGGTAAGCCAGTAATTGTCTTATCAAACAAAACAATTGCTACAGATAAAGATGGTAAAGCACCATTTATCGTTGGTGATTTGAAAGAAGCAGTTGTGTTATGGGATAGACAACAATTATCTATCGATATGACGAAAGAAGGCGGAAACGCTTGGAGAAGCAATACAACTGAATTCCGAGCAATTGAACGTGAAGACGTTACATTATGGGATGCAGAAGCGGTTGTGTATGGGCAAATTACAGTTGTGGCGAAAACAGGAGCTTAATGATATAGGAGGTGTCCTTCTTGGTACTGAAATTAGAGGAAGCTAAAGAGTATCTTCGTGTGGATGGCGATGAGGAGGACTCCCTCATTTCATCCTTTATAACAGCAGCTGAAATATATATTAAGAATGCAACAGGTAAAACTGTAGATGTAAAGAGTGAGCTTGCTAAACTAGCGGCTCGTATCTTAATTTCTCATTGGTATGAAAACCGTGAAGTGGTTGGAAAAGCTGAACAATTAGCATTCAGTTTGCAGTCAATATTAGTTCAATTGCAATATTGCGGTGGTGATTCAAATGAATCCGGGTGATTTAGATAAACGTCTTGTATTTCAAATAAAAGATGAAGATGCAAAGAGCCCGGATGGTGAGCCAATAGATGGTTATAAAGATTCTTTCGCTGTATGGGGTTCTTTCATTTTTTTAAAGGGAAGAAAGTACTTTGAAGCAGCCTCAGCCAACAGTGAAGTACAGGGTGAAACAGAAATCCGATTCCGTGCTGATGTGAATGCTGATATGAAAATTAAGTATAAGAACACGATTTATGACATTGTTTCAGTGATTTCAACTGAAAGACACATGTTATCAATTATGTGGAAGCGTGGTGGTATGAATGGGTAATGGTGTTGATTTTTTAGGATTTGACCGTCTCATTTCTGAATTAGAGCAAATGGGTCTACGTGGAGAAAAGATTGAAGATAAAGCCCTTGCAGCGGGTGGGGAACTGATTCGAAAAGCTATTTCAGAAATAGCTCCAAGGAGTGATAGCCCTAAAAAATCAACGAAAAGCGAATCGTGGCGTACAGGACAACATTTGGCTGATAATATACGAGTTACAAAAGCGAAAATGGAAGGCGGCATAAAAACTATTAAGATTGGAATAGACAAAGCGGATCGTTCTCCATATTTCTATGGGAAGTTCGTAGAATGGGGAACATCTAAAATGCCAGCTCAACCATTTATAGAACCAGGATTTAATTCTTCAAAAGAAGCTGCGGTTCGTGCTATGACAGACATTTTGAAGAACGAAATGAGGCTGAATTTATGATAAATCTACGCCCTGAAATTTTGCAAGCTCTTGAAAATAATCAGGAGCTTGTTTCTTTGTTAGGGGGAAAGCGAGTCTATTATCGTAAAGCCAAGCATGCAGAAGAATTTCCACGTATTACATTCTTCGAATTAGACAATAGGCCAAGTGGATTTGCGGATAATGAGGAAGGTGAAAGTGAAATCACATTTCAAATCGATATTTGGTCAAAGGTCAGTACAACAGCAATTCATCAAAAAGTGAATGCAATTATGAAAAGTATTGGTTTCTCGCGTTATGCGGTTGCTGATCTATATGAAGAGGATACACAAATTTTTCATTACGCGATGCGATTCGCGAAAGGAGTGGAGTTATAGATGGCTGGAGAGGTTATTACAATTAGTTCGACTGTTGGTGTCGATAGTCTTGTTTATGCAAAATTAACAAAAGATGATATAACAGGTGTTGCGTATGCAACGGTAAAGAAATTGGAAGGTGCAGTAAAGGTTAAAACATCTAAAAAGGTAGCTTCTGAGATTATGTGGAGCGATAACAAGAAATCAGAAATCGCTGAGTCTGACGGTGAAGTCGAGGTTGAAATTGAAGTTCGAGGACTTTCACTATCCACGAAAGCAGATATTGAAGGATATCCAGAAGTTAAGGATGGTGTATTAGACGAGAAACGAGAGGGGGAAAAACCATATGTAGCGATTGGATACCGTTTTTTAAAGGCTAACGGTAAGTATCGTTATGTTTGGTTACTTAAAGGAAAACTTTCACAAGAGGAAGAAGAAGCTGAAACGAAAAAAGACAAACCGAACTTCCAAACAACAAAACTGAAAGGATCATTCATTGAGCGTGATTTTGATGATAGACCAAAATTTACAGCTGATGCCGATGAACCTACGTTTACAAAAGTTGTAGGAGATAATTGGTTTAGTAAGGTATATGAAAAAGCCGTAACACCACCAACAGGCAAGTAGGAGGAATAAACTATGAAACTAACATTACGAATCAATAAGGAAAAGAAAACTTTTCATTTACCGGGGTTCATTCCAGCTCGTTTAATCCGTCAAGCACCTGAGCTTGCTGATATTCCAAATAATCCTGGTCCAGAGGATATGGATAAAATGGTTCAATTTGTAGTGAATGTTTTCGATGAACAATTTACATTAGATCAATATTGGGACGGTGTGGATGCTCGTAAGTTTTTATCGACAACTTCAGAGGTAATTAACACTGTTATCAATGAAACTGTGGAAGCGGCTAGTGGTACACCTGGAACTGGAGAAGAAGAAAACCCAAACGCGTAGAGGGGGGAGGGATACCGTTCAGTGAGTTTATGGACGAGCTCTACCTCTCTTTATTACGTCAAGGATATAAACATCATCATATCGATAACGAAATGGATATTTGGCATTATTTAAGGATAAATCGAAAGCATCGTGAACAAGGTAATTCAAATAGTGAAAATCAAAATTCAAATGAAATAGAAGTTCCAGCTGAAAACATTATCTAACGAGGGGGTGAGACATTGGCAAATGAAATGAATCATTTAGTAGTTAAGCTTTCCCTTGATAATGTGAATTTCCGTCAAGGTATAGCAAATTCAGGACGTGCGGTAAGGACATTACAGAATGAATTGAAATCTGTAAGTACAGGTATGGGTGGTTTCGCTAGTGCTAGTCAACAAACACAAGCGAAAATGGATACTCTAAGTAGGCTCATTGACGCGCAAAAAGAGAAAGTTAAAGCGTTACGGCAAGCATATGATCAAAATAAGGCTAAATTAGGTGAGAATGATGCAGCAACTCAGCGATACGCTTCACAAGTTAATAAAGCTGTTGCTGATTTAAATAGATTTGAAAATGAATTAAAGCAAGTAAATAAGCAAGCTGAACAAAAAGGGATGGATAAATTAAATCATTCTTTACAATCCCTACAGGCTGAATTTCAGTCTATTACAACAGGCATGGGCGGTTTTTCTCATGCAACTGAACAGACACGAGCGAAAATTGATGTTCTCACTCGTACGGTAGATAAGCAAAAAGAAAAAATTAGGGAACTTCAACAAGCCTATAATCGTGCAAAAACAGAAGAAGGTGAAGCGAGTCAGTCAGCGCAACGATATGCTGAACAAATTCATCGAGCCACAAGTGAGTTAAATCG
>NZ_JAHWJB010000008.1:0-13081 GCF_019344915.1 Bacillus sp. FDAARGOS_1420 | reverse complement strand
ATTATCCCATAGGGATAGGAGATGATTGAATACAAACGAGAACAGCCAATGGTTTTATTGATTAAAATTGCTTGTGCTGTATTTGGATAGATACGAATTTATATGCTCGATTGATCATCTTTTCTTTCACCCCCAATTTCGATACTATCTCCATTATACAACAAACGTACATTCGGTATGTAGTGAAATGATTATGACAAATTATCCAATAATAAGATATATGTAATATGTCGAACAATTGAGATGGCAATATGCATCCCCTTGTTCGAAGCCAATTCAGCTCCCACCTACCTCACTGGGCCGTGGCCCCCTTCATGTTCCTTGGAGGAAGGAGTCTTTTCTGGGCCTAAAAAATGAATAAAAAGTTAAGTCTATGTCCTGGATATGGATTTCAATCTATATTCAGACATAGACTTAACCACTAATTTATACGTACACAAATAGGTCCTTCCTTATTATTTATATACGTGAATTTTCTTTTATAAAATTCCCTCATGGTAAGTCCCACATTTATGCTTTTATTTCTAATAAAAATGGTTGTGATTTTATGAAATTCCTTTGGGATTTCATGACAATAAATATTGGGAATACTAGAAAATAAGCCCACAGCTGTTGCCAGGCAATAGTGTAATGCCTAATCCGAGGGACACACTGTGTAAAATCATTTCCAGCATATAAATTCCATAAACTTATTATTGAAAATACCCTTCGTTTTTCAAGCCATTTTTCTAACATTTTTCTATAGCCGCAGCTTGTCCAAATACTAAAAATGTTTCATGATTTAAATCTTTTATTGTCAAATGTAGGTTGATTTGTAACCAAAGTGAGTGTCTTGCTGCTAACCTCATATTGATCAAATGAGGAATCTTTTATAGGTCCTGTTACAAAAGCACCATCTAATTGTAATTTAGTACATCTAACATCAATTGATTACTCACATCGGTTTTTAGTGTTATATCCACATTAGGGTATTTCGCATAATATCCCTGCTAATATCATAGGTAATGGATGTACAGTATCTACTGTTCCTATGTTTAAAATCCCAACAGAATATTCGTCCTTAAACATATTATTTAGTTCTTCAAATTCTTTAAGAATTTTATCCACATTTTCAAGAAATTTTTGTCCATCTCCTGTTAAAGAAATGCCTCTAGCATGCCGATGAAATAAAATTGTATTTAGTTCTTGTTCTAATTGTTTTATGTGTGCAGTTACATTGGATTGCACATAATTCAAACTTTTTGCAGCCGCGGTAATATTTTTAATTCTAGCTACTGTTTGAAAAATTTTTAAATCTCTAAACTCCAAAATTATCTCCACCTTGATTATGTTCTAACTGTATTTGAAATTATTTATATGTTTATTCTTTATTTCTTAACATAATAAAATATATATACTTAGAATATGTTAAATAGAGAAAAGTTAAACATTTAAAATACACGTGAATTTTACGTGACAAATTATATATATTTATACAGTTATTTAAAATATATATAGATAGATTATCATTTCCTTAGACCTTTTAAAATGGGTCTTAAGAATACTAAAACACCCTGTAACAGAGAAAATATGCTAATAGATGATGATAATTATCTGTACTCCTTTGTACTAATAATTGTTTCAACTTCTAAAATCGTATAGTTCTATTGTAGAATGCGTTGGCTATTGTGGGCCTCACCAATTATAAGGAAAAATGAGCGTTATTGTATAAGGGTGTTTTGTCTTAAAAATAGACATTTTCGGTACATAATTTATGCGTAGTTATTTAATAATAAGTCTATAAATTTATTTATTATGAGGGATTGGTTTATGAAAACATTTACATTTCTAGATAAAGAATCTAAAAACTAATCAGAAAAATTGTATTAGTGTACAAATAAATTCTTCTTTGGATAAAAACCTTGAGTTTATAAAATATCAATTAGGGGATGCTCCGGATCTTGTAATAAGAAGAATTCGGAAGAAAATAATCAAACCCTAGCATTGGTTTATTTATCGGAATTGACTGACAAAAAAAGACGTTAATGATAATATTCTTAAACCTCTGTTAAAGGAGGATTTAAAAGCTGAATTAGAGCTAATTATACCTCTTGGGAATATTTCTAAGGTTCATATCTTAGTCAAATTCAAGAAAGTCTATTAGAGGGAAATGCAATTCTTCTTGTTAACAAATCCCCTATTGCATATAAACTCGAGATTAAAGGTGGACCCAATCGAGAACCTTCCGATTCTAAAATGAAATATCTATAAAAGGGACACATCAAGGATTTGTAGAAGCTGCGACTAAAAACATTGCTTTAATACGAAATTATTTGCCAACAGCTAAATTAAATGTAAAGTCTGCAGAAGTTGGTGAAGAAGGAAAAACAAAAATTTATGTGCTTTTTTTAATAGAAAAAGATGATTTTGAAATTACTGAGGAGGATACAAAGTAGATGAAAAATATTAAAGTTAATTCTATAGTGAATACTGGAGAACTCGTTAAACACATTGAAGATAACCCGTATTCTCCTTTCCCACAACTTTTACTAACTGAAAGACCTGATACGTGCAGTATCCTCATCTATTAGAAGGGAAATTTGTAATAGTTGTTGATCATTCTCCGAATGTATTAATTGGACCAACGAATTTTCTTAGTTTTTTTAGGAATATAGATGACCGCAGTACTAGGTGGATGATAAATTTTATTCTTCAAAATATTACGCATAATCGCTTTTTTCTTAGCACTTATTTTACCAGCTGCATATATTGCTCTAATTTCATTTAATTTTAGTCTGAGACCTGTCCCTTTATTTTTATCTATAGCAGAATCTAGGGAAAATGTACCATTTTCTGCTATTGTAGAAGCTATGATTATGGAAATAACTTTAGAAATGATGAGAGAAGCGGCTTTACGTTTACCTGCTCCTATTGGACAAACCATGGGCATAGTTGGAGGTATTATTATAGGACAAGCCGCTGTACAAGCAGGGATTGTAAGCAACATCATGATTATCATCGTTTCTATAACAGGGATTGCATCGTTTACTGTCCCAAATTATGATATGAGTTTAGCAGTTCGATATTTACGTTTTCCTATGATGCCTGTTAGCCACTTGGTTTGGAGTTGTAGGTATTATTATAGGTCTTATGACATTACTAGCACATATGTTAAGTATTCGTTCTATAGGTACCCCATATGGTGTTTTCATTTTTACCCATAAATATTTGTAAGCTTAAAGATTTCATTATTAAATATAAAAATCGAGCAAAAGGTGACATATAATGTCTAAATCAATAATGCGGGTACACTTTCTTTAGGCCAATTTATATTTACTATTCATGGAGCTCAGTTGGAACGGGAATTCTTTTTCTCCCCGTACATTAGCAGAAAAATCGGGGTACTGACGGATGGCTAGTGCTGCTCTTTGTTTTTTATTTTCTACATTAGCCAGTATAGCTTGGGTTCAAATAGCTCAAAGATACTCCAGACAGCTGATGAATAATAGAATAAATAATTTTGTAAGGATATGCTTCACCTTTATCTATACTGCATATTTTTTCATTTTATGCTTGGGTGGTGTTACTAAACGGATGCTCTACATCAAGGGTAATTTACTTCCTAAAACACCGGATTACTCTCATAATATTATTATTTTTAGTCCCCTACTTATCTTGTCGTTTCTCACAATGTATATGTATTAGGACGTTACTGTGAGGTTGTATTTTATCTTACAATCTGGATTTTAATATTATTCTTTAATTCCCTTAAAAGAAGGGGAACACACTAAATATGTTGCCCTCTTTTTAAAAATGTATTGGTGGAATTTTGACAGTCTTTCCTTCAGGCTATCTTCTCCGTTTACAGGATTTGAAATAGTATTTTTTTATGTATCCCATATTAAAAAGAAAACAGGATGCGACTAAAGGGGTGATAATTGCTAACAGTATAACAGGTTTTTTTATATTTTCATGACAATTTCATGTTTTATATTTTTTTAGTCCCGGATGAAATAACATCATATAACCAACCTGTACTAAGTATACTAAAAAAAAAAATAAATTATTGAAGTTAGCTTTTTAGAAAGATTTGACTTAATCCATTATAACTTTATACTTATTTGTGGTTTTTACTTCATGGACTCCATATATTTAGGTGTCAATTTATTATGTATCAGTAATTTAACTAGCACCACAAAACAATATCATATCTCTATTTTATTTTCTCTTATTATTTTAAGTGTTTTTCTGATTCATCCATCATGGAGTCAGCACAAAGTTGGAAGAACTTAATTCATATATAGGATTAGTACCAGCTTCTTTAATTCCTATGTTCATGTTTGTAGTAATAAAATTAAAAGGGGATGCTTAATGATACGAAAAATAATATATTTCCTCTCATGTCTACTATTGCTACGGGTTGCTACGATCAAATATATGTTAGGGAGTGTTGCCGCACATTAATTGTAGGAATTGATTTAGATAAACAAATAATCTACAAATATACGTAGTAAACCCCTTAATAAATAAAGATCAGAAACGAAATGAGGAAAAACATTATAGCTCAGATACTACAGTTCGAAAGGCTAGAGATAAGTTTGATACTGTAGATCCAGGAATTATTTCTGGCAGTAAAATACAGATTATACTTTTGGGAAAAAACCTTCTCAAAAAAAAACATTGGATAAGATACCTAGAACCCTTTTATCGTGATCCCCAAAATACTATGACTGCCAAAGTTATTGGTGTAGAAGGAAAAGTTTCTGATATTATCTACTCTCGCTCCCATAAAAATAACTTTCTTGCAGATTATTTGACTAAATTAATTAGAACAGGAAATGCAAGAAACGTTACTGTTAAAACAACTTTTAAAGAACTACATAGACAAGTTAAGGATAAGGGGATAACTCCCAGTATCTCTAGTATAAAAAAAATGGAAAATAACAAAGTGAAAATTACAGGAACAATGCTTTTAGATTCTCAAAATTTGTTTCAATCAACCTTAAATCCAAATGAAAATAAATTATTGACCTTATTACAGGGTAAGGTCCAAGGCGATTATCCATTTACAATAAATAATCCAATAAATAAACAATGGCTTAGTATTTCTGCACAAAGAATTGAAGTTGACCAAAAAGTATCATATACTAACCGTTTTATTTTTAATATACAAATTGATATGGGGACAGAAATTATCGAGGAATTTCCTTATTCAGACACATCAATGGATGGTAGAGAATTAGAAAACGCTATTTCGAAGCAATTAACAAAAGAAATAACACAACTTATAAAAAAATTTAAACAAGCGAAAATAGATCCCATTGGCTTAGGATTATATGCTCGTGCATTTCAATATAAAAATTGGGTATCTCATAGACAAAATTGGGGCAATGAGTTATCGAAATCACAAATAAATATAAAAGTAAATATAAAGGTAAGAGATGTAGGGAGTATTAAATAACTATAGTAGTCAAGAAGTATGAATTCAAAAAACAATATCATAAAGATAACATTTAGTCCTGATAGTGAACTACCCGCCACTTAACGTCCTAACGGACCGTTTGAAGTGGGGGCTTCTCGGTTAGTCGTTACTTTTGATAGCTAACGAATTCGTCCTAAGACAGCCGAGCTAACTCCCTTGTTCCAAAGGTTATTTTATTGCTATTTATGCTAACGCTAATAGGCGTGTTGCTTCATTTTTGATATTGATAGCTGCGTTATAATCTCTATCGAGATTTACACCGCATATGCAAGAATATACTCGTTCAGACAATGTCATATTTTTCACATTTCCACAACTACTACATGCTTTTGTGGAAGGAAACCAGTTGTCTATTTTCATAAGTTGTTTTCCTTGTTCGTATAGTTTATAAGCTAAAAAAGAAGTGAACATTCCCCAACTATGGTCAGCGACACTTTTTCCAAAATGAAGTGCTTGCGACATTCCTTTCATGTTTAGGTCTTCAATAGCTACAACATCAAAATGAGTAGCTAACTCTTTAGACTTATGATGAAGGAAGTTCTTACGTTGGTTCGTTACTTTTTCATGTAACTTAGCTACACGGATACATTGTTTATTCCGACGAATAGAACCTTTGGTTCTGCTTGATAATACTCGTTGTGCCTTTGCTAATTGGCTTTCTCATCCTCAGAACTAACGTATAATCCATCCATCGAAAAGTCTAATCCAACAACTGTTTCTACTTCTTTTTGTACAATCTCTTTTTCGTATTCAGTCAAGATGGACACATAGTATTTACCAGTAGGTGTCATAGAAATCGTACATGACTTGATCATATAATCTTGTGGTATCTCTCTATGCTGTTTGATACGTACCATTTTCAGTTTTGGCAATTTGATATGACCAGTAAGCAACATAATATTTCCGTTTACTACATTCGTTGTATAAGACTTTCTGTCTTTTTTACTTTTGAATGTTGGGAAGTCATTTTGACCACTAAAGAAATTCTTATAGGCAGTTTGCAAGTTTAGTTGAGCATTTGCCAAAGCTAATGAATCAACTTCTTTTAACCACTCAAATTCTGCTTTATATTTCGCAGGAGTTGGAAGCTTTTGTTTCTTTAGTTGTCCCTTATCATCTCTGTATTTTTTCATACGCTTCTTTCCGTTCAGCTAACCTTCTGTTATACACGAAACGTACACAACCGAAGGTTTTACGCATAAGATCATAAGATATGCTTGTTCTTCTGTTGGATACAAACGGAATTTATATGCTTTATTCTGCTTTGTCATATCATTTCACCTCACTTTTCACCTTGATTTTCAATATATTTCTTTACTACGTCTATTGGCGAACCACCAGTTGTTAGTAAGCAAAAACTTCTTGACCAAAACATCTCTTTCCAAAGTTTCTTTTTCACTTGTGGAAAGTCTCTCTTGATTAGTCGAGAACTTGCACTTTTATAAGCATTAATAAATTTTGTCATTTCTGTATTCGGATGTGCCTTGAACAAAATATGAACATGGTCTACATCATGATTCCACTTTATCAGTGTTATGTTGTAATTTTCGGATAACCTGACAAACATGTCTTTTGCATAGTCTGATATATCATCATCGAACACATTTCTTCTGTATTTTACGACCAACACAAGATGATAATACAACAAGAACACTGAATGATTATTGCTGTCTAATTTCATTGATATACCAACCTTTATACTTTATAAGGCTGATTATATCAGAGGCGAAATAAAAAGCAAAGCCTTTTGGCTACGCCAAACCGAAATTCATCTCTCACCTACCGTTGGGCTACGCCCTTCACGCACTTGAGGAAGGAGAATTCTTTCGAGGAATTCGTTAAAGGGAGATTTTGATAAATGTTTAAGATATTATCTATTGCGATTATTAATTGTTCATCGATTTTACAAGGTGTAATAGGTGGTCCAATTGATAATTCTTATTCTCCCATATCTAGTTTGTTAATAACTTTTATTTCCTCTTAAATTTATCGCATTAGTTAGAGCAGTCATTACACCCAGTAACAGTTATCGGAATCAAGCTGAAATTTTATAGCATCTCCAAATATTCGATAAAACAATCGACTTTCTATTAAAGTTGCTAATAATTTTTGCTCTGAAGTATTTTTCTTTTTTAGTTTTTAGATGAGAATCGTATCGAGAGCTGACTCTCATCTAAAAAAATCCACTTGCATATATGTAACTGGATATATGAGACCGCAGTGTATATTCACCAAATAAATATTGTAACAAAAACGTTGGTTTTAGGGATACATGGTTTAATTTTCTTAAATTAGCACACCATTGTAGTAATAAAAGTATTCTAGTACAATCTGTTTTACAGTTGTTTTGAATATTTTGTTGTATTTTACAAATAGAATACGTCGTTTTTTGATGGCCAGAGAAGCTTTCTATCACAACACTATCAGCATTTTTTCAAAGGGAATCTAGACAAAACATTGTAATAGCGAATCAAATGTACATGTTTTCTGCATAATAACCCCTTTATGTGTAATAAATTTCCATTGTTGTTTCATTTAGTATTAATTTATTATTAAGTTGAAGAGTATTTAGCATAATTTCTGTTGAAATAAAAATAACAGCAGATTCATACATTAAGTAACTATAATTTAATATATATAAACAGGAGAAGTGACAAAATGACATTTACAATTAAAGAAATAAGCACAATAACAAACGTTTCTTCATCTACTCTACGCTATTATGAAAATGAAGGATTATTACCTGTTATAAAACGTGATAATAATGGAAATCGCTTATATACTGAAGATAATATTGAGTGGATTAATTTACTTTTAGCATTACGTCAAACTGGTATGCCTATAAAAGAGATTAAAAGATATATAGAATTATTTTATCAAGGTATTAGCACACTTAATGATCGAAAAGAAATGATGCTTCAACATAAAAAAAGAGTAGAAAACGAAATAACACAAACATATAAGCACTTAGAAAAAATTAATTACAAATCAGCTGTATATGATACATTGGAAGCTCAATTAAATAAAAAAAAGGTTATTATTTAACGACATTTTTCTATCTGCACCATGTCATGAAATACCAACAGCATTCTGTTCATCAGTCTATTATTTTTTTGTAATTTTAATAACGCCCTTAGATGTAAAATGGCTATACTACATCTAAAGACTCATCATACATCATCGATATCATGTTAAAATTTTACAGCGCTCCTAGAACAAAGTTTTGCGTTAACTTGTAACAAAAAATAAGCCGTTTTCTGTAAAAAATACATGGAATTTTCATTTCGGGGTGTTATAAAATTCATAAGTTGATACGCATGGACCCAAAAATAAGGGGGCGTTGCCCCTACCATCTATAAACAAAAAAATCGCCATTTCTGACGATTTTCCTTATACAAACTACATAGAAACTTAGAGGTCCTTCATAATACTCTCAACGTCTTCTTACGTCCACTGCTGCAAACATTCTATTCCATCCCCTTCAAAAACTCAATAACTTCAATAACCTTTTTGTCACTCACTATATAATAAATTTCATTTCCTTTGCGCTCATAGGAAACCATCTTAAAATCTTTTAACTTTATTAACTGCTGTGACACTGTGGATTGCGGAACACCTATTAAATTTTGTAACTCAGATACATTTAATGGATTTTTAGCAATTAATTCTCGAACTATCATCAAACGTATAGGATGTCCAAGCATTCGCAATATATCCGCAGGTCTGTTATAATCCATATTCATATAAAAAGCTTTTGGCATACTATCTTCTCCTTTTTGGATAAATATTCTTTTATTCGACTATTTAAATAGAACATCCTTTTGTTATTTCAAATCATTTAATTAGAAGTTTAATAATTAATGACTCAACATTTTCTATGTAAAATGTTCGAAAGTTTGGCATCATAAAATAGTAATAATCCATCTTCAGTAGCAGACAGACCAGTCATTAAGCCTAGTAATTTTTATACAGAAAAGATATCCAACACATCCTAAAATAAAATTGCACAATCAAATACATTATAGATACAATTAACCGGTACCTTTTATTTTAAGGAACCGGTTAATAACGTTGTAAATCTTCTAATAATTTTCACTTAGAATACCGATTATTTTACAACTTAACGTCTTTAAATGTATCTTTTAAATCCTTATCTAGTATTTTCAAATCTGTTTCTTTAATTAATTCTTCAAAGAATTTCTGCTCCCATTTTGGGTTCTGTAAACGAATTAATTCTAGTTCCTTTCGAATATTCTCTTTTTCTTGATCAAACGGCTTCAACTCTTCTTTTTCGGTTACTTTAATGATGTGATAACCCGAAGGAGATTTTACTGGCTCACTTATTTGTCCAGCATCTAATTTATAAGTAGTTTCCTTAAATTCAGGAGTTTTTTCTATGAACGCAGATTCAGATATTTCTCCACCCTTTTCTTTTGAATCCACATCCTCTGAGTATTGTCGAGCTAAGGTTGCGAAGTCTTCTCCATTATTTAATTTCTCTTTTATTTCCTTTGCAACTTGCGCATCCTTTACTAAAATATGACTAGCTTTTATCTTAGGTTTATAGTAGTTTTTTATCTCTTCCTCCGTAATCGATTTTTTTACAGCTTTTTCAAAAGCAATTTGTGGTTTTAACCTACCATTCAATTCATCTTCTTTTTTAACACCGTTTCGTGATAAATAAACCTGGAAGTTATTACCTGTTTCCTTCTTTATTTCTTTTATTCTGTCCATTACTTCACTATCTGAAACTTTATATTTATTAAGTATAAGTTTTTCTTTCATGATTTGTTTTAATATAGGTTTTCCTGCTTGTTCCTTTAATGCCGCTTCAAATTCACTTTTTGATATATCTCCGGCTTTAGATGTAACCATATTATTTGAGTTACCACATGCCGCGAGTATCAATATTCCGCTTGTTATAGTCCCTAAGAATAATTGACGTTTTTTCAATTTATCTTACCTCTTTCCAATTTCAATTTTATTGTTTATAAACAAGATTCTTTTCTTAAATTAACACTGAAAATCAATTATTAAATATAAAAACTAATTTTAATAACTACATATAAACTAAAATAAATGCCTCCATCTATTGAACTACCCCCACTTTCACTTTGTTTAGAAGAGGGGGATTCCTAAGTAAAGAGTTCCATCGAACTCTTTACTTAGGCTATCTCCACAGTCCTTGCGGTTAGAAGCCTTATAGCTTCATTCTTTAGATTGATACTTGCGTTACTATCCCTATCATGATGTGTACGACAAGAAGGGCAGTCCCTTTACGTAGGTTTAGATTTTTAACGTCTTTGTTTTGATATCCACAACAAGAACATAATTGGCTGGAAGCAAATGTTTTTGATACGACAATGACTTGTTTACCGTACCATTTTGCTTTGTATTCCAACATGGCTCGAAACGGTGACCATGATACCTCACTAATTGCTTTTGCTAACTGATGATTCTTTAACATATTCGATACTTGCAAATCCTCTATACCAATAACATCGTGGTTTTTGGTGATTTCAGTTTAGATTTTGTCCAAGCAATCTTGTCTAGTATTTGCCATGTATTCATGAATTCTAGCCACTTTTACTCGCTGTTTATTCCAGCGAGTAAATCCTTTTGTTCTTCTAGAAAGAACACGCTGTGCTTTTGCCAGCTTCTCTTCTAATGATCGAAAAAACTTCGGATTTTTATAGATTACTCCATTTGACAAAATGGAGTAATCTTTTAGTCCCACATCCATTCCAATGGAAGATTGTGTTTTTGGAAGCTATTGCACTTCTGTTTCAACTAAATGACACAAAGTACCTACCAGAAGGGTTCCTTCTAACCGTAGCATTTACATACATCCCTTTACTTCCCGACTCTTGGCAAATCGAACAAGACCTAGTTTCGGCAATTTCATTTTGTTTCCTACAACAGCAATGTTTTCATTTGTTTGTTTTGTGGTGTAAGATTGTGCGTTGTTTTCTTAGATTTGAAACGCGGGGCACTCGTTTGTTTTTTGAAAAAGCGTGTATAAGCATCCGTAAGGTTGCGAATAGATGACTGAATCGCAATACTATCCACTTCTTTGAACCAAACAAACTCTTTCTTCATGGCAGGAAGTTTGGCAGAGCATGTACCATATGTCAAACCATTTCCTATTTATATGCATGATCCCATATAAATAGGAATATGAACGTTTATGTATAATTCTTAAATTTGGATATTCTTGTGGAAAGTTATTTAACATACATTTCTCTACAAATTCATTCGAGCTTTCATTTTGTTATGTTATTAAAAATATAACAATATCATATCTCCTTTAACTTAATTCTCTTTTATCCCACTGCCACTAACAAGGTGCTTTGTGTCTTCTATAAAGACACAAAGGATCGATTTTTTCACATGCTCATTCTAGGAAACATATTAGGGCTAGTCTTGCTTCATATAATATTTTTCTCTGTTTAACACTTACAGTGAACTAGACACGAATAGTGGTAGATAAAAAACACCCTATACGGGTGCTCTCTTATTAGTAATTTCAAATCCTATCATAATTAGATTTAAGGACTTTAAAAAAAATCCCTAGTGCAAAGAATTCTATTCGATTTATAAATAAAGGAAATCTAAGGCGATTGCATGCTAGCATCCTTTATTGTATTTATTTTTTTCTTATGAATTATACGAGTAATTCCCGTATATTAATAAAACACCTAATTTGTCTATTATTCAGATGAATTAGGTGTTTAAACATGGTTATATCCCTGTTTTTCGGTAGGGGAAATCCACAAATTGTAACAGTAGATAACTAACGTTCAAAATGTTTTAAGTACAACAACAATCTATCATTCTATATATTTTCTATTGGTTTTTAGTTGATTTATTATTTTTTGGAAAAATCCTTTTCTTTAAATAGTGAAAAGATATGAAAATTAATCTGGAATCTATCCTCTTTTTTAATTTGTCAATTTTGTCTTCCGTCTAGACAAATTATAATTTATTAGTTGGTGACGTATCATTATAAATATAGAATAGATATTCTATTACCCATGTTCTTTTTTTAAAAATACATTTATTCATTATATAAGGGAAAAAGAAAATGAAATCCATTACCATTGAACAGATATATCAAGACATTTTAGACGGAGAAAAGAAAACGATTTCCTCCATTTACATGGACTGAAGATATAAATTTTGAACTTTCAAAACGTGTTACAAAATATTTAATTGAACACGTTTTTTACTATGGGATTGGGATGCTATTAGAAAAGGTTGGAACCAAAGACTAATCATTAAAATGAAATTATCAACCGTTCTTTCTAGATATAAACTCAAGTCCGTACGCTATGCTGAATGATGCTTATCCTAATTCTATAAAAGAATGGGAATTAAAAGAATGGCACCTTTGAAGTTTTGGACAAAAGAGAAACGCTTTAGAAGCTTTAAGATGGACAATTGAGGAGAAAGAACAGTTAACGGGATGAACAATTACATCTTGTTTATGGAGAAAAAGTGGTTAAAGAAACATAAATTAAGTTCACCTTGTGGTATCTATTGGAATGGTAGCCCTATGCATATTTGAATGAATTATATCCAAAACGCTTTAAAGAATGGCAATTGTCAGTTGTCCCTAAA
>NZ_JAHWJB010000007.1:0-23838 GCF_019344915.1 Bacillus sp. FDAARGOS_1420 | reverse complement strand
TTTTTGTTTTACTGGTGATGTTTCCTTTTTCTTTTCTTGTTGTTGCGTATTAACTTGTTTACTACTTTCATTAGCTACTCCTTTCGCTGGGATAGAGTTCCATTCCCCTATTAAAAAGAATGTGAAAAAGGTCGTTGCTAAAACAACTCCTAGAGATATTATTACCTTAGTTAATCGACTTGTTTTTTTCTTACTTTGTGATTCTTTCATTATTTTTCGATCCTTTCCCTATTAATTTTCATATTCATTATTTATAAGGCTGAGCCTTTACTCGACTGAATCATTAGTTTCAACCGTATCTACAATAAATAGATTAATAGAGACGGATAAAGATAAGATGCAGATAATGTCGAAATCAGTTAAAGAATAGCCTATTGCATCCAATCTTTAGAAGAATATTTGTTTCTAATTTGGAAAACTGGATATACACCCAAAATAAAAAATACTACTCTTCCTAATTAAGATTTAGAAAGAATAGTATTTTTCTATTTGCCTATTTTATTACATAATAAAATAATTAATAATGCCATCCACAATACCTTTTTGCGATTTTGTTTGGAATTCTTCTGAATTCATTCTTTTTTCATCATTCGCATTAGATGTAAACCCTAACTCAATTAGGATAGCCGGAGAAGGATTTTCTCGTAAGACAAGAAAATCACTGCCATGAACACCTCGATCTCGGCTGTCTATATTTTGATCAAAAATAGCTTCTTGTACGGTCTTAGCTAACTTTTTATCTTTCCTTTTATTAGCTCCATAATGAGTTGTTATTCCCTTTACATTTATATCCTCAAAAGCATCATGATGAATGCTAATATAAAGATCCGCTGAATGGTCTTTAGCTACTTTGACACGTGCTTGTAATTCTTCTTTTTGCTTTGTTTCTGGAAGTAAGCTAGTATCTTTTTCACGTGTCAATATAACTTTTGCATCCGTTCTTTCTTCTAATTCTTTCTTTATATTTTGTGCTACTTTTAAATTAAGATCTTTTTCAATCGTTCCAAATTTCTTTCCTTTCGTCCCTTTATCTCCTCCACCATGCCCCGGATCAATTACAATTGTTTTTCCTCTTAATCGTAAATCCTCTTGTGATATATTTTTATGCCCCTTAGCATGTATAAAACTAACTCCTGTGCCTATTATTAATATAATAAATAAAAGCAATGTCACTCTTTTTTTCATTTTAACAATCTCCTTATCAGCTTTTCATTCAGTTTCTAATGAAAATAGTAATGAATGCTGATAAAGATAAATGCAGATAATGTCGATTTTGGTTTAAAAATGATAAAAACGTGTAGAACGACAATTCTACACGTTTTTATTTAAATAGAAGAAAAAATAACACTCCATCTTCTGTATTCGAAACACCATATTCCGCGCCATGCAGCTCTAATATATTTTTTGAAATAGCAAGGCCCAATCCTGTTCCGCCTTTTGAACGTTGACGAGACGTATCTCCTCGATAGAAACGATCCCATATTTTCCTCTACATGTTCTGGCGCGATATGAACCCCTTTATTTTCTACACATACCTTTACACGTTCATTTTCTTCTATTGTAGAAATAATAATATTCTCATGTTCTGGTGTGTAACGAATCGCATTCGTAATAAAGTTAGTAACCACCTGTTCTATTCGATGTGGATTTGCAACTACCTCAATTTTAGAAAGTTGTTTATGGACATGTAATTGCTTAGCTGTTATATCCGAGGTTAACTGCTCACATATATAATCAATCATCTCATCAATATGGAAAACATCCATTTCCATATTATACGTACCAGACTCGAATTTTGCTAACTCCAGCATATCAATAATGAGCATATCCATTTTATCTACTTCTTTTGACATTGCTTTAAAGTAATACTCCTTCTTATTACTAGCAACACCATCCTCCAAAATTGAAATACAGCTCTTCATAATACTTAAAGGCGTTTTTAACTCATGTGAAACACCCGCAATAAATTCTTTACGTGTATTTTCTAATTGCTTTTCTTTTTCTATATCTTGCTGCAATTGATTAATATACGAATGCAAAGCTTTAGAAAGTGTATTAATATTTTTTGATAAATCGCCTATTCATCCTTTGTAGTAATAGGTATCGTCTCTGAGAAATCTAAACCAGCGATTTTTTTTGTAGTATCATTTATTTGTAATAGTGGTTTGGCGATTTTATTTGAATAATAGAACGATATCAAAACGATTAAAATCAATACAAATAGAATTAAATATACATAATAATCCTTTATCATTTGCACAGCTTCATCAACTGGCTGTAATGATGTCATAGCAAATATGTAATTTACCTTACCATCTGCATCTATTGTTGGTTTGATTAATAGTTTATATTTAATATCATTTTCTTCATAGTCCACTATTTCTGTAGAAGTAATATTATTTGGTTTTTGATTTAATATTAAATCAACCTGAAATTGTTTTATTCTATCTATTAACACACGATTTCCATAAATAGAATTAGTTCCTACAGTCCCCTCCGGTAATTGCACGTTCTTAATGCTTCCTGCTAAATATAATTGCGAACTTTCTTTTGAAGATGCGTTTTTTTGTCCATATAACATTTCTGATAGTTGCTTGTTCTCTAGCCCAACATTCTTCTCTTTTATTGTTAACATCGCAGGAACCACTATATCCCCCTTCTGTACTCCATCAATAATAATATGATTCCCCTGTTCTAAACTATATTTTATCCTTTGTATATCTTCTAAATTGATAAAACTATACAACGGTATCTGAATTGAACGTTCAGAAAAGGTGTTATTTCCGTTAGGATCTAACTGAATTTCTAAAGAAAAATCATTTGCATATTTTATATTCCCTACACTATCTAACGTTGTAATCCATGTCGCATTATCTTGGTAGAAATTTTGTTCCAACTCTTGAATCCTTTTCACGTCATCTCCAGCTTTTATATATGCCTTTTCAAAGGATTGAATATTCGTTTTAATATCATTAACTTTTCGATTCGAATAATATTGCTTAAAAAATATGGTTTGTCCAATAAAAATAGTCACTAAAATAAGTGTGCATAATGCCGTTGTTAATATAAATAGTTTTAATACAATTCCCTTTTTCATACCTGTCCCTCAAATTTATAACCAGTTCGCACAACGGTTACAATACAAGTCGCTTTTTGCCCTAATTTATGACGCAAATTACGGATATGACTATTAACAGTACGATCATCCCCAGCGAATTCATAACCCCAAATTTTAGTGATTAGTTGTTCTCTCGAAATTACAATCCCTTGATTTTGCATGAAATACGTTAATATTTCAAATTCTGTATGTGTCATACTTATGTCTTCCCCATCTACAGTGACTGTACGAGAAGGGAAATGTACATGGATACCACTACTAGTTAATGTGTCTGTAGTAGATACATTAACAGTGGAAGAATATCGGCTTTCAATTAATCGTTTTGCCCTTGCCAATAAAATAGGAGGACTATATGGTTTTGTAACATAATCATCTGCTCCCAGTTCAAATCCGAGTAAGGTATCATCTTCATCCACCCGAGCCGTTAGCATAATAATAGGTACATTAGATTTCTTCCGAATTCGCCGGCAAACCGACCAACCATCTAATTCCGGTAACATAATGTCTAGAATAATTAAATGTACCTCATGTTCTTCAAATATAGATAACGCTTCTTTCCCATCAATCGCCTCTAAGACGTTATACCCTTCGTTTAGTAGGTAATCCTTCATAATTTCACGTAAAATATCTTCATCTTCTACAATTAAAATTGTTCTTTGCATATTTCATCTTCCCCACGATTAATTTTATTTTTATGAAGAAATAGTTCATTATATATTTTAACCAATTAGAAATCTTTCACTATTTCTGTCACTACTAAATGCAACATAGTTATATCAAGATAATAGCATGCTGATATAAAGATAAAATGCAGAGATAGCTGTAATTCTCCAGCGAATAATGAAACCCATCTTGAATCAAAAGATCCATACAAAAACGCCATCCTTGCTGTATATTTCTACAAACAGGATAGCGCTTTTTCATATTAAAGGTAGAATTATAAGGTAATATCAATTATACGTAATACTTGATATTTAATTGATATTAGAACTTATTACTTTATATTTATCTTCTTTTGCAACATCTATAATTGCATCAATTTTTGTTGTTCATTATTCAGCTCATGCCCTTCGATCCAAACTTTATATCCTATTTCTCCCACTACTCCAACTTTAGTTATAACAACATCTAACTGTTTTTCTTTTTGGAAATATTCAATAGCAGTTGCCTTTGCTTTTTCTTGAGTTTTTGGAAATTCTTTGTCACTTAATGGATCTTTCGTTGTTAATGTAATGTAAGAGACAAAACCAATAATAATTAAAGTTATGGTAGAAAGTCCAACTAAAAATATTTTTTTCATTCTTCTTCATCCTTGTCTATCTTTTTTTAAAGATTAACATAACATTTATCGTTTTTCAATAAATAAATATCGCATTTTACTATTTTTTTATTGAATCACTCTACAACTTAGACAAATATTAAAATCATTCCTCTAATCATCCTGATCTTTATCTCAACTAATCTATTACATAATGTAGATTTATAAAAGGTTTTGATCATTATTAAAGAAATAAAGAAATAAAAACCCCAATCTCTCTATATTAAAATTGAGAAACTGGGGTTTTTATTTAAAACAGATAACTAATTAATAATCCTGCTGATAATAAGAAGCCAAAAATCGTATTTGTCATCGCTGTTGATTTCATTGCGATGCGCATATACCCGGGATCCTTTGCTCCTTTTTGGAAACTTTGAATTGCAGAGATTGGCTTTCTCAAACCTAGGAACATAACTAATGCCCAAGGGCTTATATAACCCATCAATACAATTACGGCAATCCATAAATAAGCAATGAAAAAGGCTACAGCTAGTGTTACCACTGCTTTTTCTCTCCCAAGGAGGATTACCAACGTCTTTCTTCCACCTTTAATATCTTCTTCGATATCTCGGATGTTATTCGACATGTTAATTGCACCTACTAAAATTCCAATTGGAATGGAAATCAATACACTTTCAATCGTTATCGTATTCGTTTGAATAAAGAAAGCAATAAGTACAAAACATGTCCCCATTAACAGTCCAGAAACTAATTCTCCAAATGGAGTGTACGCAATTGGTAATGGACCACCTGTATATAAGTAGCCAACCGCCATCCCAATTAAACCAATGACGACTAACCACCAGCTGCTATTCATACAAATATAAATTCCAATAAATGCTGCTACCACATACAATAAAAGCGCAACTGTTAATACATTTTTTGGCTTCAATCCATGACGGACAATTCCACCACCAATTCCAACAGAATCAGCGGTATCTAATCCACGTTTGAAATCATAGTACTCATTAAATAAGTTCGTTGCTATTTGCAATGCTAAACATGCAACCATCATCGCAATAAATAAAAGCCAATGAATGTCTGTAACATACAGTGATGCCACTGTTCCTAAAATTACAGGAGAAAACGTCGCCGTTAACGTATGCGGGCGCGTCATCTTCCATATTAATTTAGCGGAACTAATTTCTTTTTCTGTCCCCATAACTCTGTTCAATCTCCGATACGATAAACTTAACTAAATCTATACAATTCAATCAAATTTATCTCGTTCAACTAAGGGCGCAATTCCTTAGCCAGTTCTCTTATGAACTTCTCATATTTTCACATGAGCGCAGACTATATGTTTATCTCTTTAGAGATAGAGGATTTTTCCACCACCATAGGCTTGTGATGTACTCTCGTCAGTTATACGAGATAGTCGTTGAACGTTCATCTTATCCATTTTGACTTAGATGATTCGAGGCGGAAGACCCATTGTTCTAGTGTTTAGGATTTAACCTTACACCATCTGATTGATTTTTTCTGCTTTCGCAACATTCACGCTCGCTATTTCTAGCCACGTTGTAGTTCAATCAGCTTTAGGGATTGCCCGCAGTTAACCCTCACTACTAGCCAATCACTGGACTAGCAGGGCTTACTGATATATTTAATTAACTTTCGTTATAATTGGTTAAATAAATCGTAACAGTTAGTTACCCTACATTTAAGTATAAATTACTAGCAGTATCTTTCTATCTATTTCCTGCTTCACATCTATTATATCAAAAAAAGAATTGGCGATAGAACTTTCATGCTCTTGCTTACACCATAACTTTGCATCAAAATATCGTTTTTTCTAATATGTGGTACAGCCGCATGTCCGTCAACTTAAGAAATTGGTAGTTCCCCAAAACGAAGAAAATTTTCGTTTTGAGGACACTTCAAAATATTAGCTTGAGGGCATGGGACTGAACCCCTAATGCTTTATTTTAATAATAATTCTTTTCATAAAATAAAACCCAGTTATCAGTCTAAACCATTTTTTAGATCTAACAATAACAAGTGTACATTTTTACCTTTCAGATGGTCTCTTTTATTCTAATTTCTTCATTTCTTTCAGCCGTTCTATATCCTTTTCTGAAGCCTTTTCTATTTTATACAATTCATAGCTACCCTTTGTCTCATTTATTACTACAAATTCAATTTCATTCCGAATATAGCTTTTAGTTTTTCCTTTTTATAACCAATAACATTATCTAATATAGTTTCTCCACTATCTTTTTTATATAAATTATAGCTAACAGGTGGACGACCAATTACATACTTATTATCAGAAAATCCGACTATATCATCTCTCCCTAATCCTGTCGAAACACTCCAGACAAAAATAATCTGAAATATAGAAAAAACAACAATACCACATAAGAAAACAAATAGGATTGATTTAAAAAATAACTTTAAAAATATCCTGCTCAAAAACATTCCCTCCCCATTTCACCTCGGGATAGCAAGAACAAAACGTGAATTTTGTACGCTAAGAAACCAAATTTTTATATTGTTGAACTCAATCCCCGTCAGTGCCATAAGAAAAAGGGTTACCGCAGTAACCCTTTTTCTTATAATACACGTCATTTAGGTAAGCTATGGATGAATAAAGTCAATCTATGAAATTTCCCACAATCTTTTAACTTCCACCAATTCCTGCCCATTGAATTCCATTCTATATATATCTGGTTTTGATGTCTGTAGTAAAAAATTCAAATCATACTTACTGTCATAATATCCCATCATCAAAGTCATTACAGCTCCATGAGTGCCTAATACTACTTTCTGTCCTCGATAGGTGTTTAATAATTCTTTTAAAACTTTTATAGCACGTTTCTGACAGTCTACATTAGACTCTCCTCCCATTAAAGCAAAGTCGGGGTCTAAGAATGACTTTTCTATCAAAGGGAATAATTCTTTATCCGACATTCGTTCCTCTTCAGCAATAAAAATTCTCTCTTTTAAGTCCTCAAATACTATAACTTCTTGTCCTATTTGCTTCGCTAACTGCTGAACAGTTAGAATTGAGCGATTGTATGGACTTGAGATAACAACGTCGATTCCCTCACCTTGTAATGCATCTGTTATTCGTTGAACATCTAATTTTCCTTTTTCAGTTAATCCTCTTGTCTCTTCTTTTCCAAATTTCGGTGAATCCCCGTGTCTCACCATATATATGAAAGTTTTCATAATTACCTCCATTTTTCCAGTTCCCTTTACAATTCCTCCCTGATGTTAGCATATATATCCAAGTTTGTCTCCTTTAATTAACAGAAAACTGTGCGAATTTAAAATGAATTCACGATATTTGTAAGAAAGACGCGAAGTTTTCACTATCCTCAGGTATAAAAAAACGTTATTCTTTCTAAACAAGCTTGATTATTAGAAAGGATGAGATTTTTATGAATCTTTCGATTCGAAGCGAGCTACAATTATTTGCTGAAGAATTACATCAACATCTTACCCCATCATTTTTAGAAAAACTCGCTAGAGAACTAGCTTTTGTACAACGAAAGCGTAAATTTTCAGGACGTGATTTAGCTATTATTTGTGTATGGATTAGTCAACGTGTAGCGAGTGATTCCTTAGTTCGACTGTGTAGTCAACTTCATGCTGTTACAGGAACTCTTATGAGTCCAGAAGGACTAAATAAACGCTTCAATAAGAAGGCTGCTTGCTTTTTAAAACATATCTTCTCTATATTATTAAAAAATAAAATTTGTAAAACATCAGTGATTCCAAGCTCTTCAATTACCTATTTTCAACAGATTCGTATTTTAGATGCGACGATTTTTCAAGTGCCAAAACATTTAGCTAGTGTGTATCCTGGATCGGGTGGTTGTGCACAAACAGCAGGTATAAAGATCAATTAGAATATGATTTACATAGTGGACAGGTTTTAAATTTTCAAGTTGAACCGGGTAAGAACACTGATAAGACCTTTGGAACAGAATGTTTAGCAACATTACGACCTGGCGATTTATGTATTCGGGATTTAGGCTGTTATTCACTGGACGATTTAGATCAAATGGACCAACGAGGCGTGTATTATATATCGCGACTTAAACTAAATAATTTTGTACAATTACATCCGATTTACATTGGGTATATCCTAATTATTAAACATAGAAAATTAAAACATAATACATAAACGAAAGGGCCAACTCCTAGGAGTTGGCCTTTTTTCTCTTATTTTAAAAATCTTCAATAGTTACGCTACCTTGATAAACAGATAGGTTTTACTTTTGTAACCCATTAATAATTGTATCTATATTCCATTTCATCATTTTCAAATACGTATCTCCATCCTCATCCGTTTTACCTAGTGAGTCTGTAAAAATTGTCCCTGCAATCGGCACGTTTGTTTCTTTTGAAACAGTTTCCATGCTACGTCGATCTACACTTGTTTCTACAAATAAAGCTGGAACTTTGTTTGTTTGAATTACACTTACAACATCTCTAATTTGATCTGGCGTACCTTGGTTCTCTGAGTTAATTTCCCAAATGTATCCCGTCTTAATGTCATATGCTTTTCCAAAAAAGTATTTAAAAGCACCTTCACTAGAGATTAAGAAACGTTTTCCCTCAGGAATTTGATGAATTCTATTCACTGTCTCATCGTGTAACTTTTGAAGTTCTGCTACATACTTTTCGGCATTTTTAGTATAGAACTCTTTATTTTTAGGGTCTTCTTTAATTAATGCCTTTTTCACATTTTCAGCATATAAAATACCATTTTTAATATTCATCCATGCATGTGATCTGGTTCTTTTTCTAATCCCTTAGTTTCTAAATAAATAGCCTCTACACCTTCACTTACTTTATAAACCGGTGCATCTTTTTCTGATTTGTTTGCAGTTTTCAATAGTTTTTTAAACCATGCTCCGCCCTCTTCTAGGTTTAATCCATTGTAAAACACCATATCTGCATCTGTCATTTTCATAACATCTTTTGGTAATGGATCATATTCATGCGGGTTAGCTCCAATCGGAACAAGGACTATGAATCTCAACTTTATCTCCACCAATTTGCTTCACCATATCATATATAATGGAGTATGTAGTTACAATTTTTAATTTTCCATTGCCCTCTTCTTTTCCATTGGTGTTACTCGAACACGCTGTTAATGCAAATACGAAAATACAAAGTATCGATAATAAAACATTTTTGAATTTCATCTTTATCCTCCAATCAATTATGACAACTCTGCTCTATTTTTTCTAATTTTGATAGCTCTCCAAAACAAACCTTGTGACGGTGAAAAAAAGAATGCCAATGCGAACAAGAATGTTGCGACAAGAACAATTGTTGCCCTGAAGCAAGATTATAAGAGAAACTAAAATATAGCCCTACTACAGATGAAAGTGCACCAATACCTGCAGCTAAATAAATCATGACCCATAAACGATTTGTTAATAAATACGCTGTAGCCGCTGGTGTAATAAGCATAGCGACAACTAAAATAATTCCTACAGTTTGAAGTGATGCTACTGTAACCATTGTAAGTAGAATCATTAAGCCATAATGAATCCATTTGTTTGGTAATCCGTAACTTTGCGCCATCGTTGGATCAAAAGTGGATACGAGTAATTCTTTGTAAAACAACATCACAAGCCCGATAATAACCACTCCGATAATAAGTGTCATCCACATATCAGAAGAACGAACTGATAGGACATTTCCGAATAAAATATGATACAAATCAGAACTACTCTTCATAAAGGTAATTAAAATAATCCCTACGGCAAAAACAGATGTGAACATAATCCCTATCGCCATATCATGTTTAATTCTACTATTTTGACTTAACGGTATTTTCCGATGGACCATACTGATTGATTACCGCAAAAGGAATATCGTTAGATGGATACTGCGTTAATTGATCCCCGCCGGTAATGATAAAACGAAGATCCGTTTTACCTGGCCAAGATAATTTCAAGAGTCTTTCCAGAATAGGCGTAGGTGCAAAACTAGCTGTTATTCGCGAATCAATGAGCCAGTCTCTTAGTGCTTCTGGATTAATTCTCAGTTCCTCTGTTGACAAGTAGAGTGCTGCACCAGCAGTTAGATACGGCCAAATCTCCTGGACGGCCGAATCAAAAGCAATCCCTGCAATCTGAGTCGCACGATCCTCTGCTGTAATACGATAAACTTCTTGATGCCAAGAAACCATATTCATTAATGAGCGATATTCAATCATGACACCCTTTGGTTTTCCTGTAGAACCAGAGGTATAGACAATGTAAGCTAAGTTCTCTGGATTTATCTGCCGCGTAGGTGCGATTACGCTTTCCACTGTTAATTCTTCTAACCTTACCATTTCGACCTGTTCGAAAAGGCCTTCTTGTCCTTCCGCCGTCACTACAAATTGAATTCCTGCATCTTCAATCATGTATTCTAACCTTGATTTTGGATACAACGGATCTAAAACGACATAAGCTCCACCAGCTTTTAATATGCCCAGTAAACTTACCATGAGCTCAGCCGACCTCGGAAGATAAACTCCCACGACTGACTCTGGAGCAACTCCTTTTCGCTGTAAAGCATTTGCCAACTGATTTGCTTGTGCATCCAGTTCACCGTAAGTCCAATCTTTTGTTTGATCAACTACCGCAATCGCTTCAGGACGCTTTGCTACTTGTTCCTCAAATCTGTCGCAAATAAGACCCTGTGGGGGCATTTCCATTACAGTGTCATTCCATGTTTCTAATAACAAAGTACGCTCAGGTTCCGATAGCATGCTCAGACTATGCAACGGATTTTGCGGGTAATGGGAAACTTCGTGTAGCCATTTCTCAAAGTGCCCTGCCATCCGTTCAATAGTTGTGGCATTGAATAATCCTTATTGTATTCAAAAGTAAAACGTACTCCCTCTTCCGTCTCAGCTACCATTACACTTAAATCAAACTTTGCGATTGGACTATGGCTTTCTATCATTTCAATACTTCTACCAGATAACACCGGGAACTCTTGTTTCATATTTTGCAAGATGAACATAGTCTGGAAGATTGGCGAATGACTTGTACTCCGCTCTGGTTGTACAACTTCTACAATTTTTTCAAAAGGGATATCTTGATATTCATACGCCTTCAATGCCTTTTGACGAACCTGAGACAAAACATCCTGAAATGTCGGTCTACCACTCAGATTAGCCCGATAAACCAATGTGTTGACAAAGAAACCAATAAGTCCTTCAATTTCTCTATAATTTCGATTAGCAATTGGACTTCCGACCAGAATATCTTCTTGTCCCGTATAACGTGATAGAAAACTTTGATATGCAGCCAACAGCGTCATGAAGAGTGTAGCCCCTTCTTGGCGACTAAATTCGTTCAATTTGTCATGTAGCGTGCTTGGCAGAACCAGAGTGTATGTCGACCCGTCATGAGTTTGTATTGCGGGACGCGGGCGATCCATAGGAAGTTGGAGTACAGGAAGCTCCCCAGACAATTCTTCCTTCCAATATTGGAGTTGTTGATCAAGCACTTCCGCCTTCAACCATCCTTTTTGCCACTGAGCGAAGTCGGCATACTGAACCGGTAATGGTTCAAGTTCTGCTACCTTTCCATCCGTAGCTTTCTCATAGAATGCCATCCATTCTTCAAGTAGGACTCCCATTGACCATCCATCTGAAATGATATGATGTAGAGTACAAAGGAGAATCCATTCTTCCTCTCCCACTTGCAAAATACTTGTCCTGATCAGTGGACCCTCGCCTAAATCAAATGGCACTTCTGTTTCTTGTTGAATCAAACGTTTAACTTCTTCTTCTCGGTCTTCTGGAGAAAACATAGTTAAATCCGTTTTCGGAATTAATCGAAAAGCATACGGTTCAATTTGCTGTACGGGTTGACCGTTCACTTCATGAAAAGACCGTCCGCAATGATTCATGACGCTCTATTAGCTGATTCCATCCCGTTTCCAATGCCTCAGGTAGCCAACTCCCTGTAAGGCGGCATACTATTGGCATATTGTAAAGTGCACTATTAGGTGTAAATTGATCGATAAACCATAAGCGCTGTTGGGCATAAGATAGTGGAATAGTTTCCCCTCGTTCCATCGGCATTAGTGCGGAAAATCTCGTTTTCTATCTCCTTTACGTAACTGATCTAATCGCTTTGCCAGTGACTCCACCGTTGCATACTCAAATAGTTCACGTACCGGTAATTCGATCTGAAAGATTTCCTGTAAACGTGACACTACTTGAGTAGCTAGTAGCGAGTGACCACCGATTTCAAAAAGGAATCCTGAACACTAATATTTTTTATACCTAACACTTGGCTCCATACGGAAACGATGAGCTCCTCCACTGGTGTTCGTGATGAAGTAATATCTTCACTTATGAACTGCGCTTCCAATTCCAGTAAGGCTTTCCGATTCACCTTACCATTTGGAGTGAGTGGCATCCCTTCAATTTTGAAAAAGTATGCCGGAACCATATAATGTGGTAGTTGCTTCTTGAGATATTCACGCCACTCTCCAGTATCCCCTTCACCCACTACATAAGCTACTAACTGCTTATCTCCTGGTCGATCTTCCTTCACCAACACGACAGCCTCTTTTACAGATAAGTGATCATGTAAAGCTGCTTCGATTTCTCCCAGTTCAATTCGGAACCCTCTGATTTTGACTTGGTTATCTATTCTTCCAATATACTCCAAGTTACGATCATTCATATATCTCACTAGATCACCCGTTCGATATAATCGTTCCCCTTCTTTAAGAGATGCGGAATAAAACGTTCAGTAGTTAAATCTGATCGATTGAAGTAGCCACGCGCCAAGCCTACTCCACCAAGGTAAAGTTCCCCCGCCACACCAATCGGTACCAACTGTTGATGTTGATCCAATACATACAACTCAGTATTATCAATTGGACGACCAATTGGAATAAGCATTGGTTCTTTTTTCTAAATCACAATCATAACAAGTCACATCCACAGTCGCTTCGGTAGGGCCATACAAGTTAATTAACTTCGTTTGCTGAACATCGTAAAATCCCCCCTTAAACCGGCGAACCTGTTCAGTGTTTAATGCTTCTCCACTAGTAAAAACTGATTTAATGACGATACATCTCTTTTCGATTTATATTGTTCCATATAATCCAAGAAAGTAGATAACATCGACGGAACAAAGTGCATCGTGGTCACGCGATATCGTTCGATATACTCCTCAATCATCGCAGAATCTTTCTCACCTCCGGGTGGAAGTAAACAAACACGTGCTCCTACAAATGACCACCAAAATAATTCCCAGACAGAAACATCAAACGAAAACGGTGTCTTTTGTAAAATTGCATCCTCCTCAGATAATGGATATTTTTTCTGCATCCACTGTAGGCGGTTGATTACCGAGTGATGTTCAATCATTACTCCCTTTGGATTCCCTGTTGAACCCGAAGTGTATATGATATACGCTAAGTTATTTGCTGTCACTTCACTCACCGGAGTCAAATTACTCTCTTTAGAAATCATTACCTGATCCCGGTCTAAACAAATTGCTTGGATATCTTTAGGTAACCAGTCCTGTAGTGCCTCTTTTGTTAACAACACTTGAATTTGTGAATTCTCCAAAATGTATCTCAAGCGGTTTTCGGGATAACTTGGGTCCAGTGGGACATAAGCCCCACCTGCTTTCAAAATCCCAAAGAGACCAATAATCATATCAGGAGAACGTTCAATACATATACCAACCAATGATTCAGGTCCTATACCCCGTTTTTGTAGATAATGTGCCAATTGGTTCGATTTTTCATTGAGTTCTTGATAAGTTAACTTTCCACCTTCATAAACTACCGCCACCGCATCAGGTGTACGTGCAACTTGCTTCTCAAACAGCTCATGAATCATAGACTCATGACCATAAACTACGTCAGTGTCATTCCATTCTTCTAGGAGCTGTTTCCGCTCTGTGTCCGATAACATTGACAGCTTTGTATATGATTTATCTGGGTGAAACGCGATTTCATTTAACCAGTTCTCAAAATGGTCCGCCATACGTGCAATAGTACTACTATCAAATAAATCTTTGTTGTATTCAAAAGAGACAAATAGACCTTCATCCACTTCGTAGGCAGTTAAACTCAAATCAAATTTCGCAATAGACATATACTTTCTACCATTTCGATACTTTTACCAGACAAATCTAGTCGTTCTTGTTTTATATTCTGTAGTGTAAACATGGTCTGGAAGATAGGAGAATGACTCATACTTCGTTCAGGTTGCACAGCTTCTACCACTTTTTCAAACGGTATATCTTGGTATTCGTAAGCTTTTAACGCCTTTTTCTTTGTTTGAAGCAAAATCTCCCGAAAAGTAGGGGTTCCACTCAAATCCGCTCGGTAAACCAACGTATTAACAAAGAAACCAATTAATCCTTCTACTCCCTTATGATTCCGATTTGCAATCGGACTTCCAACGAGAATATCTTTTTGCCCCGTATAACGGGCAAGAAAGCTCTGGTATGCAGCCATTAAAGTCATAAATAAGGTAGACCCTTCTTGTCGACTTATATCCTTCAATTGATTGAGTAATTTATAAGGAAAAATCACATGATGCGTATCCCCAGCGTAAGTTTGCGTAACCGGTCGAGATCGGTCCACTGGCAGTTGTAATATAGGAAGCTCCCCAGACAATTCTTCCTGCCAATACGCGAGTTGACGATTTAGCACATCACCTTGCAACCACTCCTTTTGCCACTTCGCAAAGTCTGCATATTGAATTGATAGTGAATTTAATTTAGCAGGATTCCCGCCCGTTTCTTCTTCATAGAAAGCAAGTAATTCATTCATGAATATACCGATGGACCAAGCATCAGAAATAATATGATGCATCGTACACAGTAATAACCATTCATCCTTTCCTAATTGAACAAGCTGATTACGAATTAAAGGGCCATTCATTAAATCAAATGGTTCTTGTGCTTCTCTCACAATTAAACTATCTACCTCTTTTTCTTTTACTTCTAGAGGAAGGTGAGAGTAATCCCTTACAGGTAATATGCTAGGAAGGAAATCGACAATATGTTGTACAGGTTGTTCTCCTACTTCTTTAAAAACGGTTCGTAATGATTCATGACGTTCAATGAGTCGATTGAATCCCTTTTCTAATGCTTCAGGAATCCAATTTCCTTTTAGACGCCCATACCGTTGGAATATTATATAAAGAACTGTTTGGGTTAAATCTGTCCATAACCACAAACGTTGTTGTGCATGAGACAATGGGAGTGCTTCTTTATTCTCCTTTTTTTGCATTTTCTTCTGAAGCCAAGCTCTCTTCTCAGGAGAAAGCGAACTCAGCTTTGCAAGTAAATCACTTCTCATTTTTTTACCCCTTCCTCAATCAAATTACTCTCGAATATCCCTTGTGCTTCTTCCTCTGATAGCTCTTCTAATTGCTTAAGCAGTTCAAGTAATTCTTCATCATTACTCACTTCTGCTTCTTTTTGAATATAGTCTTGAAGACTTATATTATCCTTACTATCATTCTGCATTCCTTGATTTCTGTTATAGAGCAATTGATCAATCTGTTCTGCCAATTGCTGCACCGTATGGAACATAAATAAATCATGCAATGGTATCTCAATTCCAAAAGCCTCTTTAAGATTGGAAACAGCTTGCGTAGCAAGTAATGAATGGCCACCGATTTCAAAAAACGAATCCTGGATTCCAATATTTTCTACACCTAAAACTTGATGCCATATTGAAACGATTGTTTTTTTCCGTAGACGTACAAGGGCAATATACCCACTCGCTATCTCCTGTCTCTCTGGTGCTGGTAAGACCTTCCTATCAATTTTCCCATTTGGGGTGAGTGGAAATGCGTTCAATCCGACAAAATAGGCTGGAACCATGTAATTTGGTAACTGGGCCTTGAGATAATCACGCCACGTATGAGCATCCCCATCTCCCACAACATAAGCAACCAAACGTGGATCACTAGGATATTCTTCCCGCACCATCACAATGACTTCGTTAACTAATGCATGCTTTTGTAATGTCGCTTCAATTTCTCCTAGTTCAATCCGGAACCCACGAATTTTCACCTGATGATCGATTCGGTCAAGATACTCCAAATTCCCATCCGGCAGATACCTTACTAGATCTCCAGTCCGGTATACTCGCTCTCCATCTTTAAACGGATGCGGTATAAAACGCTCTTTTGTTAAGTCAGGGCGGTTTAAATATCCACGTGCTAATCCTGATCCACCAATGTAAAGTTCACCAACTACACCAATTGGAACCAATTTTTGTTCCGCGCTCAGTACATATACTTCCGTATTAAAGACTGGTTTACCAATTGGTGGTACCCTATGCATGCCACCCTTTTCTAATTCCATATATGTGGAATACGTAGTATCTTCGGATGGCCCGTATAGGTTGTACACCTTTTCAATCGGACTTCTCTCGTATAAGTCTTGAACAAGTGCATGTGGCAATGGTTCTCCAGCCAAATTCATCACCTTTACCGAAGAAGGGATTGTATTTGCTCGAACCAGTTCCTTTGCTGCTGATGGCACAGTATTGACCAGGGTCACACCCTTGGTAAACAGCCTGTCTAGGTGTAGAGCATTTTCAGCGACAATCACCTTACCACCCATTGTCAAGGGAACAAACACTTCAAAAACGGATAAATCAAAGGATAGCGAAGTTGAAGCCAACACTGCTGTTAAATCTTTTCGGGAATATGTGTGATGCGCCCAATGAATCATTGTTACTGTATTTCTGTGCTCAATCATTACTCCCTTTGGATTTCCAGTGGAACCTGAAGTATAGATGATATAGGCTAAGTTATTGCTCATCACTCCACTTGTACACACCGTAGTTACTTCTTGTTCTATTTCTGCTCGATCACGATCAATACAAATTACGTCAACAGATTTAGGTAAAACCATTTTTTGCTGTAACTTTTCCTGTGTCACCAGTACCTTTATATGAGCATCCTCTAAAATATATTGCAGTCGACTTTCCGGATACGCTGGATCAATTGGGACATATGCTCCTCCTGCCTTCATGATTCCTAAGAGGCCGACAATCATCTCGGATGAACGTGTAACGCAAATCCCAACCAATGACTCGCATCCTACACCATTTTTCTGTAGATAATGAGCCAGCTGATTCGAGCGTTCGTCCAATTCTCGATATGTTAGTTCTTCATCTTCGCACACTGCTGCAATTGCTTCTGGTGTTTGTTTCACTTGTTCTTCAAACAATGTATGAATCGTACTTTCTCGTATATCTACAACACCTGTTTCATTCCATTCCTCTAGTAGTTGCTTATATTCTGCTTTCGATAACATATCCATTTCCGATAATAAATTTTTTGGATAAGATACAATTTGATATAACCAATGTTCAAAATGACTTGCCATACGTTCAATGGTTGTATCATTAAACAAATCAGTATTATATTCAAAGGTTAGTGATAATCCTTCTTCCGTCTCAGAAGCAAATAAACTCAAATCAAATTTCGCGACAGAAGCATGACTTCCCATGAGTTCCATGTGTCTTTCAGATAGCTGAGGAAACTCTTGTTTCGTATTCTGTAAAGTAAACATAGTTTGAAATATCGGTGAATGACTTGTATTCCGTTCCGGTTTTACGGATTCAACCACTTTCTCAAATGGAATGTCCTGATACTCGTATGCTTTTAGTGCTTTTTTTCGTACCTGCGACAAAAGTTCTTGGAACGTCGGATTTCCACTGAAATCAGCTCGATAAACCAACGTATTTGCAAAGAAACCTATTAATCCTTCAATCTCTTTAACATTTCGATTTGCAATTGGGCTCCCAACCAAGATGTCGTCTTGTCCTGAATAACGAGAAAGGAAGCTCTGATACGCTGCCATCAAGGTCATAAATAAAGTGGATCCTTCTTGCAGGCTTAAATCTTTGAGCTTTTCCAGTAGGGAATTCGCCACTAATAAGGACTGACTCGCACCACGGTGGGTTTGAAACCGCAGGTCGAGGACGATCCATCGGTAATTGTAAAACCGGTAGCTCCCCAGACAATTCTTCCTTCCAATATTGGAGGTGCTGATCCAAATTCTCTTCATTTTTGCCATGCCTTCTGCCACATGACAAAGTCTGCATATTGGACAGATAACTCCTTCAGTTCCGCCGGTTTTCCACTTAGTGCTCCTTCATAAAAAGCCATCCATTCTTCAAGTAAGATTCCCATTGACCACCCATCCGAAATAATATGATGCATCGTACAAAGGAGAATCCATTCTTCCCTGTCCACTTTCAATATTCGTGTTCGAATCAGAGGACCTTGTCCAAAGTGAAATGGCTCCTCCGCTTCGTTTTGAATGAGCCGTTTCATTTCTCTTTCCCTATCTTCCGAAGAGAGGTCTGTTAGATCCGTTTGAGGGATGGATCTGAATACATGAGATTGAACCTGTTGAAAAGGTTCACCTTCTTGTTCTAGAATTATCGTCCGTAATGATTCATGACGTTTCAACAACTGATTCCATCCGGCCTCCAATGCTTCAATTGACCATTTTCCTGTTAAACGACACGCTGCATGAATATTGTACATCGCACTATTTGGCATTAATTGATCAATAAACCATAGGCGTTTCTGTGCATAGGAAAGTGGAATAAATTCTTCCCGCATCATAGGTACAAGGGATGGAACCTCTCGTTTTTTATCTTCTTTGCGCAACTGATTTACTCGTTTCGCTAATGCTTCCACTGTATCGTGCTTGAAAAGTTCACGTAGCGGGATTTTAATCTGGAACAATTCTTGTAATCGAGAGACGATTTGAGTAGCGAGTAGTGAGTGCCCACCCCGTTCAAAAAAGGAATCCTGAATACCGATATTTTCTGTTCCTAACACTTGACTCCAAACCGAGGCAATAAGCTCTTCCGAAGGCGTCCGAGGTAGAACATTTAAATTCCCTATAGGTCGCTCATCAGGTGCTGGTAAGGCCTTTCGATTGATTTTCCCATTCGGAGTAAGCGGGAACTGTTCTAACTCTACAAGGTGCGCTGGAATCATGTGATTTGGCAATTGGTTTTGTAGATACTCTCGCCACTTTCGGGTATTTCCATTGCTTATCACATATGCCACCAATCGCTGATCGCCCGGACGATCTTCTCTAACTAATACGACAGCCTCTTTAATAAACGAACATTTTTCTAAAGTCGCTTCAATTTCTCCTAGTTCAATCCGAAAACCACGCATTTTTACTTGATGGTCCATTCTCCCTATAAATTCTAAATTTCCATCAGTTAGATATCTTACTGAATCTCCTGTTCGATATAGTCGATCTCCCAATCGAAATGGATGCGAAATGAATTTTTCGGCAGTGAGAGTCGGACGATTTAAATATCCACGCGCTAAACCAGCACCACCAATATATAACTCACCCTCTATGCCTATTGATTGCAAGCGTTGATTCTGGTCAAATACATATAATTGCGTGTTCTGTATCGGCTGCCCAATAGACACAAATTCTTGAATAGGTTGCAAGTCAAATGCATTTACATAAATAGTGGCTTCAGTTGGTCCATAAAAGTTGGTTAATTTTACTTGTCCGCTATGATTCCATTGCTGTTGAAATCGTCGAACCAACCCTGAACTTAGTTCTTCCCCACCAGAAAACACATGACGTACGGACGAACAATTCATGTTCAATTCAATATGATTGAAGTGATCTAAGAAAACAGATAACATCGAAGGTACAAATTGAACAATAGTAACCTGATGTTTTTCAATCACTTCAGCTATAATGGAAGGATCTTTTTCTCCACCTGGAGGCAGGAAAGATACACCTGCTCCCACGTGAATACCCCAAAATAACTCCCAAACAGATACGTCAAATGAGAATGGCGTTTTCTGCAAGACCACATCCTTTTCAGAAAGTGGATATTGATGTTGCATCCATTCTAGATAATTAATTACTGAATGATGCTCAATCATCACTCCCCTTTGGATTCCCTGTAGATCCTGAGGTATACATAACATACGCTAAACTTCTTCCTGTTACGCCACTTATACATGGGTTGATTCTTCTTTTTCAATTGCAGTATAATCTTGATTCATACAAATCGTTTCAACGTCTTCAGATATATATAAATTTTCAGAATTCTCTTCCGTCACTAGTACTTCAATTCCAGCATCCTCTAATATATAACGAAGCCGACTCTCTGGATAAGTAGGATCAAGTGGAACATATGCCCCTCCTGATTTTAGAATACCTAATAACGCTATCATCCATTTGTAATGAACGTTCCATATATACTCCGACAAGAGATTCTGGACCTACACTACGCTTTTGTAAATAATGTGCTAACTGATTAGCACGCTCATCCAACTCTCTATAGGTAATTTGTTCATTTTCGTAAATAGCTGCGATTGCTCCTGGCGTTTTCTTAACTTGCTCCTCAAATGCCGTATGAATCATGCCCTCAGCTGAATATTTTACTTGAGTATTATTCCATTCCTCTAGTAACTGTGTCTGCTCTTCCATTGTTAAATGAGTAATTTCGGAGAGCTTTGAATCTAGGCTCTTTTTCATCTGAATTAATGTTTGCAATAAGTGACCCTGGATTCGATTTATTGTTTCTTCATTAAAATAGCTCCGGTCATACATCAACTTTAAAGTAATTTCCTTACCAGGCATTACAATGAGTGTTAAAGGATAATTTGTTTGTTCCACACTTTTAACATCTAGTAATCTTAAATCATCATTTCTCTCACCTTGAATTGGGTAATTTTTCAAACACATACAAGGTATGAAATAAGGAGCTATTCCGCGGAACCTCACTCCACCCTTGAATATCAACCAACGAGTTATATTCATATTGTCTTCGTTCCATTTCTTTCATCTGTATTTTACGAAGCCAATCTACTACTAATGTATCATTCGTTAATCGAATTCTAGTAGGTAATGTGTTAATAAATAGACCTACCATATTCTCTGCTCCTATCAAATCAGTAGGACGTCCAGAGCTAGTTACGCCAAATACGATGTCACTTTCACCGCTATACCTACTCATCAAATAGGCCCATGCGCCTTGTACTAACGTATTCAATGTTAATCGACTATTTCGTACCCACTCTTGTAAAATTCTCAGTGAGTTCCTCAGATACCTGATAAACACACTCTCCATAGCCCTTCTCCTGTTCTTGATCTTTTCTTTCCATCGCTAATGGCGTAGGTGCATAAAACCCCTTTAATTCTTCTGTCCAAAATTCCTCTGCTTGACTTTGATCTTGTTTATTTATCCACTGGATATATTTTTTATAAGGAAGAGGTTTAGGAAGATTCAACAATTCTCCCTTTATCATCTTGAGATAAACTTCCATCACTTCACTAAAGACCAATGACACACTCCACCCATCTAGCAAAATATGATGATGTGTCCAAATGATTCTCGTTTCCTCTTCTGCTTCTTTAATCGCAGTGACTCTCATCAACGGTGCTTCATCCAATAAAAATCCTTTTCTACGATCTGCAGTCAAAAACTGGTGTAATTTCTTCTCCCTCTCCTCATGCGAATGGGCACTCCAATCCTCTTGATGAATAGTAAAAGGAAGACGTTGGTAAACTGCTTGCAGAGGTTTTTCTACTTCCTCCCACACAAATACTGAGCGTAGAACTTCATGTCGATGAATAACATATTCCCAAGCCTTTTCAAAAGTAGCAACATCCAATTGCCCCCCGAGCAAGAAGCCTACTTGTACAATGTAGGAAAAAGAATGTTCATCATCTTGATCGTATAAAGTATGAAACAATATTCCTTTTTGCAAAGGTGATAATCCATATATATCTATAACGTCTCCCATCTTTACACCCTTTTCTTTGTTAATTTAAGTAATACTTTGCTCAAACTTTCTTCCGTAAGGTCCTCCGCATCAGCAAAATCTGATACTGTAAAAGCAGACTCTGTTGTTGGTTTATTTATAAGTTGACGAAGATGCCTCAACATACCATCTGCTATCGCTTGAATTTTCAATCTAGAAAACTGTTCTCTACTATACATCCAAACAAAATGTAACTTCTCATCTTTTACCATACCGATAACATCAATTAGATGCGATGGTTTGGAATCTGGAGCATGATTTAAAAATGTAAACCCTGTCTCTTGCATAAACAAAGATTCCTTTGAAAACACTTGATCAAATTGGCCCAAATAGTTAAAGCTTATTGAAGGCTTTTGCTGATAAAACGGAAGTGATTCTTTTTTCAGGTAACTTAAAATACCATAATCAACTCCGCAATTCGGAATTTGACGCAATTGATCTTTTACAGCCTTTAATCCTTCAATAGGTGTTTTAGTTCCTTGAAAATTCAGATGAACAGGATAAATACTCGTGAACCAGCCCACTGTCCGTGATAGATCAATACCTTCAATCATCTCTTCTCTCCCGTGTCCTTCTAGATGAATAGAAACCGTTTGCTGATTTGTACAATCGACGATAGCTTGTCCTAATGCCGCCAATAGTACCTCATTAATCCTTGTCTTATGAGTCACTGGAACTTCTTGTAACAATGCATGTGTTTCTTTTACTCCTAAAGTCCTCGTCACTTGATCAATGGATTCTTCTGTTGTTTCTTGTATTGGGTAGTCCATTGGAATTTTCATCGTTTCTTTTTCTACCCGTTCATTCCAATAATCTTGTACTTTTTTTGAAATACCCGAATCACTGTATGTCTGCAGTCGTTCCGACCACTCTTTAAAAGATGTACTTTTCGCAGGTAAGCGGACTCCTTGACCTTGTTTCATCTGTTTATATACCGCCTGTAAATCTTCCAATAGAATTCTCCACGATACTCCATCTATCACTAAATGATGAATCACCCAAAATAGTCGATCATTTCCATCTGAGATATCCTCGAAGTAAACTACTCTCATTAACGGACCTGTAACTAAATTGAAACTAGCTTGTGTAATGTTCATCTCTTCTTGTATTACTTTATTCCACGCTTGTTCATTAGCTTTGTTCCGTTTTACCACATGAAGTACAGACCGCTCATCAGTCCCTTCATTTCTCTGCCTCCACGTTCCATTTGGTAACTGTTCGTACCGGAAACGTAAAGCATCATGATGTTTGAGTAAATTTAATATTGCTCCCTCTAGTAACTTAACGTCCAATCTCTCTTTTACTCTTAAAAGCATCGATTGATTCCAATGCTCCGGACGTGAATGTTCTTGCTCGAAGAACCAGTACTGAATTGGAGTAAGAGGCACATCTCCTGTCACAATTCCCTGCTCCGCTTGTACTCCCTGCATTTCTATAGCCACTTGTGCCAACTCGG
The DNA here is from genome assembly GCF_019344915.1 of Bacillus sp. FDAARGOS_1420. NCBI lineage: Bacteria > Bacillati > Bacillota > Bacilli > Caryophanales > Bacillaceae > Bacillus > Bacillus sp. FDAARGOS_1420. Next base: position 152 of record NZ_JAHWJB010000007.1, on the reverse strand, counting down.
CAATGGTTGGGCATTCAAACATTTGCTTTGGAGTAAGTTTTAATCCCACTTGACTTGCTTGAGATATGATTTGAATACTGAGAATCGAGTCGCCACCAATTTCAAAGAAATATCATAGATTCCTACCTTTTTAACACCTAATACTTGCTTCC
>NZ_JAHWJB010000006.1:0-26161 GCF_019344915.1 Bacillus sp. FDAARGOS_1420 | reverse complement strand
GTATACCCTTATCGATTTAATTGATTTCAGGAAAAATATGATCTAGTTTATTGTTAATTTCGTCTAGCATAGAAACTTCTGCTTTACCAGAGGAAAGGATTTTTAAATTAAAATGGCAAAACAAAAGTTAAATAGAACCCCCCTTTTTAGCATGGTTAAGGGGGGGGTTCTCGGTCAATTTTTTATCTGAAGCCTTTTTAAAAGTAATAAAGTGCTTAGATATATTTGCGATATGAAATTAGAAATAAATACGGAACAAACTCATTCCAATCAGTTATTTCAATTATCTCGTATTAGGGATAGAACCACACTCATTTCGAAGTTTTAAAAAAAAGAAGAGATATTCAATTCTGGTTGCCTATCTAGGTAACACGAAACAAGATCTAATTGAATTATTTTTTTAACTTGATTATATAAACTAACACCAATACATGAAAAAAGCATAGGATGTACTATTATTAGTACAAGTATGATAAATGTCCTAATAAATAATTCTTTTACAAAATTATTTGATTAGAAAGGAGAATAGATATGCCATATGGTTTTTATGATGGATACGGATATGGATATGGATACGGATATGGAAATAGTCGGAGATATGATCTTTGTAACGTGTTAAATATTCGTCAAGGGGATCGAATTATTGTTCGTTCCGCTGGTCATATTATTGGTACAGGTACATTTATTCGTACGGAAAGTCGTCATATTGTTTGGATTGACCAAAATAATAATTTTCGTGCAACAGATTTAGCAACGATTGATGTTGCGAAAACATTTTGTTGTGATCTTGTAAATGAAGCGCCAGGTTTTGTGGATTAAACGTATGTTGGTAGCACAGATTTTGTTAGTCTATTTAAAATGTGATAAATACTGTTTGTATATAAAAAATTCTATTACATGGGAATGATCTCTCCCTAAAAAATAGATTGTTTACACTGTAAATACAAAGACCAAGATACTATAGTATCTTGGTCTTTGTATTTACAGTGTATTGTGGATTGTGTATGTAATTATGTAGATACATGACAAAAGAACCAACGATTTCTTTTGTCATAAAGTATACATATCAATTCAGAAAGGAAGAAAATACAATGGAATGGTCGTCTCATCAATGTGAGTGTGAAAAATGTAAAAAACAACAGATGTTAACACCAGAAAGATTACATCAATTTCATGGAGTAAAAGAAGGAGATTGGATTAAAATTTTTTCTAGTGGAAAATATATAGGATCAGGTGTATTTTTAGGGATTGAAAAAACAATGATTATTTGGATTGACCGACAGAGTAATAAGAATATAACGAATATAAACAATATTACGATTAAAAAAATGACTTCTGGTTATGAGCATTTGAAAAATAACAGATAGAAAAAAACAGAATCTTATTTTTTCTATAGCAAATAAGATTCTGTTTTTTTTGGAATAGGACAACTTATCGTGTGGTATATATTTTTATAAATATAGTTACTTAAACGTATGCGATTTTACATGTGAATAAACGGTTATAAAGAATCGTTCAAATCCATATGGTCAGGAAAAAAAGAACGTTCTTTTCGAATACTGCTGACACGTAAATCAGTAAAATTCATATTGCCTTTGCGATCAAACCAAATTAAATTTCTACCATCCACACGTAAAAATGTACCGTGTCCTAATAAATTACCGGCTGAATAAACAGCAATAGCATCCCCTTCTAAACAACGTAAATGACAAAATTCACTCATTATGATCTCTCCCTGTTGTTTGTTTAAAAATATTTCATTTTATATATATGTAAGAGTAAAAATTCAGCTTGGATATTTGTCTCATGAAAAATGAAAAAAGTGGGAGGTGTATATATGGATAATTATACAGAAATCAATCATCCATATGAAATGTTAGAAAAGGATAGCCGACATACATCAGTTAGTACGCCAAATAGAAAAGTAATTCATTTAAATAGTATTATTAAAATTCCAAAAGAATATGAATTAGAATTAATAGAAATAGAGAATATGTCTTATAATTTAAATGATGTATCCTTAATACAAGAACTAGGGAAAAAAATGATTTCCATAGACGAATGTGGAGAAACAGAAATAGAATTATATATGTTAAAAGCAAAAGGATCGATTTCGTTTATTGCCAATATTGATGTAGTTCCAAAATTTGAATATAAATCAAAAATAGGATTTGTAAATAATAATAGAGATAATAAGATTACGATTTCTATTATAGAGACAATTCCAGTAGATCAAGTATTAAAATATAGTTTTAAACCGTTAGGAAATCATGTGATTGATATCTACCATATTCAATTAAAAGAATTACAAATAGCATCGATTTCACCGGTAGAAAAAAATGTATTACGTTTATCAGGAGTTTTTATCTTTTCGTATGAATAATATTTGGAAAAGATGAGATAGGCACAAAAATTAAAACTTCATTTCAAGAAAATGAGGGATGGAAAACCGTTCGGTTTTCATTTTTTTAATTATCGTACGACTCATGTAAAATATAATATGATTACAAATACCTATATAACGGCTGGAAATAGGACAGATTCTGAGCCGTATTTAGCACGTCTACAAGCTCAAATTTATTAATTTATATTGTTTGCATTTACTAAAATTAAAAAGGAGTGCAGAGTGTTGGGAAAGGTATCATAAGCTATGATACCTTTTTTTATTTTTGTTATATCTTGTAACAAGCATGAATTCTGCATTGATAGTTCGCGGTCATTAAATTCCTGGAAAGTGAATATAAATCAAAGTTGATTAAGCAATGATGTTTGGATTTAATTGGATGTTTTTTTTTTGAAATTTATTTTAGGAAGAATATGCTTTTTTAGAGTTTGATCTGAAAAATGACTACAAGTATTATCTTGATGGAATTTTAATCCTAAAGCTTTAAAAATAACTTCAGTTTGTACTGGAGATAGACTAAGTGATATTGAATTACTATCATCGTCATCCAAATAAATATTTAATTCAACGCTTTCAATCATTGTTTTTCATCTCCAATTTTTCTGATGTATTCTGTAATGTTTTTTGTTCTGGAATTAATTTTTGTTTTCCCCTTAAAATTTCAATAGAGTTTAAAGGTTTATTTTCTTCATAATAGCTTAATAATATTTGTCGTTTTGTGTCATTTCCTTTCATCATGATGTTTGGGTTTACGATATAAACACCATTTTGTTTTTTCTTTATAAAGTTGTTTTTTTGTAGTTTTTTCATGATAGTTGCTACAGTTCCATAAGCTACTCCAACATCGTCTGAAATACTTCTGTATGTGCCTATGAAGAGGTTATTTGATGGGTTTGTATTTTCTGCTATGTATATAAAAACATCTAGTTGTTTGTTGTCTATGATTCCTAAGACAGTTAAAAAATCCATTAAGTACATTTTCCAAAAGTTTTTAGTCCCGTAGACTCTTTTTGTAATTTGGTCTACATGAATAATTTCCCCAGTTTCAGCGTCTATTAATTCTCTTTTCTTTTGACCAACTAAAGTTTGGGTATTTACATTGTATTCTAGACTTTTATCATGTTCTGACACTATTCGCCCTCTTTTCATTATCTTGTTTTTAATTATACCTTTTAATTCATTTTATTTATATCAAACAGTATAGAGCATAATCTCCACTTAGTACATTCAAAATATATCAAACAGTATAGAAGACTATATCAAATGATACAGAATATTATATCAACCGAAACGGCTAAAACCCTTGATATAACTGGGTTTGCACTACTTTTTTATAGAATTTACTCTCTTCTATAATCAAAAGGGCTTTTCACAAAGCAATAGTCGAGTCGTATTTTTTGAAAAAACCACTCAAAAAATCTCCACTCTTTTGCTATTGCTTTGTGAAATTCGGCAGGTGATTATTTATCGCCAAGCCGACCAGACCAAAAACAAGGATGTATTGCTCGACTTGGATTTACAAGTATACCCGCCGAACCGCCAGTTTTATCGCTCTAAAAAATAAGCTTACTCTATATTCAGTTACGTGAAGTTCTTGGGGGCTAGCCCCCAAACCCCCAGCCAGCACTTACACCCAAAAACAAGGGGAACTTTGTTGGATTCCCTTGTTTTCGATGAATAGTTACAAAAATTAAACGTTTGTTTAATAAAATGTGAACATAAATTTAAGACCTATATAGGATAAAAATAAGAAAATACTGTAAAATAGATTACCTTGACGAATAGTTAAGCTTCGCCAAAATTCACGAGTTTTATTATGTTTACAATTGTATCTATCGGACCGTCCGAATCTATCGTTTAAGAATTTCATTTATGCTATATGTAGTTACGTTAAATTCCTGGGAGATAACCCCCAAACCCTCAGCCAGCATTTACATCCAAAAACAAAAGGGAACTTACTAAATCTATAGTTTAAAACTAAACAATGATTTAATATATATCTTTCTCAATATCACAATGCGCCTGAGAGGCTTCTATTCCCTTCGTAACGGGATATATCAATTCATAGTATTTACCATTAGTAGCAACTTCAAAGTCCGTATGGTCCGATTTAGTGTGGTCTATCAAAGGATTAAGGAGTTGGGAAGTTAGATGGATCTGGGGTAGAGTTCTCCAGTGGGTTTGGGCAACGTTCAAGGTTGAGGAAGTTGCCATGCAAGCATAGCCGACGAGGGCCCTATATGATTTTGATACAGAATATCCAAGATATGTATTTTGTTTAAAAGGATATTCGAAGTGTATACAAAGAGGTGTTTCAAGAAGTAGTATATTTTTTAAAAATATAAGGATTCCTACAAGAAAAAAATAAAAAGAGATACAAGGGGTTTGTCAACGGTAAGCGGACCGTAGGGAGCATTAAGGAGTTGACAAATTCGCATTAACCAGACCCTCTTGTTGGTTTCAAACGGTACCCGTTTGAACCTGCCTACCGGCGAGGGAGCCCCCTCAAAAAGTGAGGGGGTTGGGGGTGTTTTTTATATGGGGGCTGGGGAAGAGTTCCCCAGTGGGTTTGGGCAACGCCCAAGGTTGAGGAAGTTGCCATGCATGCATGGCTCGGCATAGCCGACAAAAATTTTTGGGGAGTTTGTAGGGGGTATGCCCCCTCAAGGTCTGATGGGACGTTTACGTTCCATCAAGCAGTATTTGGGTACCAAATACGACGCTTGCTCATCCGACTGATTTTTACTATAATAGGAGTACAAAAGTACGACGATTTTAGTAAAAATCTTATGCCAAGCGGGCATACTTTAGAGGATGCGGGTTTTATGAGTGAGAAGAGATTAGAGCCGAAACAAATTAAATTTCGGGTAACAGAAGACGAATTCGAACGGTTGACGCTTATGGCGGATAACGTTGGAATGAGTGTGCCGGCTTTCGTGAAAGCCAAGGCACAAAGGATGAGAGTAAGACAACCGAAAATAGATAGGCAAGGGGCATTGGAAATTGCACGGGAATTACGAAGAGTGGGTACTAATGTAAATCAAATTGCGAGATGGTGTAATAAACGAACAGAGGTGAGCCAAGAAGAATGTAAAAGATTGCATGTAAATGTAGAAGAAATAAGAAAGAGGTTGGAACAAGCGTGGCAACAATTAAGTTAGGAAAAGCATCTCAGTCAGCAGTAGGCACATTAAAATATTGTGAACAAAAAGCAGTAGTGAAAAGTGGAAAAGATTGTAATGTTGAATTTGCACAAAGACAGTTTAAAACAACACGGGATTTATTTGGTCAAGATAAGGGAAGACAAGCTTATATGGTTATTCAATCATTTAAGCCGGGAGAAGTAACAGCGGAAAGTGCAAATGAAATAGGATTAGAATTTGCGGAGAAATGTTTTAAAGGACATGAGGTGACAGTATATACCCATACAGATAAAGAACATATTCATAATCATTTAGTCGTGAATAGCGTTCATTTTGAGACGGGTAGGAAGCTTCAGATCAACAAGAAGGATATTTATGAGTTACAAGCCTATAATGATCAAATTACGCGTAACAAAGGTCTCTTTGTGCTTGATAATAAAGAGAAAGCGAGAGAACGGTATGTAAGGACAGATTACGAATTACATAGCAAAGGCAAAATGTCATATAGAGAAGAGATTAAAAACAAAGTGTTAGATGAATTGCCAAAAGCAATGAATATAACTGAGTTTATAAGATTGTTGGTACAGAGAAATATAGAAATCTATGAGTTTGGAAAAAAAGAGAAGAAAATCGGTTATAAATTGATAGATAAAGAAGGGAACTTACTTTTAAAAGTGAGCGGAAAAAAATTAGGACAAGATTATGAAAGGGGAACGATTGTATATGCCATTGAACAGAATAGAGAACGTGGAAGAAGTGTCCAGAGAACATTTGACTGGGGATCCGTTGCAGCTGAACTTGAAAATCAAGGAACTCGAATATCAGAACGCACTGTTGATGGAATCCCTTCAGAAATACAAGAACGAATCAGAGAAACAAAACAACGAGTTGAGGGAAGAAGTCAAGAAACACGTAGAGATAATAGGGAAAATGAGGAACGACATGATAAAAACGTTCAATCACATGTACAAGAATACAAATCAAGTCAGTCAAGAAGTGAGCAACCAGTTAGAACAAATCGTAAATCAGAACGAGATTTTGAAAGATAGTGTAAGTGAAGTATTACAAGAGGGAATTGCAGAGAAAGTGAAAAGTGTATCAAAAGAGATTGAAAACTATGGAAAACAAGTCAATCAAACATTGAAAAATATGAATAGTGAAATACGAGAACCGATTCAGAAGCATGGTGTAAGGTTAAAAAGATTATCAGAGGAATTACAACAAAACTACAATACACATATGTGGAAAAGCACATTTCGAGATGGATTGGTAACAGTAAATTTATTTGCAACACCTATTTTAATTCTTAGTTTTCTTGTATGGTTTTTTTGGTTTAATTAATTTATATTTGTAATATCAGGCGTATGGACATAAGACATTGTTTGAAAAATGAATTTTTGTTCAAGATAGAAGAATGAGTTTACTCTATCTTTGAATGAGCTTTAGCTTAAGATCTTTTAACAGGATTTTAGTTTGAGATATGATTTTAGTTGTCGACATGTATGTCTAAATTCACCTGCTTTAAGTAGATGGTTGTTTGCGTTTATATAAGCTGTTTCGATTAACTCTAATGGTTTTATATTAGAACCTTATTTCTTCTTGTTATATAGGTGGATAGACTACTTAAAATGAATAAATAAAAATCCAATGTATCTGTTTTTCATATTTTTGGTCTATTAAAACTACAGTTTACATATTTATGATACTATGTGAACTCTTTTTAATAAAAAAATGGTTTAAAGTTCTGAGGATATGATATACATATAAATTGTAAGCGGTGTCTGTATATTCAGATTCTTATTGATACCTTGTATGCTTACTTTTCTAAAATAATGATTCGATTTTTTTCAGGATTTCACTCTATTTTTTTGTGAAATATGTAATTAGTACTTTTAACTAAAAACAGTCTTAACTACTTAGTTAAAACATTAGAAATTTTTTATAAGCATATAAACACTATATAAGATGTATGATCTATACATGTTTATTATTTTCCATATCAAAATTCATAAGTAACAATTTTATAAATACATATGTATAGTAAAGATATCTCTGTTATTTTCAAAATAATTTAGAAAAGAAAGGAACATGTGTATGCCTAGTATAGATCAAATATTACAAGCACTTCCAAAAGACACTGGTGCAGTGAATTATAAAACTAGCCTTACTGTAGTTGAAAAAGCAGTGCCAAATATTGTTAAAGATATTAATCAAGGAAATATTAATAATACAGCTAAAGCTATAGCTGTGTATGGTGCTTCATTAATTCCATATGCAGGTGTATTAATTTCTCCACTCATTAGTTTATTATGGCCAGAGTTAGGAGGAAGTAAAACACTCCAACAAATGAGAAAAGAAATTTCAGATGAGATAGACAAAAAAATTACAGATACATTTAAAGAGTATGACAAAGCTAATATTCTAGCCCTAATCACACCATTATTCGAGAGAATTGAAAAATTTGAAAAGTTAATCAATGGGTCAGCTGGAATTAATTATGAAAGCATAAAAGATGTTGCTTATAGTGATATAAGTAGTACTGATATTGATATGAGTAGTAATATACTATCACCTGGAGAATATTATATAACGACAGCGGACTTTGCTGCAACGGAGGCAAAGGACATTGCTGCTGATTTTGTTAAGGTTATAGCAAACTGTATGAAAAATCCTCCTGGTACTAGCTTAATAGCTGATATAGATATTTGGGAATTGCCTATATATGTTGTTCTTGCAACTGCCCATTTGCAATTTTTATATTTTGTGACTGTAAATGGAAAAGGAGATAAAATTCACCTGCCTGATGATGTTTTGAAAACATATTTTTCTGATGAACTTACGACGAAACATATAGAATATCGTGATTATATAGAACGTACGTATAAAAAAGGATTTGATCGGTTCGAGTCTAAAATGAGCGCGTTAGCAAATGGTCGTAATGACCGCGAACGTTTAGAATTTTTAAACAGTCAAATCAAATATTATTCAACTGCTGAAGCACATATTTCAGTAAATCCAGCCTTAGTGAAGCAATGGACGGATAGATTAGAAGCATATAATAAGCTCATAACAGAAAGAGATAAATATCTTGCAATTACAATCAATACCACAATATTTAATATGGCTGTACCTGGTAAATGGATTGGAAATACTTCAAATGGTTATTTCTATGTAAGTCCAGAAAATTCAGTGGTTCATTGCTATAGATGGCTAAACGATCAAAATCATTATTATTATCTTGATCCTAATAATAATGGACGAATGAAAATAGGATGGTTTATAGATTTAGATGAAAACTGGTATTACTTTAATCCTCCTCAGTCTGACACAAATCACAATTCAAAATTTGCAGAGGGAGAAATGTTTGCTAATACTGATTCTGTAATAAACAGTAATCGATATTATTTTAATTCGGGTGGATCATGTAAAAACCCATATTCAACAGAATCAGTAGGAACAACAGAATCAGGAGGACTAATCCTAAAAGAAGGAATTTACAAAATAGAAGTTAGTAGGGGTAGATTTTTAGCTAGTAATAAGGATAAGATAAAGGGTGTACCTAAAAATGTTGTAGCAACTTTTCCAGTAGACAGTAGCCAACAATGGCTTGCGAAATTCGATCAATCAAAAAAAGCTTATCAATTTATAAATCAAGACGATTCTAATTGGGTTTTGGCATGGAATAAAGATGAAAAATATTATGACCAGATGCTTATTGTTGCACCAAATGTAGGTAAAGATGAGCATTATTGGATTATATCGTCAGCAGGAAATGGATGGTTTTATATGAAAAATTATGCTGACCAGAAAGAAAACATGTATTTATCTTACGCCCAGAATCCTGTATATCTAACAGTAATTCCAGATAGTGGCTCTCATGCTCAATTGAAATTTGTTTAATATTAGTTATAAAAAAGTATAAGTTTTTAAACATGAGGTATTTTTTTTGAAAACTTATTGTATAAGAAATTACCTATAAAATATCGGATATTCATTGTGCTAAAAAGACCTAGTGGTTTTGCTTATAATATATATAATTTTAACTTTCATTATTATAGATTACGTATAGTAAGAAATTTAAGTTATTTTGTTTTTTAATAGAACTAAAGAAGCACACATAATAATCATGTGTGCTTCTTTAGTTCTATTAAAAAACTTACCTTATATTTTAATCTATTTTTTGAATATTTTCGCATCGGAATTTATAAGTAAGAATAGCATAAATATGCAGAGTAAAGAAGTAAAGATATTACTTTTATTTTCAAAATAATCTAGAAGAGAAAGGAACATGTGTATGCCTAGTATAGATCAAATATTACAAGCACTTCCAAAAGACACTTCTGCAGTGAATTATAAAACGAATCTTACTGCAGTTGAAAAAGTAATACCAAACATTGTTAAAGATATCAACCAAGGAACTATTAATAATATCGCTAAAGCTATAGCTGTGTATGGTGCTTCATTAATTCCATATGGAGGTGTGTTGATTTCTCCACTCATTAGTTTATTATGGCCAGAGTTAGGAGGAAGTAAGACACTCCAACAAATGAGAAAAGAAATTACAGATGAGATAAATACAAAAATTACAGATACATTTCAAAAGTATGATGAATCTACTATTAAGAAACAAATCATACCACTTTTTGAGGAGCTTCAAAAGTTCGAAAAGTTAATCAATGAGACAGTTGGAGTTAAATATGACAGTATTCATAACGTTACTTATAGTGATATTAGTAGTGATATACGATCACCTGGAGATTATTATGCAGGAACTGTAGATGAAACTGTTCCTGTCGTGGCACGTACTATTGACTCACAATTTAATACCATTATATCAAACTGTATGAAAGCGCCTGATTCTACTAACTTACTAGCTGATATAGATATTTGGGAATTGCCTATATACGTTATTCTTGCAATCGCTCATTTGCAATTTTTATATTTTATGACTGTAAATGGAAAAGGAGATAAAATTCAATTAGATGAGCACAATTGGAAAATATATTATTCCTATCCACTTGATAAAAAAAATAGAGAATATCGAGATTATATAGAAAATACATATAAAAAAGGGTTACAACAGTTCGAGTTTAAAATGAACAATATATGTACAAATGGTAAGAATGACTACAAACGTTTAATTTTTCTAAACAGTCAAATCAATTATTATTCAACGTTTCAAGCACATATTTCAGTAAATCAAAATGTAGTAAACCGATGGAAAAATAAATTAGAACAATATGAGAATCTCATAAAAGAAAGAAATAAATATCTTGCGCTTACAATTAATACGACAGCATTAAACTTATCTTTACCTGGTAGATGGATAACAGAAGAAGATCGTTATTATTATCTAGATAACAATGATTGCAGAAAATATAGATGGCTAAATGATCAAAATCATTATTATTATTTTAATCCTGAAAAATACGGAAAAATGCAAACTGGATGGTATATAGATGTAAATCAAAAATGGTATTATTTTAATCCTTATCCTCAAAATTACAATCATAATTTATATCTTGCAGTGGGAGAAATGTTCCACAGTGGTCATTATATCATAGACAATCATGGTTATCATTTTAATAACAGCGGAATATGCGGAAATCCATATACAGCGCAATTAGAATTAAGTAAAACAATATATTCTGGAACTTATAAATTAGTAGACCCTCAAAAAAACAATCTTGTTTTAGGTGTTAATTATAATAAAACATATGATATATCTAACAACATTGTAGCATTTTTAACACGAGATAATCAAGATATGAGTCAAGAATGGGAATTCATATTCGAATCTGATAAAAATGCTTATCAAATTATAAATAAAAAAAATTCTCATCTAGTTTTATCATGGGATAAAACGGAAGAACAGTATAATAAAAACATCATCGTTGCACCAAATAAAAATAAAGACGAGCAGTATTGGATTTTAATCGGTATACAAAATGAATGTAGAATCATCAATTACGCTGAACAGAATAAAAAAATGGGAATAACAACTACTGGATACAGTGAAGTGTATATAGGAGTAATACCAGGTAATATTACAAGAGCATTTACACTTGAAAAATAGGAATAACCAATTATAAATACAATCAATCCCTCTTAGAACTTGTCTAGAATCTTTTCAGTAAAATCGCAACACCTGCAAATAAGTAACTTTGTCTACTATTTTCAAGCGTTCATTCACAATTCTTTCACAGTCTGCGGTAATTTTCCAACCAAGCAAAGGTGCGTTCCACAATCCAGTGTTTCGGTAGCACGACAAACTTGTGAAGTTCAGGGCGTTTGATGATTTCAACCGAACAATTAATAGTCTCTTTTATCGATTGTGCAAATGATTGGCTTCGAAAAATGGGAAGTGAGAATCTAGCGGAGAAATTGGATTGAGTAAAGAAATTGAACAATCCGTACAAGCTTTAGAACCGAAAAAAGAACGCGATAGAGGGTTTGAACATAAAATAATAAAATAGGGGTCATTAACCCCTATTTTATTATTTTATGGTGTTTTACTTCTTTTCTGACTTGTTCTAAGTTTTTATCTCGTCCTCTAAAAGCAAAGGATGGATCTAAACGGTATGTATTAGACGCACCTACTTTTGGACCTTTTACCAAAATACCATGCTCAAATAGTTCTTTAATTGCTCGTGAAATATGTGGGGGCTTCATGTTTAATTCTTCAGCTAGATCTTTTTGTCTAATTCTTAACCAATTTTCATAATCTAATTTTGCTAATAAAATCATATATACACGTAATGTCTCGCCTTTTAAATTAAGTTTTGCAACATGTGTTAATCCTTCTTGGAACATCATAACCCAGTCCCCCTTATAAACTTTTTTCTGTTTTGTTGGAGTTAATAAATACTGTTGAATTTCGCCTGTTTTTTCATCAGGTACTTCAATAAAAATATCTTTATCTAATGATGACATTTTTTAGTCCTCCAATATTAATAATAGTTACCTCTCTCGGTATCTATTATACATACCAAATATGGTAAGAACAATACCAAATATGGTAACTATTTATATAAAAAAACCCTTAATACATAAGGGTTTTTTTATATGCTCTTTGTGTCTTTTATAATAAGGGCTAAAAATTCCGCAAGGAATAGGTAGTATTTTTGAGTGAAAATCACTCAAAAATCTCCACCTTTTTCGCTTCGCTACATCCTTGCGGAATTTTTTTCGGCAGAACATTGTTTTTCGCCAAGCCGACTAGACTAAAAACGAGAATGTATTGCTCGACTTGGATTTGCAAGTATACCTGCCGAACCGCCAGTTTTATCGCTCTAAAAAATAAGCTTACTCTATATTCAGTTACGTGAAGTTCCTGAGGACCAGCCCCCAAACCTCCAGCCAGCACTTACACCCAAAAACAAGGGGAAAACAAACAAAAGAATTCTAAACATCTGTAAAACGTTTCAAATTCCTTTGTACCGTTTTACAGATGTTTAGAATAGTAAGAGGCGGCCTATATGATTACCATTTGTTGTAGACACTATAAAGGCCTTTAAAACGAGATAAAGGGGTATACCTTTATCGATTTAATTGATTTCAGGAAAAATATGATCTAGTTTATTGTTAATTTCGTCTAGCATAGAAACTTCTGCTTTACCAGAGGAAAGGATTTTTAAATTAAAATGGCAAAAACAAAAGTTAAATAGAACCCCCCTTTTTAGCATGGTTAAGGGGGGGGTTCTCGGTCAATTTTTATCTGAAGCCTTTTTAAAAGTAATAAAGTGCTTAGAATATATTTGCGATATGAAATTAGAAATAAATACGGAACAAACTCATTCCAATCAGTTATTTCAATTATCTCGTATTAGGGATAGAACCACACTCATTTCGAAGTTTTAAAAAAAAGAAGAGATATACAATTCTGGTTGCCTATCTAGTAACACGAAACCAAGATCTAATTGAATTATTTTTTTAACTTGATTATATAAACTAACACCAATACATGAAAAAAGCATAGGATGTACTATTATTAGTACAAGTATGATAAATGTCCTAATAAATAATTCTTTTTACAAAATTATTTGATTAGAAAGGAGAATAGATATGCCATATGGTTTTTATGATGGATACGGATATGGATATGGATACGGATATGGAAATAGTCGGAGATATGATCTTTGTAACGTGTTAAATATTCGTCAAGGGGATCGAATTATTGTTCGTTCCGCTGGTCATATTATTGGTACAGGTACATTTATTCGTACGGAAAGTCGTCATATTGTTTGGATTGACCAAAATAATAATTTTCGTGCAACAGATTTAGCAACGATTGATGTTGCGAAAACATTTTGTTGTGATCTTGTAAATGAAGCGCCAGGTTTTGTGGATTAAACGTATGTTGGTAGCACAGATTTTGTTTAGTCTATTTAAAATGTGATAAATACTGTTTGTATATAAAAAATTCTATTACATGGGAATGATCTCTCCCTAAAAAATAGATTGTTTACACTGTAAATACAAAGACCAAGATACTATAGTATCTTGGTCTTTGTATTTACAGTGTATTGTGGATTGTGTATGTAATTATGTAGATACATGACAAAAGAACCAACGATTTCTTTTGTCATAAAGTATACATATCAATTCAGAAAGGAAGAAAATACAATGGAATGGTCGTCTCATCAATGTGAGTGTGAAAAATGTAAAAAACAACAGATGTTAACACCAGAAAGATTACATCAATTTCATGGAGTAAAAGAAGGAGATTGGATTAAAATTTTTTCTAGTGGAAAATATATAGGATCAGGTGTATTTTTAGGGATTGAAAAAACAATGATTATTTGGATTGACCGACAGAGTAATAAGAATATAACGAATATAAACAATATTACGATTAAAAAAATGACTTCTGGTTATGAGCATTTGAAAAATAACAGATAGAAAAAAACAGAATCTTATTTTTTCTATAGCAAATAAGATTCTGTTTTTTTTGGAATAGGACAACTTATCGTGTGGTATATATTTTTATAAATATAGTTACTTAAACGTATGCGATTTTACATGTGAATAAACGGTTATAAAGAATCGTTCAAATCCATATGGTCAGGAAAAAAAGAACGTTCTTTTCGAATACTGCTGACACGTAAATCAGTAAAATTCATATTGCCTTTGCGATCAAACCAAATTAAATTTCTACCATCCACACGTAAAAATGTACCGTGTCCTAATAAATTACCGGCTGAATAAACAGCAATAGCATCCCCTTCTAAACAACGTAAATGACAAAATTCACTCATTATGATCTCTCCCTGTTGTTTGTTTAAAAATATTTCATTTTATATATATGTAAGAGTAAAAATTCAGCTTGGATATTTGTCTCATGAAAAATGAAAAAAGTGGGAGGTGTATATATGGATAATTATACAGAAATCAATCATCCATATGAAATGTTAGAAAAGGATAGCCGACATACATCAGTTAGTACGCCAAATAGAAAAGTAATTCATTTAAATAGTATTATTAAAATTCCAAAAGAATATGAATTAGAATTAATAGAAATAGAGAATATGTCTTATAATTTAAATGATGTATCCTTAATACAAGAACTAGGGAAAAAAATGATTTCCATAGACGAATGTGGAGAAACAGAAATAGAATTATATATGTTAAAAGCAAAAGGATCGATTTCGTTTATTGCCAATATTGATGTAGTTCCAAAATTTGAATATAAATCAAAAATAGGATTTGTAAATAATAATAGAGATAATAAGATTACGATTTCTATTATAGAGACAATTCCAGTAGATCAAGTATTAAAATATAGTTTTAAACCGTTAGGAAATCATGTGATTGATATCTACCATATTCAATTAAAAGAATTACAAATAGCATCGATTTCACCGGTAGAAAAAAATGTATTACGTTTATCAGGAGTTTTTATCTTTTCGTATGAATAATATTTGGAAAAGATGAGATAGGCACAAAAATTAAAACTTCATTTCAAGAAAATGAGGGATGGAAAACCGTTCGGTTTTCATTTTTTTAATTATCGTACGACTCATGTAAAATATAATATGATTACAAATACCTATATAACGGCTGGAAATAGGACAGATTCTGAGCCGTATTTAGCACGTCTACAAGCTCAAATTTATTAATTTATATTGTTTGCATTTACTAAAATTAAAAAGGAGTGCAGAGTGTTGGGAAAGGTATCATAAGCTATGATACCTTTTTTTATTTTTGTTATATCTTGTAACAAGCATGAATTCTGCATTGATAGTTCGCGGTCATTAAATTCCTGGAAAGTGAATATAAATCAAAGTTGATTAAGCAATGATGTTTGGATTTAATTGGATGTTTTTTTTTTGAAATTTATTTTAGGAAGAATATGCTTTTTTAGAGTTTGATCTGAAAAATGACTACAAGTATTATCTTGATGGAATTTTAATCCTAAAGCTTTAAAAATAACTTCAGTTTGTACTGGAGATAGACTAAGTGATATTGAATTACTATCATCGTCATCCAAATAAATATTTAATTCAACGCTTTCAATCATTGTTTTTCATCTCCAATTTTTCTGATGTATTCTGTAATGTTTTTTGTTCTGGAATTAATTTTTGTTTTCCCCTTAAAATTTCAATAGAGTTTAAAGGTTTATTTTCTTCATAATAGCTTAATAATATTTGTCGTTTTGTGTCATTTCCTTTCATCATGATGTTTGGGTTTACGATATAAACACCATTTTGTTTTTTCTTTATAAAGTTGTTTTTTTGTAGTTTTTTCATGATAGTTGCTACAGTTCCATAAGCTACTCCAACATCGTCTGAAATACTTCTGTATGTGCCTATGAAGAGGTTATTTGATGGGTTTGTATTTTCTGCTATGTATATAAAAACATCTAGTTGTTTGTTGTCTATGATTCCTAAGACAGTTAAAAAATCCATTAAGTACATTTTCCAAAAGTTTTTAGTCCCGTAGACTCTTTTTGTAATTTGGTCTACATGAATAATTTCCCCAGTTTCAGCGTCTATTAATTCTCTTTTCTTTTGACCAACTAAAGTTTGGGTATTTACATTGTATTCTAGACTTTTATCATGTTCTGACACTATTCGCCCTCTTTTCATTATCTTGTTTTTAATTATACCTTTTAATTCATTTTATTTATATCAAACAGTATAGAGCATAATCTCCACTTAGTACATTCAAAATATATCAAACAGTATAGAAGACTATATCAAATGATACAGAATATTATATCAACCGAAACGGCTAAAACCCTTGATATAACTGGGTTTGCACTACTTTTTTATAGAATTTACTCTCTTCTATAATCAAAAGGGCTTTTCACAAAGCAATAGTCGAGTCGTATTTTTTGAAAAAACCACTCAAAAAATCTCCACTCTTTTGCTATTGCTTTGTGAAATTCGGCAGGTGATTATTTATCGCCAAGCCGACCAGACCAAAAACAAGGATGTATTGCTCGACTTGGATTTACAAGTATACCCGCCGAACCGCCAGTTTTATCGCTCTAAAAAATAAGCTTACTCTATATTCAGTTACGTGAAGTTCTTGGGGGCTAGCCCCCAAACCCCCAGCCAGCACTTACACCCAAAAACAAGGGGAACTTTGTTGGATTCCCTTGTTTTCGATGAATAGTTACAAAAATTAAACGTTTGTTTAATAAAATGTGAACATAAATTTAAGACCTATATAGGATAAAAATAAGAAAATACTGTAAAATAGATTACCTTGACGAATAGTTAAGCTTCGCCAAAATTCACGAGTTTTATTATGTTTACAATTGTATCTATCGGACCGTCCGAATCTATCGTTTAAGAATTTCATTTATGCTATATGTAGTTACGTTAAATTCCTGGGAGATAACCCCCAAACCCTCAGCCAGCATTTACATCCAAAAACAAAAGGGAACTTACTAAATCTATAGTTTAAAACTAAACAATGATTTAATATATATCTTTCTCAATATCACAATGCGCCTGAGAGGCTTCTATTCCCTTCGTAACGGGATATATCAATTCATAGTATTTACCATTAGTAGCAACTTCAAAGTCCGTATGGTCCGATTTAGTGTGGTCTATCAAAGGATTAAGGAGTTGGGAAGTTAGATGGATCTGGGGTAGAGTTCTCCAGTGGGTTTGGGCAACGTTCAAGGTTGAGGAAGTTGCCATGCAAGCATAGCCGACGAGGGCCCTATATGATTTTGATACAGAATATCCAAGATATGTATTTTGTTTAAAAGGATATTCGAAGTGTATACAAAGAGGTGTTTCAAGAAGTAGTATATTTTTTAAAAATATAAGGATTCCTACAAGAAAAAAATAAAAAGAGATACAAGGGGTTTGTCAACGGTAAGCGGACCGTAGGGAGCATTAAGGAGTTGACAAATTCGCATTAACCAGACCCTCTTGTTGGTTTCAAACGGTACCCGTTTGAACCTGCCTACCGGCGAGGGAGCCCCCTCAAAAAGTGAGGGGGTTGGGGGTGTTTTTTATATGGGGGCTGGGGAAGAGTTCCCCAGTGGGTTTGGGCAACGCCCAAGGTTGAGGAAGTTGCCATGCATGCATGGCTCGGCATAGCCGACAAAAATTTTTGGGGAGTTTGTAGGGGGTATGCCCCCTCAAGGTCTGATGGGACGTTTACGTTCCATCAAGCAGTATTTGGGTACCAAATACGACGCTTGCTCATCCGACTGATTTTTACTATAATAGGAGTACAAAAGTACGACGATTTTAGTAAAAATCTTATGCCAAGCGGGCATACTTTAGAGGATGCGGGTTTTATGAGTGAGAAGAGATTAGAGCCGAAACAAATTAAATTTCGGGTAACAGAAGACGAATTCGAACGGTTGACGCTTATGGCGGATAACGTTGGAATGAGTGTGCCGGCTTTCGTGAAAGCCAAGGCACAAAGGATGAGAGTAAGACAACCGAAAATAGATAGGCAAGGGGCATTGGAAATTGCACGGGAATTACGAAGAGTGGGTACTAATGTAAATCAAATTGCGAGATGGTGTAATAAACGAACAGAGGTGAGCCAAGAAGAATGTAAAAGATTGCATGTAAATGTAGAAGAAATAAGAAAGAGGTTGGAACAAGCGTGGCAACAATTAAGTTAGGAAAAGCATCTCAGTCAGCAGTAGGCACATTAAAATATTGTGAACAAAAAGCAGTAGTGAAAAGTGGAAAAGATTGTAATGTTGAATTTGCACAAAGACAGTTTAAAACAACACGGGATTTATTTGGTCAAGATAAGGGAAGACAAGCTTATATGGTTATTCAATCATTTAAGCCGGGAGAAGTAACAGCGGAAAGTGCAAATGAAATAGGATTAGAATTTGCGGAGAAATGTTTTAAAGGACATGAGGTGACAGTATATACCCATACAGATAAAGAACATATTCATAATCATTTAGTCGTGAATAGCGTTCATTTTGAGACGGGTAGGAAGCTTCAGATCAACAAGAAGGATATTTATGAGTTACAAGCCTATAATGATCAAATTACGCGTAACAAAGGTCTCTTTGTGCTTGATAATAAAGAGAAAGCGAGAGAACGGTATGTAAGGACAGATTACGAATTACATAGCAAAGGCAAAATGTCATATAGAGAAGAGATTAAAAACAAAGTGTTAGATGAATTGCCAAAAGCAATGAATATAACTGAGTTTATAAGATTGTTGGTACAGAGAAATATAGAAATCTATGAGTTTGGAAAAAAAGAGAAGAAAATCGGTTATAAATTGATAGATAAAGAAGGGAACTTACTTTTAAAAGTGAGCGGAAAAAAATTAGGACAAGATTATGAAAGGGGAACGATTGTATATGCCATTGAACAGAATAGAGAACGTGGAAGAAGTGTCCAGAGAACATTTGACTGGGGATCCGTTGCAGCTGAACTTGAAAATCAAGGAACTCGAATATCAGAACGCACTGTTGATGGAATCCCTTCAGAAATACAAGAACGAATCAGAGAAACAAAACAACGAGTTGAGGGAAGAAGTCAAGAAACACGTAGAGATAATAGGGAAAATGAGGAACGACATGATAAAAACGTTCAATCACATGTACAAGAATACAAATCAAGTCAGTCAAGAAGTGAGCAACCAGTTAGAACAAATCGTAAATCAGAACGAGATTTTGAAAGATAGTGTAAGTGAAGTATTACAAGAGGGAATTGCAGAGAAAGTGAAAAGTGTATCAAAAGAGATTGAAAACTATGGAAAACAAGTCAATCAAACATTGAAAAATATGAATAGTGAAATACGAGAACCGATTCAGAAGCATGGTGTAAGGTTAAAAAGATTATCAGAGGAATTACAACAAAACTACAATACACATATGTGGAAAAGCACATTTCGAGATGGATTGGTAACAGTAAATTTATTTGCAACACCTATTTTAATTCTTAGTTTTCTTGTATGGTTTTTTTGGTTTAATTAATTTATATTTGTAATATCAGGCGTATGGACATAAGACATTGTTTGAAAAATGAATTTTTGTTCAAGATAGAAGAATGAGTTTACTCTATCTTTGAATGAGCTTTAGCTTAAGATCTTTTAACAGGATTTTAGTTTGAGATATGATTTTAGTTGTCGACATGTATGTCTAAATTCACCTGCTTTAAGTAGATGGTTGTTTGCGTTTATATAAGCTGTTTCGATTAACTCTAATGGTTTTATATTAGAACCTTATTTCTTCTTGTTATATAGGTGGATAGACTACTTAAAATGAATAAATAAAAATCCAATGTATCTGTTTTTCATATTTTTGGTCTATTAAAACTACAGTTTACATATTTATGATACTATGTGAACTCTTTTTAATAAAAAAATGGTTTAAAGTTCTGAGGATATGATATACATATAAATTGTAAGCGGTGTCTGTATATTCAGATTCTTATTGATACCTTGTATGCTTACTTTTCTAAAATAATGATTCGATTTTTTTCAGGATTTCACTCTATTTTTTTGTGAAATATGTAATTAGTACTTTTAACTAAAAACAGTCTTAACTACTTAGTTAAAACATTAGAAATTTTTTATAAGCATATAAACACTATATAAGATGTATGATCTATACATGTTTATTATTTTCCATATCAAAATTCATAAGTAACAATTTTATAAATACATATGTATAGTAAAGATATCTCTGTTATTTTCAAAATAATTTAGAAAAGAAAGGAACATGTGTATGCCTAGTATAGATCAAATATTACAAGCACTTCCAAAAGACACTGGTGCAGTGAATTATAAAACTAGCCTTACTGTAGTTGAAAAAGCAGTGCCAAATATTGTTAAAGATATTAATCAAGGAAATATTAATAATACAGCTAAAGCTATAGCTGTGTATGGTGCTTCATTAATTCCATATGCAGGTGTATTAATTTCTCCACTCATTAGTTTATTATGGCCAGAGTTAGGAGGAAGTAAAACACTCCAACAAATGAGAAAAGAAATTTCAGATGAGATAGACAAAAAAATTACAGATACATTTAAAGAGTATGACAAAGCTAATATTCTAGCCCTAATCACACCATTATTCGAGAGAATTGAAAAATTTGAAAAGTTAATCAATGGGTCAGCTGGAATTAATTATGAAAGCATAAAAGATGTTGCTTATAGTGATATAAGTAGTACTGATATTGATATGAGTAGTAATATACTATCACCTGGAGAATATTATATAACGACAGCGGACTTTGCTGCAACGGAGGCAAAGGACATTGCTGCTGATTTTGTTAAGGTTATAGCAAACTGTATGAAAAATCCTCCTGGTACTAGCTTAATAGCTGATATAGATATTTGGGAATTGCCTATATATGTTGTTCTTGCAACTGCCCATTTGCAATTTTTATATTTTGTGACTGTAAATGGAAAAGGAGATAAAATTCACCTGCCTGATGATGTTTTGAAAACATATTTTTCTGATGAACTTACGACGAAACATATAGAATATCGTGATTATATAGAACGTACGTATAAAAAAGGATTTGATCGGTTCGAGTCTAAAATGAGCGCGTTAGCAAATGGTCGTAATGACCGCGAACGTTTAGAATTTTTAAACAGTCAAATCAAATATTATTCAACTGCTGAAGCACATATTTCAGTAAATCCAGCCTTAGTGAAGCAATGGACGGATAGATTAGAAGCATATAATAAGCTCATAACAGAAAGAGATAAATATCTTGCAATTACAATCAATACCACAATATTTAATATGGCTGTACCTGGTAAATGGATTGGAAATACTTCAAATGGTTATTTCTATGTAAGTCCAGAAAATTCAGTGGTTCATTGCTATAGATGGCTAAACGATCAAAATCATTATTATTATCTTGATCCTAATAATAATGGACGAATGAAAATAGGATGGTTTATAGATTTAGATGAAAACTGGTATTACTTTAATCCTCCTCAGTCTGACACAAATCACAATTCAAAATTTGCAGAGGGAGAAATGTTTGCTAATACTGATTCTGTAATAAACAGTAATCGATATTATTTTAATTCGGGTGGATCATGTAAAAACCCATATTCAACAGAATCAGTAGGAACAACAGAATCAGGAGGACTAATCCTAAAAGAAGGAATTTACAAAATAGAAGTTAGTAGGGGTAGATTTTTAGCTAGTAATAAGGATAAGATAAAGGGTGTACCTAAAAATGTTGTAGCAACTTTTCCAGTAGACAGTAGCCAACAATGGCTTGCGAAATTCGATCAATCAAAAAAAGCTTATCAATTTATAAATCAAGACGATTCTAATTGGGTTTTGGCATGGAATAAAGATGAAAAATATTATGACCAGATGCTTATTGTTGCACCAAATGTAGGTAAAGATGAGCATTATTGGATTATATCGTCAGCAGGAAATGGATGGTTTTATATGAAAAATTATGCTGACCAGAAAGAAAACATGTATTTATCTTACGCCCAGAATCCTGTATATCTAACAGTAATTCCAGATAGTGGCTCTCATGCTCAATTGAAATTTGTTTAATATTAGTTATAAAAAAGTATAAGTTTTTAAACATGAGGTATTTTTTTTGAAAACTTATTGTATAAGAAATTACCTATAAAATATCGGATATTCATTGTGCTAAAAAGACCTAGTGGTTTTGCTTATAATATATATAATTTTAACTTTCATTATTATAGATTACGTATAGTAAGAAATTTAAGTTATTTTGTTTTTTAATAGAACTAAAGAAGCACACATAATAATCATGTGTGCTTCTTTAGTTCTATTAAAAAACTTACCTTATATTTTAATCTATTTTTTGAATATTTTCGCATCGGAATTTATAAGTAAGAATAGCATAAATATGCAGAGTAAAGAAGTAAAGATATTACTTTTATTTTCAAAATAATCTAGAAGAGAAAGGAACATGTGTATGCCTAGTATAGATCAAATATTACAAGCACTTCCAAAAGACACTTCTGCAGTGAATTATAAAACGAATCTTACTGCAGTTGAAAAAGTAATACCAAACATTGTTAAAGATATCAACCAAGGAACTATTAATAATATCGCTAAAGCTATAGCTGTGTATGGTGCTTCATTAATTCCATATGGAGGTGTGTTGATTTCTCCACTCATTAGTTTATTATGGCCAGAGTTAGGAGGAAGTAAGACACTCCAACAAATGAGAAAAGAAATTACAGATGAGATAAATACAAAAATTACAGATACATTTCAAAAGTATGATGAATCTACTATTAAGAAACAAATCATACCACTTTTTGAGGAGCTTCAAAAGTTCGAAAAGTTAATCAATGAGACAGTTGGAGTTAAATATGACAGTATTCATAACGTTACTTATAGTGATATTAGTAGTGATATACGATCACCTGGAGATTATTATGCAGGAACTGTAGATGAAACTGTTCCTGTCGTGGCACGTACTATTGACTCACAATTTAATACCATTATATCAAACTGTATGAAAGCGCCTGATTCTACTAACTTACTAGCTGATATAGATATTTGGGAATTGCCTATATACGTTATTCTTGCAATCGCTCATTTGCAATTTTTATATTTTATGACTGTAAATGGAAAAGGAGATAAAATTCAATTAGATGAGCACAATTGGAAAATATATTATTCCTATCCACTTGATAAAAAAAATAGAGAATATCGAGATTATATAGAAAATACATATAAAAAAGGGTTACAACAGTTCGAGTTTAAAATGAACAATATATGTACAAATGGTAAGAATGACTACAAACGTTTAATTTTTCTAAACAGTCAAATCAATTATTATTCAACGTTTCAAGCACATATTTCAGTAAATCAAAATGTAGTAAACCGATGGAAAAATAAATTAGAACAATATGAGAATCTCATAAAAGAAAGAAATAAATATCTTGCGCTTACAATTAATACGACAGCATTAAACTTATCTTTACCTGGTAGATGGATAACAGAAGAAGATCGTTATTATTATCTAGATAACAATGATTGCAGAAAATATAGATGGCTAAATGATCAAAATCATTATTATTATTTTAATCCTGAAAAATACGGAAAAATGCAAACTGGATGGTATATAGATGTAAATCAAAAATGGTATTATTTTAATCCTTATCCTCAAAATTACAATCATAATTTATATCTTGCAGTGGGAGAAATGTTCCACAGTGGTCATTATATCATAGACAATCATGGTTATCATTTTAATAACAGCGGAATATGCGGAAATCCATATACAGCGCAATTAGAATTAAGTAAAACAATATATTCTGGAACTTATAAATTAGTAGACCCTCAAAAAAACAATCTTGTTTTAGGTGTTAATTATAATAAAACATATGATATATCTAACAACATTGTAGCATTTTTAACACGAGATAATCAAGATATGAGTCAAGAATGGGAATTCATATTCGAATCTGATAAAAATGCTTATCAAATTATAAATAAAAAAAATTCTCATCTAGTTTTATCATGGGATAAAACGGAAGAACAGTATAATAAAAACATCATCGTTGCACCAAATAAAAATAAAGACGAGCAGTATTGGATTTTAATCGGTATACAAAATGAATGTAGAATCATCAATTACGCTGAACAGAATAAAAAAATGGGAATAACAACTACTGGATACAGTGAAGTGTATATAGGAGTAATACCAGGTAATATTACAAGAGCATTTACACTTGAAAAATAGGAATAACCAATTATAAATACAATCAATCCCTCTTAGAACTTGTCTAGAATCTTTTCAGTAAAATCGCAACACC
Source organism: Bacillus sp. FDAARGOS_1420 (assembly GCF_019344915.1). Classification (NCBI taxonomy): domain Bacteria; kingdom Bacillati; phylum Bacillota; class Bacilli; order Caryophanales; family Bacillaceae; genus Bacillus; species Bacillus sp. FDAARGOS_1420. The sequence continues at coordinate 1,384 of NZ_JAHWJB010000006.1, read as the reverse complement.
TGCAAATAAGTAACTTTGTCTACTATTTTCAAGCGTTCATTCACAATTCTTTCACAGTCTGCGGTAATTTTCCAACCAAGCAAAGGTGCGTTCCACAATCCAGTGTTTCGGTAGCACGACAAACTTGTGAAGTTCAGGGCGTTTGATGATTTCAACCGAACAATTAATAGTCTCTTTTATCGATTGTGCAAATGATTGGCTTCGAAAAATGGGAAGTGAGAATCTAGCGGAGAAATTGGATTGAGTAAAGAAATTGAACAATCCGTACAAGCTTTAGAACCGAAAAAAGAACGCGATAGAGGGTTTGAACATAAAATAATAAAATAGGGGTCATTAACCCCTATTTTATTATTTTATGGTGTTTTACTTCTTTTCTGACTTGTTCTAAGTTTTTATCTCGTCCTCTAAAAGCAAAGGATGGATCTAAACGGTATGTATTAGACGCACCTACTTTTGGACCTTTTACCAAAATACCATGCTCAAATAGTTCTTTAATTGCTCGTGAAATATGTGGGGGCTTCATGTTTAATTCTTCAGCTAGATCTTTTTGTCTAATTCTTAACCAATTTTCATAATCTAATTTTGCTAATAAAATCATATATACACGTAATGTCTCGCCTTTTAAATTAAGTTTTGCAACATGTGTTAATCCTTCTTGGAACATCATAACCCAGTCCCCCTTATAAACTTTTTTCTGTTTTGTTGGAGTTAATAAATACTGTTGAATTTCGCCTGTTTTTTCATCAGGTACTTCAATAAAAATATCTTATCTAATGATGACATTTTTTAGTCCTCCAATATTAATAATAGTTACCTCTCTCGGTATCTATTATACATACCAAATATGGTAAGAACAATACCAAATATGGTAACTATTTATATAAAAAAAACCCTTAATACATAAGGGTTTTTTTATATGCTCTTTGTGTCTTTTATAATAAGGGCTAAAAATTCCGCAAGGAATAGGTAGTATTTTTGAGTGAAAATCACTCAAAAATCTCCACCTTTTTCGCTTCGCTACATCCTTGCGGAATTTTTTTCGGCAGAACATTGTTTTTCGCCAAGCCGACTAGACTAAAAACGAGAATGTATTGCTCGACTTGGATTTGCAAGTATACCCTGCCGAACCGCCAGTTTTATCGCTCTAAAAAATAAGCTTACTCTATATTCAGTTACGTGAAGTTCCTGAGGACCAGCCCCCAAACCTCCAGCCAGCACTTACACCCAAAAACAAGGGGAAAACAAACAAAAGAATTCTAAAACATCTGTAAAACGTTTCAAATTCCTTTGTACCGTTTTACAGATGTTTAGAATAGTAAGAGGCGGCCTATATGATTACCATTTGTTGTAGACACTATAAAGGCCTTTAAAACGAGATAAAGGG
>NZ_JAHWJB010000005.1:0-374547 GCF_019344915.1 Bacillus sp. FDAARGOS_1420 | reverse complement strand
AATTTTGCTACAGGATATCAGGTAACATCATGATGATGCAAATGAGAAGATCGTCCCTATCCAAGAAAGCAAAGAAATCCCATAGCATATTAAACTGGTTCATAGTATGAGTAATAAGATGCCGATGTAAAAATCACACAGTAAATTACCGCTTTCAATTGTTTAGTGCAGAATAAAAGTGGTTCTTACGAACTTTTGGGGAGTTGTTTTTGTAATCACTACATTGATATAATAAAAGAAAAGGAGTTGAAAATCATGCGTGAAATTTCGTGGTCAGCGCCGGGTACTTTTCTCATACTGAAAGACATCTACCAAATGGAAGATCATTTACGCTTAACGATAGAAAGCACACAACGCTCACACTCTTGTCCAACATGTCACTATAGATCTTCTCGACCCCACAGTCGCTATACTCGTCTCATACAAGATCTTCCTCTTTCAGACAAACCCATCAAATTATTACTTCTTTCACGCAAATGGTTTTGCGATTCTCTTACTTGTCCAGTTAAAGTATTTACAGAGCGTTATGATTGGCTGGCTTCTAATGGTCGCCGAACCATTAGAGCAGAAGAAGTATTACGAAAAATAGCTTTTTCAACAAGCTGTCTAGCTGGAGAAAAGGTTGCACAAGCCATGTACCTACCGGTTACCCATGATGTATTATTAGCTATTATTCATAAAACAAATATTGAAGTTGAGGTATCTCCCTTTTGTCGGAATAGATGATTTTGCTTTTCGAAAAGGACGTACCTATGGTTCTTTGATTTGTGATTTACAGAGTCATAGGCCACTTGCTCTATTACCAAACCGAGAATCTGAACAAGTAACTCAATGGCTGAAAATATATCCTCATATTGAAGTCGTCAGTCGTGATGGTTTTACAGGATTTCGTCAAGCAATATCTGATGCCAATTCTTCTATTTTACAGGTATATGACAGGTGGCATTTTATTCGAAATGCCAAGAAACAATTAGAAAAAATACTTACCACTTCGGTTCCTTCTACTATTTCTTGGTCTTCCAAACTTCCTATCCAACCTGTAGAAAAGATGACAAAAGCAGAGAAAGAGAAAGAAATTCGTCAGAATAGAAAATGGGAGTTAATCCAACGTATTAAGCAAGCCCATCGGGCTGGAAAATCTATGTGTACGCTCGCTAAAGAATATAAACTTAGCTGGAAAACAATTCGAAAATACATTCAAATGAATGGCCCGCCGTCATCTGATCGATACAAAAAAAATCTAGTACGAGGGTTTGATAATTTGATTATTCAGTTGGAAAATAAAAGTCATACCCTTAAAGAAATTAATCAATTGATTCGTCTGGAAGGCTATTCCGGAACTTTTTCAGCAGTACGTACAGTTGTAGAAACATTACGCCGTAATCGAAAACAAGGTCATCGCCAAAATCCTGTTTATCATGTCTCTCGTCAGCAACTCATCCGCTGGTTTTGGATTCATCCGGAGCAATTAACTAAGAAAGAAAAACAAGACCTTGTACAATGTTTTTCTAAATATCCGGAAATACGTCCGCTTTATCAAATGGTGCAACATTATCGAGAAAGCGTAAAACAATCTAATTATAAACAGTTTTTAAATTGGCTCAAACAGCAACTATCCCATAAGCAACAGCCTTTTTATCATTACGCTCGTCGCTTACGAAGTGATTTACAAGCAATTAAACATGCATTTTTACTTCCATACAGCAATGGTGTTTTAGAAGGACAAGTCAATCGCTTAAAAACAATTAAACGTATGGTATATGGAAGAGCAAGCTTACATGTATTGACCAAACGAGCCCTGTATAGATTGTGAATTATTATGTCAAAAAAATTAAGTGCATTAATATATTTCTAAGTCGTAAGCACTCCCCAAAAGTTCGTAAGAACCACTTTTATTCTGCACTAAACAGAATAAAGGGTACATATAATGTGTAGCAAGTTTACTTTCTTGACTTCCATAATACGTAATAATTTTGGTATACACCGATGGGAATATACATACCATTTTTAAAATACTCCAAAAGAAAGAGAATACTTATTTATTCTCTTTCTTTTGATATTGTACTTTTAAATAGAATAACAAAAGGAGTATAGGAATATAGATATAAATTAAATAAAATGTAAACCGAGAAGTTTGCGTAATAAATGTATTAATAGTATGTCGATTTTGTAGCAAACAGACAATCATACTATTCATACTTAACAGAATCAGTAACGTATATTTTTGACGAATCTTCGCTATTTCTCGAATACCCCGTGTACAAGCCCAAAGAGGTAACATCATACTTGTAACCATCTGCCATGCATACGCTGATACCATCAGGTATTCAAACCTTTGTAGAAAAGGAAAAGTAATCACTTGAGAAAGTGACAGTTGAGACCAAATAAGAATGATTCAAAATAGGTGAAAAAACATCCCAATGTCCATATACTACCACGCAGTATACACAGAGAAGTGCATAAAATATAGATATAAAAATAGAGACAATACAGATGGCGGTCATCACTTGAAATCCTGATGAAATAATGTAATACACTAAAACAGACAAAATAATCGTAAGTATAAGAGTAGAAGCAGTGGGGACCATCCATACTTGAACGATTTCAATATAAGTTCGTAAGATCGAGACACTTACAATCAAAAAATAAACAAGAACTACCAGGTTTAAACCTGTTCCGATAAACCTGCCAAACATATACGTCTGGAGTTCTAAAATACTTCCTTGAACCCAAGACAGCATACGGTACCTCATCCACATTAAAATATGCAAGAAAATACCCGCCAGTACGACTCCAATCCAAGCACCATATCCGGATTCTTTAGCAATAATTCTAGCAAATCCCAGTACACCAGCCCCAAATTGCGCACTATGTATGTATTAAAAAGAAGACATAAATTGGAGATACTTGATATGCCTTGTTAATCTTCATTTTTTTCTACTCCCACTGTATGGTATGTGATATAAATAAAACCATATCCACGTAACAAAAGATGCATGATTTCATGATAGATAGGTTCTATATGCACTATTTTGGCAATGTCGATCCAGATTGTGTAATCTGAGGCTGTACGTGAATACGAATTTGACAGGTAGAGAAATATTGTTTGCCATTCTCCCAATCATTCTCTATTTCTTTCCACTTTTTGAAGTTTTGTCGTTGATACTTGTCTCCAATTCCAATGACATCTAATTTATATTGTGTTTGTAAGCGTTTGGTTGTCGTTTGTAGTTGTTTTTTCATTTCGTTTGCTAATACCTGCTGGAGCTGTTTCATGGGATGTTGGTGAGCTGGAGAGGAATGCATCTCCGCAATTTTCCCATCTAATTTCACATATATATCGACCTTAGGGTGTTTGGGGCTTGTCATATCGAGTTCCATACGCTGGTGTACACGATGAAATTCATAGGTAATATGTTGTTTGTTCATAGGAACAGTAACAATCCCTCTTACTTTTGAGCTAGTCATATACTGTAAGGCGGCAGTATCTTGTGCGTTTAACATCGCAACCAAGCTATTATCGGTACCTTTAAATAAGGCAGAGCCACTTAATTCTACGCCTTGTTTTGTACGAAATACAACGGGAAGGATAAAACTTTTCTTTGCAATGATTTTACTGTGAATATCGCCAATTCGCTTTTTCTCTATCATTTGAGCATTTTTTTGCGTATGTTCGGATAACATCCAAACGTATTTGGCCGGTAAATATTCAGGGCCTGCATTTTGTGCTAAAATGTGTTCGGCACTACCCTTGGCTACAAATAACCGAATGTTTCTTCTCATTGCGTCATCACGTGTATATACATCTAAAATATGTTGTAACATATTTGGTGTGCGTAATACCTTTTCCGAACAGATAATGACTTGTATATGTGGAAAAAATAAAGGACGACTAATTTTTTTCGCAATCATGCGGAAATGTGCAAAAATACTTTCTCCTGTAGCACTTAGATTAATATAATTTTTTTGTGTAGCGGTTCCACGCTCCGAGCTACTAAGTGTATTGGGTAATACCATTTGATAGGTGCCTTTAATGGCCGAATGTGATGATTGATCATAGGCAGCACCAACAACAAATCCTAATTCTTCGATTTCTCTTCGTTCCGCACACGCACACAATAGACAAAGAAGGGAACCTACAAAAATGAGTTTTGTAATCGTTTTCATATACACTCCTTCTGTTAATAATTGGTGTGTATAATAGAGTGTGTTGTTTGAAGAATAAATATGTAAGAAAACAGAAATATGACTCACATAGAATTGGCTTATGCAATAAAAATGGAGTGATTTTATTAGATTTATTAAAAGAAACGGACTTTCATACAGGATTCACCAAACATTTTAAAACTACAGCTAACCGAGAAATATTAGATTCAGAAACGATTCAACGTCGTTTACTTCTTTGTTTATTTGGGTTAGGAACAAACACTGGGTTAAAAGCAGTAGCTGCTGGAAACCCCATTGATAATTATCGAGAGCTTCGATATATGCGTCAGAAATTTATACATAAAGATCATTTAAGAAGAGCAAATGCAGAAGTAATCAATCAAATTATGAATCATCGAGAGAAAAATGTATGGGGAGAAGCTACCACTGCTTGTGCCTCTGATTCTAAACATTTTGGTACTTGGGATCAAAATCTACTAACAGAGTGGCATCCTCGTTATAGGAAACATGGAATTATGATTTATTGGCACACAGATCGAAAATCTGCATGTGTGTATTCTCAAATTAAATCTTGTTTATCTTCTGAAGTAGCTGCATTGATGGAAGGTGTCTTGCGCCACTGTACAGATATGGAAATTGATCGAAACTATGCAGATACGCATGGGCAAGGTGTAATTGCATTTGCCTTTTGTCATCTGTTAGGTTTTAAACTTATGCCACGCTTTAAGAATATTGGTTCTCAAAAATTGTATCGTCCTGAAGCCGGGATGAATGAAGAATATGCTCAGTTACATCCTGTTTTAAGTAGACCGATTAACTGGGATCTTATTCAACAACAATATGAAGAAATTGTTAAGTTTGCGACTGCCCTAAGATTGGGAACAGCTTCTGCTGAATCTATTTTAAAACGATTCACAAGAGATACAAAACATCCAACATATTTAGCATTATGTGAACTGGGAAAAGCAATGAAAATCATTTTTTTATGTGAATATTTACACTCCGAAGATATTCGTAGAGAAATTCAAGAGGGATTAAATACTGTAGAACAATGGAATTCAGTAACTACTTATATTTTTTATGGAAAAAATAGTGAATTGCGCTCCCATTCATTAGAGGATCAGGAAGTATCAGCTTTATCACTGCAGCTACTTCAAAATTGTTTGGTCTATATGAATACATTAATGGTACAAGAAATTCTATACGATAACCAACAATATTGGTTAAAAAAATGACAATGAAAGATTTCCGAGGTTTAACCCCGTTATTTTATCATCATGTGAATCCATATGGAATTTTCAAATTAAATATGAATCAAAGAATACCAATTAGATTACAAGTAGCTTAAAAGTAATCATTCTTGTAAAACAGAGTTATAACTTTTAAGTTTTGACTCTGTTTTTGAAGCGCTGTAATATCAGTATGCAGACGGTGTCATAACTTAAGGTCTAAAGTTTAGTGGAAAAAGGAGCAATTTTTATGAAATATGGCTATGCACGCGTAAGTACATTACACCAGGACCTGAGGTCCCAAATTCAACCATTGCAAAATGAAGGCTGCGAAGAAATTTATTCTGAAAAGTTTACTGGAACAAAAACAGATCGTCCAAAGTTTCAGGAAATATTGTCTATGCTAAAAATAGGGGATACGCTTGTTGTGACAAAACTAGATCGTTTTGCACGTTCAACAGTTGATGCGATACATATAATTAGAACGCTATTTGAAAAAGGTGTAAAGGTTCATATACTCAATATGGGATTAGTTGAAGATACACCAACAGGCAGGCTTGTATTTAATGTAATGAGCGCATTTGCTGAATTTGAAAGAGATATGATTGTAGAACGTACACAAGAAGGAAAAGCAATTGCAAAGCAAAATCCTAATTTTAAAGAAGGGCGACCAAAGACATATAATAAGAAACAAATAGAACATGCTTTATTTCTTTTACATAATCATTCTTACAAAGAAGTGGAAGAAAAAATGGGGATTTCAAAAAGTACATTAATCCGAGCAAAGAGGCAATTAAAAAAAGAGAGTGCCACAGAAATTACAGTTACATCATAGCATTCATCTCACTATTTACTTTTAATAGAAAAAGTCCTGCGGACTAGAGCAGCTACCCTGTCACTAAGCCAAGTAGGAAATGTTTATGTTGGTGATCAAAAGGTTTTGTTTACACGACTCGTTCTGTATCGTCTAACAGAAAAACAATTACGAGAACGCCGAAAAAAACAAGAGGAAAGCGAAAAGAAAAAAGGGAAATCGTATTCGGAGAAAAGTAAAATATTATCTAGGCTGAATATATATGTAACAAACACTCCGTGGAGTGGGTTCCGATGAAACAAGTCCATGAACTATACTCTTTACGCTGGCAAATTAAAATTGTTTTTAAAACGTGGAAATCATTGTTTGATATAGATCATTGTCGCACTGTCAAACAAGAAAGAATAGAATGCCATTTATACAGGAAACTGATTGCTATTTTCTTATGTTCTTCTACGATGTTTAAAATGCGCCAACTTTTGTTACAGAAGAAGCAAAAAGAATTAAGTGAATATAAAGCGATTGGAATGATACAAGATCATCTGTTACTCTTATATCAAGCCATACAGAAGGACACCCAAGAGATAGCAAAGATTCTAATTCGCCGGTTCCACCTTCTAGAGAAAAATGGGCGGAAATCTCATCGATATGAGAAGAAAACGGTCTTTGATATCATGGGTGTTCATTATGAGTATAGTATAGCCAGGGAACAAAAGAAAGCTGCATAGTTTTCAAAATATAACTCGTTAGAGTTTATTTAGCATGTGTATTTTTAAGAATAACCAATATGTTGAACAGTTTGTAGCTGTTTTGAAGGGGAACGCACCTTATTTTTGTTCACAAGGAACCAGCGGTTCCTTAACTCTTGAGTCATTCGACGATACCCATAATCTTTATGTTTTTTACGAATCTTCTTCATCTCATCTTCTATGGATTGGCCAGAATTAGCACGATTAAGGCGTTTTTGCCAGTACATATACGTAGCCTTTGGAAACATTAGTACCTCAAGAAGCTCGGTTAATTTGAATGATCCTCGGAGGCTGGAAATAATTCTTGTGATTATTTCGTTCGTTTTTGAGCTTCTTGCTTTCTCAGCGTCCTCAATTCTTTTAAAAAAGCATTTTGGATTTGTAGAGTTCTGACTTGTTTTTCTAATTCTTTGATACGTTCCTTATCAGTATTCTGACTTTTATTTATAGAATCTTTATTAACAGTTTTATTGATTTTCTTTATAGACATTTTAGTTGGATGCCCCTTCGGTTTGGAGAGTCCATCAATGCCCTTATCCCTAAATTTCCTTATCCAAGAAGTGATCATAGGAGAATTGGTTATTCCGAGTACGTTGGCAACTTCACGATAGGACATCTCGCTTGTTTGATATAACTTTATCGCATCCAGCTTGAATTGAACAGAATAATTCTTATTTTGTCTGTTTCGTAAAAGTCCTTCTACTCCAAATTCTTGATAATTATTTATCCATCTTTGAATTTGTGAGTAACTTTTAATGCCGTGTTTCTTCGCTAAAAAACTCACACCACCTTTGCCCTCGAGATATTCATGAATTACGTTCATTTTGAACTTAACACTATATTTTGTCATGAAAAAACCGACCTCCAAAAAGTTAGATTTTTTGGTCTAACTTTTTGGGGTCGGTACAATCTTCCGCTCTTTTTTTATAATTTATTCTAAGCCAAGATTACTTACAATGATATGACTAGATATATTGTGATTTTTTAATATTCTATATAATAGGATTGAACGGGCCATTTCTCACCATTTATTTCAGCGTATGCTGTAACATATGTTCCAGAAGGCATAAATTCTCTGACTGCTGATAAGTTCCGTTCTGCTTTTGCATAGTGTTCAGTCGCACTTGTTTTTTGATTGAATCCATCGGTTGGATATGCAACTGATAATATTTTCCCATTTTCACTTTGCCAAAAAATTGAAGTGTAACTGGAAAAATAATGTTGTAACCCATCAACAGAAAAATAAGCTTTATCTCCCAAAACGGTAACCGTTGTATACGCCATAGACTCTTGCATATTTTGCTGAATGAGGTTAGCGGATATACTGTAATGACTATCAGCTTTAGTTTCTGCGGCCATTACACCTGTTGCTCCTGAAACCAAAATGCCACTTACCGTTGCCCCAACTACTAATTTTTTTAACATGATTCATCCTCCTTTTCAAAATTCGTAATTAATAATGTCGTATTACATGTTATGAAGGTAAACGGAATTGAATAGAAGATGTTGTATCAGACTCTGTAGCCCATCCTCTATATGCCCAAGACCATGGCTTATTTACGATTAAAGCATCTTTATAAAATTCTCCCTTTTCGAACACATATAAATCATATTCGTTTCCTCTAAAGTTAAGTCTTGCATAGAATTTTTTACCTTGTAAACTATGTTGATAATTAGAGTGTGCAGTAAACATCATTACGTTATAGCGATTACTTACAATATCAAACGTAGAATCAGTGAGCTCTCTTGTGATATTTTGAAACACTGTATTTTGAAGCACGGCATTCACTTGCTTCTTTATCTGTAATGTGTCCGTAAAAACAGTCAACTCCCATTTGTTTACTGTCGATTCTGGATTGTTTATACCTAATTGGGGAGAATCACCACCATTAAATGAAACCGGCTGCATATCTTTTTGTATTCGCTCACTTTTCGATGTTTCTTGTGCAGCATGAGTTTGTAGAGGGAGGATACCAAGAGAACTTCCCCCAATTAAACTTACCAACATAATATTTTGGATTTTTTTGAATATAGCCAATATACTTCCTCCTTTGTTCAGTTTTGTTATAAACATGGGCCTAGTATATAACGAAAAGAATGTGGTGACTACAGAGAGCATATTGAGAAAAATATAAATTTGTACTTCATTTCTATAAATGAATGTTCGAAAATATCAATACGAACAAAGTTATCACTTACCTTTCAACCACCCCCTACCTTTATTGACGAATTTTACAATTTATTCTATGAAAAGAACTATTATCGACAAATATACCTGTATTCAAAAAATTAGAAAAATGATAATATTCTGAATGTATTGTATTTCAAATTTGTAGGAGGTATTAATGATGAAAAAGACTCAACTAGGGATTGGTTTGTCTCTAGGGCTTGTATTCACTAGCCTTTCTTCTATTTCTGTATTAGCTGAGCAAAATGTATTATCCATCGAAAAATTTAATGAGAAAGTGGATTCACCGGAATTCATATCTGGGCAACTTACATCTCCAAATACTAATCAAGATGAAAAAATCATTTTTTCCTACCTGAATGCCAATAAAGACAAATATAAATTAGGAGATACATCAGCAGAAAAATCTTTCATTGTTACATCGAAGCAAAAGGATCCTTTAGGATCTACGATTATTCGATTGCAGCAAGTATATAATGGTATTCCAGTATGGGGATCTACCCAGGTCGCACATATTAAAAACAATGGCATTCTAACCGTTTTTTCGGGAACAGTACAACCTAATCTTCACCAGCAACAATCTATACAGACTGTGCCCTCTATTTCTCAAAATCAAGCCATCTCTATCGCCGAAAAAGATTTAGGATTCATCCCCAAATATGAAAAAAAGCCAACTGCTGATCATGTCATATATACAAATAATAATCACGCAGCAAATACGTATGTAGTAAAATTAAATTTTCTTTCTCCACAACCTGGAAATTACTTTTATTTTATAGACACGAAAACTGGCGATATTGTCCATAAATTTAATACGATAGACAATATTCATAGTGAACAACAGGTTGGAAGGGGTCCTGAAATTGAGAAAGATGTAAAGCAAGTGGGAACAGGAATTGGTGTGCTGGGGGATACGAAATCCTTACATACGGTATTAACCGGCTCTAATTACTACTTAAAAGATATGACACGTGGGAAGGGAATCTTTACGTATGATGCAAAAGATGCTGACAATATTCCTGGTACACTCTGGTATAATTCCACCGGCTCATTTATAAATCCTTACGATGCCCCTGCAGTAGATGCACACTACTATGCCGGAAAAACATACGACTATTATAAGTCTAACTTTAATCGAAATTCCTATGACAATATAGGATCATCTATTACATCCTCTGTACACTATGGTACAAATTATAACAATGCATTTTGGAATGGACAACAAATGGTTTATGGAGACGGGGATGGCCAGATGTTTCTCCCGTTATCTGGTGCTATTGATGTAGTTGGACATGAATTAACACATGCTGTAACGGAATTTTCTTCTAGTTTACTATATCAAGGCGAGTCTGGAGCCTTGAACGAATCTATTTCTGATATTTTTGGTATATTAATTCGGTTTTATGATAATCGTAACCCTAATTATGAAATTGGGGAAGGGATTTATAAACCAGGCACACCTGGTAGTGCTCTTCGCTCTATGGATCACCCTGAAAAATTAGGATATCCAGACCACTATTCAAAACGGTATATAGGACCGAGTGATAGGGGAGGTGTACATAAAAATAGCTCTATCATTAATAAAGCGGCTTATTTATTGGCAGAAGGTGGCTTACATTATGGAATAACAGTTCCCGGAATAGGCCGAGATAAGATGGGTGCTATCTATTATCGTGCAAATACATCATACTTCACACAATCTACTACCTTTAGTCAGGCACGTGCAGCGCTGGAACAAGCTGCAGCTGATTTATATGGTACAGACTCCGAAGCGGTAGATGCTGTAAGTAAATCATTCGATGCAGTTGGCATTCATTAATTATAAAATGAGATACTCCTATTTTTTCAGTTTGGGAGTATTTCATTTTTATGAATGTAATGACGATATTTCCTAACTTTTTTAATATCATTTTACAAAAGGTGGAATATTTTACGTCATGATTTTTATTTATCAAGATATTTTACAATTTTTAAATAAAAAATATTTATACATTACATAAATGGCAGTATGTTCTTATATTTCACAAGACAAGTTTTAAAAACTATAAATATTAGGATGGGGTACATTTTTATGCAAATAGCCAAAGAGGTGTCGAATCCTGTCTTGTAGTAGTTGTTTCCCTTTTCAATCTGTTCATATATCCTTTAAAAGGTAACTATTAAAACATATATGGAGGGTCTTACAATGAAAATAATAATGGGATTAGTTTTCGCTAGTACAATTGGAGTAGGGGGGATGTTTTCCTCCACACCTTCTGTGAGTGCTGCCGATTTACAGCCAGTGCATACGGAACACGTTGATTCTTTTCATTTACAACTTAATTTAACAGAAGAATTTCCTCTGAGTGGCAGGAGTATTGATGTTCTTTTTGGCGATACATCTGCAGTCACGTTAAAACGACATATTATTAGTTTTACTAAACCGGGAACTTACGTTGTAAAAGTTAACGGCTGTATTTCAGACGAATATTATACATTTGTAGTAGGAAATTAAAATCAATTCACCTTTAAAATTAGGAATCAAATACATCTAAATTCAAAAACCAAGAAATGAAGGTGGTATTTATGAATCCAGAAAATGGAAAGACGAAAAATCGCTTTTATCCTAAAGAAATTCCGATATTTTATAACGAGCCAAGTACGGAAATGTTTGAAATAGTTATAACTCCTATTTTTAATAAAGGTGTCATTTCAAAAAAGGGCTTTACGCAAGGGGATTGTTTATTTAAATTTGCTGGAAAGGTTCAAGACTATCAGACATTATATACTTTACAACTAAAAGAAAATATATATATAGAAGATCCTTATTTTATGGGAATGTTACTCCATTCTTGCGAACCTAATGCAATTGTTAATATGGATGCGCAGGAGGTTTATGCGCTTCAAGAAATAAATGTTGGAGATTATATTACGATTGATTATTTAAAAACAGAGGATATGTTGTTTCAATCATTTCAGTGTGCCTGTGGGTTACCTAATTGTAAAGGATATCTAGTAGGGCGTAATATAAAAAAATAATGGTATAAAAAATAGGGCTCAGGTGCGAATGAATAAAAGAAAAGATAGAGACCTAAATTCCTAACGGAATCATCCCTTATATTATAATTCCAAACACATGGCAGATGAACGGATTCTGATTTTATAAAATATCTTGTCGAATGTTGCTTGTGTGTAAAGATTCCATGTCACTCAATATAAAAATTGGCTTGTTTTGATGCCTTTGGGCATCTTTTTTCCCTTTTAGTTGTTTAACGCGATTAGATAAGCTGGATTCTTATCAATCGCACTAACACAAGATTTCACAACACGAAAAGACCACAAAGATTTATTAAAAAATTACTTTGCAGTCTTGTGATTTCTCGTTTTATTCAGATAATACTCAATCGAGGTATGGCAACCAAAAGCGAACTATGGGGCCACATACCCTTTTAATTAATTGGCCATTTGGTAAATTGGCATACCAAACTATAAATGCGGAGGCTGTCTATTTGGATAAATTCCATATTTTCCAAAACGATTCACATGAGCTGTGATATATGGACTCAACTCATTTAATACTTTTTCGTGTTTAGTGCAAAATGAAAGTGGTTCTTTCCAAAGTTAGTTGAAAAGAGCCTTGTGCTCATATTCTAGCAGTAAGATTTTGTTTCTCAATAAATCGAACAGACAACGACCATACTTTTTGAATTTCAACCAACTTTGGAAATAACCCCTAATATATACCAAATGACATGTTTTTATGCAGAAGTTGCTTTATTGAACGGTTCGAGGAGAGTAATTATGCATAAAAAGATATACGAATTAATCTAATTCGTGGCTACATGCAAGAACAATGGGATCTGTATATCTGTATGCCTTTACCAACTGTCGCAGTTGTTTCTTTTTTCTTCAATTTATTTTTGTAAGGGGAGAATATCAGATGTAGATAGGGGACACCTCCTTATTTGTATAGATTAAAATCAATTTTTTATCATTTTTAGCCAAGAAGACTCCTTCCTCAAGGAACATGAAGGGCCACGGCCCAGTGAGTAGGTGGGAGTGCCCTTCTTGTGGTACGCATCATGATAGGGATAGTAACGCAAGTATCAATTTGAAAAATGAAAACGGTCACATAAGATGTGAGATATTCTATGTGTAAAAAAGGAGGGCATCACTATGAGAGCAACAGGTATTGTACGCAAAGTAGATAATTTAGGACGGATTGTGATACCAAAAGAAACAAGACGAATTTTACAAGTAGATTCAGGAGATGCGCTAGAAATTTTTGTAGAAGAGGATGCGATTGTCCTACAAAAATATATATCTCATGGTACGTGTCCTATCACGGGAGAAATATCTGCAAGGAATGTAAAACTGGCAGGTGGAAAGCTGACGCTGAGTCCAGAGGGTGTAAAACAACTGTTAGCTGAACTAGAACAATACAAAGTAAAAGTAACGGTATGTGAAGAATAGGGGGGCTAACTCGTTGGAAACGAAATTACAAGCATTTCAAAAGAACAGAAGTAAGAACATGCTATCTTTGCAGGAACAATTGTTACAAGAGGCGTTTCAAAAGAGGAAGGATATCACGTTAATTTTGTTAAAAGGATTGCATGTAAAAGGATTGATAAGAGAATTTGATACTTATTCTGTTTTAATGGAATTTGAAGGGAAGCAACAGCTTATATATAAACATGTAATCTCCACGATTCGCTTCTAAAATAAAACAGTAGCATGAAATCCTTAGAATTCATGCTACTGTTAAAGAAATATTATTTAGCTTTTACAGCTTCTTTTAATGCTTTCCCCGCTTTAAAGGCAGGTGTTTTTCCCGCAGGGATCGTAAGAGCTTCACCAGTATGTGGATTGCGTCCTTCACGGGCAGCACGTTCTCTTACTTCGAATGTGCCGAAGCCAAGTAGCTGTAGATGTTCCCCATTTTGTAGTGCATGTTGAATGGACTCTAATACTGCATCTACAGCAAGACCTGCTTGTGGCTTTGTTAGTTCGGATTGTATTGCAACTTGTTTGATTAATTCGGATTTGTTCATAAGGCACCTCTTATTGTGATGTATACTTGTTTCAGTATAAAGGTGTAAATGAAATGGTGCAAGATAGTTTGTGAGATGAAAATTCTATAACAGAAAAATGTCTTAAACAGAGGGAAAACTCTGTTTAAGAGGAATGGGGGAGGAAAAAAAGATGAAAAATACCTTTTACACGGATCCAAATGAATTAGAACGTGTTGCAGAAGTAGTAAGGGCATTAGCACACCCTGTCCGTCTCCAAATTGTACATTAAATAATAAAGAAAACTTCATTAAATGCTTCTAAATTACAACGGTATCTCGCCATACCACAACCCACTGTTTCGCAATATCTTGGCAAGTTGAAATTACATAAAGTCCTAGCATATGAGCGAAAAGGATTAGAAGTATTTTATCGTATTCATTTTTCAGCCTTCCTTTTTTATAATTTTTCCTCTGCAAGGTTTTGCTATAAAATTAGAAATTTAGTATTTAATTTAGTATTTTTATATTGAATCACTTTTTTCTTTTTCTTAGTAAATGATTTACTGCTGTTGATATATAAGCGTTTTAACTGATTTTTAAAACGTACATTTCAATGATTAATAGAGAGTATTGGAACTTATTCATTTAGAAAGGCGTACGGGCACCATCATTATAAACAGTTTAAAGGTGGATCGCTTTACAAAAAATATTAAATCACACGGATCAAAAAGAGACTTTAAGATATATAGGAATCCAACAAGATGCGCTAAATGATAATCAAAGGAAATCCAAAACCTCATTTCTTTATTTTTTAGCTACCTTATTATTAGTTTTAAACGGAAAGTGTCAAATTCGTTTTTATAAAATGCAAAAGAGATTGATATATCTAAGGTTAAACAAAATAGATGAATTTAAAATAATATAGTTATAGCTAATTCATTTTTAAGGATATAAGACCATATCTAATCAAAACTATGTGAATAGGGGCTGAAAAATGATGTAAAAAAATGAAAACTATTCGCGGACAATTTGTGAACTATTTACTGACACGTTTTGATTTTTGACAAAAGGACAGCTGGTATATAGTTGTTTTTTGTCTGTTTAACAAGAAAATATATTTTTGCTTTTAACAAACGTAAAAATCGAATTTTTTTCGGCGATTTTCTGTAATAATAATAATAAATAAGTTTAGAGCTTCGATGTGACGATATTATTTTTATAAAAAGGGTGGTATTTCCCTTCCTTTGAGCGTACAGTAAATCAAGATCTAATAATAAAGTTTGTAATAGCTGTACGCTCAAAGGTGCGGAAACACCAAAAATGATAAGTTTATTTCCTTTTTATTCAAATGTATGTTTTGGCTCAAAGCACAGTATTATCCTGAAATTTAGGAGGACTGTGCTTATATTTTTGTCATCATCTTTCAGAAGAATGTTTTTTGAAGGGAACAGACATATATTGAAATATTCGTGAAAAAGTTGGCTTTTTTGTGGTACTTATTCATAGGGACGAGCCTGTATAAGGGTAAATAAAGCTTACTAGATTTGATATTTGACTATGTTTTTCAATAGAAAGGCAAACTTTTTGGGAGTTTCTTTTGTGTATTGATAAATACTTTACAAGGAGTTTTAATGACCTACAGTGCATATATTTCTGTATAAAATACAAGTAGAGAAGGTGCCAAAATGGACCCAAAGGATATAGATACAAAAAATCTGAGTAAAGAGCTGTCAAAGCGTGAAAAGGTGACCACCATTTGTGTAGAGGCTTACGAAAAGATTGAAGTTGGTGGAGTAGTTGTGGATGGACCCGCAATGATTTACATTTGTAAAGAGTAACAAACAATTGTAACAAAAGAGGGGATATCACTATATTTTTAAAGAGTGGCGTTCCCATAAATGGGCAGATTCTTGCAACGGATAAATTTCCTATTCTTATGATGGTTCACAGTAAGCAACAATTGGTCTACAAACAAGCAATTTTTGCAATACTTAAGTAATTTTTTCAAGGGAAGTCGCAAAAGTAACAAAAAAGAAGATTGGGTTCAATCTTCTCTAAAAAGGACCGATGACAGAATACTACTCCAAATCTTAATCAATTACTTGAAACCATTCTATTCATTCTGAACGTTCTAGATAATTTTATGTTTGTTCTTTTCTGTTGAAGAATCCTTTTTATAAGGGTTCTCTTTTTTGTATTATATATTAACAAATAAACTTTCTAATTAGTCCCCACTTTGGATTTTCTATACCTGTATAATAGATAACGGGTCATAACATGGAAATAAAAACCAGTATATGACCTGTTTTTATAGGTATCTCTACTGAACTCCTTTTTAATAAGAGCAACACAAAATTTCACGTACCATGATATTTAATAAAAAACAAACACATAATCAATAGTCTACATCTAATATTATGTCTAATTAGTCCGTTTAATGGATTTGGTCTCGTCTGTCTAGGATAATATTTTATGTGAAATGGAGATATTATTTTATTTCGGATAGATTTCTTGCGAAATATGTATCTAGAGCCATATTTTAATTTAAATGTGATACGATAGTTGTATATATGCATTTAGATGGTAAAAGGAGATGAGTGTTGATGAAAAACCATATAAAAGTAAATGGAAAACTCCTTCAGACAAATAAAAAGTGGTCACATCTCCGGCAAAAACAAAAAGATTATATTTCTAATTGGTTACGTAGGGAATACATACAGTTTGTAAGAACGCATCATCGAAAACCTAGAAAATACGAGCATGATGAGATTCTTTATGAAGTGATGAATCAAATACAGGAACGTGAAATTTGGATTCCATATGGTGAAGTGAAAAAATACTATGTAAGCAAAATAGGAAAATGGTTTAGAAAAATAGAAGGTGAATGGGAAATACAAATAGACCATAATGAGAGCCGGCAAGTATTAAAAGAAAAGTAGATAAAAATAGGGGGGCGTATTTCATGTATAACTTACAAGAAGATACATATGAACAATTGAAAGAGAAAAAAGGGGAAGTTACTGTATTTTTAAAGAATGGTGTTCCAGTATGTGGGCAAATCCTTGCAACGGATAAGTTTACCGTTCTTATGATGGTTCATGGTAAGCAACAACTAGTCTACAAGCAAGCCATTTCCACAATTCTTAAGTAATTCCTGTTCCTTTTTTCGAGGGAAGAGGAACAAATACAAAAACATAGAAGATTGAGATCAATCTTCTGGATTTCAAAGTATTCGATACGCTTCTCGTACCATAAAAGGGGTTGAAACGATTCAGGCCCTATATAAACAGAGACGAAGTCTTGAATCAGACTCCATCTTTTCGGAGTACAAAGAACTACAAAAATTAGTAGAGATTGCTTAA
Source organism: Bacillus sp. FDAARGOS_1420 (assembly GCF_019344915.1). Classification (NCBI taxonomy): domain Bacteria; kingdom Bacillati; phylum Bacillota; class Bacilli; order Caryophanales; family Bacillaceae; genus Bacillus; species Bacillus sp. FDAARGOS_1420. The sequence continues at coordinate 357,048 of NZ_JAHWJB010000005.1, read as the reverse complement.
ATCCTATCCAAAGTTTATAGTCCTCTTTATATTTTTTCTAACTTTGCAACAGAACCTTGCTAAAAGACATTTTTTATAAAATCTTTTCTCCTATTCTCTTTATAAGGATCTCAAAAGCTCCTGCTCACAACTGAACGGGAGTTTCAACTCATTCATTAATACTTAACGCTCTTACGATTTGTATTCGATTATGCTTTTTTCGTATCTACTACTTTAATATCCTCAGCATAAATCTTTTCTGCATAGTCTTTAATGTTCTTCCAGCTATCTTTCGCAATGTTTAAATCTTCTTTAATGAAAACAAGTTCATTTGGACTAATTGAATCTACATTTTGAAGTAAAGAATTGTATTTTGATCCCATTGTATACCATTGGTTTGAAATGTTTTGCAACGCTGTAATTGCAGTATCAATCGTATTTGTTAAATACTCCGTTTGTGTTTTAATGTTCGTTAGTCCTGCCACTTCTAATTGGGCAGTTGTAACTTGTCCTGTTATCTTTTGAATTTCTGCTTGTGCATTATCAAGCTCTTTCTTCGCTAATACGATTCCAGCTGTTCCACCACCTACAGCTGCTGTACCACCTGCAATTAATGCGATTCCTAGCGGCGTTCCTGCACCAGTAGCAATAACTACCGCACCACCGATAATTGCAATTGGGCCTAAAGCTGTCGCAACAGATGAACCGATAATAATTGCATTATATTTACTAATTGCTTCATTATACGTTGTAATTTGATTTTGCAGAAGCGGAATTCCAGCATCTTGACTAGCCAAGATAGATGTAATTTGATTTGCATCTCCCTTGAAATTTTGAGTATCCGACGTCATTTTATTTCGGAATTTCTTTAAGTCTTCTACTAACTTATCTACTTGCGCTTTATTTTCAGTAATACTACTTGATAATCTAGTTAGACCTTTCGTAAGAGTTGCTTTATCCTTTGCATCAACCGCAGCAACTAAAGTATCATAATAGTTTTGGAATTTCGTATTGTAATTAATGATATTTTGATTTGTTGAAATAAGCTGTGGCTTCAATACATCTAGCCATTGTTGTGCATTCCCTCTAGCTGTATCTTGATGCTGAATCACTTTACCTTTTAAAGCTGCATCAACTGACGATACATTACCAAAGTTAACATTACCTTGTTTAATAATTGTTAAAGCGTACAGATCCATTACTAAAGCGTTTGAACCTGTTCTTTCCATTGCATCTTTCAGGCCTTCTGGTCCTAATGAATATTCTTCGTAGTCATTATAAGCTTTTGCTACAGCATGAACTGGAGCTTGTTTCACTGTACTTTCAGCTGCATACGTATGGGCCGGCATAATATTCCCTGCTGCAAATACTGCCATAAGTGCTGATAGAGCCATTACTTTATAAGGTTTTTTTGTCATTTTTCTTCTCTCCCTATATCGCTAATTATTTTTCTGTTTAATGTACTTCAAACGTTTGTAACGTAATCTTCAAATTGATTTGTTTGCTTATTCATTTCATCATTTACTTTTTTAAGTTGATTGAAATGTTTTTGAAGTAAAATACTGTCTGTATACGTACCTTCTTCAATATTTGTTTGAATTTGGATCATATTATTATTTACAACTTTCCAAGCCGTTAATAACGTTTCTAAAGTTGTAATTTGGCGATCAATTAGTTCTGTAAAGCTACTTACTTGATCTTCAACAAATGTAATTTGAGTCGCCTCTAATTCAGTTTGTGATAACTTCTGAATAAGCGGTAATAACTCTTTTTGCTTTTGTTGAATACGAAGAGCTGCTTCCCTCGTTTGACTATCTGCAGCATTTACAATTTCATTACTTAAAGTACCGATAGAAACAAAGTCGATTGTTTTCGTTTGTGCAGTTTGATTTGTGATTGTAAATACTTGTTTACCGATATTAATAGAACCTTTAATAATTTCTTGCGGTCTATTCAAAATAGTAGTTAATTCAGCTTGAATTTCCCCTTGAATTCTTTTAATATCTTCTCTTAATTTCACAATATCTCCACTTAATCCTTGAAGTGTTTTTATTGCCTCATCAGCTTTAATTGATAAGTTGTTACTATCTTTGTCTAATACCGTTTTAAATCGATTTAACTCTAATAAATCTTGCTCCATACTCTCTTGAATGCTTTGGACTTGCAATTGTAATTTTCCATATGCGTTTGTAAAATCTGCTTTTGCCTGTTCATCTTCATTTACTTTTCCTGCTAGTTCATAGAGCTTACTATAATAACTATTAAATCTTGTGCTGTATCTCATCATTTCTTGATTTAAGTCGATTAGCTTCGGATTATATTCATCAATCCACTCTCGTACATTCGTTTTTGCAAATTTTTGATGATTCGTTAAACTACTCATAGCGTTTACCTTAATGTCTGGCTGTTGCAAAATAACTAATCCGTATGCTTGTATAAGCGGTGACTGTGATCCTAACATTCTAATTGAATGGGATAATGTATTTGGAGCAATTACATTTTGCGCATATACTGTTTTCACTTCTGTTTGCCCCCCCTCGGTGTGAACGCTTACAGGAACGGAGTAACTCGTAGATACTGCTGTAACCAATAACCCTGTAATTAAAGTCTTTTTCACTTTAATTCCTCCTCGTATGTTCATATTTAAGTCTTATTTCAAGCTTATATTTCCCATATAATAAGGGTCCTGAATAAATAAAATACTTAGACGTCTCAAGATATTTTTAGATACTGATTTTAGGAGTACTTGGGCCACTTCGTTTTCCTCCTGTGGACTTATCATATAACTTATAGAGTGTTTCTCAGTGAACATGCGGAACTTCTTACTCGCAGGCTAAACAGACTGCCCCTCGATTAGCTTTAGGGAGGCTTTCGATTCAGGACAAGCTCTCTCAGCGCGAGGTTATTGACCCATCGTACACACTAGAGATATCACGAGATTTATAAGGAATGATTCTAATTTGAAGGGAGATCTCTTACATGAAATTATTTGCTGGTCTAGATGTAAGTTTGTTTGTTATAAAAGTTTGTATTTTAAATGGTGAAGGGAAAAAAGCTAGATTCCTTTTTGACTTACCAGGGGCCACAGTGCTCAAAAAGCGAGTGTTACAGTGTATAACCAACCAAGAAATTGAAACTGTTAAAATCGATTTATAATACACATCTGTTTATAGTTTTCATCCATCTATGTTTCTTCATTATGATGAAGACTTACAACGCTTTGGGGCAAAGATATTTCTGATGAATCCCAAACAAATTGCAAATTTCAAGAAAAACTATTCTGACATGAATAAAACAGATGTCTTTGATGCCATTGTTATCGCTGAGATTGGTCAAATCGGAAGACTTGATGATGAAACGAAGATAGGGATTATATTCACAGTCTAGTCGATTCACCGCAAAAAAACACTTCGTTATCCTGTAATAGAAATCAGTACTTGCGGTATTACTGGGGTGAATCCAATAACTTTGTAAAAAAGTATGTATCTGATTATCAAGAATATTACGTGAAAAAATATAATGAGCTATCAAAACAAACGTGCACTCGTTCTAATCGCAAGAGAAAGAATGCGATTAGAACGAGTGCACCACTACGTAGTCACTGACTCTTTACACCAGAAAGGTACATGAAAGTGTGACAAAAAACGTTTCATTTCTACCTTTTAATTGATTTCCAGTCAATTACATGCATTACTGGTTTAGTCGCACGACGTCTTTTTTAAGTAAACATGCCTTTGATAACTAAAAATTCTTTTGTTTTTCAGTTGACATACTACCGCAGGTCTAATATCATACAAAATTACCTTCCACAACAAAGAGAATGTATACCTAAATTAGCACGAATACAGATAGAGTACTATTGATAAATGTTCCAGGAACCTTACAAATTTATAATATATTATGCTGCAGGATAAAAAATACAACCTGGGACAAGCTTTTTATAAAGACTGAGAGTGTTGCAGGACTAAAATAAATATGAAATGTTATGTATTAAAGAAATTATCTGTGCATGCAGTAGATAACAATTTTGTTCATACTGTTTCCTACAACAGCAATGTTTTCATTCGTTTGTTTTGTGGTGTAAGATTGCACAGGATTCTTTTTAAATTTGAAACGTGGGGCACTGTTTTGTTTCTTGAAAAAGCGTGTATACGCATCCGCAAGGTTGCGAACAGACGATTGGATCGCAATACTATCCACTTCTTTGAGCCAAACAACTCTTTCTTCATGGCAGGAAGTTTGGCAGAGCATGTACCATATGTCAAACCTTTTCCTGTTTCTTTGTATGTATTATCCCATAGGGATAGGAAATGATTGAATACAAAACGAGAACAACCAATGGTTTTATTGATTAAAATTGCTTGTGCTGTATTTGGATAGATACGAAATTTATATGCTCGATTAATCATCATTTCTTTCACCCCCATTTCGATATATCTCCATTATACAACGAACGTATATTCGGTAAGTAGTGAAATGATGATGACAAATTATCCAATAATAAGTTATATATGTCGAACAATTGAGATGGCAGTATGCCATCCCTTGTTCGAAGCCAATTCATCTCCCACCTACTCACTGGGCCGTGGCCCTTCATGTTCCTTGAGGAAGGAGTCTTCTTGGCTAAAATGATAAAAATTAAAAAGAGTACCTTCAAACAGTACTCTTTCTCGGAGTGAATAGTCAAAAAAGCTTATAAATGAAGGTGTATCAAAAATGCTCTATACATAATATGCATCCTCACATAAAAAGGTGATGAAAAATTAAAGAGCAGCTAGCAAAAGCTAACTGCTCAACCATCATGGAATATGGTTCAGAAATGGGTAGTTATAGTGTTGACGGAATATTGAGTTTTATTCAGGGGGGAGAAAATGTTGTGAGTGATTTTAATGGTGAGAAGTTAACAGAACTTCGGCATTTATTTGGAATAATTCAAGGAAAAGCTGCCAAATTGTTAGGTACCGATATTAATAAGTTGATTAAGATAGAGGGAATGGGGGTATCAAACTAATTAAAAAGCCCGAAAATGGAGATTAAGGGTGTTTAAAGAGAAGGAGTGAAGGGGTTGACTAAGATGAAGAAAAAGAAATTAAAAAAAGCAATCGCTCGTCGTACAAAGGCTGTACAAAAAGAAGAGAAAGAAAGGCTAGATAAAGCTTGGAGAAATCTTTTTATACAACCGGGCATTATGAAATAAATATAGTCCGGCTAGAAAACTAGAGGAAACCGATTTTTAGAACAGCCATTAAAGCTGTTTTAGGAATAGGTGTCCTCTTTCTTTTGAAAAGGGAGATGGGGAAATGAAGGGGTTAAGAGATCAATTACGTGAATGGAAAAAGCAATCCAATCAAGCAAAGAAGAAAAAAAGAAATTGAGGATTTAATGGGGATGCATAGACCTTGCTATGAGCGTAGACGTGGGGCAATAAGACAAAAGTAATTTAAAAATAAAAGGAGTGGTTTTATATGATTAAATTATCTTTCTTACCAAAAATTGATAGAACAGCGACATAAGAGGAATTAGAAGAATTAGAAGGTGTGTTGGAAAGCATACGTATACATAGACAATTTGAGATGATGCGTAAAGAAATGAAAGTCACTCCTGCTTATGAAATACGTGAGCACGTTCCTACACATGCAGTCGGAAGACCATTAGAAGATGTTGCTATAGCATATATTCAACAAAGTAAACGAGAAGAATAGCTAGAAAGAATGTCATTACGTATTGATCAATTTCTAAATCGGTTAGGAAACGGACGTGCAGGAATTACCCAAAGGGATATTATTTATAAGCGTTATTTAGAAGAGGATGTATGTGATTACATGGTTTATAACGAAATCAGAATGTCAGAACGTACATATCGACGTTGGAAGTCTAAAGCTTTTTATAAGCTCGTTTTTGCACTTGGATTAGAAGTTTACGTAATTACATTCTCTTCATTATGGGCATTAATACAGGCCTTAGAATATAAGATGTTTTGAAAATAAAAGTAGGTGATGTTAAAGGGAGTCATATCTCTATGAGGGAAAAGAAAACAGGGAAACAGAAACGAATACAAATTACTGCAGCACTGAAACGAGAACTTAAATGGTTTATTGAAGAAAGAGAAGACAATGAGTATCTACTGCAAAGTAGACAAGGAAAGAATCGTCCTATTGGTCGTACCATGGCATATAAGATATTAAGTGGAGTGGCAGAAGAATATGAAATAGGAACACATACCCTAAGAAAGACGTACGGGTATCATATGTACATGCAAACGAAAAACATAGCACATTACTCATGGAGATATTCAATCATTCGTCAGAGAATGTCAAGTTACGTTATATAGGTGTAAACCAAGCTGTGATGGGAAAAGCAATGACTAGGTTTAAAATCTAATCATTGCTTTTTCTTTTTTAATCTATACAGTTACTCATAAATTTCGTACTGTGTAACTCAAAAGAGAAAGTTAAATGAAATCAATGATAGCAAGGGATTCAGTGATAGACTCAGTTACACACAATATAAGATATGGGTAACTGCAGGTATCGAGAAATCGGATGGTGTATATACATAAATATAAACTGTAAGGGGAGGTAATTGTGATTTATGTTAAATGAAGAACTATTAGAAGTAATCATTAAATATAAAAGGAATACGGGGAGAAATCCTGATATGTTAAAGTTGAACCCAACTTATTTTAGAAATATTTTAGAAGAATTGAATTATCCACATTGGATTATTAAAAAGAAAATGACAGAAATGAAAAAAAGTATATTTGGTGTACCAGTAGAAGTAACAGATGCAGTGGAAAAATTTGAACTATGAAAAACACTGGCAGAGTTGTGACCGCTTTTTGGCAGAAAATGTGTCGATTATTTTGGAAGTAATGTGTTATATTTGTATGGTGGGAAGTGTCGGAAAACACAACTCACGATGATGGTATTAAAATTCTAAACGGTTCATAATGACGGTATCTAAAATCCGAAACCAGTTTTCGATGGTGCGAGATTGAATGTAGCCGTTGAATGGAAAGAGCATCTTTAAAGATGCTCTTTATTTTGTATATAGAAAAATACAAATTCTTGTGCATGGATACAATTATAAACGAGGAGGTAGTTTTTGTATTAACTCGTAGGTATAAGGAGCGCGTGTTTTTAAAGTTTCATGGGTAGAACTATTCAAGTAATAGTAGGCATAGGCTTCAGCAAAATATTCCTCTGGATAGTAGTAATAAGAACTGTTGGAAAAGGAATTATATTCACGACTATGAATTCTTAAGAATTCTTGTGAATAGCTAATGTTTTGGAATACATAACGATCAATAGCGTGAGTTGTTTCGTGTAATTCAAGATTGATTGAAGTATGCATATTACCGTAATTACTATATCCTATACGAGCAAAAACAGGATTCCCAGCCTCTAGGGATTTTCCCTCTTAAATAAGAATATTCCGGTAAATAAGTGATCGGAAAGTTAACGAGTTTAATACGAATATTTTTATTGTAAAGAGCATATAGAGTTTTGCTATCAATGTTGCTAATACGCTGTATCATATTGGAGGTTTCTTGTTGATTATAGTTGCCGGAGGTTTGGACGATGATAAGTTGTTGAGGAAGATTCGCCGTTGATGGCGTGTACAGCTCTTGGGAACGCGGAAGAGTGGATGGAACGAAAGGAGAGACAGAGGGATTCGTTGTATTTTTATAAGAAATGATAGGTTGTCCTTCTTGAGCGCTCACACTAATCGGGGGTATAACTAGAAATAATGAGCAACATAAGACAGTGAAGAGTAATTTTTTGAACTTCATAGTTATTCATCTTTTAAAAGTAATTTATATTAATAGCATTATATAGTGAAAAACAGATAATGGTGATAAGAATGTAATCGTTATTTTTATATGTAAGGAGGAAAAGAAAACATAGGGATAAAGTTATTAAAAAATTATAATTTTTTCGTATGTTCTCACAGAATGCTAATGTGCAAGATAAGTCTATAGCTTGCTATAAAAAAGAGAGCTACATGGTCTGTATAAGACAAATCATGTAGCTCTGTAAGTGAGTAGGAGGACAAGTGAGTTTTTATGTCCTCGCAGAAATTTAATTAGGGTATATGTATTTTAACATGCAGGCATCGTAGTGAGGGTGGGGAAATGTTCTTTAATAAAGGACAAAAAATAGATAGTTGAATATAAAATTATATGGTACTTTAAATTAGGTAAATGATGGCGGAAACCATTTTTATAATATATTTATAAGTAGATTTACGGGCATCCAGTGTAATTCGGAAGAGCTTTTGCTCTTCTTTCAGCCGCTAAGTTTTAGACATGAATGTATAACCGGGAAAGTTAAACATATATGCTTAGCGGTTGAAAGAGGGGCTAAATAATACATAATGTTAGATTAAGTTTTTAGGGTGATTTTTTAATAATAAGTAAAAGCAGTACAAGCTGTACTAGAAGAGAGCACTTTTATTATTGAGGTGCTCTTTTTTATAGGATTTATAATGGGGTGGTGGATTAAGGCAGTAAGGGGTGAATGATGTATGGATGAAGGAATGAATGAATAATGCGAAGGTATAGATGTGTGGTAGGTTAGTTTTGGGATAAGGGATATCCATTCGCATTCTTCATCCTTCTGAAAGAAATGTTGGAGGAAAACAGATGGATTGTAACTACTTACTAAGTTAAGGGTCTGAAATAAACAGTAGACAGCGTCAGTTTTCCAACCATTTTTATTATATGCAGAAAAATGGTTTTTAAAACCAAAAACAATGTGTTGTCTAGAACTTTTTTCTAAGAATAAGCATCTAATGAAGCATAGGACAACACCTATTGATAGTGCTTTTCCAAAGACCTTTCTGTCTATATAAATGATGCAAGAGCAGTCATTCCCTTGGTTGCTCTCTTTTTACGTCCATATGCACTTTTATAGAAAGAGGCATAGATATCAAAAATGGGCATATAAAGTATATAGAAAATATATGATGAATTGGTTATTTTGACAAAGTGAGGAGTGGGATATGGATGGACAGCTCGTCTAAAATTATTTTATCAAATGGGAAAGAATATATTGTATCGATTCAGCTTGGTTCCCTCATTGGAAAGACACTTGTAAATGGTGAAGGAGAATTCCTTAATACTTTTGTTGTGTTACCTCATATAGATGTGGAAACAGGAAACGAAATGCAAGTTGCTTTAAATCCGCGGTATATAGTAGCAATTGAAGAGTCTAATATAAGAATGCAACCTCATGTACCTTCAGTATTTAGAATTGAAAAAATAAATAAGGATTTAGAGTGAAAGTATCCATCTGGGTACTTTATTTTTGAAGAGGAGTGAGAACAAATGATACTAAATAAACAAGAACAAACTGTCATTATTGGTAAGTTAATTAATAACATTCTCGGATTGGAATTAGTCAAGGAACATATTTATCCACAGAAATTAGAAAAAGTCGTATTTTTGCATAATGAAATAAGTGATGATATGACACCAAAGCAATGCAGAGAAGCGATGGTTAGTGTGTTAAGTAAGACGGTAGATGAATTTCTGAAGGGAAGGAGTGAGGGGAGATACAATTTTATTATTTTAGCTGTAATGAAGATTATGATATGCAACCACACGTAGCTCAGATTTGTAATTGCATTGAGAAGTGTTACTTCACGTGTCCTCATTGTGGCCATGAGCATGTTGCTGCATATGTGAATGATAAAATTCGTAAGTGTCAATTGGCTATAATCAAGTGTCATGAACGGATTTATAAAAAGAATCTTGCTATCGAGGATGAGATGCAACGATTGAGGAAGAGGATGGCAGGTACCAAGTAAACCATTTAAGCCGTGTAAGTCCTTAGGTTGCAATGAACTAACACGGGATAAGTATTGTGCTAAATATATCGAAAAGGAAAAAGAAACCGTAAGATATTATGACAAACATATTCGAAACAAAAGCTCACGTTCATTCTATAACTCCAAACCATGGAGAGTTATGTGTGAGTTTGTTTATCGTAGAGATTATGGATTATGTGTAGAATGAATGGCATTATTAAGATAGGAGATGTAGTAGATCGTACCATTCCGTTGCTTGTGGATTGGCTAAGGCGGTTAGATCCAAATAATTTACAAACACTTTGTCATGCTTGTCATAACAAGAAAACAAAAGAAGACGAGAAGAAATACAGAGAATAATTCAAAAGGAAGGGAAGCGTACAGGTCTATCACGCTAGATAAATGGGAAGAGGCCCTAGAATGAGTCTAGGGCCTACAGGATACTTGTTTAGGGAAACTGCATGTAACTACAAGTTACAAGTATAAGAATAACATTGCATCTATATAAAAGTACGGATGAATTTGTCCTAAAATCGGACAAAAAATACCCCTGTCGTAAAAAAGCAAAAGGCGAATCCTTGGAGACCGCCGCTTAGCTTTCTGTGCAAAAATGTCGTTTTATTCCATAAAAGGGGGTTCGGCTGAAGGAGGTGGTTCTCATAGGAAGAAAAGCTAAACCGATTCATCTACATTTATTAGAAGGAAATACAAGTCGACTAACAAAAGAAGAAATCAATCAAAGGTTAGCGGCTGAAAAAAAGTTACAAGCAAAAAAGGATAAAGTAAAACCACCCACATGGTTAGATTCAGTTGCTAAGAGAGAGTTCAAACGAATTGCAGGTGAATTATTAGAGTTGGATGTCATTACAAACATAGATGTAAATGCACTAGCAACTTATTGTGATGCTTTTTCTGACTATGTTGAATGCACCAAGATTATTCGAGAAGAAGGACTACTTGTTGAGTATACCAATAAAAGCTTTACAAGGGCATGAAGAAAATCAAAATGAGAAAATACAAGAAATGGAGAGAAAGCATAATGAAGAAATTACATTAATGAACAACAAAATAGCAACATTAGAAGAGTTAGTCCAAAAATTAATAAATGAGAAACTAGAGCAGCTATAAGCTGTTTTTATTTGTGTGCCAGGCATGGCAACTGTCTAGGTGGTGAAAGTCCACTGTGGGGGTACACATCGACCAACCACTAAGGAAGCGCAAGGTACTTACCGTGAGGTGAGGGTTGAAGGAAGCGTGGAATAAAATCTTGGCTCGACGAACAGAAATCTGATACGAAGGCTCTATAAAGGGATGAGACTCCAATTCAAGTTAAAGTCCAAATAGATGTGCGTAACTTTGTAGAGTAAATCAGGCGAGTAAAAGAGGAAAGATAGTTGTCTTACCCTGGGAGATCTTGCGGATGTACTAACAGTACAGTCGAAAATGGTTAGCCGCGAGAAGTCAGCCGAGGCCATAGTAGTGAACTCAATTCATGAAGGGCTGAACAGTTTATAGTGTTTCAACACCACGAATGCGTAAATAATAAACTCCGAATGTGTTAATGGTGAAAGTATGAGCGTATCTCAAAGGATAACCAAAATGGGAGATATTACTTACTACGTGAGAGGAAAGGAGAAACGAGTGTGGAACTTCTAGAAACAATTCTAAGTAATCAAAATATGAATGAATCCTACTTACGCGTTTATAAAAATAAAGGTGCAAGTGGAGTTGATGGTGTAACAGTTGACGAACTTAAACGATATCTGAAAGAAAACAAGGACGAGCTACGTCAGCGCATTAGAACAAGAAAATACTAACCACAAGCTGCCTTAAGAGTGGAAATCCCAAAAGAGAATGGCAAGATGCGCAAGCTGGGAATACCAACAGTAGTGGATAGAGTAGTTCAACAAGCCATTCATCAAATACTCAGTCCTATATTTGAGAAGCAGTTCAGTGAATTCAGTTATGGTTTTAGACCAAAAAGAAGCTGTGAGATGGCAATCGTTAAAAGCTTGGAATTTCTAAATGATGGATATGATTGGATAGTGGATATTGATTTGGAAAGATTCTTTGATACAGTTCATCACGATAAGTTAATGCGAATTATATCTAATACAATATATGACGGAGACGTCATTTCCCTCATAAGAAAGTATTTAGTCAGTGGGGTTATGGTGAATGGAAAATATGAAGAAACACCGGTCGGAACTCCGCAAGGAGGCAATCTAAGCCCTTTACTGAGGAACATTATGTTGAACGAACTGGATAAGGAACTCGAGAGTAGAGGACTTCCATTTGTGAGATACGCCGACGGCGCTCTTATCTTTGTGAAAAGCGAGAAAGCGGCGAGCAGAGTGATGAAATCAATCGTGAGATTTATAGAAAAGAACCTAGGTTTGATAGTCAATACAGAAAAGAGTAAAATCTCTCGGCCAGAAGATTTAAAATTTTTAGGATTTGGATATTATTACAATTCTAAGGATGAGAGATATCAAACGAAACCACACCCAATCTCAGTACAGAAATTCCAAAGAAAGCTTCGACAACTGACAAAACGAAACTGGAGCGTTCCGTTAGACTATCGAATATTGAAACTAAAACAAGTTATATTTGGATGGGTAAATTACTTCAGGAGTGCAAATATGAAAGGCGTTATGAAGCAAGTAGATAAGAAGCTCCGCTCCAGAATTAGAGTGATTATTTGGAAGCAATGGAAAATACCGAAGAAACAAATCAAATCGCTTGTTCAATTAGGGATTCCGGAGGAAGAAGCGAAGGGATTAACCTACTGTCGAAAGGGCTACCGATATATAGGATTATCGAAAGTCGTTCAAAGAGCCATCTCAAACCAAAGACTAAAGAAGAGGGGCGAGAATAAATTACTTTATTTTCCCTCTACTCGATTGAACAAAATACGGCTTTTATATAAAAATTTCCCTATGCATTCACTAAGAAAAGGGTTGTCTCATAGTATACAAAGATTGCTTTATTAAGATTTCAAAAGAGGGATGGATATATGGAAGACGTATATGTGAAAATCGACAGTCTAAAAGCAGATCAAAAAGAAATCATGCGAGATATTCGTAACCTAGAAACTCGTACAACTATAAACGTAAAAGATATTTCTACAATTAATAAACAACTAGAAAAAATCAGTCTGAATACCACATGGATTTTAAGAATTGTAATTAGTGCAGTTGTAACTGGAATTTTAGGATTAGTTATTAAAATTATGTAAATAGGGACAGAAAAGAGCTCATCATCATCAGGGCTCTTTTCTATTGCCCAAAAGGAGTTGATACCAATGGAATCATGCAAAGAACACGAGGAAATAAAACAAGAAGTACAGGATATTCAAGTCCGTCTCGCAGTTGTGGAAAGCAAGGTTGCGAAGATTGAAGAGAATATCGAGAAAATCTTAAGTAATACCAATTGGTTAGTGAAAAGCATTGTAGGTGGAATGATTGCGGCTCTACTTGCGTTTTTATTAAAAGGGGGATTATAAAATATGAACAAAGAGAACATCCAAAAACGACTACAAAACTGGAAAACATGGGTGGCACTTGGATCCCTCTTGGGATTCATTTGTGCGAAGGCAGGATTACTAGAAACAAAGAGTTTTATTGATGAAATGTTACCGTATATTTTTACACTTGGTGTTTCACTAGGGATTTTGAGTAATCATGAGGGAACAACGTTAACAGATAAATAAAAATACAAAGGGAAGCATCACCAATCGGTGGTGCTTTTTCTATTGGAGGAGAAACGAAATGAAACGATTACTAGGGATATTGTTCACGTTATGTCTTGTATCTTCGATGGCAGCGAGTGTTTTTGCAGATAGGGTCCTTCTGATATCTGATTTACCAAAATTGCCATATCGCTACGGCGTAGGTGCGTATGAAGGTGTTGTGGCGCATAGTACCGCAACACCCAAAGCGCCAGCCATTAATATTCAAAAGTATGAGACTCGTACATGGAGAAACGCATTTGTTCACTATGCAGTCGATTGGGATGAAACCATTCAAATTGCAGATACAAAGTACATTGCTTATGGTGGTGGACCTTCTGCTAATAAACGCTTTGTACATGTTGAACTTTGCGAAACAGCAGATTACAATAAATTCAAACGCAGCTATGATAAATACGTGAAGTTGCTTGCTAAAATCCTACGTGATCGAGGTTTATCTGTGCAAAAAGGATTATGGACTCACTATGATGTAACAAAGTACCTTGGTGGAACAGATCATGAAGATCCACTTGACTACTTAAAGTCTCATGGCGTTTCAGAGGCTCAATTTAGAGCAGATGTACAACGAGCATACAATAATTCTAGCGTGGATGTTTCTGTTCCTGGGAAGCCATCTAAACCAGTAGAAGTACCGACAGCGGTAACAGATGGTAATTGCTTATATGGAAGGCTACAACGTTAATTTACGTAAAGGACCAGATACAAGCTATTCTAAGATTCGTCAGTTAAATAAACCAGAATTTTATGTTGTATGGGCTGAAAAGGATGGCTGGTTAAATCTTGGTGGAGATCAGTGGATTAAGAACGATCCATCTTATGTGAAGTTTAGTAAGAAGAGTACAGTGAGTTCATCTATTGTAGGGAAACGTGTTGTGTCTAAAGTTCACAATCTACGTTTCTATGATGCTCCATTTTGGCAAGATAAAGATGTTGCTGGGTCTGTAGATGCAGGGGCAGGGTTTGCGGTTGATGCAAAAGTAACTGTCAATGGATTGTCACAATACAAAGTGCACAATAGCAAAGGTAAAACATATTATGTAACAGCTAATAAAGCCTATGTGTATGTGAAGTAAAAAAGAAATATATCTCTAATTTGTTTAATAGTATTATATGTAACATTCAGAAGTAATATGAACATGAAAAATAAAAATCAGAGCACTCTGGTTACATAGGATGATTACTATGTAAGAGGTATGCGTGTTATTTTACGTAGTAACATGCTGAAATATGAGAAAAACACTCCTGATGTTGTGAATAGGAGTGTTTTTCCATATATAAAGTGGCATCATGCCAGGAGCAATTTAATATATGCCTCTAAAGTACTTAATATTCCTTAGGGGTGAATACGAATGATTGTGAAGGTATAACAGATTGAATGGTTTTATCATGAAAGACGTAAGATATTTCTAGTTAGGACGCATGTTGTTGAATAGATGGAAGTGTGTTTACGGCTTTGTAGGCGTTTACCCTCCCATATTTCCAATAGTTCTCTGTTCCAGGAAGTTTATCAGCAGTATCTTCGATAATTTGACGGATTTGATAATTTGTATATCCCTTATTCACTAATAAAGCTGCTATACCAGCTACATGAGGGGTCGCCATGGAGGTACCGCTTAATGTACGATACGTACTTCCTTTATAGGTAGAATAAATGTTAGAACCAGGAGCGGCTACATCAACCCATTTGCCGTATGTTGAAAAGTAGGATTTTTGATCGTATTGATCCGTGGAAGCAACAGAAATGACATTATCATAGTACGCTGGGTAATTTGGCGTTGAATCGCCGTCATTTCCAGCCGCTGCGACAATGACAGCGCCTTTTCCCCAAGCATACTGGATGGCTTCTTGTAAAGCAGTTCCTCCATTTGGTGCTCCTAAGCTTAAGCTGATTACTTTCGCGCCAGCGTCTGCAGCGTCTGCAATTCCTTTTGCGACATTATCTAATGTTCCACTCCCTTGATTGTCTAATACTCGAACAGCATAAATGGAAGCTTGCGGTGCCACCCCTGCGATTCCCTCTTTATTATTTGTTATGGCGGCAGCAATACCAGCGCAGTGTGTGCCATGCCCATTTCCATCATTTGAAATTGCAGTATCACTTACATAATCGTGTCCGTAAATGATTTTTGAGGACAAATCAGGATGAGTCCCCTGCACACCGGTATCAATAATGGCAATTTTTATATCCGAATCACTGCGTTGTGTATCCCAGGCTTGAGGGGCTTGGATTTGTCTTAGTCCGTATTGTTTTTGAAATGACGCATCATTTGGAGTCCAAAAGGCATGAAAATAGTAGTTTGGCTCTGCGTATTCGACATTTGTATTCTTTTTGTATTCTTTTATTTTTTCCTCAACGGAGCCTTTCTGAAACTGAACGACTTCAAACCCCAGTACTTTATCTTTGGAGAGTACGGTAGTATCTACAGATTTGTGGAAATCTTGAATACTTTGAAGAGAGGCAGCATGTTTGAATTTCACAATAACTTGGTTGGGAACGTAGTGATTCGATTTAGCTTTAGCTTGTGTGGGGGGAGTTGTGAAAAAGAAGCCAGACATGAGTAGTAGTACTGCGGTGAATACAAAATAAAATTTCCGAAACATATAGGAAACCTCCTTTGGATTGCACTTCCTTTCAATTGTATAGTTGGAGGCTGAGATTTATATCTTGTATCATAAAATAACTTTCTTTGTAGGCCGGATGTAGACGGACAAAAAGCACCTTCTCATCCCTGGTAAAGGCGCTCTACATGTGGGGATTCTCTAGATGCATCATAAATAGCATATCCACTAACAATACAAATTAGAACTCGTTATTGACGATCACATTCAAATATAGTAGATTCCATTTTGTAATTGAGTGGTTAACCTGCGAAGAGTCGTTTCCTTTTGTTTTGGAGACGGCTTTTTTTATGTCAATGGATCACCACAATATAAATTAAACAACAGCAAAGGCAAAACATACTGTGTAAGAGCAAATGAAGCTGAAGTAAAGCGAAAAAGAGCATTCCTCTGGCGAGTGAGGAACGCTCTTTTTTTGACATTATAAAGAAGTACATCTCTAATTTGGTTTGCAATAGTATTATATGTAACATTCGGAAGTAATATGTATATCAAAAATAAAGAAAGAGTATTCCCGGTTGGATGGGAGGAATACTCTTTTTTCTGTATAACAGTATCGGCATTTTCATTATATGAGTTCATTACATACAAAATGACTTGAAAATAATAAAGACACCTTCCCTCAGTTGAAGGTGCCTGATGTTAAGAAGAATGTCTAGGTGTCACCATTAATCTATGCGTTTAGTGATTCATGTATACCTGTAGATATTTCTTTTGACCACTGACCACAAAAATGACCACGCGCTTAAAATAAATTAAATACATTCAATGCAAGAAAAAGACGCTACATTTTTTTTCTTTGCGAAAGAATGCACAACAGTAATACAAGTTACACTAAATGATATGATATACTTTATATCGACTCATGTGGAGTGTGTGGCTTGGTTAATCCTTTAAATATAAGGGTTTAATAGTAATTGTTGATGGGGTTGACCACGTTTTGACCACATCAACAATTTTTTTATGATTTTAACGCCTCAATTAGTGCTATAGTGGACTTTCTTGCATATCTAATGTAACATGACTATAAGTGTCTAATGTGGTCTTAATAGAACTATGTCCTAATCTCTCACTTGCGATTTTTGGATTGATCCCTAATTTAAGTAGAAGAGTTGCATGTGTATGGCGTAAATCATGGAATCGAATTTTAGGAACTTGGGATGTTTTTACAACTCTTTCAAAGATAGTGGTCAATGTTCTTGGATATATTGGTTGACCGTTTTCTCTACAAAAAACTAAATCATGATCCTCATAAGATTTACCGATAGCTAATTTAAATTCGTTTTGTTTCGCTTTATAACTTTTAAATTCTTTACATAAGGTCGGATCGATAGAAATTAAACGTTTAGAACCTGACGTTTTCGGTTCTGTAAAACGAAAACCACGTTCATCATAAATAAGAGTTTCTGTCACACTGATTTTCCCTTCAACTAAATCTAAATTCTTCCACTTTAAACCTAACAGTTCACCCCTACGCATACCAGTGTTGAGCGCAAGTAAAAACAAATGATAGTAGATATGGTTATCAAATTCGGCATATGTTAAGAACGTTTTTGTTTCCTCAATGGACCACTCTTCGTGGTCGAGGGATTTCTACATGTTCAAACGGGTTTTTGTATAGAAATTCCCACTTAACAGCATCTTCTAATGCTCCTTTTAAAACAACGAAAATATATTCAATATATTTAGGTGATAATTCTTCATCAATTAATGATTTAACAAAACGTTGTCCATGCAAGAGTTTTGTTAAATCATTAATTTGCGCGAACCAATTACAGGTATAATTCGACCGTTTACAGCTCTTTTATAATTGGTGAATGTAGTTTCTCTTACTCTTTGTTTTGCTGTGTTTTCTAGCCATTCTTGTAAATATTCACTAAGAGTAAGATTCTTAGCATCAACTAGACTTCCGGTATTAAATTGATGGATAAGCTCATTGCATGCACGTTCGGCTTCTTTCTTTGTTTTAAAGCTGGATACTGTTTTTTGTTTTCTTTTACCAGTGAGAGAATCTCTTCCAATATCAATTGTAAATGACCACTTTTCACCACTTTTTCTAAAGTATCCTTTCATTATCCATACCTCCTTGAGTTAATAGTATTCGAATAGTACAAATAATTCCAGTGTGAGAAAAAGGAAAAGACACTCGAATGAGTGTCTTTGTGGTAAAATATATGTATCCATACTGCTGAGTCCACAAAATTTGTGGGCTTTTTTTATTTCGTTAAAATCAGTATTTTAACGAAAAAGAAAAGACGCAATCATTACGAATGCGTCTTTTTCTTCAGCTTAATATTTCATTACGTTATAGAGATGATATAACAAGGTTATTATAACATACTTTTTTTCGACAAGTATTGAGAAAGTTCTACATCTAAAATCTGTGTCTGTGGATATAAATTCAGATTTGGCTACCCACATTATGTGATTTAAAAAATTATTAATGATGGAGAATCGTATATAACAATTTGTGAAAGAAGGTAATTTCTAATGAGTAATTATAAAGCTATAAGGACATTAATTTCACAGATTAGTGGACAAGAAAACATTCTAAAGGAGTGACAAGCAATCAAAAGGATAGTAGCTTCATCGAAAAATACGACTTCAAAAAACGCTAATCAAAGATATGTATTGTCGCCTAATAGATGCACGAATGTCTTTTTAGTAGGAAAAGAAAATTTTAAAGATGTTTGCAGTAAACGCATGTTGATAGATATAGAAACAAATAAGGAATTTTGTCCTCAATGTAGATTGGTAGAAAAAGAAGATCAGAAATTGGCTGATGCGAAAAAAACAATCATGAATTTTGTTACTTCATTCAATAAAGAAGAACCAACAATCATGATTATTACAGGTGATTACGGAGTAGGAAAAAGTCATTTGTGTGTGGCAGCCACTAAAGAACTTATGAAAAAGGGTCACAGTGTAATGTTTATTCAAATGAATAAACTGTTTACCAAAATCAAATCTACTTGGAGCAAAAGCAGTGAATTAACAGAGGACAAGCTCATGTCTCTCCTTGCTAAAGTGGACGTTCTTATTATCGATGATTTCGGGGCGGAGTTTACAGAGAAAGATAAAGAGGGTGTTACTTGGAAAAAAACAAAGGCAAATGAAATTGTAGATAGCCGAATAGGTAAAAGTACTTTATTTACAACAAATTTCAATGTGGGCCAATTAGCAGAAATGTACGGAGTACGTGATTTCAGCAGAATGATGGAAAACGCGGAAATGCTAGAAATGTTCGGCGATAACTATAGATTACGAAATTTCAAAAGGGGGGAATAAGCATGTGTGTATTATGCCGTAATGCAGGAATTATTCGTAAAAAAACTTATCCGGGTGTGATTGAAACGAAAGGTTGTAATTGTGAAGTAGCAAAGCAACAGCAAGAAGAAAATGATAAGCGCTGGAAAGCGTACTTAATTAAATTTGAATCAATGAAACAAGAGTTAGAACGGAAAAAACAACAAAAAGTTAGCTAACAAGGGGGAGAAAGCGATGAAAAACACAGGTGTTGCAAGAAAAGTGGACGATTTAGGGCGTGTAGTAATTCCGGCTGAGTTACGCAAAACTTTTGGGATTGCTGAAGGAACAGCACTAGACTTTCATGTTGAAGGGGAAAACATCGTTTTACAAAAACAAGAAAAGTCATGCTTTGTAACGGGCGAAGTGTCTGAATCCAACTTGGAATTATTGGGCGGAAGGATGTTTTTGAGCAAAAAAGGCGCAAGTGAATTGCTGGGCGATATTGAGAAGAGTGGGATGGTAAATGCCTAAACAACTCAATATTTTCGATGTAGAACCGGAAATTTGTCAGTTCGATGTAATGAAAGCAAATGTAAAAAGGGGTACTGGACGCACTACATATGCTGATGTACGCGTTCAAGTTCCTAAGACAGCGAAATGTACGGATGAGTTACCACGTAAAACGGAGCCAGATGACCGTTATGAATTATTTGAACAGTATGCAATAGCAATTTGGCGATAAGAGCGATCAATTGATAGCTCTTGTAAGTGGGAAACAGCAGAGGAATTGTGTAAGGCGGCACGAGATAAAAAGGAGGATATTCCAGTAAGGATTTATTTAGGAAGTGCTTTTAAACCAGATGTTGTTAAGTACATGAAGTGAGAAAAAGGGAGAGGAACATATGAAAAAAATAGAAATTGATGTGAGTAGCAACAAGCTTTTAATAGTGAAGGACGGAAATGTTACAACGGTAAATCCACCAATGAGCGGATTCGGTGAGCAAGTCGCGGTTTGGGTAAACGGTAAAGTTGATCGTGTAGATACTAAGTTTACTGAAAAAATAAAATAATCATTTTTGGAAAGTAGGTTCGCTTATGAGTGTAGCAAGAAATCACGTTTGAAAATATATATCGCTTTAGAAGAAGCTAGCTTCATTTGGGATGAAAGAGACGTTATACGTTTTCGTGAAATGTGGAAACAAGATATGAGTTTACCAGAAATGGCAAAAGCATTAAGGAGGCACCAATCAGAGGTGGTACTTCTCGTAATAGATCAAGCTGATAAGTATATGATTGAAAATCGTCCAATAGGATTAGGAGTTTGTTAAAGAGAGGGGAAAGCAAAGTGAAAGCAATGAAAAACGGTGTTATGGAAGTAACTAACTAAATTAATTAGTAAATCAAAGGAAGGACAAGTTGAAATGAATACCAAACAAATTTGTGAATTAGACCAATATCAAGAAGCGGCATTACGTACACGGAATACAAATAACGATTTTGGTGGACACGTTTTAAATGCGGCGTTAGGGATTACGGGAGAAGCTGGTGAGGCTTCGGATATTGTAAAAAAAGCTATATTTCACGGTTATGGTTTTGCTCCGGCTCATTGCCCAGGAGAAGAGGAAGGAAACACCCATAAATTAGCTTTAGAGTTAGGATATCTTTTGTATTACATTTCCATCAGGTCTCACGAAATTGGATATACCTTAGAAGATATTGTACAAATGAATATCTCTAAATTAGTAACAAGATACCCAAACGGATTTAGCCGGGAAGCTAGTCAAAAACGCGTTGATGTGAAGTAATACCAAATTTGAATTTTGTAGAAAAGGAGAGGGTTACTCATAGAATATATATTTCAAAATATATACAACTATGTTGAAATATTTCAAATATGATTAAGTTGTATTTTTGAAATGAAAAAATCTAGATTTTTAACTATGTCATAAAGTGTACTTTTTAACACTGGGTACAACGTCTAAATAACATAAGCGTATTCCCCCATTTCTGGGATTTGGGCAAAAACACCCAAGTTGAACTTTGTTAAGAAATGGCCAAAACAGAAAAGTTTAGCGTCGTCTTTGAGTTGCCAAGGGATATAGAAGTAGGTTCAATAGTAAAGCAAAAAGGAAAGGTATTAACTATCACCAGTATAAGAAAAATTGAGTGTATATCAAGTAGATGAATTTTGGTTAGCGGAAATGCTACAGTTCAGAAATGAGGTGAAGCCGACATGAAGCGGATTGGTATAAATGATAAGTGCATTGGATGTGGCGCCAAGGTTGATGATCCAGATTGTTTGGTTTATGAAGAAGGTCGCTATTATCATTGTAAAAACTTTGATCATTCAACTGATCCAGGCCATTATACGTAAATGAAAAATATAAAGAAATCTTTATTTAAATAGACAAGGAGATGGAATTTATGAGGGAACGTGAAAATTGGGATGTATTATGTGATGTTTGTGATAAAACGATTGAACGTGGAGTAGTAACAGAGTCTGGAGATAGTTACTGTCAATCATGTTATGACAAGTTAGCATATGGAAACAAAGATAAAAAAATTTGAACCAAAGCGTTATTTTATTATAGGAAAAAAGGTGACTTGGCAATTGCAGCAGCCGATTCACCCAATTCTATCGATCAAAATAGTGTTCTTTTTCTATATGTAGTTATGTTGAGTTCCTAGAAGCTAGCCCCAAAAACCCCAGCCAAAAAACAGATCACTTTAGAGAGTATTAGATTTTATTATGTTAATGCTACAACATTAAGAGTTAAACCCCAAGTATTTAATGTATCTGAATACGTTCCGACTTTAACAGTAAGGGTACTTATTATACCTGGAGGTGTAGTGAAAATTGCGGGTGCTGATACAGAGGTAAATCCTGCAGTATACCCTAGAGAAGTAGCTGAACCAATGATTACATTATCATTAAGATGCATAGTGATACCTGCAAAACTACCTCCTGGTTCAATATAAACCGCTACTTCATATATTGCCAAATAATTCCTTCCACCTTCAAGTAATACAGTTGATGGTGGCGTAAATGAAATCGCTGTGCCATTAGAATGTACCACTGTATCTAGTGGAATTGCAGAATTTACAGAAATTATTGCCGGGGTAGTTTGAACAACATTTAAACTGTTAGCTGTGGGGGATGGGCAAGAACAAGGTTTGTGAATTTTAGAGTTGTTAGCATCTTGAGGATTCACAAATAATCAAACTCCTTTGCATATGATAATTTTTTATCCTATATAAAACGTGAATTTTTGTGAAGTATTTGATACTTTAGGGATTTCAAAGTACATCCAATAAATATATATGAATGTTTTTTCAAGGAAATTACCGTAAATTAGGAAACTTAATAAAATAGTTATTTTGGAGGGAAAAGGAATGGAAATCAAGGTAAATGAGCAATCTCAACGTTTTTATCTAGCATTTGATGAATGGGTACCTGCAGTTGGTCATGAAATTAAAGTAGGAAAATATCGTTTTTGCGCTATTCCATTAAGTAAATCTATTAATATTTCGGAAGTAACATCTGGTGTACATGCTATAAGCATTCCGATTGATTCGAGGATTTGGATGGCAACAAGTACTAAGGAAGATACAATGAGCTTTTTAGCAAAAGCTGGTGAAGGTTTAAAGCGAATCCTTGAGAAACAAAGTAATTTAGAAGAATTACTTGAAAAAAATAAAATGATAGCATTTGAGCGTTTGGGAGAAATGCCGCCAATTGAAGATGTTGATACGGATTGGATAACAGCACATCCATGTATGTACATGGTCTTTTTACACTGTCTACTTAAAGGGGATAATATCAATGTTGAGAAAAAATTACTTGGCACAATAAAGTAGCCAGCTTAATCAGCTAACCACTTGTTGTACAAAAGAAAATTAGGCCTTACAAGTTAGTATGTGTAACTTTAAGTTACAGTTATAGTGTAAACCAGATCGGAAATGTTATGCGGGAGTGAAAGCAATAAAAATTTCATTCTGTACAGAAATGAGGGGATGGAATGACAATAGATCCACTAGAACCATACAGACACAAAGATGGAACGATTGTTCATTTAGTTGAAATTAATCCAAATGATTGGTATAGCTGGGCTAGATATCCGGATGGGTATATATATCCCGTATCGGAAGATATTTTTTTCAGGGATTTCGAACCAATAAAAAGCTAACTGCTCACCCAAGAAAAACAGAGGAAAGATAACCATGTGTCTATATTATTTACGGAATATTGAGTTTTATTCAGGGGAGGAAGAGGGAAATGAGTAGTGTATGTACATGTCATATAGATAAAGATAAGTGTTTATGGTGCAAAACAGGAGTTTATTGCAGTACGTTTGGATCAGAAAAATCTCAAGGAGTTTCAATAAATTTCCCTGACGGTAAGGTAATTAGGTTCCATACATTAAACATGGAAGAAGCTCATAACTTAGCAGACATTTTAGATGAGTTTGTAGTTGGAATCGGAGTGGAGGAAAAGAATGTTGAAAATTAGACTTGGCATAGAGAAAGATGCATGGGGCGTTATGTTTGGTTATTACGCGCCGGAAAGAACGTTAGGGATTCATATATTGTGCTTCTATTGCAATATTAATTTTGAATAAAATAATCCTTTGAATAGAAAGTGAGGTTAAAAGAATGGAAGAAAACTTAAAGTTATTAGGCGCAGATGGAATGTGCGGAATGGAGTTTAAAGGGAATAAGGTCAATGTGTATAACGATGAAGGATACGTAATGGAAAGTATGAAAACAAGGGAGCATGTTCAGGAAGTTATTGATTTTCTTGAAGAGTGTAAAGGACAAATGGAATAGAAAGTGAGGTTAGGAGAAATGTCTAAATTAAAGAAAAAGAAAACCAGAAAAGCTATTGCTCGACGTGCGAAATCCTTTGAAAAATATAGAGTTAAAAACGCTTGGAGAAATATTTTTGTACAAGCTGGTATTTTAAAGTGAAAAGAAACTGAATATAGTCCGGCTAGAAAACTAGAGGACACCAATTTTTTAGAGCAGCAATCAAGCTGTTTTAAGAAATGGTGTCCTCTTTATTTTTGAAAGGGGATGTAGAGAATGAAGAACTTAAAAGATCAAATACGTGAATGGAAAAAGCAATCTAAGCAAGCAAAGAAGAAACATAAGAAAAAGAAAGAAGAGAAGCTAACCACTCGTGAAATTGAAGATTTAAAGGGGATTTATAGACCTTGTTATGAGCGTAGACGTGGGGCTTTAAGACAAAAGTAATTTAAAAATAAAAAGGAGTGGTCTTACATGACTAAACAATTATCTTTCTTACCGAAAATCGATAGAACGGCAACGCAGAAAAAATTAGAAGGTGTTCTCGAAAATGTACGTTTATATAGACAGTTTGGAATGATGCGTGAAGAAATGAAAGTCACTCCTTCTTATGAAATTAGATATCACGGACCTACAAATGATGTAGGAAATCCATTAGAAGATGTAGCGATGGCTAATATACAACAAAGTGAACGAGAAGAGTGGATTAAGAAAACGTCATTTCGTATTGATCAGTTCCTTAGTCGCTTGGGCAATGGGCGTGCAGGAAAGGATCAAAGAAACATCATCATTAAGCGTTATTTAGAAGATGAAGATGTATGTGATTATATGGTTTATAACGAGATTGGCATGAGTGAGCGTACTTATCGACGCGTTAAGGCTAGAGTGTTTTATAAACTTGCTTTTGCTCTTAGATTAGAAGTTTACGAGACAGAAGAGACCGGAGGTAATGAATAATGAATTTTGTTCAGCCAATACGTGATCCAGAAGAAATACAGCAGCTGAAAGACTATTTTAAGGAAAAGAGCTTACGTAATTACATTCTCTTCATTATGGGAATCAATACAGGCCTAAGAATCTCGGACATTTTGAAATTGAAGGTAGGCGATGTTAAAGGGAGTCATATCTCTATGAGGGAAAAGAAAACAGGGAAACAGAAACGAATACAAATTACTGCAGCACTGAAAAGAGAACTTAAATGGTTTATTGAAGGAAGAGAAGATAATGAGTACTTATTGCAAAGTAGACAAGGAAAGAATCGTCCTATTGGTCGTAGCATGGCATATAAGATATTAAGTATAGCCGCAGCAGAGTTTGGTTTAGATGAAATCGGAACACATACGCTAAGAAAGACGTACGGGTACCATATGTACATGCAAACGAAAAACATAGCATTACACTTATGGAGATATTCAATCATTCGTCAGAGAAGGTCACGTTACGTTATATAGGTGTAAATCAAGATGCAATGGATCAAGCAATGACTAGGTTTAAAATCTAATCATTGCTTTTTCTTTTTAAATGTATACAGTTACTCATAAATTTCGTACTGTGTAACTCAAAAGAGAAAGTTAAATGAAATCAATGATAGCAAGGGATTCAGTGATAGACTCAGTTACACACAATATAAGATAGGGGTAATTTAATTATATACTGTTGGGAGTAGTTTATCTGAGTTAGATGAAAAATAAGGGGGAAAAATGAATGTATGGATATTTTTGAGAGTATTTTTCGTTTTAAACAATTATGTGAGGAAGAACACTTTAGCTGGGACAAGCATATGGTATAAATGAGATCAATTATGTGTAGTGAATTTTCATAAGGGATATGGAAACGATTTTGAAATACGATACAAATCGTAACAGTTGTATACCATGCACTATAAAAGAAAGGGGGGAGAGAATGAAGAACTTGTTACAAAAGGGAATGGAATTTGTTTCAGCTCTCTTTGCAAGAAAGGGAAAGACGAATCCAAAAGATGCCCAAGATGAAATTGAATTCGTAGGAGTGACAGCACCGCTGAATGTAAATGTGAGAGAAGGAAAAAGTCTACAAGCTGATATTGTGGACGTACTTCCTAAAAATACTTCGGTTACGTTTAAGGGGTGGGAAATTGGTGAAGCGGTACAAGATTATTGGACAGGAATGTGGGACAATTGTTGGTTTTATTTTTATACAAATAGCAAAAAAGTATTTGTTGCATCAGCATATATAAATGGAAATCCACCTAATCAGACTGTAAAAAATAATTTAGCTGTACCGGATGTTTTACAAAAAAAATCCAACTGGTGTTGGGGCGGGGCCGCTACGTCTGTGCTTAATTATATAGGAAAAATAGTAGGGCAGGAGGCTTTTGTTCAATATGTAAAAGGAGGCTTATATAATAACCCTGCTACTTCTAGGGAAATACAGTATGGTTTGTCAGGATTTGGAGTGAATTCGTATGTATATGCAAGCTCTCAATCATACGGTTGGTTTCAAACGCAAATTAATAGTAGTCAACCTGTAATTGTTCTTGTTATGTGGAAAAGCGGAGGGAATATAGGACATTTTTTTGTATTGGATGGTTATTACAAGGGAACAAATGGAACAAATTATATTACGTATATGGATCCTTGGTATGGAGATCATTACAATTATAACTTTGATGTATTTGATAATAATAGTACGTTTTGGTGGGAAGAAACCATATATAATATCCGAGAAAATTAGTGGATGAAAGGAGATTGAACATATGACACAGTTTCAACCAAAGATGCTTCCTGAAATGATAGCGCTAGCTGATTATCAAAGTAATAATCAGCTACATGAGCTTGTTTCCCTTTCGCTTTCTTCATTTTTCCTTTCAATTTATAAATTAAAGCCTTCTCAATATATAGTAAATGTAGACTTTGATAATATGTTAAGCATTCTATCCATTTCTGATGAAAGATTATGGTTTATGATGGATGGAGAAATACCGAAGGGATTGATTGTTGCAAATCATACAAAAACCATATGTATGGGAGGAGAAAATCGTAGTAAAGATTTGTATCAAATGTATCAACTTATTCAACACGAAAATGTACAGATAAAAGAAATTTCCTATATTGAATTTGAAGGACAAGGGCTATTAAAAGTTTTTCATCTTGGGGGAGAAGATATGTATTTGAGTCGAGGAGCATCCCATGTGTTGGATTTACCAGCTAATCAAAAACTAACTATGTATGAGGTTGTAAAGCAAATGAAAAAAAGGATTGAAATGTTTAGCGAAGTATAGAAGGGGACCATAAAAAAATAATTGGCAGAAATTTTACAGCTTTTTGGCAGGAAATGTGCCGGTTGTTTTGGAATTATCATGTTATATTTATATTGTGAGTAGTGGCGGAAAACACGACTCAATATGTTGTTTCTAAAATTCTAAACGGTTCGTAATGACGGCACATAAAATCCGAAACCAGCAGATGGTAATGATTGAATGATACCGTTATTAGGAGGAGCTTTCGCTCTTCTTCCAGTTACTTAATAATGTTGGTGCAGATAAATGTAGCAGCATTAAGTGATTGGAAGAAGAATAAAACTTCAGCAAGTATCGAATATGTTAAAGAATCATAAGTTAGCAAAAGCAATTAGTGAGGTATCATGGTCACAGTTTCGAACCATGTTGGAATATAAGGCAAAATGGTACGGCAAACAAGTCCTTGTTGTATCAAAAACATTTGCTTCCAGCCAATTATGTTCTTGTTGTGGATATCAAAACAAAGACGTTAAAAATCTAAACCTACGCAAATGGGATTGCCCTTCTTGCCTTACACATCATGATAGAGGTAGTAACGCAAGTATCAATCTAAAGAATGAAGCGATAAGGCTTCTAAGCGAAGTGAAAGTGGGGGTAGTTCAAAAATGGAAGAATAGAAACCAGATGAAGTGCGACTGTTTTAATTGCGGTTATGAATCAACAATAGATATAGTAACCGGTGCTGGTAAACGTTGTTCTAAATGCAATGGTATAATAGCACACATGCCAAGTAAACCATTCAAGCAGTATAAGTCGCTAGGTTGCAATGAACTAACACGAGATAAGTATTGTAGTAAGCATCAAGATAAAGTGCAGGAGAACACAAGATACTATGATAAATACATACGAAACAAAAGCTCGCGTTCATTCTATAACTCCAAACAATGGAGAGAGATGCGCGAGCTTATTTATCGTAGAAATCATGGCTTATGTGTTCAATGTCGAAGCAATGACATCATTAAGGTAGGTGATGATGTAGTCGATCATATCATTCCCTTGCTTGTGGACTGGTCAAGACGGTTAGAACCCGCCGATTTACAAACCCTGTGTTACGCTCACCACAATAAGAAAACAAAAGAAGGTGAGAAGAAAAACAGAAAATAATTTAGAAAAAAAGAGATGTACATAACAGCACGGATAAGGTTGAGGAAGCACACAAGTATATCACTCTAGCTAAATAGGAAGAGGCCCTGAAATGAGTCAGGACCTACAAAATACTTTATTAGGGAAAGTATCTGAAAAGTAACGTGCAAAGCGTCTTGTACGTTACAAATATAACTATATCATTGTATTTTTATAAAAAAACGACTGGATTTGTCTTGAAAATAGACAAAAAAATATAGCCCCTCCACCATGAAAAAGAAAAAATGAACTGAACCCAAAAAGCGAAGGGATTCTTGTGAAGAAGCCATAGTATATGAAATTGTGTGCAGTTTTAAGAAATTAAAGTTTTATAGAAAATAGATGGTGGTAATGTCTATATTTCATGAACATAAAAGCCTGAAAATTCGTAAGGAGCAAACCTGTTTAGGGTGTTTGGGATGGCTGTGTAAATGATATTAAATCAGAAATGGAAAAGGAGAATGAAAATGAAGAATAATCAAGAGAATCAAGTAACAGCCCCTGCGGTAGCAGAGGCTGTAGGGAAAACGATTTTAGAGCTAACGGAATGGATTCAATCTGTATGTAGAGATTCCTCTGCGGATGAATTAAAAAGACTTTCAGATATTGTTATGGCAACGTCTGAATTGTATAAAGCTTTTAAGATTTAATTTCTTCACCGGATGAATCTCTGGCTGCAATAACACCTTTATAGATTTCTGTGTATAACTTATTAACTTCTAAAGCCAGAATTTTATTAGATTCTCCTCTTTTTTCAAGCTGAGAGTTAGCTTTTTTGCTATTTGGAACATTTAGTTTATCCAAAACAGCAAGAGTTAATTCTTTAGCAATTTGCATTTCATCATTCATAGGGTCCTTCTGTCTACTACATTCGACAAAAAGGAGAAAAATCCTACATGTGTTGGAGGAGGTGATTTGTATGTTAGAAAACCCAATCATTATAGGTAACCAACACGATTCTTCTCGAGAGAATTTCGAACACTATTGTAGCGATTGTGATGGTGAATTGTACTTCGGTATGACGTATTACATGTTTGAAGGAAACTTCATTTGCGAGAAATTTTTAGAGAGACATGGCACACGGTTTGTGGCAGGAGAATAAAAAAGAACTCACGGGAATGAGTTCTCAAGAAAAATTTAAGGTGAGGCCAGTATACCATAGAAGGTGAGTGAAAGAAACATGCAGGCAAAGGTGTTGGCAAATACATTACATATGGATCGTAGGGCATGGTTAGAAGCACGTAAGCAAGGACTAGGCGGTTCAGATGTGGCAGCCATTGCTGGCTTAAGTAAATGGAAGTCGCAAGTACAGGTGTTTCTTGAGAAAACACAAGCTATCGAGCGAGAAGATATACAAAGTGAAGCCGCTTATTTTGGGAATGTATTAGAAGAAGTAGTTGCCCAGGAGTTTGCCAAACGTACAGGTTTAAAGGTACAGCGCCAAAATGCCATTCCACAGCACCCAGAGTATCCTTGGATGCTTGCAAACGTGGACAGGCTCATTGTAGGAGAACGAGTGGGTCTTGAATGTAAAACAGCTTCAGAATATTTGAAAAAGAACTGGGAAGGTGAGGAAATACCGGTCGCTTACCTTCTTCAGTGTCAGCACTGTATGGCTGTGACAGGCTATGAAGCATGGTGGATTGCCGTATTAATTGGTGGTAACAAATTTGTGTATAAGAAGATTGAGCGTGATGAGGATATCATCCAATATCTCGTTAATATGGAACGGGACTTTTGGCTGAATCACGTCGAAAAGGACGAGCCACCTATGTTTGACGGTTCAGAGGCATCTACGCAGTTGCTGAAGCAAAAGTATCCAGAATCTATTGAGGACAGTTCTATCAGCCTAGGGAAGCAAGAAGAGCTACTCATCGAAGCGAGGGACCAAGTAGAGAGAGAAATCAAGGTGCTACAAGAACAAAAGGCAGAGTATGAGAACAAGCTGAAAGTGAAATTAGGCTCCCATGAGAAAGGGACAACGGAGAATTACACCATTCATTGGAAGCCCTATACAAGTAATCGCTTTGATAGCAAACGATTCAAAACAGAACATCCTGATTTATATAAAGAATATGCAAATGAAATTATATCAAAAAAAATTTAGTGAAATAAAAAATAGGGAGTGGATTAAATATGGCTACAAATGAAAAGTTGAAAAACCAGTTAACAAATCGAAAAGAAAGTGCGCCAATTACACTGGAACAAACAGTCGAAGCATACATGAAGAAAATGGCGCCAAGAATGGCGGAAATATTACCGAAGCATATGGATATGAACCGTATGAGCCGCTTTGCCTTAACAACGATTCGGACAAATCCAAAGCTTCTGGAATACGCGGTTCCTTCTCTTATGGGGGCTGTGATGCAAGCCGTACAGCTAGGATTGGGACCAGGATTACTAGGACACTGTTACATCTTACCGTATAAGCGTGAAGCGACATTTATCATTGGGTATAAGGGAATGATTGATGATTGACCTCGCAAGACGGTCTGGCCATATTCAAAGCATTTATGCACATGCCGTACATGAAAATGACGAATTTGAATATGAGTTAGGATTACATCCAAAATTGGAGCATAAGCCGTCACATGGAGACCGTGGCGCGTTTATTGGAGCGTATGCAGTCGCTCATTTTAAAGACGGTGGCTATCAAATGGAGTTTATACCGAAAAATGAAATTGAGAAACGCTGTAAACGTTCTGCATCCGCTAATTCCAGCTATAGTCCATGGAGTAGCGACTATGAAGAAATGGCGAAGAAAACCGTGGTTCGGTACATGTTCAAATACTTACTGATTAGCATTGAAGTTCAGACACAAGCGCAGCAAGACGAAGTGGTGCGAAAAGATATTACAGAAGAACCAGAGTTTATCGAAGTGGATCCAATTGATGTAGAACAGTCAACAACAGAAGAGGCTGGACAACAAGAATTCCCGATTGAAGGATGAGCAAATCAAAGGTGCTTCTCTCCCGGAAATTGTGGGAGAGAGCACAATCCAAAGAAGAATTGAAACAGCCTATTGCAAGATATATACAAACTGGATATCCAGACTATCATATAGAAAAAAGTTATTTTAGAAAATCAATCGTACGTTGCAGTTTGCAGAAGGGAGTAAAAAAGGGATGGGAATATTTCGAGTAGCTAGAGATACAAATTATTCAATCATACACAATATACCTTTACATGATTCTAATCTCAGTTGGAGAGCCAGAGGATTGCTTGCTTATATGCTTTCTTTGCCAGATGATTGGACGTTCCATGTCTCCGAACTGAGTGAACATACCAAAGATAGCGAAAAAATAACTGCAAGTATTGTAAAAGAGCTGAAGGAAGCGGGTTACTTGAAGCGTTATCCCGTTCAAAATACCGAAACGGGGAAAATTTCACATTGGGAAACAGTGGTGTATGAAGTTCCAACCATAGATACCCAAAACCACCCCCTGGAAAATCCACCTAGTGGTAAAACCATCGAGTGGGAAACCACACGTATGGAAAACCACACAGTGGAAAAAGGGGGACTACTAAATACTAATGATTTACTAAGTACTAATATACCAAGTACGAATCTAACTAAAGATGATGATGTAGATAAGCACCCCTTGATTGACGAAGAATTTCAGAAGAGTTATCAGTACGTACTGCAGAACAATATTCCGCTAAGTGAAACAGCCTTGCAAGATTTGGGAGAGTTTTGTGATGTGCTAGGAAGCGAAATGGTGGTAGAAGCTGTGGATCGAGCGATTGATCAAAATGTAAAGCGTTGGAAATATATCAGCGGTATTTTATCCAATTGGCAGAAAAGTAATGTCAAAACAATGGTGGATGTGATGCAACTGGATGAATCATATAAAAATCAAAAAGGCGGTGGGGAACATGCAACACGTTGGAGACACAATGGCGGAAATTATCAAACGGGCAGAAGCTATGAGGAAGAAGTTGCAAGCCGAGAACGAAACATGCCAAGTTACATCAAACGAGTATAAGTGCCCAACATGCCAGGATACGGAAGTACTGTTTTACGAGGAAGTTAATGAATTTGGAATGAAAGTATCTGTGCAGAAGGATTGTTCGTGTAAAGTGCAACGAGTGATAGAACGAAGGTTGAAGAATACAATGATTCCAGAAGAGTTTACACAAGCGAGATTTGATTCTTACAAACAAAAGACAGAAAACCAAAAAGTGTTGTATGAAACCATCGTAAAATATTTGCGTAATTTTGAAGAAATCAAGGGAACGAAACAAAATAGCTTAGGCTTTATCGCAACGTTTGGTGAGCTCCGCATTAAACAGTTAGAACCATCCAAACGGGCACAGGCAAAGCGGGAACATAACAGTTTTGGTCTTGGAAAAACACATTTGCAAGTGGCTGCAGCAAAATATCTCATGAAGCAAGGATATAGCGTATTACTGATTTCGGACGGGACGTTCATGGATGACCTCATTGCAGCAAAGATGATGAACGATGACAAAAAAGAATTCAATCGCTTATTACATTCTGCAAAGCAAGTAGAAGTTCTAGTGTGGGATGACTTAGGAAAATCAAAATGGTCAGAAGCAAAAGAAAATTTGTACTACCAGATCATTGATTATCGATATCGTCATAATTTACCGATTCTGTATAGTTCAAATGAAGATGACGAGACGTTAGGGGTCACACGACCGAAAAAAGAAAATTGTACGTTAAGGAAGATTTTTACATATTGTTGTGAAATAAAAACACAGAGAAAATGATTTTCCCTGTGTTTTTATTTCTGCTTTATTCTATTTTTTCGTAGTGACCGTAAGTTTTCAAAATTCAATTTTTGATTTAAATTCCAAATATAATCTCCTGTAAGTGCGATATGTTCCCAATCTAATGGAGAGATGTGCTGAATATATTTCTCTGGAATATGAATACTATTATTCCGTAACGTTTCAATTGCACGAGAGATATAGATAGAATTCCAGGTTACAATCGCAGAAATAATGAGTTGAAGTCCACTTGCACGATGTAATTGATCTTCATAGGATCGATCACGAATTTCTCCTAATGGATTAAAAAATACAGCTCTAGCCAAAGAGTTTTTACTTTCGCTTTTATTTAACTCAACCTGAACTTTTCTTCTATGTTCAGGATCTTGTATCCATTTTAACATATATAAACTTCGTTCTATCCGGCCAATCTCACGAAGTGCTATAGATAAACTATTCTGTCTAGGATAAGATGAAAATTTTTTTAAAATTAGGGAAGCTGTAACTGTCCCTTGTCATACAGAGCTAACTAAACGTAATATTTCACCCCAATTTTCTCGTATTTTCTTTACCTGAATCGTTCCGCCAACCATGAAATTAACATGTTCATATATTGTTGGAGTAGATAATGTATATATTTTATGATGATCAATCGTTATAATTCTTGGTGAAAAGCGAAATCCTAACATATGACACATTCCAAATATATGATCAACAAAACCCGCGGCATCTGTGTAATGTTCTTCAATTTGCAAATCTGTTTCATGATACAGTAGCCCATCAATAATATGTGGTGCTTCTTGTTTTGTGCAAGCAGCGATTGGTTCTTACGAACTTTTGGGGAGTGCTTACGACTTAGAAATATATTAATGCACTTAATTTTTTTGACATAATAATTCACAATCTATACAGGGCTCGTTTGGTCAATACATGTAAGCTTGCTCTTCCATATACCATACGTTTAATTGTTTTTAAGCGATTGACTTGTCCTTCTAAAACACCATTGCTGTATGGAAGTAAAAATGCATGTTTAATTGCTTGTAAATCACTTCGTAAGCGACGAGCGTAATGATAAAAAGGCTGTTGCTTATGGGATAGTTGCTGTTTGAGCCAATTTAAAAACTGTTTATAATTAGATTGTTTTACGCTTTCTCGATAATGTTGCACCATTTGATAAAGCGGACGTATTTCCGGATATTTAGAAAAACATTGTACAAGGTCTTGTTTTTCTTTCTTAGTTAATTGCTCCGGATGAATCCAAAACCAGCGGATGAGTTGCTGACGAGAGACATGATAAACAGGATTTTGGCGATGACCTTGTTTTCGATTACGGCGTAATGTTTCTACAACTGTACGTACTGCTGAAAAAGTTCCGGAATAGCCTTCCAGACGAATCAATTGATTAATTTCTTTAAGGGTATGACTTTTATTTTCCAACTGAATAATCAAATTATCAAACCCTCGTACTAGATTTTTTTTGTATCGATCAGATGACGGCGGGCCATTCATTTGAATGTATTTTCGAATTGTTTTCCAGCTAAGTTTATATTCTTTAGCGAGCGTACACATAGATTTTCCAGCCCGATGGGCTTGCTTAATACGTTGGATTAACTCCCATTTTCTATTCTGACGAATTTCTTTCTCTTTCTCTGCTTTTGTCATCTTTTCTACAGGTTGGATAGGAAGTTTGGAAGACCAAGAAATAGTAGAAGGAACCGAAGTGGTAAGTATTTTTTCTAATTGTTTCTTGGCATTTCGAATAAAATGCCACCTGTCATATACCTGTAAAATAGAAGAATTGGCATCAGATATTGCTTGACGAAATCCTGTAAAACCATCACGACTGACGACTTCAATATGAGGATATATTTTCAGCCATTGAGTTACTTGTTCAGATTCTCGGTTTGGTAATAGAGCAAGTGGCCTATGACTCTGTAAATCACAAATCAAAGAACCATAGGTACGTCCTTTTCGAAAAGCAAAATCATCTATTCCGACAAAAGGGAGATACCTCAACTTCAATATTTGTTTTATGAATAATAGCTAATAATACATCATGGGTAACCGGTAGGTACATGGCTTGTGCAACCTTTTCTCCAGCTAGACAGCTTGTTGAAAAAGCTATTTTTCGTAATACTTCTTCTGCTCTAATGGTTCGGCGACCATTAGAAGCCAGCCAATCATAACGCTCTGTAAATACTTTAACTGGACAAGTAAGAGAATCGCAAAACCATTTGCGTGAAAGAAGTAATAATTTGATGGGTTTGTCTGAAAGAGGAAGATCTTGTATGAGACGAGTATAGCGACTGTGGGGTCGAGAAGATCTATAGTGACATGTTGGACAAGAGTGTGAGCGTTGTGTGCTTTCTATCGTTAAGCGTAAATGATCTTCCATTTGGTAGATGTCTTTCAGTATGAGAAAAGTACCCGGCGCTGACCACGAAATTTCACGCATGATTTTCAACTCCTTTTCTTTTATTATATCAATGTAGTGATTACAAAAACAACTCCCCAAAAGTTCGTAAGAACCAATCGCTGCTTGCACAAAACATTCAATACTGAATATATTTTGAGTATGACTAATTAATATGATAGTAATTTAGAAAAAATGATGGATAGGATAAAGAAGACACACGTGAAATGCATTATTAATGATAGAAGGGCATAAGAAACTTTACATTACAGAAAAAAACGAGTACTTCTTAAATAAGAGTATTCGTTTTCTTGACACAATCCCAATTAATTATATCTCTTCGTATTTTTACCGTCCTTATCGAAGTAATACCTGTAACCGTCTCCTGAGTCTTGCTTCTCTAAGTATTCATCGTGTAGCATGCTGCCTACAGGTCGAACGATATGGTCATCGTTTCAAAATGTATGAGTGACTTTATAATCTCTTGCTACTTTTCCATATAGTACCACTCACCCTCTTTCTTTGGATTTTCTAACCATCCAGTTTGCATTTGTCCTTGGTGATTTCCTTTTTGAGGATTGAAGTAATAGGTTTCACCTTTATCAGTTGTCACCTTACCAGTTACTATTTGTCTGTTTTTTCAGGGTTGAAGTAATATTTTTTGCTTCCAATTTGAATCAATCCAGTTTCTACTTTTCTTTATAATGATTTGTTGCATATATGATTTTTAGGAGTTGAGGATAAAGACGATTCCTCAATTAAGGTGCATAAGAGATACGAAGTTCTTAATTTTGTCTTATAGGAAGTCAATAATGTATTTTTATTCATAGGATTTGTTTTATGTTATACACATTTAAGAAAGGAAAAGGCATTTAACATGAAAACTAAGAAGTGATTAATCAATGTAAAATGCAATTAATCGTGGAATACATAAAATCAGATGTTAGTAGAAGACATTGCGAGATTTGCAGGGTTACGATTAAAAAATTACAATAATATTATTAATGAAACATTTATTGACATAGCAAAATAGCTAGTTGTTGTACAAATTCAATTAGTCCATTGAAAATGTGCATTTAACAAATGCCTTTTTAAATAATTATTCGCTGAAAATTGTGGTGTTTTTGTTGTAAATACATTAGTGCATGGAGGTGATTTTTATAAATGCTATATTGAAAATATATCAATTTATTTTTACTTTTGTAATTGTAATGTTTGGTTTTAATTCTATTACAGTAAATGCAGAAACTGCAAATTATTTATCAGATATAGATGGAAATCCTATTGAATACAATAAATCATATTATGTGGAACCTTATTTATTTAATGGGCGTGGTATTGCTTATGAACCTTGGTTAGGTGAAGATTTTGTTTTGCTTCAGCATGAAAGCAGCCCAAGTCCAAGTGGGAGATTGGACGATTATTAGGGCTGATAGTCCCCCAGTGAATGGATTAGATATGTTTGGATATAATCCTACATATCATGGTGTACAATTAGGTACGGTTGCAGGCGCGCCTAAACTACCCAAAGATACACAAGTTTGGATTCCTAATTCATATTCTGAAAATATTAATGTACCGAAAAAAAATAATTGTTTTACATTCCGAAATTTATATAACAATAAGTACCTGTCATATAAAAACACCAATTCCAAATCATGGTTGGATGCTAGAAAGGATAATATACAAGAAGAAACATTATGGCGTTTTATTGCAAAATAAATTAGTCATAATTATTGTGTGAAAAGCATACATTCTAATTTTGAAGTGAATTATAGAGGTGTTTTTGGCGAATAAAGCACAATTAATTCGAAACAATGAAGTGAAAATTATAAAGAGAGAGTCTAATATAGTTGTCAATGTTTTCTTACAATCTATTGAAAATGTGTTACTGTGATAATAATGACAAGCTATATACCGGTGATTGACATTATTATCACGGCAAGAGAAAATACCTGTATATAAAACAAGGAATATTATGGTAAAATATTAATGTAATAATTAAAACAGCAGTATGAGAGTTATTCACTCAAACTGCTGTTTTAATTTGTGTTTTTTTATTGCACTGCATTCTATAAAATACAGATGGGATATAGATGAAGAGGGATCAATTTATTAGGATTACGTTATAGATTGAACACTTTAATTATTGTAAAAATAAATGTTTAATAGAATCTATGTGAAATAAAACTACACATAAAAACAGGTGTTATTTGTCTTAATTGTAGACAAAATCATTATTGGAAAGTGTAGGGAATAGTGGAAAAATAAATTAACAGAAAAATAATAATGTTGTAATTTCTTCATCGCGCTAATAAATACACATTTATATTTTTATTGTGGAATAAGGATATAGAGATAATGAAAATCATCGGTTGGTTAAGTAAAAGTTTTAGCCAACGTAAAGGATAAATTACTAGTAATTATAGGCTAGTGAAAATAAAAGTTTATAAGGATTACAGACGTGGAATATAAACAATGGATATATCGAATTGAAATATATAGAAAATATTTAGGAGGATATTAGATGAAAGGTTTACATATATATAAAGCAAGTGGAAATACTAAATAAAATAGGACATCCCGTTCGTTTATGTATATTGCAGCAATTAATTCAACGAGGTGGCTGTAGTGTGACTGAATTACGTAATCTATTAGGAATTCCACAATCTACAAAATCTCAACATTTGGGTATTCTGAAAAGTATGGATATGAAGGTGTGATGAAAATTTATGAAATTTATAACGAAGAAGTAAAAAGGATTGTTACTATTCTAATGAAAGTATGAAATACAAACTGTAGAAGTATTTTCATGACTAGTCATAATAACTTAGGACTAATTACATACAATATATTCGTGAAAGGAAAATATATGAGACTAGTTGAGCGGAAAATAAGAATTTCAGATTTACAGAAAAAACATTGCAGAGAATGTAGTTATAGGGATAAAGAACCTCAATATTGTATTGAGGGATGCGAGATAGGGCAAGAATTAAACAAATTATATGAAATGAAATTAAATAAACGACAAAGGTTAAGGGAAACGGAAGAAGAAAAATGGGATAAAAAATGTGAATATGCAACTTGGTTATATGAAAAGGGAATAGAATACCCGGTTATCGCAAAGATAATGGGGTGTCATATAAGTAGTTTATATAGGGAGTTAAAAAAAAGAGGAAATCTAATGTATCCTAGTAATAAGAATTGAACTACTCACTACTTAACATCCTTACGGACTGTTTG
Source organism: Bacillus sp. FDAARGOS_1420 (assembly GCF_019344915.1). NCBI lineage: Bacteria > Bacillati > Bacillota > Bacilli > Caryophanales > Bacillaceae > Bacillus > Bacillus sp. FDAARGOS_1420. The sequence continues at coordinate 318,045 of NZ_JAHWJB010000005.1, read as the reverse complement.
AAGTGGTATTTTAGCAGGCTCTGCCCGTAGTCCCTACGGTGAAAACAAAAATATCTTGTACGTTTCCTCACCACGCTTCCTACTTTAGCTTGGTTTTCGTAACTTCGGGAAATGTGGGACGAAAGAACGTTGAAGATTTTACGGTTGCAATGCTTTTTGCAACCAACCTCATATCTTCAGTGTTCAAAGAGCAATCTGTACAAGTAAATGATAGCAAACATGTTGGCTTATGCGACCCGACATACATCTCCCGCCTAAAATTGGTATTTCACACCTTCACATTTTTGGGGAAGGAGTCTTCTGTCGGAAACAATAAAATGTAGTGGACGAACTGCCATTTATGGAATTATATTAAACGCTGTGAAACCTAATGGACAAAAGTCTTTTTTTAGAGAAAGTGATGAAAGTAACGATGAAATTTAAATTTAGACAGAATAATGGGGAATGAATCCACAATTATCACGGATTCATTCTCTTTATTCTGTCTCAGTGGGTCTTTTATTATAAAAGGTTGAATTATGAATTTCGGTTTAATTTCATGAATTACAAGAATCTTCTTATTTCTTCTAAATTACGCCTGGTAGGTATAGTAGAAATAAAGATAACCGGAATATGACTAATTTCCATAGGTATATCAGTTATAATACAAGATACATCTATGTATTCTGTATCTAACTTTATTAAATCTTCATAGTGTACATTTATAAAATTTATATTTTGTTTAAATGTTAAGTTAAAGAATTCTATTAAATATTTATACCAGTACTCTCCTTCTTTTGTATGTAGTATAATCTGAGTTTTTTTTTGCTGTAATTTCATTTTTTTCGTCGCAATATGCATAGTTAATAAAGTAACATAAAACGTTGATATATTTGGCTGAACACTAGAGTTGGTTGTCTCGTATGATTTTTCTAAAAATTTCATTTTTTTGTTTATCGCATAAAAAATAGCTGCGTGAGTTTTTTTTATATGTGAGATAGTTGAAAAATGACTCCAATAATTAGAAGGGAGAAAATGTTGTTTTTTAGGCAACAACATTTGGTTTAATATGTTTATAAATTCAATATCACATAAAAGGTCCAGTTTAAATTTTTTTTCAAGTTTTTGTATAAATGTGGTTAAAATTGGACTGGATGGTGGCTCTATGTTGCGAATAGGTTCTGGATTATTTTCTTTTTTATATGTGTACTCTGAACAATTTATTGCAATAATAAAAATAACAATATCTGTTGATGTCAATTGGATATTATGTTTTTCAAATGTGCTTTTAGTGATTTCTTTTAATTCATTATACCGACTAGATTTTTTTATTTGTTTAATCTGCCAATGCTTTAATAATATTGAATATCCATTGTGTTTCCTTTTTAAATATAAACAAATAATAAAGGATAACTTTTTAATAGAATCTTTATAGAATATAATTTTTTTTGTTTTTTCAACTTTTGTCAAATATTCTATGAGCAACTCGCGTTTAATTTCTGTAAAAGGCCAATCTTGATCGCTATATGCATTCATATATAAATCATAATACATAAGGAGAATATCTACATTGTTTCCCGAAAGTCTCAATGGGGATTTTTTCAAGATTATATTGTATTGCTTTAAGTAACATGTAACCTCGTTTAATAGATTAGGTATCTTTTTATTCTGAATATATAATTTTTCAGCTAGTATTGAATTAGATATTACATTTGTATCTAATAAAATATTTAGGGTTTTAAACAATAGAGTATGTTTCCAATATAATAGATCTATCTCATTATTAGATGCATTTAAAGGCTTATATAATTTCACGCCTTTAGTTTTGTGGAACATGATACACCAGTTACTCGGAAGTACCTTTTGAAGGTATAATAAGTCTCTATGTATTGTTTTTGTAGAACAATTAAGCTTAAAAGCTAGTTCATTCAGTGAAAACCATCTAAATTCTTGTAATAAGTGTTTTAAAATATGATATTGACGTTGAATTAGCATAATGGGCTTTAATTATTGATTTTGACTAAATGTCAAAATAATCAATAAATTAATTTCACCTCCAGATTAAGATATTTTGTTAGTAATATTATAAGTATGTTGAGTGCAAAATTATTGTAAGGTATAAAGTGCACTTTAAGGCAAGGGAGGAACTGTATCTAAGTATATTGGGTTCAAATTAGTATGGAATTTATTGTTTACACTAATTTAATTTGGAAGCTTGAGTTTAATTAAAAAGATTCAATCAAAGCAATGACGAAATTGTCTGTTTGACGGACAAAAACTGTTATAAAAATAATAAATGAGTGACCTTGCTATATTTCGCTTAAAGAATCATCTTTTTGCTATACGTTTAGCAGAGTGAGGAAATCTAATGCAAAGTAGTATATCTATTATTAAAAAATATATAATTCTCGTGTCTGAGAGAAGAGTAAAAAGGAGGAATTACAGTAATTTGTTCGAATTATAATGGAAGTGATAGAAGTTACTTAAGGGTGAAAAATGCATTAAACATGTACCTTTTTGGGTTATAAAATATTTATATAAAATTTTTAGTTAGTTCTAAGTAAGTAGAGCACAAAAATAAATGGGCTCTTACAGAAATAGAAGCAACTTGAAATGTTGCATGGAAATTTTAAAATTGTAATCAGATTTTTATGAGTGAATTTTTAACATTGTATGCCTTACTTGGATTTTGTCAATGAAGCAAATGGTCAGATGAAATTAAGAAATACTATAGCAAGAATATTTTCTTAATTATAATGTCTATATAAAAAAATCGAGGATATAATTGTTTGTTTTTTTGTTAGATATTATTAAGGAATATCTAAACGTCTATAGAGAAAAATATGTACATAATAAATCCAGGGTAAATAAACAATATAATTTAATATTATTTTTGTAAAAAAAGAGTCACTTGCAGTGACTCTTTTTTCAATATGATTATTGAGATATTCTAATGAAACTTGAAGCTGTTGCTTTTAAATTTTTCTCCATAAATGATGCTTAATGTCCCCAGTGCTTTTACTAACCTTAGTATGTTTAATTGTCCCGTCTGACATAATCTGTTTTTTAAAATATTGATCGGTGTCTTTATAGCATTCCCATTCATCTTTTTTACAAAAGAGCCTTAATTCTTTATATGTCGGCATGGATTAAGCGAATAATCTCATCTAAATTATCTAGCGATAAGGCGTTCATAATAAATAAAAGAACCCGTTTGACATAAACGGATTCTTCCCGCAAGGTTTGCAAGAAATTCAAGGTAACTGGACCAGAGCAACCTGTGGAGTTCCTTGTAATAATACTGTATGCAAAGGAATCAAATGTACAATTAAATAAAAAGAACGCTTTTTAAGGCGCTCTATGACCAAAACAGTATTGAAATAAAATGACCATGATTATTGTATGTATGTTCATAATTTATGTGCAGTTTATAAACAAAATCTTTATTTGAATTAGTGAGGTGAAGGGGATGATGAATAGTTATCTTCACTTTACTTGGTCACATTGTTTGTATAAAGCTGGATTTAAAATACTTAGAAAAACGTTTAGATAATTATAAGAAAATATGGAAGAAATTCAACAATTAGTAGATGGCGAGACTTGGTTAAGTGGTGAAGAAACTGAAAAGTACTTCAATATTGAAGTTGTGGAAGTAAAAGAAGTTGCAGCATTTATGAGTGATTACTTTGATAAATATCAAAAAACACCAAGTAAGATAGTAGTAAAAGCGCCTTCTATTCCTAAGAAAGACCTGAATGAACAATTAAAAATGCACTGGACCTGTTAGAACTATAGGTCTATTTTTTGTGCCAAAACAAGGAGGGAATACCGAATTTACCAAAAACACCATACAGAGGCGGTATAGGAGCACATGAAAGAGTACCGAACCAACGTAAGAACTTCCTTCATCATAAGTCTAAAGAGTTAGCTACTCATTTTGATGTTGTAGCTATTGAAGGTCTAAATATGAAAGGAATGTCACAAGTACTTCATTTTGGAAAAAGTGTCGCTGATAATGGTTGGGGTATGTTCACTTCTTTCTTAGCTTATAAACTAAATGAATAAGGAAAACAGCTTGTGAAAATAGACAAATGGTTTCCTTCCACAAAAGCATGTAGCAGTTGTGGGAATGTGAAAAATATGTCATTGTCTGAGCGAGTATACTCTTGTGCATGCGGTGTAAATCTCGATAGAGACTATAACCGCAGCTATCAATATCAAAAATGAAGCAATACGCCTATTAGCGTTAGCGTAGATAGCAATTAAATAACCCTTGGAACAAGGGGGTTAGCTCGGCTGTCTTAGGACGAATTCGTTAGCTATCAAAAGTAACGACTAACCGAGAAGCCTCCACTTCAAACAGTCCGTTAGGACGTTAAGTGGCGGGTAGTTCACAGTGCACAATTCGAAAGGGTGCACATATTATGTAACATCAAACGAAGCCTATGTGTATGTGAAATACAAAAAATGAAGTGACCCCTAAAAGTTAGACACGGTTATTTCATTAGGCAGCTTGATAAAAGTGAGTCCGGTATTGTACGAGGCCACTGAAAATCCTTCGGATTTTTGTAAAGCTTAAGAATGATGTAAAAAAACGAGTCTATAACTCAGAATGTGAATTATAGACTCGTTTTTTGCGTGAATTAAGGCTGTCATTTCCTTATTTTAATTCATTAATTTCAATATTCTTTTTAAATTCACTGTAAAAATAGTCAGAGCCCCTTGCAATTCCATGCCAATGAGACCCGAGGATTTCGCAACATCATACCCGTGTCTGTGTTTTAATTCGCTATTTTTAGCCTCTATTTTATAACGTTCTTTGGATTTCTCCTTAAAATAGTCGGTTTCTTGAAATTTGGCTTGTTCTGTATGTTCATTAGATTTAATAGTTACAGAATAACTCTTACTTTTAGCACCTTTTTTATAGCAACCTTCTCGGAATGGACAGTGTTTACATTTTTCTACATCAAAATAGTATGTGTCAGTTTGATTAGTGTTTACGGTTTTCTTACCTTGCCGAGCCTTTCTTATGGCCATGTGACCCGCCTTACACACATACATTCCAGCATCTTTGTTAAATTCAAATTCATCTTCTTTTTTACGAGAACCTTGTGTCACAGAAGGGTTTAATTTGGCTACTAATTTTAAACTTTTTTCATTTGCATATTCAATATTTCCTTTTCCCGAATAGGCTGCATCACCAATAACAGCCTCAACTTGAATACCTGCTTCGATACTTTTTTCAATGAGAGTGTCTAATTGCTTGCCATCATTCTTTTCACCGGAGGTGATTGTGACAGCTGTGATAATCCGTTCCTCGCTCATAGCGATATGTGTTTTGTATCCGAAGAATGAAGAATCCGTAGTTTTATGTCCAACTTTTGCATCGTGATCTTTTGATATTTGTAAATGTTCAATATCATCGGTAACTGTTTCTTTTAAAAGGTTCACACCTTCCTTTATTTTTGGATACTGAGAAAGTGTGTTTTCCTTTTCAATCACTTCAATCAGTTTTTGGCAATAGTGGATTTCATCTTCAAGGGTATCTGTTGCGTTTTTAGTCGGGAATTTATTTTTCATGTTTTCATCTATCTTATAAACCACTTTTCTCAATTTTTTAGAGCGATCCATTAGAATGTCTTTAGGTGACTTCTGATTGTACCGAGCTTTTGTATGAGTCGAATCAACAATAATAGAGTTACTTTTGATGATTTTATTCTCAATGGCAATTTCAACGGTTTTATTGATTAATATGTCCAAAAGGGTCACATCTTCCAAACGAAGTTTCCGAAATTTAGTTAAAGAGCTTGGCTCGATTACATGCTCCTCCGGAGCCATATGAAGAAAATACTTAAAAGACATATCATATTTAGAACGGTCAACGATGTCGACATCAGATAAATCATAGATAGTCTTTAACAATAAATATTTGAACATACGAATAGGGTCAATAGCATTTCGGCCATTATCATGATAATATTTATCTTTAAGTTCTTCATAAACAAAAGAAAAGTCGATTAAATCGTTAATTTTGCGTAAAAAATTATCCTTTGGAACCACTAAATCATAAATATCCATATAGGAACTGAAAACCATCGATTGTTGATTTTGTATCATTCGATTCACCCGTCTTAGATTGATACGCTAAGTATACAGCAAAAAAGGTATACGTTCCTCAGATTATGAAGAAATATACCTTTTTTACTAAACAGCCACTTTTTCAGTGGCCTCGTATTGTACCGGGCTCATTTTTAATTTTGCCTTAATCCGTTTCGTATTATAATAATCTAGAAATTTTTCTAATTCTATTTTAAAGTGCTCTACATTTTCAAATTCTTTTATGTAGAGGAACTCCGACTTCATAATCCCAAAGAAATTTTCTATTACTGCGTTGTCGTAACAGTTGCCTTTTCGAGACATACTCTGGACGATAGCTCTTGATTCAAGTGTACGGACGTACTGTCTCATTTGATAATGCCATCCTTGATCCGAATGCATCAGTAGCTGGTGGGTTTCAGGTAAACGTTCCAATGCTTTCTCTAACATGTCTGAAACAAGCGAATACGTCGGTCTAGAACCAATTGTATAGGTAATAATTTCACCATTATACAAATCTAATACAGGTGATACATACAGTTTTTCTCCAAACAATTTAAACTCTGTGATGTCTGTAACCCACTTTTGATTCGGTGCATCTGTATGAAAATTACGCTCTAAAATATTAGGTGCAATTCTACCGACTTTTCCTTTATAGGATTTATATTTCTTCATACGCACAACACACTTTACCCCAAGCTCTTTCATAATGCGCTGAACCTTCTTGTGGTTCACTTTCTGGCCACGATTCGTTAATTCATCACGAATGCGACGGTAACCATAACGACCTTCATTTTCCTCATAAATCGCTTTAATCTCCGCTTTCAAATCGGCATCTACATCTGGACGATTCATTTTCTTTACTAAATCATAATATGTGCTTCGAGGAATAGTAGCTAGCTCCACGAGTGCCTTCACCGAATATTTATGCCTTAATTCATAGACTACTTGCGCTTTGTCTTGTTTTGTGATTTTTCCTTGTTTTGAACTAAGGCATTTAACTTTTTTAAGTACTCATTTTCCATCTCAAGCTGTTTAATGCATGCTTCAAGTGCTTCGACTGACCCTTCAGCTAAAGGTTGTTTTACTTGTTTATTTGAATCTTTTTTCATGGATGGACGCCCCTTTTTCTTAGATTGAAGGGCATCAATTCCTTGTGTTTCGAGCTGTTTTTTCCAAACAGAAATCGTTGAAGGGGCAGGAATATTAAAGATAGCTGCCGTCTCAAATAAGGACATGCCGTTTTCAATCATAAAGTTTAGTACGTCTAGTTTAAATTGTTGTGTGTAATTTGTACATCGTTTTAGAAAAGCTTCCAGACCATTCTGTTTATATTGGTTTACCCAATTCAAAATGATTGTGTCACTTATACCGAGCGATCTACCCATTTCTCGATAACTTTCATTTCCGTTCAAATAACGTAGAACGATTTGTATTTTTTCATCAGCTGTAAATTTGGCCATAGAAAAACTGCACCTCCAATTGTTAGACTGTGTCTAACAATTGGAGGTGCAGTTCATTAATTCCGAAATGTCAGGTAATAGCATGACGGTTACACTAAAAATGACCCCGAAACCTAATCTCACAAAGCAAAAAAATTCGTGTGAAGAAGCCATAGTATATGAAATTGATTTCTAGTATGAGGATGTAAAAATCATATAGCAAGCTACCGCCTCCAATATGGATATTATTTTTAGTAGGGTTAAGTAATAAGGTAGTAAAATAAAAAGTTGGATAACGGGGTATGGGTATACAAATCTTTTTACAGAAAAATGCTACTACAATCATCAATTGTAGTAGCATTGAGAAAGTTTGTCGTCATTTTTCCTGCAGGAAATGTTAACAGAACCTGTAATTTCTGCTTACTTTACCCATACACCATCTTTATCGAATTTATAACCTGCCAACGGTCCAGTTTTTTCGCCCATTTTCTCTTGTTCGTGAAGAGTAAGTTTGGTGCCTTTTGCCATTGGTCCTTCGGCAAATGATTTGCTTTTAGAATTTTTAATGCCATTGTCAGGGCTTAGGTAGAACCATCTTTCTCCATCTCCCACCTACTTACTTTACGTTCCTTGAGAAAGGATTCTTCTTGGCTAAAACAAATAAATCACCAGAAAATTCATTACTCGATTTTTATATTAAGATTAAATAAAAATCAATGTTATTATTGTCTTTTTTCGAGACATTATTTTGATTTAATTATGGGTGGGAAATGAATAAAATATAAAGTAGTGCACCTTAGAATTTATTTATAAATTTAGAGGATATAGAATGCGTTAAGTGAGAAATGCTCAATAATTTTAATTGGAAAGCAGTAGTATTTCAAGTGGGTTATTGGGACTATTTTGTAACGTGAGAGTTACCCCCTAAATAAAGAACAAAAAGTCTCAACTAGGGTAATTTGTAATTTTTCTTTTCTTGTATTTTTAAAGAAGGAAAATGAAATTATTGAGTTTAATTCTTAAACCTATCGTGGTTACATTTATTAGCATGACTATTACTCTGGGTGCATTACTTTTAAGACAAACTTCGTATTTATTAAGGAGTTTGTCTTAGTATATGGATAAAAATTTATTCCTTCTAATATAAAATGTTGGGAGTTTTTGAGGAATAGTTTATTAAAAGATAGAATTTGTATTTTATAGTTTAAAAATAAATACTTTTGTGAAATAAAAAATAAATAATTCTAAGGTTACTCATAATTGATGGTTAGAAAATTAAGGATTACTAATCGGCTGTTGTTATCCAGCCAAAGTAGTGGCAGTTTGAGGAATGTATTACGATATAAATATATTCGTATTAAGAACAAGACTAAAACTGATATTTAACTAGGATCAGATGAAAATAAAAGCATACCTTATGTGTGAACAATTCAGACATTACAACAAAGCGTATTATCAAAGAAAGATAATTGCAGTTTGCATCTTAGTTATTGTATATATAAAAATACTAAATTGAAGAGAGGGAAATTTGTGGAAATCGATCATTCTTATTTACTATTCATGGAAATGAGAGAACAAGAAGAGAGAAAAGTTCAGGTATTTAATGAATGTAAATATATATTCACTAATATTATTGAAAAAAAAAGTATAATACAAAAAATTTTGGAAGACATCGATCCGTTAATAAAAGATATACTTTTTAAATTTTTGATAGGTTCTTGCTCTATTGAGGAGTATCTTACAACTTCTAAATGGGTAGATTGGGTATTAGAGTTAAATTGGAGTGTAGGGTTTTTTAATGGATATCGGCAAGGGGAATCTTTACCGCAAGTAATTAAAGATTTATCTAAGACTAGAATAGAGTTGGAATCTATAGAATTAAAGACTATTTATATAGAGAAATTGTTACTTTCAATAGTAGAAGAGATGATTCAAATTAAATTATTAGCCAAATCAAAGCACTGGACAAACGAGGAATATAGAAATGAAACAATGAAGTGTATTAAGAATATATTAGCGGTTAAGGGAAAGATAAACAAGAAGATCGCTCATTAGTTTTTTAGGATTTGTTAGGATGTATTACCTTTATTGCGAAAAGTTGATATAAACTTAATATGTTTATTAAGTTGCGAAAAAGGCTGTATTTTAGATATTGGAATACAACCTTTTTTGCATAACTTTATATACTTAGTTTACCATTTTCAATAAATCGTGTTATACATCTATAATCGCGTTTAGTAGGTAAATTGAAAATTTTAATAACAGGTATTGATTTTTGAATAGGGAGACTTGTATTCGTAACAACTAGTGCAATATGATTGTCTTCTATAAATTTATTTAAACATGATAAGGGTTGTGTAAAAATAATAATTTCAAATTGAAAAGGAAAATATTTATCCAACCATGATTTTAAGTAGAAAAGTATTCCTGAATCGGTAGAAACATATAATAATAATTTGAGAGGTTTCTGTTCTGCATATCCTCTTACGGATTCTATCAATAGACTGATTATCGCGACTTCTTCTTCAGGAATATTAAAATTATATTCATTAAACAATAATTTATATTCGTCTTTTACTTGTAAAAATGTATTAGGGAAATTATTCTTTATATAGTAAGTATTTGTTTCATATAAACTATTTTCTAAAGAGGGTGTGAACTTATTTAATGATTGTATTTTGCTTAAGTAGAATACTCTTTGTATACACTTTGTAATATGATTAATTAATTCTTCATTTTGAAGTAGGGGAATCTGTAAGGCCCCTTCTAGATTAGATAAGAAATAATTTATGCTTTTATTTAAATGAATAAATTGTTTTGATATTTGATTTAATGTAATACTTTTAGAGAGATTATGATTTTCACCCCAATATTTTGCACCTATTAAATGGATGGTAAAATATATTATTTCATCAGTAGAGAACAAAATATTTGTTTCCTTTTCAAGAGGAGATATAATTTTTTCACAAGTTGTATAGTATAATGTATCTCTTAATATACTGTAATCTCTTGAATCAATATAGATAGGATTATTGGTTTTAATTCTAGACACAGTTATCGCTAATATACAAGATAGCAAATGTTTATCATTTTGGAAAAAAGTAATATTCCATGTTTTTTCAAACAGTTCAATAAAGTAATGAATTCGATTTTTCTCATAATAACTGAAAGGCCAGTTTTGTCCATATATATTTAAATATATATCAACAGTGCATCTTCGAATTAACCATTCTTCTCCTTTAATCTGTAAGGGGCGCTTGGTTAAATATAAATTATATTGTTGTATAAATGTTTCAATTTTATTTAACGTACATTTAATAGTGTAGTAAGAAATATTAAATTCATTTGACAATGATGAAAGCGTCACATTTTTATGGTTTAATATGTAACGAAATATTTTAAAAAAACTGGATTGATTTCTAATGTTGTATATAATGTCTTCAATTGTAGAATTTGTAGGTTTTTTTAAACGGACTCCGAATCCTTTTTTCATCTGGATTTCCCAGGTGCTTGGTAGGAAATCTTGTAAAATGCTTATATCTTTTCTTAAGGTATTACTAGACCAATTTAAACTATTTTTAATTTCTAATAAATGATACCATCTATCTTCTTGAGATAAAAATTCTAATATTTCTTCTTTTCTTCTAATATGTATATCAATACATTCATTATAAATTTTTAACGGCATCATTGTCACCTCCTGGACTTTTATTTTAGTAAATTAGAAAATATAGTATTTTCTAATTTGTAGAAGTATTATATAAAACTTTTGATATAAATAAAAATCACAAAAAGTGATTGTTGCAATCACTTTTTGTGATTTTTATTTATAAGGCTTTATCACTTTAGTCAAGCAGATTTTTTCCTCAAGGAACATGCGGATGCGTGTAAGTAGGTGAGATATGAATTAACCCAGAGTGTACGTTCGTAATTTGGAAGATATATATCGAAATGGAGCACGTGCCCCTCATTTTCATCCTAATTTCCCTAATGAAATCTCGAAAATAGAAACCAAATATAACCTACAGACGGTCCCACTAGACACTTTAACGAAATCATGACATTATCATGCATCTAAGATAATTCATAAGGGAAACTACGCTGAAGCTGACATTACAGATCCGTCATTCCCTAGGTTGCCTACATATCAGAGTTTTTATGATACTGAGACTATGTAAGCTTTTGTATACTTCCAATAATTTCGCACTTCGTATATATTGCGAAGGAAAAAGAAAATCCCGGCAAATTACTATATGTATAAACGGATTATAATGTAATTGTCAAATAATCATAAATTTTTCAGGTGAATTAGAAAAATATTTTACCTGAAGTAAGAAATATAATTTTCTATTACCGTATGGAATATACTTCTTTTAGTAGCCAAAAATACAACTACTTATTTCAATTTACTTCAGAAATAAGTAGTTGTATTTGTTTAGAAATTTATTTATGTATAGAAATTATTAAAAAGTATTATTTCGTAATAAAAGATATTAGAAGAAATTTTTTATTTCTTCTAAATTACGTTGAGTGGGAACTGAAGAGATTAGGATTACAGGAATGTGTTCGCATTCAATAGATGTATCGGTTATTACGCAAGAAATTTCCGGGTATTCTATATATGCTTTAGTTAAATTTTCGAGATTTATATCTAGGAAATCAATAGTCTTTTTAAAAGTTAATGAAATGAAGGCTTGTAAATAGAGTTTCCAATACTCACCTTCTTTTGTATACAAAATTACTTGAGGATTTTTTCGTTCAAGATGCATTTTCTTTGTTGCAATATACATTGTTAATAAAATAGTAGTATGTATTGAATTATTTAAAGGCATATGAAGCTTGTCATATGTATTTTTTAAATTAGTTAATTCCTTATTTATAGTAAAAAAAACAGAGGAATGATTTTTTTTAATGTGAGTTATAAGAGCATGATGATCATTATAATCGCTAAATATCCAGTTGTTGTGTGTGTTAGAAGTAGTAATGGTATTATTTAAAATCTTTATAAACTTAGTATCGTTTAATAATTCTAGTTTGAAACTTTTTTCTAAATCCTGAATAAATTGTTTTACAAAAGGACAGGAAGGTTTTGTAACAGATTGAATAGACTTTATATAATTCTGGTTTGTATAAGCATATTTTGAACGATTAATTATCGAAATTATAATAGTAATATCTACCGTAGATAACTGAACACTATATTTTTGAAAAATCTTTTTTATCACGCCTTTCAGTTTTGTGTAATCATTTGAGTTTTCCATTTTTTTTATCTGCCAATGCTTTAATACTATTGAATACCCTCTGTATTTTCTCTTTAAGTATAAAGAAATGAAGAATGAAATTTCTTTATTTGCTTCTTTACAATAATTAGTTTGTTTAAATTTTTCTACGTCTTTTAATAATTCTATATAAAGCTCTTGATTAAATTCTTCAAAGGGCCATTCTTCATTATTATACGCATCAAGGTATAGTTTATGGTACATGAGAAGAATATTTATATTATTTCCTGATATTCTTAGAGGGCGCCTTTTTAGAGATAACTTATATTGGCTTAGATACAAATCAACTTCTTTTAAAAGTTTTTTAACCTTTTTGTTTTGAATATACAATTTTTCCGCTAGTATTGAATTAGACCCTACGTTATCATTCATTAATATGTCTAATGTTTTAAAAAGTAGAGTGTGTCGGATATATAGATAATTTATGTTTTCAATAGATGAATTAAAAGGTTTATACAATCTTACACCTGCATGTTTATTATTTTTCACCTGCCATTTATCTGGTAATTTTTTTTGTAAATATACTAAATCTCTTTGAACTGTTTTGACCGAACAGTTTAGTTTCCGGGCTAGTTCATTCAGTGAGAACCACCGATCTTCAGATACTAAATGGTTTAGAATATTGTATTGACGTTGAATTAGCATAATGGATTGTTTTTATTGGTTTTCCACTAATTTGCAAAAGCCCAATAAATTTCTTGACCTCCTGTTTAGATTGGTATAAAAAATACAAAAACATTCTAAACCTTGAAGTGTACTTTAAAGCAAGGTTTAATTGATATGGAATCTTTTAAGATTTTGTTAAGGGTAAAAATTTTTAATTATAGTGTGCAATTATTGTAATTAATTTGAGCTTCTCTCGACAATATTCAAATTGTCTGTAAAATGGACATTTTAATAGTTCTACATTAAACGGAGAGCGGATTTAATAATTATATATCATATATAATTATTAAATTTCTAATTAGAGGTATATATAAAATCATTAATTATTAAATTCTAATATTCGGTTTTTCGTAATAAGTTATATGTAACATTAAATTTATTTAATTTAATGACAAGTTTTGTTTTTATATGAGGAAGAAAAGCTGAAAAGATTAATTTCTAATTATTTTATTGTTAATGAATGGAGTGTATTATCGTAGGGATTTGATGTTGGAATAAGCAAATGCGATATTGTGCTTATTCATTTCAATTAAATATGTATTCTCCTTGAAGGTACTAATCTTAAGGGGGGTTTATGGTGAAATGTATGTTGACAACCCAAAAAAATTGTTTATATTCGGGTGTTTTTAGAACATCTATTATACATAACTTTTAATTTATAAAAAGTGTGTATAAAATTCATCATAAAAAATGATGGGTGAAATCAATTGCACTCATTTTACAGTTTGTTTCCAGAAATATATACTTTTCTCGTAACCAACTTAATAGGCAGGGAAGTGAGAGCGGTTGTTGGAATCAAAGTTTATAAAAGACGTATTTTTAATTGAAAACAGTAATGATTACGATTTTCTTGAAAAATAGGGAATTATTAATCATTGTATAGAATTAAAGGAGGTATTTGGAATGATAAGAAAAAGCGTAATGGTTTTAATTTTATTTTTTATCGGGGTATTTGTATTTTCTTATTTTTCTAATTCTGGAGCAAGAGCAAAAAATGAGTCTAGTACTAAATCTAATGTAGCGCAATTAAAAAAAGAAAAAGAATCTCAGATAGAAACTAAACAAGATAAAGGGGAAGTTAAGAAGGAGACGCAAAATAAAAAAGTTATATATTTAACTTTTGATGATGGACCAGGAAAATATACACAAGAAGTCTTAAATATTTTAAAACAAGAGAATGTAAAAGCGACATTTTTTGTAATTGGTTCACATGCGGAACAATTTCCAGATTTAATAAAAAGTGAAAAACAAAATGGCCACTACGTAGGTCTGCATAGTATGACACATGATTACAAAAAATTATACACGCAAGGAAGTTTTTTGTCTGAAATGAAACAAGTTCAACATATCCTTCAACGTATTATAGATAAGAATCCGATACTTTGTAGACCACCGTATGGATCTAAGCCTGGATTAACTCAAGACTTGCGCGATAAAGTAGCTGAATCTGGATTTAAAATTTGGGATTGGACAATTGATTCTTTAGACTGGAAGTATAACAAAATTCCATTAGAACAATCTGTTCCTAAGATAGTTGAAAATGTTGTATCACAAGCAAATAAAGACCAAGAAATTGTATTAATGCATGACATACATCCCCAATCAGTTAAAGCCTTACAGGAAATTATTAAGCAGCTAAAGAGTAAGGGATATATATTCAAAGCGTATAGTGAAAAAGAACATCTGATATTAAATTTTTGGCATGACAATCGATTGTAAAGATATGAACTCATTTATGTGATGATTCGGTATAAATTAACAATCTATTTTCCGTCTAGAAGTAAAATTATAAAAATTCCAAAAGAAATATGGTATCGTTCTTTTGTGTAAGGAATCATACAACCAATCTATTACCGTACAGTTTTACTTGTATTAATTTGGTTGTATGATTTTCATGAGACAAATCCAAGCCTATTTATTTACAATGAATTCTATGGTCAGAACGTTATGAAGTTATTAGAACAAATTGAAAAGTGGGCTGCAGAAACGCCTTATTAAACGGCTTTTCTTTGGCGAGATGCCAAAATTACGTACAAACAATTAAAAGAAGATTCTGATGTGTTAGTACATTGGATTTCTTCTTAGTATCTAGGTGATTGTTCGCCAATTATGGTGTATAGTCTTATGCAACTTGAAATAATTATTAACTTTTTAGGTTGAGTAAAAGCTGGGCATGCTTACATTCCTGTAGATTTATCTATACCAGCTGATTGTGTATAAATTTATCATTTTAGCCAAGAAGACTCTTTCCTCAAGGAACGCGAAGTGAGTAGGTGCGAGTCTTCTTGGCTTCGGACAAGAGATGGCAGGAAGCCATCTTAATTGTTCGATATACATAAAGTGTTACTTCACTATCTATCGAATGTATGTTCGTTGTATAATAGACATATGCCGAAATGGAGGTGAAAGGAATGATGATTCATAAAGCATATAAATTTCGTATCTATCCAAATAAAGCACAAGAAACCCTAATTAATAAAACAATGGGCTGTTCTCGTTTTGTATTCAATCATTTCCTATCTCTATGGGATAACGCATACAAAGAGACGGGGAAAGGTTTGACATATGGTACATGCTCTACCAAACTTCCTGCCTTGAAGAAAGAGTTTGTTTGGTTCAAAGAAGTGGATAGTATTGCGATTCAGTCTTCTGTTCGCAACCTTGCGGATGCTTATACACGCTTTTTCAAAAAACAAACGAGTGCCCCGCGTTTCAGATCTAAGAAAAACAACGCACAATCTTACACCACAAAACAAACAAATGAAAACATTGCTGTTGTAGGAAACAAAATGAAATTGCCGAAACTAGGTCTTGTTCGATTTGCCAAGAGTCGGGAAGTAAAGGGATGTATTGTAAATGCTACGGTTAGAAGGAACTCTTCTGGTAGGTACTTTGTATCGTTTAGTTGAAACAGAAGTGCAAGAACTTCCAAAAACACAATCTTCCATTGGAATGGATGTGGGACTAAAAGATTTCGCCATTTTGTCAAATGGAACAATCTATAAAAATTCGAAGTTTTTTCGGTCATTAGAAGAGAAATTGGCAAAAGCACAGCGTGTTCTTTCTAGAAGAACAAAAGGATCTTCTCGCTGGAATAAACAGCGAGTAAAAGTAGCTAGAATTCATGAATATATGAAGAATGCTAGAAAAGATGACTTGGACAAAGTCTCAACTGAAATCATCAAAACTCACGATGTTATCGGTATAGAGGATTTGCAAGTATCGAATATGTTAAAGAATCATAAGTTAGCAAAAGCAATTAGTGAGGTATCATGGTCTCAGTTTCGAACTATGTTGGAATATAAGGCAAAATGGTACGGCAAACAAATCATTGTTGTGTCGAAAACATTTGCTTCCAGCCAATTATGTTCTTGTTGTGGATATCAAAACAAAGACGTTAAAAATCTAAACCTACGTAAATGGAACTGCCCTTCTTGTCGTACACACCATGATAGGGATAGTAACGTAAGTATTAATCTAAAGAATGAAGCGATAAGGCTTCTAACCGCAAGGACTGCGGGGGTTAGCCTAATCAATTAGAGTTCGATAGGACTCTTTACTTAGGAATTCTCCACTTCTAAATGAATTGAAAGTGGGGGTAGTTCAAAAAACTCATAATTGTAATTATAGGTATAGAATGTTTCAGTTGTTTTTAAAAAGTACATTTATCAAGAGTATTTTTATAAAAACTATGAATCTTATCACCATAATAGATGGATGTTATGAGTGTGAATAGAGAAAATAGGGGATTTCCAAGCAAAGAGAACAGCCTGTATGTAACGGTGCAGGTTCATCCACACAACCATCTAACCATGGTGTAGGTGAGATTTGAAGGGTAGTTATATACTTGTGTAACATGTATACGAAGACGTGGGAAGCTTAACTAAGCTTGGCGAGGAAATGATTCATGTCAATTATTTAATTCCCGAATAGTAGCGAGGCGTAGGGCACTTTGTAATAAAGAGTACTTCCGGAATGAAGAAAATAGGGAGTGTGTTCTCTGGCAGTAGTATGATTTGCAAGGTAAAGTATATAGCCCTTTTTAAAAGAAGTCTAAGCCAAAGTGAATGCTTTAACATTTATTAATAGTGGTCGTGACAAACCAAACTTCTTTTATTCAAAAGGTCCCTTTTTTATATTAAAAAGGGGCTTTTTTTGCTCGTTAATATAAAAATATGTTGAGTGATTATAGGATTACAAGGAAGTAAGAATTTTTTAATAGGCTAGTTAATATAACAGTAGTTTTGTTAATGCAGTTAATAATAAGAACAGTAGGTGATTCTAAGAAATACTTTACAATCGGTTTTAATTATATTTAAAAAGATAAGGAAAATGAACGAACATCATCTTGTTCCTCATCATACTCTGGTAGTGAGATTTATGATATTTAGTGTGAGGTAAGAAAATACGGTTCAGATTTCAAAGAATCGGAGGTTCTTCTGGCTAAGTATTATAAGGTATCTAATAAATCTAAAGGAGAGGTGAGATAGTGTCACAGCCGAATTTACCAAATATAACCCCGAATATTACATTAACGCGGGATGATGCATTAAATTTATTGTTATCTTCCATCGCATTTGAAGAGCTAGGGTTAGCACATATTATAAACGCAGAAGGGGAAAAAATACAATTTGCATTGGGGACTTTACCGGGCATTACAGGACCAGGAGCTTCGTTGCAGGATATTCTGAATATTAATAATAGTGTTCGAGATACACTTGATATGGCAATGAAAAAAGAATTACTTTTGGATTCAAAATTAAATACCGTCAGTGGGTTGATTAACGTATCAGGAGGAACTGGAACGGGAGCAACAGGCCCGACAGGAGCAACGGGTCCTCAGGGGCCTCCAGGAACTGGGGGAACAGGCAGTGGAGCAACAGGGCCAACGGGTCCAACAGGCCCGGCAGGGGCTACGGGGGCGGTAGGTATTCAAGGCCCGGCAGGTCCGCAAGGTAATGATGGACCGGTTGGCTCTCAAGGAGTGCAAGGTGTCCAAGGGCCTCAAGGCGCACAAGGAATTCAAGGGATTCCTGGTCCAACAGGTCCTGCAGGAACCGGAGCAGGAGCAACAGGAGCAACAGGAGCAACAGGAGCAACAGGAGCAACAGGAGCAACAGGAGCAACAGGAGCAACAGGAGCAACAGGAGCAACAGGAGCAACAGGAGCAACAGGAGCAACAGGAGCAACAGGAGCAACAGGAGCAACAGGATTAGCTGCGCTTGCATATGGATACATCTACCATGTGGTGCCGGCGGCTAATAACTATCTTCAACAGTTTAGTACAGGAGCTCCTATACCTTGGAGTAATAATGCTGTATTAGCTGGGGGTATTACTCATACGGCAGGAACTCCGACTATAACCGTACCAAATACGGGAATTTATCGGGTTAATTTTACAGTTCAATCAGGGAACACAACACAACTTGGAGTTAGTTGGGGGATATCAATAAATGGAGCTGCTCCAACTCCGCCGAATACTGTATATAGTATTCGGGATACAAAGCCGAGTGGGGATCTTATTATTCCATTGAGTGCGGGCGATGCTCTTGAGGTAGTTAATACTAATACTGCATTAAATGATCCGAATTTTTATATAGAAGGTCCAGGGTATAGTCTTCTCAGTAACCCTGGGTGGATGCCATTTAATATTCCAGCGGCAACCATCACCATAATCCAAATAGCTTAAAGAAATAATGGAAATATGTAATTATATTGGTGTTTATTGGACGATTAAGCTGAAAAACATTATAAATATATCTTTTAGAACGTAATCAGAATAAGATAATCAAAAATAAAAAGTTCCCTATAGAATAAAATAAATAATCTATTCTATAGGGGGCTTTCTTGTATAATAAGAAAAATAGCTGATTTTATAAATTATGATTTAGAAATATTTTTAAAGAATGCGACTTTAATTTAGATATGATTAGAGTGAAAATTGATATAGTATTATATATATATTGCGCTGCAAAAAACGAAACAGAGATAAATTGATTATAATCAATTTATTTTTTTATTTCCCAGAACTAAACTGTATCATTCAACCTATACGTATTAACAGGGGAGTTACTGTTGTTGTTATGATTACAGCAGATGTATTACGTGATCGTATGGGATCAGGAACAAATTATGAGATTGTGAAAAAAGTGCAATGCGGGGAACGATATCAATCTTGAGGCATTCAAAATGGCTGGTACAATGTTGTCGGGGATCAATGGGTGTCTGGTGAGTATGTGAGATTTGAAGGGTAAAGATAATATGTAATGTAAGGGTGAAATTCGCACAGTATGCAGGCTAAACTTAGATGTGAATAAAAAAAACGAATGCGAAAGTATTTTTTAATATAGTTTTTTTGAAGTAACAAGACATATTCTGTTTTTTTAGTGAAAAGGGTTTTGTTATGGGAAAATTCTTGGTACTACTGTTAGGAAAAATAATATTGTGATTTCTAATAATGTTCTCAAGAATAGGATATAAAGGATGGGGAATCGTGTTTTAGGGTTCTATCCATTCAAATATGTACTTAAAAAAGCATGGAGAAGAAAAATTAGTCCTTGGTTTAGGCTTAATTTTTCTTCTCTAGCTTTAAGAATTATTTGATTAATACATGAAACGTAGCAAATACCTCATCTATATTAGTATTATTTAGATTCAATTTTTCCTGTAGAGATTCAATCGAGATTTTAATATTTTGTGATTTCCGAATCAATTGAACTTGATTTGTAATTCTTTTTTTCAACATTTCAAAGTATGTTTGATATTCTTGATTTGGTAAACTCACATTATTGAGCAACTGATCTACTTTTTCTAGAAGCTGTATACCACGGAATAAAGAAACCTCCTCCTGCTGCTTACGTTCTTGCTTTAAAAATTGAGTCGCTGGATTATAGTATTGTTTAAGTAATTCCATTATTTCTTGTGTATAGGCAGTTGTCACCGTTTCATTTAATTCCGTATTATTGGTGGCAGCTCTGATTTTTGATAGCTCCTGTACAAATTCTACAGACGTTGGAATAGACCCGTTCCATTGAATTTGTGCTTTACTACCCGGTGCGATTGTATTATAAGACCTATTTTGGTAAAATAAATAACCTTCCTGTATAACATTTTTTGCAATAAAGTTTTGGGTATCTTCCCAACTCTTTGTTAAAAATGTTTCTCCATTTGGTGTAATCACGAAAACTTCTTGATCTTGTTCTGGGAATTCTGTATTATCTTGTTCGGTTCCATGATTGATGACAGTTCCACCAGTATAACCACTGTCAATGGCAGCTTGATTTAAAATAGCAATCATATCTCTTTGCCAATCTGTTAATGTTCCTTTTCCATCTTCTTTATTTTCTCTAGTCAGCCCATGTTTAATTATTAATTGGGTTGTAGTTTTCCATTTTTCTACAGGTTTCTCTATTCCTAATAATTTCTCCCATTGACTTACTGGAATTCTTTTTTTGATTTCTGATAAACTAGGTGCCAGTGCAAATAAATCATAGTCAGCTGTAAGAGCTTTAGGATCTCCATTGACGACTTTAGCCATTACTTCTAAAAAGGTCCACTTTTCTAATTCTTTACCTAATGTCGTAGTTTTCCCTTTTTTTGTTTTGTATTGCACTTGACCAGTCTGTTTGTCCATTCTAAATTCATAAGAAGAGTTTGTCACATCGAACATAAGGTATACATGGTTGTCTTCTTTTTGCTCTGTACCTTTTGCTAAAAGCTTTTCTTTTTGCAGTTCTTCTATTCGTTCTTGATTTAGAGTTAAAATGATTTTGGTTATGTGATCTTTCCCGTTTAGTCCGTTATTTGCGGCAAAAGAGTCCTCATTATCTTTATTTCCTTTTTCGACTGCTTTTTTATTTCCATATTTTTTAGATAAGTCTTGGTCAACAGGAATATAACCCGCCATAGGTCCCCAATTGGAGCTTTTTCCATGTACATTTAGCCCTTTCGTTGAGGCACCCTGTTTAATCAGACTTGTAGATAGTGTATTAACCGGTCGAAAGAAAATATATGTATGAGTATTTTTAGCGATTGTTTTAAAATTTTCTACATGACTAGGTACTAAGCCAGACCCCACTATTGCTTCTGTGCCTTTTTTTACATGGATTTCGTCTATTGCTTGTATGTTTTTTTCGAATGTAGTTGTTTCTTTTTGTGTTTCTGTTGTATTTTCAGCAGCAAATACAGAAATAGTATCTCCAAATGTACTCATCCCTAAAGTCATAGTTGCAGCAGTAACAAATACTGCTTTTTTGAACCTACGTTTTGCATGTGTTCGTTCTTTATATTTCATGGTAAATCTCCTTTTTCGTTTTATTGCTGAGGGGAATGCTACGGTAATAAATCAGAAATGCCCACCTTATTGGGTTTGGGTGTCCCCCATCATCTGTAGATGCATATTTTTTAGAGAAGCATAAATTTTTCTAGAAATGGTTTCTATTATCGATATCATTAACTTTCACAATAATGCTTGTACCTTTGTCACTTTTAAAGTCTGCCGACGGATCTTTAGAGTGTACTGGTGTATAGCATCATATATCCTACGACTGGCTGGTTATGAGGCGTTTGCTTTAAATAACTGAGCTAAAGGTTCGGTTTTGAAAAAGCACTCTTTTGAGTGCCCAGTTCTCTGTTATTGATAAAGAGTTTTATTTTTTATATTAAGACTTGCTTACATGATAGGAAAACAAATTAGCATCTTCTATAAAACTGTACTATTTTATAATGATAAGATATAGATTTGTATAGTTATTCTCTAAAGTGTATGGTTCTGATAACGATCTCTGTTTTTACGTATAATTTCCATTTCAGCCGAAGACCACCCAGTAATCCCCACTTTAGAAGACATTACACTATTTCTTACTCCTTTATGGTCATCCGGGACACTATAAGTATGTGATAACTCATGCTTAATTGTACTTTCGATACTACAAATTATATTATTACTTGGGACATCTTTAATAGTGATTAATGGAATAGATTCGATCCCTTCTAGTCCTATTGTTTGTGGCAACATTCCTCCGTAAGCACTACCATATTTTCTGTTAGCAGTAAACCCAACGACAAAACTGAAACTACCCGAAAAATTCGAGTTGTCAGTTATATATGTAGTGTAATCATCGGCAAAATTATACATTATATCAGAGTGATTCTCTCCCTTTGAGTCCCATTCATAAAATTGGATGGGAACATATTTAATATTATAATATTCTTTGAAATCCGCTGTTCCTTTTTCTATTAATTCTTTTGTGCGCTCTTTCCAATCCGAATGAGCATCTCGATACTGTTTATCCGCTGCGATTAAAACAGTTAGTGTTTTTTGAGGTGTATTTTTGAAATGTTCACGTGTTTCATCTTGCTTTTTTGTGCGTTCTTGAGAATCTTCAGGGCTTTGTTCTAATGTATTAGAGTTTACTATAGGAATCACATCATCAGCAGCAAATACAGAAGTAGTGCCCCCTAATGCACTTACTCCTAAAGACATAGTTGCTACGGTTGCAAGAAACGCTTGTTTGTATTTTTGTTTTGTATGTGTGCAATATTTATACTTCATCAAATCATCCTTTCCGATTATATTATCTTGCCAATATTCACATCCCATCAAATTAGAGGAGAGGTGATGTGCTATGATTATAGTTTAGATGATTGGTACTGTATATAACGAAAAGTAATTTTAACTAACGCAATATTTTTTATCCTTTTAGCAAGAAGACTCCTTCCTCAAGGAGCGTGAAGAGTCACAGTCCAGTGAGTAGGTGGGAGATGAATTGGCTTCGGACAAGGGATGGTAGGAAGCTATCTTAACTGTTCGATATACATAAAGTGTTACTCCACTACCTATCGAATGAGTGTAAGTGTTAATGATTTTAAAACTTATCAATTAGTTACTGTGAATACTGCTACAAGTCCTGCTACTCCTACACCGATAGCAAATACAAATTCTTTTGCGGAAGGTGGAGCGATGTTAATTAATGTCGCAATAGTATCATTAACTGCGGGGCAGATACTTGGTGTTTAAAATTTCAGTGGGGGTGATACACTAAGGGGGAATCCGGTAATAACGCTATAGGGGGATTTTTAACTCTTATCCAAATGGCTTAAACTGATTTATGGCCCAGCTTCATTTGATGGTGCCGTTTTTAAAGGGACTATATGAGTGTAGAGCAGCTTCTGGAATATAGGTTTATATAATAAAAGGGATAAAACTAGCGTGTTGCCAATGTAAGAGAAAATAAGTTGTGAAACCTGATAGGAGTTTAAGAGACCAAAACTAGCATGTTAATCCTTAAAACCCCTGTAGATAGAAGGGGTCTTAACATTTTCTAATATTTTGTACGACGGAATAAATTTATCGATATAGGACGTATTAAAGAATTAATATTTATTTTAGTCATGAGTTATAATAGTTTTTGCATACAGAATTAACCAAAAATTGCTTTGATTTTTTAGTTCATTATAATTCTTTCGTGCATTCTATATAAGTATACAAGAAAAATTTATTTGCTTTAGTTGGTACACCAGGATTTGAAGAATTAAAAGAGCGTTTAAAATAATAGTAACTACTCAGCCTCCTCACGGGGGCTTTGTTAATTTACTAGTCTGATATGTACTTTTTGTGTGAATACTAAATATACCATACGAGGAGGTGTACCGCCGGGAACGTTATCAATCTTGGGGTATTCAAAATGGCTTGTATAATGTTGGCGTGTCTGGGGGAGCATGTAAGGTTTGCAGGTTAGTTATATATTGTGTGGCATGTATGTTAGCGAAGGCATGGGAATCCTAACGAATTGTCTGGGATTATATAGAAAAAGGCAAGGAGATTGAAGCTGCCATATTCCGTGTGCAAAGAATGAGTTATTTCGGCCTATATGTCCGAACGAAATCAATAGATGTAAATATCCCCTATCTATTAGATAGGGGATATTTACTAGATAATGTGGTTGAGTTATTTCAGGCCTTCAAATTTAAATTTTTCGTTATCGCCGCCAGTTTTTGGGTAAACTTTTATTGGTGTCTCATTAATCGCATTGTTACCTGCTATATCCAATACCATATTAGAATCTTTTAAACTGTGAATAAAGAAGTAGCCATCTCCTGCATCTTCTAATGTCCAATACTGCTCTGGGTCATTTGCTTTACCTGCAAGGAAGACGTACTTAGCGTCGTACGCTTTACCACCACTCTGATCCCATGATAATGCCTTGTTAGGATCTTTTTTACTTATGATTTGATACGCGTTTTTATCTTTATTATATTGCAGCGTCCATTGTTGGTTCGCTCCACCTTTATAATCGTATAGTATGGAGTTACCTAGTGAACCTTGATTAAAATCTAAAACTTTATTAGAGTCGATTTTGGACAATATTTTGTAAGTTCCATCCTGTAAACCTACATCATAAGCAGTTAGCGCTCTACCATCTGGATTTAGACACTTACCATTTTTATTAAATTTATATGTTTTACCATCAGGAAGAGTTTGTGTAGTATCGACATACATCTCACCTTCTTCAAACGTGTCAGTTTTTGTAGGACTGAAGTAATACCATGAATATTTAATTCCCTGCGCTTTTAGCCATTCTCTGCTAAACTTATCTCCGCTATTAGTAGAGTCTATTTCATGTCTAGTTGCAAATGAAGTCCCAATTTCTTTCCATCCAGTTTGCATTTGTCCCTTTAGATCGTAGTACAAAGTTCGTCCATTTTGATCCAGTGTAAACTCAGATTTAATGTTTGCTGCTTGTTTGAAAGCTATATTATTTATTGACTTATTTAACGTTTCTTCAAGTTTAGTGCTCCATCCCAGGACAGTAGCCTTAATAGCCGGTGCGCGTACCTCTGCTCCAGGAAGTATCAGTGATCCAGGAAGCTTTTTCTCAAGATCTTGCACAGTTTTTTCTATCTGACTGGAGTCATCTAAGTCTTTCTTAGCGAATTCGTTTGCGTACTTTAAGTAATCCTTATGTGCCGTTTTTTGCGGGTTTAAAAATGATTTTGTGAGACCATCATCGTCATAGTTTATTTCAGGATCTTTACCGTGGAGCTCCATGTAGTGCAAGAAGTTCAAATGAGCTGTTGCTGCGACCATAAATATAGGAAACTCCGCTTCTTTATATGACGGTTTTTGAGCCTCTGATATGAGCGCTTTGAAATCGTCATGAATAAATTCAGCTTTCGATCGCATAGAAGCTGGTCCATCACCTACTGAAGGTGCTTTAGCAATTTTCCCGCCGGTACCGGTAGGATTCATATAGTTTTCAAATTCCTGTAAATCTTTATATAGTTTGTCTAGTTTTTGTCCAAGTGTTTCCAAATCATAACTTTCAATTTGTGCATGCGTTTGCTTAGCAATATCCTTCATCAATTTTTCTAACCGATTTTTTGCATCTGTCGTGTCCTCTGGCCATAGTAGTCCAATTAATGGAGAAATCACTACTCCGCCATATGGAATTAGTGCTGCGGATCCCATGGATAAAGTTCTAAAAGTGTTGTTAAAGTTCCCGCCCTCTACTTGAGAATCAGCCCAAGCTTGTTTTAATGTAGCCCCACCTAATGAACCAATTGCTTTTAAGGCCTCTATATTGAAAAATTTGTCCTTTAAAACTGTAATAGTTCCATCACTTTCTCTTTTAAAAACAGGTCCATCAGTTGCTGATGCGGAAGGTGCCTTTTGTATATTTGCTGTATTTTCGGCAGCAAATGCAGAAGAAGTACTCCCCAATGTACTTACTCCTAACGTCATAGTTGCAACAGTTGCAAGAAACGCTTGTTTGTATTTGCGCTTTGCATGTTTTCGATCTTTGTACTTCATACATATACTTCCTTTCTGAACTGGATTTATTTTCTTAACATTTGTATCACATCAAGTAGAGGTGATGTGCTCAAGTATAGGCTTAGTGATTTAGGTTGTGCATAGCAAAAATGATTTTGACAAACACGATGGATTTCAAAGCATTGTACAATACTGACGTCCTTGTTGCGAATCTTAAAAAATAGATGGAATTCATAATGTAAAAGTAATATTTACTTTATCGAATTAACGAAGAATATATATAGGGTTTTATTTGTATTTTCTCCAAGTATATCCTATAATCGTCCGCTGAAAAATAGCTACATTACTAACATGTTTATTCGCCTTACGTTGTGTCATAATATGTATCTCTCTAAAGTTATCGATCATTTTATTGAACGTTCGTGTAAAGTAGCTAATTGGATTTCTCTTCAAAGTACCGTTATGCTCATAATTATGTGTTGGAGTTTTATTAGTAATATTTACAGGATGATAGAACAATTTGTTACTAACCTTTGAATCAAAGCATGAGTCAAATTTGTAAGAATAAGATAGGGGAATATGATAGTGAATAAAGTCTTTATTCACTTGATAAGATGGATTTTCGTGTTTTTTTTATGGATTCATTTGTATTCAGAATAATACTCCTTTTCTTTAACTAAACCCTGTTTTAAAAAATTAAAACCATTAAATATATTAGAACTCATTTTTGACACCTCATACTTACAGTCACAAGGTATTCGAGATTTTTTCTTATCCAATTTTTTATTCAAATTTTTGTTCAAATACTTGTTCAATAGAGTAATTTGAGAGGGACAAATAAACGGATGATTTGGACTGAAAACTTAGGCTATTAATAAGTGTTATTCATTGTATAAGAGAATTTTTAAATGTAAATAAAATAACGGCATGACAAAAAGCCTTGTCAGTGTTATTTTTTTGAACAAGGCGGTAGAGATTTTATTTTGTTTTGAAAAATAGATATTAAGAGTTTGGAGTTAGCATCTCATTGAACGTTTTAAAATCAATATCAACTCTAGATTCACTCTTTTTTTTATATTTCTTCATGCGTATTTTCCTGTATGCATGGAGTTTCTTTGTATATCTCGTGATGTAATACGCGGATGCACTGACGTCCGCTTGGATATGTTTAAATTCACGTACGCATTCTTCAAATGTCTGTGTAACTTCCCAGTTTACATCTGGTGGCATACGTAAAGCGATGGTATACGCATCGTTTTCTTTGATGCTTGTATCCTGCGTGAGTATATACATGTACATTTTCTTTTGCGCTTCACTCATATGCTCGTCCATCTCTCGGAAACGTAATTTTAATTTTTTACCGTTGAAAAGGTTTGTTTCTTGTACTTGTTTTTCTTGTTCTTCTACTGTGGCTGCTACTTCAGTAGGTTCGACAGGAGTAAAAAGATCAAATTCATGGCAAGTAGAAGGAGGACGGTCCTCATCTTGATTCTCTTCTTTATATGTGTTTCGATTGTTTTTTTTAGATAGAAATTCTGTAAAAGTAGCAAACATATCGATTGCATATCCCCATTTTTGTTTGAAATACTCAATAATTTTCAAATAATTGTTATGTAGGCTTAAAATATAGACAGATGAATAATCATCATGACATTCTAAAACGCTCTTTGTATTACTGGAACCGGTTGTATGCGTCGCAATTAAAAAAAGGAAAACCCTATAGTTCTCTTCATAAAACCATTACAATTAATTTATTGAATTTTGTCATGTTTAAAGAATATGAAGAGTTTCATACGACGGGGAAACTGTGGAATATGCAACAACAGAAACTTTTAAGTGATGAAATTGAAATTCATCTTATAGAAATTCCAAAACTCATGCAACAATGGCGAGAAGAAAAGGTCAATCCGTGGGTAGATTCTTTTGTACGATGGTTACTATTACTTCCTGCGAATGAAGATGAACACTTAACACAAATTTTGGAGGCGATTGCAGTGAACCAAGATCCAATGTTACAAAAGGCGATGGATAAATGGGAATATATGAGTCAGGATGCTTCATTCCGTCAAGCGTATGAGGCGCGGGAAAAGATTCTAATGGATGAAAGCGGCAGGCATCGCACATGCATTAAATAAAGGAAGAGAAGAAGGGATCCAAGAGGGAATTCAAAAAGGGCTTGAAAAAGGCGTTCAACAGGGAAAACGTCAAATGATTCTCGGTATGCATCGTTTACAAGTCCCAATAGAAACCATTGCACAAGCCAGTGAACTCACGATTGAAGAAGTAAAGAAAATCATAGAGCAAGCATAAAAGAGGCGGACTTTGGACCGCTTTTTTTACGAAAAAACACAACAAAGACAGGTATGCCAGACTGTCTTTGTTGTGTTTGTGATTTTGCAAGTGTTTGTACGTATATATCATATCAAAATAGCTGCTACCATACAAAAGAAAAGCCTATATGTTATAGGGGGAGAACTAGCATCTTCGAGTGGAACGTGCATTTTAGAATATTCTTACAACTGAGGATTATTTTCATGATTTTTGCGGCTTTAAATTACAATATTGGAGTGCTGTGTCGCTTTTTTGAACTGTTGAAACTTATTAAATTTACGTTGTTAAAATCTGATTATTCTAAAATATCATATTTATTTGAAGATGCTGGGTTTAGGACTTGTAAACACCCTTATCCCGAATATGGACGTTTTTTAATAATAGGAAGACCTATTTATTTGATAATACCACTTTCTAAAATCTTTATCGTAGGGGTTACTTGTACTTTCGCTTTTGAAAAATCCTTAGGCCAATCATCTTGCACCTGTTTCCATTCTTGATAATGGCAAGCTCTTGCATAATCACCAAAGCCAAATGGATCCAGATTTTCTCGCTGGACCTTGCGAATTAAGTTGTTTAAATCTTTGTTTAATTGTTTGGCGATAAGTGTAGATAATTTATCTTGCCCTGTCTGTATATCTGTATCGAACGTAAGCTCTCATATAGAGATGTTCAAGTCTAGGGCCGTATCGAAAATAAAATGTTTATCTCTGTAGTAGGTCGTAATGTTTCGTTTGATACGCTGTATATTCATTTTTACATACTTCTTGCCCGTTTTATTTTTAATCGTACTCGGTTTTTCAATTGAATGAACAGGGAGTTTCATTGTAACAGAAACGGGTGTATTAATTTTATTTTGTAACATAAGAAGAAGCAAGCTTTCCCGACGATTTAATGACATTTTATGATTCCCTCTATCATTCAGAAGCGCAGATCCAGTAACTATAATGTTTTTAGGTCCTTTTTTTATTTCGGATATAGTAGGAGTTATACCTTTATTAAAGGTTTGGCGATGATACTCATGAAAGGTAGTAAGGACCATACGATTATATAATTTGTTGGTATTCATCAAATTGGTTAAATATTCCGGAAGAGCAGGTTTATCCTGAAAGTTATTATACATAATAGATGAGACTGGACCATCTACAGCAACCATATGCATAGTTCCAGTGTTTTTTGGATCGCGATACCAAACATCAAGGTAAGGAAAAGCTCCTTCATGTTTTAAAAAATCACGGCTGAATAGGATGAGTTGTAATTTTTCTGTAGAGACTAAACTATTACTCGTACTGTTAAATAATCCTTTCGCTTCCCTAGGTGTATTTGCTGTAGTTTCAGCGGATTCATATTTTTTCTTAATATCTTGATTGAAAATAGGCTTTATATAATACACAACCATTTTTTCATGTCAAAACCGTAAACCAACGAAATAGATTGTTTTTCTAAATCGAGGCGATACCCACATCCCGTCATAAAAATGAATAGGATGAAGGGTATCATCATTTTACTATATCGAATCCTTTAATGCCTCCTTCGCCAATACTGGTAGAGCGTTATGTGCAATAAAAATAAAACCGGGAATATAAAAACCATGAAATAGCTACTTATTCCCCAAAGTTCTCTTAATACATTTACTTTATCAAAGGAAGGTGTATAGAAAAATGAACTGAAAACACAACCCACTACTATAATTAAAATAGGTAATCGACTATCTTCTTTATTGAAAAATTGATTCATTCCATTTGTAGCGGTGAACATATACGGAATACAAGAATCAAAAATAATAAGAATATAGAATGCCAAAAAAAATTTCAAATCGCTCAAGAAACGAAAAGTGGAACGGTGTGATGAGAGAAAGAGTCGGCCATAAAAAACGTGTAATATCATCTGGACTAAAATAAACAAAGCAGACCAGTGTAATTTGAAGATAAACTAGTATGGTAATCAGGTTGGCGATGATGATTGCTTTGGTAGCAAATCGTTTGTCTTTTAGATGAGGATATAACACAAAGGAAAATTCAAATCCAAGAAATGCAAGGATAGTGGATTTGATGGTTTTAAAAATCGGTAACCATCCTTCCTTAAGAAGAGGCAGAAGGTATAGGAAGTGACTATCCTTAAGGGGAATAATTAAGAGTAACGGCATCCATAGGGTAAAGAAAACATTAAAAACGGCATAGCGACATATACTTTGTATCCCGCTATAAACCAACATAAAAACTGGGATTGAAAATAAAAATAAAACCATATACATGGATGTTATGGGTAAAATCCAAATCTTAATCAGATATTGGAAAAGAGGTTTTCTCAACTTATGAATCAGGTTAGTCATAGTGCACCTGACTTTCGGAAATTATTAGTGATTCGTCATTCTTATTCTTTTGCTTTAGAAGCATATATTAAAAATAAATTTCAAAATCAAGTAGCATTTGGAACTGAATGGATTCATCCAAGGGAAGAAGATATAAAGGTGATGATATTTTTATGGCATTACTTCAATTTGATGAATGGGAATTAATTGAAAAGCATGCATGGAATCAGAATAGTGTATAGGGGCTTGAAAACAAGTTTCGTACGCTTAGATGAACTAACAAACGGATTTAATCCACTCGTCGATCTTAAAAACCTTATAGTTATTACTATTAAGGTTGACTAACCAGAACCAAATAAACCGATCGTTATTAAGTACCTGATCTTAGTGGTATACGATATTATCCCATATAGTTGACATAAGGGCGTATTTGCATGTAAAGCGCTCTTTTATGTACAATGAAAGAAAAACATCATATGAGATGGGGAGAGGAAAACCCCTGTCCAACCAACAATTAGTGAATTTACGCATTGATTTTGCTTTTAAACAACTATTTGGCACAAGTGGAAATGAAGATATTCTGATTGCTTTTTTAAATGCGATGTTACAGGGTTCTTTAGAATCACCTATTGTTTCGTTACAATTAGAAGACCCGCACTTGCACCGAGAACATGAGGAAGATAAATTATCCATTTTAGATATTTCAGCGACATTAGATACAGGAACAAAGGTAAATGTGGAAATTCAATTGAATAATAATCATGATATGATTAAAAGAAGCCTGTATTATTTGGGAAGATTATATACATCTCAATTACAAAAGGGGATGTCTTATAGTTCTCTTCATAAAACCATTACGATTAATTTGTTAAACTTTGTGATGTTTCCAGAATATGAAGCGTTTCATACAACAGGAATCCTATGGAATCAACAACAACAAAAGAAGTTAAACGATGATATTGAAATTCATATCGTGGAAATTCCAAAATTAATGCAACAGTGGCGTAATGAACAAGTAAATCCCTGGGAAGATTCGTTTGTTCGCTGGTTGTTACTACTTCCAGCGAATGAAGATGAACGATTAACCCAAACATTGGAGGATATTGCGATGAACCAAGACCCGATTTTACAAAAAGCCATGAATAAATGGGAACGTATGAATCAAGATTCTTCTTTTCGACAAGCGTATGAAGCAAGGGAGAAAGCGTTGATGGATGAAGCCGCAAAGTTTGCTTATGCAGAACAAAAAGGGATTGAAAAAGGGAAAAAGCAACTTATTCGTGGTATGCACAAAAACGGAATGCCAATAGAAGATATTGCAAAGTTTACAAATTTACGTATAGAAGAAATACGAAATATTTTACAAGCCTAAAGGATTAAAAATAACACCTACAGTATTTGTAGGTGTTATTTTTTAGTGGCC
This sequence comes from Bacillus sp. FDAARGOS_1420, assembly GCF_019344915.1. NCBI lineage: Bacteria > Bacillati > Bacillota > Bacilli > Caryophanales > Bacillaceae > Bacillus > Bacillus sp. FDAARGOS_1420. Next base: position 285,746 of record NZ_JAHWJB010000005.1, on the reverse strand, counting down.
ACCGCCACCAGGGGTATCATTAATGTTCGAAAGAATGTAAATTCCTGTTCCTGGATTAAGAAGATAATTGCTTGTTTTTTTATTAACGTAGTTAAAAGTCAATTTCAACACCTCCTACAGAATGATCTTCACTACATAATATAATTATTGTTTAACAGGTTTTTCACAATATTTTTTTGCAATTGCACTTGCCATATCAATTGCTCGTTGTAATACGGCTTGTTTAGATTTAGAATTTACAAGTTCAAAACCAAATTCTTCGTTAATTTCCCAATCATTAATTGCAACAATACGGTATTTTTGAGGGATTAATTCATTCTCTGAAATTAAATGAAATGCGTATGATTCATCAAAATATAATAACTGAACTCTCCGAATTTTTTCGCGATTAAATTTTGCAACATGCAAACAGAAAAATCTATATGGACATAAAATCTGTACTTCGTGACTTAACAGCTTATATGTTTAAAAAGAAGTTTTTAGATAAACGAAAAACCACCCTTTCTTCATGCCGTCGCAAGCAAAAGAAAAAGAGTGGTTTTCGTAAACGTTAATTGGTAGACACCACCTTGACGGTAGCAGTTATCTAAAGGAGAGCACATGTTGGTAGCATGTTGCTCACTTTTTTATTTTATAAGTTATAGACTAAGGGTATTCTTCTATTTGTGCTTATATTACAACATTTACAAGAGGATTCGCAATTTCACATACATTTTTTTAATCAGTTGGATTTGAAAAATGTCATTATCAGTAATACCAAGCACCTTCATTTCCTCTTTAAAAGAGCACCAGGGTTCAACTCTAATTGATTTTGTACTTTTATCCCTTAATGTGTATTCTCTTATGTAATATGATTTGTGTTTGTTATGTTCTTTCATTGTGGTGCCTCCATTATGATAATAAGAAGGAGAGGAAAGCACTTTAAGTAAGTGATTTCCTCTTTTGACGTGTACCTATGTGACCTACAGATTGCTCTTCAATAATAATTAAATATCCATTCAATGATATTTGGCTTCATATCTTGATCTTTAATTGGATTTACTTTGTTGCTGATCCTAATTAGTATGAAGTTTCTAATGGATTCTAATACTATTAGTAAAATTCGTTGTAGTAGGAGATAAAATATTGTTTATAAGTTAATGATTGCATTGTTTGTATTCATGCCAGGTAGTCAGTTTCATATCAATGCTTATGCTGAAAATGTAGATGTAGTTAATAAAGGATTTTCCTTGAATGAATTAAAAGGAAAGACTTCTTTTAATTGTTTTATTCCTAAAGAAATAGCTAAGGATTGGAATATATAATTAAAATATCCAGAGCAAGTACATAAAAATATGGAAAAAGTACAAATGCATTTTTTGAATAGAGAAGGAACGCAATTGAAAGTTGCAATTATTGAAAGTGCGGCAACAGGCAATGATATTCAACCTGGGGAACATGGGGAAAGAGTGAAAATAAACAATATGAATGGCGTGTATTATCCCTTAACACCAACAAAAAGAATTAAAGATGTACAAGGCGGGCAATTAATATGGAGACAAAATGGAACAATGATCGAGTTATTTAGTTCAAGAATTTCTAAACAAGAATTAATTACAATGGCTCAATCCATGCAGAAATTATAAAAAGAGGATATGTATGTTGTTTGACATACATATCCTCTTTTTTATTTATAAAGTAATCCCTCTGTCTTTGCATCTATTAAAAGGGAACAGACGAGATACGTGTAAAAACAGGACATAGTCTTACTTTTATTTTCAACTAAGACCTATGGAGCTTATAAAGAGGTTGTTTCTTCTATTGATTGGGGAATTTTTCTGTAGAGCAATTACATAATCCCCAAAGAGTTTTATATGTCTAATAATATTTAACATTCATTTTATCTCCATTGAATAATTAACGATTACTCCTTTATCAGTATGCTATATATCTTTGACTGTTTTTTCTTAATATCATAATAAGAAAGCACACTTTCCTTTGGGGCCCCCAATGTATTATAATCTTTTTTACTATCCTGAACTACTCACCACTTAACGTCCTTACGGACTTTTTGAAGTGGGAGATTCCTGCGAACACCGGTGTATCCACCGGCTATCTTAGCAGGCTCTACCCGTAGTCCCTACGGTGAGAACATAAGTATCTTGTACGTTGACGCACCACACTCCCTACTTTAGCTTGGTTTTCGCAACTTCGGCAAGCATGGGGCGATAGAACGTTGAAAATTTTACGGTTGCAACGTTTTTCTGCAACCAACCTCATATCTTCAGTTTTCGAAGAGCAATCTGTACAAGTAAGTGATAGCAAACATGTTGGCTTATGCCAACCGACATTCATCTCCCACTTAAAATTGGTGTTTCACACTTTCACATTTTTGAGGAAGGAGTCTTCTGCCGGAAAACGATAAAGACGTTAAAAATCTAAATTTACGTAAATGGGAGTGCCCTTCTTGTCGTACACACCATGATAGGGATAGTAACGCAAGTATAAATCTAAAAAATGAGGCGATAAGGTTTCTAACTGCAAGGACTGCGGAGATAGCCTAATCAATTAGAGTTCAATTGCGTAATTTGAGGGAGACAAGTATCCCTATTGATTTGGGTTGGATGTAAGATCCATGATGGTGTTATACTTTCATTCGTCGCAACAAGAAGGATAGTCAGGGCATCTAGCGGGATGATGATTACAATGAGGAAAAGTTACGGTTTTTTCACAGACACATTTTTTTGTCCAATAACATTTTTTATCATAACGGGTGCACTTGGTTACGGATATACACTTTTTTAAACGGATGCGTTTCGTAACAAGTATACATCTTTTTTCACGAATACGTTTTTTCACGAATGTCCATTTTTTTACACGTACACGAGTGTATCGTGTTATATATGTGAATTTTTTTACACGCGTACATTTTGTGAAAAATGTCCATTTTTTTACACGTGTACATTTAGTTTTCGGACATTTACAGCTTTCTCTTGAAGACCAGTCTTCATCGCAATCGAACTGACAGGGACCCTGATGTAAAAAATCCTCCATTCCTGAGCTCTTTAGTTCTTCAACGGCCTTTCGAATATCACGTTGCATAGAAATTTTCCCTCTTTCTTTTTGAAATTTATATTGAATATAATATGAGAAGAAAGAGACATTGGTGTGGGATAGGTGTTTATAAAAAAGTAAGTAGTTTAACATGAAACATTATAAAAAAATAATTAATGAAAAGAGTACAATGGCACAAATTTTTATTTTCTTACACAATTGGAAAATAATATGCATATATTAATCGAGTATGAGACAACCCTCCGTTGTTTCATATTCACTCAAAATTACCTCCTTATCATATTAAGAGTATCTACTGATGTAGGTGCTCTCTTTTTATCATGTAATAAAATAGTAGATGAGTATAAGAAGTACTTTGTAATCGATTTTTATTATATTTAGAAAAATGAGAAAAATGCGCAAACATTATCGTATTGATCATCGTAATATGGTGGTGAGATTTATGATATTTAGTGTGAGGTAAGAAAATACGGATAGGAGGGTATTGTGGCTAAGTATTATAAGTTATCTAATAGATATAAGGAGATGTGAGATAATGTCACAGCCTAATTTACCAAATATAACGCCAAATATAACGTTAACGCGTGATGATGCATTAAATCTTTTATTATCTTCAATTGCATTTGAAGAACTAGGGTTAGCGCATATACTGAATGCAGAAGGGGAAAAGATACAATTTGCATTAGGGACCTTACCAGGAGTAACAGGTCCAGGAGCTTCATTGCAAGATGTTCTGAATATTAATAGCAGTGTTCAAGATACACTTGATATGGCAATGAAAAAAGAATTACTTTTGGATTCAAAATTAAATACCGTCAGTGGGTTGATTAACGTATCAGGAGGAACTGGAACGGGAGCAACAGGCCCGACAGGAGCAACGGGTCCTCAGGGGCCTCCAGGAACTGGGGGAACAGGCAGTGGAGCAACAGGAGCAACGGGTCCAACAGGCCCGGCAGGGGCTACGGGGGCGGTAGGTATTCAAGGCCCGGCAGGTCCGCAAGGTAATGATGGACCGGTTGGCCCTCAAGGAGTGCAAGGTGTCCAAGGGCCTCAAGGCGCACAAGGAATTCAAGGGATTCCTGGTCCAACAGGTCCTGCAGGAACCGGAGCAGGAGCAACAGGATCAACAGGAGCAACAGGATCAACAGGATCAACAGGAGCAACAGGATCAACAGGATCAACAGGAGCAACAGGAGCAACAGGATCAACAGGAGCAACAGGAGCAACAGGAGCAACAGGAGCAACAGGAGCAACAGGAGCAACAGGAGCAACAGGATCAACAGGATCAACAGGAGCAACAGGAGCAACAGGAGCAACAGGAGCAACAGGAGCAACAGGAGCAACAGGAGCAACAGGAGCAACAGGAGCAACAGGAGCAACAGGAGCAACAGGAGCAACGGGAGCAACAGGAGCAACAGGAGCAACAGGAGCAACGGGAGCAACAGGAGCAACAGGAGCAACAGGAGCAACAGGAGCAACAGGGTTAATTTCTCAGGCATTTGGACATATATATAATATAGTTCCAACTGGTACTTTTCAAGTAGTACCGGCGGGTGGTGTGGTTACATTTTCTAATACTGGTATAACATCAAACGTCACGCACACTCCAGGATCGGCTACTGTAACTGTAGGGAATACGGGGACGTATCTGGTCCAAATAACGTTAGTGGCTGGTGTAGGTTCCTATTTTTATGGTTTACAAGTAAACGGTGTGGTTCCAAATAATGATGCACGTTTTGTGGGACAACAAGATACTAGATCAACTCAGGCTTTTATTCTTCAGTTAAATGCAGGAGACGTTTTAACCCTTGTAAATGCTAGTGCTTCAACAACTAGTTCGTTAGAATCCCCTCAGATATTTAATGCAGGTGCATATACTCAACCGGCTCAAAATCCTACTATAACAGTAATTCAGTTAGCGTAATGAATATGTCCTGGTAAATTTCCATACCTATTGATTTAAGAATATAGCTGGTAGGAACTTACGTTTATTTCAATTGAAAAGACAAATAGTTGTAATTTTTCACAAATTTTCAAAAGGAAAACAGCATGTGAACCCTGCTTATGGGGGAAACTAGGGAGTCAAATCCATGGGTACACTGAATTAATTATTATGTATGGTTATCTCGTTTGTGCATATTTAGCATTAAACGGGATGACTATTTATTAATATTCAAAATCAATTACTTAGTCTAATTTGTGCCTCAGCTTTTCTTGGCCAGGTCAAAATGTTGTATAGGTTAAGTTGGAAATAAATATTTTATATACCTAAAAAGGATAAGTGATACATATGATGTATACGTCCGTTTTAAGATGATAAATGAGTTATTTGGACGTTCCAGGCGGGTTTGTAGTAAGGTGTTTTTAGTGTTTTGGACACGTATCAAAGTGATAACGGGATTAAAATAGGAGGATGAAAAAGTGAGCTCACAGAGTATATCTACAAAAAAATGGAAGGAAAGGATTATCTAAACGTGAAGGAACAACTATTATTTTGATAAATAATCGTCTCACAAACAATTGATTTCGATATATCAAAACGATTTAATAGGACGAATCAAATCGTTTTGGGTGTGAAGAATTCATTATTTGAACTACTCACCACTTAACGTTCTTGCGGATTGTTTGAAGTGGGAGATTCCTGCGAACACCTATTATCCACTGGTTATTTTAGCAGGCTCTACCCGTAGTCCCTACGGTGATAACATAAGTATCTTGTACGTTGCCTCACCACACTCCCTACTTTTAGCTTAGTTTTCGCAACTTCGGCAAGTGTGGGGTGATAGAACGTTGAAGATTTTACGGTTCAACGTTTTTCTGCAACCAACCTCGTATCTTCAGTTTTCGAAGAGCAATCTGTACAAGTAAAGGATAGCAAACATGTTGACTTATGCCAACCGACATTCATTTCCCACCTAAAATTGTTGTTTTCCACCTTCACATTTTTGAGGAAGGAGTCTTCTGTCAGAAACGATAAATAATCATTCACTGAATAGATTTATAGAAAATTTCAAGTTATCCCCAAATATTTCACTGATAGAAGCTTTCATAATAACTGGTGGTATCTACGAACTGTGGTTATCTCAATTTAGAATTTGGATAGATTAGAAGGGATAATATTACGAAGTGAAAGAAAAAAGGAATGATGGACTTGCTTTATATCATAAAGTACTTATATGCAAGATGAATTAAATTGAAGGGAATGATGAATTTGTCTCAACCTAATATACCAAATATAACGCCGAATATTACATTAACACGTGATGATGCTATTAATTTACTTTTATCTTCCATCGCATTTGAAGAATTAGGGTTGGCACACATTGTTAATGCTGAAGGGGAGAAAATTCAGTTTGCCTTAGGGACGTTGCCAGGGATAACAGGACCTGGAGCTACAATAACTGATATCTTAAACATTAATAAGGCAGTGAATGATACGTTAGATACTGTTATGAAAAAAGAGCTACTTCTTCAAACAAAATTAAAAAGCGTAATTGATATTATAGGAATAACAGGACCATGATGGGGATATTTAAGGGGAAGTGTGGTTTGAATCATCCCGGCGGAGATAATCCTCTTTTGGGGATTGCACATCAACGTACTCAATGAATTGTAGTTAAGTGCATGTGGATAATCAAATCTATGATGTATAATATCAAGTACCGTTTTTGAAGATTCAAGAGTTCAATGAACCAGTGCTACTTAAAAAAATCAATATGAAACTAGGCTATTAATCCCATGTGAGTTAATGGAATTTCAAAAAAAGGGATAATGTTAGTAGACATTATCTATCAGTGCTCTTTTCAAACACGTAAATTTGGTTTTTGTGAAGTAATCACCCTATTCAGGGATATGAGGCCTTACATAGGTGGCGGCTTCAAAACTAAGCAAATTACGTAAAGATTAATTTCTTGCTCGTGATAAGGATGTGTTTTCTGCAGTACATTGCCCTAATTAATACTTTTTCCAAGATAGTCCTGCGTATTTGACTATCTTGGTTTCATCCTGAAATTTTTTAATTTAGTCAATCTTGGTGATAATACCCGCTGCGAATACAGGTCCGATACCTAGAATATTTTCAAGTGTCTGAGAAAATGATGACTTTAAACTTTCTATTCCTTTTTTAATCTCTTTAGTTTTAGTTTGATAAGTATGTATAATTCGGATGAAAGTGCCAAGTAGAAGGTTAATAGAATCCCTTGAATAGATTTGGCTATTTCCTTGAGGTTCTTCAAATGTTTTCTCCCTTTTTTATGAAGGAAAAGAGCAAGTTTTTGTGGGGAAATTTGTATGAAATTCCCTCATTCACTTTAGGAATAACTTTTTACAGATAAGAGGGGGATTTTCTTGTTTGTATCTTGCATAGAGGTAAAATAGTGCATAATTTATTTCTTGATTTATAGGTATACATATAAGCATGGGTGATACTAAATGAGTATATTGTATGAGTGAACTTGGTGAAAGTAGTTAAAAACATGAAAAAATTCTATAATTGAAGCGGTGATTTTAGCAAACATCGAGGTTTACGAATAAACACTCGATAGGTGGAGGGACTGTGAATTGTCACAGTCTAATTTACCAAATGCAACACCTAATATTACGCTAACACGTGATGATGCATTAAATCTTTTGTTATCTTCCATCGCATTTGAAGAGCTAGGATTAGCACATATAATAAATGCGGAGGGAGAAAATTTTAATTTGCCTTAGGGACCTTACCAGGAATAACGGGACCTGGAGCTTCGTTGCAAGATGTTCTTAATATTAATAGCAGTGTTCAAGATACACTTAATATGGCAATGAAAAAGGAACTTTTACTTGGATCTAAATTAAACGTTGTATCGGATTTGATTGATAGTACGGTTGGTCTATCAATCCCACGGGTATATATAGATAATGATGGAAATGGATCTGTCTCGGTGGTTGATGTTGCAACTTTTTCTCGAATTGCTACAATATCTGGATTTATAAATCCAAGGGGGATGGCTTCTAGTCCAATTTTTAATAATGTATATGTGGTGAATTCAAGAAATGCGTCAGTTAGTGCTATTGATGCTGATATTAATTCAATATTAATTACTATTCAAGTTGGGGAATTTCCAATAGGTGCAGTGATAGACAATACATTGAATAGGTTATATGTAGCTAACCATAATACTCAAAATGTTTCAGTAATAAATACAATGACTAAGACAGTAATCCAAACTCTCGGGGCTCTTGGTGTTCAAGGAGAAGGAATAGTTTTGAATACGGCTAATAACTCTCTTTATATAGTAGGAAATGATAATAATTTAGTGGGTGTTTATAATTTAACTACCAATAGCTTTAGTACGATTGCTGTTCCGAATTTATTTTCTGGTGAAGATCAATTGAATATTGATGTAGGTAATCATGTTATTTTGCGATTAATTTAGCTAACCATAAGGTGTATGTAACCAATTTTAATATACCGTTATTGATGGATCTATATCTCCGTTTGGTGTAATTATAGCAACGGACGATGCTTATGTAGCCATACAAGAATCAAGTAGTGCGGTCGTTATTGACGGATTAAATAACACGTTAATTAATAATATCCCGGTAGGATCGGTATTAAATACGAAACCAGTTTTGAACTCTACATTTCCAAGCTAAAGAAGAACATACCGGAAATAAATAAAAACTTTAGGTGTCGTGCTACACTTAAAGTTTTTTGCATACAATGAAATGATAAGAGGGGACGTTGAAATAAATTTCTGTACAGATGTATTTGAAATACATTAGGTAGGTGAAAAACATATGATCACAATCAGTTTATGTATGATTGTAAAAAATGAAGAACAAACTATTTCCAGGTGTTTGGATTCTGTTGAAGATATAGTTGATGAAATTATTATTGTAGATACTGGTTCAACAGATGCCACAAAAAAAATTGTAACAAGATACAAGGCGAAAATTTATGATTTTAAATGGATTGATGATTTTTCAGCAGCACGAAATTTTGCGTTTTCTAAGGCCACTAAAAAGTATATCCTCTGGCTTGATGCAGACGACGTAATAGCAGAGGAAGATAAAAAGAAATTTCTCCAATTAAAGCGTACATTAGAGGATAGTATTGATGCGGTTTCTATGAAATATTATTTGAATTTTGATGCAGAAGGGAATCCTACATATCAGCTGAGGAGGTATCGATTAGTAAAGAAAAAAAGGGATTTTCAATGGAAGGGTTTTGTTCATGAATATTTAGCCGTATATGGAAATTTGATAAACAGTGACATAGGTGTTACACATAAAAAAGAAAAAGGGCATACTGACCGTAATTTAAAAATATATGAAAAACATCTGGCGGATGGAAAAATATTAAATCCTCGGGATGTATATTATTTTGCAAATGAATGTAAGGATCATCAATTATATGATGTAGCAATTAAGTGGTATTCAAAATTTTTAGACGGGGGAGAAGGATGGTTTGAAGATAATATTCAAGCTTGCTTGAAAAGAGCTGAATGTTATTTAGGATTAGGTAAGTGGAAAGAGTCTATTTATTCTTGCTTGTATTCATTTATGTATGATACACCTAGAGCGGAGATTTGTTGCCATTTAGGGTATCTGTTTTTACAACAAGATGAGTACTCGAAAGCTATTTATTGGTATCTTTCAGCAATTGAAGGATCAAAGCCAAAAGATTCTCCATTCATTTTCGAAGCGTGTTATACGTGGTTGCCGCACATTCAATTGTGTATTTGTTATGATCGTATAAAAGAATATGAAAAAGCAATTTATCATAATGAACAGGCTGCACAATTCCTTCCTAATCATCCCAGTATTAAATATAACAGGGAATATTTAGATGATTTATTAAAAAAATAGTTTTTTAATGATAAATTATTTAAAGAATTTTCTTTCCTCAAGTTTGTGCAAGTCGATAGCCCAACGATAGATGGGGTATGTTCACTTCTTTCTTAGCTTTATAAACTAAATGAACAAGGAAAAGGTCTTGTTCAACTAGACCTATTGTTTCTTTCCACAAAAGTATGTAGCAGTTGCGGGTGGTTCATTGCAAGATGGTATTATCTTGGGTGTTGAGAGGAGAATGTTTATGTTAACAAGTATAATTATATTAACCCATAATCAATTACAGTACACTAAAGAATGTATCCATAGTATTAGAAAATATACAGTACAAGAGGATTATGAATTAATTGTAGTGGATAATGCATCAATAGATGGTACTGTAGAATGGCTAGAAATGCAGCCTGATATTAAGCTTGTGAAAAATGAAGAGAATAGGGGTTTTCCTAGAGGATGTAATCAAGGAATTAGAAAAGCAAAGGGTGAGAATATTTTATTATTGAATAACGATGTGGTTGTAACGGAACAATGGCTAACGAACTTGCTGAAATGTTTATACGCAAAAGAAAATACTGCGGCTGTAGGGCCTGTAACTAATAATGCCTCTTATTATAGTACTATTCCTACTTCTTACAAGGATATTCAAGAGATGCAAGAATTTGCAAGTCTATATAACCAAAGTGATGAAACTAAATGGGAAGAGCGTATGAAACTAATAGGTTTTTGTATACTTATCAAAAAAACAGTTTTAGATGAAATTGGATTATTGGATGAACAATTTACACCAGGAAACTATGAAGATGATGATCTATCATTACGAATGTTTGAAAAAGGCTACAAATTATATTTATGTAGAGATACGTTTATTCATCATTACGGAAGTGTTTCGTGGAAAGCAGATGTAATTAATTTCTCATTAACTTTAAATGGAAATAATGAGAAGTTCTATAGGAAATGGGGATTTACTTCAGAAAGTTTATATATTTATTATGATTTACTAGAATTCGCAGATCAATGTATGGAAGACAAAGTAAATATTCTTCATGTTGGGGCCGGTTGTGGTGCGACGTTATTAGAAATGAAAGTACGTTATCCAACAGCTTCAATATTTGGTGTGGAAAAAAATCAAAATGCTGTTGCTATAGCTAATAAGATAGCTCCTACTTATTGTATTCAATATGACAAGTTACATGAAGTATTTCATGAAAAATTTTTTCATATTATCCTATTGTCACAGTCAATTGAGCTGGGGCAATTGAAGGCTGTGCTACAATCTATCTCGCAGATTGTAGCACCAAAGGGGACTACAATTATGTCCAAAATAAATTTAGATAATTACATGGCCTTACAAAAGCAATGAATCCTTTAAATAAGTATGCTAATCTAGGTTTATAAAAATAAATTAGATAGGAAGAGATGTTAATTTCAAAGCTCAATCCGGTCAATTGCTACTTTATCATGGCTGATTTGATTGTAGGATTTTTTACTTGAACGAAAAAGGGAAATAACCGAGGTTTTTTCTATAGTGTGGTCAATCTTTTAGAGATAGTATGCTAATTTAAAAAAGTGATTCGATTTAGGAATAAAAAATTCTATAATCATATATTTATCATTTTAGCCAAGAAAACTTCTTTTTCAAGGAACGAGAAGGGATATAGTTCAGTAGGTGGGGAGTAAAGTGATCCTGACAGTCCAGTAACACTTTATTACCTTTTGAATATATGTTCGGTATATAGTGACCTTATATCGAAATAGAGATGAAACTTGTAATGATTCATAAAGAATATCAATTTCGTATTTATCCCTATCAAGCACAGGACAACTCTAATCAACAAAATGATTGACTCTTCTCGTTTTATATTCTATGATTTTCTATCTCTATGAAATCACGCATACAAAGAAACAGGAGAAGGTTTGACATATGGTACACGCTTTTTCAAAACCAGTGCTCTAGATTAGACAGACGGATTCTTTTTGGGGAATCTCCTAGAAATAATTTATGAATACATGAAGAATGTTAGAAAAGATGACTTGGACAAACTCTCAACTGGAATCATCAAAAGCCACGATGTGATTGGTATAGAGGATTTGCAAGTATCGAATACGTTAAAGAATCATAAGTTAGCAAAAGCGATTAGTAAGGTATCATGGTCACAGTTTCGAACTAAAGCAAAATGGTACGGCAAACAAGTCATTGTCGTATCGGACACATTTTATTCCAGTCAATTATGTTCTTGTTGCGGGTATCAAAGCAAAGATGTTGAAAATCTAAACCTACGTAAATGGGATTATTCTTCTTGTTATATACATCATGATAAGGGTAGTCATAAGGAATAAAGCGATAAAGCTTCTAACTACAAGGAATAAGGAGATAGCGTAATCAATTAGAGCCCAATTAATTATGTAGACAGTTAACCATTGGATGCATTCCGGTGTTGCAGGTCGTTCAACAATCTGTAAAAAGGCTTTATTTAAAGGTTTTTTCTGTACATCAGTACCACTTGTTTTAACGTATCTTGTGGCCTTTCTTTTGTTCTTCATATTTCCGCGTTTTCGAGTGTAGGTACTTAGTTTCATGAAAAAGGCAATTTCTTTACTCACGAGCAAATCTTATATGAGATGAATTTGGAGCTAATCCTTTGAGTATTAATTAAATATTACCTTACAGGGGAGCCTTTGTATGACTTTCAAGATGATGGAGAAAATCTACTCATTATGTATGGTGGATATAAAGCTTATATCTGTTCTAAATCGTAAGATATTGTACTGTCGTATGCATTTACGACAGCGAACGTGTAGAATAGAAAGGTGGTTCCTGTATTACGTCGAGATATACAGGAACCAAATGTTTTGTTTTCCGTTGTGACACTGCCCATAATAGTCAACACATTTATGGAATTGTAGAAACATTGGCTGTTTTTTCGGTGAATTTAATTAATCCATGTAATGGGGAATAAAACAAAAATTTACATCATCGCACATTATCTCATTTTGTAAACATAATTTCGGGAAAACCAAGGGGGAATTGAACAACAGCTTAGTAACTTAAAAGATAGAGAGTTAGAGCAGCCCTGTCGGTATGATTAAAATTGTCATCTCCTACATGTTCAGCTAGTTTACCTAATTCGTAATATTGCATTTTTATTTTAGTGTTGCAATACAGTCAATAGAATATAAAAAGTACAATAGTATTATCAACATTGAAACATTGCATTAATCAACAAACAATCTAATCAAACTCTATATGTAAAGTGATTATTTGATTACATAGTGAACATTTATTTTGGGATTGGTCTTGCAAAATAATATTAATTTCTCCTTGACATAATGGACACACAGTCTGATAATATCTTTTTATTCCACCATCACTTATATCTTTTTCTATTTGTTTAATAATAGCTTCTCTTATAGCATCAACATTTCTTTCCAAATCCTCTCCTCCTCTGGAAGAATAATTTATTAAACATTATTAAAAAAACTGTTAATCAATTTAGTAATATTCTATGTATATACTGAATCAATTATTATAAAAATAAATATCACATTTGACACTCCCACGGCTAAAGCCGCAAGTCCTACACCTTACGGTGTAACGGATGGGATTCTTGAATGACTAACCGTTCGCAGTTCATTTCTGTTTTGAACAGCCTTCAAGATGAGGGTGTGCCATCACCCCTCCTAAGACAGACCATATAGGTTCTTAGGCTGGTTGACTATTACCATCAACCACAGTTGCGTAGCGAATGTTCATCGCCCCAACGATATCACGATGCTTCTCAAATCTACATTGACACTTATATTTTCTATCTTGTGCTTTGTTCTTTTCAAAACACTTCGGACATGTTTGACTTGTATAAGAAGGATTCACATATTCGGTCTTTATACCAACTAAATTCGCTTTGTACTCAATGAATTGTGCTAGACGAAAGAATGACCAAGTGTGTAGATTTTTTTCGTTTTTACGGCTTGTTCGTGCCGTCTGTCTAATGTTCGTTAGTTGCTCCAATCGAATGACAGAGATATTATTATTCGTTGCGAAATCAACGATTTCACGACTCACTTTGTGGTCTTGGTCTTGCATCCATCTTTGTTCTTTATTATCAAGTTGCCGAAGGGCATTCAATTTCTTAGCTTCTCCTAACTTCTTGCGAATACTACGAAACTTACGTTTTATATATTTGTTTTGTCTACCGTTTCCGAAGAAATGAACCTTATCATCGTTTGTGATGGCTACCGCAGGAACTTTGAGACCTAAGTCCACTCCTAAAATCTTTGTTCCCATTTTTTCGTTTGTAGGGATTGTGACAGATATTTGAGCGATCCATTTAGCAGATTTCTTTGTGATACGAAGTGTACCTAACTTGTGTTTCAACAATTCAAAATTGCGATTATATTTGTCGGTTAATAAAGCACGAACCTTTAACCGAGTTGACCTTCCATTTACCATAAAGGGCATTGAAATGTGCGAGAAATCAAATGAATAATTTTGGTTATTCCACACACAAACAGGTCTTTTTAGAATGGGAACAATTTTGTATTTACTCTTTTGTACTTTTGTAGAAAATAAACTTTTCGCATCTTTAATCGCTTGATTTTTAACCGCACTTGGAAGATTGGCTTCAATAGCCTTTGTGCTTTTCTTCATGCTTTTCTTCGCTTCAACCATTTCTGATACCAGTGTATTAATGAGTTTAATATAATCGGAACTACTTTGTTCCAATAGCCTAAGTTGTTCTTTTGTCGGAAGCAATTTAACTTTGACCGTGATGGTTTGTGTCACAAGTTTCACCCCTCGTTTTTTGACTTTCAACATAATGTTGTATTGTTTGACTTGATACATTCCCAGCAATAGAAATAAAATAGGAACGTGTCCACAGACTTGGCAAATGCGCGAGATGAGAAAACTCTGCTCTTAAACGCTTCGACGTCACTCCTTTAATTTTCGCCATAATATCAGAAGGGCGAAGTGTTGGTAGTGCATTTAAGAACAAATGAACATGGTCTTTGTCACATGCCATTGCAATAATAACAATATCTAGTTCGTTACATAGCTCTTGAACCAATGCTTTGAAATGTTCTTCTACTTTTGTATTAAGAAAAATCTTTCTTCTGTATCGTGGGCAAAACACAAAATGGTAGTTAATTAATGAAACTGTTGTTTTGGTTTTTCTATAATCATTTATCATACTTACAATGTATCAGTTTGATTATAAAACTGCAAAACGAAAGGTCAAAAATAAAGGATACACACACTTTGGATAACTAAAGTGCCACAAACCTTTCGGTTGTTTAGTGGCACTCCGTATCCAACCTCACTTTCATCCCATGCCTAAAGGCGATGGGCTTTCTCGTTCGGGAAGGGCTGTAATGTACAACATTTCAAAATAGATAAAAACAACGAACACTGTTTTTTCTCAATTAAAGTGCCCTTTGAACTACCCCCACTTTCACTTCGTTTAGAAGTGAAAGTGGGGGATTCCTAAGTAAAGAGTTCTATCGAACTCTAATTTATTAGGCTATTTCCGCAGTCCCTGCGGTTAGAAGCCTTATCGCTTCATTTTTCAAATTGATACTTGCGTTACTATCCCTATCATGATGCGTACCACAAGAAGGGCACTCCCATTTACGTAAGTTTAGATTTTTAACGTCTTTATTTTGATAGCCGCAACAAGAACATAATTGGCTGGAAGCAAATGTTTTCGATACGACAATGACTTGTTTGCCGTACCATTTTGCTGTATATTCCAACATGGTTCGAAACTGTGACCATGATATCTCACTAATTGCTTTTGCTAACTGATGATTCTTTAACATATTCGATACTTGCAAATCCTCTATACCAATAACATCGTGGTTTTTGATGATTTCAGTTGAGATTTTGTCCAAGTAATCTTTTCTAGCATTTGCCATGTATTCATGAATTCTAGCTACCTTACTTCGTTGTTTATTCCAGCGAGAAGATCCTTTTGTTCTTCTAGAAAGAACACGCTGTGCTTTCGCCAACTTCTCTTCTAATGACCGAAAAAACTTCGGATTTTTATAGGTTGTTCCATCTGACAAAATGGCGAAATCTTTTAGTCCCACATCCATTCCACTGGAAGATTGTGTTTTCGGAAGTTCTTGCACTTCTGTTTCAACTAACAAGGACACAAAGTATCTGCCAGAAGGGTTCCGTCTAACTGTAGCATGTATAATACGTCCCTTTACCTCACGACTTTTGGCAAATCGAACAAGACCTAGTTTCGGCAATTTTATCTTTTTTCCTACAATGGCAATGTTTTCATTTGTTTGTTTTGTAGTGTATGATTGTACGTTGTTTTTCTTAGATTTGAAACGCGGGGCACTCGTTTATTTTTTGAAAAAGCGTGTATACGCATCCGCAAGGTTGCGAACAGATGACTGAATCGCAATACTATCCACTTCTTTGAGCCAAACAAACTCTTTCTTCATGGCAGGAAGTTTGGCAGAGCATGTACCATAGGTTAAGCCTTTTCCTGTCTCTTTGTATGCACGATCCCATAAGGAAAAACGAGAACAACCAATCGTTTTGTTGATTAGAATTGCTTGTGCTTGATTTGGATAGATACGAAATTTATATGCTTTATGAATCATCATTCCTTTCACCTCCATTTCGGCATGTGTCTATTATACAACAAACATACATTCGATAGATAGTGAAGGAACACTTTATGTATATCGAACAATAAAGATGGTTTCCTGCCATCCCTTGTCCGAAGCCAATTCATCTCCCACCTACTCAATTCACGTTCCTTGAGGAAGGAGTCTTCTTGGCTAAAATGATAAATTATAGCAATTATTCGCAATTCCATAGAATCCAGCTATACTCCACCCTGATTTTCTGTCTGTAAAAATTTCGCAACAGAACCCTGGGAGTTCATCTTATCTTTAGAGGGAAGATTTGTAGCATAAATTATACCTTTAAAAATATAATATATAATAAATTTATACCAGTATTCTTTACTTTGATTTATCCCACAATACTTTATAAAAAAGTATTCAAAATTACATTACAAAAAAAATTTAATAATAAGATAAAAAGACTACAACATTTCTTTAGAAAAGAGGGGATCTAATGTCTTTACCTAATGTTCCAAATGTAACACCGATAATTTCATTAAATCATCACGAAACTTTAAATTTATTACTTGCCTCCATAGCTTTAGAAGAAATTGGATTATCCCACATATTAAATGCTGAGGGAGAAAAATTACAACACTTTCTTTCTACATGCCCTACAAATTTCAAAGATTATATGCATATTAATAACAGCATAAATGAAACTTTACGAAATATTGCAAAAAATCAAATGCTATTACATTTTAAATTAGAAGATGTACTACGTTTAAAAGCGCGTTCAAACCCAGAACATAATGATAATTGTTGCTGTGTAGAGTGTCGGGATAAACATGGTAACGATTGTCAGTGTATGGAGTGTTGTAATAAACATAATGATGATTGTTGCTGTGTAGAGTGTCGGGATAAACATGGTAACGATTGTCAGTGTATGGAGTGTTGTAATAAACATAATGATGATTGTTGCTGTGTAGAGTGTCGGGATAAACATAGTAACGATTGTCAGTGTATGGAGTGTTGTAATAAACATAATAATGATTGTTACTGTGTAGAGTGTCGGGATAAACATAGTAACGATTGTCAGTGTATGGAGTGTTGTAATAAACGTAATAATGATTGCTACTGTGTAGAGTGTCGGGATAAGCATAGTAACGATTGTCAGTGTATGGAGTGTTATTTAAAATTTTTTAAAGATAGTCAGACTAATTATAAAAAATACAAACAAACTAAAAGAAGGAGATAAACAACATGGTTATTTATCAGTATCCATCACATTTTGCTGAACATAACGCATCCAAAATATCTATAGATTTTTTAGAAACTTTCTTATTATTTCTCATAGATTATATGGATAAAAGTGGAGAGGGCAATATTCAAGAAAAAAAAACCACAGAAGAAAACATATTAAATTCTTTATATTTACTATATCAAATATACACTAATTTTTCTCATAGTAAATTGATTTTTGAAGGATCCTCTCACCTCCCTTTTTTTTCGAAGCAAGAATTAATTTGCTTAAAAAAATATAAAAAACATTTAAAAAATCACCCATTTCCTAAAAATAAAGATAAAAAGCTTGCTCAAAAATTTGTAAATAACATATTAGAATTAGACATACATAGTAAAATACACACAGAAATTAATTTTCCTAATCAGACCTGGATTGCTAAAGATATTTCCATATTTTCAGCAAATATGTAAAAATAAAAAACTACATTTTTATTGTTTCCTGACCAAAAAAAATGTCCTCAAAAATGTGAAGGTGTGAAATACCCATTTTAGGTGGGAGATGCATGGGGCATAAGCCAACATATCCGCTATCATATACTTGTACAGTAAGGTTAGTTGCAGAAAAACGTTGCAATTGTAAAAACTTCAACGTTCTACTCCCACGCATGCCGAAGGTGCGAAAATCAAGCCTTAGCATACAAGAAACTTATGTTTTCACCGTAGAGACTGCGTACTTAGCCTACTAAGATTATCCGGTGGGTAACATCGGTGTTGGTGGGAATCTCCCGCTTCAAACAGTCAGTGGGATTCTTGCTACCAAAGGCGAAGTCCATTTCTGGTATCGCTGACGTGCAGGAATGCGGTGTGCCATTACCACTCCCACAACAAAACATATAGGTTCGTGGGCTACGGCACTGTGACCATACCGTACAGATTGTTGGTTCTCAATGTTTTTACGTCTTTTGCATGACTATGAATAACGTATATCATGTTTTGTTATGCAAAAACGATGCTTTCATCCCACGTCTAAAGACGGACTAAAGTCCTGCGTGGGCTTTCTCGTATCGTAAAGTTTGTAAGACGTAGTAATACCCCGTTAAATTGTGTTCACTTTAAAATCGATGATTCGCATGGCATTGGTTTTATCTTTATCAAATATTCAACTAAATTATTTGATGCGAGTAGGGTTCTCTACTTGTAACGATGGTATTGATATATTGCAAGCTTTCTATCCCCGTTAAAAAAATTATAGAGTGGAGTTACACATATAGGCGGCATTTATGCCAATAATAATTTTGAATAAACGAGTAAAATTTTGAAATATCGAGATGTTTAATTTGATTTGGTTGATATCTTTTAAGCCACTTCTTAGAGCTGACATCTAAACCAGTAAATAAATCTATTCACAAGTTAGATGCTGACTATTTAGATAAATGGATACTATGAGATTTCCCTGAAGCTCATTACATAACCTCGCCTACAAGAAGATAATGCTAAATTTAGGGTGGTATCTTTTGAACTATTATTCAAAATCCAAATCAAGTTATCGAAACAGTTAGTGTGTTGATAGTAATAACAACGGCTCGGTTAACAGCTTCTTTGCCGTAGATAAATCTTGTAGGAAAGAATAACAAATTTCCAATGTATCTTTTTCATAAATCCGTTGCACTTAAAAAATTTTCGTCAGGAATCCTGTTGTACATTTTAAAGAGAATGGTTGAAAACAAAACTGTTTTTCTAAACTGTATTCAATGAGGAGGGTTGCTACATGTCATTTCCAACCATTTCTTTATGCATGATTGTAAAAAATGAGGAACATTGTATCGAAGAATGTTTAAAACATGTTTATCATTTAGTGGATGAAATTATCATCGTGGATTTAGGATCCTCTGATAATACCATAAATATATGTAAAAAATACACAAAGAATGTGTATTGTAAAACTTGGAATAATCATTTTGCCGAAGCACGGAATTTTGGAATTGAAAAAGCGACAAAAGATTGGATATTCTATTTAGACGCAGATGAAGTAATTGAAAAAATTAAACCAGCTAGCCTAAAAAAATTGTTAAAAAAAACACAAGCCACTATTATTAGCCTCCCTATTTTAAATTATGTAGGAGAAGAAGATCTGATTGATAATAATCAAATCTTCTTTTCTTATCAAACACGTATATTTAAAAATGGTATCGGGATAAACTTCCAGGGTCGTATACACGAAACTATTTGTATACCTAATAAAATTTTGGAATCCGATATTGAAATTTTTGAAATTAACATACATCACTTTGGCTATTTAAAAAAAGTCGTTAAATTTAAAAAGAAAAATAAAAGAAATACCGAACTATTAATAGCAGAAATTAGAAATCCAAACCCATGGATAGATTATCATATTGGTAGCGAATTATATCGAGAGAAGTTTTATAATTTGGCACTATATTTTTTGAATATGACTATTCTGAAGTTTATAAAAAATAATGTTAAACCACCGTCGTTAATTTACAGGCTAAAATATAACATTTATTTTGATGCTGGATTTATAGAGAAAATTTACCCAAATATTGAAAAGGCTATATTATTATATCCTGACTATGTAGATTTATACTATTATAAAGGATTATCTTTATTTCAACTAAAAAATTATACAGAAGCATTAAAAGCTTTTGAGCTCTGTCTAAATTTAGGTGAAAATAATCCTAAATATTTGATTTTAAAAGGTGTTGGCAGTTTTAGAGCTTTAGAATATATAAATGTATGTTTAAAGAAAATCAAAGAATCTTAAAAATCAATAGAATGTCTAATTATTTTTTTGAAATTTAAGTTCACTTATTTTATATGTAGCATAAATTTATTGTGTGCAAATTTTTATAGAGAAGGATGGGAGATTATTATGTCACAACCAAATTTACCAAATATAACGCCAACCATCACGTTAACTCGAGATGATGCAATTAATTTATTACTTTCATCAATTGCATTTGAGGAACTTGGTTTAGCCCATATTGTGAATGCCGAAGGGGAAAAAATTCAATTTGCACTAGGGACTTTACCAGGGATGACGGGTTCTAATGCAACATTACAGGATGTGTTAAATGTCAATAAGGGTGTTCAATCTACGTTAGAAACCGTTATGAAAAAGGAATTACTTTTAGGATCTAAACTAAATAAAATTTCTGATATCATAGAAGGAAATGGTACCTCAGGTCCAACAGGTCCAACAGGTCCAACAGGTCCAACAGGCTCAGCAGCCCCAGTGGCATCAGAAAGTAATGCTGAATTTTTATTAAGCACAGATAGTAATGTTGCACAAGGGAATTCTGTTCTTTTTGATACAACGTCAATTCAAGGAACAGATATTATGTATCCTTCAAATAATGGAGAAATAATTTTAAATGGAAATCAAAGTTATCTTATTATGTATTCTTTACAAGTAAGCAATGTAACAGAAACTGTAGGGGGAGCTTTCTATTTAGATGGAACTCTAGTAACTGGTACTCAAACTGTTGCTAGTACTTTAACGAATAGTAATCAGGCTATTCTTAGAACAGGACCAGGGAGCCATATATTAGAATTGCGTGTTACCCAAAGTAATATAAGTCCGGTTACAATAAATCATAATATTACTGCTATAAATATAGTACGTATTTCTTGATAACTGCATATTATAGTGTATAAAAAAATTATAAACTAGTTTTTTTTGGGGGGCAATGTAACCCCGAATATTACATTAACGCGGGATGATGCATTAAATTTATTGTTATCTTCCATCGCATTTGAAGAGCTAGGGTTAGCGCATATTATAAACGCAGAAGGAGAAAAAATACAATTTGCATTGGGGACTTTACCCGGAATTACAGGACCGGGAGCTTTGTTACAGGATGTTCTGAATATTAATAATAGTGTTCGAGATACACTTGATATGGCAATGAAAAAAGAATTACTTTTGGATTCGAAATTTAAATACTGTTAGTGGATTAATTAGCGCATCAGGGGGAACAGGTACGGGAGTAACAGGTCCACGGATCTATATTTCTAATGCTTTTGGTTCGGATATCTCTGTTGTTGATAAAACAACTGTCGCTCGTATTGCTACGATACCAGGATTTCCTAATTTGAGAGATATCGTATCTAGTCCAAGTCGTAATAGGGTATACGCTTCGATATCTACCGGAGTTGCTGTGATTGATGCTGATACAAACAGCTTGTTAATCAATATTCCAACTGGGGGAACTGTATTAGGTTCAGCAATAGATGATAGTGGAAATAGACTTTATGCAGCAAACTTTGCTTTAGGTAGTGTATCAATAATAGATACGGCAACTAATGGAATAATTGGAACAATTATACTTGGAACAGAAGTAGAGGCCCTTGCCTTAGATCCAGCGAGAAATAGACTTTATGTGGCGGAGAATGATAGTAGCCGGGTTGCAATTGTTGATTTAACGACTAATACAATTATTGCGCCCCTTGCCGTGGGGCCTAACGGTTCTGGGGAGGGTCCGTTAAATATTGCCGTAAATACAGTATCAAACTTGGTATATGTAGCAAATGTAGGCAGTAACAATGTTTCTGTTATTGACGGTGGGACTAATTCAATCACGGCTACCATCCCAGTGGGAGTGAATCCAACGGATGTAGCTGTAAATTCAGTTTTGAATCGGGCATATGTATCGAATTTTAGTGGTTCAAATGTTTCTGTTATTGATACAACTTCAAATTCAAATTCTGTAATAGCGACAGTTACAGTTCCGTCTCCTCCTAGAGGAGTGTATGTAGCTACTGGCGATGGCATTGGTAGTGTTGTGGTAATTGATGGAGCAACAAATACGCTTCTTAATACTATACCTGCAGGAAATAGACCTTATCAAACTACAATTTTAAATACTACATTCCCAAGCTAAAGGGAAGCGTTGTTTTTTATGATGTGCACAAAAGTTGCGGGTGTAATAAATATCTCAAAAATTTGTGCATATATTTTATTACCTTGTGTTGCTAGTTGAGTTCATAAATAAAAATAATTTTTGTCTATCAAAAAACTATCCTACTTATAACTATTATATAGAACGTATTAAAGAATTATAAATTAATTCCGCCATTTTATAGTTGCATACTTTATAGAATTCGATAAAAGTATTTAATGTGTTTTATATATTTCGCGAAACTATAAGGCTATTTAAGCATTATATAAAAAGCTTGTTCCAAAGGCATAAACATACAAACACTAATAAGCTGTTAGAGCTAGTGTATTATTAGTTACTTCTGTCCAGGGATGTATGCTAGGGTTCACAAATTGCCAAATAGGTTGTATTTACTGGTGCCAATAATGATATACGGTTAGATAAAGAAGTTGTTACCATACCTGGGAGTACAGGCTATGTGAATGATAAGTTACAGAAGTATCATGGACAAAATTACTTTCAGGCAGAACGCGTCTATCTAGTCACTTTATCAAAGAAACTTCATAAATAATGAGGATAAACTGAAATCTCATTTTCAGGGAGTGTATTGAATATAGTATCATGAATAATTTTGATGATGCATTTTAATAAAGTATCGTAAAAAGACTTAGGCTTAAAGGGGATGGAAAAAAGGGCCAAAATAAGATCGTGAGGAGGTAGCGGATGGTTACAATTAGTTTATGTATGATTGTAAAAAATGAGGAGAGTAACTTAGAGAAATGTTTACAGTCAATAAAAGGTATTCCAAATGAAATTATTATTGTAGACACTGGGTCTACAGATCGTACGAAAGAAATTGCACGAAGATGGACATCTCATGTTCTAGACTTTGAGTGGATTGATGATTTTGCGGAGGCGCGGAATTATGCTTTTGAATGTGCAACTCAGAAGTATATATTCTGGCTAGATGCGGATGATATACTTCTGCCAGAGGAGCAGAAAAAATTATTGGAATTAAAACAAAACTTAGATGAATCAATAGACGCGGTATCGATGGTATACCATACCTTATTAGATAAACACAATAATGTTGTCACAAGTACACATAGGCTTAGATTATTGAAAAAAAGCAGAGGTTTTAAATGGAGTGGGATGGTGCATGAGGATGTGAATACATCTGAAATATATCGTTGTTATAATAGCGATATTGTAGTAACGCATACTAAAGGCCATAGTCCATCTAAGCGAAATCTTGAGATTTATGAGAAGGCTGAGAGAAGTGAGAAAAGGTTTGCATCACAAGATTATTTTAACTATGCACGGGAATTACAAGTAAATAAAATGTATGAAAAGGCAATTAAATTTCATAATCTTTTTTTAGAATCGAAAAATATCCCTAAGGAATTAAGGGTTTTTACGTATCATAACTTGGCATGCTGTTACTTTCAGGTTGGGAAACCGGAAAAAGAGCTTGAATTGACAGTAGAGTCCTTTAAGTACGATATACCACAACCAGTTTTTTGTTGTCGAATGGGGGAACATTTTACAAAACAAAAGCAATTTAAGCAAGCGATTTTTTGGTATTTACTTGCTATAGAAAACGGAAAATTGAATCAAAATTATCATATCGAACAGTTTATTTATCAAACATGGTTGCCCCACAAGCAATTAGGTATGTGCTATTACAAAATAGGTGATTATGGGAGTTCCTATAAACATAATAAAGAAGTTCTTAAATGTATACCAGATGACAATGAAACATTAAATAATGTGAGAGTTTTAAAGGAAATGTTACATGAGCAGGGAGTCATTCTCCCGGATAGTGAAGAGTGGGATGTTAATTACTCGCAAGAAAGTATATAGATAAAATATGTGTGAACTATTTTTAAATTAAAAACACGATGCTAGGCTAAAAAGGAACACAGATGTTTGGTTGTTTCATTATGATTTCTCCGCAACAGTTTGTTTATATTAGCATTCTGTTGTTTTTTATGTCTGGAGGATACGAGTGGTTACTAAATAACTTACTGCCTACAATACAGATGCACAAAAGTATATGACAAAACAGATCAAGCACTCAAAAGAAAAATAAAATCATTAATGCTATTAGAAACCGTGGAGGCTATTCTTAGAACAGGACCAGGTAGCCATATATTTAGGATTGCGTGCAACCGGTCCGACGGGGTCCACCGGAGCAACAGGAGCGCCAGGCATTCCTCTTGGTCCAACCGGTCCGCGATTATATGTATCTAATATACCAGGATTGGGCGGTAATATGGTATCTGTATTTGATAAAGCATCCCTTAATGTAATTGGTACAATTACATTAAGGGGGCGCCTAGCATAAGAGATGTTGTTACTAGTACCGCGCTAAAAAGGCTATATGTAGGGAATTCAACGGGAGCGAGTGTTAGTGTTGTTGATGCACAAACTAATACAATTTTAACGACTATTACTGTTGGACGAGCTGGTCCGCTTGAGCTATTGGTAAACGATGCTACAAATACGCTCTATGTGACAAACTGGAGTCTGGGTAATGTTTCAGTAGTCAACACATTGATTAACGCGATTGTGAGTACTATTACGATTGGACCCAGAATAGAAGCTATAGCGCTAGACCCTACCGCTAACTTATTGTATGTTGCGGAAACTCAAAATCTTGGTAATGTAGCCGTTGTCAATTTAGCTTCTAATACCATTACTGCTATGATACCGGTTGGGAATATGGCCTCACCAGAAGCTCAATTAAATATTGCTGTAGTTCCGAGTATACAGAGAGCATTTGTGACTAATGTAAATAATCGTACTGTTTCTGTGGTTAGTACAGCTTCTAACTCGGTAACGGCTACTGTCACTGTTGGGACCTTCCCTACGGATCTCAGAGTGGGTGCCAACGGTAAAGTGTATGTATCTAATTTTGGGTCAGGAACTGTGAGCATCTTTGATTCAAGCACGCTAGCTCCAATAGCAACTGTAGCAGTAGGTGAGAATCCAAGAGGAATTAACATTGATCCTGCAACCGACATTGTTTATGTGTCCGTATCAACTGGAAATAATGTAGTTACAATTGACCCAAGTGCTAATAATCTTGTCAATTCTATACCTGGTAATACTCCATATCAAACTGCTGTTTTAAATGCAACTTTTTGATATTAAATAAAGCAAAGAAGTTTAGACGTATGATCTAGATTTCTTTGCTTATATAAGTTCTTTTCATATTAATAATGAATGCATATAATTTGAATGTTTAATGAATCGGTAGATTTATTAAATTCAAGAGTAATAAACTAAACTGTTTAATCAGAGTGTTTTTTGAAAGGGAAGAGCGTGCATTAAAGTGGACCCCATATGTTCTAGATTTTGAGTGGAAGGATGATTTTTCAGCAGCACGTAATTTTGTTTTTCAACAGGCAACAAAGGAATATATTTTTTGGCTAGATGCAGATAATCCCGAAAATAAAGGCTGTTCAAAACAGAAATGAACTGCGAACGGTTAGTCATTCAAGCATCCTATCCGCTACACCGCAAGATGCGTGACTTGCGACTTTAGCCGTGATAGTGTCAATATGTCACCTTTTGAAAAAGGCAAGCATATATTAGAGCATGGAACTATCCCTCCGTTGTTTCATATTCATTCCTTATCATATTGAGAGCACCTACTAGCGTGGGTGCTCTTTTTGATTTGTTAAAATTCCATTTTATATAGTCTAAATGAAGAAAAGGGCTGAAAATAGTATTTCAAGCAATACTTATTACACCTATTAGTATAAGAAAATTCTAGGCAAGAAGCCTTGTTTTATTGTATAGATGCTTTGAAAAAGAATTTCATTTAGTTCTTTGATGTTATAAAATCAGATAATTAAAGACATTAATTATCTGAAGATTGCGGACTTTATAAAGAGATATTAAAATAGGTCGTTATTAGTTGCAGTCTGTTCTTAACTGGAATTTATTTATTATGTTTTATTTTGATATGTATCAATGAATGATCAAGGACCGAACAAGTCTCAAAGGGTTAGCATTTAAAATGATAATCGACAAAAAAACCGAAAAAATACTTATTATAGTGATAATTCGATTTTTTATTTAGGAAAGTGGGTATGCAACACTTGTCACTATACATGATTTTAACAACAAGTGTTGCAATGTATATGTATGTTATATACAGAAATTAAGAAATATGAATGGGGCGGATTAAATGTTATATATGATTTAAAACTTCCGTCTGTACTAAAAGGAGAAGTTTCTTCTTCTAACAATCAAGTTGGTTTTGATACTTTACAAAATACAACAGATACAACAAAAATTATAAAACTTCCAATTAAAGCTGTTAGAAAAAAAGAATTCAAGGTTATACCTATCAAGACATTGATTTTTGAAAATGGCTCAACATATAGCAAAGAAGGTATTACATCTCTCCCTAGTATAAATGAAACTTTTAATGCAGTTTTAAAACAAAATTATAAAACTTCCAATGTAGAAACAACTTATAATAATCAATATTATGAAAACGAAATTCCAATATCAGTACCTCCGCATTCAAAAACAGAAGTTACATGTTTTATTAAAGAAGTTCAGTTTGATACTAAAATTCATTCTTATATTACATTAGATGGAGTGATTGGCTTTACTTATCACGTTTTAGACAATGATTATGAAGGATATTCTAGTATTTCTATTCGTGAACTTGTAGAAAACTTAAATTTAAATCAGTTCTCAATCTCAGATGAAAATAGTACGGTTGTATATGAAGGCGTATCGCGGTACCAAGGAATTATAGGGTTAAGCTTAAATATGAATGTTAAAAATATATCATTAAATGATCCGGATATTCATCATCAATATACAAAAATTTTATCAGAAGATGTTGAAATTAGTATTTCTCCTGTTGGGGGGAATATTGCATTGATTTTAAATCAAATCCTATATTAACAAGCGAAGAACAGAGTATAATTAACTATACACAGGATATCTTATTTAATGGGAAAATCCCAAAACATTATTCAGGTTCTGGTCAACAAGATGATACCTTATTTGGAGTGGGGAAATTTGAATATGGAGAAAAAGTTACTACGTTAAAATCTTTGGATAATATTGAAAGAGTTTCAGAGCCGAAAACATCTGCAATTAATAGTCTTTCAAATCCAGCAGATTTTGAGATTGTTAGAAAAACACGTAGTGAAACAATTAGCGCAAAAGAAACAATTACTACTACAGCTACAACTAAAAGATTTTTGGAAATAGGAGGGAGTACGGAAGTAACAGGAAAAGCAAACCTACCACTTATTGCAGAGGCAGCTGTAAAGGTTACGGCCAGTATAAAAGGTGGTTGGAATTGGGAAAATGTGAATACACGTGCAAAAGAAGAGTCGTATAGTCTTACAATTCCATCTCAGGATATAAAAATACCTCCACATACTCGATGGACTTTTGAATATCTGTTAACTCAGTATCATGCAACTGGTAAGTTTGCTGCTTGGGAAATACAAAGTAATACACCATTGTCAACTGAAGAAATTTAGTAAAGTGAATTAAAAATTTCCCATTAATTCAAAATAGTTTAACTTATAGAAGATTAGGAGTTTATTTGGGAATTGGTAGACATATTCCAGGTTTGTTCTTGGGAGAACAAACTATAGAAACACAATTTCAACATGACGGATTTGTTTTATTGGATGCAGAAGAAATATTAAAGGCATTAAGAATTGATGATGAGAATCAAAAAGTATATGTACTTGGTGAAGAATCTCCTTTTTCATCTGTTACAGGACATGAATTCACCCCACATGAACATTTTGAGCCATATAGGTCATAAAATGTATAAATAAAAAATTACTATTATTTCTTATTTAATGATTAATTAAGAGCCTTCAAGGGCTCTTTTTGTTTGTGTGCCAGTTATGGTAACTATCTATGCGGTGAAAGTCAAGTCCGCTATGGGGTATCCATTAACCAGCAACTAAGGAAGCACAAGAGATTTTTTGTGATGGAGGACATATCCATCAAGCTAAGGGTATCCAGAGGGTATATGTGAGTGTATTTTTTGGGGATTTCTACGGCTACATTAAAAATGTGCATAACAAATAAACCTATCAAAAAGATGTTTTGAAAAATATTATGCAACTTTGAAACTCTGTGACAACGTACGATCATACATAACGCCTAGGATATCAAAGGCTGTTTTCTTTTCGTAACGGTGAGATTCCCGTCCGTTTTTCTCTAAAAGATAAAATAAACGCAGAAAAACTTTTAATAATTCTTGGATGTCCTTTTTAATCCATGGTAAACCAGTAGATAATAATTCTTTATCATATAAATGGATTTGTACTCACTTAACTCTTTCTTTTTCTTATCTTAGAGTAATTGAAGCATTTTAAATATCGTCGATGAACAGAGTAAAATGCTAATAAGTTGACCATATAAATGACATTCTAAGCGTTCTTTCTTGATTTCTTTGCACTTGTGAATTTGAAAGAAAGATTTCCATATTTTGAACAAAATTTCAATTTGCCAGCGTAATGAATACAAGTCATGGAAATGTTCCATTGGAACATTTTCTGCAGAAAGATTTGTAATATACACGTTGATTCAACTCAATCGTTTACTTCGTTCTTTGTAGGTAATACCTTTCTTTTTTGGCTTGTTCCTTCAACCTTTTCTCTGTTTGTTCCTTTGTTAATCGATGAATAATAACACGAGCTGGTAACTTTTGATACTGTCCAATGTACGCTTCTAAAATTTCCAATGTTTGACCAGGGGACAATTGATTCATGGGTTCTTCCATATCTAATTGAATATAGAGTGTTCCTTTCTTCACGGTCCCGTTTTGAAAATACCCTGGCTCATCATTCTTACGATAGATTCGAGAATTTAATTTCAAACGTGAGACATAGTAAGCGCCTTTATCATGAATCTCATGTAAGTCAAAATAGCCTAATTCTCTTATATACAAGTCTTTTGGTTGAATGGTTTTTAGGCTTGTTGAACCAAAGGTTTTATCATTTTCTCTTCCTTTTCCTACATAAACGTACAAGAACTTCCCACTCAATAAGTTATACTCCAATTGAATTTTGACTCCTGCCGTATGGCTACTTCCACCTGGACCTTGATAATGTGAAGAAAACTGATTTGGAAGCTGAAATGTTGTAGAATCTAGAATCCGAATATGCTTAAAGATTGTGGCATATTGATGAATTATTTTTTGTGTTGAATGGATTCTTTGGGTTAGAAGGTTAGATAGAACTTGTTCAAGAAACTTTACTGCGGAAGCATTAAATCGTTGGTTAAGTCCTTCAGGACCTATAAGAACATCTGTAGATACTTCAAGACAGCTACATAATTGCGTGAGAGATGTACTTGCAACCTGTTGACTAAACCATACACATAAAGCAACTAACTCCTGTGCTTGATATTTACTCTTTCGCTGAACGAATCCTTTTTCTTTGGCTAAGTGTTCTAGAACATGAGAAGACATATGTCGTTGTAATTCTTCGGCAATCGGTTGAAGTTCATCAAGAATCGAAAGATTCATAAAGAAACGCCAACCTTTCTGATAATTCTACAGAAAGGATAACTCCATTTTTGCTGTATGGGTAGTGTAAAACCATAGCCTGATAGAGGTGGGGCGGCCCTCTATAAACAGTTAATCTTCATTTCAAATTTACACTTTACAATAAATTAGTTTTTTCTATATCTATTAAAAAGAATATAATATTTAATATTTGAATTTAAGCTACTATTATTAACCTAATGAGTAGTTTTTTGTACTAAAAAATGAATGAAATAAAAAGAGGGAGTAGTACAAATGAAGAAAATCGGGATTTACCTTGAAGTACCAGAGAATAATTACAATTTAGATATAGAAAGCATATTAATAGTAAATGCAGTTTAATGGTAGTAATTATTGACTGTTATGAGATAGCAATTTTCGTGAAAAATATAAAGGATTTTCCAAATATACAACAGGAGATTTTGTCACAAGGATATGAGAATTTTCGATTTATAGATAAATTTGCAAACTGGCGTTTCTCCTGATTAACCTATGTGGATATAATGGTTACTTTGTAAAGAAAAGGTGGATACTCTGAACTATTTTGAACATAGTATCCACTAATCATTGTAGTATGTTTAAGTTATAAACGATTAGACTTTATTTCAAATACACAAATTTACTATTTGGGAATAAAGTTTGATCGGAAATGTGCTACGAGCGTTGATTTTTGTACTAACTTGTAACAAAATACTCATTTTCTCGTTTGGGGGTATTTGCATTTCATAGCTTGATGCGATGGGGCCGGAGGAAGTAAAGAAGAAACTCATGGAACGGTGAACAGAAATTTGGGTATGAAAGACCCTATAAAGAAATGAGGCCCCCTAACAAGTCAAGAGTTAAATTAGGCGGGTAAAAGAGGAAAGAATGTTTACCTCTAAAAAGATATTGTGGTGGTACAGTAGTACAGTCAGTGGAAGCCACAGTAATAAAACAAATTATGAAGTGCCGAACGATTTGTAATGTTTTAATGCCCCACATTTTTAAGTAACGCACTTTGAATGCGTTAAGGTTAAAAGCTTATGAGAAAGGATAACCAAAACGGAAATGAGCACTTACTACGTGAGGGGGAACATATATTGAGTATTCATTTACTGAAAGCCAGTTATATGAAGTATTTTTCTTGTATTGGTTCTACATGTGAAGATACATGTTGTAAAGGTTGGACAATTAATGTAGATCAAAATAGATATAATTTTTATGAAAATGAAATAAAAGCGTTAATACATATGGAACTCTTCAATTAATTAAAGAAGAACAATGTCCTTTTTTAACAAAAGATTATCTTTGTAAAATTCATAATCATTATGGACCAGAACGACTATGTTCTACTTGTCAAACTTATCCTCGTATGGGAAAACAAATTAATCAAAAGTATTATCAAACAGGACAATTATCTTGCCCTGAATTAACACGATTAATATTATTATCCCCAATAATACCCAAATGGATAAATGAGAAAGAAAATAAATTATTTTTTACTCAACAACATATAAAAAAATGATAAATATATAAAAGAAGTACACAAAACATTAACAAAAATTATAAAAATGAAAGAATTTTCTTTGTCCAAAAGATTACAATTAATTGCTGTATTCATAGAAGAAGTTGGCTTACATTTGAAACAAGAAAGTTCTATAGATATTAAAAATGCAAAAAAAGTGGTAAAAACAATGGAGTATTATAATCCAAAATGTTTCTTAGAAATAAAAATCCCTTTGTTTGTAAAAAGCGTATTTGCTATGATTACTCAATTTAATACAAATTCTACTTCTCATAAAAAATTCAAGAATGTTTGAATCTTTTTCAAAAAGGTATAGCATTAAAAATAAGTCGAAATTTTTTTGATCAAGATTTAATGAATAAATATGAATGTATTCATAAAAAATATTATAAGCAATTTATTGTACGACATGAATATATATTGGGGGATTTTGAGAGAACATGGCATATAGATTCATCCTACAACCATCATGCATTGTGTTTATGAATATGGAATTTGATTTATTAAATTTCGAAAAATAAATCAGTATATATAGTGCCCTGAAAATTTGAAAGAAGGAAAACAAACAAAAAATAAATCCGCACGAAATACCGTTTTCGTGCGAAGTTTCTTTAAAACTTAAATTAAGTCTATTTCAAAGTTTAGGTATCTACTTGTCTCTCCTAACTTAACAATCGATTAACTTATCAACAAACCTAAATTCTCTATTTCTGTAACTAAAACACTCACTTTCTATTTTTTAGCATATTACCTATTGAAAAATCTCTTTGAATCGGTCGGTAACTTGTACTTCTACAGATATAAAATGTATTATCATTTGTCTATCAAGATATACACCAAATATATTGTAGTATATATAGTCAAAAAAATTATTGATTTATAGTGTTAGAATATAAAAACAAATGACTGATTTGTCCAATATCCAGACAAATCAGTCATTTGTTTTTATATATTAAAGATTTATAATTTAATAGAATTACATCTATTAAATAAGTTGATTTTCAGTCTAATTCTAATTTACATAGAATAGGTTATAAATTCCAGTGTTATATTCCAAAAAAATCAGAGCTTTTAACCTTGGGATCTACAGTTTGTATAGCTTTTATTACCGCTCGAATAACAGGTAATGATGGAGTATGTTCTGGATCATTACACAAGCGATAACATGTAGTGCGACTTATTCCAGATGCCTTTTGTAAAGCAGTTTGATTAATGCCCTTATAGGCTAACCATTGACCTATTCTTGTCTTTTTCTGTTGTTTCATATATATCCCTTCTTTTAATAAATAGTATTGTAATTGAATAACTTCCTTCGCAAAAATGTATTTAGCTTGAATTGTATTTCTGAAGGGGACTTTTATACATCTAGATAACTTCTTTTTTAGATAGACTTTCAAATATTCATTTTTTATAGATTGTATATTTAATCACACCTCCCTCAAAAATTATAATCCTCAATTATGCCAAAGATAACTTTCAAACAATAAACACGTAGATAGTTTAACTTTCATTTTAAAATATAGTCAATCTTTTAAAATAAAAGTTAAACTATCTACGAAATCATATATTAATAATCATTCAGCATTCTTACCAGATTCCCTTCTTGTGAAGTGTCAACAAAATGTATTCATCAATTAAGTGATTCACAATACAAAAAATGTTTAGCCTTTTCTTAGAGTTAAAATACAATATCAATTGACTACAACTATAATGTTAAAAAAATATATAAAATAAAAACACTATATTTTATATTTATCATTTTTAGCCAAGAAGACTCCTTCCTCAAGGAACATGAAGGGCCACGGCCCAGTGAGTAGGTGGGAGCTCAATTGTTCGACATATATATCTTATTATTGAATAATTTGTCATCATCATTTCACTACATACCGAATGTACGTTTGTTGTATAATGGAGATATATCGAAATGGGGGTGAAAGAAATGATGATCAATCGAGCATATAAATTTCGTATCTATCCAAATACAGCACAAGCAATTTTAATCAATAAAACCATTGGTTGTTCTCGTTTTGTATTCAATCATTTCCTATCCCTATGGGATAATACATACAAAGAAACAGGAAAAGGTTTGACATATGGTACATGCTCTGCCAAACTTCCTGCCATGAAGAAAGAGTTTGTTTGGCTCAAAGAAGTGGATAGTATTGCGATCCAATCGTCTGTTCGCAACCTTGCGGATGCGTATACACGCTTTTTCAAGAAACAAAACAGTGCCCCACGTTTCAAATTTAAAAAGAATCCTGTGCAATCTTACACCACAAAACAAACGAATGAAAACATTGCTGTTGTAGGAAACAAAATGAAATTGCCAAAACTAGGTCTTGTTCGATTTGCCAAAAGTCGTGAAGTGAATGGACGTATTATACATGCTACGGTCAGACGGAATCCTTCTGGCAGATACTTTGTCTCATTGTTAGTTGAAACAGAAGTGCAAAAACTTCCGAAAATACATTCTTCCATCGGAGTTGATGTAGGACTAAAAGATTTCGCCATTTTGTCAGATGGAACATCCTATAAAAATCCTAAGTTTTTCCGATCATTAGAAGAGAAGTTAGCAAAGGCGCAGCGAGTTCTTTCTAGAAGAACGAAAGGATCTTCTCGCTGGAATAAACAACGAATTAAGGTAGCTAGAATTCATGAATACATCACTAATGCTAGAAAAGATTACTTAGACAAAATCTCAACTGAAATCATCAAAAACCACGATGTGATTGGTATAGAGGATTTACAAGTATCGAATATGCTACAGAATCATAAGCTAGCAAAGGCGATTAGTGATGTATCATGGTCTCAGTTTCGAACAATGTTGGAATATAAAGCAAAATGGTACGGCAAACAAGTTATTGTTGTATCAAAAACATTTGCTTCCAGCCAATTATGTTCTTGTTGCGGCTATCAAAATAAAGACGTTAAAAATCTAAACTTACGTAAATGGGAGTGCCCTTCTTGTGGTACGCATCATGATAGGGATAGTAACGCAAGTCTCAATTTGAAAAATGAAGCGATAAGGCTTCTAACCGCAGGGACTGCGGAGATAGCCTAATAAATTAGAGTTCGATAGAACTCTTTACTTAGGAATCCCCCACTGCTAAACCAAGTGAGAGTGGGGGTAGTTCAAGATGCTGCCTATGATAAACGGACAATTTATGATATACTTTATTTTGCAAATCATACTACTGCCAGGTGTGGGAGGAGAATAGGTTGTTGTGTAAATGATGCTTGTTCTTATTACTTTTGATACCAGGTATCACTCTGGTAGTTGTTAGCTGCTACATCAGAGTGACAAGTAGTTCTCTTTATAAGTAATGTGATTTTGGGTTTGAAATATAGTTCCTCAGATGATTTCTAGTCTCCATAGAAAGCTTTTTGTTATGAGGAGAACAGATAATCTTTGATTGCGCAATATGCAGATTACTTAGCGGTCTTCCTTAAAAACTCTTAACATTAGTCACTGTTCCTCTTTAGGGAGGAATGTTAATTCTTCTATTTCATTAATATTAATGAAAAGAAAATGATTATCGTCAAGAAATGTAGCGATTTTCTCTTTTTCATTTAATTCTAAAAAAAATAAATTGTAGCGATTAAATGATTCAGTTTTAATTTTTAATTTGTAAATACAATCCTCAAACTTCAATTTTTGTAAAATATGCATCTTGCTCACATCCTCTCTATAATAATATATACATTTTCGTACGGAAACGGAACATCGCGGGATTCATAATAAATTTTAATATACAAGTGAAAAGTCATTGGAATATTTATCACTTTATAAACCTGTTTATTTTCGTTCAAACTTTATACAAAAAGCTTGAACTACCCCCGATTCAATTACAATTGATGAGACCAATAATTTGATTTATATTTGCAATCCTGATGTGACTACAAATTTAAATGTTTTTAATGGCGCGAAATGCATTGATTGGCACTATTCCTGTAGAGAATTTCCCCTTGAGGATAGACCTTTTTTAGCTTTAGCGATTTGGTCAAGAAAAACTGGAATACTTCATAGGGAGAAATATATGCATCAAGGATCACTGGTCGCTCTTTGACTCATCCAAATACAAATAGTAGCTAAATCTAATCCTGAAAACTTGCGATTTCACTTTATAAATTTCATCTCTTTTGCCAGTTCTCCCAAAAACTCAGGTGTGATATAACGCTTTAATTCTTCTGCAAATGGTTGTAGCTCCTTTTGAATCGAGAGGTTCATAAAAAAGCCTCCTTTCTCATTTGTATTATATGGAAGAATAACGATTGTTTGTACTTAGGGGTAGTGTAAATTTTTAAGTTGATGGGCAAGGGGTTATCATATCAAAATGAAAAATGTACGTGTAGACACATTTTAGATGCAAAATAATCGGTACCTTGTATGTTAAGGAACCGGTTATTAATGTCGCAAATTTTTTACTAAATCTATTTATAATGAACAGAACAATAATTAGAATTGATGCTTTCACCTTACTTAATCCAGCTGTAAGGTGTAATCCGAGCCAAATTAAAACTAAATTCTATATTATTAATTCCGCATGTAAATGGACCTTCCTTAAATACCAGCCCTAAACTAGAAAGCTAGGTGGTGGTATATTTCTTGTCCATTCTCAAGACAAATTCATTTATATTTTTATGGGTATTCCATGTTATAGTATTCCTTGAAAGTCCCTACTTGTTTCTTCAAAAGCTGTATCGTTTCCCCTAATCCCTGGTCTTACACCGGGGATTAGTCTCATTTAGCGAGGCAAATGTATTTGTATATTTCCTACATTACATCTATACTGTTATGTCCTTCTCTGTCTCATTATTTTCTGTTTTTCTTTTTACCTTCTTTTGTTTTCGTATTGTGGCAATTATGATAAAGTGTTTGTACATTAGTCAGTTCTAATCGTTTCGACCAATCCACACGAATCGGAATGATATAATCTCCACTACATCACCTGTTTTAATGATGTCCTTGCCTATGCATTGAACACATAGCCCGTGATTTCTACTCTAAACTCAGGCATAACTCTCCATCGTTTGGAGTTATAGAATGAAGTGAGTGTGTTTGTTTCATATGTATTTGTCATAGTGTCTGGCGCAATCCTGTCCCTTGCCTTGATGTTTTTCACAGTACTTGTTCCTCGTTAATGCCACATACATCGGTGAAGCTGAGACTACCCACTTACTACATAACTTTATAACTCTGAACGCCAGGAGCACAGGTCCTAAGGGAGTAAACACACAGATTATAATAAACACAACTGCAATCATCGTCGCTTCTCCTTTCTCATCGATTTCCTCTTCTTTTAACATTTTATGCACTGTTGGCCGTATATTAATGGATGTATACACCATACCGCGGATGCGGATATCCACAACATCTTCCCTCCCTCTTTATAATGTTGGATGTATCACTATTAATATATTGTGTAATCGAATTTGTCGTTTGTTTAGCTATAGGCTTAGATATTATTTTCCATTGACTGGATTTGTTCCATGTATCCCATACGTTTTGCCTTCTACTTCATATATGTTTAACTCCAACCCCCTTGCTCCTAGTTGGTTGTTAGGTGCTCCTCCTGCAATAGTCTCTTTGTAAAAAAGACGATTCTCTTCTTTATATACAACAGCTTGCCTTTTGCATAATACAATTTTTGTTCTGATCGTTTGATAATAATATAATGTACAGTTCTAGTTGATGCTTATACGGGGTGAATATATTGTATAAATTGTATGTTAATCTTTATAGATTTATTTTGTACGGTATCTTTTGATTGAAGAATTTGATCGAGGTATGTAACCTTGGATGCATGCTCTGCGACTTGTTATGTTAACATGAGCTTCTTTTGTTCGGCCGCTTATCTCGCTTGTTGTTCGTGTTTGAGTTGGGATGCAAGACCAATGAGTAGGGTTGGGGCTTGTAGTAAGACGGTAATCGTGTACGGTGCCATGTTTTCAAATTGTTTTGCTTGAGGAAGTTTGCATTTCATAGTGAGACGGTAAATATTTGGTTCATTGATGATTTTTTGTTTGCCGCTATTAGTAGGGACTAAAGTTTCGTTCCCGCCTTCCTGTTTACAATGATCTTTAAAGGCTTTGTGTGGATTCATATATCTTTGTAATTTCGCAACATCTGCCGATGGAAAATATTCTTTTCCATTCGAAATTAAAATCTCTAAATTATCGAGCATGTTATGTGAAAATGTTTGTATTTACGTCATTTCTTATTTCCTTTCTTTTTATAAAATGAATTTTTATTTCAGTACCCTTTTTAAATGCAAGCATCTGGTATAATAACAATTGGAATTTCTTAAGATTTCCTTCGTAAGGCGTTTACTTAGAGCACATCCATGAATGTGCTCTATTTATTTATAAAATTAATAATCAAATAAAAAGTTTGTTTTACATTTGCACATACACTAAAAACATACATATATTATTGTAGTCATCTTGTTTGTTATAAGTCTTGGTAATAGAGCGTCCTGGCACAGGCGCTCTATTATTTTTTACATATCTCTTCAGCAATTATGGCTATAAAATCTAGTACCTTTGGTACATTTCATACTCCTACTTCTCGAATACATAAATCACCTGGTCGTAAGGTAGCTAAACATTCTGTTCCAAATGTTTTATCATTATTTTTTCGGGTCCTACTTGAAAATTTAAAAACTGACCGCTATGTAAGTCATATTCTAATTGGATTTTTATACCCGCTGTTTGTGCGCAGCCACCTGATCCAGGATAGGTACTTGCTAAGTGCTTTGGTATTTGAAAAATCGTTGCATTTAAAATACGAATACGTTGAAAGTGAGTAAGCGCTTCACATGAAATGGCGAATTTTTCGAAAATCGAACTTTTCCATAATGCAGAAAAAAATTTTTGGAAAATTCAATAGCTTTTTTATCAAAGTGCTTAATGAGTCCTTCTGGCCTCATAGAAATTCCTGTGTTAACTTCTAACCGACAACATAAATTTATTTATAGTAAACTATTTGTTTTATTCTTTTTACATTAACTAGCGATTTCTTAAAAAATATCTTGTGCGCTATTTTTTGAGAATGATATACTTTTTTTACCGATTTATTAAATCTATGTGTCAGGACCATTGAATATATCTGTTATTTTAAAGTTTCCTCTTTTACACAATTTTAATATGCTCCTTCTTAAGTTGAAGGAGCATGCCAAAATTAAGGAGGAGTAATATACCAAATACAACTGTAGGTTGGAAATATGTTAATAATAACCCAGAAACAATTGGTCCCACAGCCATCCCCATGTACCTAATAAATTTAAACATTCCCATTGCGTTTTCTCTATTATGTTCAAATTCATTTGCAGTCATGGTAGTGAATAGGGGGGTGAGGATACCAATGGATATTCCGTGAAGAATCAAAGTAATTGATATACCAATTAAAGCATGCGAGTGTGTCGTAGTTTTTTCTCAATTTTCAAAAAGAGGACAATTTGTAGTACAGTGTTCTTTTTCTTAATTTCGATTGCTGATTATTGCAACTTATAGGGTGATGCTAATGGATTTCCTAGGATTTCTTTTATTAAAATTTTTTCCTTGCGTTCTTACTTTTTGTTTCGAAAATAATTAAGTGTATCCATTAAGGATAGTTGAATTGAAAATGTTGGACGCCATCCTAACTTAAGTATATTTAAAGGTTTTTCGACAATTACTTGATCAACAGCTTCATCGGATAGGGACTCAACCTTAAAGTCTATTGTAGTTAATGATTTATAAATTTGAATCAATTCCCTAAGAGAATGACTTTTTCCTGAAGAAATTCCATAGACTTTCCCTGCTACTCCTTTTTTCAGGAGGACCTCGTACCCACTAACAACATCTCTGACATCTATAAAATCAAGAGTAGAATTTAAGTTATTTACAACCATAATATGCTCTTTTGTATTCTTTTCCATTTGAGAAATTTTACTTGCAAGTATAGAATTTATACCATTAGAACAACCAGGTCCAATTATATTTGATGGGTTTACAATGACAATGTTCATATTATACAATTTTACCCATGCTTGTGAAACTAATAATTGAAGTGTTTTACTAAGACTATACGGATGAGAAAGATTGGATATATCGCTGAAGTCAGTTTGGAGAGAAGAACCTACAATTACAATTCTGCAGGCCGGATTTAGTTGTCGTGTAGCGTCAATTAAATAAATTGTTGACAATACATTAGCTTCTAAAGTTGTAATTGGATCTTTCCAGGAATCACCTACATGATTAACTCCTGCCAAATGTAAAAAGAAATCAGGCTTAACCTTTTCTATTAATTGATTAACTTCATTTTTATTTGTTAATTCACAATAATATGTTTGCACATCTTTGCATCTAATTAATGAACGATTTCTTGTTACAGCAATAACGGAATATCCACCTTCTGAAAAATGTTTACATGCATGTTCCCCGGTGAAACCACTGGCGCCAGTAATTAGCAACTTTGACCGCTGATTCATCATTTTACCCCCCAAATAATAATCATTAACTATTAATAAATTAATTTTTATTTTCACTAAAAATCCCAATTAATACTTACTGGATAAGCTTCGACCTAACTAACAAGTTTTTGATTTCCTCGTGGCTCATTAAGTCATCACGTGAACTGTAAGAAAATCTTCTTATTGCTTTACAACCCGAGTATAATTCTTTTAACCCCTCATTTTTTATCTCAGGAAGGACCACAAAATAATCCTGATTATACACAACAGTATTCTCTATTTCATTATCTGATAAAAGAACCTCATGCAATTTCTCACCTGGTCTTGCACCAGATTCAGTAATAATAACTTCTTTTTTTAAATGCTTTATTAAAACTTCAGCTAGATCAACTATTCTGCATGCAGGCATATTTATGACAAAAATTTCCCCGCCCACGCCATCAGTAGCAGCCTTTAACAGAAGTTTTATTGCTTCTTCCATGTTTAAAAAAAATCGCGTCATTCGTTTATCTGTAATTGTAACTTCTTTTTTATTATTTATTTGATCAATAAATAAATCGAGAACGCTTCCGTTTGTTCCGAGAACATTTCCACCTCTTACACAAACAAACTTTGTGTTTATGTTGAATTGGTTTGCATGTATAATTAATTTTTCTCCAATAGCTTTTGTAAATCCATAGAAGTTTGCGGGATCTGCCGCTTTATCTGTCGAAACATTAATAATTTTTTTAACCCTATTGAATATTGCTGCATCAATCACGTTTTTAGTACCGGTAATGTTTGTTTTTATTGCTTCTATAGGATGTTCTTCACACACTGGCACATGTTTTAAAGCAGCAAGGTGGAAAACATAGTCAACACCATTTAAAGCCTGAAATAAAGCTTCCCTGTCCCGTATATCTCCTATTCGAAAGCTTAAACATCGGTTTTCAATTTCTCTCCGCATCTGAACTTGCCTATCTTCATTACGGGAAAAAATGATTATTTTCTTTGGATCATGGGTTAATAATTGAAGAATAAGTTCTTTCCCCCATGAACCTGTCCCGCCTGTTATCAAAACAACTGAATCTTTAAACATCTTTTCATCCCCCTATTCTTTTTCATTAATTTTAATACCCTTAAAAATAGTCGACCAATAATCATTATTTCCGTTCCATTTTTCCACATTAGGAAGTTCAATTGCACACACTTTCTCTAATGGCCAATCATTCTCAACCAGATCAGGCGTATTAGTATGGTTTACAAGAAGAAGTGTAAAATCATTTATTACTAATTGTGTTAATACGGAATCAAGCTCAAGGACTTCTTCAAATTCTCCTTCTGTTCTGATAAACATAATACGCTTCCCGTTAGAAATCATATCCAGAAATCTTTGGACTCTTCTATCAAATTTAGCTTTCACTTCAGAATAAGTGGCCAAATTTGTAAATGAATTTTTGTCTGCCTTAAAATCATGACTTGATATAATTTGATAGGCAATATCCGTTACACAAAGATGCGGTTCTTTGCTGTCTACTCCAGTTGAATAGCCAGAAGGTACTAAATTTTGCAATTCCATATAACCCATAAATCGATTTTTCAATAGTCGGCTTACATTGGATAACGAAGGAGAAGACATCCAGTCCAAGGGTCCTGCCGTGGGTCTTAATTTGTTTTTTCTTAGTTGAAGAGCTGTGAGACATAAATCTCCCAAACTATATATAGCATCATAATTTCCTTTTATATCTTCTAATCTCATTAAATATAATCATCTCCTTTTATAAATTTAAGGCCCTTTATAAAAAGGAATCATTTCCATCCCCTTACATTATTAAATGTAAAAATAAAATAAATGAAAGGGCGATAATCTATATTCAAGAAAATGTACTTTTTACTAAAATGTATCAGTAATTTCTAAAGCTTTTTGAGTTCTACTGCAAAAAAACAATAAATGAAAAAGAATAATAGATTCCTAACAACTTTTTTATAAGTTCCGTTTAATCTTTTGATAAATATACTATTCCTAATTTTAGAAAACAGGAAAGATGTTCAAAGAAAGACAGAAGCGTAATGCAATATTATAATTTAACGAATTAATCTTCCTCAAGCGTGTGCAGGGTAATAATTCAACGGTAGATGGGAGATTAATTTCAGTTTATCTTAGCCAAAAAGCATTTGACTTTGCTGATCCTTTCATATCTGATTTAATCAGTCTTATAAAGCATAGAGGTTGGTATAACGGTGAAATTAGATAGTAATAATCATTTAGTATTTTTATTGTATTACTATCTTGTATTAGTTGTGAAATAAAGGAGAAATGTATTCGATGATGATATGTCTGACTATGCAAGAGACATGTTTGCAAGACCTTCTGAGAATTACAATATAACGTTAGTCGAGTGGAAACATGATGTTGACCACGTACATATCTTGTTCAAGGTACATCTGAATGCAGAAATAATAAAGTTTATTAATGCTTATAAAAGTACAATTTCTCGATTAATAAAGAAATAATTTCCACAAGTGAAAAAGAAACTTTTGAACGAAATGTTTTGGACAAGAAGTTTTTGTTTGCTTGCTACAGGTGGGGCAACAATAGACGTAGTAAAGAAATATATTGAAAATCAAGAAAAGTGAGGTGTATGAAATGTTGAAAACATACAAATATCGTATTTATTCAATGAAAGAACAGCGAATGTTTTTCGCAAAAACTTTCGGGTGTGTTCGGTTTGTATACAACAAGATGCTTGCCGTTAGAATCAAATCGTATCATATATTCTCCTGCACAGTATAAAACTAAATTTCAGTTTCTAAAAGGCTTAATCACAGGTTTTTTGTTGTAGACCGCAAAGTAGCAAAATCTTAAAGAATTATTATAGGAGACTAGACGAACATCATATGC
Organism: Bacillus sp. FDAARGOS_1420; assembly: GCF_019344915.1. Taxonomy (NCBI): domain Bacteria; kingdom Bacillati; phylum Bacillota; class Bacilli; order Caryophanales; family Bacillaceae; genus Bacillus; species Bacillus sp. FDAARGOS_1420. Next base: position 242,752 of record NZ_JAHWJB010000005.1, on the reverse strand, counting down.
TCCTATGTTTTTTCTAAAGTTCGTTTTTGAATAGCTCGATATAAAGAACCCTGTGAAATACCAGTTCCCTCTATAATTTGTTACTATCATACATAAGAAGGGCTAACGATATTTTATCTCTGTCAATTTTTGTCCTCGTTTTTTACTTGCTTCTAATCCTTCTTTTACGCGTTCTGCAATTAGATTCCGTTCTAACTCAGCAATGACACACATCATCTGAAACATCACTTTACCAGTAGAAGTGCTTGTATTCATTTGTTCCTTCAATGATACAAACTGGATATCTTTTTCTTCCAGTTGTTGAATAATGGTTAAAATATCTAAGGTCTTTCTTCCTAAACGAGAAATACTTTCTATAACCACTGTATCTCCTGAATGATCTGGTCAAGAAAAACTGGAACATGAAATAGATTATGCAATTGATTTTGAATACTGATACGGAGTCATTCCATTTAATGATGAGTGCGGACGAATGGAATGATAATACATATAAATAAATTCCGCTACTAACTGTGTTACTTGAGCGAGAGAAATCCGTTTTTCTCCATGTAAACATTCACGTTTAAAGATGCTAAAAAATGATTCGATCACAGCGTTATCCCAACAGTTCCCCTTGCGGGACATACTTTATTGAATCTTTTGTTGCTTACAAAAATCAGTAACTGTATAACTGGTAAACAGGGATCCTTGATCACTATGAAATAAAATTTTTTTATGATTGCCATACACGTTTTTAACTTGCTGAATTGTATCCTTTACTAATTGCGCATCTTGGTGAGTATCCAAAGAGTAACCAAGCACCCGCCGGGTGCTAATGTCTAATGCCGCACAAAAATACACTTTCAATCCATTTACTAAACGAAATTCTGTAATAGCACATACAACTGTTGGAACGTCTTTCTTACCAGGTTGAAAGGAGCGCTCTAGTACATTTGGGAATGTATAATGGTTTTGCTTTCTTTTTTTATAATACGTAACAACTTTTGACTTTAATCCAGCTCGACATAAAGCTTGTCTTACTTGAGATAAGCTCACCATAACATCTCTATTGAGCAGATAACGGTATAGTTTTCGATATCCCATTCTAGCTTTTAAACGTTTAAATTGCATGACAATATACGCTGCTGTCGTTTTACGTTTTTTCTGACCTTCAGTGGCTTTACGATGAAAGTAGTCGTAAAAACCACTCACAGATACTTGTAATCGATAGCAAAGCCAGCGCACTCCAAATATGTGGTGACATTGTTTGATAAACTGAAAACGTGTTAGTTTTGGTTTTTGGCAAAGAAGGTTGCCGCCTTTTTTAAAAATTCATTTTCCTTTTTTAACGCCTGGATTTCTCTTCGTAAAGAACGTAGTTCTGCCATATCAGTTCCCTTACTATCTAAAAGTGGAGAAGAATATTTTTTTATCCATGAATTAAGAGTCCCATGTCCTAGATCAAATTCTCTTTGAATACTGGAGATTGTACGCCCTTTTTTGATTACCAATTCAACACATTGTTTTTTAAACGTTTCATCATACTGTTTTTTCATCTGAAACACCTCTTATATAGAATAATTTATCTCTATACTGTGTTCCAGTTTTACTGTACCACCTCATTTATTAGGCTAACCCCGCAGTCCTTGCGGTTAGAAGCCTTATAGCTTCGTTCTTTAGATTGATACTTGCGTTAATATCCCTATCATGGTGTGTATGGCAAGAAGGGCAATCCCATTTACGTAGGTTCAGATTTTTAACGTCTTTGTTTTGATATCCACAACAAGAACATAATTGGCTTGAAGCAAATGTTTTCGATACGACAATGACTTGTTTACCGTACCATTTTGCCTTATATTCCAACATAGTTCGAAACTGTGACCATGATACCTCACTAATCGCTTTTGCTAACTTATGATTCTTTAACATATTAGATACTTGCAAATCTTCTATACCGATAACATCGTGGTTTTTGATGATTTCAGTTGAGATTTTGTCCAAGTAATCTTTTCTAGCATTTGCCATGTATTCATGAATTCTAGCTACCTTTATTCGTTGCTTATTCCAGCGAGAAGATCCTTTCATTCTTCTAGAAAGAACACGCTGTGCTTTTACTAACTTCTCTTCTAACAATCGAAAAAACTTCGGATTTTTATAGGTTGTTCCATCTGACAAAATGGCGAAATCTTTTAGTCCTACATCTATTCCAATGTAAGAATTTGTTTTCGGAAGTTCTTGGACTTCTGTTTCAACTAACAAGGAAACAAAGTATCTACCAGAAGGGTTCCATCTAACCGTAGCATTTAAAATACGTCCCTTTACTTCACGACTTTTGGCAAATCGAACAAGACCTAGTTTTGGCAATTTTATTTTGTTTCCTACAACAGCAATGTTTTCATTCGTTTGTTTTGTGGTGTAAGATTGCACAGGATTCTTTTTAAATTTGAAACGTGGGGCACTGTTTTGTTTCTTAAAAAAGCGTGTATACGCATCCGCAAGGTTGCGAACAGACGATTGGATCGCAATACTATCCACCTCTTTAAGCCAAACAAGCTCTTTCTTCATGGCAGGAAGTTTGGCAGAGCATGTACCATATGTCAAACCTTTTCCTGTTTCTTTGTATGCATTATTCCATAGAGATAGGAAATGATTGAATACAAAACGAGAACAGCCAATCGTTTTATTGATTAGAGTCGCTTGTGCTTTATTTGGATAGATACGAAATTTATATGCTTTATTGATCATCATTCATTTCACCTCCATTTCGATATGTATCTATTGTATAATGGACGTACATTCGATAGGTAGTGAAGTAACAATTTATGTATGTCGAACAATTAAGATGGCTCCCTGCCATCCCTTGTCCGAAGCCAATTCACCTCCCACCTACTCACTTAGCGTTCCTTGAGGAAGGAGTCTTCTTGGCTAAAATGATAAAAAGTATCTACTTCCCAAGAAGCCCCCACTTCAAACAGTCCGAAAGGAGGTTAAGTAGCGGGTAGTTCACATTGGCATGTTTTTGTTAATCCTTCGGTAATTGAATATCTTGGCTCCCAGTTCAGATTGATTTTAGCCTGCTGATTATCAAGACAGCTGTGAGTGATATCTCCTATTCGTACTGGTTTATATTCAGGGGGAATATTTTTATTTAAAATACCGTTAATTAATTCATGTACTTCATTGATGGAAAGACGTTTGTTTGTACTAATGTTATAAGTTCCATTTTTCCCTACTTTTAGTGCAAAAAGATTGGCTGAAACAACATCCTCTACATAGATAAAATCTCTAGTCTGTTTGCCATCACCATAAATAGTAGGGATTTCATTATTCAACATTTTACTAATAAAAATGGAAATTACACCACCTTCGCCCTTTGGCATTTGACGAGGTCCATACACATTTGAATACCTTAAAATCGTAGATTTTACATCATAAAGTTGTGCATAACTTCGAATAAAAAGTTCGGGAGTGTACTTGGATATTCCGTAATTAGATATTGGATTAATTGGATGGAGTTCACTAACCGGCAAATATAATGGTGGACCATAAACAGCTGCCGAAGATGAATAAATAAGTTTACTATTATAAATTTTGCATAATTCAATTATGTTAATAGTCCCCAAAATGTTGATTTGTGCATCAATAATGGGGTTTTTTATAGATGTTTGAACGTCTATTTGAGCTGCAAGATGAAACACAGCTTCTGGTTTCACTTCTTCAAAAATTAATTTCATTTTCTGTATATCTAAAATATCGGCTTCGTAAAACCTAGCTTTTGGATTAAGAAACTGTCGCTTTCCAGTCGATAAATTATCAATAACAGAGGTGTCAAAACTTTCTTCGATTAACCTATCCACCAAATTCGAACCAATAAAACCAGAACCTCCAGTCACTATTACCTTCATTATTTTTCCTTCTTTCAAATTATTTTTTAATGTCTTTACTGTTTATAAAAAAAATTCCTAATCGTTCGGGTGGTTCTGTGCTAAACTTTTTTATTGTTGACGTAAATCATTTATTTTGGTTTTCTATCCATTTTTTTAATGTGATTAACATCTGTTTATAATCTGGAATATCGTATTGAAAATCGGCTCGAGTGCTTCTAATGGTACGATCAAGCGTAATTGCAGGATCACAGATAATTTCAACATCATTTTTGTCAAACACTTCTTGAACCAATCTAAGTAATGAATAATTTGAAATCTTTTGTTTTGAGCCCAAATGATATAAACCTGTAATTTGCTGCTTAATCATTTCTTCTATTGCCCTAGCCAGTTCAAGAGTTGTTACTCCATTCCACAAAACGTTTTTATAACCTTTAACTTTTCCAATTTGTTTCATAAACCACAAAAACAATCCAGTTCCATCCTCTTTCAACTCTGGTCCAATTATTGAAGTACGAATTGTCAGGTGTTTATCATTGATAATCTCACCTAGTTGTTTAGATTTAGAATAAACTAAAGTTCCATCTGGGATATCAGTCTCTATATAGCCTCCTTTTTTCCCTGAGAACACACAGTCCGTGCTAATTTGAATTAATTTTCCATGGTGGCGTTCAATTAATTTTACTAATTGATGTGGAAGCAAGCTATTTACTTGTAAAGCTAATAGAGTGTTATTTTCGGCATATTCATTTAAAATTTCAACACAGTTAATGACAATATTAGGTCTTAACTTTTCAATAATTTTTTCGAGTTTTTGACAATCAATAACATCCAAATAAATACTTTTACTGTCATGCGGATCTCTTGTAGTATAGTGTACCTCATATTGCTTTTTATTCAAAAAATACCCGGTCAGCATATGTCCTGCCATCCCTTGTCCACCAAGGATTAGTATCTTCATTTAAATAGCCTCTCCCTTCACTAATAGTTCTGTGATTTCATTTTTTTTTTAATAATGTTATGCCAGATTTATCGTTTTCCGACAGAAGATTCTTTCCTCAAAAATGTGAAGGTGTGAAACACCAATTTTAGGTGGGAGATGAATGTCGGTTGGCATAAGCCAACATGTTTGCTATCATTTACTTGTACAGATTGCTCTTCGAAAACTGAAGATATGAGGTTGGTTGCAGAAAAACGTTGCAACCGTAAAATTTTCAACGTTCTATCGCCCCATGCTTGCCGAAGTTGCGAAAACCAAGCTAAAGTAGGGAGTGTGGTGCGTCAACGTACAAGATACTTATGTTCTCACCGTAGGGACTACGGATAGAGCCTGCTAAGATAACCGGTGGATACATCGGTTATCTTAGCAGGAATCTCCCACTTCAAAAAGTCCGTAAGGACGTTAAGTGGTGAGTAGTTCAAAATTCTCTAAATTTCCAGGTTTATAGCCGGCAGAAGGCCCTTTTAGCCCCTCAATATGGCTAGGATACTCTACTTTATAAATTGAACGTGGTTTTTCTTTCATACTCTGAAAATAGCTGTTCATAGATTTTTTCGTCTGGTCAAATCCCTATAACCTTCATTTGAATATTTTATTTTGCAGAAACTTCTATGATACGACGTTTTTTCTTTCGGTACCTCCAGACTTCCATATAAAAACAGAGGTTCCCATCCTTTCAGCCAAGATAGTGTTTATCCCACTGTTTGTAACATCTAACAATAATATTTTATTATAGCCTCTCTTTTAGGAAAATAATTTCTAGATTTTTATACATGGTTGCTAGTTGCTGCCCAAGTAACCTCTGTTCTTCGGACAAAATATACTAATCCCTAATTGTTGAAAGAACACCAGACTTAATGCAGATGTATAATTTTGATCTGTGTGTACTAAAATATGCTTTTCAATATATAACCTTTTTTTATGATGAGACCGAAGTATATAATTTCCAAACCTGTTCCTAAAATGGTCATGATTTTCATAATCCCCCCTACATACTATATAAGTTGCAATAGAGCTTTTAATATGTGTTTATCAATCACAATATCACTTTATCCAAGGAAAAATAAATTTCTTTTATACATTATTATGCATTTCTTTTATTTTTGATCTAGACGCAGAATTATGGTTATCTCTTAAAAAACTTTGCAACAGAACCGTTTATTATAAATTAGCTGGTTTTTTAATGATAATAGTGGCTTACTTTTAAGTTACTATTATCATTAAAAATAAAATAATTAATAAAAAACTAATAAATGCCTATACCATATTAGTTATCTTCCCATATTGTTATGGATATACCAATTAATAAAGGGGAGAGATTGATGAAAATTTTGCTTGCAACCTATTGGGCTATACCACATGTTGGTGGGGTATGGAATTATATAGTTCAATTAAGGAAAAGGCTTGAAGCACTGGGCCATGAGGTTGATATTCTTGGTTATGATGAGGAAAATAAATCTGTTTACATTTTAAATGAAAATCGTAAAATTGACAGTGATAAGCTTCTTCCATTATTAAATGCTAAACTGGACGCGCAAACTTACCCTGCCCTTCATGCCAATGAATTGGTGAAATTTACCGAATTTCAACGTTACGTTTACGAACTAAGCGCTGCATATTTAGGCTTGGATAAATATGACGTCATCCATACCCAAGATGTTATCTCTACAACATCCATTAATAGGGTCAAACCGAAAAATATCCCATTAGTTGCTTCTCTTCATGGCTCTGTTGCGCAAGAGGTGAGACATCAATTAACCACTACTCATAAATCGAACACTTCCTTTATGGCAAGAGTTTATTTTGATGAGTTGGAGAGGCTTGGGGCTACATCTGCAGACGTAACAATTGTCGCAAATAAATGGCTTAGAGAAATCTTAATGAATGAATTTCAGGTTCCAAATGAAAAAATTCAAGTCCTACATTATGGATTTGATTCAGAGGATTTTATTAAACAATCTAAGATAAATTCAGCTATTGTACGCCCGAAGGATAAAAAGGTGATTATTTATTCTGGAAGATTGGTAGAATTAAAAGGCGTACAGCACTTAATATCGGCTTTAGGTGAACTAAAAAAAATTCGTGGAGATTGGGTATGCTGGATAGTTGGAAATGGGGATCATCAAGCAGAATTAAAAACACAAAGTAAAGTTAACGGTTTGGATAAGGATATTTTATTTTTTGGAAAAAGGGATGATATTCCATATCTGCTAGCAAATTCGGATATTTTTGTCCTTCCTAGTCTTTTAGAAAATCAGTCTCTTTCTGTGATTGAAGCACAAATTTTGGGTAAAGCCATTATTGTTACTGATGCTGGGGGATTACCTGAAATGGTTGAGGATGGTGTAACAGGGTTGATTATTCCTACAGGAGATAGTAAAGCCCTTTGCAAAAAATTAAATTTATTACTAAAAGATGGGATATACCGACAAAAGTTGGGAGGCAATGCTAAAAAATGGGGTATGACTTATTGGTCTATTGATGATAATGTAAAAAAATTAATAAACGTTTATCATAGCGCTATTTCCAAACATGGGAAGGTCGAGGGTAATGTTCTTTCTAATAATAATTAAACGATATATACTCGTTTTGTTCGCTCATTGTAAAGTTTGGATGAAAAAAATTTGGTCAAGGCTCTTGATAGTTTGGTCAAGAACTTCAAAAACAGAGATATTCACTAATCTTCCTGATCAATCTTTTAATGTTTTCTTAATTAATTCGGATGAGTATAATTCTTTGTTTGCTAATTCTCGTTCTTCTCAGGATGTTTTTGTTTCCGGCACGGAATGGGAAATAATAAGGAATTCGGTTCCTCACCAATTTATTTTACCAAATCCCGAATCATTTCAAGCTTTTGATACCATGAGAGGAGACCATTTTAACTCTTTTTTTCACAGAATGGTATCAACTCCGAACACTTTTGTAGATCCACAAATTTGGGAATCGGTTAGCGATACAATTCCCAAAGACTATATACTGCCAAATCCTTCTTTGGAGAACACTTTTGAAATAATGGAAGATGACCATTACTTATCCATTTTTCTCAAGTGTAAGAAATCACCTAAACTATATGTAGACTCTGTAATTTGGGAACCTATTAAAAATTCTGTTCCTAAAAATTATTTACTTCCAAACTCCTTGACAGAAATGATGTTTACACCTATGAAAAGTGAACGGTATAATTTGTTGTTTTCTAGAAAGATAGAATCTCCTCATGTATTTGTAGATCATAAAATCTGGGAAATGCTTAAAGAAAACTTACCAAAAGACTATAAGGTACCAAATCTAATCAACATGAAAATCATGGAGCCTATGAAAGCTGATAATTATAATTCCTTATTCTGGTTACAAATGAAAAATTCAGAAATTATGGTTGATCCTCAGATCATTCAGCAAATAAATGATTCAATTTCAGATGACTATCGGCTTCCAAACCCATTAATTATGGAAATAACAAGTAGAAAGTTTTTTAAAGAGTATATAAAAAATCACCTGTAAATTAATCTCAAGTAGCATTAATAAATAGAAACAAAGGGGATTGTTGCAAAGTTTCTCAATAGATAACCATAAGTAAGAATATATGAATAAATATTTATGTAACCACTAGTAATAGTTGTACGTTAAAAAATCGAAGTCTAAGCCAAGACTCCGGTTTCTTTTTATATGGGTATCGCTTCATACCGATTAAGCTTATAGGGATCCCGCCCCACAGGAACTTAACGTAACTGTATAGAGAGTAAGCTTATTGTTTGGAGCGATAGAATTGGCAGTTCTTCGCGTATAATTGTTAATCTAAGTCGAGTAATCTACATGTGATTCTACCCCTCATCCATCAACTTAGGGTATATTTTTATACAAAATGCGTTATTTCCATATAGTTTTTTATTATCTTTTATGGGTTTTATAAAGGTTGGTATATCAAATAAACTTTGACGGGCTTCAATTTTTTTACTATGCTACCTGATGAGTAGCAGTGGTATACTCATATATGCCACACTTAAAATATCAAAGACTGTCTTTATCGATCCTGAGGCTACTATAGAGTTATTTCCTATCTCATTAATTCTTGATAGGATAATAGAATGTGAGCCAATCCAAGTTCTTTCTCTAATATTTAGATTTTGAGGAACTGGATTAAATCGAGGGTTGTGTCCGTGACTATGAGTGTATACAGTTGAATACTCTGAGACTAGAATGTTATCATATATTACGAGATTTCCAGTGTGATCTAATCTCAATCCCTTGTTAATCTGAACATTATTTTTCAAAATTTACTTTCCGTCATTTTTTTCACTATCGGTTACAGTACCACTTGCAATTAAGCAGTTATCACCTATTATTATTTGTTTAGGATTTTCAATTTTCGTACCCACCTGTATAGTTGAATCTTTACCTAATTTAATCCCTATAATTATCCATCTAGTTGTATTTAGTACATTTAATACTTTTATAAAGCTTCTTGTGAATAACCAAAAAAAACCTTCCAACGCATCCTTCGATACCTTTTTTATTTTTTTACTGACAATTTTATTAAGAGTATTTAAGGTTCAAATACATACAACTAACGCAGCTCCAATTAAAGTATATCGAGGTATTAACAGCACTGATGACATAACCGTAACAATTAAGATATTAAGTCAATAAAGTAGACACAGATAAATTTAATTATGCAGTCTCCAATTCGTACATATGTTCTTTTCCTGTCGGAGATAAATAGCCATTCGCTGAATGAATTCTTTTATGATTATAGAAAATTTCAATGTATTCCCAAATATCTTGCTGTGCTTGCGCACGTGGTGTGTATTGTTGCTGATAAATAAGTTCTTTTTTCAAGATACCATGGAATGATTCGATACAAGCATTATCATAACAGTTCCCTTTTCTACTCATACTACATTGCATTCCATACTGTTGTAATTGTTTTTGATAATCATGGGAAGCATATCTACTTCCTCGATCAGAATGATGCAAGACTGAACCTTCCGGTTTTTGACGGAAATAATCTTGTTGTAAAGCCTTTAATACTAATTCTTTTGTCATTGTATGTTCAGTATGCCAGCCCACAATTTTTCTAGAATACAAGTCCATCAGACTTGCTACATACAACCATCCTTCTTTCGTCGATACATAGGTAATATCGGCTACCCAAACTTGATTTGGCTTTTCTACCTTGGATTGACGATTTAACATATTGTCCTGTATTGGATAAGAATGTTTGGAATTTGTAGTAGCTTTATATGTTTTTACAGTTTTTAATTGTAAGCCTTGTCCTTTCATGATTCAAAAAAATAAGATGCCCTATGTGTTATTTATATCAAAAATTGTAAAACAAGCTATTTTTAATGCCGAAATAAATTTCATAAACAAATAATGTTTCTTTTGTTACCATAAGGAAAAAGAAAAATAGGGGAGAATGGAAGATGAATGCAAAAGAAATGAGAATTCAAATTATAAATATACAAGAACAGCATTGCCGTGGATGTGAATATCTATTCGGCTCTATCAACATTGCATCGAAAATTGTAAATGGGATCAATTCAATTATGTGAGAATACGGTTCCAATGTTAGTATGCGGTATCTTTGCTAATCTGACAGTGTTTATTGAGATTCATGCCAGTGTTCGTATTAATTTTTCCGATAGTATTAAATTCATAATCATGTTGTAAGGAACGGGTTAGCTCATTACAACGTATAATTTTTCGATCTTTTAATTCAAAAATAGCTATAATTTCTATGACACCACTATTTCATTTTTCTTCTTTACATGAATTTCATACTTTAAGGATGCTGTCTGCTTCTCTTCATCAAATAAAAAATCATTGATTATTAAACCCTTGTATATTCACCTCTGTACCATCCGTAACTTGCATATATTGGTCACTAAAATAATCTGATCTTTTATCTAACTTCAAATCTAAGATAACATCTTGATACACTTGGTTTAGAAATGTATAAGCTTGTTCTTTATTCAACACTATCACTCCTTCAACATTTCGTTTGTCCATTCATTTCAAAAGGGAATGCTAACATCTAATCTTACTTCATCAAATGTATCAAGAAGATGATGATAATTTTTCGGAAATGGAGGCTAATTGGCTTTTAGAAACAGTTACAATGGAATCAATCGATTTCTATCACCTTCTTTTTATTACATATAGAGTGGATGGCGATTAAAATGAACGTTTAAGATCTTGCATATTTCATAGGATGATAAATAAGGAGTGCGTCCGGGTGGATAACGACGTTCTAATAGGTTCTCAATTCCATTGGAATTGAACATTTGTATGTAAGTAGAAACAGACTGACGACAAATACCTATAATTCGGGCTGCAGATGTAGCAGAGTGACCAGGCGTATGGACATAAGACGTTGTTTAAAAAATGAATTTTTCGCTTTACGTTCTTCTTGTAATAAATCATGAACAGTAATGCCGTATTTCGTAGTCACACGTAACTTTGCCATTGTCTATCCGCTCCTTTACCTATTCGTAGGGTAGCAGTATCGACAATTTTAAAGATTTTTACGACATCAAACTTGGTTTATATAACAGTACCGATACTACTTAATGTCAAAAAGAGCGATCCTCCTCAACCAGGAACGCTTTTTGTATATGTTTCTTTTTTCTGCATATTCAAGCGGTAACCTGTATATATTTAATTTGTATAAAAAATTATCAATGTCACTTTGTCAAAAGAAGAACGTTCCTTCCATCAACTAGGAATGTTCTTCTTCTTTGGTTTTTCCCCTGGCCCACTCCACATATACAATATAATCAATTAAAGATATTTATACATCACATCAAACTACTTGATTTACAATCATAGAAGCTCCAATTGTAGGAGCGAGACTCATAGTAAAAGGTACTATGCTATTATTTCTCAGGGTAAGAACGTCTCCAGCACTCAACGACAATTGTGCTTGACCACTGATTCCTCCCGTAGCCACTAATGCTGGATAGACTGTAGAAGCATCTACGGTGCCATTTACAGCAATTCCAATTTGGCTTTCTATCCCAGCTGTAATATTGACAATAAACTCAATTTCGTAAACACCCGTGGCAGGAACAATAACTGTAGTTGTGCCTGCTGTATGAGATATACCATTCAGCGGCCCACTGTTGCTAAATGGTATATCCGCACCCCCTACAACTGTAGTATCCGCAAGAGTAGCTAATTGATAAACATATCCAGCAGGAAATGCGCCTGTAGCTCCCGTCGGCCCTGTAGCTCCCGTCGGCCCAGTGTCTCCTGTCGGCCCAGTGTCTCCTGTCGGCCCTGTAGCTCCCGTCGGCCCAGTGTCTCCTGTCGGCCCAGTGTCTCCCGTCGGCCCAGTGTCTCCTGTCGGCCCAGTGTCTCCTGTCGGCCCTGTAGCTCCCGTCGGCCCAGTGTCTCCTGTCGGCCCAGTGTCTCCTGTCGGCCCAGTGTCTCCTGTCGGCCCAGTGTCTCCTGTCGGCCCTGTAGCTCCCGTCGGCCCAGTGTCTCCTGTCGGCCCAGTGTCTCCTGTCGGCCCTGTAGCTCCCGTCGGCCCTGTAGCTCCCGTCGGCCCAGTGTCTCCTGTCGGCCCAGTGTCTCCTGTCGGCCCTGTAGCTCCCGTCGGCCCAGTGTCTCCTGTCGGCCCTGTAGCGCCTGTACTTCCTGTTGGAATAGTAACAAATTCTACATCATCCACTAATAGGTCTACCGTTCCTACTTGCGGTAAACTATTAATGAGGACAAAGGCTTGTGTGGTTCCTGCAGGGGCAGCAGTGACCGCTTCATACACGGTTAACCATGTATGAACATCGCAGGTCGGAAGTCCATCTACGAGTATATTAATGAATAGACCATTTCCAAGTGAGTTAAACGAACTGTCTAAATAAATGACTTGCAATTGAACGGGAGCTGCGATTCCTGCTTCTACTTTAGCTAGTGAAACAAAAAATTGAAAGGTAGATCCTACTGTAACAGGTACAAATTGAGCGATATAAGAAGTTACATTTCCGCCTGTTAATTTGGCAGAAAAAGAGCCTGTATGTGAACACGAGTTCGTTATCTCTGCATTACTACCAACCCATGGAGGTAATGTTCCTGTTTCAAACGAACTATTTTGAATTAAATTAGGATTAGGCATGCATTATTTCATCCTTTCAAATTGTAATTATGTTAGTATTAATATATATTTATAAATAATCGTTGCGTTTATACGATATATCTAACCTCCCTAAATTAGAATTAACTGGCACACTGTACATAAATATAATAATTGCCAACAGTAATATAATATGTGCGTCCTTTGCTATTGTGCACCTTAAATTGTGGAGAGCCATCCACAATTACCTTCCCATCGATTATAAATCCAATGTCCCCGCTACAGCGCTAACCTGCCATGACCTCTTAGTGAGACGGTTCGTGCTCTAGTCCATCAGATAATTTATCTAACATTTTTTGTTCTAGATGGGTTTGTATACAGTAATGTAGTATGTATATTAGAATGCCCAGCTATATGTGCCACTTCATGTACATCAAGACCATTTTCTAGTGCGTGTGAACAAAAATAACGTCTTAGATCATGTGGCTTTAAGTCTATCGCTCATCCAGCTAATTTACTATATTTTTTAAACATGTGGTTTACAGTCATCCGGCTTAATTTTGGTCCTTTATTTGATACAAACAAATAAGGGCTCTTTTTATATTTGTGTAAGTTTCGTTCTACTAAATAGTTTTTTAATGCTTGTATTACTTTTTGATTTAATAAAACAGTTCGTTGTTTATCGCCTTTCCCCGAACGAATAACTAATTCTGATGAAGAGAGACGCAGGTCTTGCTGTAAATCAATGTGTAAAGCTTTCTCCATATATATTTTGTGTATTTAAATTTTCAGTAACCAATTTTGCTTTCCCCACCCTATAATGTTGCGTAATCCCAACCGTTTTCCGGTACATATTTTATCTGGAGACTATCTACATCTATAACAATGCCCTTTGGTGCTCTAGCCAAAGGTTCACGACCAGTTAACACTTGTATCGCTTCATGAAAGCTAAATAATGATAAAAGATGTGCTCGCATAGGCGTAATTATTCAACCTACTTTTCCCTCACGAAAATCTTTTGCCCACTCTTCAGGCGCTCCCTTATCAACCGAATACCATGCTCTTTTTTTCTTAATATCAGTAATTTGCTGCCTTAACTTTGAATCTGTTAATATAGATCCTACAACAGAAATATTCAAGGCCTCTTCATATGGTATCCCTAATTCTCTAGCTGTTCTATGTATAATGAACCTAGAGGGCATATCATCCACAGCTTCTACTACAATATCATGCCCCTTCATTAATTCCACTACGTTGTCTTCATCTACTTTTGTTTGTATAAAGTTTGTTGAGATATAAGGATAAATATCTTTTACAACTTGTTCAGCAACTTTTGCTTTTGGTTTTCCTATCACAATAGAAAGCGCTAACATTTGTCTGTTTATATTTGATATTTCAAATTCATCTGGATCGACGCCTGTAATATTTCCAATCCCCATTCTAGAAAAAAGGATGTCTTCATACCCTCCTACGCCCCCCCCTAGGCCAAAGATAATTACTCTTTTATTCTTAAGACATTCTTGTTCTGCTTTTGAATAGACACCCATGTTCTTGTTTACCATTTTCCAATAATAAGTATCCATATCCATTGAAAAACCTCCAGTGATGTAATAAATATAAAAAAACTGTTCATATAAAATCATCAACACATATAACAATAAATTCAAAATATGTTAATTTTGCGAGTTTTTTTGTAAAAATAATTAAAATTTTCAAGTTATTTATCTTTTGTTAACAGAAGTTTTCTTAAACCTAATATAGTAGATATTGTTTACGGAACATGTTTAAAAAATGAAGGGAAACGAAAAAGAGATATGCCATGATTCCATCAAAAACCACGATGTTATCGGTATAGAGGATTTGCAAGTATCGAAAACATTTGCTTCCAGCCAATTATGTTCTTGTTGTGGATATCAAAACAAAGACGTTAAAAATCTCAACCTACGTAAATGGGACTGCCCTTCTTGTCGTACACACCATGATAGGGATAGTAACGCAAGTATCAATCTAAAAAATGAAGCGATAAAGCTTCTAACCGCAAGGACTGCGGAGATAGCCTAATCAATTAGAGTTCGTTAGAACTCTTTACTTAGGAATCCCCCTCTTCTAAACGAAGGGAAAGTGGGGGTAGTTCAACATAGGAGTGAGATATGTTTCAGGATAAATTAAAATAATTTTCTGTCTATTTGAGTCACTTCGTTATGTTATTTCCCTTATTCTCTCTTTCTACGAGAGTTTTTACAGACAGGATAGTTTTCTAACTACTCCCAAAATCCATTTAAAAATCCCGAGCACTATTAACATTTAGCGGTCGATTGGGATAAAACTATCCCAATTGCAGATACTTGGGATATGTTCAGTGGTAGAAGCGTGCTCATAATTTAAAGTAGCATATAATATAGTTAAAGGCGGATATAACATAAAAAAGGCTTAGCTTCTATTAGGAGAGCTAAGCCTTTTATTAATTAACAGACTAATATATTATACATCGATTTTTTCAATAGTAGGCATAATAGCGATTGGTGGAATCGAGAATGTCCATCCCGCTGAAAATACATTTAATTTATCGCCCACTAAATAATTATCACTATTAGAGGTAGGAACTCTTAAAATTTTATTTTGAGTAACTAATTCCCACCAATCATTTTGATAAGAAAGAGCTTCTTTCTTTGTAGCAGTATTAGCAATAATTAAATAATTATCGTCTGTCGCAATCACGTATCCGGTGAAAGGAACTTGTACTCGCACTTGTTCTTTCTTAACGGAAGTAGTTTTCGTAGAATTGTCGTTTAAATCTGCAAAAGCAGGTGCGGAACTAAAAGTAAATCCGCATCCTAATGTTAGAGCAGTTGCCACAGTAATTAGTTTTTGTTTTGTTGTAAACATAATAAATATCCCCTTTGTAATTTATTTATTCTGTACATAACATATTCTAGGGAATAAAACCTTTAGTGTCTACATGTTGTAGATTGATAAATACTTTCCGGAAAATTCCTTTAAATCTAATGTATATAAATAATAATTTGAACTGTACAACGAGTAAGATAATGAAAAATCAAGATAGATAAAAGCAGGAAATATCCTACAACCATCATGCGGTAGGTTCATGAATATTACAATTTGATTTATCAAATTTGAAAGAGGGAAAATAAGCATGTACATATATCTTGGAAATTAGATGAAACGGATATCAACGTTAAGAGAGATTGGTGTTACCTGTAGAGCGCACTTTGGATATCCAACTTCGAAAAAGGCGAAATCATCAGGATGCTTGTGATTTTATGAAAAGACTTGTAAAACGTTTGGAGAACCAATGGTTCTCACAACAGACAAAGTTCCAGCGTTACTTTGCGCATTTAACAAATTAAAAGAATACGGTTTTCTCAAAAATACCATCAAATTTGAAAAACATTCACAATGTAGTAACACGACAAATCGTATTCTTTGATGAAATAAACATGATTAGTTATAATAAATTTGAGAAAAAGTTATTTGAATAGTGAGAAAAATATTTTATTGATTTTTATTTCATCGTTTTCATAAAGGAGGGAAAGCAGAATATTTCGTTTATTATAGCGGTCTGGTTTTAGAATGGTATAATCTCACATAAAGAATTTCAAATATAGAATAGTGCTATTTTAACATGTATGAGTTACATTCCGTGTTGGTCCTAATTGAGCAAAGGTAGGATTAGGTTAATTCTTAAAAAACGTTCAAAATATGATAACCATATGCAGAATGATACCTAATACGTGTTACTTTGAGGAATATATCACCATGGAATAGTATACGTATTCATACAATGATGAGAAAAACACGTTGAAGAGGCGATAATTGATAACGCTTGTACTCTCTTGATACATGCGAAAAATTATAGAATAAAGACAACCATACGGTGTACTTTTAAATGTCTGAATTATCTTATCGAATAGCAACATAGGGACGCATTCGTTTTATTCTATAAAAAAGATGTTGAGATAGGAGCGTCAACATAATGTATACAATTAGAGATATAAGTGTGAAAACAGGTCTTTCTAAAGCGACCTTACGTTATTATGAAAAAGAAGGGCTACTCCCTTTCGTGAAGCGCGATTGTCATGGAAGTCGCCTCTATAATGATGAAAATGTGGAATGGATAAAGTATATCTTAGTATTACGTTCAATAGGTATGTCAATTATCCAAATTAAGAAATATGTAGAATTATATCAGCAAGGAAATCATACAATTCATGAACGCAAACAACTCATATTAAGTCATAAAAAGCATGTAGAAGATGAAATAATGGAAAGATACAGCTATTTTCAAAAGATTAATTATCAATTAATTCTATATGATGTATTGGAAACGCTAGTACAAAAACAATAGATGAACAATAAAAATTCCAGAAATCGCTCATCTCTATTTCTGGAATTTTTATTTTCATTATAGACACACTATTTTAGATTCAACTTGAGTATGATGTATTAAGTGGAAAGTTCCTACATATTCATATAGGTCTTGATAAACAGCATAATGGAACTTACTGTTTTTTTGTGTGTTCCGACAGTAACAGCGGATAATTTATGTATTCGAGACTTAGGTTATTTTCATTTGAAAGATCTATAACATATACACGTTAAAATGATATTAAAAATATATAGACAACAGAGAAGTCTTAATTGGTTTCTCTGTTGTCTATATATAGTCTGTATTATTTCAATACTTTTATACAAAAAATACGTACTAAATAATATTCCCCCTTCACCATATATCCGTGAACCTTTTTATAATTTCAACTTAGATACAGTTCATAAATCTCGCCTTTTGTAACGAAGACTCAACTTTACCTCACCCCTACATAAAACTCACTAGCTGTAATATAGAATGTTTCGCCCTTACTATTGTATACTTTATATTGTATCGAACCATTTACACTTACCTTCGCATCAATTATAAACCCTTCACCTGCGTTTAAGGTACCAGCGACATCTTTAACTTGTCAAGGTGGGTTATTATATACCCACTGGTCTCCACCAAGATTTAGCCAAACGTCTTTTTCTCCCCCCACTTGATATGCTTCTGCTTTATTCAATTGACGAACACCCGAATAATTGGTAACCGATCCTTTACGGAGATTCACATGGTATCCTAAAACATATGCAATTCCTTCAACATTTGAAGTCGATTCGCCAGACTTGGAAGGCTTGTTCGTAACAGAAACATTAGTATACTCACGTTGTCCCCCTGCTCGGAATTGACCATAACTTTTTAGATAAGGAAGCGGATCTCCATGGTCTGTACCGTCCGAATTTTTACGGATATCATGATTGAACGCAATTTGAAGTGAACATTACATATTTAAAATGTATTTAAGAAAAATTTTAATATACTTTAAATTTTGAAACAACTAAAATTTTTGTCTTGAAATAATATGAAAATCCCTTTACCTAAATGTCGAGGTTTTATATTTAAAATTTCCTCATCTTGAATTTCCCTCTTTTTTTAAACAACCTTTTCTTTTGTAACGATTGCCCCTCTCTTCCTACCAATAGGAAATTTTTTTAGGGATATTAGAGGTTTATAAGAAAACAGTATTGAAAATAAAATTACATTTCGATAAAAAGCTGATTTTTGCATATATCCTGTGACAGTATTCTTATATAACAAAAATCATACATAAGTACTAAATTATTACTAGTTCTCTTCGAAGAAACACTATGGTAATAGGATAATGTAAAGTTTTTAATCCCTTTTTGAAGATTTTCCTAAACCGTAATTAAAGTCGCTTTATGTAAAGTGGGAGTAGTTCAATCATAAACATAACTTTCTTTTGTAAGATGAATACTTTCTCAACGAATAACAGAATGAATTTTCAGTGTTTTTAGGTATGATAAAATAAAAAATCCATTAATGGCAATGGATTTTTCTTAAATTGAAAACAAGTACATCTTACTCTCCATTCATTTAGTATATATGAGTTCTGCTTAGAATTCTATGTAAAAAGCACACCTTTGTACCTACTTACATTTTTCGTGATATAAACAATCTGGCACATATATACAGGTCCTTCTTCTTACATCTATGCTTTTTTCACCAATGTTCACAAAGCGTGTTTACGGTGCCGATGTGAATAATTCTAGCTGGCGTTACCTATTTGTATGAAAGATGGAGTCAGAATAGATAAAGAATAACTACGCGTTTCCCCAATCGCATTTTTTGCTACCACATGATACATATAAGATTGCTTTGGCATGATATTTAAATCTGTAATGGTATTTGTCGTGAAAGTCTGGATTTTTTGATTATTTTTATACAAAGCGTATTCAGTTGCATTTTTCGCTGAAATATTGAATTTAATTCCAAAAGAACTTATATCCGTAGTTGTCATTTGCACACCAAATGGCGGATATTGTTTTTGAATGGGCTTAATCACATACGCAACACTATTTGACATATCTAATAATGTCTGATAATGCATATATGCATATCCTTGCTTTCCAAATTTTGTACCCCAGCTATTTCTTACAATAAACCATTTGTTTGTTTCATCATACCCCACAACAACAAGAGCATGTCCCCCTCTTGATTTCTTTTCTGTAACAGGTGGGACAATTCCTGAGGTAGGAGTTGCATCAAAATTTGGATATACATTTATCCCTACTAAAACAGGATCCTGATTAGCTAATGCCTGTTTTATATCAGCAATCAAATTATCTTGACGTATAGCTTGATAGGAACTAATTTTATACGGTACTGCATTTTTTTGTTGTACAGCGGTAAGAGGTTCTTTAAACTGGTTTGTATTTTCTGGATTCAAATCATATAAACGTTCTGTTTCAGGTGGCACGCCTTTTTGCTTTAAAATTTGAAACGCGGAATTGAAATACATACCATCTTTAGGTCCATTCGGATAATAAATATAAGAGGGAGATAGGTATGTAATGTTTGATCCTCGTGCGCCTGTATCTTTCGCAATATAGTATTCTCTTAAAGCTGTTATAGCGAATGGGACACAAGTCGCAAATTTCCCTTGACTCCGTACCTCAGGAAAATATTCACGTAAATCAATTTGACTCGGAAAAATGTTTGGATTTGGAATTCCCTGTTGTTTTTGTTTGGATGCTTCTTGTTTTGTAAGATAAGAAGTAGACGGTGTATATTCTGGTATATTTTCACTCACTTTATTATCCTTTAAACCAAGACCATATGTAGAAAAATCATTGGATTGAAATGGTTTCTCAGTTTCAGCATTTACAGTCGGGCCAAATAAAAATCCAATAATCCCCACTAAGGTAATCATAAAAAGGGTAGACGCATTATACTTCATTGTATTCTCCTTTCCAATTTTATTATATTTGTACAAATTGAAACTTTGTTTGTACACTAAACATATACCAAATTATATACATTGACTAGATTATATAGGTTGATAAATGTTGTTGAAGTTCCTGTTCGTAAAGGTACATCTTTTTAAACGATTATATAATTTCAAATTAATAAAGAATTCTTTTAGACTATTTTTATGTTTGCGCAGTTATCCATAATAGGTATTATGTAGATTTTATCGATACCTAAATATCCCTACCTTGTAGGAGGAAAAGTGTTTCAAGAGTTTTTTAGTTTATATGAACGAGGGTTCGTTGTATTTCTGCTCTTCAGTTGATGGACATTGAGCACGGCAACGCTTCCTTCTTTTTGGAACCATTCAAAAAACAACTAAGATTCAAAGAATCAATTGAATCCTAGCTGTTTTTAATCTTTGTTAATACATATATAATTTCGAATGATTTTATTTTAACAAACTTGAATTATAATTAGGGGCTAGTACAATGTTTGTGTATGTTCCTACACCTGAAAGATACTTGTATTTATGTTTGAAACCGGATGGAATAAAAACAGATACAGGACTTTCAATGATTTGTACGTCTCCTTCGATTTCCACTTCACATATAAGCCCTGTTCCATCTGTGTTATTACCCCAAAACACAAAAGCACTATCACAATGATGTGCATGATAATCCACATGACCGTCCAAATTTTCGTCCATATGTTGATTAAAAAATATACGTTGTATTACATAAAATGAAGCACGCTCATCTGTTCTATAATCCATTTGTACCCATCGTTTTCCTGGACCATCCCTATGATGCAACAGTTCAGATGCCCCTTTCGCAAATGGTTTACTAACGCGTAAATACTTTGAAAGGCGAGGGCCTTTTCGTTCTACTTGTTTTTGTTGCATATTCCTCACTCTTCCTATCATTTCAGGCTGAATTCCTTCATATGCTAAAACATTATGATCCACAGCTTTTACGTGATAAGGGGCAGTATGTGTAAAAATATTTTTCCCGATGATAGGTCTCCAATGATCGACTTTACAACCTGTAGCCAATTGAAGAGATTGTGTTAATTCTGGAATCATTTTTAATTGAAAGTATTGATTATATTTTTGTGATAACAGAACAGATAAATTTAGTACATCAACAATCCCAGCCCGTTCACCTATCCCGCATAAAGTTGCATCAATGACAGATGCCCCAGCATCAATAGCCGCAAGTGCATTCGCTAGTGCTAACCCTAAATCATTATGTAGGTGCACTTCGATTTCACAGGTGAATGTTTCAACCGCTTGTTTGACTATTGTTGCACACTTATTAGGTTCCCAAATTCCCACTGTATCTGCTAAACTAATTCGATTTGCTCCAGCTTGATATGCAATTTTTCCAAGGTAAGAAATATCTTCCCAAGTAGTTCTGGAAGCATCTTCAATTGTGAATCGGATTTTCATCCCTAAGTAACGAGCTTCTTCAATCGCTTGTTGCACTTGATTGATCACATAATCTTTTGATCGATTTGTATACTTGGTTTGTAAAGAAATCGAATTAATAGATGCCCAAATCCCTACCCAATCCGCTCCGGCTCGATATGCAGCATGAACTTCTTCTTTTTTCGCTCGAGCATGCATTAAAATATCAGCTTGTTTTGCAGCAGCCGCTACTTCTCGGCAAACCTCTTCTTCTTCACGAGAAATTCCAGGATGTCCAACTTCAATTAACCGAATGCCATAATCCTCAAGCATATGAACCAGCGTAATTTTATCTTTCTTTGAAAAACGAACACCACATTGTTGTTCCCCTTCTCGTAAAGTAGCATCTAAGATTGTTATATCCCTGTTCATCCTTGTTTTCCTTCCTTCATTTCCATAAAATTCAATACTTCTTTAAATAGAATATCATGATTTTTTTCATATACTGCCCAGTGTGTTGCATCAGGAATCACAACTTCCTTTTTGTGTTTGGTCCCAGTTAATTTTGATAGCATATCTCTATCGGCAAATAAATCATCTTCTCCATAAATAACTAGTACAGGAGAAGTAATTTGAGAAGCATCATATAAAGGACGGTTATTCCAAATAGAATATAAATCTTCAAGAGGCCCCATTGGTCGACGAATGATGTCATTATTTTTCTCGCTAATTGGATCTGAGTGAAGAAATACTTCTTTTACAGAATCCATAGATTCATTTGTAACAATTTTTTTTCGCCCATCATCATATGCCAGTGATGCATCCCTTTATCAAAGTCTACAGTTTGATAAGAGGGAGCATGAGGATTGAATTCCCCTTGCTGTAACGGATTGTCAAAGGGTTCTGTCATCATTGGAAGCGTAAATCCATGCATGTATCCATATAAAACAAGTGTATTAACATCATTAGAATGTGATATTGTATAATTTCCAGCTACCACTCCCCCGTATGACCAGCCGACAAGATGAATTTTTTTTACATTCCTTTTACTTTTAATCCAATCCACAACCGTTTCTAAATCTTTTGTTGCATTATTTAAATGAACGACTGGTTTATTTAGGTTAGGCGCTTCTGACATTTCTTTTGGTCTTGAAGATTGTCCAAATCCTCTAAAATCCATTGCCCACGTATCATATCCTTTTTTTGCATACTCATCCATCCACGAATATTTTGAAACATCAAAAGCTTCTGCAGTAGGAACACTAAATGGTTCTAAAAACAAAATGATTTCATCTGATGTATATTGCTTTTTTATATTTACACTTTTATGAAGTGTAAATAATGTTTCGTCTCCTTGTGGGATTTTATATTCTTCTTTTATTATTTTAGAAGTTTTTGTCCCCTCTGGAACTTCTGGATGATTTGAACAGCTAGACAGTAAAATAATGAAAAAAACACCCATTAAACTAATAGATTTCCAACTTATTTTCATTTTTGAAATCCCTTTCATTTCATAAAGATGATGGCTATGATTCCAGCTGCAATAATTATTCCCGCCGGTAACCCCTTTGTAAACAATACAGCCATCAGAGTACCTATTAAAACACCTAATAATATAGTTGGGTTCATAGGTAGTACCCCTACTCCTTTTCCTCCTATAAACGACACGATAAACCCCACTGAAATCGAGCCCCATCCAATTGGAGAAGTCATTAACTTCATTATGTTATCGCTTGAAATCTTCCCTGATGTGATGGGAACTAAAAGAAATAACATGAAAAAGAAAATTCCAATTGGAAAAGTATATTGCTGAATAGCATACAAGATAGCTTTTTGTCCCATAACCAATAACACGCCTAATAAACTCGCTGCAACAGCTAGTGCATAATCTTTAACAACCAAAGCAAGTATAAAAATAATTCCTAACAATATAAAAGAAATCATATATTTTACCTCTTCTATAAAATTGTATAATCCCAACTGCCGTTTTCGGGTTCGCATACCTGTACCATATTTGGATGTGAAAGGTTAATCTGTATAAGATTTGGACTGATAATAGGTTGTAAATCTTCTCGATTTACAATAAACTTAAATGCTTCAAAGCTTGCTAAAATTCCTATAATGTTTGCAACAGGAGATAGTACAGCCCATGGTCGATCTTTATTTACATAGCTATTCGCCCACTGTTCATCTGCGCCATGTTTGATAGAATACAGAGCACGTCCATCTTTTAAACTATGAATTCTATTTTGCATTTCAGGTGTTAGTTCTTGCTGGTAAGATGGATACCCTAATGCAATTTCATAAGGTACAGATTCAGGAGTTAATGACATGACTCCACCTCTAAAGGGAGGTGTAACGGCAATCCAAATAGAAGGAATCTCTAAAGTCTGAGCCATACGGTGAATAATAACCCTTGCTACTAAATTATCAGTTGCATCTATAATTATATCTGTATTTGCTAACAGATTTTTTGCGTTATCTTCTGTAACAAACTCTTGTGTTATTTTTACCTGTAGTAAGGGATTAATGTCTTTTAAGGTTTCTAGAGCCACAAGTGCCTTTGGCTTCCCTAACTTACTTATAGAACTAAGCATTTGTCGATTAATATTACTCGCTTCAAAAACATCTTGATCAATTACATGTAGATTTCCTATGCCCATTCGTGCCAACTGAATAAGAGTAATCCCCCCTACTCCTCCAGCACCAACTACAGTTACACGAGCATTCTTTAATTTTTTCTGTTCTTCTATAGAAATTACACCAATATTTCGTGTAAAGCTGTCTTCATATATATTTTTCGTATTTGAATTTTCAGTAAACAATTTTACTTCCCCCCTATAATGTTGCATAATCCCAACCGTTTTCTGGTGCATCTTTTATCTGGACAGGAGTGAGACTATCTACATCTATAACAATGCCCTTTGGTGCTCTAGCCAAAGGTTCACGACCAGTTAACACTTGTATCGCTTCATGAAAGCTAAATAAAGATAAAAGATGTGCTCGCATAGGGGTAATTATCCAACCTACTTTTCCCTCACAAAAATCTTTTGCCCACTCTTCAGGCGCTCCCTTATCAACCGAATACCATGCTCTTTTTTTCTTAATATCAGTAATTTGCTGCCTTAACTTTGAATCTGTTAATATGGATCCTACAACAGAAATATTCAATGCCTTTTCATATGGAATCCCAGTTGGAAAGAATGTAGAAACGAAACCTCTTGTAGGGGGACTCCCTGACATACCTATACTTGGTATCCCTAATTCTCTAGCTTTTCTATGTATAATGAACCTAGAGGGCATATCATCCACAGCTTCTACTACAATATCATGCTCCTTCATTAATTCCACCACGTTGTCTTCATCTACTTTTGTTTGTATAAAGTTTGTTGAGATATAAGGATAAATATCTTTTACAACTTGTTCAGCAACTTTTGCTTTTGGTTTTCCTATCACACTAGAAAGCGCTAACATTTGTCTGTTTATATTTGATATTTCAAATTCATCTGGATCGACGCCTGTAATATGCCCAATCCCCATTCTAGAAAAAAGGATGGCTTCATACCCTCCTACGCCCCCTAGGCCAAAGATAATTACTCTTTTATTCTTAAGACATTCTTGTTCAGCTTTTGAATAGACACCAATGTTTTTTTTAACCATTTCCCAATAATAAGTATCCATATCCATTGAAAAACCTCCTGTGATGTAATATTTATAAAAAAACTGTCCATATAAAATCATCAACACATATAACAATAAATTTAAAATATGTTAATTTTGTGAGTTTTTTGTAAAAATAATTAAAATTTTTAAGTTATTTATCTTTTGTTAACAGAAGTTTTCTTAAACCTAATATAGTAGATATTGTTTACGGAACAAGTTTAAAAAATGAAGGGAAACGAAAAAGAGATATGGTTAGGATTCGTTTAATGTTATAAGCAAGTCTCTGAATCAGTGAGGTTGTCAATCGACATATAGAGGATTATAGAAAAATGGGTAGTGTAGGGACTATTACCATTCGTGAAGGTAAAGGTGGGAAGCTGGATGTTTGTAGACATTTTATTGATAGCACAGCCTTTTACTTCCCCCTCATAAGAAAAAAATGACCAGACAAGCAATGGATTAACAGGTGAGACCACTTTTAGAACAAGTTTCAACAAAAGATGGACTGACGCATAGTCTTAGACATACATAAATGCTATAAATATCGCTAAAAAGTGTAGTTTACTAGCAGATAAAGATATATTTAATATTATTCTTGAGACCACTTCAGCTATTTTACGTAAAAATAGGCATGAATACGAGCATAACAGCACTTTGATGAAAAATCCAATTGGCTAATTTACACGAACATTTAAAAAGATGGTCTATGATTACATCGATAACTTAAAAGAAAAACATATTATTGCACAGCATAGGGGAAATATACTCACTAGTAGTTTGGGTGGCTTTATACAATTTTTTGAGACGGAGATATGCGTATGAGGGAAACAATTAATTTGCGTATATATATCGCATAATTTTTAAATATAAATATCCATTTTATCTTTCATGATTGACGAAATCCTTTAAATACGAACCTGTCAAAAAATAACATTTTATCAATATAATATACTTCTTCTGATTTTATTGCATAATTATTCGTTTGTAAAATCAACAATTCGTATAATTAACCATCTAAATCGTTGATACCATATATCCAGAATACAGAAGAGTATCACTTTATCATTTTAGGCAATTCATCTCCCACCTACTCACTTCGCGTTCCTTGAGGAAGGAGTTTTCTTGGCTAAAATAATAAAATAGAAATAAAAATTCCAGAAATAGAGATGAGCGATTTCTGGAATTTTTATTGTTCATCTATTGTTTTTGTACTAGCGTTTCCAATACATCATATAGAATTAATTGATAATTAATCTTTTGAAAATAGCTGTATCTTTCCATTATTTCATCTTCTACATGCTTTTTATGACTTAATATGAGTTGTTTGCGTTCATGAATTGTATGATTTCCTTGCTGATATAATTCTACATATTTCTTAATTTGGATAATTGACATACCTATTGAACGTAATACTAAGATATACTTTATCCATTCCACATTTTCATCATTATAGAGGCGACTTCCATGACAATCGCGCTTCACGAAAGGGAGTAGCCCTTCTTTTTCATAATAACGTAAGGTCGCTTTAGAAAGACCTGTTTTCACACTTATATCTCTAATTGTATACATTATGTTGACGCTCCTATCTCAACATCTTTTTTATAGAATAAAACGAATGCGTCCCTATGTTGCTATTCGATAAGATAATTCAGACATTTAAAAGTACACCGTATGGTTGTCTTTATTCTATAATTTTTCGCATGTATCAAGAGAGTACAAGCGTTATCAATTATCGCCTCTTCAACGTGTTTTTCTCATCATTGTATGAATACGTATACTATTCCATGGTGATATATTCCTCAAAGTAACACGTATTAGGTATCATTCTGCATATGGTTATCATATTTTGAACGTTTTTTAAGAATTAACCTAATCCTACCTTTGCTCAATTAGGACCAACACGGAATGTAACTCATACATGTTAAAATAGCACTATTCTATATTTGAAATTCTTTATGTGAGATTATACCATTCTAAAACCAGACCGCTATAATAAACGAAATATTCTGCTTTCCCTCCTTTATGAAAACGATGAAATAAAAATCAATAAAATATTTTTCTCACTATTCAAATAACTTTTTCTCAAATTTATTATAACTAATCATGTTTATTTCATCAAAGAATACGATTTGTCGTGTTACTACATTGTGAATGTTTTTCAAATTTGATGGTATTTTTGAGAAAACCGTATTCTTTTAATTTGTTAAATGCGCAAAGTAACGCTGGAACTTTGTCTGTTGTGAGAACCATTGGTTCTCCAAACGTTTTACAAGTCTTTTCATAAAATCACAAGCATCCTGATGATTTCGCCTTTTTCGAAGTTGGATATCCAAAGTGCGCTCTACAGGTAACACCAATCTCTCTTAACGTTGATATCCGTTTCATCTAATTTCCAAGATATATGTACATGCTTATTTTCCCTCTTTCAAATTTGATAAATCAAATTGTAATATTCATGAACCTACCGCATGATGGTTGTAGGATATTTCCTGCTTTTATCTATCTTGATTTTTCATTATCTTACTCGTTGTACAGTTCAAATTATTATTTATATACATTAGATTTAAAGGAATTTTCCGGAAAGTATTTATCAATCTACAACATGTAGACACTAAAGGTTTTATTCCCTAGAATATGTTATGTACAGAATAAATAAATTACAAAGGGGATATTTATTATGTTTACAACAAAACAAAAACTAATTACTGTGGCAACTGCTCTAACATTAGGATGCGGATTTACTTTTAGTTCCGCACCTGCTTTTGCAGATTTAAACGACAATTCTACGAAAACTACTTCCGTTAAGAAAGAACAAGTGCGAGTACAAGTTCCTTTCACCGGATACGTGATTGCGACAGACGATAATTATTTAATTATTGCTAATACTGCTACAAAGGAAGAAGCTCTTTCTTATCAAAATGATTGGTGGGAATTAGTTACTCAAAATAAAATTTTAAGAGTTCCTACCTCTAATAGTGATAATTATTTAGTGGGCGATAAATTAAATGTATTTTCAGCGGGATGGACATTCTCGATTCCACCAATCGCTATTATGCCTACTATTGAAAAAATCGATGTATAATATATTAGTCTGTTAATTAATAAAAGGCTTAGCTCTCCTAATAGAAGCTAAGCCTTTTTTATGTTATATCCACGCTTCTACCACTGAACATATACCGAGTATGACTATCTAGTACAATGCCCACTTCATTAAACTCTTTTACATGTTGAGATTTCGTTTCTGTAGAGCTGTAATCCACTGTCTTAAATAAAAACTCTCCTCTTGAAACATATCTCACACTTATGATAAATAGCGTACGTACGCTATACCCAGATTTTTTTACATTAAAAAATTTATAACAAGACAAGTACCGGAGACTGTAACATCAAAGGAATTGAAACAATTCAGGATACATATAAACAGAGATGAAACCTTCAAAGAGATTTCATCTTTTCAACGTACAATGAACTTAATTAATTACTCGCTACTGCCTAAACATTGTCGCTCATTTACCAATCTTGTTATGCTTTTTTCAAATTTGCAGCAGGATCAAAGTTACCAATCCACTATATACTCCCTCTGAAAAATTCATATGCTACGTTTAGTCTTTATTTTCATCTATCTTTAACATTTCATATACTAAAGAGTCTACTTCATTACTAATATCAAGAACCTTTTCATGTGTTAAACCATATTGTTTTACAAGTAATATTAATTCTTGTTGTTTTTGTATAATTTGATCTAACTTTTGATAAGTAAGCATAGTTGATATTCACTCCTAAGTTTTCTGGCTAATAGTTAATAAGATTAATGTAATCAATGCATTAGTTCTATTGATTATATACCAGCAATTTATATTCTTAGTTGCAAACTTTAAATTAGTCAAACTCTTTTATAGTGAAATTCGTGTTATTTACCAATTAAATTATATTTGTAATAAACTATTGCTGATCTTATTTGATTAATATTAGGATTTCTGTTTTTAAAATTAATTTGTTTGTTCTTTAAAGCCCTAATATCGTTTGAGATTTGTGTTTTTCCATTGAGGAAAAAGACTTGCTTAATTATATATCTTTTGTTTATTGCATTCAAACATGAAGCTAATAGTGATTATCATACATGCTCATTGACTTAAGAGCCCAAAATATAAAAAACGTTATCACTTCTAATAATTTGGCTTATTTAGAAAGGGGGACGTTTTTGGTGTTGAATATTCTCAACTTGATGAGCACATATATAGTAACCGTGTGCATATGATTAAAAAAGAACAGAGTGATTTACTGAATCAGTCTATTCAAAATCAAAAAAATGCATACCTCAATAATTTGGATTAACACTATAAAGAACGATTTCAATAGAAGTCTTCATTGATCATTAGAATATATCCTTTATTTGCACTAGAACCTATATTTTTTCACCTTACAAATTCATACTATTTTATAGAATTTTTATTATTAGCTTTTTTATATTCATTACGAGATCGATATTGCTGGGGTGCTCTTGCTGGATAGCGTCCGGGAAAACTGAACATATGTATCAGTTGTGTAAAAGGAATGATCATAAACAAGAAAAAAGAAAGAATAACATGGATTTTAAAAATTAATGGTACCGTTAACATTAAATCGTACCGAGGGTGAAGTGTAAATAAACTTCTGAACCATGGACCGATTGATGTACGATATTCATAAGCTACAACAGTTGTGTTATAAATTAGTGTCATATATGTTCCTAATCCAGCAATAATTATTAACATTACAATCACAAAATAGTCTCCGGATGTTGTATGTACACGGACTTTTGAAAATGCTATTTTACGAATTATCATAACAAACAAGCCAAATAAAACCATAAGTCCAGCAAATCCACCACCTATAATGGCAAAAAAATGATATTTATGATCTGCAACGCCTAATGCATCATATACACCTTTCGGAATTAAGACTCCCATTACATGTCCAACCAAAGCAAAAAAAATTCCAAAGTGGAAACTGACTGAACCGAACCTTAACCACTTTTTTTCAAAAATTTCTGTTGATGGTGCATACCAGGACATCCTTCGAAATACAAAACGATAAATAGAACCTAATACAAGAATTGTGCCTGAAATATAAGGGAAAATAACCCACCAAAAGTTCTCTTCCATATCTGACCTCCTTAGTAAATCATAAACTTACTTTCGTTCATTTTATCGCGCTATTTACGGGCCGTAAGGCTCCCATATCAAGAGTTAGAGCGAAAAAGAGAAGAGAGGTAAGGAATAACTGCCCGCAAAAATTCAATTATTGAAGGCTGATTATCAACGAGGATGAAGAATTCCCCACTGATAAAAATTACATCTTATTGATATATCATAGGATACGGTAACGGTTCCAAATCGGCTTCTTCGCGCTGATTTTCTAACAAAGTAATCTCTTCTAATTTTGGTACCTCGAAGACAAACTCCATCAAAATCTCCATCACTTTATGATATGGATTGCTACTAGGAAGATGGTTTATGATTCGATAAATTGCGTAAGATAATCGGCTCTTAAGCCGAATAATATTTTCACTCTCTGGTGCTACCGCTAAAAGCTCTAATAGCATCGGAATATAGTCAGCTAACTCTTTACCAACATTTTCGTATCCAGCTTCACAAATCATTTTCTGTAATTTAATTAGTGCAGCACCACGTTTACGGCTGTCTCCTAATTCGTGGGAAGTTAAATAAAGACTGGTTTTTTCTTGGTAATCAAACGTTTCAACGTAAAGTTCCTGAAGATCTTTAAACGGCATTTTAAAAAGAGGTTTTAGTCTCCTGAGAATTTGTTTTTGTACTTCCAATATTGAAACCTGATTTTTCAGGTACTCTTCGATACTTGAATATTTCTCATAAAAGGTCTTATCCGGATAGTCAAAAACTCTAGACATTATAACTAGAATGGCTGATACTTCATTCGTCATTGATTTTCACCTCTTTCAAATGGATAAGTTGTCATTCCTTCTGATGGTGCTAAACTCTCGATACTACATGATCCCTGTTTATAAGGTAGATCCTCATCCATTTCGCGCATTGCTGTTGGAATAACAAAACGTTCATTATATTTCGAAACGGCAAGTAATCTAGCCATATCTTCTAGTTCCTCTACTGTAGTACCAGCTTCTTCTAACAACTTACTTTTTTTCATCGCATCAATACCACCTACTGTTTGTGAACGCATATGAACACGCATAGCTGACATTTTTAATAATACTCTGCGAATTACATCAGTATCATCTGCCGACAACAACGAAGCTAAATACTCCATTGGAATCCTCATTTGATCAACTGTTGGAATATATCCATCTGCACTGAGCTCACTCTCATTTGTAATATGATTCATAATCGGGCTTAGAGGCGGTACGTACCATACCATTGGTAAAGTTCTATATTCCGGATGAAGTGGCAAAGCAATTTTCCACTTCATTGCCATTTTATATACTGGAGATTGCTGCGCGCTTTCAATCCAGCTTTGATTGATACCAGCTTCTTCTGTTTTTTCAATAACTTCAGGATCAAATGGGTCTAAAAATACTGAGAGTTGTGATTCATATAGGTCTGTGGGATTTTCAACAGACGCAGCGTCTTTCACCTTATCTGTATCATATAAAACAACGCCGATATAACGAATACGGCCGACGCATGTTTCAGAACAAACTGTGGGTAGCCCTGCTTCAGTTCTTGGATAACAAAAATTACATTTTTCGGCTTTATGTGTATTCCAATTATAATATACCTTATGGTAAGGACACCCATTCATACAAAAACGCCAGCCACGACATGAATCTTGGTCAACAAGAACAATGCCGTCCTCCTCTCTTTTATACAAAGCTCCTGTAGGACAGGATGCCACGCAAGATGGATTGAGACAATGTTCACAAATTCTTGGCAAATACATCATAAATGTTTTTTCATATTCCATCGAAATATGTTCCTGAAGCTTTTTTACATTTGGATCCATCGGGACAATTGCGCTACCACCCGCAAGATCATCATCCCAATTTGGCCCCCATTCTGGTTTATCAATATATTTACCAGTAATTAGTGATTTGGGACGGGCAACAGGCAAGATCTCTTTCTTTGGACTTTGATGAAGATGCTCAAAATCATATGTCCATGGTTCATAAAAATCAGTAATTTCGGCCATATTTGGATTGTAAAAAATGTTAGCCAATTTTGAAATAGGTCCCCCTGCTTTTAAATGCAGCTTTCCATTTTTTAATATCCAACCACCTTTGTAATGATTCGTATTTTCCCACTCTTTTGGGTAACCAGGTCCTGGACGTGTTTCGACATTGTTATACCATACGTATTCCATACCTGGTCGATTTGTCCAGGTATTTTTACACGTTACAGAACAAGTATGACAGCCAATACATTTATCAAGGTGCATAACCATCGCAACTTGCGCTTTAATTTTCAAGCCAATCGACCTCCTTTAGTGGTCGGATAATTGTCATCGTGTCCCTCTGACTTCCAGTTGGTCCGTAGTAATTAAATCCATAACTTAGTTGTGAATACCCTCCAATCATGTGTGTCGCCTTTGGATAAATTCTCGTGACACTGTTATGTGTCCCCCCACGTTTTTTATTAATCGTACTTCCTGGTACTCCCATCGTTCGATCCTGTGCATGATACATATAAGCTGCACCTTGAGGCATACGGTATGTTAGGACAGCTCTAGCAACAACAACGCCATTACGATTGTACACTTCAATCCAATCATTATCCTTAATACCAACTGACGCTGCATCCTTTTCGTTAAGCCATACAGTCTGCCATCCTCGGAATAATTGCGTCATGTTAGTTGTATCAGTAAACATCGTATGAATTCCCCACTTTTGATGGGGGGTCAAATAGCGAAGGACTAGTGATTTCTCGGTATTTTTCACTTCCTTTTCACCTTTAATAAAAGGGCCCTTTGAAATAGGTGGTAGATATAAAGGAAGTCCTTCGCCAAAATCTAACATTACTTCATGATCAAGATAAAAGCTTTGTCTGCCTGTTAGTGTATGCCATGGTATATGAAACTCTTTATTTACCGTAAACGGAGAGTAACGGCGGTTATCATTCTCCAAACCACTCCAAACTGGTGTTGATATTGCCTGACGCGGTTGAACTGTTAAAGCATCCAACGTATAATCCTCTTCTTCCCGTCCTGCGGAAATATGTTCTAATGACTTTCCTGTCTTTTCCTCCATTGATTTCCATCCCTCAACAGCACGTTTACCATTTGTTGCGCCAGACATGAGAAGAATCGCATTAATTGCTTGTTTGTCTGAATGCAAATCCGGCTTACCTTTTCCAATCCCTTCACGCCTCGATATTCCCAGACGGTCAAGTAATTCTTTGTAGACTTTCTCTCCTGGTATTCGAACCCCCTTCGTTCCATAACCGCTTTTGATATTCGGTCCAACAGTTGTCCACATATCAAATAGATTTGGATAATCACGTTTTATGATATTGAAGTTTGGCATCGTTTTACCTGGAATTCCATCCACTTCCCCTTTTCGCCAATCTTTGACTTTTCCAAAGGGCTGTGCAATTTCATTAATCGTATCGTGTGCGAGTGGTGACATAACAAGGTCTTCCTGTGCAGGAAGATGCTCTTTTGCAAGTTCAGAAAAGTATTTGGCAATTTCTCGGAAGCAGTCCCAATCACTTTTTGTATCCCACGGGGGGGAAATAGCTGCATTGAATGGGTGAACAAACGGGTGTAAATCAGTACTACTAATATCATATTTTTCATACCAGGTAGCTGCGGGTAGGATAATATCTGAGAAAAGACCGGAACCAGTCATACGAAAATCCATACAAACAAATAAGTCTGTTTTGCCTTCAGGTGGTTTTTCAGTAATATTGACATCCTCAGGTTGCCACGACAGTTCCACATCTGAAAGCACCGAATCATCGGAACCAATTAAATGCTTCACAAAGTACTCATGACCTTTTCCACTGTCTCCTAAAAGGTTTGAACGCCAGTTAAAAAAGATGCGTGGAAAATTCCGTGGATCATTTGGATTTTCAATAGCCCAATCTAAAGTTCCATCTGTAAGCTGTTTTGCTATATCTTTTATAAGTTCGTTGTCATTACTATTACGTGCACGAGCGTCTTTCATGACGTCTAATGAATTTTGTGAAAACTGTGGAAAGCTTGGTAACCAACCTAAACGTGCAGATAGGACATTAAAGTCAGCAGGGTGTTTATTCGTGTATTTACTTCCCCACTCTGTTTCTTCCTCGTTTTTCTCATATTCATAGCGGAATTGCTCCGTAACAAAATAAAAAAACGATGTGCCATTCATAAAGCGTGGAGATTTTACCCAATCATTCGCAAATGCAATTTGAGAGAAGCCTTCTAAAGGGCGTACCTTTTCTTGTCCAACATAATGAGCCCAGCCTCCACCATTTACACCCTGAGAACCGGTTAGTAAAACGAGATTTAAAATGGCGCGATAAATTTGATCACTATGAAACCAATGGTTCGTGCCACCACCCATAGCAATCATTGATTTACCATTCGTACGGGCAGAATTATCAGCAAATTCTCTGGCAACTTGGATAACATGAGATTTATTCACACCTGTTATGCTTTCCTGCCAAGCGGGTGTGTAAGGTTTATTTGAATCATTATAATCTGAAGGATAATCGCCCTTTAATCCTCTATTGATACCAGTATGTGCTAGCATCAAATCATAAACAGTCGTAATTGTTAAATCGTTACCATATTTATCCTTTATATGTTTAACTGGAACACCACGTTCAACAATTCCACCCTCTTTTTCTGCAAAATGAGGAAATTCTACCATAGCAATTTCCTCAGCTTCGTTAAGAAAACTTAGTTTTGGATTAATTTCAATTCCATCTTCATTCTTTAAATCAAGATTCCATTTGTTACCTTTATCCCAACGTGAGCCTTGACTGCCATTCGGAACAGAAAAACCATTCGTATTATCATCCCACACAACTGTTTTCCACTCACCCAATTCATGTTGATTAGAAAAATCAGATGCTCTCAAGAAACGATCTGAACGATAACTATCATTTTTTTTATTCAATATGACTAAATAAGGTAAATCAGTATATTGCTTTGCATAATTTATAAAATAAGGTGTTTCGTTATCAACATAAAATTCTTTTAATATGACATGTGTCATGGCCATTGCAAGTGCACCATCAGTTCCTGCCTTTGCTGGTAGCCATATATCAGCAAACTTTTCATATTCTGCGTAGTCCGGACTAACCCCTACTACTTTCGTTCCGTTGTATCTTGATTCAACCATAAAGTGTGCATCTGGTGTCCTAGTTTGTGGAATATTCGTTCCCCATATAATGAAATACTTGGAGTTATACCAATCACCGCTTTCAGGGACATCCGTTTGATCTCCCCATACTTGCGGGGAAGCGGGAGGTAAATCAGCATACCAATCATAGAAACTGAGGATTGTACCTCCGATTAATGAAAGAAATCTCGTACCACCAGCATAGCTAACCATTGACATAGCTGGTATTGGACTAAAACCAACAATTCGATCAGGACCATATTTTTTGATTGTGTAAATAGTAGAAGCGGCGATC
This sequence comes from Bacillus sp. FDAARGOS_1420, assembly GCF_019344915.1. NCBI lineage: Bacteria > Bacillati > Bacillota > Bacilli > Caryophanales > Bacillaceae > Bacillus > Bacillus sp. FDAARGOS_1420. The sequence goes on along the minus strand of NZ_JAHWJB010000005.1, from coordinate 206,837 downwards.
ATTTCACAAAGATCTTTCCAAGATCCGCGGACAAATCCACCTTTTCCTCGTGCTTTAACATATTGTTCACGCTTTTTAGGATTGGAGACAATATTTTCCCAGGCTTGAATTGGATTATCCGTATGTGCTAATTCATTTTTCCATAATGTATAAAGATCTCCGCGTACATAAGGATATTTCACACGAGTTGGGCTATATGTATACCATGAAAAGCTCGCACCACGAGGACATCCTCTCGGCTCATAATCAGGGAAATCATCGCCTGTTGACGGATAATCAGTTTGTTGAGTTTCCCATGCGATAATCCCGTCTTTCACATGAATTTTCCAGCTACAAGATCCCGTACAATTTACGCCATGTGTTGAACGCACTACTTTATCATGCTGCCATCGTCTACGGTATACGTCTTCCCACTCACGTGGACGAGGACTTTCTTCTGTCCAACCGTCATTAATTCGATTACCACGCTTTAAATGCTTAAGTGATTGTAGAAAGTTATTTTTCTTCTTTTTCATCTATGTGTCCCTTTCCTTTCAGGTTATCACCCATTGGATTAAAATCTTCTCCCAAAAGTCGAAATGAGTCTTTACCAGCTTGCAATTCTTCTAGAAACACATTCCAATTCATAGCATTTGCAGCAGCTAAAATAAGACGCTGTAAGGAATTCATATCATTGATATCATAAATTTTTTCTATAATTTCTCCGGATATCTCTCCAAATCTCATACGTAACACAGCAATCAAATCCTCACGGTCATCAATCAACATCGCATCCGCTTCAAATGAAAACATTGATTTTCCAGCTCCTTCTACAGTTTGATCATTTTATAATAATCTTGCATTAACTGCGTCTTGCATTGCATTGCTGTTTCCTCAAAAAAATGAATAACTTCTTCATCCGGGTGCATCACTTGCTCAAAGTCTACAAATGTTGTTGCTACATGTGAAAAAGATTGAGAAAGTTTTAATATGACTTCATAACCATTTTCTTTTTTTAGTATTGTTCCTTGAATGTCATAAGGATGAATATGATACTTTTTAAATACTCCAAGCATCTGTTTGTATAATGTTGGGAGCTCAAAACGTAATAATCTTTCTTCTACTTTTTTATTTTCATTCATGCCAATCTTCACCCTAACTCGCCTTATTTCCCTTCTTGCTCATTCACTATTGGATAGGAGATTATTCATCTCATCTTCATTATGTATTTCATCAATGATAATAAGACTATCTATTAACATAATTATTCGTTCATCCGGCTCTTTTGTTTGCAATCTTTCTTTCATTCCTTCCACAATACGGCGCATAAGATCATGGTCACGAGTAAGTTGAATGACGGTTTTCTCCATTTCTTGGTTTTCCTTGACGATCTCCTTATATAATCCTTCTTCCTCAGACTCCGCATGTTTTAATGTCCTTGATTCCCAATGTTCAATTATTATTTCAGCAATCTGAACTGCCTTTTCCTTTTGATTTTTATGTAAATATTTGCAAAAAAATTCTCTTAATTCCCTTGCTTCATTAAGTGCCGCTTCATGAATAGATGAATGTGCATCACGCTTTTTTAAACTAGGTCCTGACAATTGCTTCACTACCTCTCTAATTATTAAGAATAGCTAGTCATACACAAAGTAATTAATAAATCCTGAATAACATTTTACAAGTTTATCCACATGTGTTTTTTCGTATACTTGTTTATTCTGTTCTGGTTAAACAATAAATATAAAAAATACGTAAAGAACTTAAAATAAACATAAGTTCTTTACGTATACAAGTCACTTTCTCTTTTCTGTTAAATCACTAAATAAGCCCACATAGTATTTTACTTCTCGAGCTTCATTTTGGATTGCGCTAATGGTAAGCCACTCTGAATAAATTTCATTATTTTTTCTTTTATTCATAATTTCTCCTTGCCAATATCCAGTAGCGCGAATGTTTTCCCACATTTTATGATAAAAATTCTCATCATGTAATCCTGACTTCAAAATATTAGTTTTTTTTCCGATAATCTCATTATTTTGGTATCCTGTTAATTTCGTAAAAGCGGGATTTACTTTTGTAATAATTCCTTTTGTATCGGTAACCATTAATCCTTGTCCGACACTTTCAATAATTTTTGTTTCTAAGCTCAATCTTTCAAGATAATACAGCCAAACAATAATAACAAAACTTGCAAGTGAAAATTGTGCTAATGCCATGAAACCTATTGCATAATGCCCTGTAATATTAAAAACCAATGATAATATCAATGGTGGGAAAAAACCGCCTATTCCTCCCGTAGCTGATACAATTCCGTTAGCAATTCCTATTTGCTTTGAAAAATAATATGGAACAAGCTTAAAGATTGCACCATTTCCAATTCCAGCACAGAATGCAACAATTAAACATCCTGTTGTATACAATATAATTGTTGGTGAAAAAGATAACATTACACCAGAAAATGTTAATCCACCAAAAACAAACAATAAAATAAGTAATGGATTAAACTTATCTCCTAGTAAACCTCCTATTGGTCGCAAAAAAGTTGCAATTGTAATAAAAATAGCTGTACGTATTCCAGCATCTACGGGAGTCAATTGAAAATTTGAAACTAAAAAATTTGGGAGATAGACAGTAAATGCAACAAATGAACCAAATGTAATAAAGTAAAAAAAGCTTAAAAACCAAAGTTTTTCATTTCGGTAGACAGCTTTAATTTGTTTTCTTAAAGAATTGTTATCTCTAGGCTCCAGTGGATCACCAAGAAAAAAATTTAAAATAACAACAATAAGAAGGGGTATTATAAAAAGCCTTACGGTTGTAACCCATCCAATTGAGTTTGCTAATAATGGAGCTGCAAATGAAGTAATTGCAGTTCCAATATTTCCAGCACCATAAATTCCATTTATAAACCCATGCCTTTCTTTTGGATAATATTTTGGAAGTGACGTTACACCTATAGAAAAAGTTGCTCCACCAATTCCAAGTACTAATCCACCAATGACTAAATCGACAATCGAATTAGCTATACTAATATAAAAAACTGGGAAGAGTAATATCAAAAAACTAATAACAAAATTGAGTCTTGCCCCAAAACGGTTTGTCCAATACCCTAATAAGACCCTCATCAATGAACCTAATATCACAGGGATTGCTGTAATTAATGCAATCTCATTATCAGATAACGCAATATCCTTTTTTATATTCGGCATTAAGGAAGAGATTAATACCCAAACCATAAATCCAACAATAAGACTAGAAGTCTGAAGGGATAATTGCCATTTTTGTTTATTCATTATAATTTTGCTCCTTCCAAAATCCTATTAATATGAATAATATTTAGTTTTTGACAACATCATGGATTTATACCTTAATTCATTCGATCTCCATACTCTATAAATAACATGAATTCTCGAGTGAAAAAATTGGTAATTTTCAAACAAAAAAGGAAATCACTTTGTTTAGAGTAATCTCCTTTTTATATATTTATATTTCGCAACAATCCTTTTAATAGTTATATATTTTTTACGATTTATAGTAAAATATTTCCGGATTTTTAAACCTAGTACTAATTATGAAGGAGTTGGATTTTACTTTCTTCATGTTTTTCAAAAATTAAAAAGACAGTAGCAAATTAAGAATTAAATATACGATATTTTAAAGTGAACGTATTAGTACATTTATATAATTTTAAGGTAAATAAAAGTGTATATAGGATGTAGGTGTATTTTGGTTTATCGTCCACCCCTTATAGCCCCAAGACCTTGGCTTATCTGAATTTGGATTGTCTTTATAAAATTTACCAATTTCAAATACATATAAATCATATTGGTTACCTCTAAAATTTACTTTTGCTTGGAATTTTGTACCTTGAAGATGATATTCATAATTAGATTGCGAAGTAAACATAATTACATTATACCGATTATTTGCAATAGAAAATGTTGAATCAGTGAGTTCTCTTGTAATATTCTGAAATACTGTATTTTGAAGTACATCATTAATTTTTGAAGTTATGCCTAATGCATCTGTATAAACGTCCATTTTTCATTTTTTTGTGGTCGGTGCTAGTGTATCGATATTTATTTGTTTGATAGTGTTATCATATGATGAAATCTGATGTATATTTTCACCTCCTATTCGCTCTTGAGCAGCTTGAGATTGCAGGGGAATGATACCAAGACTACCTCCTCCAATTACACTTGCTAATATCATTTTTTTTGACTTTTTCGAATTTAATCAACGTAATTCCTCCCTTTTTTATTATATTTTAAAGCTGAATCTAGTATATAAAAGTAGATATTTAATTACTACATCAATATTATTGAGAACCATTTTCACTTAGGTTCGTTTTGTCTATACATAATGATTCTTTACTTATATATATTTTCAATTTGAATCTTCCATTCTTGGGGTACAAAGTTTCCGTATACCATGAATCCGGAATTTATCACCGTTCACAATACGTACAATGACGCACCGGAGGAGATAGATATTATAAAGCGGAAGAAATACAGCTATCATTGTAGCCAGGCTAATGAAACAGTACAATATTCTAATTAGTAAAGTTCGTACACATCAATCATGGAGTGGAAAGTACTGTCCTCATCGTATGTTGGCAGAAGGACGTTGGAATAGCTTTATTGAAAGAGTGCAAAATACATATAACGGTGGAGGTAATCCTGTAACACCAGCACCTTAATCTTCAAATAATGAAAAAGATATTGCTTATATTGAGGAGAATAATATTAATCTTCGTAAAGGTCCAGGTACTGGATACGGAGTTATTCGTCAATTAGGGAAAGGTGAGTCCTACAAAGTATCGGGACAATTAAACGGCTGGTTAAACCTCGGAGGTGATCAGTGGGTGTAGTGACAATTACAGCAGATGTATTACGCGTTTGTACGGGACCAGGAACAAACTATGACATTGTGAAAAAGGTGTACCGCGGAGAACGATATCAATCTTGGAGGATTCAAAATGGCTGGTACAACGTTGGTGAAGATCAATGGGTTTCTGGGGAGTATGTGAGGTTTGGAGATGAGCTATATACTGTGTAACAGCAAGTGAAGTCTATGTTAGGGAGGGGGAAGTAGGAATGGAGATATTATGAGGTAAGATCATAATATCGTAAAATAACATATATAAGTCCTCTTTAGAAAATCGTCATGATTACTTTTTTGGATGAAATTATAAATGGGACTTATATAGTAGTTGAGTAGTAATATTTAAAGTTATCCCGTATACGACTGTATCTATCTGAAAATTACTTTAGCTAAAACATGATCAATGGGAATACATCCTATAACACGACTATCCGTGCTATGATTTCGATTGTCACCCATTACAAACACATGATTTTTAGGTACCTTCCATTTATGATCCATAGAAGGATACATCATTTCTTTGATATAGGGTTCTGTTAGTTGTTTTTCATTTCGGTATACGTTGTGATCTTTAATTTCTAATATATCTCCTGGTTTCCCAATGACCCTTTTTACAATAAAAAATTCTGTTGGAGATTCTATAAATAGTTCAATTAAATTTGTATTTTTGATATCATTACAAAACGTCCGTTTTTTATCCGTATGACTGTCAATGACAACAATATCATTATATTTTGGTAAGGAATCAAGCCAATAATTTAATTTTGAAGTATATAGTAATTCTTGATTTTGTAAGGTTGGGTCCATCGATTCACCTTCTACAGTATAGGTTTGAAAAATAAATATATTAAACATTAATGTAATTATGAAACTAAGAAATAAAATCATGCCATATGCAATGAATACTTTTCCTGTTTTCATGTTTTATTTTTCCTTTTCTTTTGATTTTTTCTTGGATTTGAATATAGTAGGTATGAAAAAGCTTATAATACTTATATATAAATCCTCTTTAGAAATTCATCATATCTAAATTTTTTTGAATGCCAGTCCTCACGATTTATGAAGTATTTTAAAAACGAGATTATGATATCAAAAATATAAACAGGGATTTATATAATTACAAAAAAGTAAAAGCCCTCATTGGGGGCTTTTACTTTGCAGAAACAGGTGCTTCTAGAACTTTTTTGTTCATATTATTTGTTATATCAGTCACAATTATCTTCATATCACTACCAGCATTATTACCTGAAAATCCTATTGAATCCTTTAATAAATAAACTTTTTTATTAATATCATCGAAGCGTACCCAATCTAAAATGTCCTGTTTCACTTGTTCTCGTGTCAAGTAATAGTTTTCGTTATTGTCCCACCCTAACCATACATACTTATACGGAGCAGACCATTTATATGCATAATCTATTGCTTTCAACAGGTCATACATTGTTTCTCCACCTCTCTGACCAAATTTCTCAGATATATCCCCATCCTGCTCGGAGTTATGGAGCCCAGCGCCCATTAAAGTATTATAGCCAAGAGTAGAGGACCAATATCCTACCTTCTGAATAGTGGATTTACCTTTTATCTCCTGTATATTTTGGTATTTACCTGTAAATGTAGTATTAACATACTGATATTCAACTTTGTATTTTTTATGTGCAGGGACAGTGATCTTATCTCCTCCATATGTAAGTGTTTTTTCTGTAGAGTTCAGTCGAGTATTTGTGTTAGTAAATTTAAATCCAGTGTTCCATTCGCCACTTGCCTTTGCAATTCCTGGGATTTCGAGTCCCAGACTGGCTTTATATCCAAATGTAAATTCTGTGGAATTTGCGGCTGTGACAGAATCAGTTAATTTAAAAGATTTCCCTTGTGTTGAAAGTGTTTGTTCATGGTCTAAAGTATTGTTTAATACAGCTGTATCTAGGCTCTCAAATTTACTTGGATTAGCCTTTACATCTTCAACAACAGTAACGATATCTCCCCTAGAACTAAAAGTGTTATTCCATATGTTATCAGAATTATAATGATCAGCATTAGCAGCATGCGCGGCAGTTGGCTTCTGTAGAATTCCTGTCGTTCCTAAACCAGTAAGACCTAAGGTAAAGGCTGTAGTTGTTGCAAGAAGCGCTTGTTTGTATTTGCGCTTTGCATCTTTTCGATTTTTGTACATCATACGTAATTCTTCCTTTCCAATTACATTATTTTGTCAACATTTGTATCATATCAAGTAAAGAAATGATGGTTTAATTATAGGTGGTATGAATATGCTGCATATAACGAAAAATGACTTTGACTAGTGCGGTAATTTTAGTTTGGGGCTTAATATGTTTTTGAAGGATTATAACTGTAAAAATTAGAAAGTCAAAATTCGATAAATTAAGGGATCGTATCAATTTTATTATGAATATTTAAGATGTCTGTTTTCTTGATTGTTTTTAGGTATATTACAATCTAAGTAAACGTCACATATATTTAAGGTTTAAAGTAATATTTATGTTGTGAAAACGATAATGAATATCGAGTGTTTTATTTGTTTAAAAGATAAATTTATCCATCAATAAATTATATAAAACTACTAGTGCATGCATTTTCCCTACGCCGTACCATAATATGTATCTCTCTAAAGCTATCGATCTAGTTATAGCCCATATTTTCGAATGTTCTTGTAAAGTAGCTAATCGGATTTCTCATCGATTTCCCGTTATGCTCGTACTTATGTGTTGGAGGTCCTTTTAGCAATATTTACAGGGTTATAGAACAATTCGTTACTAACGTTTGAATCAAAGCAGGAATCAAACGTTAGTAACGAATAAGATATGGGAACAAGACAGTGAATAAAGCCTTTATCAACTTGATAAGATGGGCTGTCGTGTTTTTAATACGGATTCATTTGTATTAAGAATAAGAATGCTTTTCTTTAACAAAACCCTGTTTTAAAAAATTTAAACCATTAAATATATTAGAACTCATTTTTGACACATCTTACCTTCAATCACAAGGTATTCGAGATTGTTTCTTATTCAATTTCTTGTTCAATAGAGTAATAATAAACGGATGATTTGGATTGAAATCAGGATGATAACGGGCTAACGACTAAGTTTAGCTACTTGAATAATTGAACTCGAAGATATAGATAAAATGAAAGCATGACAACAAGCCTTGTCAGTGTCATTTTTTTGAACAAGGCGGCAGAGATTTTATTTTGAGAAATAGATATTAAGAGTTTGGAGTTAGCATCTCATTAAACGTTTTAAAATCAATATCAACTCCAGATTCACTATCTTTTTTATACTTCTCCATGCGTATTTTCCAGTATGCATGGAGTTTCTTTGTTTTACCAAAATTTATTTTCCCGGGACATTTGCAACATAAATGTTCCTTGTTGTTACAGTTAAGCCTTATACTGATGTGGTATAATATGGATAATTCTGTTTGTAAAAAGGAGAAATGTTCAATGGGAGTTTTTACATCATTGTTAGCAACTAGTTCTATTTTACTATTAGCTTGGGTTGTAGATGAAAGAGAAAAACAACATCAAAAATAATATTTTATATTTATGGATAATTATAATTGTTAAAAAAGCTGGCATTGATCCAGCTTTTTCTTTTTGAACTTATTACTACACCCACAATCGAAATAAAGTATTTCAGTAACTAACCAATGAATGATTAGAGTTAACCCATAATAGACAATTTCCTTATTAAAAATAGACGAAACAACAGAAACAATATCTACAAACTCAATAAATCAAACATGGAAATAAAAGTGAATCTATGACCTATTTTTACACGTATCTCGGCTGTACCCCATGCCCATCAACTTAAGAATTTAGAATTACCCCAAAACGAAAAAATGACAAGTTAGCACAAAATTTCGTTCTGGGGGTACTATAAAATTTCCGGTTGATGGCGATGTGGTAGATACCCCAGTGTACACAATGACAGTATTTCTTGCACCAGAACCAACGAAAGTAATTTAATGTAAAAAATAGTTAAAAATCTAAGCCCGTGTTATTATTATATAGGGAATTTAAAATTAAAGTTGTATTTGGAGAGGAAATGTTATAAATGAAAACAACAAAAGGGAAACTATCTTCTAGCATTGATATTATAGGCTTTATAGCTTCTATAATAATGATTATTGTAACTTTGGTTAATTTTAGAACATGGCTACATCCACTTACATTCTTTACCGTAGGACTAATCTTCTTTATTAATATAGTAAAGACCCTTAAGGGAAAAGGGCGTAATTCAAATTAAAAATTTGATTCTTAAATGCTTATATTTTATAAAGTATGTTAGTATCTTTTTAATAGTGGTCACCATCCATCACCATCAAATTAAAATAAATTTGTATCCATATAGCAAAAAAATCGCTATTCTTTTTGTAGAAATATACAGAAAGGATGGCATTTTTTATGAATCTTTCGATTCAAGATGAACTCCAATTATTTGCTGAGGAATTATATCAATATTTTACTCCTTCATTCTTAGAGGAGCTTGCTAGAGAATTAGATTTTGTTCAAAGAAAGCGTAAGTTTTCAGGGCATGACTTAGCCACTATCTGTGTTTGGGTGAGTCAACGGATAGCGAGTGATTCTTTAGTTAGACTGTGTAGTCAACTACATGCAGCTACAGGAACTCTTATTAGTCCAGAAGGACTAAATAAACGCTTCAATAAAAAAGCTGTTTGCTTTTTAAAACATGTTTTCTCTGCATTATTAAAAAATAAAGTTTGTGAAACCTCAGTGATTCCCAGTTCTTCACTTACCCATTTTCAACGGATTCGCATTTTAGATGCAACAATTTTTCAAGTACCAAAACACTTAGCTAGTGTGTATCCTGGCTCGGGTGGTTGTGCACAAACAGCAGGTATAAAGATTCAATTAGAATATGATTTACATAGTGGACAGTTTTTAAATTTTCAAGTTGAACCAGGGAAGAATAATGATAAAACCTTTGGAACAGAATGTTTAGCGACATTACGGCCTGGCGACCTATGTATTCGAGATTTAGGTTATTATTCACTGGACGATTTAGATCAGATGGATCAATGTGGGGGATATTATATATCGCGGCTGAAATTAAATAATATGGTGTATATCAAAAATGAGTTTCCTGAATACTTTCGAAATGGGACAGCTAAAAAACAATCTCAGTACATCAAGATTGATTTAGAAAACATTATGAATACCTTAAAACCGGGACAGGTCTATGAAATAGCAGATCCTTATATTGAAAAGGATAAAAAACTATTTACACGCGTTATTATATATCGGTTAACTGAAAAGCAACTTCGAGAACGTAAGAAAAAACAAGTGTATAAGGAAAGTAAAAAGGGTATTACGTACTCAGAGAAAAGCAAACGATTAGCTGGTATGAATATTTATGTCACCAATACACCTTTGGAATGGGTTCCGATGGAACAAATACATGATTTTTATTCCCTTCGTTGGCAGATTGAAATTATCTTTAAAACTTGGAAATCCTTATTTCAAATTCATAATTGGCAAAATATCAAACGAGAGCGATTAGAATGCCACATTTATGGAAAACTCATCGCTATTTTTCTATGTTCTTCTACTATGTTTAAGATGAGACAATTAATTTTACAAAAGAAACAAAAGGAATTAAGCGAATATAAAGCCATTGGAATGATACAAGATCATCTATACATCTTGTATCAAGCAATACAACAAAACACTCAAAAAATAACCAAAATCTTGTGCCGTCTATTCAACCTCTTACTGAAAAATGGAAGAAAGTCTCACCGATATGAGAAGAAAACAGTCTTTGATATCCTGGGTGTTATTTATGAGTATAGTGGATTGGAAAAACAAAGGGAAATTGCATGATTTTTAAAATTGGGTCGATTGAGGTTTATTTAGTATGCTCATTTTTAAGGACACAAAGTATTTTAAGAGTTTTTCCGTTCATATGAACGAAAGTTCATTTTGTTTGGGTTCTTAAGTTGATGGGCATGCGGCTGTACCCCTAACACAGCTAATATATTAACTTTTTTGAAAGGGGAAACTTGTTTTGTCCCAAGGCTACTAAACACAATATGATCTTTAATGGTTACAAACAACAATTCGATAAACTAATTTTCTTTTAAATAGCAATCTAATCGTTAAATTAGTACGCCATCTTGAAGTGCTAATTTATTTATTTTTATACGTACTAGTACTAATCAATTCCCTTGCTTTTAAAGTATTGTCTCTGTTTTTCACTTCACGGTAAGTGTTTACCTTTACTATAAAATCTGTTTTTTGTATAGTATTGGTGTATATATTAACAATATCATCACTCGTCTTTCCGAATAATCTAACAATAAGTTGGTCATTTTGTAATATTGTTTTGATATATATCGGTGTATCAGTATTATTTTTAAATTTAAAATCTGGACCATTATCAGCTACTGTCGCATCTAACCCCACAGGTACATAATTTACTTGATGACTATGATTTATTCTAGATACTATATCCAAATTCGCTAACAAAACGGCATTGTATAAGGTACTGGAAACTTGACATACCCCGCCGCCCGCTGCCTGAATTAACTTGTTATTTAGAATAACCGGTGCATTTTTATAGCCATGGATTTGATCGGTAATTCCGACAATTTCATTAAAGCTAAATTCTTTGTTTGAAGGTATTATTACACCATTCAATTTATTAGCAGCTTTTTCTATATTTTCTCTTGTATTTTCACTACGACCAATAAGATCTGTTTTAAATTCAGACATAGGTTTTTTCATGTTTATCTTCTTAAAATCTCGATTGGAAATATCAGGATAGATATTTGTATATTTTACGACTACGCTATCTGTTCCTTTATAAATAGCTTCAATTATATCTTTTTGTAACATAGTTATGTTAACTTTTTTACCTACTTTTTCATCTACATAATATATTCCAGAATTCGTATCACTCATCTTTATTGATGCATTAGTGGGATTTTCTTGAAATTTAGTAAATTGGTTAGAGATTAAATTCTGTAATTTATTATTATTAATTTTAGGTTCTAACTTATAATTTATTTTTCGAAAGCCTATCTCTGCTGTTAATTCTTTGAGCCATCCACTCCATTTATTTTCCACTTGTTGATCAAAAATTTCTTGTATTGCATAATTAGAATCATACATAATTCCAAGGTCCTGATAAGTATAAGTTTGTTTGGTTTTCTCTAATATAAATGTTAACTTTTTTTCCATTAAAGAGTTGATATGTTTTTGATTTGTATTTTCTAACTGTTTTCTATTTAATCCCCCTACATCTATTGCCTCAATTTGAGTGTTTGGTAATACAACTTCATTTAAAAGCTGATTAACAGCAGAAATATAAAATATTATTTTCAAACTAATAAGTATTATTAATAATATTGTGAAAATAAAAATTAAAAACTTGGTTCTTTTTATTTTCTTTTTTAAAATCAAAGTACTATTTTTCTCTGGCATATTGATCACTATCCTTACACAATATTTCTCAAATAAGAGGATTCGGAACCGATTCCTATCTCATTCTACTTAAATGAGGATACAGTGTAAAATTCAAACAAATGATACAAACCATCAATTAAAATGATGGTTTGTATCATTATGAAATGGATCAGAGTAAATATTTTAGTTATTACCTTATGTGAAATTTATTAATAAGTGCATATAGTTTTTTTGATTGAACTCGTGGTTTTTGATGATTTCAGTTGAGACTTTGTCCAAGTAATCTTTTCTAGCATTCTTCATATATTCATGAATTCTAGCTACTTTTACTCGCTGTTTATTCCAGCTAGAAGATCCTTTTATTTTTCTAGAAAGAACACGCTGTGCTTTCGCCAACTTCTCTTCTAATGACCGAAAAAACTTCGGATTTTTATAGATTGTTCCATCTGACAAAATGGCAAAATCTTTTAGTCCCACATCCATTCCGATGAAAAATTGTGTTTTTGGAAGTTCTTGCGCTTCTGTTTCAACTAACAAGGACACAAAGTATCTGCCAGAAGGGTTCCTTCTAACCGTAGCATTTACAATACGTCCCTTCACTTCTCGATTTTTGGCAAATCGAACAAGACCTAGTTTCGGCAATTTCATTTTGTTTCCTACAACAGCAATGTTTTCATTCGTTTGTTTTGTGGTGTAAGATTGCACAGGATTCTTTTTAAATTTGAAACGTGGGGCATTGTTTTGTTTCTTGAAAAAGCGTGTATACGCATCCGCAAGGTTGCGAACAGACGATTGGATCGCAATACTATCCACTTCTTTGAGCCAAACAAACTCTTTCTTCATGGCAGGAAGTTTGGGAGAGCATGTACCATATGTCAAACCTTTTCCTGTTTCTTTGTATGTATTATCCCATAGGGATAGGAGATGATTGAATACAAAACGAGAACAGCCAATGGTTTTATTGATTAAAATTGCTTGTGCTGTATTTGGATAGATACGAAATTTATATGCTCGATTGATCATCATTTCTTTCACCCCCATTTCGATATATCTCCATTATACAACAAACGTACATTCGGTATGTAGTGAAATGATGATGACAAATTATCCAATAATAAGATATATGTATATGTCGAACAATTGAGATGGCAATATGCCATCCCTTGTTCGAAGCCAATTCAGCTCCCACCTACTCACTGGGCCGTGGCCCTTCATGTTCCTTGAGGAAGGAGTCTTCTGGGCTAAAAATGATAAAAAGTTAAGTCTATGTCTGGATATGGATTTCAATCTATATTCAGACATAGACTTAACCACTAATTTATACGGTACACAAATAGGTCTTCCTTATTATTTATATACTTGAATTTCTTTTATAAAATTCCTCATGGTAAGTCCCACATTTATGCTTTTATTTCTAATAAAAATGGTTGTGATTTTATGAAATTCCTTTGGGATTTCATGACAATAAATATTGGGAATACTAGAAAATAAGCCCACAGCTGTTGCAGGCAATAGTGTAATGCCTAATCCGAGGGACACACTGTGTAAAATCATTTCCAGCATATTAAATTCCATAAACTTATTATTGAAAAAACCTTCGTTTTCAAGCCATTTTTCTAACATTTTTCTATAGCCGCAGCCTTGTCCAAATACTAAAAATGTTTCATGATTTAAATCTTTTATTTCAAATGTAGGTTGATTTGTAACCAAAGTGAGTGTCTTGCTGCTAACCTCATATTGATCAAATGAGGAATCTTTTATAGGTCCTGTTACAAAAGCACCATCTAACTTGTAATTTAGTACATCTAACATCAATTGATTACTCACATCGGTTTTTAGTGTTATATCCACATTAGGGTATTTCGCATAATATCCTGCTAATATCATAGGTAATGGATGTACAGTATCTACTGTTCCTATGTTTAAAATCCCAACAGAATATTCGTCCTTAAACATATTATTTAGTTCTTCAAATTCTTTAAGAATTTTATCCACTTTTTCAAGAAATTTTTGTCCATCTCCTGTTAAAGAAATGCCTCTAGCATGCCGATGAAATAAAATTGTATTTAGTTCTTGTTCTAATTGTTTTATGTGTGCAGTTACATTGGATTGCACATAATTCAAACTTTTTGCAGCCGCGGTAATATTTTTAATTCTAGCTACTGTTTGAAAAATTTTTAAATCTCTAAACTCCAAAATTATCTCCACCTTGATTATGTTCTAACTGTATTTGAAATTATTTATATGTTTATTCTTTATTTCTTAACATAATAAAATATATATACTTAGAATATGTTAAATAGAGAAAAGTTAAACATTTAAATACACGTGAATTTTACGTGACAATTATATATATTTATACAGTTATTTAAATATATATAGATAGATTATCATTCCTTAGACCTTTAAAATGGGTCTTAAGAATACTAAAACACCCTGTAACAGAGAAAATATGCTAATAGATGATGATAATTATCTGTACTCCTTTGTACTAATAATTGTTTCAACTTCTAAAATCGTATAGTTCTATTGTAGAATGCGTTGGCTATTGTGGGCCTCACCAATTATAAGGAAAAATGAGCGTTATTGTATAAGGGTGTTTTGTCTTAAAAATAGACATTTTCGGTACATAATTTATGCGTAGTTATTTAATAATAAGTCTATAAATTTATTTATTATGAGGGATTGGTTTATGAAAACATTTACATTTCTAGATAAAGAATCTAAAACTAATCAGAAAAATTGTATTAGTGTACAAATAAATTCTTCTTTGGATAAAAACCTTGAGTTTATAAAATATCAATTAGGGGATGCTCCGGATCTTGTAATAAGAAGAATTCGGAAAGAAAATAATCAAACCCTAGCATTGGTTTATTTATCGGAATTGACTGACAAAAAAGACGTTAATGATAATATTCTTAAACCTCTGTTAAAGGAGGATTTAAAAGCTGAATTAGAGCTAATTATACCTCTTGGGAATATTTCTAAGGTTCAATATCTTAGTCAAATTCAAGAAAGTCTATTAGAGGGAAATGCAATTCTTCTTGTTAACAAATCCCCTATTGCATATAAACTCGAGATTAAAGGTGGACCCAATCGAGAACCTTCCGATTCTAAAAATGAAATATCTATAAAAGGGACACATCAAGGATTTGTAGAAGCTGCGACTAAAAACATTGCTTTAATACGAAATTATTTGCCAACAGCTAAATTAAATGTAAAGTCTGCAGAAGTTGGTGAAGAAGGAAAAACAAAAATTTATGTGCTTTTTTTAATAGAAAAAGTTGATTTTGAAATTACTGAGGAGATACAAAGTAGATTGAAAAATATTAAAGTTAATTCTATAGTGAATACTGGAGAACTCGTTAAACACATTGAAGATAACCCGTATTCTCCTTTCCCACAACTTTTACTAACTGAAAGACCTGATACTGCAGTATCTCATCTATTAGAAGGGAAATTTGTAATAGTTGTTGATCATTCTCCGAATGTATTAATTGGACCAACGAATTTTCTTAGTTTTTTTAGGAATATAGATGACCGCAGTACTAGGTGGATGATAAATTTTATTCTTCAAATATTACGCATAATCGCTTTTTTCTTAGCACTTATTTTACCAGCTGCATATATTGCTCTAATTTCATTTAATTTTAGTCTGATACCTGTCCCTTTATTTTTATCTATAGCAGAATCTAGGGAAAATGTACCATTTTCTGCTATTGTAGAAGCTATGATTATGGAAATAACTTTAGAAATGATGAGAGAAGCGGCTTTACGTTTACCTGCTCCTATTGGACAAACCATGGGCATAGTTGGAGGTATTATTATAGGACAAGCCGCTGTACAAGCAGGGATTGTAAGCAACATCATGATTATCATCGTTTCTATAACAGGGATTGCATCGTTTACTGTCCCAAATTATGATATGAGTTTAGCAGTTCGATATTTACGTTTTCCTATGATGCTGTTAGCCACTTGGTTTGGAGTTGTAGGTATTATTATAGGTCTTATGACATTACTAGCACATATGTTAAGTATTCGTTCTATAGGTACCCCATATGGTGTTTCATTTTTACCCATAAATATTTGTAAGCTTAAAGATTTCATTATTAAATATAAAAATAGAGCAAAAGGTGACATATAATGTCTAAAATCAATAATGCGGGTACACTTTCTTTAGGCCAATTTATATTTACTATTCATGGAGCTCAAGTTGGAACGGGAATTCTTTTTCTCCCCCGTACATTAGCAGAAAAATCGGGTACTGACGGATGGCTAGTGCTGCCTCTTTGTTTTTTATTTTCTACATTAGCCAGTATAGCTTGGGTTCAAATAGCTCAAAGATACTCCAGACAGCTGATGAATAATAGAATAAATAATTTTGTAAGGATATGCTTCACCTTTATCTATACTGCATATTTTTCATTTTATGCTTGGGTGGTGTTACTAAACGGAATGCTCTACATCAAGGGTAATTTACTTCCTAAAACACCGGATTATCTCATAATATTATTATTTTTAGTCCCTACTTATCTTGTCGTTTCTCAAAATGTATATGTATTAGGACGTTACTGTGAGGTTGTATTTTATCTTACAATCTGGATTTTAATATTATTTTTAATTCCCTTAAAAGAAGGGAACACACTAAATATGTTGCCTCTTTTTAAAAATGGTATTGGTGGAATTTTGAAGTCTTTTCCTCAGGCTATCTTTCCGTTTACAGGATTTGAAATAGTATTTTTTATGTATCCATATTTAAAAAGAAAACAGGATGCGACTAAAGGGGTGATAATTGCTAACAGTATAACAATGTTTTTTTATATTTTCATGACAATTTCATGTTTTATATTTTTTAGTCCGGATGAAATAACATCATATAACCAACCTGTACTAAGTATACTAAAAATTATTGAAGTTAGCTTTTTAGAAAGATTTGACTTAATCATTATAACTTTATACTTATTTGTGGTTTTTACTTCATGGACTCCATATATTTATGTCAATTTATTATGTATCAGTAATTTAACTAACCAACCACAAAACAATATTCATATCTCTATTTTATTTTCTCTTATTATTTTAAGTGTTTTTCTGATTCATCCATCATGGAGTCAGGCACAAAGTTGGAAGAACTTAATTTCATATATAGGATTAGTAACAGCTTATTTATTTCCTATGTTCATGTTTGTAGTAATAAAATTAAAAGGGGATGCTTAATGATACGAAAAATAATATATTTCCTCTCATGTCTAATATTGCTTACGGGTTGCTACGATCAAATATATGTTGAGGATGTTGCCGCAACATTAATTGTAGGAATTGATTTAGATAAACAAAATAATCTACAAATATACGTAGTAAACCCCTTAATAAATAAAGATCAGAAACGAAATGAGGAAAAACATTATAGCTCAGATACTACAGTTCGAAAGGCTAGAGATAAGTTTGATACTGTAGATCCAGGAATTATTTCTGGCAGTAAAATACAGATTATACTTTTGGGAAAAAACCTTCTCAAAAAAAAACATTGGATAAGATACCTAGAACCCTTTTATCGTGATCCCCAAAATACTATGACTGCCAAAGTTATTGGTGTAGAAGGAAAAGTTTCTGATATTATCTACTCTCGCTCCCATAAAAATAACTTTCTTGCAGATTATTTGACTAAATTAATTAGAACAGGAAATGCAAGAAACGTTACTGTTAAAACAACTTTTAAAGAACTACATAGACAAGTTAAGGATAAGGGGATAACTCCCAGTATCTCTAGTATAAAAAAAATGGAAAATAACAAAGTGAAAATTACAGGAACAATGCTTTTAGATTCTCAAAATTTGTTTCAATCAACCTTAAATCCAAATGAAAATAAATTATTGACCTTATTACAGGGTAAGGTCCAAGGCGATTATCCATTTACAATAAATAATCCAATAAATAAACAATGGCTTAGTATTTCTGCACAAAGAATTGAAGTTGACCAAAAAGTATCATATACTAACCGTTTTATTTTTAATATACAAATTGATATGGGGACAGAAATTATCGAGGAATTTCCTTATTCAGACACATCAATGGATGGTAGAGAATTAGAAAACGCTATTTCGAAGCAATTAACAAAAGAAATAACACAACTTATAAAAAAATTTAAACAAGCGAAAATAGATCCCATTGGCTTAGGATTATATGCTCGTGCATTTCAATATAAAAATTGGGTATCTCATAGACAAAATTGGGGCAATGAGTTATCGAAATCACAAATAAATATAAAAGTAAATATAAAGGTAAGAGATGTAGGGAGTATTAAATAACTATAGTAGTCAAGAAGTATGAATTCAAAAAACAATATCATAAAGATAACATTTAGTCCTGATAGTGAACTACCCGCCACTTAACGTCCTAACGGACCGTTTGAAGTGGGGGCTTCTCGGTTAGTCGTTACTTTTGATAGCTAACGAATTCGTCCTAAGACAGCCGAGCTAACTCCCTTGTTCCAAAGGTTATTTTATTGCTATTTATGCTAACGCTAATAGGCGTGTTGCTTCATTTTTGATATTGATAGCTGCGTTATAATCTCTATCGAGATTTACACCGCATATGCAAGAATATACTCGTTCAGACAATGTCATATTTTTCACATTTCCACAACTACTACATGCTTTTGTGGAAGGAAACCAGTTGTCTATTTTCATAAGTTGTTTTCCTTGTTCGTATAGTTTATAAGCTAAAAAAGAAGTGAACATTCCCCAACTATGGTCAGCGACACTTTTTCCAAAATGAAGTGCTTGCGACATTCCTTTCATGTTTAGGTCTTCAATAGCTACAACATCAAAATGAGTAGCTAACTCTTTAGACTTATGATGAAGGAAGTTCTTACGTTGGTTCGTTACTTTTTCATGTAACTTAGCTACACGGATACATTGTTTATTCCGACGAATAGAACCTTTGGTTCTGCTTGATAATACTCGTTGTGCCTTTGCTAATTGGCTTTCTCATCCTCAGAACTAACGTATAATCCATCCATCGAAAAGTCTAATCCAACAACTGTTTCTACTTCTTTTTGTACAATCTCTTTTTCGTATTCAGTCAAGATGGACACATAGTATTTACCAGTAGGTGTCATAGAAATCGTACATGACTTGATCATATAATCTTGTGGTATCTCTCTATGCTGTTTGATACGTACCATTTTCAGTTTTGGCAATTTGATATGACCAGTAAGCAACATAATATTTCCGTTTACTACATTCGTTGTATAAGACTTTCTGTCTTTTTTACTTTTGAATGTTGGGAAGTCATTTTGACCACTAAAGAAATTCTTATAGGCAGTTTGCAAGTTTAGTTGAGCATTTGCCAAAGCTAATGAATCAACTTCTTTTAACCACTCAAATTCTGCTTTATATTTCGCAGGAGTTGGAAGCTTTTGTTTCTTTAGTTGTCCCTTATCATCTCTGTATTTTTCATACGCTTCTTTCCGTTCAGCTAACCTTCTGTTATACACGAAACGTACACAACCGAAGGTTTTACGCATAAGATCATAAGATATGCTTGTTCTTCTGTTGGATACAAACGGAATTTATATGCTTTATTCTGCTTTGTCATATCATTTCACCTCACTTTTCACCTTGATTTTCAATATATTTCTTTACTACGTCTATTGGCGAACCACCAGTTGTTAGTAAGCAAAAACTTCTTGACCAAAACATCTCTTTCCAAAGTTTCTTTTTCACTTGTGGAAAGTCTCTCTTGATTAGTCGAGAACTTGCACTTTTATAAGCATTAATAAATTTTGTCATTTCTGTATTCGGATGTGCCTTGAACAAAATATGAACATGGTCTACATCATGATTCCACTTTATCAGTGTTATGTTGTAATTTTCGGATAACCTGACAAACATGTCTTTTGCATAGTCTGATATATCATCATCGAACACATTTCTTCTGTATTTTACGACCAACACAAGATGATAATACAACAAGAACACTGAATGATTATTGCTGTCTAATTTCATTGATATACCAACCTTTATACTTTATAAGGCTGATTATATCAGAGGCGAAATAAAAAGCAAAGCCTTTTGGCTACGCCAAACCGAAATTCATCTCTCACCTACCGTTGGGCTACGCCCTTCACGCACTTGAGGAAGGAGAATTCTTTCGAGGAATTCGTTAAAGGGAGATTTTGATAAATGTTTAAGATATTATCTATTGCGATTATTAATTGTTCATCGATTTTACAAGGTGTAATAGGTGGTCCAATTGATAATTCTTATTCTCCCATATCTAGTTTGTTAATAACTTTTATTTCCTCTTAAATTTATCGCATTAGTTAGAGCAGTCATTACACCCAGTAACAGTTATCGGAATCAAGCTGAAATTTTATAGCATCTCCAAATATTCGATAAAACAATCGACTTTCTATTAAAGTTGCTAATAATTTTTGCTCTGAAGTATTTTTCTTTTTTAGTTTTTAGATGAGAATCGTATCGAGAGCTGACTCTCATCTAAAAAAATCCACTTGCATATATGTAACTGGATATATGAGACCGCAGTGTATATTCACCAAATAAAATATTGTAACAAAAACGTTGGTTTTAGGGATACATGGTTTAATTTTCTTAAATTAGCACACCATTGTAGTAATAAAAGTATTCTAGTACAATCTGTTTTACAGTTGTTTTGAATATTTTGTTGTATTTTACAAATAGAATACGTCGTTTTTTGATGGCCAGAGAAGCTTTCTATCACAACACTATCAGCATTTTTTCAAAGGGAATCTAGACAAAACATTGTAATAGCGAATCAAATGTACATGTTTTCTGCATAATAACCCCTTTATGTGTAATAAATTTCCATTGTTGTTTCATTTAGTATTAATTTATTATTAAGTTGAAGAGTATTTAGCATAATTTCTGTTGAAATAAAAATAACAGCAGATTCATACATTAAGTAACTATAATTTAATATATATAAACAGGAGAAGTGACAAAATGACATTTACAATTAAAGAAATAAGCACAATAACAAACGTTTCTTCATCTACTCTACGCTATTATGAAAATGAAGGATTATTACCTGTTATAAAACGTGATAATAATGGAAATCGCTTATATACTGAAGATAATATTGAGTGGATTAATTTACTTTTAGCATTACGTCAAACTGGTATGCCTATAAAAGAGATTAAAAGATATATAGAATTATTTTATCAAGGTATTAGCACACTTAATGATCGAAAAGAAATGATGCTTCAACATAAAAAAAGAGTAGAAAACGAAATAACACAAACATATAAGCACTTAGAAAAAATTAATTACAAATCAGCTGTATATGATACATTGGAAGCTCAATTAAATAAAAAAAAGGTTATTATTTAACGACATTTTTCTATCTGCACCATGTCATGAAATACCAACAGCATTCTGTTCATCAGTCTATTATTTTTTTGTAATTTTAATAACGCCCTTAGATGTAAAATGGCTATACTACATCTAAAGACTCATCATACATCATCGATATCATGTTAAAATTTTACAGCGCTCCTAGAACAAAGTTTTGCGTTAACTTGTAACAAAAAATAAGCCGTTTTCTGTAAAAAATACATGGAATTTTCATTTCGGGGTGTTATAAAATTCATAAGTTGATACGCATGGACCCAAAAATAAGGGGGCGTTGCCCCTACCATCTATAAACAAAAAAATCGCCATTTCTGACGATTTTCCTTATACAAACTACATAGAAACTTAGAGGTCCTTCATAATACTCTCAACGTCTTCTTACGTCCACTGCTGCAAACATTCTATTCCATCCCCTTCAAAAACTCAATAACTTCAATAACCTTTTTGTCACTCACTATATAATAAATTTCATTTCCTTTGCGCTCATAGGAAACCATCTTAAAATCTTTTAACTTTATTAACTGCTGTGACACTGTGGATTGCGGAACACCTATTAAATTTTGTAACTCAGATACATTTAATGGATTTTTAGCAATTAATTCTCGAACTATCATCAAACGTATAGGATGTCCAAGCATTCGCAATATATCCGCAGGTCTGTTATAATCCATATTCATATAAAAAGCTTTTGGCATACTATCTTCTCCTTTTTGGATAAATATTCTTTTATTCGACTATTTAAATAGAACATCCTTTTGTTATTTCAAATCATTTAATTAGAAGTTTAATAATTAATGACTCAACATTTTCTATGTAAAATGTTCGAAAGTTTGGCATCATAAAATAGTAATAATCCATCTTCAGTAGCAGACAGACCAGTCATTAAGCCTAGTAATTTTTATACAGAAAAGATATCCAACACATCCTAAAATAAAATTGCACAATCAAATACATTATAGATACAAATTAACCGGTACCTTTTATTTTAAGGAACCGGTTAATAACGTTGTAAATCTTCTAATAATTTTCACTTAGAATACCGATTATTTTACAACTTAACGTCTTTAAATGTATCTTTTAAATCCTTATCTAGTATTTTCAAATCTGTTTCTTTAATTAATTCTTCAAAGAATTTCTGCTCCCATTTTGGGTTCTGTAAACGAATTAATTCTAGTTCCTTTCGAATATTCTCTTTTTCTTGATCAAACGGCTTCAACTCTTCTTTTTCGGTTACTTTAATGATGTGATAACCCGAAGGAGATTTTACTGGCTCACTTATTTGTCCAGCATCTAATTTATAAGTAGTTTCCTTAAATTCAGGAGTTTTTTCTATGAACGCAGATTCAGATATTTCTCCACCCTTTTCTTTTGAATCCACATCCTCTGAGTATTGTCGAGCTAAGGTTGCGAAGTCTTCTCCATTATTTAATTTCTCTTTTATTTCCTTTGCAACTTGCGCATCCTTTACTAAAATATGACTAGCTTTTATCTTAGGTTTATAGTAGTTTTTTATCTCTTCCTCCGTAATCGATTTTTTTACAGCTTTTTCAAAAGCAATTTGTGGTTTTAACCTACCATTCAATTCATCTTCATTTTTAACACCGTTTCGTGATAAATAAACCTGGAAGTTATTACCTGTTTCCTTCTTTATTTCTTTTATTCTGTCCATTACTTCACTATCTGAAACTTTATATTTATTAAGTATAAGTTTTTCTTTCATGATTTGTTTTAATATAGGTTTTCCTGCTTGTTCCTTTAATGCCGCTTCAAATTCACTTTTTGATATATCTCCGGCTTTAGATGTAACCATATTATTTGAGTTACCACATGCCGCGAGTATCAATATTCCGCTTGTTATAGTCCCTAAGAATAATTGACGTTTTTTCAATTTATCTTACCTCTTTCCAATTTCAATTTTATTGTTTATAAACAAGATTCTTTTCTTAAATTAACACTGAAAATCAATTATTAAATATAAAAACTAATTTTAATAACTACATATAAACTAAAATAAATGCCTCCATCTATTGAACTACCCCCACTTTCACTTTGTTTAGAAGAGGGGGATTCCTAAGTAAAGAGTTCCATCGAACTCTTTACTTAGGCTATCTCCACAGTCCTTGCGGTTAGAAGCCTTATAGCTTCATTCTTTAGATTGATACTTGCGTTACTATCCCTATCATGATGTGTACGACAAGAAGGGCAGTCCCTTTACGTAGGTTTAGATTTTTAACGTCTTTGTTTTGATATCCACAACAAGAACATAATTGGCTGGAAGCAAATGTTTTTGATACGACAATGACTTGTTTACCGTACCATTTTGCTTTGTATTCCAACATGGCTCGAAACGGTGACCATGATACCTCACTAATTGCTTTTGCTAACTGATGATTCTTTAACATATTCGATACTTGCAAATCCTCTATACCAATAACATCGTGGTTTTTGGTGATTTCAGTTTAGATTTTGTCCAAGCAATCTTGTCTAGTATTTGCCATGTATTCATGAATTCTAGCCACTTTTACTCGCTGTTTATTCCAGCGAGTAAATCCTTTTGTTCTTCTAGAAAGAACACGCTGTGCTTTTGCCAGCTTCTCTTCTAATGATCGAAAAAACTTCGGATTTTTATAGATTACTCCATTTGACAAAATGGAGTAATCTTTTAGTCCCACATCCATTCCAATGGAAGATTGTGTTTTTGGAAGCTATTGCACTTCTGTTTCAACTAAATGACACAAAGTACCTACCAGAAGGGTTCCTTCTAACCGTAGCATTTACAATACATCCCTTTACTTCCCGACTCTTGGCAAATCGAACAAGACCTAGTTTCGGCAATTTCATTTTGTTTCCTACAACAGCAATGTTTTCATTTGTTTGTTTTGTGGTGTAAGATTGTGCGTTGTTTTTCTTAGATTTGAAACGCGGGGCACTCGTTTGTTTTTTGAAAAAGCGTGTATAAGCATCCGTAAGGTTGCGAATAGATGACTGAATCGCAATACTATCCACTTCTTTGAACCAAACAAACTCTTTCTTCATGGCAGGAAGTTTGGCAGAGCATGTACCATATGTCAAACCATTTCCTATTTATATGCATGATCCCATATAAATAGGAATATGAACGTTTATGTATAATTCTTAAATTTGGATATTCTTGTGGAAAGTTATTTAACATACATTTCTCTACAAATTCATTCGAGCTTTCATTTTGTTATGTTATTAAAAATATAACAATATCATATCTCCTTTAACTTAATTCTCTTTTATCCCACTGCCACTAACAAGGTGCTTTGTGTCTTCTATAAAGACACAAAGGATCGATTTTTTCACATGCTCATTCTAGGAAACATATTAGGGCTAGTCTTGCTTCATATATATTTTTCTCTGTTTAACACTTACAGTGAACTAGACACGAATAGTGGTAGATAAAAAACACCCTATACGGGTGCTCTCTTATTAGTAATTTCAAATCCTATCATAATTAGATTTAAGGACTTTAAAAAAATCCCTAGTGCAAAGAATTCTATTCGATTTTATAAATAAAGGAAATCTAAGGCGATTGCATGCTAGCATCCTTTATTGTATTAATATTTTTTCTTATGAATTATACGAGTAATTCCCGTATATTAATAAAACACCTAATTTGTCTATTATTCAGATGAATTAGGTGTTTAAACATGGTTATATCCCTGTTTTTCGGTAGGGGAAATCCACAAATTGTAACAGTAGATAACTAACGTTCAAAATGTCTTTTAAGTACAACAACAATCTATCATTCTATATATTTTCTATTGGTTTTTAGTTGATTTATTATTTTTTGGAAAAATCCTTTTCTTTAAATAGTGAAAAGATATGAAATTAATCTGGAATCTATCCTCTTTTTTAATTTGTCAATTTTGTCTTCCGTCTAGACAAATTATAATTTATTAGTTGGTGACGTATCATTATAAAATATAGAATAGATATTCTATTACCCATGTTCTTTTTTTAAAAATACATTTATTCATTATATAAGGGGAAAAAGAAAATGAAATCCATTACCATTGAACAGATATATCAAGACATTTTAGACGGAAAAAGAAAACGATTTCCTCCATTTACATGGACTGAAGATATAAATTTTGAACTTTCAAAACGTGTTACAAAATATTTAATTGAACACGTTTTACTATGGGATTGGGATGCTATTAGAAAAGGTTGGAACCAAAGACTAATCATTAAAATGAAATTATCAACCGTTCTTTCTAGATATAACTCAAGTCCGTACGCTATGCTGAATGATGCTTATCCTAATTCTATAAAAGAATGGGAATTAAAAGAATGGCACCTTTGAAGTTTTGGACAAAAGAGAACGCTTTAGAAGCTTTAAGATGGACAATTGAGGAGAAAGAACAGTTAACGGATGAACAATTACATCTTGTTTATGGAGAAAAGTGGTTAAAGAAACATAAATTAAGTTCACCTTGTGGTATCTATTGGAATGGTAGCCCCTATGCATATTTGAATGAATTATATCCAAAACGCTTTAAAGAATGGCAATTGTCAGTTGTCCCTAAAAGATTTTGGACAAAGCAAAAAGCTTTAGAAATATTACAATGGACGATTGAGGAAAAAGAACAGTTAACAGATAAACAATTATTAAATGTTTTTAGTAAATCATGGCTAAGAACATATCGTTTATCATCCCCGTGTAAAATCTACTGGGCAAATAGTCCGTATGCTATGTTAAATACACTATATCCTAACCGCTTCAAAGAATGGCAATTAAAAAAAGTCCCTATGAATTTTTGGACAAAAGAAAAAAGTTTAGAGGCACTCAAGTGGACAATTGAAGTCAAAGAAAAACTATCAGAAACAGACATAAGAAATTCATATGGTATAGGCTGGTTAAAACAACAAAATTTACGAACACCTATAATTAAATTTTGGAAAGGTAGTCCATATGCATATTTAAATAGTTTATACCCCGAAAAATTCAAAGAATAGGAATTACTTTCTCCTAATAATTAATGGACGATTGAAGTTAAAGAACAAATTAAGGAGGAAGAGCTATTAAAAATAGATACTCACAAGTGGTTAAATCAAAATGGATTAAAAACACCAGTGGAAAAATATAGGAATTCAAACCCTTATGCTATGTTAAATGATTTATACCCAAATCTATTTTCTACAAAGATTTTAAAGGGATATAGATCTAAAAAAAGGTCATAAAAAATACACAGAAGAATTCATTGTCAAAATTTATTATTACACTTTAGGATTTTTCAAAAATCCCATATTATTATTCATTCTTTCCCTCTAAATGGAAAGAACGAATAATAATATGCCCACCTTCACACATATGCAGCTATACTTCTTCTACTCTCTAGAATAGAAAAATCGTCCAATTTTAGCCTATTCATAATCTGCTAGTTTAGGAATATAATTTTATTTTAGTTTACTATAATAAAATTATGTATACTATATTTAAGGATTTATTCATATCAAATCTTATTTTCATTCGCTATCTTCTGATGATGTAAGTTTGAATGTATTCCATCATCTACCGCATTAAATATTCAGCGATTTCTCTTTGCCCAAATTCTCTAGCCCATTCATATGAGTTCATGTTATTAATGCTTTCTCCTGTATATTTAATTGAAATATCTATTTCAATTAGAAATTCAACTATATCGAGAACTCCTTTTTTACAGCTATATATAATTAGGTTTCAAATGAAGCCTTTGTATTTATAATCTTAGTATCCTCCTATTAATTATTTTACAGAATGGTAAGATGCGTGAAAGTCCACGAACCTATATGGTCTGTTGTGGGAGTGCCAATTTTAATAGCATTTCTTATTTCTTTATTTACATTTTTATCCAAAATAGACCCTCCTTAAATTTATTTATCATCTAATGGTTAATTTTATAAACCTGATATTTTTTCCTTTTTCTGTAATTTAACATTTTTCCAAAAGTAAATCCCAAAAAACGACCTCTCAAATCCACTCACAATCCATCTTAACAACTTGATTAATACAATTAGATTCGATAGTTAAAAAAGTCCTTAAAAACAAAAATAGAACCATTAAAATGCTTCTATCATTTTCGAGATCTATTTTTGTCGGGAGTTCTATTCTTCTATGTCTTCTTTTACTTCTTCGTATAAAATTTGTTCTACAAACTTCTTGTAGCCATTACATCCTTTTTTTGAGGCCTTTTTCTTTATTACTTCTACTACCTTTGGATCAAGATATAGACTCAAATGCTGCTTTTTTTCTCTCGAATCCTCTTTTGAGGTATTTTCAATTTTTTGTTTAAAAATTACTAGATCGTTTTTTAAGTACAATCGCTCAGTAGATTTCCCTTTAGCAATCTCTTTAAAGGGCAATATCCCATCTTTAGCTGCATTATGAACGTAAGTCTTAGATTTATTTAGAAATTC
This sequence comes from Bacillus sp. FDAARGOS_1420, assembly GCF_019344915.1. Taxonomy (NCBI): domain Bacteria; kingdom Bacillati; phylum Bacillota; class Bacilli; order Caryophanales; family Bacillaceae; genus Bacillus; species Bacillus sp. FDAARGOS_1420. Next base: position 178,715 of record NZ_JAHWJB010000005.1, on the reverse strand, counting down.
AGCCGCTTCTTTTAATGTTAAAGAGTCTTTGTATAATTCCTCTAACCTTTTTACATCTTCTTGCTCAAAACGATATCCACCATCTGCTTTCCAGGTATCCAGATTGATAGGTTCGATGTGTTTATACTTAATTAAATAGCCTAATTGATTTTTTGTTAAACCTACCCTATCGCATACCTCTTCTAAAGATAAATAGTCCATTTCTCACCTCATCCGAAACTTTTATTCTAGCTGTTGTTTACATTTTCTTAGTTGATACTTTGTTAAACCTGTTTCTTTTACTACATCTGTGATTGAGTACTCCTTATACTGCAGATACTTAAATGGATTTTCCATATAACGTTCTCGTACCTTATTAAATGTACTCTTTTTCGATAAAGAATTCAATTGCTCTCCTTTCTCTCGGATGGAATCGAAAATGGGACAACCTTTGCAATGTTTGTAGTTTCTTTGTTTTGCCTGTTCTTGCTCATCTGTACAATTCACCGATAGGTTGTTCAGAGGGCAAATTGAACAATGGGTATCTTCTAACTTATAGATTTCATGTAAAATTTCCCGACGAAGATTAGTCAAAAAAATCTCCTCCTACCGCACTTGGATTGAAATGTACAAAAAAACAAATTAAACATTTCCATTATAAATCATCTAAATAGAAACGTTAAACACTAAGATAAATATATATATTTAAACATTTCATTTTACACCACAATAAATAACCTATTTATTGTGGTATAATTAGAATCATAAAATTTATATAAAAATATATGTTTACTATTTCATTCTATTAAAGGTTGTGTGTGAATTTGAATATTATAAATTACGGACATAGCAGCCAACTGGTACAATCAAAATCAGATTTTTTTGATAGCAGTCATTTTGAAAAAATTATGGGTATGGGCATCATAAATATTGACTATTCTAAATTAAGTGAAGAATCATTGGTTTATTTATTTCTACACGATGAACCTTCTTTAACGAAAAAAAGAAGTGAACGAACAAAAAAGATTTATCTGCATGATCTGTCTCATTTTCTTCGCTACATAAAAGAAACAATCGGAACCATTCACGATTTATCCCATAATGAGATGGAAATCTACTTCTATCAACTAAGTAAGAAGTATGCTGCCACTACATTACGTCGAAAGAAAACGGTAGTCCAGCAGTTTCTAAAATACGTTTATGATAACAATGGTCTCTCAGATGACTATAGTAGTCGTCTCAAAAAAGTATCTGTAAAAAAAGAAGAGCTGGTCAATCGTGACCTCTTTCCTGAAGAAGTAAATGAAATACTAGATGCACTGAAGAAAACAAATTTCTTTATGTATACATTGTTTTTCCTTCTTACGACTACTGGACTCCGGATTGAGGAAGTTGCAACTGCAAAATGGGCTGACCTTGCGTTCCATCCTTCTTTAAATGTCTATCTCCTACGTGTAGTTGGAAAAGGAAATAAAACGAGGGAAGTTCGTATCTTTGAGGATTTACTTGAGGATATATTTTATCTTCGTCAATTGCGTAAGCAAACAAGTACATTGGACACATCGAGTATATCCGCTTTTCTACCTAAAGCGGATGGCTCCCATTATAGAGCCGACTATTTATCAAAATATGTAGCAGAAAAAATTGAAGAAACAAACTTACCATTTCTACGTTATCGAAAAGACAGAATTACTCCCCATACCTGCAGGCACTTCTTTGCAAATTATTTGATGGGAAAAGGTATCGAGCTAAAAAAAATACGTGACTATTTAGGGCATGAATCTATTATGACGACGGAACGATATTTAAGAGAACGTACAAGACGTCAAAACTTGGCCACAATCAACATAGGAAATTCATTATTTTAATAAATATATATAATAGAAAGAATCTCGATACGATGTGTCGGTTTTAGGGGTTGAAATACCCCTAAAAACAACAAATGCGATTGCCTCTAATAAGACAATCGCATTCGAATTATTTAAGGATTAACCCATTCCACTTCCAGTGGTCACCTATTCTAGCTAATAAGTGTTCAGAATATTTTTACTAAATTGTTTGGTTGCTCTTTACTACCCCATGCCCCTCAGGCTAACATTTTGAAGTACCCCCAAACCGAAAGTGGGGTCTTTTCATACATACCCATGAAAATTCAGTCCATTTTTTCGTTTTGGGGAACGTATAATTTCTTAAATTGATAGCGATAAGACGGGCCTCCGTATATACCCCTGCCATCCGCCAATTCCCTCTAAAATTTGTAGAAAATGATGCCGAAATAAAATATTATATGTCTGTACGCAATTTTTATATCTTTTTAAATGCTTGTTTTGTCAAATTAGAAATTATTTTTTATTCTAATAAAATAACATGTTCCAAATCATGCAAATTTGCTTTTGGTTTGGCATAAATGCTTTGAGTAAAACCATATTTATCTGACTCTTGGTCCACCATTTCCGCTATTTCCCTTACAACTTCATAACAATGTCGTAAGGGTACTGAATATTCTAACTCAATGGGATTCACGAATTGCATACGGGAAAACAATCCGAACCTTTGTTCCTTTGTCGAATTCAGATTCTATTTCAATTTTGTGACTCAATCTTGTTATAATATTTTTTACTAGGTATAATCCCATACCTGTAGATTCCTTGAATTTCCGCCCATTTTCACCTGTATAAAATGGGCGAAAGACTCTTGGAAGGTCTTCCTTTGGAATCCCTACGCCATAATCTTGTATCTCCAAAACAACCGATTTATCTTTTTCAAAAACAGCAATTGTAATATTCGTCCTACTTCCAGCAGAATATTTAATCGCATTAGACAGAATTTGATTGACAATAAACCTAAGCCACTTTCTATCAGATTCTACAGTGTATTCTTGGACAATTTTTATTTTTGGATACACGTAATTCCTAATAAAAAGCCTTTTATTTTCATGGATTAACTCTTGGACAAGTGTTTTTAATGCGATTCTTTCCACACAAAAGTCCTGCTCAAGTTCTTCTAATCGTGCCATGTGTAACACCATATCTAGCCCATATTTCATACGATCTATTTCTTCCGCTATACTTTCAAACGCCTCTCCATGCTCTTCTTGTATGATTAATTCCACTACCGATACAGGCGTTTTCATTTGATGTACCCATTGATTCATAAATATCAAATGATCTTTTTGTTTGTATTCCCATATCTTTAATTGCTTTTGGTATTGGCTATATTGCGCTTCTAATAAATTTTTTAAAAAAATAGATATAGGCGTATACTCAATCTTTCGTAATGATTCCTGGAATTTCTGATTAGGATGGGACAATGCATTGTAATATCTATAATGACTATAATAACGATAAATTAAATACCCAATTAAAAAACATCCCCCTAAAAATACACTATATAAAGCAGTTAATATATAATGGTATCCATCTAGCCAATACACCATAAGAGTGGTAATGAGTTGTAGGTTTATCGTTATAATCAAAGGTATGTGCTCACGTAAAAATAACTTCATTATATTGCTCCATCGCTGTCCCAGTTTATTTTCAGACGATATCCAGCCCCTCGGACTGTATCCAGTGCATCTTTAATTCCCAGTTCTTCTAATTTTTTTCGAACACGTGCAACATTTACACGTAGTGTATTATCATCTACATATGTAAAATCATCCCAAACTTTTTCTAAAATTTTCTCCCGACTTACAATGTTAGGACACCTTTGTAGGAGAATTTCTATTATTAGCGCTTCGTTTTTTGTCAGTATACTCGTCCTATCTTTTAGTTTTAATTCCATTTTTTCTGGATATAGTATTAATCCTGATTGTTGTACGGTTCTCTCTTTTGCTCTTGGTGCATATTCTCCATAAATCCGACGAAGATGACTTCGAATTTTAGCCATTACAACTTCATAATGAAATGGTTTTGTAATATAATCATCTGCCCCATGTTCTAATGCCATAACTTGTTCCATTTCTCCATGACGAGCTGATATAAAAATGATTGGACAAGTAGATATCGTTCTAATTTGGCGGCACCAATAAAATCCATCGAAATATGGTAAATTTATATCTAATAATACTAAATCAGGTTGAGCCTCTACGAACTGGTCAAAGACACGATCAAAATTATTAGTACTAACCCCCTTGTATCCATACTTATTGATATGACTTTCGAGTAATTTTGAAATTTTTTCGTCATCTTCTATAATCATAATTTTATACATATACTATTTTCCTTTCTCTTAGACTAACTTAAAACTGGTGAGATAGTTATTTTTATATAAGTTTGTTTTGATTTCATTAATCTATAATAATGTACTCTTATGAGCATTGAAATTTGATTCGATTGTAAAAAAACTACTAATATTTTTAGTATTGGAACAACGTTATTTTTTCTATCTCATTACTATTAATAAAAAGAAAATTATTATTTTCAAAAAATATGATAACCTTATTCATTTCATCACACTCTAAAAAGAATAGATTCCGACGGTTATATGGTTCAGTTTTGATTTTTAAGGAATGAATATGATTATTAAAATTTAATAATTGCAGAACATTAATAATATCCATATCAAAATCACCTTGTTTTTTATGATATTGTATCGTTTTGAGAAATAAAAATGAAAAATACAGCTATTTCTTAATTTTTCATCAAATTTATTCCAAAAAATGATACAGCAATTGTAGACCGCCAATTGATATTTAAAAAGCGCTTATTTGTCTATTTTACAAACAAATAAGCTCTAAATAACACGCCGTAACACTTCACCCAACATTCCTTTTTTATCTACATATTCTTAAATTTTGTAACAATTAACTTGCCGTGATTCAATTTTATAAGATTGCTTTTCATTAAGAGAATTTTCATCCATTTAAAATTCGGTTTTTCTATACTCCTTTTTTATTAAATCGTTTACTTCTTTTCTGAGTATTTTCTTTTTATCCTCTATTAATACATCAAATGCACAATGAGCTAAAATGGCTCTGGTGCAAAAACAGTGGACTATGAAAAAAGAAAAAGATTCCTAGCGGAATTGAATGTTATGCTGTTAAACCAAAGAGTTCATGAATAAGATATATCTGTTTTTGAACAGACTTCTTCCCTTGGAGAGTTTGTTCTTTTTTGATCATATGCATAACTTCTATTCCAGCAATCATTTTGGTAGCTGTCAGTACTGATTTCAATTCAAGTATATTCCGAATTCGTTTTTTAACAAACCGATGATCTTGTTCAATGATATTGTTTAAATATTTTTTCACACGAAGTGGTGTACCGTGTGGTGTACACTTTTCTTCCTTTAGTTCGCGTATCGGCAACAGGATAGGCTTTATCATCATCAGCAGTTATTGAACGAGGTTTTGTGACATGACAAGAAGCCAAGGTCTTTTTTAGAAAGCATTTGGCTGCCTTCGCATCTCTTTTCTGACTCAAGTAAAAATCAATTGTGTTTCCTTCGGAATCAATCGCACGGTATAGGTACATCTTTTCCCTTTTTACTTTCAGATAGGTTTCATCAGCTCTCCAAGAATCATTCGTTGGTTTCAAATGTTTTCGAATACGCTCATTTAATTCTGTTCCATATTGATGAACCCATCGCATAATCGTTGTATGAGCTAAGGATACTCCTCTTTCCTCCATCATTTCTACCATCTCACTGTTAATAAAATAATGTCCGGTTGATAATGTTTCCATTTGAATATATTTTCTTGTTTCATACTGAGCACACACCTTTTTTAAGTAGTAGTACCAGTATAGCGACGTTCGAAAGACCATTTTCAAAACGTTTCTTTTTTGCACCAGAACCATACAAAAAAACCTTTATTTTCAATCAGGTATTTTTATATAGAAACCTGCGGATAAAAGAGTCGTAGAACATGAAACACACGAAAAGCTCCCTAATTTGTTATACAAATCAGGGAGCAAAAGGTAGTACAATATCGGTTACGCTAAGATAGCATAAACAGGTTCATTCAATCTATATTTTTTCTGAATATTCAATCGTATTTTAGATATTAGAACCTGTTTAGAATCTATGGTATAATCTGTGCAAAAAAGGATATTTTCTATGATACATAATTATACAAGTAACGTTTCACGTGAACAGTTTGAACTTATTCGAGAAGATTTGGAAAACGCAAGAAAAAGGACGCGCCCACGCACAGTTGATTTGTACGAGGTATTCTGCGGTGTGCTATACGTGCTTACCACAGGATGCCAATGGCGTAACTTACCAAGTGACTTTCCAAACTGGCAAACAGTCTATTTCTACTATCAGATTTGGCGGAAAGTAGACGAGAAGGGCATAAGCCTTCTCGAAAAAGCGCATAAAAAAATTGGTTGAAACCTATCGTGAGCAAGATGGACGTAAGAATCAGGCAAGTTTCTGCATCGTAGATGCACAAAGCGTGAAAAACACATGGATAGCTGGTGAAAAAGGCTATGATGCTGGAAAGAAAGTGTCAGGAATCAAACGTCATATCGCTGTAGATACGAACGGTCTTATTCATGCGATTGAAATAACAACTGCGAATATAACTGATCGAGAAGGTGCGATCCAAATGTGTGAAAGGCATAAGAAAACACTGGGAAAAGTAACAAATATACTTTGTGATGGCGGATATACGGGGCCATCCTTTGCACCATCCATCAAAGAAATGATTGATTGTTCGGTTGAAATCATCAAACGATCTGAACTTCACAAGTTTGTCGTGTTACCCAAACGCTGGATTGTGGAACGAACTTTTGCTTGGTTGAAAAATTACCGCAGACTGTGGAAGAACTGTGAACGAACACTTGAAAATAGCAGACAGAGTTGCTTATTGGCAGGTGTAGCAATTTTATTAAAAAGATTTTAAACAGGTTCTTAGGAACTCTTTCACAGGAGTTCTTTTTTATGTAACTTTACATCGCTTCTTCCAGCAGCTTTAACAATTCCTCCTCCATCCCTTCATACAAATCTCGACCATCCGGCAATTTAAATATGTCTTTCTCTATCAATTGTTCAATGAGTACATCTTTGTTTTTCATGTTTCCTCCTAGCTTAAATAAAACCTTTTATTTACTGTTTTGGTGCAAATAATGAACAAAGACCAAACAAGGCATAGATTCCTATCGGAATCAGCTCTTAAACAGTTACGTCAAACACCTGTTCGGTACATATATTCTGATTTTAAACAGAATGCTCCCTGGATTTAAGTTGTCCTTTTTTGATCATATGCATAGCTTCTATACCGCTAAAAATAGACAAGACCGTTTGGAATGATTTGAACCCCAACATAGAGCGTATCCGTCTTTTAATAAACCGATGATCTTGTTCCACCATGTTATTTAAATATTTGAGTTTCCTCGTTTGGATGCCTGCAGGCCTCTTTTTTTCTTTCTTCAATTTTTCAATAACGATTGGATAAGCTGGATTTTTGTCAACTGTAATCACACGAGGGTTAGAAACATGAAGAGACTGCAAGGCTTTCTTAAAGAAACGCTTTGCAACCTTATGATTTCTTGTTTTACTCAGATAAAAGTCAATCGTGTTTCCTTCAGAATCAACAGCACGATATAAATACATCCACTGTCCTTTTACCTTTATATACGTTTCGTCCACCCTCCATGAATCGTTTGTTTGCTTCAGATGACGTCGGATCCGCTTATCCAACTTGGGTAACCCAACGCATAATGGTTGTATGCGCTAAGGATACTCCTCTTTCTTCCACGCGAAAGCTGAGATTGTACCGCAGGTACCAACGTATAGTTAGTAGAATAATATCTGACTGATAATGTTTCCACTTGAATGTCTGTTCTTTTTCCATACTAATCACACACCCTTTATAGAGTAATAGTATCAGTATGTCCCAAATCTAGAGATTACTTGCAAGCATCTTCATTTTTTTGCACCAGAACCATTATTTAGAAAGCATGGTTTTATATTTCATATAGTTTCAATTTTTGCGAATTTGTGGCACCTTCCAATAAGTAATAAGCCGCCAGAACCATTCCAATGGTCCCATTACAAAAAATCGCATCCAAGTTACGCTAAATATGATTTGGACTATATAAATGAAAATACACAAACAGAAGGATTGGATATATGTGATATTTTCAAACAAATGAAATATATGTCCAGAAATTAAAATTAGGAAGGTCTGTCCTAAATAATTTGTTAATGCCATACGTCCGTAAAGCTTTAAGGGCAGTAATAATGTTTGCATACATTTAAACTGTAACAACAGAATGAGTCCACCCACATAAACACTGGAAATGATAGGGCCTAGCATAATCCCTAAGTTTATGAACTGATTTGCTTGTTCAATATTGGAGTCCCCGGTCCCATACACAGCTATCATTGGTAATGGTATAGATGGCACTTTTGTATATTGGTAAACAACCCCTATTAAACTTACAAACAACATTATGCTTGTAAAAATAGCGATTTGCTTCCTATATTCTGATATCTTTTCAAAAATACAATATTGTCCAGCTGCCAATCCCATTAGCATAAGCGGTAATGTTAATAACGGCTTTGCTCCTAATACCAAAAAAGATGCTAATGCTAGTGTTCCTATCCCTATTATTAAAATGATGATTTTTTTCATTTTGTAAAAAATCATCAAAAACATTCCCAATATTGCATATTCTTTAAGTACTTCTCCACCTTGAAAATGACCATGTATATATCCCATGCAAAACAATATAAACATACGCCTTGACCATAAAAGATATCCATTCATTCCTTTAGTGGTTGCTCTAGTCATAAAGAGATAAAAGCCTACTCCAAATAGAAATGAAAAAATAGTATAGAATTTTCCTTCTACAAATAAAAATAGAAATCTTTGATAGGAAAAATCCAGGGTGTCAACTGCCGGATTTTTCATAGAAAGTAAAGGAAGTATGTTCATGAGAACAATTCCCAATAGAGCAAAACCACGTAAATAGTCTAATGTATCTATCCTATTATAACTTTGTAGTTGTTTCATTCGTTTTCTCTCCTTGCATATGGATTACTCTTAAAATGATTATATTTCATTTTAAAAATATTGAAATAAAGACACAGCTAGTATTAGGATTTATCTCTTATTAAAATCAAGAAACAACCAAATGGCAGTAAATATAATAGCTCTCTCAACTGCCGTGCTATTCTTATTTCAACTATTTCATAAATTATTAAACAAACAATTTTTAAAAACGTTGGCATACGAATCATTATATATTTATTTTCTTGATATACTCTCTTACATTTAATCGAAAGGGCCCTTTCTTCTACTCATATCGTAAACATTCGATTGGTTCTAATCTTGCTGCTTTATTCGCTGGGAGGAAACCAAATAAGATACCAATGAACATAGACACGCCCACTGCCGTAAGTCCTAAACCAATGGAAATAACAAGAGGCCATTCTCCAAAAAATGCAACAATCCAAGAAAAAAGCACACCCAATACAAATCCAATGAGTCCACCAAGGCCCGTTAAAATACAAGACTCGATTAAAAATTGCATCAATATTTTCCCTCGTGTTGCGCCTAGCGCTTTACGGATTCCAATTTCACGTGTACGTTCCGTTACGGATACCAGCATAATATTCATCACACCAATTCCACCGACGACTAATGAAATTCCTGCAATCCCACCAAACACCAGTTTTAATGTCCCTAAGGAATCATCTATGTCTTTCATCGCTTCATCATCTTCTTTATGATGATCTGTTTTAAACGCATATTTAAAGTTTGGCGATTTCATCTCATTTAGGATGGATACTGCTTGTTGTTCTATCTCTTTTTGATTACTGGAAAGATGTAATTTTAATGTAACCGACTGATATTCATCTACTCCTGAAAGAACAGCGATATTGTCAAGAGATGTATATCCTTCAGCAAATGCCATATTATAGTCAGATTCAAATGTACTTTTATAGACACCGACTACTTTATATGGTTTGCCTTTGATATCAATATATAAATCATTTGTCCATTTAGGAAATAACTTTTGAAATGCTGTTTCATTTAGTATAACAACAGACGTTGCTTGTTCTAACTCTTGAACATGGAATTCACGTCCGTGAATCATTTTTAATTTATTATCTTCCATAAATTTACCTGTGCCACCATTTACATTCAGCGATATATCTTTTGCTCCAGCGTATACTTTTGTATCTGTACTTGCATTGGGGTAGACACTTTTAACCCCTTGTAACGATTCTAGACGTTTTTTCATGTCAGGTGTAATCTTTGCATTATTTTCATCCCCATCTCTATTATCATAATAGATGGTTATATCGTCATTCTTATTTTTACTCAAATCTGCTTTTAATTTTTTATTTACTCCATCTCCCATTGCAATAATGGTGATGATTGCACTAATTCCAATAATAATGCCCAGCATTGTTAAAATAGATCGCATTTTATGTGCAAAGATAGAAGAGATAGCCATGCGTATATTTTCATTTGTATTCAAAATCAATCCCTCCCCTCTTGGACAATATGTCCGTCACGAATAATAATTTGGCGTGCGGCTGCTTTTCCAATTTCACGATCATGTGTAATCATAACAATGGCGGTGCCTTGTTGATTTAATTTGTAAAAGAGCTCCATCATTTGTGCACTTGTTTTCGTATCAAGTGCACCAGTTGGTTCATCAGCTAAAATGAATTTAGGATGATGTACAGTTGCTTTTGCCCACCTGATAACTCATTCGGATAGTGATTGCATCGCTCAGCAAGTCCCACTTTTGTTAATATCGCTAATGCACGTTCACGTCTTTCTTTTTTATCTATTCCAGCGTACATCAGTGGAAGTTCGACATTTTCTAATGCTGTTAAACGCGGAAGAAGCATAAAGTTTTGGAAGACAAATCCGATTTCTTTATTTCGAACATACGCAAGCTTCGTGTCCGACATACGGGAAGTATCTTTTCCAGCTAATGAATACATGCCTGTGGTCGGTTTATCTAAACAACCAATGATATTCATGAGTGTTGATTTGCCAGAACCAGATGGGCCCATAATGGAAGTGAACTCACCTGAATGAAGTGTTATATCAATATCATGTAAAATTTGAAACGTTTCTCCTCCGTTTTGAAAGGATTTGGTAATACCTTTTAAATCAATCATTGAGCAGCAACCTCCATACCATCCGTTACGTCTTTTTCTGGTTTAGAAATAATGCGGTCCTCTTTTTTTACACCAGAAACTTTCGCCTCATGATCTGTTTCGAATTCAATCTGGACAGGTTGTTCTTTTGCTTTCCCATTTTTCACAATAAATACGACATTTTTCTTTTCTTTTTTAACAATGCTACTTTTCGGAACAATGGTTCCGTTTGCTTCCCCTGTTTTGCTGATGACATATACATGAAAACCTGTTTGTAATTCTTCAGAATTATTTAATGTAACAACGAATGGATAATTAGAAATCGTTTTATTTTCATCCATGCTCTTTACCGGTGTCGTTCCAATTTCTGTTACCGTTCCTGTCCATGCTTTTCCATGTACTGTTTTTGATGTAATAGAAACTTCTTGTCCTACCTTCATTTGAGAAAGTTCATATTCCGTTAGTTGTCCTTTTACTTTTAACGGGCCATCTGTGCGAATCGTAATCCCATTCATCCCTGTTTTTTCATCTACCTCTTTCGTAATCTTTTCAATCATACCCGCAACAGGACTAGTGACAGCTAATTCGTCCATCATTTCTTTATTTGTCTGTGACATTTGATTTGCTTTTTCTACTTCTAATTGCTGCTTTTCCAGTTGTACTTCTTGTTCTTGTACGGATTGTTCATCTGCTTGTAATATCGATTTCTCACCACCCGCATTTTTATCCTGTTGTAATTTTTGTTTTGCTGCATTCAGTTGTTTTTGCAACATGGCTACTTCTCCTTTGACTAACCTCTTTTGACTATCCGCTTCTCTATTTTTTAGTTTGATAGACGTATCATTGTATTGAAATAACAACTGCCCTTTTTTTATTTCCTCTCCTGCTTTAACAGATAGCTGATACTTCCCTTTTGATGGATCAAATACAATGGTTTCTATGCCATTTGGAACAACTTCTCCACCAATTTTTTGTGTATTTACAATATGTTTCTCTGTAACTTTATATGTTTCATAGGTTTTAATGTTTTGCGGATCATCACCAGTGAAAGTGAACTAGGATCCAATTGCAATCCCCACATATGTCACCCAAGGTAAATTATACATTTTAACACATATGAGGCATACAGTAACCGATTCCTTAAACAATAAGAAATCGGTTCACTGAGTATACTATAGTTTATTTGATAACGATCTTTATTATTTCATAATAGAAATCCAGATTACGTCTTTCACATCATCTTGAATCGATTTCGTTAATTTTTTTAATTCATTTTGGGCCTGCACTGCCTCTATATCATCAGCAGTAATCGCTTTATCTTCTCCATAAGTTTTATTTAACTCTATTATGCTCATATCAATTTCTGGTGAAGGAATTTTTTGAAACATAGCATTATCTACAACCAGTAATAATTCCTCTTTATCCTTTGGGAATCCAAAATCAGAATTACTTTTATATTTTGTCTGTATCTCTGTTCCACTCATTTCTACCTTTTTTATATCTTTATGTTTTGGATCAGCAAATACTAAAGCTTCCTTGTCCTTTATTTTTGGTAAAGAAGAAAGTGGCGTAGAGGTGCTCATATATCCATCATCATCTTTTTCTCTTAGTATCCCTCTTTTTACAATTTCCTTTGCGGTTTTTTCATTCATAATAAACATTTTCATACCATTATTTTCTTCCTGTTTCACTTTATAGAAAGCTGCGGATTTAATCTCTTTTTTATGTTCAGTTTCTATTTTCTTCAATGTCTGTTCTTCACCTAGTAACATCAACCCATTTAATGGCGCTTTGTTTCCTCCAAATAGGGAGCACGCACCAAGTATTGAAATCACAAGTAATCCCATTCCGCATATAGATAGTATTTTTTTCATCTTTTTCACTCCTTTTTCATTTATAAAGCTTTTGTATACAATTGTCGTAAATATCCACGTCTCACCATAAAGAAATAAAGGATTTGTATGCCAATAAAACCTGCAAGTACTAAAATAGAAGTGTTTAAAATAGAAAATTTCAGTAACTGTTGCAAAGCTAGAAATGCTACTCCACTATGAATGATCGCTACGAGTATAGGTAGTAAAAACATCAATAACAGCTGCCGTGTAACAATTTGTTTTAATTCTTTTTTACTTAATCCTATTTTTGCAATCATTTCATACTGTCGTTGATCTCTTTCCAAATCTGCATACAGACGGAAATACAATAAGCTGGCTGCAAAGGTGAAAAATACAATACCTACTAATACACTCGAAATCAATAAGATGCCGTTTCCTTGTCTAAACATATGATTTTCCGTGTACAAGGATCGAAAGCTGTATTTTGAGTCTTTTTTTTCTGTCTTCATGAATTTTTCATCTAATTGTTTTGCTATATCTTTTGTTTCTGTCCAATCTTTCACAGTAAACCCGTACTCTGTAAAAGTACGTTTATCATCTCCGCTTGGAATCACATCATACATGGAATCTGAAACAACAAGAGTAACGCCATATCCATCTGGTTCCACTAGATAGGGAACAGCTTTTTTCACTTTGAATGAAAGATTTTTCTCTCCTTGTACTACGGATATTTCAGAAGGAATCCCCTCTCTTTTTTGATATTTTGCCACTGCTGAAGCAGATGTAGGAACTAAGATCGTCTCGTCTTCATTTTGGAATGTTTCTGTTTGGTGCCCCAATGCTTTTGCTAAAGAATTATACTCACTTAGCTTCAGCATTGCGAAACCATTTTCACTATGTTTTTTCGTTACAGCACCCATTTGATAAGAAAATCCCGCATCTGTAAGCTGTTTCTTTATTTCTGTAATATGTGCTTCTTCCTGATTATTTTCATTATATGAAGTGTAGGTGAATGCAAATGGCGGCTTTTTCATTTCATATAATGCCGAATCCCCGATTGACAAGCATGTCCCAATTCCTGTAAAAGATACGGCGGAAACAACCGCTAGCATAAAGAACATCGTGGCATTATCTTTCATGCGATACGCTAATTCCGAAATAGTGAGAAGATTTGTTTTCTTAAAAAATATACGTTCCTTCTTTTTTAACCTGCCGATAATAAAGACACTCAATTGAGAAAATAAATAATATGTGCCGATTATGGTACATACCACCCCACTAACCAACGGTATAGGATTCACATTCATTCTGACCGTTGACACAAAGTAAAACACGAAACCATATCCAATCCCAGTGAAAAGAAGAGAAAGAAAGGCTCGTACCCCAGACGCTTTCGGCTCTGGTTTAGGCTTGTCCTCGGATTTCATCAATTCAATCAACTGGTTAACTTTGATCATTTTTGAAGTAAACAGTGAAATCAATAAAAATAAAATTAGAAACGCGCCAGCAGTCATCCCAATTGCTTTGATGGGCATATAAAAAGGGAGACCTGTTTCAATCGCTAATAGATTGGCACTTAGTAATAAAATCAGTTTTGAAAAAATTAGTCCAATCAGAATGCCAAAAATAATCGATGCGGCTCCGATTATCATATTTTCTAAAAATATCAATGTATTCAACTGTGACGGAGACATGCCATGCATCATAAGAATCCCAAATTCTTTTTTTCTTGTTTTCAAAAATGCACTGACAGAATACAAAAGAAAGAAAAAAGAAAAAAGGAAAATGAGGGATTGAGAAATTTGCATCCCGATTGTTCCGAGTTTCCCCATCATTGTACTCTCAGAAGGTACTCCTCCCTGTAAGTTCGGGTGAAACAATAATAAAGCATACGTAAAGAAGATCATAATGGAAAAAGTACTGCTTAGAAAATGCGCGGTATAGGTTCGCTTGCTACGCATAACGTTGTTACACGCGAGTTGTCGAAAATTCATCCTTACGCCCTCCTAATAAAGCAAGTACATCCATAATTTTCTGATAAAACAGCTGGCGATTTTCTCCGCAGTATAGCTCATTATACAGCTTACCATCTTTGATAAATACGATGCGCTCGCAATAACTCGCAGCCATTGGGTCATGCGTGACTAGCATCATCGTTGCCTCCTGTTCTTTATTTAATTGTTGTAGTAGTGCCATAACATCACTAGCCGCTTTGGAATCTAAATTTCCCGTTGGTTCGTCTGCTAGTACAAGTTGCGGTTTATGAATTAGAGCACGCGCAATCGCTGTTCTTTGTGCTTGCCCACCAGATATTTCATACGTGCGTTTGTTTAATATTTCTTGAATACCTAACTTTTCTGCGATTATTTCTACACGTTTATTCATGTGTTTGACATCCATACCATCCAAAGTCAAAGGGAGAACAATATTCTCCTTTACTGTCAATGTGTTCAACAGATTAAAAGACTGGAATACGAACCCTAACTGACGTCTTCGGAATTCTGCAAGGTTATTAGCTGATAAGCGATGCGGATTTTTTCCGTTAATCAACACCTCTCCAGATGTAGGAGAATCAATGGTAGCAACCATATTTAATAAGGTTGTTTTCCCACTGCCAGAAGGACCCATAATCCCTACAAACTCTCCTTTATTAATATTTAAATTAATATTAGAAAGCGCTTCAAAGGATATTTTCCCTGTATAGGTTTTACTAAGTTCATTTACTTTGAATATTTCCATTTTGTTGCTCTCTCCTTTTAATTTTTCTATACACTAAGTGTAACGGGAACCATGTATTTCTCATATCGATTTCCATAACAACTTCGTAAGAGTACTGAATATTCCGACTTAACCAGACCCTCGAATCGCATACTTAAAAATAATTCGGACCTTTGTTCCTTTTTCAAATTCAGATTCTATTTCAATTTTGTGATTCAATCTTTCTATAATATTTTTCACTTGGTATAATCCAATTCCCGTAGACTCCTTGAATTTCCGCCCATTTTCCCCTGTATAAAATGGACGAAAGATCCTTAAAAAATCTTCCTTTGGAATTCCTACGCCATAATCTTGTATCTCCAAAACATCCGATTTATCTTTTTCAAAAACAGCAATTGTAATATTCGTCCTACTTCCAGCAGAATATTTAATCGCATTAGACAGAATTTGATTGGTCATAAATCTAAGCCACTTTCTATCTGTTTCGACGATGTAACCTTGTGTAATTTTCACTTTCGGATACACATAGTTTCTGATAAAAAACCGTTTATTTGCATCAATCACCTCTTGAACGAGTGTTTTTAATGATACTCTTTCCACACGAAATTCTTGTTCAAACGCCTCTTCATGCTCTTCTTATGTATTTAATACCTCGACAGATACAGGTGTTTTCATTTGATGTACCTTGATTCATAAATATCAAATGCTCGTTTTGTTTATGTTCCCATATCTTTAATTGGCTTTGACATTGGTTATATTGCGCTTCTAATACCTGTTTAAAGGCTATGGGTATAGGCGTGTCGTATCATTTATCTTTTGTAATGATTCCTGCCATGTCCGAGAAGGATGAGACAATGTATGGTAATAGCTACGATGAATATGCTAACGATATATGAAATAACCAATTAAAAAAACAAATCCCTAAAAATACACTATATAAAGCTGTTAGCACATGACCATAACCATCCAGCCAATACACCATCAAAATGGCAATCAATTGTACCACTATCATATCAACCAAAGGTATATGTTCATGTAAAAATAACGTCATTATCATACTCCATCGTTATCCCAGGTTATTTTTAGGCGATATCTAGCCCTTCGAACTGTATCCAGTGCATCTTTAATTCCTAGTTCTTCTAATTTTTTTCGAACACGTACAACATTTACACGAAGTGTATTATCATCTACATACATATCCTCATCCCAAACTTTTTCTAATATTTTCTCCCGACTGACAATGTTCGGACATCTTTGTAGGAGAACTTCTATTACTAGCGCTTCGTTGTACGTCAGTATACTCTTCTAATTTTTTAATTTTAATTCCAGTTTTTCTGGATACAATTGTAAACCTGCTTGTTGGATCACTCGCTCTTTTACTTTTGGGGCATATTCACCATACATTCGTCGAAGATGACTTTTAATCTTGGCCATTACGGCCTCGTGATATAATCATCTGCCCCATGCTCTAATTCCATCACTTGTTCCATTCTCCCATGACGTGCCGATATAAAAAGGATGGCACAAGTCTATATCGTTCTCATTTGGTGACATCAATAAAAACCAATAAAATACGGTAAATTTATATCTCATAGCACTAAATCAGGCTTAATATCTTTGAATTGGTCCAAGACATGTTCAAAATCTTGTGCAATAATCCCTATATATTCGTATTTATTCATATAGGATTGAAGTAACTCAGAAATTTCCCTATCATCTTCTACTATCATGATTTTATGCATATGCTCGTTTTCCTTTAAAATGAATCTTGTTTTAGACTAACTCACATACTTCTTGGAAGAACTTTTTGTTATAGTTCCCCAAAAAAGAGTATTCATTATCCTCTCAGCATCCTTTTTCAGTAACTGGAATACCTTTTTCTTAGCATACAGATAGGAGCTCATTTTTCCTATTGATTAACGTGACAAAACCCCAACATTTTTATTGTTTTACTAAAATTCAGATAAATATGTTTCTTCGTACAAAAAATTGTATATTTCTATACGCAAAAAGGGCCTAATTTTTTGATATTCAAAAAATTAGGCCCTTTTTCAAATCCATAGCAGGTAAACCATTCTAGCGCAAAATTTGTTAACAGGTGAAAAATTGGTATGATTGCAGCTGACTTTTATGCGATCGTTAATAATTGTTGTACACGCTTTTTTGCTTTCACGTTTAACACATAATAGTTATTGGATGAAACGATATGTCAAGCTCTCTCAAAAATTTCGATATATCACGATAGCTAAAAAACAATAATAGTAGCCCTTAGCTACTAAAATAATATCTTTCTTGAACGGCTTCCCTTTAACATACCTCATGGCCGATTCTCCATAATTCCTTTTTTAGCGTGTAATCTCATTTAGAAAACTTTGCAATAGAATTCATTAATATCGCTCTAATAATCAATGTATTTTGTCCTCTTTCCTGAACTGTAGATGCACCAGTTATTTTAAAATGTGATCCTCTTGGTAAAAGCACTTCTTTTTCCCCTTTATAATTAGAAATAGAATCTATATATGGTGCACGGGTTCCTTTTGGTACCTTTATTTCCATACGAATGGCTGAACGACCAAAGGCAACCCCTGTCTGTAAAGATGTACTTGTATATGCAAGTGCGGTATACGTATTATTTATATTTTTTTGTATAAGTGTAATGGCTTTTTTTATGTATTCTTCAAAAGTTGTAATTCCTTCTACAGAATTGAAATCTGGTCCCCATATTGGCTGTAAAAAATATTTAGCCTCTTGGAATTCTTGCTCTCCCGTATTTCTATACACTGTGATATCCTCTTTCAAGACCGCTTTATTTATTGCAGAATCTATTAAATTTATTTTAGTGTCCAATTCCATTTTAGATACTGATGATTCTGGCAATAATTCTTGTTGCTGGCTTCTTAAATAATAATTTATATCTGCGTAGTTCGGCCCAGTATAGTACGTGATAGCACGTTTTTCATCCGTAGTTAACGTACTTAGCCATTCGTCCCCATATAATTCAAAAATAGAATTTTGTTTAGTATCTATGTCTATTCCCTCTGCTGATGTAACGCTATTCCCTGTCGGTATAAGTGTATAAATCGTTATCCCGATGCAGAGTAACCATTTTAATAATTTGTTTATATACATGATATACGCCCTCCCCAAAACACATGTGTACTACTATTATAATAAAAGAAAAAAACAGAGTTCCAGAATCGGAATAATCTGTTTTTCAATATACTTATATACGGGTCAAATATACATTAAATTCTTATAATATTGTAATTATGAATTATATACAATATAAAAATGGAATACCCTTTTTATATTTTTTTGGAATCCGCATATATATTGTGAAAATATACATTTCAAATGCTAGTAAGGTAAACGAAATTGAATTGAAGATGTTGTATCAGACTCTATATCCCATCCTTTATATGCCCAAGACCAGGTTTTATTTTCAATGAGAGTATCTTTATAAAATTCTCCCCTTTCGAACACATATAAATCATATTCGTTTCCTCTAAAATTAATTCTCGCATAAAATTTTTCCCCTTGTAAACTATGTTGATAATTAGAATGTGCATTAAACATCATGACATTATAGCGATTGTTTGCAATAGCAAACGTAGAATCAGTGAGCTCTCTTATAATATTTTGAAACACAGCATACAATTGCTCTTTTATCTGCAATGTATCCATCAACACATTCATTTCCTATTTATTCACAGTCGACTCTGGATTGTCTATACCCAACGAAAAATTTAATGAGAAAGTGGATTCACCGGAATTTATATCTAGGCAACTTACATCGTCAGATACTAATCAAAATTAAAAAGTCATTTCCCACTATCTTAAAAGGCATCGAAACCATTCATATCTTATATAAACGCAAAAGTAGTTTGCGATTGAACTGCTTTTTTCCAGCATACACTGAATTGCGAAACTTACCTAGAATTGTAAAAAGGATATCTACAATCAGCTCGATTTTTAATCTATTAAACATATTTGCAGCCAAACTTATAAGATAATACCCCTAGTATGCCAAAATCGATTAGATCGGTTTTATATACATTATTTTTTTTGCAACAGTGCCCATGTTTCTATCCAGGTCAATAAACGATTAAATGATAAACCTAATATCGATAGAATTATTACTCCCACCATCAATTTAGTAGTAAGCATAAGATTACCATAGTGTAAAATTAATGTGCCAATACCTTGTTTTGCGGCAATCATTTCTGCGGCAATTAAAAGTAAGAGAGACGTACCAGATGCTATTTTTAAGCCCGCAAAGATACTAGGTAATGCTCCTGGTAACATAACTTCAAGTAATAATCTTGTACGACTGGCTTTAAATAATACGGCAGCTTTTATAAGATTAGAATCTATATTTTTCACCCCTGAGAATATATTAATAAAAACAGGAAAAAAAACTCCCAAAGCAATAATGGTAATTTTAGGAAACTCTCCAATTCCTAGCCATAGAATAATTAGAGGCAATAAAGCGATTTTAGGAATTGGATATACTATATATATTAATGGTGAGAGAATAGCGTTCATCCATTTAGAAAAACTCAGGATTAACCCTGTTATAATCCCCAATATACTACCAATCATATAACCTATTCCAATTCGATAGAGGCTATCCGTTAAACTTTGAACTAATTCTCCACTTGTAGTCATATCTTTTGCTGCATGAACTATAGCTGAAGGGGCCGGAAGAAATAAGGGTGGAATAAATTGCATTCTACAACATATTTCCCAAATTAGCACGGTACTGATTATGCTATAAAAAGATACATATTTAGGAGTATCTTTTTGCAAAAAATCCAATTGGCTATTGATATTCATTTTCTTATTCAGCTGAACAAAATGATTGAAATTATTATTTATATTCTTCAAAATAACCCCGTCCCTCTACAACATCCCTTGCATCCTCACATATAAGCTGAAGAATTTGATCGACATATTGATTGAATTTTATCTTACACGCCTCTTTTTTACGATCCATTTTAGGCAATTGAATAGGGATGATAGAATTTATGTTTCCAGATTTCCTAGAAAGTACTATCACTCTATCCGCTAAATAAACAGCTTCTTCAATACTATGTGTCACATATACTGTTTTTAGTGGTTGATTATGCCAAAGGTTCAAAAGTTCTTCCTGTAAAATGAGACGTGTCTGTGCATCCAATGCAGAAAAAGGTTCATCCATAATTAATAAATCTGGTTCAACAGCAAGTGCTCTAGCAATTCCTACACGTTGCTTCATCCCTCCGGACAATTGTTTCGGATAATAAGAATCGAATCCATGAAGTCCAACCATATTTATATAATAATTGCCAAGCTCTTTTATTTTTTTAGAATCCGTCAAATAGTTTTCTAATCCGAATACGACATTTTTATAAACCGTTTTCCATGGAAACAGTGCAAATTCCTGAAATACCATCCCAATACGTGGCTCTCGCTTGAGAGCGCCACCTTCAAAATAAACCTGCCCACTTGTGGATTCTAAAAGCCCAGCTATTATATTTAATAGTGTTGATTTCCCGCATCCACTCGCTCCTACAATAGCTATAAATTCATTTTCGTGTATTGTGAAAGAAATATCACTTAGTATAGTTCGTATTTGATTGTTTTTATATTTAAACTGTTTTCCAATATTATCAACAATAAGTTTCATTACTTTGAATCCCCCAATTTTTTTATTGCTTCATTTAATAAGGAGGTATCAATTATTTCGTTACTATCTATATTTTTCTCGATTAAATTTTCTTTATGGTACCATGATATTTGGGTTTTTATATCTGTTTGTAATATTTTACCATCTCGATCTATATAAGGTAACCCTTTTTGTATTGTCTCTTTGGATTGTTTTGTATACTTAGAAATGATAGAAATTAGTTCATCATATTGACTACCTTGTTTTTTAATGATAGCATCATGATAATAGCGAGTAGATTTCACATATGCTTTAAGAAATCTAATTGCGCAATCTTTATTTTTCAAAAATTCTTCAGATAAAAAGATTCCTGAAGTTTGATAATCCATCTCATCTCCAACGGATACCAATAATTTTCCGTATCCCTGATTTAATGCGTTAGAAGCATGAGGTTCTGTTAGTAAAGTTGCATCTATTTGTCCACTTTTTAAAGCTTCGACTAGCCCATTCACACTATTCAATGAAACCAATTCAATATCTTTTAAAGATAAGTTATGTAATTCTAATAACCGTCCTATCATATAATGATAGGTAGAACCTGTTTGAGTAATACCAATTCTTTTCCCTCTCAAATCTTCGACCTTATTAATATTGGAATTTGAAGAGACCATAAGTGCATTAGAAGAATATCCACGAACTTCCCTTCCTTTATCCGCTACAATTGTTAGTTTTTTCCCACTTCCAGCCATATTATATAAACTTGCTGTGATTCCTGTCGCACCAATATCCAAATTCCCTCCAGCTGTAGCGACCGCAATCGGTTGAGCTGCATCAAACCATTTTGGTTTTAAATCAATATTCTCTTCTTTGAAAAAACCTTTTTCAATCCCAATAAAGATAGGTGCTGAACTACTTAATTTAAGCATACCAATTTCTACAGGATTTTGAAATGTCTGCTGAGATTGTTTACTTAAACTTGAACCGTTTTTGCAGCCAACTATTGTACTCAGAAAAAGCAACATTATACATGAAAATTTCACTTTATTCTTTATTATATTTACTAAAATCAAAAATATCCCTCCAAAATTGCATTACTGTTTTCCTATAAAACCCCAACTATTAATGATCAAATTTCTATATTAATTGATCATGTTTAATGACGCGTGATAGGAAGTAAATCGTTATGATAAATAATATAGCTTCCCCAAGACAATTGACCTACTCATAATAATTATTCAAACCATACCCCTCTCCTCCTAATCCCAATATTTAATACGTCTTTAAAAGAATATCACCCTTGCCACTACTATTATTTCAAAAAATACTTTTCTCAAAAGTATTCTATATAATATTCGCTTACCAGTTATACGCTTTAATTTTTTTAAGTTAAAATGAGAATTCTTCCCCCTCTATTCATTAACATATATTTGCACTCCAAATATCGAATTTAATCTGTAATTTATATATATTTAATTCGATTCATGTATGATATAGGGAGATGGTATGGGGGACGAGACGAGGAGGAGGGAATTTAGGCTATAACAATAGATATAGATAATCAAGTAGTGTTATGTGATCGCCGCCATAGATAAAGTAGAACCATTTTGGGCAAAAAAAGATGAACTGATATGGAAAAACAGAATAAAGCATACAAATTTCTTCTGTATTCAACAGAAGAACAAGCAAATCTAAAACGGAAAATTTTTGGGTCCTTATGCTTTATGTATAATATAAAACCCTCACTGAGCGAGAAAGAACTGAAGAAACAAAAATTTCCTACTCTTGCGAAATACAAAGCAGAGTAGGAATGGCTAAAAGAAGTCGATTCATTAGCAACATTGGCCAACGTTCAATTAAACGTTTAAACATCCTATAAGAATTTCTTTAGTTTGCAAAATTACTTCCCAATATTTAAAGCAGATAAGAAAGCCTTATACAACGAATGTAGTAAATGTTGCGGAATAGCCATATCAAGATGGTACGTATCAAACAACATAGAGAGATACCACTAGACTATATAATTAAATCATTACGTTAGACCACCTAGCAAAGCCACAACGAGTAATACCAAGAAGAACTAATGTGCTATCAGTTAGAATAAACAACGTATCCGTGTGGCTAAGTTACATAAAAAAGGAGTGAACCAGCGTAAAAACTGTCTTCATCATAAGGCTCAAGAGTTAGCTACTCATTTTGGTGTCGCTGATAAGGGAGTTAGCTCGGCTGTATTTCAGACGAATACTATTCATTCTTAGTGTCAAAATAGATTCTCCAGGGCGTTTCATAAATTAAGAGCACACTATACGGGGTCTGAGATATAATTAATAGGAACCATAGAATATTTAAATGAACAAACACTAAAATAGAAGCATTCTATCACAACTAATAGAACTCCTTGCACGGGTAGTGAAAAGAGCTCTATTATCTTGAAATGATATTTTTATTTTAGTATACCAATACACCGTAGTATTATGATTTTCCGAAAATTAATTTAGCGTAAAATTACCTATATTTAATTAATTATTATAAACGACCTATAGATAACCTTTATCCAGGTGTAATATTTTTCGTTACTTGGACTCTCTACACAAAGAACTCACGTTACATCCTACCTCTTTTACAGTCTTTAGATCTCCCATCCCTTAATTAAATAAACATACTATGCATTTACACCCCTCCTACCTTTTTTCTATACTTCTTACTCTTGTAAGTTTATCATTTGTATTTTTTTAGCAACTGTTTTCATGTTGCATTTGCCTAATTTTGGTTAATATATTCTACTGATAAACACTTATCAATGCTATCATTCTCTCTTTAATGATTTTACAATCATTAATAGTATATATACGGATATAGTTATAGAAAATACACCTCACACAATATTGATCTTGAAATCTAAAATGCACATTTTTTCTCTTGCATTTTCCACATGTTCATAGATACGTACAACTCATTTTCCTAAAAAGGACACACTGTCCCTTTGCTAACTTTTCTTCTAATATACGGACGAATGTGGGGATTTTTTGGGCTTTGGATGTTTTACCATCAGGAAGAATGGTAAAACATCCAACATCAATTCCACATATAAGCTCAGCTTTAGTTATTTTTGTACCTTTGTTTCGACCAAGATAGATACAAAATATCTACCACTTGAATCGCTTCAAATTGTTGCATTTACAATACAATCTTCTACTCCCTGACTCTAGCAAAGCAAGCCACACTAAGCTTTGCTAATTTCATTTTGTTGCCTGCAATCGTAATTTTTCCGTTCGTTTACTTCGTTGTGTAGGATGGAATCTTATTCTTTTTAGATTTAAAACGTGGCATATCGTTTTCTTTCTTAAAAAAATATGAGAAAGCATCTGCAGGGTTTTTAATGTGGATGTATGGGCAATACAATCTACTTCCTTTAACCAGATTGTATCCTGTTTCTTTTTTTATTGAGTGTGCTCGACAGAGTAGAGGGATAGGATAGCTTTTATTTACCAACATAGGTTGCCCCCACTTTTGCATCGTATACTTGCAGTATACAAAATCGTAGACTTACCCTTACTGGCATTTCACATTTTTGAGGAAGGAGTCTTCTGTCGGAAAACGATAAAAAGGAAATGATTAGATTTTCAACCTGACCATTTCCTTTTGGCTTAAACTTGCATATTCACCATATTTTTTAACAATACTATGCCCTTTGCTGGCAAGTATGTGTAATACCTAAGTATTTTTATTATAAAAAAACGATAAGAATATTTAATTTAATTGAGTTGATAGGTATGCAATCTTTATATCATTTCGAAAAATTATGACTTACCTCTATTAATATTCCACAAAATTTTGATGTAAAGTTTATCTATACATTATTAAAAATAAGCTGACTTCATTTGCATTTTTGAATCTAGCTTGTTTTGTATCTAAATAATTATTTAGATACATTGACTACTAGACTTATAATAATTATAACGGCAAAAAAGATACTATGATTAACGGGTTCAGTACAAAGAAACATACCATTATTTAAAATAAAAAAAATTTTTAAACATTATTTTTTCGCACAAAAACCGGTGCGTGCTAAATTTAAACAATATTGAACTTAATAAGTAAATACAATTGTTAATAATGAAGAACCTTGATGATGATTAAATGGTTCAGCTTCAAATGATACGTTTTTGGCTCCTTCGGGCCAAGTAATTGTATTAAGCACTAATTTTGCATCTTTTATTGTATTATTAACGCTTTTATTGTAACGTAAAGTTATTTTTTCCGGTTGCGATATAAACTGACTTTGTATATTATTTATTAATTGTTCGTAATTTTCAGCACTATACTCTGACTTTAAATAGATGAGATTAGTATCTTTTAGTAATTTTTGGTAGCTAGTTAATTTTTCGTCATTTATTTGTACTTTATTCATTAATTCATCATAATAACTCGTTGTTGCCGCTGGGTATTTATCATGATTCCATTGATGATCATTTTTAATTTGTTCATCAGAAAGATTGAAATGAGAATATGTGGCCTGATTTTCCTTATCTGGAGTAGGGTCATCAAAAGTTGAATCTAGATGGTACCATTTAGATTCAATATTTACAAGATTCCAAGCATGCAATTCCCCGTTTGCTGTCCCTTCCACAATCCTAGCTGGAATCCCAGCTTCTTTTAATAACTGGTACGTCAATAGTGCATACCCTTGACAAACGGCAGAGCGGTTAACTACAGCTTCATAAGCAGTGTAGGATTGAAGAGACTTATCATATGAAACATGTTTGACTACGTAATCATGGATTTCTTTTACTTTTTCATGATCATTCATTTGAGGATTAATAATAGAATCCACTATCAATTTTGATTGTTCTTTTACATGTTGTGATTGCTCTTTTGTTTCGCGATACGTGGTATTCAATGTCATTGTATAAGCCCCTGATTCACCTTGCATGGTGAAGTCTGTTCTTTTTATAGTATATTTCAAATAATCGTCTTTTTCTAATAAATTATTATATACCGCTATTAACTTATCTAAAACTTCCTCCCTATTAAAATTTGTAGTTATATACCTGATTTCATTATTTTTTTCACGGTTATCCAGGTGTTTCTGTAATTCTTGTTGAACTGCTTCAATAGATTCACTAGATGTGGGAGCGATTTGTTTTGTATTTGCGTAAGAAATTGATGGTATACAAAGTGCCCCGAATATAAGTGTGGAACAGATAGTAATGGTAGACCTATGCTTATTAATTTTTTTCACCTTATCATCTCCTGATTAGAAAATTTAATATAAAATCACAATAAAAGCTAAATCTTATAATTGATTATTGCTGGACAATAACTCGAAATGAAATTCATAACAATATTCCTAGGTATATTTTGTATCTTTTTTTGCGGAACATTGTGAGTATAATTGAAACCCGCCCTCTAAAAATTATATTTAGATCAAACTAACTGATCCCTAGAAATATTTTTGTTTTGAACAGACTAATTCTATAAACAAATGTATTTTTTTTCACCATATGCATCCCCTATACCCCTTTAAAATAAAAATAACTACTGTATGCCTTAAGAATCATCCCTTCGGTTTGAATACAATAAATTTTTGGGTTTCAACTATCATCACACAAAGGTTAGAAACAGGAAAAAGCGAATCATTTATTATCCCAAATACTTTTACCTACCCTAGTCTCACATGAAAATTCTCATCACATCATCTATATGCTATAAATATAATCACATCTGACTAATAGCATATCTATTTAAATACATTTATCCCATCTCGATCCCCCCTTTTCATAGAGTAGAAAACTCCCGTTCAATAAAAACGACAAAAAATTCAGATGATTATCAGCCAAGTTATTTTTTGAATAAATGATTTTCACCTAAAACATTTCGTAATAAAGATTCCCCTGTAAAAAAGCATTCCAAATTCTTTTCTTCATATTTTCAATAAATTAGCACACAAAACATTAGAACAAATATGTAAGACTAGAATCTAATTCAATAATAAAATACATGCGCATATGATATGTTTCAATTTTAAAATTAGTCAAATCCTTTATTTTTCTGAAGTAATTTACTTTTTCCTTCAAATGAAAAACATGCAGTGACCCCTGTCAAGTAGACAGTATTAAAAAAGCGCAACTAAGCAACCTGAGTTCTATATTTATATGGACTCAGGTTATTTAATTTCTTTTGAAATCTTTGATGATTATAAAAGTGCATATATTTACGCACGGCAAGTTTGACCTCATCCGCTTTATGGAAGGAGTGTAAATGAAAACACTCCGCCTTAAAGTGAAGTGAACCCCGAAAACGGGACACCTATCAAAACACCTAAACCATCTGTTCCCTAAATTCTTTAGGGGATAGGTGGTTTAATTTTTCTTGAATTCGCACACAATTGTAGTAATGAATGTATTCTAGCACAATCTTTCGCACAGTTGTGTTGGATACTTTTGTTATCTTTTGTGAGTAGAAAGCTTCACTTTTTAAATGACCAAAGAAGCTTTCCATGACGGCATTATCATGGTAATTTTCTCTCCGGGACATGCTGATGATAATGCCGTTTTCTTTGGCACATGCTTGAAATTCCTTCGCTGTATAAATACTCCCTTGATCTGAGTGAAGGATCACATCTTTTATTTTTCTTCCTCGCATTGCTTGTTTTAATGTCTTCATCGCTAATGTTAGTGTTTGTGACTCACTGATGATATAACTAATAATTTCACGATTAAAGGCATCCATAATCGTCGATAAATACAAGGTACGCTCTCCAAATAATAAGTAAGTCACATCTGTGAACCCCTTTTCATTTGGGGCTGATACTTCAAATTGACGTTCCAATCGATGAGGGGCCACGACTGTTTCAGCACCATTGATATATTTCTTTTTCTTACGACGCACTTTTGAGAGTATATGATATAGTTTCATAATCCGTAATACTTTTTTATGATTGACACATAGCCCCATTTTTCGAAGAATGACGGTCACTCTTCGATATTCATGCCGCATTATGCCTAAGAACCTGTTTAGAATCTATGGTATAATCTGTGCAAAAAAGGATATTTTCTATGATACATAATTATACAAGTAACGTTTCACGTGAACAGTTTGAACTTATTCGAGAAGATTTGGAAAACGCAAGAAAAGGACGCGTCCACGCACAGTTGATTTGTACGAGGTATTCTGCGGTGTGCTATACGTGCTTACCACAGGATGCCAATGGCGTAACTTACCAAGTGACTTTCCAAACTGGCAAACAGTCTATTTCTACTATCAGATTTGGCGGAAAGTAGACGAGAAGGGCATAGGCCTTCTCGAAAAAGTGCATAAAAAAATTGGTTGAAACCTATCGTGAGCAAGATGGACGTAAGAATCAGGCAAGTTTCTGCATCGTAGATGCACAAAGCGTGAAAAACACATGGATAGCTGGTGAAAAAGGCTATGATGCTGGAAAGAAAGTGTCAGGAATCAAACGTCATATCGCTGTAGATACGAACGGTCTTATTCATGCGATTGAAATAACAACTGCGAATATAACTGATCGAGAAGGTGCGATCCAAATGTGTGAAAGGCATAAGAAAACACTGGGAAAAGTAACAAATATACTTTGTGATGGCGGATATACGGGGCCATCCTTTGCACAATCCATCAAAGAAACGATTGATTGTTCGGTTGAAATCATCAAACGATCTGAACTTCACAAGTTTGTCGTGTTACCCAAACGCTGGATTGTGGAACGAACTTTTGCTTGGTTGGAAAATTACCGCAGACTGTGGAAGAACTGTGAACGAACACTTGAAAATAGCAGACAGAGTCGCTTATTGGCAGGTGTAGCAATTTTATTAAAAAGATTTTAAACAGGTTCTAAGGCAGATTTTCTTTACTTTCTCTTCTATCTCGTCTTTAGGGCGTTCGGCTATCTGTAACCAACGATAAAATGAGGAACGTGGTAACTCTAATACTTTACACAGTTCTTGTACGGTTACTTTTGTTTTTAATTCATTCCATAGGGTAATAACGGTATGTGGTTTCAGCTCCTTTCGATTTCCAGATACTTTCCCCATACAAGTAATTTTGTTTTTAAATGTTTATTTTCTAATCGTAGCTGTTCCAATTCACTTAGCTCTTTTGACCCTTTTCCATAAGAATATTGTTTTCCTACAGGTTGTTGAAAACGATATGTTTGAGCTGTACGATACCATTTCATCCATGTCTTAATTTGGGAAACATTTGTAATGCCGAGTGTTTCCATAATGGTACGATTTGAATAACCATCCTTTTTCATCTCAATCACTTTCCACTTTATTTCTTCTGGGTAATGAACTCTTGTCTTCAAACGAAAAACACCTCCATTGAATTTGCATACTTAGTATGCGAATTCAGGAGGTGTTTTTTCATGTACCACTATTCGGGTTCACTTCAAAGCTTCTTTTCGAAGTTTTTTTCTGCATCAAATTTTAATTCCTTTTCTTCTCCGTTTTCATTAAATCCTTTTAATTCATATTCGAATCTTTTAAATTTTTCTCCTCCATTACCTTCATGTATTACCTCTTTACCATTCGTATCAATTTGGACATAATATTCCTCCGTTCCTGTACGTTTAATACTGCTACAGCCTGTTAATACAATCATGAATACGACTAAAATGTTCAAAAATATAATATACTTTTTCAACTTTCTTCCTCCAATTATAATTTTATTTTAGTTCAATTACATATCGACTATCCTCTGAACTATATAAACTTGCAGTATCAATTTTCACACGACATGCACCTAATCTTCGTTTTACTTCTGATTGTAATTTTTCATTTGCTTCTTCTAAAGAACGTGCTGGAATGATTGTAGATTGTAAATCTGTTATTTTGCCACCATACATTACTGAAAATTCTATTTCATATCGATGTATCATGGTTTCTTCACTCCCTTTGTTTTCACCCTATTTATTACCTGATTTTTAGCTCTTGTAGATGTATACGTATTTGTAGTACAAGTACATACAGAATTTTTCTTAATTAGATGATTGCTATGACTGACACTATGAGTTAAAAATACTTGTAAAAAGATATCTTTTGTTTCCTATAACGAAAATAAATAAAGGAGACTATTACATAATCAGTAACAAATTTATGTTTGCAATTATTATTTGTTTCTTTCTTTCTTTCTTTATAATGGCGACTATTCCTGCTAAGACAAAGTTCCATACTCCATTGTTTAATAAAATATATGCATTAACTTAAAAAAAATCATTGTTCCTATCCAATCCCCAGATAAATTCATCTAAACTATCTAAGACTTTGAATAACAAACAATAGGTGGGCATAAAGAGTAAGGAAAAATACAAATCATAATTAATAGAGGCCTGATGCGATGGGCTCCGTTTTTATTAATAAAAAAACAGTTTGAAAGTTTAAATGAATTGTATGAAAAACAAAATGCGGCACCGGTACCTAGTTTAGATGAACACAAATTAGATCTTATAAATGGTATTGTATGTTGTGCAATTGCAGAAAATAAACAAGTTAATATTTCATTTCAAAAACAAAATAAAGTATATCCATTACTACGATATGATTTGTAATGAATTAAGAATTAGAAACCAACAGGATAATGTACTGTATATAAAAATTAATCATGTAACAGATATAAAATATGCATAACGCTTAAAAAATTATTGGGTGGAGGAGTTATAATGATAAGTCAAAAAAAGCTTATCTATCATTTTAGGAAGTTTTTGGGCTTTGAGTATATTGGTTTAGAGAAAAAAGGTTAGGGCTTTCCAGAACTAGAAAAAGCAATTTTCAATTATAACATGCATAAATCTGATGAGAATTTAAAATTTCAAGAATGTTAAGTACATCGTGAATTTGTGGATGGAGAGGTATTAAGAACAGTTCAAATCACATATGAAGTACCAATCATAGAAATAGAGCCCCTTTTAATTAGAACTTTATTTCTATGGTTTCATTACAAACTTTTGCAATTATATCCCGCCTAGTTTAGATAAAACAGGACACTATGACCATCTATTTTGTATAAAACTTTAATTTCTTAAAACTGTACAAAACAGCTATATTACGCAGCTTTGTGCTACATCTAATTTTATAAATGGCGACATGTTTCTGGTCATTTGTGACCAAATTCGTTACCGAAATAATT
Organism: Bacillus sp. FDAARGOS_1420; assembly: GCF_019344915.1. Classification (NCBI taxonomy): domain Bacteria; kingdom Bacillati; phylum Bacillota; class Bacilli; order Caryophanales; family Bacillaceae; genus Bacillus; species Bacillus sp. FDAARGOS_1420. The sequence goes on along the minus strand of NZ_JAHWJB010000005.1, from coordinate 147,323 downwards.
CAAAATTAAACTAATAAAAAATAAAAGAGCACAGCGTGTTAATAAGGTGTCTCACCACTTTATTAACCGTCCGCCTAATCACCTAGGCAAACACTTGCTGTAACTCTTTATGTACCTCATTTTATCGTGCATAAGGGTTCTTCCGCAACAGTTTTCTTACATTTTGTGGCATACTGTTGCTTTTTTATTTTCAGAGGAGACGAGCCCTTATGAAAAAGAAACAAACAATTACCATTCTTGCTAGTACAGAAACGTATGAAAATTTAGTATCTTTCCAAAATCTCAAAGAACTAAATGACACTGTACGCGCATATAAAGAACAATTTGCTGATCAATAAAATAAAAATCAATTGGCTGTACTCAACCATTTACACAGCCATTCTTGTAAATACTTTGGCATTTTTTTAAAATCAAAAAAGAAGATTGCTGGAGCACTTCTTCTTAGTCGTAGAACAGTTATTCGTGCATGCTTACACTTAGAGTCTCTAGGGATTATCAGACAACTAGAAATGAAACGTAAGAGTGACATGAGACAAACGAGTAATATCATTATCATTCAACCAATCATTGTAGAAAAACAACTTGTCACAGAAGACCCTACTAAAAATACTGAAATTTGTCACACCAAAAAAACAACTACAAAAACCTTAAAACAAAAGATAAAAGATATAAATAAACGTAAAGAGGAAGTTTCGCAATCTTTTCAACATGATTTAGACTTCATCGATTATCGTGTGCCACAATCTATGCGTATGGAATTACAAACTGCTTTTTCACCCAATGTGATTAATGAGTCTTTCAAAAATGCCAGAAACATTGCAAAGAAGGCTGCCAAAAAGTGTGGTTTACTAGCAGATACGGCTATCTTCCACAACCTTCTTGCGAATGCTTCTTCTGTCCTGTTCTCTAAAACGCATGCATATGAGCATAGTGGAAAATCGATGAAAAATCCTATTGGATACTTTACTCGAACGTTCAAAAGGATGGTCTATAACTACATTGATAGCTTTAGAGAGATACATATTATGGTACAGCGTAAAGCACATATACATACTAACAATCTGGAGATTTTTCAGCGAATGATTGACGACAAGCTCTTAAATATATACTCATATTAAAAAACGATATTTATCACATCTTTCAATACCACAACGAATTTATTACTTTAGCAAACGAACAATTTATCAAATTAATTACTTGAATAAATGATATCGTACAATTAGAAATAACAGGAACATCACTATATGGAATGATAAACAAAAATTATATGGCTGCACTTATGTTTATAGGCTCACGCATATCCAACCATTTCATTTTTTCACTTCCTGCGTTCCTTTTTTCTAGACGATAATTGAAAGGAGTGTGCATAGTAAATATCCTTTTAGCATATCCATGATTTGATTTTTAGTAACTTGAAAGAAACCTAATTAATTTTTCTAAAATGTCACTTAAAGAACTAGCCAATTTATCGTAATTATCAAACCATTATTTATATTTTAGGAGGTTTTACCATGAAGCACAAAGATCGAAAACATGCAAAACGCAAATACAAACAAGCGCTTCTTGCAACAGTCGCAACAATGACGTTAGGAGTAAGTACATTAGGAAGTACTGCTTCTGCATTTGCTGAAGAAAAAGACACGAATGCCACTCAACAACAAAATACTGTTCAGCCAAAAAGTGCTGGTACTTATTATGAAGATGAAAAGAAAGAACTGAATCCGTTAGCACAATTTGATACATGGACACAAGATCTTGGAAAAACAACAGGTGCAGCAAATTATAAGACCACACTTGGTATGGCAGAAAAACTATTACCAACAGTTTATAAAGATTTAAATTCCGGAAATTTCAATAATACACTTAGAAGTGTGACAATGCTCAGTACAGCATTAATTCCATATGGAGGAGCATTCATTTCTCCAATCATTGGTTTACTATGGTCAGAAAATACGGTAGATAAGACGAAACAAATGATGGATTCGATTAATGCTTTGATGGATGGAGCAATTAAGGACTATGATCTTACAACACTAAAACAAGATGCATTAACACTGCAGAAAGAGCTCAAAACATTTCAAGATTCAGTAAATGGTACAATATCTCCATCTGGGACTTACTATGATAGTATACAAAATGGCAACGTTACTCAGGCAAAGATAATTAACTCTCTTTTCAACAGGCTTATAGATCAAAGTCAAAAACCGGGCCATGAATTAGCGGAGCTGCCTTTATTCGTCAATATCGCAACGGCTCAACTAGCATTCTTCCGATATATGGAAAAAAATGCAGTTCAGCATGATAGAATCAAGATGGATTCTGAAAACTTTAACAACTATTTTGCAAATCATCTGCAAAATGATCAAACAACCTACCTAACTACTAAGCAACTTGGAGAAAAATATGTTAAATATGTAAACGACACTTATAATAAAACCGCAATAGATTTCCATAAGAAAACGGGTGGCACATTGAAAGCTAATGCCGATATCAATTATTACAAAGGGCTTATAGCTCTTAAAAACCTAACAGCGGGCAATCAGGCATTCTTGCTCACGGCACTGGGAAAAGTACCAACAGATTCAAATCCTCCGACGCCAAGTGTGGATGGGTACTATCTCGATAATAATATGAGAGTTGCAAATGGAGAAACATACTACATTAGCCCTTACGACGGCTTTAAAAACTGGAGCGGCGCAGAATTTAAAAACGGCGAAAAAGTGACTGGATGGATGCAAATACGCGGCAAAGACTTCTATTACTTTAGCCCTGCTGACGGCACTACAAACGGTGATGGAACAACATTTAAAAAAGGTGAAATGATGACTGGATGGGTGCAAGTACATGAGAGTCATGATGCTTGGTTCTATTTTGATAACAAAGAAGGCAATAAAAACTTCAAGGGATTCACTGGTCGTATGCTCCATAATGAGAAAGCAACAGTTAAAAATAAAGAAGGTAAATTCATAGAGCATTACTTCAATGAGAATGGTACATGGGGAGATAATTGATTATCCTCTATAAATTACAGATGCAGAATACCTTTTAATTTCAGATTTTTCTCCAATTAACAAACTAAGTGAAATAGAAATCTCCCAACCTGAGATTTCTATTTTTTTAAATTCGAAACAAATTTACATGCTTACTTCCATATAATAAATCAACAAATTCAATTTATATAACCATTCTATATAAAGCGAACTTTCTTCGTTTAGAGAGACTCGCTTTTTTCTTTATCCCCCTACGTCTCGCTATTATTCGAGAATTGGATAGTTTTGGAACGAATCATTTCCTCGCCAAGATTCGTTAGATTTCCCACCCCTTCGCTAGCATACCTGTTACACAGTATATAACTACCCATCAAACCTCACATACTCCCCAGAAACCCATTGATCTCCACCAACGTTGTACCAACCATTTTGAATCCCCCAAGATTGATATCGTTCGCCTCGGTATACCTTTTTCACAATCTCATAATTCGTTCCTGGTCCCCTGCGAACGCGTAATACATCCGCTGTTATTGTGACGACACCTACACCATTGTTAGACGATTGTGTGGATGGAGCTGCATTCCCACCACCGCTATATGCGTTTTGCACCCTTCCTCTTTTCTACATGTGCATAGAAAAGAGCACCTTAAATAGATGCTCTCAAAGTAATACTACGTTCATCTAAATTGTATTTGGCTTGTCCCACAACATACGTTTGGAACGCCGTGTTGGATTTACCCCTGCAAACATGCCGACTTGTATTATTTGTATATCATTGCCCTACCCACATATCTGTCACAAAATCTGGGATAAAAAATCCTTCTGGCATATATCCATAGCCTTGGTCTCCCCAATTCTCCCCCCAGGAATTACGTATAATAATATAATTTTCACCTTCTATTTGCGCATAACCTACTGCTAAAACAGCATGTCCACCTAATTGATTTTCCTGTGTTGGATCCGGTATAGGGACAATTCCTGTTTCGGCAACAGTTTCCGATGCAAAACTATCGTATACCATAAATCCAACAACTACTGGCAAACCTTCAGCTAATGCTGATTTTAATGTCAGTAAATCATTTACTCGTGAATACCCATTAATCAATCTAAATGCAGCAGCATCTGTAATTTGTCTAGGAGTCGGCATATCTCTAAAATTTTCAATAACATACGGATATTCAACTTCCGGACAAGTACCTATCTGTTGCAACACCTTCATACCATCTCGAATATAAGCTCCACTATCTTCATCTACTGTTCCTTCCATATAACGCTCTTCCCAATATAAAAATAATCTACTTAAACGGACTAAAGGATTTCCCTGTTGTAATAATTTATATTCCGCCAAACCACTTACTATTGCGTTTGCCGTACAACTCCCTAGGTGCCCCTGATCCACTACTGGTGATAGCCCTGCTCGTAAATCCACACTTACTGGAAGATCCCCGGGATTTTTATAGTGGGTAGAAAAATAATGCACATCTCGTAAATCGCGATGCTCTTTTTTTAAAGGATACTTTCTTTTCATACATGTTCGCTCCCTTGCAATATATTTATCAAACATGAGTTTTTTCATCGAATCTCTGATTTGTATTCTTTAATGCCAAACCTCATCATCAAAGAGCGTCCCTCTTTATATATAATAAAATCATTTTTCGAATGCCCTTGATACAATAAAGAAGATTCCCAAACATAACTCACATTCCAAATATATGATTATCCTAATCAAAAGGTGACATAGTAAAAGCACCCGTTTCCGCGAGTGCTCTCGAGAAAGGTTTTATGTTACGAGCATGAAATAAGGCATTGGAGCTTATTTCATGCCCTATTGTATGTTTTTTCCCTGCTATCGTTACTCAAATTACGGTATTTAAAAGATAAACAAATCCATTTAGTTTAGAATATAAACGTGATTTGCCCTTTTCGTCCTGTCGCGGGTTCCTACCGCCCATGCCCGTTCTTCGGTAACGTTTTGATAATGGGGCCCACTCACATCACTCATATGATGGTGGATACGATATCCCCACAGTCCACTGTCTTCCAAACAGTAGCTGTAAGAATATCGTACCTCCGATTCCAACTAAAAAAGGTACCCGATTTAGTGCCCCAAACAGTAACCCAAAAGTTCCATTCTTTTCTTATATCATCTCTAATGCCGTCGCAAAGTTAAGAATACCTGATTTTCGTTTCCGGTAAAACTTACCGCGCTTCATCCCTAGTACCGTATAAATGTAATCATCGTTTAACTCTGTCGCACTCATATATTTCATTTCGAGTATTCGTTGTTCCTCCTGATCTAGCGCATGTTCAAACGCTCGTTGTAATTGTCTATACTTCAGTTCATGCATATCCATCTTTCGCAACTCCGGAAATAGGATATCCACTCCCAATTCCCTCCGTTCTCGCTGATTCTGAAAGCGCACGCGTAACACCTTATACTTCTTCAATTCTTCTATCACAAAAGGACGTACTTCTTTCTCATCTACACAGGTAAAAAAAGATAATTGATTCATGCGTTACCCTCCTGCATAAAATTTCGAATTATATCCATAATACAGATAAGCCCTTATAGGGCAGTTCCCTTCTAAATCATGACTAAAATTCTCCCAATTTAGTCAAAACATAAAAAACAGTTGGCTTAGCTAGCTGTTTTTTATTTTCGTTATCACCATTCCACAACGCATTCATATACTATAGATGTCGTTACCTCTTCTGAGGTGATGCTCATTCACTTTATTTCCTGAAATCCCTTCATGGTGTCCACCACTACCACTCCGTAAAAGGACACAGTTCGAAAGTGTCTTTTTACATCTTTTTATTACAAACCCTTACCGTATATAATATTCTTCCTTTTCAAATCATTACTTGTTTATGATACACATAACAATAATTGCAGGGATTCAAAAACGGGCACTCTGGCACAAGTGCTCGTTTTATTTTTTTGCGTATAAAATGAAGAAGTTGATTCATACTATACGTACGCCATCCAAGGGAGTTTTTCTTCACTATTACAAGTATGAGAAAGTATGAGAAAATTTCCCCATAAAACAGCTAAGTAAAATTAGCTGTTTTTATTTTGCATACATTTGCGTTAATACGTTATACTACATATACATTATTATTTCTTTTCTTGTTAGCTTGTCAGCTACCTTAGGAACTCTTACAAAAGAGTTCCTCTTTTTTATTTAAATTCCTACTTCTAATTTAAGCATCCTATTCTACTTTTCAACACGTTATTACTCACCCGATACCTATGGCATTCTAAAAAAAATCAAACGCAAATTCACCCTATTTTATGAAGCCATTTTTTCTAACTCCAGCTTTAAACCGCTTCCCTATCCATTTCCGGGATAATCCCTCGTTTCGTTAACATATCATGGATAAATAATCTGCCTTTTTGCGTCCAACGTGTATTCATCTTTACGGATTTACTACCATCTGAATGTGTCACATCAATTGTTTGCGATTTCGTATACCCTTTATTTTGATGTTTGGCATATAGCAGCCATTGGTTGTTTACTTTATACTGTATTTTTTCATCCTTTAAGATTTTATTTAATCGAACTGCAGATAACCCATAATCGGCTGCAATTTGTGATACTGTTACCGTATCTTTTGACTGAAGAATTTGATCGAGGTATGTAATCTTAGATGCATGCTCTGCAACTTGTTGTGTCAACATAAGATCCTTTTGTTCTGCCACTTGCCTTGCCTGTTGCTCGTGTTTGAGTTGTGACGCGAGACCAATGAGCAAATCCGGGTCTTGTAGTAATGCGTTAATCGTATGCGGTGTCATGTATGCCCCATGTTTTCGAATACTTGGGAGCACTTCTTCAAATACCCATTTTTCAAATTGTTCCGCTTGTGGGAGTTTGGATTTAGCGATTAGACGATATAAGTTGGGTTCATTTATAAATTTCTTTTCAACCGTTTGATTTTTCTCTGGAATAACCACCGAAACGAAACGTTACCCCGTCCTTTTTACAATGATCTCTTACCGCTTTTGTGGGATTCGTATCTCCTAATACCTTCGCAACATCTGTCGCTGGAAAGTACTCTTTTCCATCCTTGATAAGAATCTCTAAATTGCCGAACATGTTATGTGCGAATGTTTGCATTTTGGTCATTTTTCATTTCCCATTTTCTACAAAAGTGACGTTATTATTTGTTGTTTTTGTATTCCTTGTGTATATCAGCTAACGCATGAAATGTATTATTTTGAATGAGCCTTGAAATATCAAACGCTTCATGCGGTGTTAAACCTTCCTCCTCAACTGATCTTGCTAAACCTGTAATAATTAACTGTTGTCCAAAACTATCTTGATTAAATTCAACTTCCCCCACGTTTCATCCTCATTTCTCTACAAAGTGAAATTTTTATTAAAAACTTTCCCAACACCACCATATAGAACAAAGACTCCATTTTTGGTAATATACAGGTAGTATCCATATACTTAGCTTCCTTAAAAGGGCCCATCCCCAGTGGGTCCTTTTAAATTTCCATGCTAAAATAGCTTTTGGGTTAAAATTTATTAGTGTACCGCCAAATTTCATCTATCTATTCATTTTGTATATCCAATCTTTGTTTGTAACAATCTAAACGTTCCTCTAGCTGTTTTACATCCATCTTTATACAAACAATTTGGCCAAGCAAAATAAAGATGGCTATCCATAAAAATGTCTCCATTACATCTACCTCACTTCTGTCGAAATACCTATTTTTTCCGCATTATCCCGAGACGTGCATATACTGCTGTATACGATATGCGATAGCATTTACCTGGCCCTATTATAGGGCTTTTTCACGTTAAAATAGCCATCATTTTTATACCTGCATTTGTATAATTCATTTCCCTAATCCTTGCTCTTTCCCAAACTCAGTGGCTCTTTTCTGAATTCGTTTTAATATTGGACTTACTTGCACCTGACATCTCCCTACTCTATTCCCAATTTCTTGCTGCGTTTTATGTTTCGAATGCAGATCCCACACGATCAATTCTGGCTGCTGCAGTGTTTGGTAAAATGATTGAAGCACCATGTGATTCTCGACTTGCTCTGTCTCTTCAATTACTTGTGTATCTTCCAGCATGTCTTCCAACAGAATTTCTTCATTACCACCACTCGCCGATGTATACATTACATCTTGCAGAGACTTTGTATTGGGTTGATATCGTAATGCCTCTTTCACTTCTGGAAGAGCCACATCCAGTTGTTTACAAATCGTCTCTCCATCTTCCTCCATCAATCCTTGCCTCATCATTTTCCCTCTTAGTACATACAAGTCTCTTGGCACCTTTATCTTGTGACTATTCATAATAAACTTTCCAACTTCTCCATGAATTTTTGGTATCGCGTACGTAGAGAGCTGATAACCGAGCTCATGATTAAAATCCCTTCTCGCTTTTATGAGACCAATCATCCCGTACTGCACTAAATCCTCCATCTCCAAACCTGTATTCGCTTTAACTATTTCTAACATGCCCTTATATCTCTTCCAGATAAAGTGATGTACCAAATCTTCATACTTACTCATAAACTCCTCATCTGGCATCGCTCTCACATCTTCAATCGCTTTCATCATGCCTCTTCCCCTTTTTCCGTTTCGTTGGCCTCTTAGACACCTTATTCGGTCCGTCACATGACCCTTGCTTTCTCCATCTATTTTTCACTTTCTCAACGTAGGACGGACTTCGCTCAAACATGATACTCATTTCTTTATCTGGAATCCCCTGGTCATTGAGTTCTCTCACACGTGCTGGCGTCAATCCATCCGGAATATTTCCTGGTCTCCCTCCGCGACTTCTCAGCTCTGTATCAAAATATCTACCCAACTGGCGTAATGTTTGACCAGTCGGGCAATTTGCGCAAATGTTGATACTAAAGCTCGCATCATCTGAGCGGTTATAATAACACCGTCTACATTTCTGTTCGATAATATCTCCAATTTGATAGGTGAGTCGGATGCGTTCTTCTTTAGTAAGTTTCATGTGAAACACCTACAATACTGCTTTTAATGCGATTCCTAGTGCTTGTGCCTTTGCTTGTAATTCCAAGCGATGTTTCCGTTCCCTTTCTGCTGTTTCTTCTGCCGCACTGATTCTGATTTGTACTTTACGTAATTCAGCTTCCAGTTCCCATTTCTTTTCGCTCAACTGGTTGCGTTCATTAAGTAAAGTTGTATATTCTTCCTCACGATTTTGAAATTGTTCTTTTAACTTTTCAAGTTCCGCTTTTAATTCCGTTTGACCCGTTCCATTATCTCTCTCTTCAGAATGTTCATTTTTCTCCCTAATAACTTTTGCACCCTCGACTAATGGTTTTATACCCTTTTTCGTTCCCGACCTCTTAGCGCGATTCCTAATGCCCTCTTTTTTCTCTCGTCGTTTTGCGACGTTGTGATACAGTGTACTTTCACTCACACCAAGACGGGCTGCAATTTTCGCCCAAGATAACTTCTGTTCCTGTAATTTCTCAGCCTTCTCACATAATACATCCCAATTTCTTTCTTCAGCCATCTGCTCTGCCATCGTTTCATTTCTCCCTTCCAGTAAGCTGTCGCCTAATTGTTTGATTCGCTTCCCAATCCTACAGTTATCCGCACACCAGGAAGTCTTACGATTTCCTGACTTCCTGTATGCTGGCACTTTTTTCACAACCCGCGCAGTTCTCATCTTGTAGATCTAATATTTGAATCCGGATGGATTTCTTATCAAGCTTCATCGAAAGGCTTGTCCTCATCCGCTATTTCGAACTCTTCCGAGACTTGATTCTCAGTTTCCTGTTTCCCTTCTTGTTGCACTTCAAGGGCTTCCTCCGGTTTCTCTTCCCCCTTTGTCTCCTCTGTTGGTTCTGGCTGCTGTTCTTTCCACTCATGCCACTTTATCGCTAATGGCGCTACACGCTTACGGTATTCATCGATTACCTCGATAATTTGTCCTGAGGACATGCTCAGTTCATTTGCCAATTTCAAGTACGATTCACCCTCTAGGCGACGTTTCACAATATCCGGAAGTTTATTCGGCATGCCCTCGAAGTTTGGTGCTAAACCGCTAATGATAAAAGCATCGATAATCTCACGGTCCGCTTGTTCTTTCTCTTCACGAGTCTGAATCTTTTCTTCTGGCATATCTAAATCCGCTTCTATTTGCTCGAATGTTGATTTTACCTCTTGTACCATTCCTTTTTCATCGACTTCGTACTGCGTAACTAGTTCATTTGTTTTCGCATTAATCGTGACATTAAAATTGACTTGCATGGACTCTAGTGAAACAAACACTTTGGCATCAATCATTTCAGACAGAGAATCCAATTTCCCTTGCAATGAGGAATCTGTTACTTCTAACACAATCTCTTTCTTCCCATCAGGTTTTAAGTTCACTTTCTTTAACACTGGTTTACATTCGATATATGCCATTATGATCCGCTCCCTTTATTCTGTTTTTTCGCTTTCTTCTCCACTCGTTGTAACTTGTTGTACTCATCTAACGTGATAAAACCACCGTATTTCTTCACATGCTTCAGCAAAATGAGCTGTAAGTGTGGATATTTATACTCGAACAACTTTCGTTTCACGTTGAACGTTTCCGTAACCATGCCTTTTATGTCTATGACTTCTACCTCACCATTTGGCAAGTACACTAAGAAGTCCGCTATTTATGTAATCGCTTTAAAGCTCTTGTTATGTTTCTTGAATGCGGGTTGTAAATTAAATACGGGCTGCCGTTCAAATCCTTGTATTTTGCCTCTTGCACTGCGGATTTTTAAGCCTTCGTAACAATTTGCTTCGGCCTGTGAATCGAATACGTAGCCATCGAGGTTCACTTTTTTGTTGTTGTATTTACTCAATTTCATTCACCCTTATTTCATAACCAGCTTTTTAAATAGTGCTTCATCCTTCGTGTCGAGTGCATAATCGATGAGTTGGCGCTTGCCGAAATTCTCCATGTATGTAATAGCTTCCTCTACGCTCACATACTCTTCATCAGGTAAATCCGTTTCTAGTGAAGGCTCATCATCTTCCAATACCGCCATGTATAAAGCATGACTGTATTTGCCTTTAAAATTTATTTGAATGTGTATCTTGCTTTCTGTGTCCTGGGCACTAAAATAATGAAACGCTACACCCGAATCATTGGTTTTCCCTGTTGGTCCAAAAAATGTAAAGCCACTTCTCACGGAACATGTTGCCGACATTTCTATGCCATATGAATATTTTTTCGCATTTTCTACAAAACGAATTCTCTCTTGAAACTTCTCATGTTGCCCCAACCTGTAAAGCAATCGAAATGCGCTATGCTCTTGAGGTTCTAATTGATTCCATACCCAGTCAATAAACGCCAATTTCTTCTCAACCGACACGTTACTCATATCAATTACTCCTTCTCACGATAATCTTCACCTTCTACAGCGACCATATAATCTTTACTCATACCCTTTAACCGACTATTTGCTGCGAAGCCTACCTTTTCACCTAACGGGGGTCACACGACCGAAAAAAGAAAATTGTACGTTAAGGAATATTTTTACATATTATTAAGAAATAAAAACACAGAGAAAATTATTTTCCCTGTGTTTTTATTTCTGTTTTATTCTATTTTTCCGTAGTGGCCGTAAGTTTTCAAAATTCAATTCTTGATTTAAATTCCAAATATAATCTCCTGTAAGTGCGATATGTTCCCAGCCTAATGGAGAGATGTGCTGAATATATTCCTCTGGAATATGAATACCATTATTCCGTAACGTTTCAATTGCACGAGAGATATAGATAGAATTCCAAGTTACAATCGCAGAAATAATGAGTTGAAGTCCACTTGCACGATGCAATTGATCTTCATAGGATCGGTCACGAATTTCTCCTAATGGATTAAAAAATACAGCTCTAGCCAAAGAATTTTTACTTTCACCTTTATTTAATTCAACCTGAACTTTTCTTCTATGTTCAGGATCTTGTATCCACTTTAACATATATAAACTTCTTTCTATTCGGCCGATTTCACGAAGTGCGATAGATAAACTATTCTGTCTATGGTAAGATGATAATTTTTTTAAAATCAGGGAAGCTGTAACTGTTCCTTGTCGTACAGAGCTAACTAAACGTAATATTTCATCCCAATTTTCACGTATTTTCTTTACCTGAATTGTTCCGCCAACCATGAAGTTAATATGGTCATATATTGTTGGAACAGATAATGTATATATTTTATGATGATCAATCGTTTTAATTCGTGGTGAAAAGCGAAACCCTAACATATGGCACATTCCAAATATATGATCAACAAAACCCTCGGCATCTGTATAATGTTCTTCAATCTAAAGACAATGATTTTAGGCCAAGTGCTTAGAAAATAAACCGATATTATCAACCCTCGATAGTTTTCCGCTCCGTAGCATGCCGATATTGAGCAGGGGTTCCTTCCCATTGTGTACTAGCAGGAAATGTTTCTCCTTTCATCATAAGGGAAAGATTTCCGAGCGATGCCCCCTGTTGCATAATCGTATCATACAAAACAACAGAACCGTTACCAATAGAACAATTATCACCAATAACAAGATTCGACATTTTCATAACACGATCTTCAAATAAATGCGTCTGCAGTGTGCTGTTTAAGTTAATGGCTACTTGGTTTCCGACTTGAACTAAATCAAACTCTGAAATGTGTGTGGAATCCAAAAAGACTCTCTTTCCCATTTTCGTGCCAAACCAGCCAAGAATATAGGGAGCAAACGGTGTACCCAAAAACAGATTTAACAAATAAGGAACAGTCACATTTTCGTATAAAGCTGTAACTAATTCACTCCTCCATACAAATGTACTCCATAGTGGCTTCGCAGTCTGCTCATAACGGCCAATGAGCAGTTTTTTTATAAGAGCGACTACTCCTGTCGCTAACAAACCGGATAGTACAACAAAAAATGGAAATAGAGCAATTATCCCACCAACGGAGAGATAGCGAGTTTCCTCCCGAAGTGTAAACAATAAAAAGCTGCTAATCCATATAGCAAAAGAACCTGGAAGCGTAATACGGAAAAATTCAATCATCAGGCGCTTTATATAAAGGCTCCTCGTGGGATGATATGTTTCTTCCTCCGAGAAGGTCGTATTGATGTCTCGTTTTGGTAAAAATATAGATGGAGAACCTAACCATGATGTGTCATTAGAAGGTTCTTTTTCTTCAGGAGGAATGGACATAACGCCAATTAAACAACTATTTCCAATAGTTTTTCCTCCTTCAATATGAGCGCTATTCCCAATGAACGTTCGACTTCCAATTCTTGTTTTAGCAATATAAATTTGATTATGAAATACTTTGGGCGTGCCGATAGAAACGGAATCAGCAATAAAACTCTCTTCACCTGCAATAAGTAAATCCGGAGCAATATTTGTAACGGTAGAAACTTCAACCATTTTTCCGATTTTCGCACCGAGCATACGTAGAAATGGTGCTGCGTAAAGCGTCGCATAGAGTGAGTTATTAAATAATAAACTCATCGTAAGTAGCTTGTCTACAAACCATTTTCGTATATAAAATCCACTATACAAGGAATATTGTCCTTCCTTTATATTGCCGAGTATAATTCGTTTTAGTAATGCAATTTCAATGCATAATGTAAGAACACAAATGAACGAAAATACGGGTGCTAAAAGTAATTCCCAAGCCCCCATATTTGAAAATAAACCTTGCATTAGCAAAAGAGCTGGTAAAAAACTCATACTTGGAATGAGCATTAGCATAATTAGCCCAATCACATAGAGTACTCCTAATCCGAAACAATAAACCTTGTTATAGTTTGTAGAAGAAATTAACATTGTTTCTACATGTTCGTCTTTTATATTTGTTAATCGTGCCGGAGATCCAATCCATCGCTCATTTTGTGGTATAAGTACATTAGAGGGAAGCATAGACTGTTCCCCTAATTGTGAATGGTCTTTCATGATTGTATGGGGGGAAATAACCGTATTTGATCCAATATAACAGTTCCTTCCCACTGAAATCTTACCAATTTTCAGTGTAGTTCCTTCAACTGTATAGCCAAGAAACTGTGCATCTACTCCAATACTACTGTTGTTTCCAATTTCAATTAAATCAAACGTATACATGTGTTGTGTGCCAATATAACAATCCGTTCCGATTTTAGCCCCCATCAGGCGATAATACCATTTTAAAAACGGAGTGCCTGTTAAGAAGCGGATAGGTGCGAGTCCCTGAATACGTCGAACAAGCCACCACCGAAAATAATAACTTCCCCAAAGTGGATACTCGCCTTCTTTAAAGCGTCCGATTAGAAGCCACTTGGCCGCAATTGAAATAATAATCATAGACGGACAATAGATAGCAAACATGGAGATTACAGCAAGGAAAATTTGTTCATCTCTCCATGAGCTATTGGCTAAATGTAAGTACACAAGTACAAATGGTAAAGAGGCAAGCAAAGTAAGAACATATATACTTACGCCTTGCATAAATCCATTTCTTTTATATACACCGTCTGAAACGGGACCTATGCCTTTACTAACAGAGTGTTTTGTTTCACTTTTGTATTGTGATTGTATAAAATGAGACAGTTGTTCAATTGTTGGATGTGCATATATATCTGAAACAGCCATCCCTGTCATCATACTATGTTCCCGAAGCTTTGACACAACAAGTGCAGCAAATAGGGAATGTCCCCCTAAATCATTGAAGAAATGATCTGTAATAGAAATCGTAGTTTGCTGAAAAATTCCTTGCCATACTCTTGCAATCACTTCTTCTGTTTTGTTACGAGGGGCTATATGCTCTTTATGAAGTCTTTGCTGTTCTGTCGGCGCGGGTAAACTCTTACGATCAATTTTTCCGCTTACGAGAGTTGGAAGCTCATCAAGCACTTCGATACATGAAGGTACCATGTATGCAGGAAGACGTTCTTTTAAACGATTGTGTACAATTGACCTATCTATACTTTTTCCTTCCTCCAACAACAGATAGGCAACTAATACTTGCAGTCCGGGTACTTGTTCGTAAACATTTACAATAGCATTGCGTATATCAGGAATATTCATAATAACAGTTTCAATTTCGCTAAGTTCAACTCGATATCCACGAATTTTGACCTGACTGTCAATTCTCCCTAAAAACTCAATATCTCCTTGCTCGTTAAAACGAACTAAATCTCCTGTCCGATATAAACGGGGAGAATCAAAAGCTGTTTCACAAAAAGGATTATCAACAAATTTTTCTTTTGTTAAATCTTCTCTATTGTTATAGCCACGTGCTAATCCGGCCCCTCCAATATATAATTCTCCAGATTCTCCAACTGAAACCGGATTCATCTGTTCGTCTAAAATATACACAGTATAATTAGGAAGAGGCTTACCGATTGTTACTGATTTACCAGGATCACATTCTGTGTAAGTAGCAATTACTGTTGCCTCCGTCGGACCGTACGTATTCATCATACGTCGACCTGGACGACACCAATACTTTACAATATGACTTGGACAATCTTCTCCCCCCACAATTAACAAACGAAGTGTTGGAATATCCTCTTTCCACACTGCAAGTAACGTTGGTACACAAGACAAAACGGTCACACCAAGCTTCGTCAACATCTTTGGCAAATCCATTCCGCTTTGCTGTAGTTTACGTGTTCCAACTATAAGTGCTGCACCATTTGAAAACGCCATCCAAATCTCCTCCACAGAAGCATCAAATGCAATTGTAAATCCTTGATATACTCGATCCGATGGTAAAACGTTATAAACCGTTTGTGAAGCCCTGACAACATGAGTTGCAGTATGATGCTCAATTAACACACCTTTTGGGCGTCCTGTTGTACCTGATGTATAAATGATGTAGGATAAGTCATTATATTGTACTTGTGTTTCCTCTTTATCTAAGCGCCCTGTACTTTCATTTGCAATCAAAACAGATTCTTGATCCAATAATACAACTAGACATGCTAGATGGTACTGAGTAGTAATTGATTCGGTCATAATAACTGCGGTAATATCACAGTCTTGTAGAATATATTGTACCCTGTCTTCTGGATAACTCGGATCTAGTGGTACGTATGCGGCCCCCGCTTTCATAATGCCTAACATTGAAATATAAGATTCTATAGAAGGCTCTAGGAGAATTGCTACACGGCTACCGCAGCCAATTCCTTTGTACCGTAAATATCTCGCTAACTGGTTTGCCTGAACTTCTAGTTCTCCATATGTCACAGTTCTATCATCATAAATAATAGCAGATCTGGCTTCATAACGATCCACCGTTTCTTCAAATACTTGATGTAAACACTCTTCTCTAAGAAGTTTCGATTTTCGTTGACCATAATTCCATTCTGAAGGCGGTAAGAATGTACCTCTAGGTTTTTCAAGTATAGGCCTCATACGATTCATTCCTTTCCAAAATATAAGACTATAGGAACAGTGCCTGTATCAATTGAGGTGCTAATATTATTACGTATTGAGATAATAGGATGGTAGTCACTTTAATAATCTAATGATTACTAATTTTCAGTATAATTATGATGTATGTTTTCTTTATGAACTTGTGGTGAATTTTAATAAAAATTCTATTTTTTCAAACAAAATAACACCTGTTTATTTTTCGTATAATTGTTTTAAGAGGTCTTTAATCTCTGCTAATTCTGTTTCTATATGTCGCAACTGACTTTCAGTTCAACGTTCCTCTTTTCCTACTGTGACTGTAGCGGCAGATAAGTTATCAATTCGAAGATGCATTGGTACACCACCAGCTGGATGAAATAATTGTTTTAAGCCTCCTAAAAAGCATTCTGTATTCTCAGATGGTAATGGGTATACAAAATGCTGCATTACTGTACGGGAAGTTCAGTAAAAGTATTTTAATGCTTTGTATACACCGTCTTTTACAACTGTTATATTCCCGAAATCCACTTGTGCTTCTCCTGCTGGATGTTCTAATCTTTCATATGGTGTAGACTTCTCTATTTTCTTTTCCTACTTTTCTTGCAATTTCCGATATGCTTAAAATCCTCTGTTTCTCTCAAATGTTTGATATAATGAATTTCGGGCATTGTCAGCATCCTGTCTAGGTCCTCCTGTTTCGCTTGGTAACGAAAACAGTAAGGGATTTATTAAGAGCTGACAGGCCTATTTTTTGCATTTTATTTAAGTACAAACTCGTTGTTCGACTCTGTACTTTCATGGTTCTTTCATTTTGCACTAAACACGAAAAAGTATTAAGTGAGTTGAGTCCATATATCACAGCTCATGTGAATCGTTTTGGAAAATATGGAATTTATCCAAATAGACAGCCTCCGCATTTACAGTTTGGTATGCCAATTTACCAAATGGCCAATTAATTAAAAGGGTATGTGGCCCCATAGTTCGCTTTTGGTTGCCATACCTCGATTGAGTATTATCTGAATAAAACGAGAAATCACAAGACTGCAAAGTAATTTTTTAATAAATCTTTGTGGTCTTTTCGTGTTGTGAAATCTTGTGTTAGTGCGATTGATAAGAATCCAGCTTATCTAATCGCGTTAAACAACTAAAAGGGAAAAAAGATGCCCAAAGGCATCAAAACAAGCCAATTTTTATATTGAGTGACATGGAATCTTTACACACAAGCAACATTCGACAAGATATTTTATAAAATCAGAATCCGTTCATCTGCCATGTGTTTGGAATTATAATATAAGGGATGATTCCGTTAGGAATTTAGGTCTCTATCTTTTCTTTTATTCATTCGCACCTGAGCCCTATTTTTTATACCATTATTTTTTTATATTACGCCCTACTAGATATCCTTTACAATTAGGTAACCCACAGGCACACTGAAATGATTGAAACAACATATCCTCTGTTTTTAAATAATCAATCGTAATATAATCTCCAACATTTATTTCTTGAAGCGCATAAACCTCCTGCGCATCCATATTAACAATTGCATTAGGTTCGCAAGAATGGAGTAACATTCCCATAAAATAAGGATCTTCTATATATATATTTTCTTTTAGTTGTAAAGTATATAATGTCTGATAGTCTTGAACCTTTCCAGCAAATTTAAATAAACAATCCCCTTGCGTAAAGCCCTTTTTTGAAATGACACCTTTATTAAAAATAGGAGTTATAACTATTTCAAACATTTCCGTACTTGGCTCGTTATAAAATATCGGAATTTCTTTAGGATAAAAGCGATTTTTCGTCTTTCCATTTTCTGGATTCATAAATACCACCTTCATTTCTTGGTTTTTGAATTTAGATGTATTTGATTCCTAATTTTAAAGGTGAATTGATTTTAATTTCCTACTACAAATGTATAATATTCGTCTGAAATACAGCCGTTAACTTTTACAACGTAAGTTCCCGGTTTAGTAAAACTAATAATATGTCGTTTTAACGTGACTGCAGATGTATCGCCAAAAAGAACATCAATACTCCTGCCACTCAGAGGAAATTCTTCTGTTAAATTAAGTTGTAAATGAAAAGAATCAACGTGTTCCGTATGCACTGGCTGTAAATCGGCAGCACTCACAGAAGGTGTGGAGGAAAACATCCCCCCTACTCCAATTGTACTAGCGAAAACTAATCCCATTATTATTTTCATTGTAAGACCCTCCATATATGTTTTAATAGTTACCTTTTAAAGGATATATGAACAGATTGAAAAGGGAAACAACTACTACAAGACAGGATTCGACACCTCTTTGGCTATTTGCATAAAAATGTACCCCATCCTAATATTTATAGTTTTTAAAACTTGTCTTGTGAAATATAAGAACATACTGCCATTTATGTAATGTATAAATATTTTTTATTTAAAAATTGTAAAATATCTTGATAAATAAAAATCATGACGTAAAATATTCCACCTTTTGTAAAATGATATTAAAAAAGTTAGGAAATATCGTCATTACATTCATAAAAATGAAATACTCCCAAACTGAAAAAATAGGAGTATCTCATTTTATAATTAATGAATGCCAACTGCATCGAATGATTTACTTACAGCATCTACCGCTTCGGAGTCTGTACCATATAAATCAGCTGCAGCTTGTTCCAGCGCTGCACGTGCCTGACTAAAGGTAGTAGATTGTGTGAAGTATGATGTATTTGCACGATAATAGATAGCACCCATCTTATCTCGGCCTATTCCGGGAACTGTTATTCCATAATGCAAGCCACCTTCTGCCAATAAATAAGCCGCTTTATTAATGATAGAGCTATTTTTATGTACACCTCCCCTATCACTCGGTCCTATATACCGTTTTGAATAGTGGTCTGGATATCCTAATTTTTCAGGGTGATCCATAGAGCGAAGAGCACTGCCAGGTGTGCCTGGTTTATAAATCCCTTCTCCAATTTCATAATTAGGGTTACGATTATCATAAAACCGAATTAATATACCAAAAATATCAGAAATAGATTCGTTCAAGGCTCCAGACTCGCCTTGATATAGTAAACTAGAAGAAAATTCCGTTACAGCATGTGTTAATTCATGTCCAACTACATCAATAGCACCAGATAACGGGAGAAACATCTGGCCATCCCCGTCTCCATAAACCATTTGTTGTCCATTCCAAAATGCATTGTTATAATTTGTACCATAGTGTACAGAGGATGTAATAGATGATCCTATATTGTCATAGGAATTTCGATTAAAGTTAGACTTATAATAGTCGTATGTTTTTCCGGCATAGTAGTGTGCATCTACTGCAGGGGCATCGTAAGGATTTATAAATGAGCCGGTGGAATTATACCAGAGTGTACCAGGAATATTGTCAGCATCTTTTGCATCATACGTAAAGATTCCCTTCCCACGTGTCATATCTTTTAAGTAGTAATTAGAGCCGGCTAATACCGTATGTAAGGATTTCGTATCCCCCAGCACACCAATTCCTGTTCCCACTTGCTTTACATCTTTCTCAATTTCAGGACCCCTTCCAACCTGTTGTTCACTATGAATATTGTCTATCGTATTAAATTTATGGACAATATCGCCAGTTTTCGTGTCTATAAAATAAAAGTAATTTCCAGGTTGTGGAGAAAGAAAATTTAATTTTACTACATACGTATTTGCTGCGTGATTATTATTTGTATATATGACATGATCAGCAGTTGGCTTTTTTTCATATTTGGGGATGAATCCTAAATCTTTTTCGGCGATAGAGATGGCTTGATTTTGAGAAATAGAGGGCACAGTCTGTATAGATTGTTGCTGGTGAAGATTAGGTTGTACTGTTCCCGAAAAAACGGTTAGAATGCCATTGTTTTTAATATGTGCGACCTGGGTAGATCCCCATACTGGAATACCATTATATACTTGCTGCAATCGAATAATTATAGATCCTAAAGAATCCTTTTACTTCGATATAACAATGAAAGATTTTTCTGCTGATGTATCTCCTAATTTATATTTGTCTTTATTTGCATTCAGATAGGAAAAAATGATCTTTTCATCTTGATTAGCATGTGGCGATGTAAGTTGCCCAGATATAAACTCTGGTGAATCTACTTCCTCATTAAATTTTTCGGTGGATAATACATTTTGCTCAGCTAATACAGAAATAGAAGAAAGGCTAGTGAATACAAGCCCTAGAGACAAACCAATTCCTAGTTGAGTATTTTTCATACTTAATACCTCCTACAAATTTGGAATACAATACATTCAGAATATTATCATTTTTCGAACCTTTCGGATACAGGTATATTTGTCGATAATAGTTCTTTTCATAGAATAAATTGTAAAATTCGTCAATAAAGGTAGGGGTGGGTGAAAGGTAAGTGAAAACTTTATTCATATTTATATTTTCGAACATTCATTTATAAAGATGGAAAACTAATATACTCAAAAATATAAAGAAGGACAAATTTATATTTTTCTCAATATGCTCTCTGTAGTCACCACATTCTTTTCGTTATATACTAGGCCCATGTTTATAACAAAACTGAACAAAGGAGGAAGTATATTGGCTATATTCAAAAACATCCAAAATATTATGTTGGTAAGTTTAATTGGGGGAAGTTCTCTTGGTATCCTCCCTCTACAAACTCACGCTGCACAAGAAACAACAAAAAGTGAGCGAATACAAAAAGATATGCAGCTGGTTTCATTTAATGGTGGTGATTCTCCCCAATTAGGTATAAACAATCCAGAATCGCCAGTAAACAAATGGGAGTTGACTGTTTTTACGGACACATTACAGATAAAGAAGCAAGTGAATGCCGTGCTTCAAAATACAGTGTTTCAAAATATCACAAGAGAGCTCACTGATTCTACGTTTGATATTGTAAGTAATCGCTATAACGTAATGATGTTTACTGCACACTCTAATTATCAACATAGTTTACAAGGTAAAAAATTCTATGCAAGACTTAACTTTAGAGGAAACGAATATGATTTATATGTGTTCGAAAAGGGAGAATTTTATAAAGATGCTTTAATCGTAAATAAGCCATGGTCTTGGGCATATAGAGGATGGGCTACAGAGTCTGATACAACATCTTCTATTCAATTCCGTTTACCTTCATAACATGTAATACGACATTATTAATTACGAATTTTGAAAAGGAGGATGAATCATGTTAAAAAAATTAGTAGTTGGGGCAACGGTAAGTGGCATTTTGGTTTCAGGAGCAACAGGTGTAATGGCCGCAGAAACTAAAGCTGATAGTCATTACAGTATATCCGCTAACCTCATTCAGCAAAATATGCAAGAGTCTATGGCGTATACAACGGTTACCATTTTGGGAGATAAAGCTTATTTTTCTGTTGATGGGTTACAACATTATTTTTCCAGTTACACTTCAATTTTTTGGCAAAGTGAAAATGGGAAAATATTATCAGTTGCATATCCAACCGATGGATTCAATCAAAAAACAAGTGCGACTGAACACTATGCAAAAGCAGAACGGAACTTATCAGCAGTCAGAGAATTTATGCCTTCTGGAACATATGTTACAGCATACGCTGAAATAAATGGTGAGAAATGGCCCGTTCAATCCTATTATGTAGAGTATTAATAAAATGTTTCTGTTGCAAAGTTTGAAAAAAGCTACGCCTGTTTATAAACTATGGTTATCGTTTAAGAAATTTTGAATAATTGCTGTAATTCGTTGTATGTCGAAAAAGAGAAGTCTGGAATCTGACTTCTCTTTTGTTTGTATATGGCATGAATCGTTTCGATTCCTTCCCATGTACGTGAAGCATGGCGGAGATTTTGAAATCCTGCGGATTTAACAAAACGTCTCTTGATATGTCTATGATCTTGTTCGATAAAATTATTGAAATGCTTAACAGTACAATGTTTCGTATGCACATAAAGTCCATTATGTTTCAGTTTTTTGAGTGCATAAAGTAGAGCGAGAGCCTTATCTGTTATGAGAATTGTTGGTTCTCCAAAAGCTTTCACTAACCTTTTCATAACATATAGGCAGCTTGATGATTTCACTTTTTGCGAAGTTGAATATCCAATGTGTGACCTTCCTTATCAATTGCACGATAAAGATAACGCCACTCTCCCTTGACTTTGATATAAGTTTCATCTAAATGCCATACGAAATGTGCGGATTTATTCTTCTTCCACATTTGGTAGATTAAATTTCCATATTCATGCACCCAACGCATGATAGTTGTCGGATGAACACAGATATGCCGCGTTCTCTCAAAAGTTCAGATACATCGCGATAACTTAAAGAAAAGCGACAGTAGTAGCCGACGGCTACCAAAATAATATCTTTCTTGAATTGTTTCCCTTTAAAATATCTCATTTTCGATGCTCCTCACTCTGTTTTGTAAAAGTTTAGCTTACTTTCAAAAACTTTGCAACAGAACCTGTAAAGGAACATCTCATTGCACCTAATTTTTCGAAAGTATTACAATCCTCTTCACAAATTTATTCTACCTTTTATCATGACATCAATTTAAAAGGTGCTCAATTTCATGTAAATGCAGGTAGAAATCCAGTCATCTTAACTAATTTTAATGCGGCTAGTAATGATAAGGTGCCTTCCATACGTACACATAAATTCGGTAATTATACAACTATTTATTAGCATAGTAATGCACAAGGTCGTGCATTGGTGATAGCGAACAATGGGAATTATTTGAACTTAACGGATTATAGCATGGGAGATGGAGCAAGAACATGGAATGATCAAGCTTCTTCTGCTATTGTAAAAGCAAATTAATACAAAAATCCTGTATGGTTTCGGTTACAAAGTTAAAAAAGTGTAAATAGAATGGGACAATGATTCTATTAGCTATAAGTCTTTCCAGTGCGAACACCCGAGACTAGTACCGTATTAAATAGAGGTTCCTAATTTTTCACATCAATTCTAAATACAAGAGGAGTACCTATCGATGAAAAAATGATAAAATGGATTTCCCTGTTTTCAATATCTTTTTTTATGATGGCTAACACAGGATCCGCACAAGGATTGGAAAATGTAACCCCCACAGATCGAACTATATTTTCAGAATCTTATTATTTAGATAACTATTCTTATTTTGGATGGGAAGTATCCAATCAAAAAAATAGTCAGTATCTCGTACAATATGAGATTATTAAAGATGGAACAATATTGAAAAGCGGAATGGTCCCAAAGGGTACGAGCATAAATGGAATGTTACCTAAATCGGGTAAAGGCGAATATTTATTGGTTTTAAAATGTAATAAGGGGTCTTCCACAGGCTGTTCTGCTACCGGTATGGTTGCGATTGCAATGGAATAAATACTTATATGTGATACGATGTAGGTACTCCTTATCAGTTGGAATCCATAAAATATTCCATCCTGATTGCAAAAAAAGGCAACGTCATTCAACATCTGGAAATGAGGGTTGCCTTTTTTCATTTGTAAAGAGTCCAGCCGCACATCCGTCAGCTGCTATTCATTATTTTACTGGTTGTACCTCATAGTCTCTCACTAGGAACGCTTAATTTCATATTTTTCATCCGGCTCCCACTGCTATAATGTTTCCATCGTGTCATACTTCGTAAAATTTAATAACGGGTTTGCAATCGATTCAGGTGGTCTTAGGTCAACCCTAAGAGCTGTTCTATCGAGACTACAATAAATTAGAGAAACAACCCTATATTGACTTGAAAGACACCTAATATTTTATAGTATTTCGTAACCAAAAGGTGCCCTTTATTCAAGCCCCCCTTTTTGTCTGTCATATAAAAAGAGCAGTTAAACAAGGCGTGTATAAAAACATTGTCTTGCATTCTACATTAAATTGGTATAAAAAACCAATTAATCAGTTATCCTGATAGAAAGAGGGTAGGCTGTACAATCTATCTTTGCAGTGAAAAGGACTGTTAATGTATGTATTACGCAACTTTGATAAAGGGTGCATCTTATTATGCATTCGGTCATCGTTTTCTGTTACACAAAGAATGTAAGATTACAAAACGGGAATATCAATATCTACGAAAGAACGATTGGTTTCAGGTACATGAAGAAGATACCATTCTTCCTTTCTCTCAAGGCATAGAAAAACAGGAGGCAATTTCCTTTAGAAAATTAGGAAAATAGAGACAATTAGTATCCCTGTATTTTTTTGTAATTTACAATTCAAGTTAAAGGCATGAAACAATTCTCATCCTATGCACTTACTGTTAACAAGTGGTACTCATCTGCTGAAATAAAATACCTGTGTTACTTAAAGATGAACCCTATCAAGGGAATTCCCTTGATAGGGTTCACGTCTTCGCCAAATTTTGCAAGACAGAATTTAGAATATTAGGTGTGCGCTATAGTTTCAATTACACTTCTTGTATAATAGGAAGAAACTCGATTGCCTTCTTTTTAAATATCATTCAATTTCAGCTGTATATTTCATTTTTCCCTGTGCTTCATATTCGTTTACTAGTTTATAAAAAGAAGAACGTTTTATATCATATTTTCTCATTGCTCCGACGGCTGTAATTTTTCCAGATTTCCATTCTCGACAATATTTAAACGTTATTGAAATTCTACTAATAAAGATACTGTAGCAAAAGAATCTAGAATCCCTTCTTCAAATAATTGCACATCTGGGTTATCTTTTACGATATCATCTTCACATACTTCTTCTAAAACAGTTAATACTTGATCTTTAAATCCAGACATTATTTATGCTCCTCTATATCCATGATTTATCATTAATTTTTTCATAGTTTTCTATTTTTTAACACATCATTTAAAAGAATCTGTACCATCATCATTACAAAGCTACCCCTAGTTTTTGTATAATAGTTATTCCGGTTTAACAAATAATCGTTCCCTGGAATATATGTGATTACAAACCCTTTGTTCTTTTCTTTAGGGAATGGAATGTAAATATTTTTAACATCTGGCTGTATAGCTGGAATGTCTTTCGAAAACAAACCATTTAATTTCGTTAAAAACGTCTTTCCATTAGAGATAGGTTGTATTTTCTCAGCCCTGTTCACACCATCTTTGTTTTTACTTGAATCTATTCCCCATACAATTACACCACCAGAAACACAAGAAAAAAATGACACGCTTTCTTCATAATTCTCTTTATCCTCTTTGGAAAGAACACTACTCGTACAATTTGTTTTACATTGAAATGTAAGGAAGATATTCTCTTCTTACTGTTTGATGATCATTTGTTGGATGTATGAAAAACCTTCTTGTTCACACCTTGTAAAAATCTTCTCCTTCTTTATTTTTTAATAAAATAATTAAAAGAGTAGATCAAATCAAACAAACTTTGTATGTGAAGTGAATTTTTTATAAATCTAATGCATTTACTTTATTCTTTATTGTATTTGCTTCCTGAGATTGCTGAGAAAGCTCGATACATTCATGAAAAGCGAAATGCTTACACCCTATACATTTTTTTGTATTCAGATGTCCTAAAGCATAGTTAATAGCTTCCCCGGTATGATCAAAAAAGTTTTTTCCCCCAATCTCAGCGTACAATCCATTCTTATCTAGAGTTGTCTTTAACTCGGATTGAATTCCTGAAATGAGAAGTATGCCACCTTGCTTTTTAAAATGCTGAACAATATTCCTAAAGTAAGACTCTCCTGTTGTATCAATAAATGGAACCTTGCCCATACGTAAAATTAAAACTCTGGGTTTATAATGAATGGTCGCTAAAATATTTTGTTCAAATGTTTGGGCAGCCCCAAAGAATAACGGACCTTCTATTGTGTAAATACTAATTTGTGGGCAATCATGAGATTTATTTACCACATGGGGTAACAATTTTTCATTCTTTTTTGTATGATCAGGAAGTACTTTCGATATGATAAGCATATTACTCATACGTTTTGTAAACAAAATAATAGCTAAAATAAGACCGATTTCCACAGCTGTTGTCAAACTAGTAAATACAGTAAGCAAAAATGTTACCAATAATACAAGGGAATCTCCTGTCTTCATTTTAAGTATATGAACAAAATGTTTTCGTTCACTCATATTCCACGCTACCACCATTAAAATGGGAGCCATACTAGCAAGTGGAATATGTGATGCATATGGAGCTAATAGTAGAAGTGTGAATAACACAAATACCCCGTGAATAACTCCTGACATCGAAGATGTAGCTCCACTCTTAATATTGGTTGCTGTTCGAGCGATCGCTCCAGTTGCCGGAATCCCTCCAAATAATGGGGTAACAATATTGGCAATGCCCTGACCAATCAGCTCTTTATTACTGTTGTGCTTACTATTTGTCATACCATCTGCCACGACAGCGGATAAAAGAGATTCAATACCACCCAACATTGCAATAACAAATGCAGGGCCAATCAATTGTTTGATACGCTCTACTGTGATTTCTGGTATATCAAATTGAGGAAGTGTATTTGGAATCGTGCCATATGCTGTGCCAATAGTAGGAACATAACCTGAGAAAAATACAGTTGCAATGACAGTTGAAATTACAACCCCTACTAATGAACCAGGTACTTTGGGTAAAATTTTTGGTGTGATGAGCATAACGAAAAAGCAAATCAAAGCAGTTATAACACTATAAAAATTGGTGGTACTAATATGAGTAAAGATCTCCTGCAGGTTTGCTATAAATTCCTCATGCTTTTTTATACCTGTTAGCCCTAAAAAACTAGCAATTTGTCCCGTAAAGATAATGACAGCAATACCTGACGTAAAACCAATTGTTACAGGACGTGGAATAAATTTAATTAAAGATCCTAGTTTGAAAACTCCCATAAGACATAAAATAATTCCAGCTAATAAACCAGCAAGTAGTAAATCTTCATATCCATAGGTAATGACAATTCCTAAAAGAATTGGAACAAAGGCACCTGTAGGTCCTCCAATTTGATACTTTGAACCACCAAATAGCGAAATGAGTATTCCAGCAATACATGTTGTATAAATTCCATACTCTGGCTTAACACCAGAGGCTATTGCAAAAGACATAGCAAGCGGTATCGCAACAACTCCGACAATCATTCCTGACAGAAGATCCTTTTGAAAATGTCCCAATGAATATCCTTCAAACCTTCCCGTAAATAACCCTCTCATTACAAACCCTTCTTTTCTATTTATAATAAATCTGGATTACAAATGTATTTCTCGTTCCTTTATAGAGGAGATTTTCATTTTCACAAGAGAAAACATTATCCTAATATTTACTATACATTTTTCTTAAATGACGATCTAATTTACCTACATCTCCACCTTGTTGTACGTAGGATTTCAACCTTTCCGCTAGAAGTTCTCCGGCTCGACTATCTAGCTTCTTCGTATCAATAAATGATGTAATCCTTACCTTATCTGGAGTAATATCTCTACGAAACATCTGTCCTGGGATTTCACTCCAAAAACGATTCCATTCATCTAATAATCCGATTTGATCGCATAAAAAATCTTGAATCCCACATAGCCAAGCTGTACAAGCTGTATTTCTTTTTTGACATCCAACGCCATCTTGTAAATGCTGGCATGAAAAACAACAAGAATTCCCACTTTTAATACAAACTTTACAAACATGATGAGCTCCTATTGAGTGGAAAATTTCAATCCCATGTTGGATGATATCTTCTTTCTTAACTTCAATGCTCAACCTAATCCTCCTTAACTATCGTTTCAAGTTCTGTTTCATCTAGTTCTTCTAACATTGAAATCGTATCGATTAAATGGTTGTTAAAAATTTTCCGTGCAACTACCAGTAAATCCACAATCATAGGGTCTCGTAGAGAATATAAAACTCGTTTTCCATCTTTAGTACCAACAACAATGTTTTTTGAACGTAGTACACTTAACTGTTGAGAAACAGCTGAACCTTCCTTGTTAAGGATGCTTTGAATTTCATTTACACTTCTTTCACCCTCTGACAATAGTTCTAGAATACCTATTCGCAAAGGATGTGATAAGGCTTTAAAAAAATCAGCTTTAAATTGTTGCATTTCATTTCCCATTAAAACACCCACTTATTTTTAATTACAAACACAGAAGTAGCATAAACAACTTCAAATGTTTGAATATGTATATGATACTTCTAGAACTTACAATTTTCAATAAAAACATTTGAACCCATATGGGTAAATTATTATTAGGTACATAGTGTAATACTACGCCTCGTTTTTACACGTATTTCGGTTATACCCTAATATCAGTTACATTAGTATTGAATATTTTTATGAGAAATTAAAGCACACAATTCATAAAAAATGATATTTAATGAGATATTATGACATGTATCGAAATACATAAAGAAGGTGAATGACGTGAAAAGACTTCTAATTTTGTATGTCCTGTTTTCAATTTTAGCGGGCTGTTCTACAAAACAATCTCCAGTTGAAAAGCATGAGTCTAACGTTGGACATGAAGATATTGAATTAACCAAAAACACAAAAAATCCTCCATCCCAAAACGAACCACTTCAATCCCCAGCTCCTTCAGTACAAGAAAAGGTCATTTTAGACGTGCCATTAATATCTCAAAAACCTGAATTGAAATACGGATGCGAAGTTACGAGCTTAGCGATGGTATTACAGTACGCTGGTATTAAAGTGAATAAAATGCAGTTAGCTAACAGTATCGAAAAGGATACTATCCCGCTGTCTATGAATAAAAACAGAGACATCATTCAATGGGGGGATCCTAAAGAAGGATTCGTTGGAGATATAACGGGTAAAACTAAGGGATATGCTGTCTACGTCCAACCGTTACAAGAATTGATGGAACGTTATCTTCCAATCGCACAGTGAACTTAACAGGAAAAGCTTTCAATGATGTGCTAGCTCAAATCAAAATGGATAAACCTGTAGTGGTTTGGACGACCGGAGATTACAAAGTTCCGGATAGATGGGAGTCTTGGAAACATGAGAACAAACAAATCACAGCTCCTCTGGATTTACACGCTGTTGTACTTATAGGTTTTGAGGATGGGTACATTTATATTAATGATCCTTTAAGCGGAAAAAAAGCGCATAAGGTAAAACAAGAACCTTTCATTCAATCTTGGGATGCATTGGGAAAACAAGCCTTATCGTATCGTTAACGAATTCAAATTCGTTTAATATCTATAAGAGTCCAAAGTAAAGAATATGAATTTTGTACGCTAAGTGATTTCCCTCATGAAAAAGTTGATTTTTTTATTAAGTTAAGAAAAAAATCAACCCTAAAACGAAAAAATGTGCTTTTTTGTTGCAAGTTAGCACAAAATTTGGTTCTAGGGGGGAGGGGCGCTATAAAATTTTAAGTGGATGGAGATTTTTTTTCTACCTTTATTAGGGGGGAGAATAAGCTTTTCCTGTTTTGCTAGTGGAGGGATGGATGTATTACTATGAAGTTAATTATCCAACTAAACGGTTTGCTCCTGATCCCTGGTATAAAGAAAAGGTACTCAAATGAGCACCTTTTCTTTATCGATGAAATTCGATAAGTTGTTAGTTTTCCAAGCTAACCATGACAAATACAACAGCTTCGAATTAATTATGTCATATATCTATCTATTTATGGACGTGTCTTTCCCTATGCTTCTATATATCTGTAAAAGTACACCTTTACGAACTGTTAAATAAAAAAGAACAGACTATTGAAATAGTCTGCCCATAGGTAAAAGATGAAATGAAAGTTACTCAAATGTATAGTATAATAAATTTCTAGATAATAAAAAGGATCAACATAAAAAAAGAACGGTTCTATTGGCATAGTCCGTCCTTTGAGAAGGAAATAATGACAGTTATTCTTCTTAATTACACTTAATAAAACAGAAAATTCATTCTATTGTATATTGAGAAAATATTCATCTTCCGAAATAAGGTGGTTGTTATCAGAAATCAAGTTGGAACTTAAAGAAGTAAAAGAACAGATGGAGAAAATGCAAACAAAGTTAGATACATTCGAACAACAAAATCAAGTGAAGAACAAAGTAAAGCATAAGAAACAAAAAACAAATATAAACTCTGATAAAAAAGATAAGCGAGATTGGAAATATCCAGCCAAAATGAAATAATAAATTGAAAAGTTGATCCATACAGTTATATAATAAACATACACCTTTTTGAAATTCAGTCGAGAAGGTTGAGGAATTAAGTATAATCATGTCCTCAACTTTCTATTATCTACTACTATAGTGCACATGAAGTGCAAAAGGACGTGCTATGTACATGATTTTCTTATATCGGTTTGATTTAAAGGATAATGGAATCGATTTTGTGTTAAATGAGCAAATCGCTGCGGATATGCTTCCGCACTATGATGCCCAGCTGAGACCATTAGTGGCATCTTTAGCCGATACGTTACAATTGTATCGTTCACTAAGTAAGCATCCCACCATTTTAACAGGAAAAATACTGGATAATGGGCAATTAGAAGTGATGTTAAGCGAAGGATTAGGACAATATATAGATGTACATACAAAGAATCAAATTATTTTTGAAAATGGAAAACGTATTGCTGATATCTTAGTAAACGTAATGGATTCTCATATGAGTAAAACATTGAAAAGAACGCATTGATGAGATAAAACGACATAAAAGAAGGAATATTATGAGGAAGATGTTTTTTTAAAGAAATTCCTTTGACATAGATATCTAAGTTACATACGAAAAACTCCCTAATGTACGATACAAATTAGGGAGTAAAAGGTAGTACAGTATCGGTTAGGCTAAGTATAGCATTTCTAAAGAGTTTATACTGTTTAATTTCTGAAAATTAAATCTTTTAATTCGCATGGTTCAGTAGATTTAGCAGGGCCAATTCATCATTTGAAAAAGTGTACCATACACCTTACTTGTCTAAAATATGGAGTATGTCCGACAGTTCCATATTCGTAAACTTCGCAATATCTTCGATATCCATGCCATTTTTATGCATGCCACGGATTAATTGGACTTTCCCTTTTTCCATACCCTCTTGAAGCCCTTCTTCTTTCCCAACCTCACGAGCATGTGCTAATTTCGCTTGTTCATCAAATAACACTTTTTCACGTGCTTCATATGCGAGACGGAAAGAGCTGCTCTGACTCATATTTTCCCATTTGTGGATTGCCTTTTGCAACATCGGGTCTTGTTTCATGGCTATATCCTCCAACGTGTGGGTTAAATGTTCATCTTCATGCGCTGGTAGTAAAAGTAACCAACGAGCAAATTCATTTTCCCACGGATTAATTTTTTCTTCTCTCCATTGCTGTAGCAATTTCGGAATTTCAATGAAATGGATTTCCAAATCTTCGAGTAACACTTCCTTGTGTTGTTGACTCCAAAATTGTCCGACTGTATGCATGTCATCATATTGAGGAAAGAGATCAAAATCTAATAGATTAATCGCAATCGTTTTCCGTAAAGAACGATAGGGCATCCCTTGCTCTAATTGAGATGTATACAATTTACTCCAATAATACAGGGAACGTTTTACTATCTCTTGTGTATTTCGTAACTGTATTTCTACATTTACCTTCGTCCCATCTTGAAGTGTAGCTAATATATCTAGTATGGATAATTTATCTTCTTCGTATTCTTTATGGAGGTGTGGGTCTTCAATTTTTAGCGATACTATCGGTATAGATAAGGATTCATGCAAGATTGCATTTAAAAAAGAAACCAATAATTCCTCTTGTCCTTGTACACCAAATAATTGCTTAAAAGCAAAATCCACTCGTAAATTCACTAAAGGTTGATTCATAGAGTGAGTCACCTTTCTTATTTTATATTCTGTCTTTTTTGTTATTCCCCTTTTTCGGGGGAATGGGCAAAGAAAGTATATATCTATTGTAGCGGAGAAAGGAGGGAAGAAGCAACCCTTGTTACTAATGTGGATGTATTTTGTTTTTATAAACATTGTGATACGTGAAATTATTTGTATTACCACTTAAACATGCCTATAGCCCTGCATAATCAGCTTGTTTGTTCTCAATTACGTTAAACGCCTTCATTACCTTATTTTTAGCGTTTAACGTTTTTTACATAGAAACCGGATTCTCTCGGTCGTCTTCTTTCGTTAAAAATCAATCTGAACAGTCGTTTTTTTAATTCTTCACAAAAAAATAGGCGTTTTATCTGTTTTTTAGAACAAAATGCATCCATAGTGACCTATCTGGATTAGAGATGAATCGCCAAATGAGACGAACAATAGTTCACCGCTCGATGTTTCAACTCTTCATACGTGTATAATTTTTGTTTATCAAATAATTTCGGATGCTTCTGTCTATAGTATACGAACAATTCTTCTCCATTTTTTCTTATACGATACCGACGTCCTTGTCTAATTGTACCTGGTATTTCTTCAGGAGCAAACTGTTTGAGTATTTGTAATGCTTGTGAAGATGGGATTTCTTCCCCTGTTACATAAGCATGGATAAAGATAAGTTCTTTTATTGTTATATAATTGTAATCTGAGTTCCCACTCATAGAAGAATCCCCTCCTCGGTCATTATTTTCATCCGTACATGACTAGGCATATAAATGAATCTATCTGTTTAGCCTATCAGTATCTTCAGCGTTTGTTTCACTTTTTCATCGTCCACTCGATAAAATACTTCTAATCCTTTCCGCACATATGCTACGACTTTATGCGATTTTAACTTACCGAGATGTTGCGAAACAGTGGATTGTGGCATGTCTAAATATTGTTGTAATTCCGTAACATTTAAAGCATTCTTCTTTAATAATTGATGTACCATTTGTAGACGAATAGGGTGTGCCAATACCCTTAATATTTCTGAAACACGTTCAAAACAACTTATTTCCGTGCTAAAGACATTTTTCATCTTCTTTTTTCTCCCCCATTCCTGTTATAGAGTTCCTATCTCACAACCCACCTTGCACCATTCTCTTTCTCCCTTTATACTAAAACAAATAATAATCACAATAAGAGGTGCCTCATGAATAAATCAGAATTAATCAAACAAGTCGCAATACAATCTGAACTAAAAAAGCCACAAGCAAGTCTTGCAGTAGATGCCGTATTAGAGTCCATTCAACATGCACTACAAAATGGAGACCATGTACAGCTACTTGGTTTTGGCACATTCGAAGTAAGAGAACGTGCTGCACGTGAAGGACGCAATCCACATACTGGTGAAGCTCTTACCATTCCTGCGGGAAAAACACCTGCCTTTAAAGTGGGGAAAGCATTAAAAGAAGCTGTAAAAGCTAAATAATATTTCTTTAACAGTAGCATGAATCCAGTAGGAATCATGCTACTGTTTTATTTTAGAATCGAATTGTGGAAATCGCATGTTTATATACAAGCTGTTGCTCCCCCTCAGATTCTATTAAAACAGAAAAAGCATCATACCCTTTTATCGTTCCCTTTATATGAAAGCCTTTCAACAAAATCAGCGTAACATTCTTTTTCTCTTGCCTCGCTTCTTGTAATAACCGTTCTTGAAGCGATACCATAGCTTTTGGTCTTTCCTTTTGAAGTGTATGTGGTTTTCTTTCCAACGTTCATTCCCCCCTTATTCTCAAGCTCTTTCGAGATACTGTTCTAATTCCTGCCTAAGCTGTTTTGCTCCTTCTGGGCTCAACGTCAGCTTTCCGTCCGCTAGTTTGATATTCTGGGAAGCAATTTCTCCTGTGATGGGACAAGTACCATACGATTGATATCTCTGTAGAATAATCGTTTCGCCTTCTACAAATATTTCTAGTGGGTCTTTTTCGTGAATGTTGTGATCTGGTCAAGAAAAACTGGAACATGAAATAGATTATGCAATTGATTTTGAATACTGATACGGAGTCATTCCATTTAATGATGAGTGCGGACGAATGGAATGATAATACATATAAATAAATTCCGCTACTAACTGTGTTACTTGAGCGAGAGAAATCCGTTTTTCTCCATGTAAACATTCACGTTTAAAGATGCTAAAAAATGATTCGATCACAGCGTTATCCCAACAGTTCCCCTTGCGGGACATACTTTATTGAATCTTTTGTTGCTTACAAAAATCAGTAACTGTATAACTGGTAAACTGGGATCCTTGATCACTATGAAATAAATTTTTTTTATGATTGCCATACACATTTTTAACTTGCTGAATTGTATCCTTTACTAATTGCGCATCTTGGTGAGTATCCAAAGAGTAACCAAGCACCCGCCGGGTGCTAATGTCTAATGCCGCACACAAATACACTTTCAATCCATTTACTAAACGAAATTCTGTAATATCACATACAACTGTTGGAACGTCTTTCTTACCAGGTTGAAAGGAGCGCTCTAGTACATTTGGGAATGTATAATGGTTTTGCTTTCTTTTTTTATAATACGTAACAACTTTTGACTTTAATCCAGCTCGACATAAAGCTTGTCTTACTTGAGATAAGCTCACCATAACATCTCTATTGAGCAGATAACGGTATAGTTTTCGATATCCCATTCTAGCTTTTAAACGTTTAAATTGCATGACAATATACGCTGCTGTCGTTTTACGTTTTTTCTGACCTTCAGTGGCTTTACGATGAAAGTAGTCGTAAAAACCACTCACAGATACTTGTAATCGATAGCAAAGCCAGCGCACTCCAAATATGTGGTGATATTGTTTGATAAACTGAAAACGTGTTAGTTTTGGTTTTTGGCAAAGAAGGTTGCCGCCTTTTTTAAAAATTCATTTTCTTTTTTTAACGCCTGGATTTCTCTTCGTAAAGAACGTAGTTCTGCCATATCAGTTCCCTTACTATCTAAAAGTGGAGAAGAATATTTTTTCATCCATGAATTAAGAGTCCCATGTCCTAGATCAAATTCTCTTTGAATACTGGAGATTGTGCGCCCTTCTTTGATTACCAATTCAACACATTGTTTTTTAAACGTTTCATCATACTGTTTTTTCATCTGAAACACCTCTTATATAGAATAATTTATCTCTATACTGTGTTCCAGTTTTACTGTACCACCTCATGAAAATGTGGAATGGATAAAGTATATCTTGGTATTACGTTCAACAGGTATGTCAATTAGCCAAATCAAGAAATATGTAGAATTATATCAGCAAGGAAATCATACCATTCAGGAACGCAAACAACTCATAGTAAGTCCTAAAAAACATATAGAAGATGAAATAATAGAAAGATACAGCTATTTTAAAAAAATCAACTATCAATTAACTCTATATGAGGTATTGGAAACGCTAGTACAGAAACAATAGATGAGCATTTGAAAATTCCGGAAATAGAAATCGCTCAATTCTATTTCTGAAATTTTTCTTTCCATTATAGACACACCCTATTTTAGATTCCACCGCATTTCAACTCCCAGATTCGTTTTCATTTGTTTATCCAGGTGCAAGAGGATGCAGCCATACAGCGGGGAGAAAGGTTCAACTTGAGTATGATTTATTAAGTGGAAAGTTCCTACATATTCATATAGGTCCCGGTAAACAACATGATTTAACTGACGGTTCTATGTGTGTTCCGACAGTAACAGCGATCATTTATGTATTCGAGACTTAGGTTAGATTGTTGGTTTATCATTCATATAATCCACGCTTTTTCAAATGATCACGTAAGCTACTAGCGCGGCATTTTAAACGTTTTGCGATCTCCACATGGCTCATTCCCGCATTCCTTAATTGAATCGTATCCTCACATAGCTGATCCCATTTCCATTCTGCATTCAGTTTTCTCACATTTTCATCCCCAGACAAGCTTGTTCCTAACTGATATATTTCTTTTCCCCATTCACAATTCTCGATGCAATGTTGACAGGAACCGCATAGGTGTTCACATTTACGACAATACTGTTCTTGTATATTTATAATTTGAATTCTCGTTTCTTTTGAGGTCATTTTTCATTCTCCCTATTTTTTTCCTTATGATAGCAAAAAACATACTTTGTTTATAAAACTTATTTCGGCATCTGAGATAGCTTGTTTTGCAATTTTCGATACAACCATTTATATGGTATCTTATTTTTTTGTAACATATACTCGGATTTAAATTGTGAAAGTTAGAAATGATATGCAAGATTGGTTACCACCCGAATCATGGAATTGGATACAGCAAAACTTTTATGTATAAACGGATATAAAAATCCAGTAATTATTGATAGCGGCATTGGAATGTTTTTTTGTTTGAAATCGAATCCATTTTTTTATGTCTCGTGATAGGCCCTCAGTAACTTGACGAATGTACCGCCGTTACTGGTTATGGGTATGATCCAATCTTAAAAGCTTTTTATGAAAAGAAAAAACCGCAAGGAAAGCCTTATTACGTTTGTATCTGTGCCTTAGCAAAAAAATTGTGTCATATCATTTACGCTATCTTAAAAAACAATAAACCTTATCAAGTTCTTATCCCTATGTCCTAAAAATCAAGTTAATATCTTGATTTTTTCAAGGCTTATTTGGTGTGCTCTTTTTCAACGAGCACTTCCATTATTGATTCTGTATTTCATCCTTGACTTTTCATAGTTGGTCTTTCAATATCTCCCTAGTAAATTACATATATTTCTGGTTTAGTTTCGCGGTGTCTTTTGTCAGCAAATAGGCCTTTGATAACTAAAAATTCTTTGGTTTTTCAGTTGACATACTACCGCAGGTCTTATTTTATCGTGTTCGGTATAGTAAAAAAGCATCAAAAAAAGACCACTTTTATAAGTGGATCCAAAAAGAAGGGGTATGGCAACACCATTTATAATTATCCTTGCTGTGGTGCACCATTATAGTCACCAGCACCATATACAGAAGTAAGAAGATTATTTTTTTCAGGGATAGGGTAGTGTCCGTGAGTAGCAAGTTGATCTGTTTGTGAGAACTGTGTCATTCCGATAGTTATCATTCCAATAAAAGCTATTCTGGATAATACAACTTTGCATTTTTTCATTATTTTAATGCCCCTTTTTTTAGTATTTTTCGTTTCGCTTGATAACAAATATGAAAATAATCGCTTACCTTTTTGTAATCTCCTAATTGTCTACATAATGTAGCAAATAATTCAGCATATTCTACAACATAATCCCACAACTCTTTTTTCTCGAAGTATATGAGTCCCTCTTGAATAATTTTTTCTAATTCTTCTAAGGAAATATTTTTGTTTAAACTATTCAAAATAGAGAAGTGGTGCGTATATTCCTCATTATTAATTTTTTTGCAAATTTGTAATCCTTTATCGATGAGTGGGCTGGCTGCGGATTGTTCGCCTAATTTATAATGTTCCTTAGCTTGTAGAAAGATAGCCTTAAAATGCGTAGGTACTTTAGCAGTCACTTCTGAAAGCTGGCGAATAGCTAAAGTGGACTTATTTTGATCAGAATATAGCCACCCTATGGTATTTCTTACATGTAATAAGGAATCTTCTGCATGATTTTCTTTTAGTAAATCAATTGCAGCGTTTAGATATACTTCTGCTTGTTCATACTGTTTTACATAAATACAGCAACCACCGAGCAAACTATTACAAAAAGCGGTTTTTATTTCATAACCTTCATGCTTCGAAAAGATTTTCTTTGATTTATTTGCGTATTCGATCGAAGCAAGTATATTATACGTATGATGATAAAAAGTAGCAATTCTATAGTAGAATTCAGCATGTTCAATTTCATCCGGTATATCGATTAATATCTTTTCCGCCTGTTTATAATATTCAATCGCCTTAGTATAATTCGTAGTAAAAGTGGCATGAATCGCTTTAAAAAAATGATAATAGAAGTGGAGAAATTGGTCTGTAGGCATATCATACTCGTCAAGACTATCAAGACTATTTGGTTGAATGCTAAGACCATCTGTTAAGACAGTGTAACGAAACTCAAGTAGTGAGTAATACAATAACAAATTTTGATCTTGACGGTACTGATTCCGTTCAGTACTTAACGTACTAATTTTTTTATCGATTTTCTTTTTTAAATTTGTAGCTTTTAAAACTTGTTGCGATAGCATAGATTGGTACCATTCGTTCAATAGAGAGGTTAATTGCTCATTTGTTTTTACTGAAACACTCATTTTATATCCCTCCGTCCTATATAAATATCTTAAACGCCATGTAACTGTTATTATCATAGCAAAATTGGAGAAATAATAGAATGATTCGATAATTTTTTCAAGAAAATTCAGAAAAAACACTCAATTTATGTCGAATATCCATATACTTAAAATATCGTTTGAACTTCACGTTTGTGTAAAAATAAATTGCAATATCTTGCGGTGCCATTCCAATTTTCTGACAATACGAGCATCACGCCACTAAGAAATCAGTTTGGGTAATTCAATATAATGGATTTCTATACCATCACAGATAGGTGATTTTTTCCACACTTCATAAAATACCTGTCGTTTGAAAATGATCTTGATCCAGGTACAACACAAAATCTAATACATTAGTCGTAATCCCCTTGCTGCGGGGGTCTATTTTCTAACAAAAAATAAATATACATTCTTTTTATATGCACATTATACTCTAACTTATATATCTAGTTATGAATTCTAAAATGTAAAAAAAAAGAGGATATATGCCTCATACTAGTCATAGTATCCTCTTTTAATTATACTATGTTTAACATTAAAATTTCTTCATGCCCTTTGGTTTCCATACCCCAAGATGATATCACTCGCAAAAGGATTAAATATACAACTCCAAAGTATACAGGAATAGTACGATCGATAGTTTAGTAGGGAATAAATATATTGAAAATTCATAATAGACAAACAATAACGGAGAGGCACCCCATTACATGAGATGCCTCTCCGTTATTGTCCCAAAATATGTCGTATTTTCAATGCATCCATATTTGTAAATTTTGCAATGTCTTCTATGTCCATGCCGTTTTTATGCATACCACGGATCAATTGTACTTTTCCTTGTTCAATCCCCTCTTGAAGCCCTTCTTCTCTTCCTTGTTCCAGCCCTTTTTTCTCCGCATGCGCAACGGCAGCCTTTTCATCTAATAATGCCTTCTCCCGTGCTTCATACTCTCTACGAAATTGCTGATTATGGCTCATATTGTCCCATTTTTGAATCGCCTTTTGCAACGTTTCATCTTGTTCCAATGCAATCGCCTTGAACCTTTGTGATCGTATTGGAGAATGGCGCCTCTTTCTAATAAGTAGTTTACGAATGAGTTGGATGTTGATGACCTTTAGTCATTCTTCGAATCTCTTACGAGGTAGTACCACTTATTAGAATAGAGGGAGACACTATCTAAATTTTTAATAGGAGTGATTTCAATGGATTATTTAGGTATTGATATTGCAAGATGCTTCTATCATTGATGATACTGGAAAACTACTTGTTGCCAAACCTATTTCATTTCCAAACGATGCACAGGGTGGACAAGCATTATTAAATTGGATTTTTCAATACATAGATTCACCATCAGAAATGCTAATCGGAATGGAAGCGACTGGCCATTATTGGTTAG
The DNA here is from genome assembly GCF_019344915.1 of Bacillus sp. FDAARGOS_1420. Lineage (NCBI taxonomy): Bacteria > Bacillati > Bacillota > Bacilli > Caryophanales > Bacillaceae > Bacillus > Bacillus sp. FDAARGOS_1420. The sequence goes on along the minus strand of NZ_JAHWJB010000005.1, from coordinate 107,586 downwards.
CTATCTATTCATTTCTTCTTAAACATAATTTTTCTGTAATTGTATTAAATCCTATTCAAACTAATGCTTGGCGTAAAGGGACAGAGATTCGCAAAAGAAAAACAGATAAGATTGATGTCATTCGATTTGGGCGTTTTCTGGAAACCCCTCTTGTTAATGAAAAAATGATTGCATTAAAACAACTCAGCCGCTTCAGAAACTCTTTAATAAGTAATATGAGTGACCTGAAAAGGCAATCCATTGCGAGATTGGATCAAACATTTCCAGAATACCATAAGGTATTCTCAGATATATTTGGAACGACTTCGTCTAAAGTATTAATGGAATATACATCCCCTAGTGATTATGAAGAAGTTTCTATCGATGATTTGACATACCTTATTGAAACATGTAGTCGTAAACAATTAGGTGTCGACACAGCAAAACAATTAAAAGAACTCGCATCGCAAAGCTTTGGAATCACACTTTAAAAGAATGCGTTTTCATTTCAATTAAACTAATATGCTGTAAGGTGCATCATCCCAAAAGTAATTCCTGCTAACAGTATGGATACAATAACTATCAATTTAACGAAACATATATTTTCACATACTATATGTTTCAGGAGGTAATAAATTATGCAAAATTCTTTAAGTTTATCCGATTTACTAGATATACTTAATCCTGCTTATGGACAAGTACACAGTAATCACACGCAAGTAATTAATACTGGCCAAGATGTAATATTTAATCAAAATGGTATACTAAATGATGTTTCGTATTCACCAGGAACATCATCAGTTAATGTTAAACGGTATGGTCATTATCAAGTGACTTATCAAGTATTTACAACGACTCAAGGTCCCCAGGGTCAGCTTATGCTATAACAATCAATGGCGTACCACAATCAAGTTCTATTTATGGTAATTCAATTCAGGCAGGTCCTCAAAATCTTAACCAACAACTAGTAGGTTCGTGTATTTTAAAAATCCCTGCTGGTGCAGCAGTTACTCTTTGTAACGTAGGTTCTACTACAAATGTTTTGTCTGCATCTGAAGATGGAAGTTCAGTCATCAGCACCTCTTTAACCTTAGTTAAACTCTTTGCTCCTCTAGCATGATCTCTTAAAACACCCATTCTTAATTATCCGTAAATTAATTCAACAAAAAACATAAACTAGAAACTCTCTATTAGTAAAGCCCCTTAACTTTATTTCAATTCCTATCAAAGCAATACTCATTCTCCAACAAAATAAGTATTAATGTACTGAGCCCAAAGCTCATGGCCTTTTATATTAGGAAAACCATGTTCATTTTGTAAATACGGTAATATCGCTCCTGAATTTTGATTTGGCCAAGATGTCCAATGATCCAAATATATATACTGATGTTGCTCTGCATACTGCTGTAGTTCAGATATAGCATTTGGATAATTTATAGCATTATGAATAGGATTTGGAGGCTGTATTATAAGGGTTGTATCCTTCAAAATTTCTGTTACTCGCTTTAAAAACTGATCCAGATTCGTAACAGAATCTCTATTTCCACCTCTATTATTATCAGTTAAAAATGGTGGTTGAAACAGAATAACATCTGGATGTAAAGCAATCAATTCATCAAAACGTTTATTGGAAAGCAAATCAGCTGTACTCTCATCTTCCCACTCTCTTACTGTTATATTCCAAACTCCATTGCCATATGTCTTTTTCATTTGCTCTGCTACCTTAATTGGCCAAGCTTCTCGACTGCTTGCAGTTGCTTGGTCACCAACGATAACAAGATGAACTAATTTCCCACTCAAAACTGCCCTCTTCACCTTATCTTTTACAACATCAGGAAGGTTTTTTATGTACGTTTCATAATTTGGTGAGACACTTACTGCTGCTTCCTGTGGCATAATCTCACTTTTTTTCTGTATTGCTTCATTTGTTACTCTTGTGATTTTCTCACGCCAATGTAATTGTCCACAAACGAGTACTACAACAAATAGCACACATATTGTAAATCCGATCCATGCTCTCTTATTCATGTATCTACCTCATTTTGTCATTTTTCTCATCACAAATAAAGCCCAATTGCTGTTTAAACAATTGAACTTTATTAATCATTTGTTAATACTCTTCAAAGACGGTATTATATCTTTTTATTTTGGATTTTATCTAAATCTGGTTTAGATAAAATCTTTGTAAATACAACAAATCTTGCTGGCGCATCTCCAATATACTCAAAAGGATAACAAGTTGTTAATGTCAATGTTTCATAATTAGTAGGAACAATAATTGTTTCATCTTTAGCATTAGTAATTTTAAAATCTGTTATTTCATAAATGAAATTACCATACGGGGTTGCAAATTCAATTGAATCACCCATCTTTAAATATTCAAGTTTTCGAAAACTCGTATTACGGTGTCCACTTAATACAACGTTTCCATCTTGCCCTGGCAATGAACTTCCAGCAAAATGACCAACTCCGGATTTCAACTCTGCGTCATGCGTACCTTGTACAACAGGAACTTTATAGTCCAGCGTTTTAAAAACTAAATCACCAATTTTCGATCCAGGTTCTGGTAACTCTGACCATGCCTGTTGGAACGTTTTATCAGGATCTTCCGGTTTATATGGTGTAAAAGCTGTATGAGCCAATAATACGGTTTGTTTCGATAATTCCCAGCCGAAGAAACCGACAATCCCTACTCCAGATAAAATAAAAAAAATAGGGATCCCGATAATCACCCATCTCCATCTGCTTTTACGAATTTTCTTCCTCATATAATTATCCCTTATTCATTTGCTCAGATTTACGAACAACATGAACTGCGGGAATTAATGCTAGTGTACCTACCAAAGCAATCAATCCACCAATTAACATATATGTTTGCTCGTTTGATGCTGTATTTGGCATTTGAGCACTTACCATTGGTACAAATTCCTCATTTTTATTCAACTCTCTTTTCGCATCCATTGCTACCTTAAGTGAATTCACCATATTTTTAAAGTTACCTGAGGTAAGCATTGCCTGTGTCGGATTAATTTTCGCAAGCGACTTACCATTTAAATCTTTTAATTGAATTACAACATCCCCATTCAGATTATAATCAACGAGATTTAAAGCTTTTCCGTTCTCATCCAAAATATCTACTTGTAAATGAGCTAGTTTGGCACTATCCAGAAACAAACGGAGTACTTCTACTTTTTGCGTTGACGTTAGTTTTGTCACTTCCTTCGATCCTGTTAAAATTCTACTTACTTTTTCAGCATTTGCATTTATTTGGTTTTGTTCTTGTTTTGTTAGATTAATTGACTGCAAATAAGCATACAAATAGTCTACTTGATCAACATGTAATTTTTTTAGTGCACTTACCATCTGTTGCGAAGCATCTTTGTTTGTATCCGCATGCGCTAACGGCACTGAAAACATTGTCAATCCAATTCCCATCGCTGCAACTAATGAACCTTTTTTCATGATTTTTTTAAAATTCACAGCTCTTACTCCTTTTCTGTTAAATTTTTTCTTGCAGTATCAATATCTATCTTTAATCCTACTCCTATTTTATTCCTCATCACCCCCCTTTTTTGTTTATTTATTTATTTTGTTCTAAAAATATTAGGATTTATAGCATGTATAAAACCTATGTATACTTACACATTTAAATTCTATTAAATTCATGCATAATACACCGATAGTGTAACTACTGTAATGGTTATTTTTTGAAACAATTGATCAAACCTTTACTTTCTCTTTTTTCACTTCTGATCTACCAATTGAATAATAGTATAATTCAAATTTTCTAACCTCATTTAGATCATAGCAATTACGTCCATCAAAAATATTGGCTTGTTTCATCAATTTTACATACTTACTCAAAGGGTAATTTTTAATCTCATTCCACTCAGTAACAATAAACGTTACATCAGCACCATGTATAGTCTCATCTATATTGCTCATGCACTCTACTTCGGATGGTAAAAAATGAATTGCATTACTCATTGCAACTGGATCATACGCTTTAATTATGGCACCCATAGCTACTAATTCTTGCGCTATTACTATAGAAGCCGCTTCACGCATATCATCTGTATTAGGTTTAAAAGCTAGTCCCAAAATCGCGACTTTCTTACCCGCTAAGTCTCCTACTTTCTTTTTAGCCTTCTGTACTAATAAAGAACGCTGTTTATTGTTCACACAAATAACTGATTTTAACAATTCAAATTCATAATCTACATTACCAGCAATTTGTACCAGTGCGTGTGTATCTTTTGGAAAACAAGATCCGCCATATCCAATTCCAGCTTTTAAAAACTGTGTTCCAATTCGTTTATCTAGACCCATTCCATATGCTACATCATCAACATTAGCATTGACTTTTTCACAAATATTTGAAATTTCATTAATAAAACTAATTTTTGTTGCTAAAAAAGCATTAGAAGCATATTTAATCAATTCTGCACTTCTAATATTTGTTCGAAATACTGGAATGCTAAACGGTTTATAGATTTCTCGAATCATATTTGCTATTTTTTCACTATCTACCCCTATAATAATTCGATCCCCATGAAAACTATCATGGATTGCTGAGCCTTCACGTAAAAATTCTGGATTTGAAACCATGTGAACTTTTACATCGGTCTTTAAATGAGTTAAGATTAAATCTCTTAAGCGATCATTCGTTCCTACAGGTACTGTACTTTTTGTCACAATAACAGTATCCTTTTCTATACTCTCAGCAATTTGTAAGGCTACTTGTTCAATATATTGTAAATCTGCCGATCCATCTTTTTTTTGTGGAGTACCGACAGCAATATAGATCACATCTACATTTTTCACAATTTCATTGTATTCAGTTGTGAAAAACAGCCTTCCAGCTTTGCTGTTCTTCATCATCAATTCATCCAGCCTAGGTTCATAAATAGGTGAAATACCCTGTTTCATTTTTTTTACTTTGTGTATATCAATATCGATACAAGTTACTTCATGGCCAATTTCAGACAAACATACACCAGTAACTAAACCAACATAGCCCGTACCAAAAATAGCAATTTTCATAAACTAACCTCCTCGTATATTATGTTTAAGCTGTCACTTCAGTTTTAATTTTCCTTAATAAGCGATCCGTAGACGTCTCAATATATTTCTAGATAATGATCTTAGAATCATTTGGAACAACTTTTTTTCCTCCTGTGGACTTTTACCACATAACTAAGAGGTTTCTCAGTGAACGCGCGGAACTCCCTACTCGCAGGCCGCTCAGGACAAGGTTGTTGGTCGGCGTACACACCAGTCTGGTCGCTTCACCGTAGAAAACACTTCATTATCTCGTAATGGGAGTCACTACTTGCACTATTACTTAGTTGGAGCCGCCAACTCTGTAAAAAGGCATGTATCAGGTTACCAAAAATATTACGTGAAAAAATATAATGAAGTACCAAACATCAACACAAACGTGCACTTGTTCTAACCGCAAGAAAAATTGTACGGATTGGTGGATGCGCTATTACTTAGTCACCACTTTTTACGCTAGAAAGGTGCGTTAAAGTGTGACATACTACCACAGGTCTTAATTCCTAATACCTCTTCCAAATCCATTTGACATAGATCCTCCGCCTTTCTTGTAAAAAAATAAAATTAGAGCTTAGAATACACACTAAGCTCTAACTTTCTCTACTAAACTTTCTTTTAAATGTTTTATAACTTTGTTTTGCTCTTCCATAGTCATATTCGAACCTGAAGGTAAGCAAATGCCTTGATGATATAAATATTCCGATACGTTTTCATTTTCCCTGTGCGAATAATATTTTGTTCCTTTAAATACCGGCTGTATATGAAGCGGTTTCCATAATGGACGTGCTTCAATGTTTTCTTTCTCCAATTCTTGTACAATGTTTACGGGGGTTATACTAAGTTTCCGTTCATCTATTAACATTACAGTTAACCATCGATTTGACAATGTCCCTTCTAATTCAGGCATAAATGTAATGCCATCCATATCATTTAACCCTTTTGTATATTGATTAAAAATTTCTCTACGCATATTTACTCGTTCATCTAACACTTGTAATTGTGCACGCCCAATCCCAGCAATAATGTTACTCATACGATAATTATACCCCACTGTACTATGTTGATAATGTATAACTGGATCACGTGCTTGTGTTGCTAAAAATTTTGCTTTCTTTAATAATTCAATATCATCTGAAACAAGCATCCCACCACCAGATGTTGTAATAATTTTATTTCCATTAAATGAATATACACCAATCTTCCCCAATGTACCTGTCTGCCTCCCTTTATATGTCGCACCTAAAGATTCGGCAGCATCTTCAATAATTGGCACATTGTAATAATTACAAGTCTCTAAAATTTCTTCCATTTTTGCACTTTGTCCGAATAAATTAACAACAATAACTGCTTTAGGCATTTTCCCTTTTATTTTCGCATCTTGAAACGCTTTTTTAAGCGCAATTGGTGACATATTCCATGTCTCATACTCAGAATCAATAAAAACTGGCTCTGCGCCTTGATACTTAATAGGATTCGCGCTTGCAATAAATGTTAAAGAAGAACAAAATACACTATCGCCCGATTTAACCTCTAATACTTCCAAAGCTAAATGAATTGCTGCTGTTCCAGAAGAAACTGCAACGGCACCTTTTGAGCCTACATAAGTAGAAATTTCTTCTTCAAAACGATCGACATTTGGGCCTAAAGGAGCAATCCAATTGGTTTCGAAAGCCTCATTAATATATTCTTTCTCTTTTCCGCTCATATGTGGAGACGATAAAAAAATCCTCTTATTTTTCATAATTATGTTCCACCCCTTCTAGAAAATAAACTTTTTATTATTTTTGCCGGCAAACCTACAGCTGTACAATAAGACGGTATATTATGAATTACTGTTGCTCCAGCTCCTATCATACTCCGAGCTCCTATTATAAGATTTGGAATAATTGTTACCCCAGCTCCTATTTGCGTAACATTACCAATTGTAACTGCCCCAGTTAATGTAGCATTTGGACCTATGTGCACAAAATCACCAATACAATTATCATGTTCCACAACAGAAGATGTATTAACAATGACATGACGACCAATAATTGTATCTGCATTAATCGTAACATTCGGCATAATAACTGTACCTCTACCAATAGTAGCTGATTTACTAATCCAGGCAGTGGGATGAATAATGCTTTCATAGCAATCATCATTAAAATGTAATTGTTCAGCAATCTTTTCTCGTACAGTATTATTACCAATTGCAATGATAAGCTGAAACTCAATTTCTCTCCTTAACGTTTGAATAGAAGAGATTGGCCCATAATATATTTCGTTTGCCTTACATAAACTTTTATACTTATCATCAAAGAATGCAATTATTTTGAAGCTACCATTTGTATGAATCATATCCTGAATTACTTTTGCATGCCCTCCCTGACCAATTAAAGCTATCTTTTTCATTTCATCACTTCTTTATTTGAGTTTTCCCCTGTAAATCTTTCAATTGTCACATGCCCTTGTTGACTAATCCCTTCTGATTTAAATACCTTTATAATTGTCAAAAATATAATTTTTACATCCAACCAAAAAGATTGATGATCGACATACCAAACATCTAACTCGAATTTTTCCTCCCATGAAATAGCATTTCGACCGTTTACTTGAGCCCATCCCGTAATACCAGGGAGAACCTCTTGACGTCTAGCCTGTTCAGGGGTATATAAAGAAAGATATTCCATTAGTAAAGGGCGTGGACCTACTAAACTAATATTTCCTTTTATTACATTGATAAGTTGAGGTAATTCATCTAAACTAAATTTCCGAAGCAATCTCCCCAACGATGTCAATCTCAGATAATCTGAAAGTAAATTTCCATTTTCATCTTTCTCATCTGTCATCGTCCTAAATTTATACAGATAGAATGACTTTCCATTCAAACCTGGACGAAGCTGTTTAAATATGATTGGCGAACCAAGTTTTATTCGAACTAATGCCGCAATAATTCCAATAGGAATAGTTAATATCAACAATCCCATACATGCGATTGTAAAATCAAACACTCTTTTCAACATAGTTCTCATCCTCTAATTCATTTTTTTATATGGTTAATAATCGTTTTATATGCTTTATTTACGCCTAAATTTTGTATTAGATATGAGCGTCCATTTCTGCCCATACTTTTTCTCAGTTCCTTATCACACACTAACTTTTCAAAATTATTTTTATAGCTCTCTAAATCACCTGTAATACTCCACATACCAGCCCTAGCTTCATTAAGTACTCGTCCATAGTCTGTATTCTGATCAATGGATGCAAGGATAGGTACTTCGGCTTCAAAATAGGCTAATGTTTTTGAAGGAATGTTGGGAATTGTGAAGTCACGATTCAAATTTATTAAACCTATATCACACTCTCTTACTAAACAATCATACTCTTGGCTAGGAACAGGATCTTTTAGTATGACATTTGTTAGCTCTCTTTCAACAATCATTTTCTTTAAAGATTCTTGTCTATTACCCGATCCAATAATTAAGAATGTAATATCTTCGCGATGTTTATAGCATTCTACTAACTCTATTAGAAAGTCTAATTCCTGTGGTAATCCAATATTCCCTCCAAAAATTAATACTATTTGATCATCATTGAATCCATATTGTTTTCTATAGTTCGTTTTAGGCAGGAAAGAATTCTCCCTTACTTTCCGCCAATTTGGGAGTAATTCCAACTTCTCCTGTTTTATGTCTGTATTATGTTTCACAATATAATCAATATTTCCTTGCGACATACAACCTATATGATCAGAAATTCCGTATAACTTTTTTTCTTTCCTTCTAAAATAAGAGAAGAGTAATTCATTATTAATTAACCCTAAATCTTTAGCATTCTGCGGAAAAATATCTCTGAGAATTAAATAAGATTTGCAACTGTGCTTTTTTTTCAATTTTTTAATCGTATTCAAAAATGTAATAGGTGGTGTAGGTGATATAACTAAATCAAACTTCACACCTTTAAAATATTTTTTTATGTCTTGATTAAATCTATAAGGGAGTAGTACCGTATTTATTCCTTTGACAATATAATTTACATTAAAAAGTTTTCCAGAACTTATACGTAATACATTTACCCCTCTTTCATTTCGCAGAATAGTTTGAGTATGGTCTGAGTCTCCTAAAATAGTTGCTACATAAACATTATGATCATGATTTTTAAACTCATGTGCCAATTCAGTATATAAATTTTCTGTTTTTTCAACGTCGGGAAAAGCTATCATTAGGAATAAAATATTCATTGTTTTCACCTTAAAGTTTTTTTTATACAATTAAGAGACTTCCAATAATAAAGAAGCCTCTTAATTGTATTTATTCCATACAACTTTATTTATAATTTCCGTGTAGCTTTCAATAATTTTTACAATTTTAATAGAAACATTTGTATCTATATAATCCATTGGAAGATTGAACATGGCGCCATTATTATCCATAGCCTTTGCTAGTTTGATTGATTGGAGTACTCCATCTTTCTTAATGCCACCTATAATAACTGAACCTTTGTCTAAAACTTCTGGTCTTTCAGTACTTGTTCGAATTAGTACTGCGGGAAATCTTAATATTGCGGACTCTTCACTTAATGTCCCACTGTCAGACAGCACACAAAATGCATTTTGTTGAAGATGATTGTATGCAAAAAAGCCAAACGGCTTTAAAACTCTTACTAGGGGGTGAAATTTAAATCCTCGTTCTTTAATACGTTTTAAACTTCTTGGATGTGTGGAGTAGATAATTGGCATGCTATATGTTTCAGCTACTGCATTTAAAGACTCCATCAAATGGTTAAAATTATCTTCGTGATCAATATTTTCTTCTCGATGCGCACTTACTAAAATATAACTATTTTGTTTTAAACCCAATTCCGTAAGGACATTGCTTTTTTCTATCCTCTCTTTATGTTCTTTTAGCACCTCATGCATTGGAGAACCCGTTACTAAAATATGTTCTTTTCGAACACCTTCACTTAACAAATATCTTCTACTGTGCTCTGTGTACGGAAGGTTAATATCACTTACATGATCTACAATTTTACGATTAATTTCCTCTGGCACATTTTGATCAAAGCATCTATTTCCCGCCTCCATATGAAACACAGGAATTTTCAAACGCTTTGCTGAAATGGCACATAAACAACTATTTGTATCTCCTAAAATTAATAAAGCAGCTGGTTGTAATTGGTTCATAAGCTCATAAGATTTACTAATAATGTTACCCATTGTCTCTCCAAGATGATCCCCCACTACCTCAAAAAAATAATCTGGTTGCCTTAAACCTAACTCTTCAAAGAAAACATCATTTAACGTCGGGTCCCAATTTTGCCCTGTATGAACCAATATGTGATCGAAATACGTATCGCAAGCTTTTATTACTGATGATAACCTTATAATTTCCGGCCTCGTACCTACAATCGTCATTATCTTTTTTTTTCTCATTATTTTTACACCTCTAAATAGAATGTATCGGCTTTTTCTGAGTTGAAAATTTCATTTGCCCAAAATAATACTAACATCTCACCCAGACCGATATTTTTAATGTTATGTGTATAACCTGGTGGAATATCAACTATTTCTAACTTTTCTTCAGATACTATATATGAGAAAGAAGATTCCGAATAAATATCTCGAAAATTTATTTCGGCTTCTCCCTTAATTACACAAAATTTCTCTACTTTTGTGTGGTGATAATGATTTCCTCTCGTAATATCCTCCTTAGTACTTGAGATGAAAATTTGCCCAAATTCATTAGATTTAATAATTTCCGCCAAAAAACCTCTATTATCTCTTTTCATTTCTAATTCATAAGAAAAATCATTTTTCTCTAAATAAGAAAGATACGTCGCATGTAACTTCTTGGTAAATACATCTGAAAGGTCAGGTATTGTATGGGTTTTTCTAATATTATAAAAACCATTAATCTTCCCCGCTAAATCCTTCAATGAAATTTCATATATTCTATCTATTTGTGGATAGATTTCCTTATTAAAACCATCTTGTAATAGATTTACAAATTTATCTATAAGATCATCAATGTATAAAAGCTCCAAATACTTTTCCGGATCATGAATTGAAATTGCTTTTCCCCTTGCAATATTGTGGCAAAAAGTAGCCACTACAGAATTGTAATTAGGTTTACACCATTTTCCAAACAAATTAGGTAAGCGATAAATATTTACAGATGCTCCAGTTTCAAAATGATAGCTGTGCAAAAGATCTTCAGCTTGTTTCTTACTCCTTCCATATGGATTTTCTAACTCTACTTGAACTGACGAAGAAAAAACAACCCAAGGTTTATTATCTGATTTCAATAAATTATCTACGATATACTTTGTTAACTCTACATTTCCTTCCTGAAATTCACTTTCGCTTTGAGGGCGGTTAACTCCCGCTAAGTGATATATACCTTCTACCTGTTTCAAATAATCATTAAGTACAGACAATGAACATCCTTTCGTAAAACACAAAATTTCGATGTTATCAATTTTACTCAGTCGATCGACTAAATTTTTGCCTACAAACCCTTCCGAACCTGTTACTAGTATTTTCATGATAATCCCTCTATCGTTATTAATTGTTCTCTTTTAAATTCTGCTAATTGTTCTTGAACATAATCTAATTTCAGGATTAACTCCTTTATACTCTTTATGTCTAATCGTTTCGTATTATGCGAATGGTAATCTTGCCGCTCGCTAATACTAGTTTTTCCTTCTACAAAATATTTATTGTAGTTTAAATCACGATTATCAGCTTTAATACGATAATACTTTCCGATATTTTCCGAGTTCACCATTTCCTCCCTAGTTAATAAAGTTTCATAAAGCTTTTCAGCATGTCTAGTTCCTATTATCTTCACTTCATTTTCAGTATTAAATATTTCCTTCAAGGCAATAGCTAAGTCGAAAATTGTGGATGCGGGTGCCTTTTGAACAAAAATATCCCCCTGATTTCCATGTTCGAATGCGTATAATACTAAATCCACTGCATCATCTAAAGACATTAAAAAACGAGTCATTTTAGGATCAGTAATTGTTAAGGGCAACTTATTTAAAATTTGTTCAATAAAAAGAGGAATAACCGAGCCTCTAGAAGCCATAACATTACCGTAACGCGTTGCACACAAAACCGTTCCACCATCCATTACATTCCTAGACTTGGCTACTAATATTTTCTCTGCCAATGCTTTTGATTGTCCCATTGCATTAATTGGATAAACAGCCTTATCTGTACTTAAAAGGATTACTCTTTTTACAGCATTTTGGATTGCACTATTAATTACATTTTCTGTTCCGACAACATTTGTTTTTAAAGCCTCCATCGGATAAAATTCACAGGAAGGCACTTGTTTTAGGGCAGCAGCGTGAAAAACATAATCAACTCCTTTCGTTGCATTATCAACACTTTCCCTATTCCGCACATCACCAATATAAAATTTCACCTTGGGATCATTAAGCTTTATTCGCATATCTTCTTGTTTCTTCTCATCTCTACTAAAAATACGAATTTCTTTAATTTCAGTATCTAAAAAGCGTTTAAGAACAGCATTACCAAATGATCCTGTACCACCAGTGATAAGTAATATTTTATTTTTAAACAATTTACCTCACTCCCTGCTAATATGAATTAATTTTTGATAAATAAATCCCTATTTTGTTCAACTATTTCTTCACAAAAATACATTCTCAAAGCATATCCAGAAGCGTTTCGTGATAATTGGTGCAATTCTTTGGAGTCCATATACACCAGATTATTTAAAACCGTAATAAATTTCTTTTTTTTCTCTAAGGGAATCGCCCAACCAACCTCCTCATCCTCGAGGTTCTTCCAAGGTGTTTGGTCACTTATAATAACAGGACATCCTGCTAACAGCGATTCAACAATCACATGACCGTAATTCTCACCAAACGTCGGAAATAAAAAAGCATCATAGCTAGAAAACAGCAGATGCACTTTATTATTATTGACTTGTCCCATATAATTCACCTGAACGTTAATGGGTAGTGATTTAATAACATCTCGACATTCATTCCAATAGCTTTGATCTTCAATCGGACCGTAAATATCTAAAGTTATATTCCCAATAACATCTTTTAATAGCGTAATTGCTCCTTTTAGATTCTTTTTTTCTGTTATTCTCGATAGAAAAATCAGTTTTAATTCTCCATTTTTCTTTTTCTTTTTCACCCGTTCTTTATCCTTAATAACATTCGGTAAATTTGGTGCAATCTGTATCGAATTTACCTCCTTATAAATCCGATTTATATCTATTTTTTCTTCTTCACTTGTAGCATGCCAAATCACATTATTATGTAGCCCTACTAACCTTGCTGATTTAATAAACAGTTCTTTTTTTATACTTTTTATCTTTAATGCACCTGGTGAGAACTCTCCTCTTGGAGCCACTATAATCGGCTTATATGGAATCTTTCCCATCCCTCTTAATAAGAGGGGAATAATCGAAAAATTTTTATTAAAAAAACTATTCAGATAAATAAAATCATACTTCGTTCTTTTAATAATATGTCTTAAATATCTAAATTTTAATTTTTCAGGAGCTACATAGTAAACCTCCGCGGACCCTACTTTTGTCCAAACTTCATTTTGAATCTTTTCAAATGATATCGAATCCCCTAGATCTCTATCACTAGTAATAATCTTAAAGTTAAATTCATTCCCTAAAGTTTGCACTAAATTACTAATGGATCGTATTGGTCCCCCACCCTTAAAGCCTGGTAAATAATATGGAGTTATTATTAAAATATTCTTTACCATAAATTCCCCTCACCTTAATAATTTCTTTTGGGAAAACAAAAGAAAAAATATTGTAATTAATAATATATCTGTAGTAACCTGCACCATTCTCAAATTACTCAATTGAAAATTTAAAATTATACTTCCATAAATAAAAATGGATAAAAAGTTATATCCGTTTATTCTCATGAATAAATATGAAATTTTGTAGATAACTCCCAATATATACATTCCTAACACGATACCTGGTATCCAAAAATTAGCATACATACTTCCAAAAGTTTCAGGAGGCCATGAAGACGCATATAATTCCTGAATTGGTTTAGAGGGAGTAACATGATAGCCTTCTGCTATTGTACGAATATACATTCCATCATCTACAGGGGGCTTTTCTGGATATACAGACCTTGGTATCGGGGCTTTTAATAGGTCTACATAGCTTTTTCCTAGCCAAATATTTTGTAAATTAAAATGATCCGTTATTAAAATAAAATGGTCTACATAACTTATTGATTTTATAGCGTCAGTATAATTTTGTTTTACCTCTTCATATATTTCAGTAGGTCTTTCACTATAATATTCAACAGCCCCTGGACTCCTTAAAATTGGCATGGCAATAAAATATATTAAGCCCAAGATTATTAAGAAATATAACTTAACAGGAATTTTTTTTACACGCGATACTCCATAGTGAAAAAATAATATACAAAAAATGACCAAATGAATAGTCGCTTTCCTTCCCCCAAGAGTAGATAGAATAAATATTGTTCCTACTAACACTACACAAACGAATAATTTATATCGTACATTCCCAATCTTTTTATATTTCCTACTATAAATTAACAAACAAATAGCTACTGTTAAAAATTTAAGTAAAGTCAATATATAGCCATTACCAGAAGTGAATTCAGCCCGATGTTGAAGATTATAAATTAGATTACTGAAACCACCAATATTTTTTAAAAACAACATATAACCAAGGATACCTAGAGCTAAAGCGACAGAAATAGCTATATGAATCCTATTTTTAGGAATATCCATTATGGGATCATTTCTAAAAAAATACGAATATCCTTTATAATCTAAACCTGCTATCAAGCAAATGTAACCTAAGATTTGCAGTATCAAATACCAAATCAATTTATTTTCTACATCCAAATCATTAGTATAAATAAGGTATGAAATTTGGTTTTGATCAAAAAACAAAAGCAATAGATACGGGATTGTACTGATAATTTGTAAGAAGGTAATCAATATTCCAGGTGAAAATATATCTTTATCGGATTTAAAATATGAATAACATAACCCAAACAAATATAATGCAAATAACATTACTATTAATAAAAACAAATTCATAAAGATAGCTCCTATAAAGATTTAATATACTTAGCTGGGTTTCCCCCATATACAGATTTTGATTCTATAGTTTTAGTAACTATTGACCCTGAGGCTACTATCGCGTTACTTCCTATCTCATTAATTCCTGATAAGATAATAGAATGTGAGCCAATCCATGTGTTTTCTTTAATAATTAAACCCTGAGGAATTGGTTTAGATCTAGGTTTGTATCCATGACTATGAGTATATATTGTTGAATACTCAGAGACTAGCACGTTATCATGTATTATTAGATTACCAGTATGGTCTAGTCTTACCCCCTTGTTAATTTGAACATTATTTTTTAAAATTAACTTACCCTCATTATTTTCACTATCAATCACAGTGCCACTTGCAATTAAGCAATTCTCCCCTAATACTATTTGTTTAGGATTTTCTATTTTAGTACCAACCTGTATTTTTGAACCCTTACCTAATCTAATCCCTACAAGCCTCCATCTAATTGTATTTAGTACATTTAGTATTTTTATAAAACTTCTTGTGTACAATCTAAAAAAACCTAATACATAACCATTCCTTTGAAAAAATGTCTTTAAACGCATCTTTCAATACCTCTTTTTAAATTTTTACTGACAATTTTATTAAGAGTTACCAATGTTAAAATAAATCTGCACGTATTTGAAATACAAACTATTATTGCAGCACCTATTAAAGCATATTTAGGTATTAACAGCACTGATGATACGGCTGTAACAACTGTTGTAATTACATGGATAGGAACCTGCGCTTTAAATTCTCTAGTTGCAGTAAGGGCACTACTAATAAAGCCAGTTACATACCAGATTAACCCAGCCACCATAATAATAATAAATACGTTATTATAATAACTATAAGAACTTGTATATATGAGGTTTAATATGTACTCACCGAATATGTAACTTATTATAATACCTCCCCCCCCTATAAGTACCCCTAGACAGATCAGTTGAAATAATAATTTTTTAAATAACTCATAATTTTCTCTGTAATAATTTGATAGCCTTGGAATACTTGAATGCGCAAGTGCATTTATAACAGTAGCTCCTGTTGACATAATAAATGCTATGGAAGAAAAATATCCTAATGCCTCTTCATTCAAAAAATATTGAATAAAGTATCTAGGAAGATTAGCATTAAACGTATCTAATGATGATACAATTCCCAATGGTAATCCCAGTATAATTAATCCTTTCACGTTAGAAAATTTGCTAGTTCTTTTTAATGATCCACATGCATTAAAATCCACTAATAATCGAATTTTTCTAAAGTCATATGCAATCAAAACAAATAGAAATGTTAAACAATAAAAAATCACACTACACACTAAATTTTCAAATATCATCATAGACAGAGTTACTAGTAGGATTGCCAATATACTCTGTATAATCTTCGAAACAGCCAAATAATCCATTCTCTCTCTTTGTTGATATAACCCATAGGATACATCACACAAAGATTCAAAAAAACGGCTTAGCCCCATTAACAGTATTATTACTCTCGTTTGATCGCTAAACATTTCTAGTAATGAAATAATAGATACTATTATAATTCCTGCAAAACTTGTAATAACTCGATTTATAAAATAATCTGTAAATTCATAACTATTTTGTGTATCTGTTGCCTGTATACTTCTTAAATTCATATTAAGAAACAAAAATACCGGAGCAGTTACGGCTAATCCTAAAGAATATTGTCCAACCATTTCTACACTTCCTAGTTTCGCCATTAATAAAATAATCAACCACTGACTAAAAGCATATATAAGATTTGCTGTTGCTGTATAAAAAAAATTTCGCTTCAATGTTAAAGGTGCATTTCTGTTTGAGAGTTTTTTTTCTTCCGATAAGTCCATTTTAATTCCCCTAATCCCATTAGTTATATTTTCATAACTGGGCTATTGACTTTTTTCTCATATGCTATATCAAAGATTGCTCTTTTCAACATATCTTTATCATACTCTTGAAAACTATCTATCAAATAAAGAATAATAGTAATTTCGATAAATTTCGGTTTACCTACATAAATTTTCGGATGCACTTGGTTTACAAACACATCAATATCTTTAAATAACTCTTCATATAATTTTTCTCCAGGTCTCATCCCTGTATACTCAATACCAATTTCCTCTATAGGATATCCAGACAATGTAATTAAACTTTTGGCAAGATCGACAATCTTAACTGGCTCTCCCATGTCCAGTACAAAGATCTCACCACCCTTTGCTAAAGCTCCGGCTTGTATTACAAGTCGTGACGCTTCTGGGATTGTCATAAAATAACGGACCATCTCTGGATGAGTAACAGTTACAGGTCCACCCTTTTCTATTTGTTTTTTAAATAACGGAATAACACTGCCACGGCTTCCTAGCACATTTCCAAACCGAACAGCCACAAATCTTGTTTTACTTACCGTATCCATATGTTGAATAATCATTTCAGCAATACGTTTTGTAGCTCCCATTACACTTGTAGGATTAACAGCCTTATCAGTTGAAACCATAACAAACGTATTTACTTTAAACATGTCTGCGGCTTCTGTAATATTTTTAGTCCCTATTATATTATTCTTTACAGCTTCTTCTGGGTTGCGTTCCATAAGGGGTACATGCTTATGTGCTGCTGCATGATATATAATGTATGGTTTATGTTTTTCTACTAAACTAAATAACTTATTTTGATCTTGAATATCAACAATTTCTGTTATTATTTTTACGTTTTCTTTATCGTATTCCTGTAACTCCATTTCAATTTTATAGATACTATTCTCTCCATGCCCTAATAAGATAATTTTTTCTGGTTTATATTTCACTACTTGTCGGCAAATTTCAGATCCAATTGATCCACCAGCACCTGTGACTAGAATTGTACGACCGGTAATTGTTTCAGTAATACCTACGTTGTCTAATTTAACCGGCTCTCTACCTAGTAAGTCTTCAACCTTAACATCACGAAATTCATTAATAGAAACTTTCCCATCTAGTATATCTTCTAACATTGGTACAATTTGTGTTTTCATTTTTGTTTTTATACACTCTTGAAAGATCTTATTTATTTCTTTTCTCTTCAATGATGGAATAGAAATAATTATATGTTCAATTTTATGTTTCTCTACTATTTGATGAATATTTACTGTCGTCCCAACCACTGGAATACCATAAACCTCTAAATTTTGTTTTGTTTTATTATCATCAACAAAGGCAACGGCTTCTAAGTTAGTATCTCTATTTTGTTGTAATTGTCTTACGACCATTGTTCCTGCTGAACCGGCTCCCACAATAAGTGTACGTTTTTTATCGACGTTTTTCGTAATATATCTATCTCGAAAAATACGCCATGTCAAACGTGACCCCCCGAATAATAATATATACAGCATCCATGTAATCGCTAAAATCCGAAGATATACATATTGTCCAGTTGTATATTGGACAACTACAATAATAATGACAGAAAAAGTAACGGCCTTAAAAATTTGCTCTAATTCTCTTATACTTGCGTACTCCCAGGCTTTTTTATACAATTTATAAGTATAGGCAAAAAAATGATGACTACACAATAACGCAATGGAATTTGAAATAAAAATCTCCGGTGATTCATTTAATAAATCAGGTAATAAAACCCAATAACTTAAGTATACTGAAGTTAAAACAATCAGTGAATCTAGTAATATTAATAGGCATATCCTTCCTTTATACGTCAATTGTCGTACCCCCTAAAGAAACCATAAATACATCTCTGAATTCTTATTTCTCCTAATCACTTAATTAGCTTTATAATTAAAAATTTGGGCATTTAACCCAGCCTCACATCACACTTTTGACGACAAGCGTCTAAGGTAATTAATATAGTCTACCCACAGCGTGATCGAGTGCCTCCATTGATATTGGTAAGGAGACATCACCAGGTTGGAACCTGTTTAAAAAAGATTAAATAACTTTTTATAACGTATTAACTCTGGTTCTTCTCTGTAAACTTCTTTTCCACTAATCGCCAAGTATGCATTTTCTTTAAATTTATATACAACAAATACACCGAATTTTAATTTTTAAATTTTACTTCCAAACATTCCTTTCAAACTACTCGCAGTAATTTGAGTTACAGCTCCTTGGTTAACAAACTTATATAATTTCTTCGGATTTTCTATTAATTCTATATTTCTTTCAGGATGAACAATAATAGGGATAATCCGATTTATCTAAATGTTCTATTAATTAAGTGTATAATCGAACTTCTTGACATGGTAGAACTGTAGCATTTAGTCCCGGATCCTTTAAAATATAATTTGTTTCACTTGGTAATTTATATTACTAGTTGTATTGATGTATATACCATTTTGATGATGCGGAGTAGCAACAATAGTATGAATCCCCTCCGCTATTGCCATCTTTGCCATCTCAATACTATGAGTCATAGTACGTGCTCCATCATCTGTACCCGGAAAAATATGACAATGTAAATCAATACTTTTGCTTCATCCTCTCCTCTTATATTTTTTTACTAGTTATAATAATATTCTTCCCCAGGTTGTTGCTGTTTATCATTTAATACCACACCCAAAAGTTTTCCTTGTGCTTTCTCTAATATATATTTTGCTTTCAACGCCTCATCTTTTTCTGTAACACCACAACGAATAATAAGAATGGATGACTCACATTGATTTGCCATAATTTGTGTATCTGCTACTAGTAAAATTGGTGGTGTATCAAAAATTATAAAATCGTATATTTGTCGCAATGTTGCCATGATTTCTTTCATTGAATTTAATCCTAGTAATTCTGATGGATTAGGTGGAATTGGCCCGCATGGCAATAAAAATAATCCATCTATTTCTGTCTGTTTAATACAATCTTCAAGCACATATGCTCCTGTTAATACACTAGTTAATCCGAACCTATTATCTACATGAAATACCTGATGTAATACCGGCTTGCGCAAGTCCGTATCTACTATCAATACTTTTTTACCTTGTTGTGCAAACACCACAGCTATATTGGCGGCAGTCGTTGTCTTACCAGCTTCAGAATTTGGAGATGTAATAAGTAATGATTTTATGGGTTTATCTACCGAAGCAAACTCAATATTAGTTCGGATATTACGATATTGCTCTGCTATAGAAGAATTGGGCTGAATATGGGTGATTAACTGTCGCTGTTGTCTTTGTTTCTTTTTTTTAAGAACCAATTGTACGTTTCCTCACTTTCTTTGTATCTGTCAAACCATTATTAACATTCCTTTTTTCTTCACTGATATGAGTAACAACCCCAAAAACGGGTAATTGGAGCTCTTTTTCAATGTCTTCCTCCGTCTTCAAAGTGCTATCCAAATACTCTAGTAAAAATGCTAGTCCAAGCGCTAATATTAAACCAATACCGAAAACGATTCCAATATTTAATATTGGACGAGGTTTTACTGGTGCCTCTCCTTCATTTATTTCTGCTTTTGAAAGAATCGTAACATTATCCACATTCATAATTTTTGCAATTTCATCTTTAAATACCTCAGCTATTGTATTAGCAATATTGCTTGCTGTTTTAATATCCTCATCTTGTATAGTAATAATAATCACCTGAGAATCCTTTTCATTTGCTACATTGATCCTCTTACTCAACTCTTGTACAGAAATTCCTAATTTCAACTTATTTTTCACTTGTTCTAAAATGACAGGGCTTTTGATAATGACTTTATATGTATTCGTTAACTGAATATTAGTTTGAACTTCTCCTGGTTGAATTACCCCTTCTTGCTTCTTTTGATTTACCAAAATTTGCGTAGAAGATTGATAGATAGGTGTTACGAAATAGAAGTTTATTATTGAACTTACAATTGCAGCTCCAATGGCAATAGATAAGATTATTAATACATGTTTTTTCAAAATATCAAATAAATCTTTCAAACGAATTGTTTCTTCCATATCCTTCGCCCCCTTTTTTTATCTTCAATTTTAAAAGAAGGAAAATTCTAAATTTTAGCGATTGTATATCCCCCCTTGTATTAATATAGAATATATCAAATAGCAGCAAGAAATAGCAATATATGTAATTATTTATCAACAATATTTAGTAAAATTACAAAATGTTTATTTACTATATTGAAAATAATCACAATAAAATAGAGTGAAATAGATAGGAAATTCACCCTAATCAATCTTTTGTCTATCGTAGAAATTATTTAATAGTGAATTTTACTTTTCCAGTAAATCATTTGCTACATTTCAGAAAATATTATCTGAATTTTCATTCTTTTTCGCAACCAACCATACGATCGCGGGTTCCGTTGCAAAGTTTGAAAAAAGCATAAACGAGTGGATAAATAAGGAAAAAAACCTTATGCAGTGGCCATTAATTGTTGTACACTGAAAAGGCGAAATCTGTTTATATATAGCTTGAATCGTTTCGATTCCTTTGATAGTACGAGAAGCATGCTACGTTGAAGCTGACATTACAGATCCATCATTCCCTTGACTGCTTACATATCAGAGTTTTTATGATACGGAGGCTATACAATTAGTTACAGATATATGTAATGAAGATTTTGAAACGTATCATTATCTTAAAATGGATATTTCTACTATATGAATAGGTTTCAGTGTACTTGAATGATAGTCATATTGTTTTGTTTCAAATTGTAAATGGGAAAAAATACATGGTGTTTAAAAAGAGAAGGCTCTATTTGAATTTTTCATTTATTTGAACTACCCCCACTTTCACTTCTAAACGAAGTGAAAGTGGGGGATTCTTAAGTAAAGAGTTCTATCGAACTCTAATTGATTAGGCTATCTCCGCAGTCCCTGCGGTTAGAAGCCTTATCGCTTCATTTTTCAAATTGATACTTGCGTTACTATCCCTATCATGATGCGTACCACAAGAAGGGCACTCCTATTTACGTAAGTTTAGATTTTTAACGTCTTTATTTTGATAGCCGCAACAAGAACATAATTGGCTGGAAGCAAATGTTTTTGATACAACAATGACTTGTTTGCCGTACCATTTTGCTTTATATTCCAACATGGTTCGAAACCGAGACCATGATACTTCACTAATCGCCTTTGCTAACTTATGATTCTGTAGCATATTCGATACTTGTAAATCCTCTATACCAATCACATCGTGGTTTTTGATGATTTCAGTTGAGATTTTGTCTAAGTAATCTTTTCTAGCGTTAGTGATGTATTCATGAATTCTAGCTACCTTAATTCGTTGTTTATTCCAGCGAGAAGATCCTTTCGTTCTTCTAGAAAGAACTCGCTGCGCCTTTGCTAACTTCTCTTCTAATGATCGAAAAAACTTAGGATTTTTATAGGATGTTCCATCTGACAAAATGGCGAAATCTTTTAGTCCTACATCAACTCCGATGGAAGAATGTATTTTCGGAAGTTTTTGCACTTCTGTTTCAACTAACAATGAGACAAAGTATCTGCCAGAAGGATTCCGTCTGACCGTAGCATTTATAATACGTCCATTCACTTCATGACTTTTGGCAAATCGAACAAGACCTAGTTTCGGCAATTTCATTTTGTTTCCTACAACAGCAATGTTTTCATTCGTTTGTTTTGTGGTGTAAGATTGCACAGGATTCTTTTTAAATTTGAAACGTGGGGCACTGTTTTGTTTCTTGAAAAAGCGTGTATACGCATCCGCAAGGTTGCGAACAGACGATTGGATCGCAATACTATCCACTTCTTTGAGCCAAACAAACTCTTTCTTCATGGCAGGAAGTTTGGCAGAGCATGTCCCATATGTCAAACCTTTTCCTGTTTCTTTGTATGTATTATCCCATAGGGATAGGAGATGATTGAATACAAAACGAGAACAACCAATGGTTTTATTGATTAAAATTGCTTGTGCTGTATTTGGATAGATACGAAATTTATATGCTCGATTGATCATCATTTCTTTCACCCCCATTTCGATATATCTCCATTATACAACAAACGTACATTCGGTATGTAGTGAAATGATGATGACAAATTATCCAATAATAAGTTATATATGTCGAACAATTGAGATGGCAGTATGCCATCCCTTGTTCGAAGCCAATTCAGCTCCCGCCTACTCACTGGGCCGTGGCCCTTCATGTTCCTTGAGGAAGGAGTCTTCTTGGCTAAAAATGATAAATGAAGAATATTTACTTCTCTGGCGAATATTCATTCATGAATACCAACAAATTTTTAATATAGAAAAACACCATGACTAACTGTTATGGTGTTTCTTTAGGTTTAACACTATATCTGGATAAAGCACCCTGTTTTTGTGTATTAAACAATCTATATGAGACATAAGGTAAATAAACATAAGAACCAAGATAACGTGTTGGGTTCTGTTGCAAAGTTTTTTTAACAGGTAAAAGGTTTGTATAGTTACCGTTTACTCTTTCTTCACAAGTATTACCTCGATTTGAAATATTAAAGTAAGACTTCTAAAATATTAGGTCTTAGAAGTCTTGAATTTTATATATATATCTTGCAATATTATCTTTCTTGTCCTTCTGTTTGATTTGCATGGAACTCCATTTCCATCGCAATACTATCTCCCTGGAACATATTCTGGTCCATTTTATTGTCTTCAAAGATAAACTTTATCCAGAACCAATCCATCTTACCCGCCTTTAATCCACCCGTCTCTGCCCATTTTGCAAGGAATACTTTATGAGACGTGACTTCCGGATTTTGTGATTTTAATTCTGCAAGAGTTGTTTCGTATACAGGACTTTTTGCTGGATCCCAATCCCAAAGAAATTGTACTTTAATATGTTTCCCAAAATCATCTTCCTGATTATCTCGTTTCAAATCGTTCACAGTATAATCTACTTTCATTAGAACATCTTTAATATCTAACGTACCACTATTTTTCAAATTGAATTTTTTTAAAATTTTATCCCCCGGTTTTAAATTATCTAAATTGAGAGAAGTGGTAGGCTGTATAGCAAGATCTAATGTCCCTGCGGCGACTGAGTTATTCGTCACAACTTGATCACTAAAATAAGCATATGTTCCCCCACCAATTAAAGATAAGCCAAGTGCCGCTGAAACCATTCCCAAACCTAATTGTTTTTTCCAAGACATATTTTATTCCTCCTCATATCGTTTTTACAATATTTTCCCCTAATAGATTCCCCAATACAGATATAACATGAATTGAATTTTTCTTCTATCAAAATCAGATATACCTATATTGAGAAAATTAATAGAAGAAACTCATTCAAAATGGAGACATAACAGCTGTACAATGTATGGAATTGCTCCAGCTGAAGAAAAGTACGTTTTATAGGTTGATGAAAGAGTATGAAAACGAAACAACAAAAAAGAATAGATTTATTGATATAGTCTATTAGTAAGAAAAAAAGGATAACTGAAATGAAAGTAATTCTTACACTCTAACATAATAGCGCCCTCCTCTTAATTGAGGGAATTTTTTATAAGAAAGTGTTTTTACACAGCTCTCATTTCAAGGTTATGTGCAACGAAGCCCATTGTGAGAATAGGTGATTAAAAGGTGAAAATAAGAGGATAAATATATGACCAAATTTCATGAAATAAGACTCTTACTTTATGGTTATATCCACAAAATAAGAGTCTTATATTTTTAGTTCTCACTGAACAATCTGTAGGCACTCAGTTTGCTACCGTATTTTGGCTATAACGCCAAACCGAAATTTACCTCCCACCTAACGTTCGGACCTCCTGCATACGCTTGAGGGTTCTGCTGCAAAGTTTTTTTAATGAAGCTAAACTGTAGGAAAAATGCGTTGAGGAGAATGATACATGAAACATTTTAAAGGAAAACAGTTCAAGAAAGACATTATTTTAGTAGCCGTTGGCTATTACTATCGTTTTTCTTTAAGCTATCGTGATGTATCTGAAATTCTGAAGGAACGTGGTGTATCAGTTCATCCCACAACAATCATACGTTGGGTTCATGAATATGGTAATGTAATCTATCAAATATGGAAGAAGAAAAACAAATCCGCACTCCATGCTTGGCATTTTGATGAGACGTATATCAAAATCAAAGGAGACTGGTGTTATTTATATCGCGCCATTGATAGTGATGGACATACACTGGACTTTCAACTTCGAAAAACACGTAATCATCAAGCTGCTTATACTTTTATGAAAAGACTGGTAAAACATTTTGGAGAACCATTGGTTCTTACGACAGACAAGGCCCCAGCTTTACTTTGTGCATTCAAAAAATTACAGAAAGCCGATTATTATACCCATACCAAACACTGTGCCATTAAACACCGTAATAATCTCATTGAACAAGATCATCGACATGTCAAAAGCCGGTTTGTGAAATCAACATGATTTCAAACTCTTCGTCATGCTTCTCGTACTATCAAGGGAATCGAAATGATTCAAGCTATATATAAACAGATTTCGCCTTTTCAGTGTACAATGAGTTACAACAATTAATGGCCACTGCATAAGGTTTTTCTCTTATTTATCCACCCGTTTATGGATTTTTTCAAACTTTGCAACGGAACCCTTTATACCCTACTACGTTTAGATAAGACGAATTTAAGATAAAGTCGAATTAAAAATCGGGAAACCTTTATATATCATATCGTTTAGATGAAACGATATTAATGGAGCGTATGCGTTTTATATTTTTTACAACTTTATATCCCACATGGTTCAGATAAAACTCTATCTATACACGAATGGTATACCTTATGATAGCAACATTTTATCATATGTATCAATCCATATTTTGCAACAAATCATCGATCGTGTTTTTGTACTCTCTTACAACATGCTGAAAGTCCTTATCATAATAAGAGTTTCTACACGTTTGATAATAGCGGCGATCACTGCAAAATTACGAAAGTATAATTCCTGTTCCTGTTCTCTTTTCTTTATCAAAATCATACTTACAATTTAGAGTGTGAATGTATTGAAGCCCAGGAATATCAATTGCTTTTGTTTCGATTCCGTATCGTTGAACTTGTTTTCTAGAAATAGAGGTTGTAAGCTTTTCGATTTGCATTCGTAATACTTTTCGCTGTCTAGAATCTTTTTCCTGTTTAAATGTTTTCAATAGCTTAAGATTCTCTACATATATAGAACAGGGAATAACTTGATAATTATCAATATCACGCAGCAACCTTTGCGCTTCTATATTTCACATATCATTTAGTGGTAGTTTATCTAATATTTTTAAAGCTTGATAGAATTCGTCTAAGTATTTTTTGCTTAGGTTTTCTGTGTTATATAATGTTTCAACAAGCTCCATTTTTGTTTTTTCATGTAGCTTTTTGTTCATTAAAGGGTTCTAAAAGTTTTAAACCGTTATGAACAATATCCTCATCATAAACGAATCCTATCCCTTGTGCTTCTGTATAAACAATAACACTAGGTTCTGGACTCTCATAGGCTCTTCCACGATAACAACGATCTAAACGCTGAAATAAGCTATCTAATGTAGAGATTTCAGTAAATAACAAATCAAAATCAATATCAATATCTAATGAATCTTCTACAAGCTGTGTGGTAATCCAAATGCCACTTTGTTTTTCACGGTTTTTATCATTTGGTGCGAACTTCTTAATTCCTTCTTCTAAAACTGCACGATCCTTTTGAATAAATTGCGTGTGCAACAACCTTACATTTTCATTATGAAACAACCCATATATACGTTTTGCTTCTTTCACGGTATTAGCAATAATCAATACACGTTTATTTCGTCCAGCTTCACGAATATGTTCTAGATCTTTATCAATCATTGTTTTGCGTATAGATATGTGGTGACGAATTAAGTCATTATAGAATTCCTCTTTTACAAAATCACTTACCTTGATTTTGCCTCGTCTCTCCATTGTTTCCATAAAAACAGTAGGAAGTGTAGCGGTCATAATCATAAATTCCCCGCCTATCTGATGAATCATTTCCAATGCTTTGAGTAAACCAGCTAAGATTTTCGGAGAATAACCTTGTATTTCATCTAAGACTATCTTAGAGTAAGCCATTGTGGCCAAGTATTTCTCATATCCTCGAAATAAAAATGGAAACTTCAAAATTTGATCAATTGTGCTAAATGTTAACTTTTTACTCAATAAACGAGACTGTTCATAGATAAGCTCATTGGTTTCGTAATCATTGTTTAATGTCTGTAGAAAATCCACGCTACCACTGTGTAGCAACCCAGCAATCGCTTGCCCCTCTTTATCTGCATATCCCATTCCATTTGTTATACGCTCATACAAGGCATTTAAACTTACACGGATAGGGAGTTTAATAAAACCTTTAGCATCATCAATCCAAAATAAAGAAGCTTCTGTTTTTCCCATACCAGTTTGTGCAACAGCCACAATATTCTTGTTTCGATTCTCGTAAGAAAAGAGTTGTAGATTGCGTGGTTGATGACCATTCTTTTTTAGAAATTTATCGACATAAGTCCCAACTCCTTTGTCCGCATGATATTCCACAAGTTCTCCTGCAGAAGCCGCATGATCTACACGATTTAAAAGTCCTTTTACAAGCATAAGAAGAGGATAGCCTTTATCTTTTTTCTTAATTGGCTTCCAACCTATAGTCGTAGTATCAAGATTTTTATTAACCGAACAGCACAATTCTTGCTCCAAACGGTCTATTTTCTCTTTTAAATCTGGTAAAACTGCATTTAGTATTTTGGCATCAAACATTACGTTTCGTACATGATGATGTGCAATTGCCTCTTTCACAACCCGTTCTGTACTTTTGAAATAATGTAATTCTAAGAATGGAACACAAAGCAAGGAAATAAAAGCATGAGGAACATTAGAATACTTTTTTTCAATTTCTTGCTTTGTTAAAGGAGATAACCCCATATTAAGTTTAATAATTTGTTGGAATCCCTCATAAATTTTTCCCGCATCATGGTATTGGACAGCTACATGTGCAAGTTGCCAAATCTCTTCTGACAACAGAGATCCATACGAGTGTTTTAGTAAAGATAAGTTTTCTAATACCCGTCCCGTATGTTCTTGTAATGTTTCAAATTCTCCTGTTTGCTGATCCCACTTTGCGTAAATGAAATTTTCCATGTTTCCCCTCCTGAAAAAAATCCATGCTTACTCATAAGGCATGGAAAAATACAATATAGCCATCTTCATCTTCCATATATTGAGGTGAATTTAACCCTTCTCCTTTACGGAATAATTGCGTTTGAACCGTCTCCCAAGTACGAATTCCTTGTTTCACTTGATATACCGTGTTTAAACGATAGGAAATCCCTTTATAATTCATATAATCAAGACGATTAACAATGTCATGACGTGGTATATAAAAATCATTTTTGAGTGTGATGATTTCTTTTGTATGCCTTTCGTTCAACGTTACCAATTTCACATCTTCAATAACTGCTAAATCTTCACGTCGGCCAAGGCATGGTGCTTCATTGATATTTTCTAATGCTATTTGTAATTGTTCCAATACATCTTGTTCGGCACGTACATGGAAAATAAGGGAGATTTCTTTTAGCATATGAACATGCATGGGCATTGTTATAACTTTTTTTGACTTGTAAAAATGGTGTGTTTGCAAATCAAACAGCTTTCCCTCATGAGTACCTTGGATGCTGATTTCTATTGGAATTAATTCATTTGCACCTAATACATAGTGAAGGAACCCCTTCACCGTACTGTATGGTAGAAGAGGATAAGTTTCCTTTGCTTTTTGTGCCATTGGTTTCTTATAACACGCGGTTTGTTGGTACAACTTTACTTGTAACGCTGTATTAGCCGACATAATAATTCTCCACTTGTTGTAATAGATAATCTAGCATACCTTGAATTGTATGGATTGAGTCGCTTGAAACAAGATTTCGTAGTTCCCCTTCATTCGCGAAAACACCAGATAATAGACCAACATGCGTTTGTTCTTGTACAGTATGACCCATACTGCGACGTTCTAAAATTTCTTGTAGCATAATAGAGTCTAGACGGTATTCACGTTTTGCCGGAACTAATTGTGTACGTCCTAAGAAATAGGGTTGATTAATAGCATATAGACCACCAATTACAAACAAAGGGGATAAATCCTCTTGTCGCCCTCGAATATTACGATTTAAGGAAAATACAATTTCTAAGAATTCTTTGATACGTCTTGCCCTTTCTTCACGTGGTAATTCAATTTCTCCATCTACACCAATTTTATCTAAATCAATAGTAATGGTATAAGAATACAAACTTATATGCCTCTCAGATGTTGCGATATTTGGATTTTTTTTGATACGTGAAGCATGTCCTAAATTTGTTAAAAATTCTAAGTCTCCTCGGTACGGTTCAAGAGAAACAGCATGTGACAACCGAATGCTAGCTGGGCGTTTGTTCCCCCCCCTCCCCTTCCCCCCTTTGTCACGGCCAACCGTATCTAAGTTCCAACCATAACGTTCAGCGCCTAAACGAACCATATCGTATCGAATAGCTTGTCGTGATGCAAATGTATGGATATCTCCATTTCCACGATTAAATTTCTTTAATTCAGAGACATTACCGATTCCTTCTCCCTAATTTAATGAACCTCCTTCTAAGCTATATAGGGTATATAGCAACAAGAGCAAAAAACCAAAACAAGAATATAACAAACTATATTAAAGGAATAAAAAACTTTACGAGATTTTCCGCAAAGTTTTTTATTCGTACGTATTATGATAGTAGTTTTCGTATGTCTTCTGTACTAAGGCCTGTGAATTTAGCAATGTCTTCTAGTGGCATACCATTCTTATGCATGCCACGGATTAATTGAATTTTCCCTTGCTCAATTCCTTCTTCACGAGCATGTGCTAACTTAGCTTGCTCATCTAGAAGTAACTCTTCACGAGCTTCATAAGCTGTTCGGAAAGAAGAGTCATGGCTCATATTTTCCCACTTATTCATTGCCTTTTGTAAAATTGGATCTTGATTCATTGCAATCTCCTCCAATGTTTGAGTTAAATGCTCATCTTCATGTGCTGGTAGTAATAACATCCAGCGAACAAATGCATTCTCCCATGGATTTACTTTTTCTTCACGCCATTGTTTGACCAATTTTGGAATTTCTACAAAATGAATTTCAATATCATCACTTAGTATCTGTTGCTTTTTAGGATTCCATAATTGTCCTATGGTGTGAAATGAATCATCCTGAGGGAATAGTATAAAATCTAATAAGTTAATGGTAATTGTTTTTCGGAGTGAACGATATGGCATCCCTTCTTGCATTTGGGATGTATAGAGTTTACTCCAGTAATATAAAGATCGCTTCACCATATCATGTGTGTTCCGTTATCGAGTGTTGCTAATAAATCTAATATTGATAACTTATCATCTTCATAAGACTTATGAAGATGTGGATCTTCTAGTTGTAGGGATATAATAGGCACATCTAAAGATTCTTCTAGGGTAGCGTTTAGAAATCCAGTTAAAATCTCTTCATTTCCCTTCGTTCCGAATAACTGTTTAAAAGCGAAATCAATCCGTAAATTTACTGATTTTGTGGACATGGGTTTCCTCTACCTGTCTTTCTATTCTTCTTACTATTTTATAATGTAATTCTTTATATAAATAAATTCATCTTTTTCAATTTATTTATTTTTCTTGTGTATCGGTAAAGCGTAGCCTGACTAATACCTGTCATGTTTACAATTTCTTGTATGCTATATTCTTTAGAATCATATAACTTTAATGCCATTTGAATGAAGCTATCCTTAACACGAGGGCATCCACCGATTCTTCCCCTTGCTCTTGCACTTTCAAGTCCTTCTTGAGTACGTTGAGCAATTAAATCTCTTTCAAACTGGCTAAACGCTTGAAATACAGTTAGCATTAGTTTTCCTTGAGGTGTATTAGTATCGAACTGTTCTTTAATACTAATCAGTTTAACGCCCTTATTCTCAAAATACTCAACTAGTTCAATTAAATCTTTTGTGCTTCGTCCTAATCTGGAAAAACTTTCAACCACTAACGTACCACCAGATCTAGTTTTAGCTTTTAATCGGTTAAGTTCTGGTCGATCACTTTTTGTTCCTGTTATTTTTTCCGTCAAAATTTCGGTACAGTTATAATTTTGAAGCATATCAATTTGACGAATTAAATCTTGCTGCTTTGTACTTACCCTGGCATATCCGTAAATATATGAATTCATAAAACCACCTACCCTTTACACAATAATTTTATCAAAAAGGGTAGGTGGTTTTTGAGAATTGTAAAGTAAGAATTTATGAATGATTCAAAAGGTCTATATGGTTTTGAAGTGTTTCAAAATTTCGTTTCGAACTTTTTGACGTACCGCTTTTAATAGAAATTACTCCCCTTCAAAATGTGTACCTTTTGGAACAAAAAAATCCACATATTGGATGTTTTCTGAAAACTGTAATGATAGTAATAAAGGTATATAATGGAGTAAATATATTAATGGATAACCATCAATAGTGTATATAAAAAGACTGGATTAATTAATCCAGTCTTTTTAGTTTCTAGAGCACAATATTGGATGCTAATTTATTAATTGATGATCTTTATTATAAATTTGAATAACATATGAATCTTCTACAATTAATTTTTTGTTTTTTTCTAACTTCATAATATCATTTATATTCTGTTCAAGTTTTTTAGCATATTCCTTAGCGTCTAAGTCAATTCCAGTTACAGGAGCATTTATTGTCAGTGTAACAGGCTGTTTTAAATCTTTGATATCACTTGTGATGGTAGTTCCCTTGTATTCTGGTTTGCTTAACAAATCATCCACAAGATTCATACTAAACAGTTCCCATCTATATTCTTTTTTAGCTAATTTAATATCTTCTTGGACAATATTAATTGTATAAGATGTAATTTTTTTCTTTTTTAATTCTTTATTGATTTCTTCCTCAACTTTTTTTGGTATTTCTGTATCAGATATTCTAAGGTCTAGAGATTTCGCTTTATTATCTACCGTAGCACTGAGAAATTTTTTATCATCGACTACATTATGAACTGTATCCATTACTTTAGAATCCTCACTTTGCGAAGCTTCCACATTATCAATTTGTTGACAAGAGCTTATTAACATTAATGAAGAAAAAAGAAGTGGAAAGACAAACTTTGATTTTTTCAATTAAATCACCTCTCTATGTCTTTCTTTTATCATACACTAAATATAAAGGGGAGAGGGTGGATGAAGATATAGAAATTTCATAAACAAAGAATTTTTCTGAATAAAGGTCTATCCTTCATTATAAGAGATTCTAGGGGGGATAATATTGAATAATATCGGTAAAGAAATTCGTGAATTTAGAAAAACATACAATCTAGCCCAAAAGGAGCTATGTAAAGGAATATGTCCAGTATCCCATTTAAGTCGTATAGAAAATAATAAAGTTGAAGCTAAAGCTGAAGTAATACAATTACTTTCAGAGCGAATAATGGTATTAAAATCTAATACTGAAATTCAGAATGATACTGTTCCGAATGAAAATATAGGGGAATTTTTTTTCAATGCGCGATTAAAACATGGGATTAAACAAGAAACCCTATGCTATGGAATATGTACCGCATCTTATTTAAGTCAAATTGAAAATAACAAATTAACCCCAAGTTGAAATATTAAAAAAATTGTTATATAAGAGAATAAAAGAAATTAAAAATAATACAAAAACATTAGATTTAGAAATACTCGAATTAGAAAAGTTATATGACACCATGATTTCTCTTTTTGATAAAGAAAAAATTAATGAGGCTAAAAAGATGTTGCATCGAGGATTGCGAGCTACAAAAAATAAATATCCTAAATTATACTGTTTATTTTCCTATCAAAATCACTTATATTTTGACCAAACAAATTTAAAAAGTTTTCTTGAAATAACAGCCATTCCTTTTTTTAAAAACTAGAAAGCCAATAAGCAATTATCTATATTTTATATTGATCTAGCGAACTGTTATCAAAAGGAAAATCAATTCGAAAAAGCTTGTCTATATTACCAAAAAGGCATCTCTTGTATAAGGATAGTGAAAAGTTTAAATATCATATCATCTCATAAAAATGTTCAGTTACAATTTTCATAAGATAATACATTCCAAAACCTAAGTGAATAGGGGGAAATTGCGACTCCTATATTTCTCAATATAGATATTGTTGTTAATTGTGGAATGTATATGGAAATTAAACATGTGATATAATATTATGAATAATAAGATAGCTTGCAATATATTTCTCCTTGTGAAAAGATAAGATCCTACTCTCCGATCTTATCTTTCTTTTTGTTAATGTATTATACAAAAAAGAGAACCCTTATTATAAGGATTCTGCACCAGGAAAGAACAAATATATAATAATAAAAAGAATTACTTATATTATAATTTAATAATAAGACAAAAATATTGAGAAAATTTATAGTGAATTGAATATTACTACACGATTAATTATAATTGATTAGGAGTTGGAGTAGTAATCTGTCATCTGTTCCTTTTTCAAAGAAGATTGATCTCAATCTTCTTTTTTTTGTGTTTTTGCCTCTTCTCTCGAAAAAGGAAAAAGAATTACGTAAGAATTGTGGAGATTGCTTGCTTGTAGACTAGTTGTTGCTTTCCATGAACCATCATAAGAACCGTAAATTTATCCATTGCAAGGATCTGCCCACGTATTGGAACACCATTCATTAAAAATACAGTAACTTCCCCTTTTCTTTCTTTCAATTGTTCATACATATCTTCTTGTAAGTTATACATGAAATACGCCCCCTAATTGTATCTACTTTTCTTTTAATGCTTGCTGCATCTCTTTGTTGTCTATTTGTATTTCCCATTCACCTTCTATTTTTCTAAACCATTTTCCTATTTTACTTAGATAATATCTTTTTACTTCACCATTAGGAATCCAAATTTCACGTTCCTGTATTTGATTCATCACTTCATGAAGAATCTCATCATGTTCATACTTTTTAGGTTTTCTATAATGTGTTTTTACAAACTGTGTATATTCTCTACGTAACCAATTAGAAATATGTTGTCTTTGTCTTTGCTTGAGATGTGACCATTTTTTATTTGTTTGAAGGATTTTTCCATTTACTTTTATGTGGTTTTTCATCGACACTCATCCCCTTTTACTAGCAAAACGAATATATAACTATCGTATCACATTTTAATTGAAATACGGCTCTAGGTACATATTTCGCAAGAAATCTATCCAAAATAAAAATAATTTCTCCATTTCACACAAAATAGTATCCAAATCAGACGAGACCGAATCCATTAAGCGGATCAATTAGGTACAAAAAATTAAATGTAGACTATTGATTCTTTATTTTGTCTTTTTATTAAACATTACGGTACGTGAAATTTTTGCATTTCCTTATTAAAAAATCCCCCATAAATCGTACAACTATGAGAGCTACCTAAGGGTATTTAGACTTTCGACTCCATTCTATTGTAACAGGCTTTCACCATACATGAGAAACATAATGAGCCAAAAACACACAATCATAATAAGAAATTTTTTAAACCCTTGCTGAAAGGAAATACGACCTTAAACGTTCATTTACGGTACATTATGTATATTATATTTTTGATCGATACAAAAATTAGGTTGGGGTTAATTTTGAATTTTCTCTTAATTTAAGTTATACTATGAAAAAGAGTCAAGTCTCCTTTAGGCTATATATGTTACAAAACCCAATTCCACCATACAGGAATTGGGTTTTGTAATTTATTTACATACTATAAATCATGCAACAAGTTTGCGGTATACTCTCCGTATCACGTAAGAAGGACTTGACTAAGTTAAAAATATTTTCCCTTTAAAATTAATGGACGCTAATGCTTCCGTAACTTCCTTTGCTTGTTTTTCAATTTCATTCATCGTGCATGCTGAAATATAAATCCGTAACTGAAGAAACTTGACTATCCCTCCATTTGTCACTTGCTGATACAAGGATTCTATATCTTGAAGCTCAGATTCAATCCATTCTACATAATCTTTTGTATCCATAGGACGTACATTTTCTTCTGCTAAAAAATTATTGAGAGCTTCTACTACAACTTTTCGCCCATCACTAATAATGTCCATTTTTATAATTGCATTTGGTATATTCATAATGGGCTTCAGCCAAAAGTCACTTACTTCCGTTTGGAATCCATATACATTGATACATGTATAGAAGTCTTCCCCATTTTGGGTACATACTTCTTTATTAGTATCTATTTGATTTTGTGTTTCTTCTTGCCCTTTTTTTCCTTGGAAAAAATTCCGTATTAGTTGCCGTATCCCCATTTTATTCACCTCATATAATTTTCAAATTTGGAACTACCCTCTATTTATCATCATTTTCATTAATTTCAAGAGGATTTAATTTTATTTCTGTAATGTCCTCAGGGCGTATACTTATTATTTCTCCACTTAGTTCTTTAACAATTTTATGATAATTCTTGTCTATCATAAGATCGCCTCCCTAGCTTTATGTAGGGCGTTTATAAACTCATCAATATCCTCTTTTGTGAATGATACCTTCCCGGATGATTTGTTCATGCTAACACAATCAATCAATATCCCTTTCTCATTGGTGCCAGGTAAAACTCCACTATTGCTAATCACAATAGTATCTCCCCAACTATCACTAACTTCTATAGTAATCTCTTTACTTATATCCATTAAATTAACTCCTTACAAGGTATTGTTGTAATTCCTCAATTATAATTTCTGCCCCTTCTGGGCTAAGGATAATTTCCCCATTGCCTAATGATATATTATTATCTGAAATATCACCAGTAATCATGCATGCTTGTTGAGGTTGATATTTCTGTAAAATAATCTTGTCATCTTCAACAAATATTTCAATAGGATCTTTTTCTACAATCCCTAAAGTACGTCTTAATTCAATTGGAAGTACCACCCTACCTAACTCATCCACTTTTCTTGTCATTCCTGTAGATTTCATAAACTCCCACCTTTTTTGTTTGATATTGTTATTTTAATAGTAATTCACTACAAAATAAAAACATCAGTAACCAAAAAGTAATTACCATATTAAAAGCAATTTTACATCTTTCAAAAATAGAAAATGTTCTTTCTTCACCCTTCATAAAATCTCTCCTTTATTTATAAGTGAATTTTTAGAATGGTAAGTCGTCATCACTTATATCAATTGGTTTGCCCGCATTTGAGAAGGGATCATTGCTTCCATTATTTGCTCCTACATTGGCATAGTTATTGTTAAAGGACTGTTCCTGTTGCCCTAAACGATAATTCTTTGGCTCCAAAAACTGAACATGCTCAGAAAGAACTTCAGTAACATATACTCTTTTTCCATCTTGCCCTTCATAATTACGGGTTTGTAACCGCCCGTCTACCCCTGCAAGACTCCCTTTTTTAAGATAGTTTGCTACATTTTCAGCCGTCTTTCTCCATACAACACAACTTATGAAGTCAGATTCTCGCTCTCCCCTTTGATTAGCAAATGCTTTCTTGACTGCTAAGGTAAAAGTAGCAACAGCAACACCATTAGGCGTATAACGTAAGTCAGGATCTTTCGTCAAACGACCAACTAACACTCCCCGATTCAAATTGCATCCCCCCTAAGTTTAAATATACATATTTTCTAAACTTTAAATATGATAAAATAGTGAAAGCAAGGGAATGTACGAGATTCCCTATGCTTTTACGGTCACTTTTTGTCAGAACCCTTCGTTTACTTTGTAAATGAAGGGTTTTATTTTGTATACTTATTTTTACTTGCAATGCTGCATTACGAAGCAATTTCAATTTAGTTTCCTGTTTTAATGCTTTCCACTCAGACACGCCAATATTCATTTTTCATTCCTCCATTATTTTGTTATTTATTTAAACTTATAAATTCCATTTGTAAATTTTTTTAATTTCTTTATCACTAAATCCTTCATGGATAGCGAAGATTTTTGGAAAATCAGAGATACACAAATCAATAATTGTATTATCAGTTGTTCTTATATAATAATATTGAACAGCCCCCTCATAATCCGAATATAAGTAGTATTTATGAATCTTATACTCTAATCCATTCTTCTCTAATACCTCATAAAGCTTATTTTTAGTTTCATCCATTACGTCAAAAATGGTTAACTGCTCCATCATCTTAACAGCTCCTCATTACGTAAATTTACTAAACCAACTCTAAGAACAAAGTTGTTTCATTATCTTCATTGGTATGCACATTGAACTGTTTTCCCGTAGCTTCTAATGCGCTAAAAAGCATTCTTTTATATCCTTGATCCATAAAATCTACACTGATTTGACCATGATTCATAATAAATTGAAGATCAGCCATCATCTTTTTAACTTTTCGTTCCATGTAATAACCCCCTCAATAAAGTTATATAACTTATAATATTTTTTATAGAGGAGGTTGTTATATGGCTGTTAATAAAGACAAGTACACTCAAATTTTAGTTACTTTTACAAAAGAACAAGTAGAACAAATAGAAAATTATTGGCATGTGAATAAGCTGAAGAACCGAAACGAAGCAATTCGTCAGATCGTAGAAAAAGGGTTAAGTCGTAAATAATGGCTACCCTTTTTATTTTCCCTAAAAAACCTAAAAACGCATCTAAATTCCCTCTCTCCCTTTACATGCGTTTTTATAACAAATACGACTTATTATATTAACAACTCCTTCAAAATCCAATACAAACAAATCTGAAGGGTCGTTTTTTAGTTAAACTGATTTTTTTCATGTATTCTTTAAACAAATGAAAAAAGAGCCGGATTTTCATCACAGCTCATGTATTGATTGGTTCTGTATGTGTACATGTGGGATATTGTGAACAGCCAAAAAACTTATTTCCTGTTTTATTTGAATTACGAACCACTAAATCATGTTTACATGTTGGACATTTCCGTTCTGCAGGTTTTACCCCTTGATACACATCTTCAGCCGAATATTCGGGATTGACTTTATTAATCAATTTCTGAAGGTCTACACGATTTATTAGTTTTACATTGTAAGCTTCCGCTAATTCTTTCGCCTGTCTTGTATACACACTGTTCGTTACAACCCAGCCCTCATTTGCTTTGTAATAGGCTTGTGCTGCATATATCTCTTGTACGGCACTAATGCCGACTCTATTTTTCATCCCATAGCGTTTCGCCTGGATTACAATACGATTTTTCCCCTTCAATACCAGATCCGCTCCGAAATCATTTGACTGCTTTGTGACTGTTGGAAATAACCCAACTCTCGAAAGAGAGCTTTTAGATATACTTCGAATTGATGGCCGTCCATTTTGTCTATATAGTGAATACCAGACTTAGCCATTCGCTTTAATATTCTTCGCTCCTGGAACTTCCGGTACATGAATTTACAAATACGAAAAAGAACATAAAGGACAAAACCATACATCAAAATTTGTAATATGTTTGGCATTTCTGGTAGATTAGACACTTCGCTCCACCTCTTTAATTGGTTTTATTTTCTTTGTTTGTGCGTTTTCTTTTACCTGTTGCTCACTCACTTGTTTCTTCCGGACATCGTTCCAATCTTCTTTTTCATTCTTTGGAATATCCTCTTTAAGATCTACAAAACATTTCATCGTTTGAATGAACTCTCTCCCACCCTTATCATTATCAACTGCCATTATGATCTCTTTAATATCGTGCCCTTCTTTTTTCGCATCCATTAAAGATTCAATCACTGTTTTTGACTTCAATCCATGCATAGACACCAGGCGAGCGTTTTGAATATTATTTTGCTTGATACTCCAATGAGATAGCATGTCGATTGGATCTTCATAAAAATAAATCTTATCCGGCTTACCCACATCAACCGTAAAACCAGCATTGATTTTTTCATAATTCGGGACTATTTGCTTAAAGCTTCCTCTTTTATTTTCCATTTTGACCGTACCTTGACGGTTCATTCC
Source organism: Bacillus sp. FDAARGOS_1420 (assembly GCF_019344915.1). Lineage (NCBI taxonomy): Bacteria > Bacillati > Bacillota > Bacilli > Caryophanales > Bacillaceae > Bacillus > Bacillus sp. FDAARGOS_1420. Next base: position 68,627 of record NZ_JAHWJB010000005.1, on the reverse strand, counting down.
AATTACTTTCCCTTTGCCTCCTTCTTCCCTCCATTTAAACACCACATTATTTTTCTTATCCTGGACGATGAGATCCTTTTTAATCAGCCAATTTACTAAACGAGAATCAATTTTTCTCTCATCAATTAAGTATTGCTTGATTTCTGTTTGTTTCGGCACCTCTAAGTGTTTTGGATAACTAAAAGGCTGCTGCTCTTTTTTGCGCTCCTCTTCAGCTTTTGAACGATCAAACTCTTTGTAGTCCCCCTTCTGAATGTCCATCACGGCTTGAGGGAATGTCATGTCATAGTACATCATGGCAAAGCTACTCGCTCCATATCCCTTTTCTCCTCGACTATTCCAGGCATATTGATTCCCTTTAATGATGAGACTGTCATGTTCCGTATGACGATAATAGTTTCCTTCTTTCTTAAACGTTTCTCCCTTTGCTTCCAGATATGAAATCAAGTCAACTTTTCTTGCTTTCATCGCATCCTCCGTACTGACATGTGCCATTACGGAATCCCCCCTTTACTCTATAAAATGAAATAAAAAAGAGGACTATTACGTTTCCTAGTCCTCTTTTACATGCATTCAATTTTTATTTGCCGAATAAGAATTTTAATCGCTTCTCCTGTACGCTGTATGATAAACGAGCGTCAAATTTCTTCCCGTTTTTGTTTGAGATAAACCCTTTGATCTGATCCGTTACATTCTTTTCTAATAACTTTTTCACATGGTTACTACTTAAATTTTTACCAGAGAATGTACCAAAAATAATGAAATCACATCCTTTTTTGTATTTCTCACATAAGTAGTTACTTTTCCCTACAAGAACTCTACTCTTACATAATGGACACTTACCAATGGTACGATCTTCAGTTGTTGGGAAACGAAATTTCAAACTTCCGTCCGCTTCCATATAGATAGCTGCTGTAAATTCTCCCTTTTCTCCTTGAAAGCCGTTTATAAAATCCGTTGTTTTATACTGAATTAGCTTTTTCATCTGATTGCCAGGGATTGCTTTCTCTTTGATCTTGGCTGGTAACATAAAATCACATCCATTTTTATGCTCCGTGCATCCATAAAATGTTTTACGATGAAGCATATCCCCTTTTTTACATTTTGGACATTTACCAAATGACAGCTCCTCTTGTGTTGGGAACTGAAATTTAACTTTCCCTTCATGTAACACTAAATAAGCGGAAAACTCCTTCTCATTGGACTTAAATCCTTTTAAAAGATCTGTTTTCTTATCCTCAAACAGCTTTTTTACTTGCGCTTCTGGAATCGCTTTTTCTTTAATTTTTTTTGGTAAGGAGATTTCACATTCCGGATAATTACTGCACCCATAAAAATTACCTTTATGAAGGATTTTTCCTTTTCTACAAGGGCATTTGCACACCTCAATCTGCTGATTCCAAGTATTAATAATGCTATCCGAAACCTTATCATCCATTGCGCCTAATTGTTCCACTGTATCTTTTACAAACGTATTTGTTTTTTCCACAAATTCTTCATAATTCATTTCGTTCTTTTCGATCATGTAAATCATCCCTTCCATTTCAGCCGTATAAGCTGGATTTTTGATTTCATCTACCGGAAAAGCATCTATAAACGCACGACCAATATTAGTAGTTCGAATCTGACTGTTGGTAACATCAATATAGCTACGATCTAACAGTTTCGGTATAAATGTTTCTTCCGTTGCGACTGTCCCAATCCGTTTTCCTTTCATAAGTTCCTTCAAATGTTCATCATCTAATTTACGTCCTGCCGTTTCAATAAAGGTTAAAATGGAACTTTCCGTATGAAAAGCTGGTTTCTTTGTTCGAGACTCAATCAAGTCATACTGAACGATTCTGAAAGAATCTCCTTCTCGTAAAATAGGTATCTGAAATGCTTCAACTGATCCCTCTTCTATATCCTCTTGAAATACACTTAGAAACCCTTTCTCTTGTAGGATTTTTTCTTTTGTACTGTATGCGTTAGCCTCTTGATCTATAAAATGTACTTCTCTTACCAGGTAGATTGCTGGTTTCATAAAATTCCCGATAAATCGTTTTACAATTAAGTCATATAGCTGTTTTTCTAATGGATTTCGGTTGGTTCCGGCATATAATTTTGTTGTTGGGATGATGGCAAAATGGCTACTGACTAATTCATCATTAAAAGTAGTATGTTTTTTCGTAATAGAAGAGGGAACCACCTGTTGTACGAGATTTGCATAGGAGCTCTTTTCTAATGCTGCCATTACTTCTTTTACTCGTTCCACTTGTTCTGTAGGTAAGTGCCTGGATGAAGAACGAGGATATGTGATAAAGCCTTCTTCATACAAACTCTGAATATGTTTTTTTGCTGTTTCCGCATTTATCTTCAGTTTGGCATGAGCATCTTTGTAGATATCCGTTAAGTTATATAATAATTTTGGTTTCTTTTTTCTCGTACTTTCTTTAAATTCCGTTACAATTACATTCGTTTCTTTCAAGCTTTCTCCAAGCTTTTGTAGTGGCGATGGATCTATCAGTTGCTCTTCTGTTTTCATCACCGGTGATAAACCATTTTCGGTTAGTAGCTTCAAATTGTAATAGGTTTGTTCTTTATAATTTTGAATAGCGATTTCCCTTTGACGGATTTCATTTAAGATACACATTTGAACACGACCAGAAGCCAATAAGAATTGGTTTCTTGCTAGTTTGGATGTACAACCCCTCGTAACATTAATTCCTAGAATATAGTCCAGGTATTGCCTTGCTTTAGCCGATTTTGCAAGCCCGTCATAATCCGTTAATGGTTCTAATCGATTCAATGCTCCTTCTAATTCTGCTGCCTCATAAGATGACTTGTATACACGAGATTGCTTTTTATTTACCCCAGCGTACTCGTACACTTCCCTATAGATTAATTCTCCCTCTCGATCCGCGTCACATATGTTTACCACGTGGTCAACATCATGACGCTGCAACAATTTAACGAGTGTTTGTAGTTGCTCAGCATATTCTTGAATTACTTTATAAACTGGTTGATAAATTAAAGGTAAATGCTCAAACTTAAACACTTTATACTTCGAATCCATCTCTTCTGGATGTTTTAACTCTAATAAATGCCCTCGGCACCAGCTAATAATGTAATTCTGATTTTCATAGTAGCCATAATACGGCATACTTCCCGAATTCTTTTGTGAGTTTTTAAATCTAGGTGATTTTAATAATTCAACAGCTACCTTCTGTTTTTCAGCAATAAACAATGTTTTCCCCATACGAAGTACCTCCTATTAATCTGTAATTTCAGTTTTACGCTTCCATTTCTTATTCCTACGTGTTTTTATCATTCTGTGCCCAAATAATAACAATGTGTTCAAAAAGACAGCTACAAGGAACATACAGCTCGCAAACAGCCATACATTCATGACATTCACTCCTTTCTTTCTATTAATAAGAAAGAGGGCTTTTAAATTTGCCCTCTTGTGTAGAAATAATAAAATTGTTTAGTAATTAATCAACATATGAAAAGGCTATTGCTGAGCCAGTCAACTCAATGTAGGGTATTTCATTTACTTTAGCTTGTCGGCAATACTCTTTAATAAGTGTTTCTCCTTCTTCAACACTTAAATGCTTATAAAATTTACTGTTTGTATCATCAATAAAAAACTTAATAACTTCAACATTCTCAAATAGGGGATTATTATCAATTTCAATAATTAATTTCCCCTCTTGCAAATCAATTTTTACAGAAAGATATTCAGTTACGCCACCGATACTATCCTCTTCAAAATCAAATGTGTTAAATTTAATATCTACGCCAAATCCATAATCTGACTTTGTATTATTATAGGTAAAACCATGCCAATTAAAATCGTAATAGTACGCAATTTTATTATTTTGTTTTTTATTCTCTTCTATATATGCTGCATGTTTTTCAAAAAATGTGTTTTTATGATCCGTCAATTTAATCACCCCAATTTATTTTTTAACAACTATTCATAAAAAAAATCACTTTCCGTTTTCTCAATTGAGTAACAAAAAATGATTTAATCTGGTGTTCCTGCTATACAATTTTTCATCGTTCCATTTCCACTGTTTCTTTTTTTCTACCCAATTTTTTTGTAGACTTCGACTGCTCTACATTACCAGGATCTATTTCCTTATCTTTTTCTTTATCATTTGTTTTTTTCCCATTCAATGGCTGAAAATTTTTATCAAAATCCATTTCCTTTGAAGTTGTAGACTGATTCACCGTTTTTCCTTCTTTCCCAAGCTTCTCATCCACCTGGTTTTCTAATTTAACAACGTGTTCCTGGCTTACCAGCTCATTATCAATCGAAACATATTTCGTTGTATAATACCGCTCTTCAGCTTTTACACGAGTGACAATACTATCAATATTATCTGGTGTTTCTTCATATTGTGAACGTCTGTATGCTTCGAATTTTCGGCTTAAGTCCTTATCTAACGTAGTTGACTCTTTTTCTTTTGAAGGCTGAATCTGTTGATCTAAAGAGGCAATAGGTGCATAGCCCTCTTTCTTCATTTCTTTAGACAATTCCACTTCTTTTTCACTAAATGAAGGATCTTTTTGTTCCTCTGCCTTATCAACTAAAATTCCATATCGTTCATCTTTTACGATTTCATCCAGGCTCATATTCGCATCCTTTTCATGAATGACAAATGATAAATTCCCTTTTCCCTCAAAAATAGAGTCTTGAACTTTTTCGTATAAATCTGATTTCAAAATATTATCCAAATAGACATTTTCTCGTTCTCCATTTTTCTCCATTAAGGAAACATATAAATCTTCTGGATTTGTTTTATCTCCGTTCCATACCGATAAATAATTAATATCTTTCGTAACGCCATCCATCATGTGGATTCTTGCAACCTCTTCATCTTGCATATCCTTCGCCAACACTTCAATTGTAACTACATGAGTAGGTGCCTCTTTCAAGCTTTCTAATGTACTTTCCTGTTCTTTTTCTATCGTTATTTCTTTGTTATCCCTATGATTCACTACCTCATCCCGTAACGCTTGTTTCACTTCATCTGATAGATACCTTTTCTCGTTTAATACTTGCTCATATGGTGTCTTGTAGTCCCCATCCCCCATATTCATACGATCCATACTCACAAGCTCCATTCTCCCAAAATCCCTATCGACTTCTTTTGGAATGGCAATATGATAACGAGCTTGATCGTAAGGGATGGTTTGACCTCTTTCTCTAGCTTCTTCTCTTGCTTTTTCAATACTTGAAATGACTTCAGCCATTTTTTCATTAGCTTCTCCAAATGGGATTAGTTGATTGCTCTTAAAATTTTCGTTGTCGCTCCACTGAACTAACATAGTTGGACGATTAATTTCATTCTGATTTAGTGCTGCATACTTTTCTTGATTTGCTTCGTTAAATGCAACAATAAATTCTTTATCACTCAATTTTTCTGCACCTTCTACGGGTTCAAACGCTCGATTTCTATCTGCTTGTTCCCTTAACTCTGTAACGGAAACAAGCTCTTGTGTCGTGTTACTTAAACTCATATATTCAACCAATAAAATATTTTTTTCATCCTGTTTTTCATTTCTAGTTGTCATAATATCGTTATGTGATTCTGAAATTGAATGATTAATCTGATTCACCGTTTGATTTATAGCACTATCAAATTTAAATAACCCACGTTTATCTTCTATACGCCCAGAAAGGCACTCTACGTTCATATCACCTCTTGAGTTAGAAGTAACTTTCGCAATTGGGGTTTTTAATACTTCTTTATTTACCAACTCCGGATATTCATACTCATCCATTTCGTGAAAAAACTCCAAAGTCTTTGTAATGTTATTTATACTTTCTTTCTCTGTTTCAGTCCCATATTGATTAACAATTGCATGCATTTCCCCTACCGTTAATCGCATATTAGGATAAATCCCTTCAATTATCCGTCCATCTTCTGACAATTGAATTTCGTAGTTTTCCCATTGTCTTTCGAAATTTAATCCTAACTTTTCATTAATAATGCGCTGTGCATTTTGTTGAATCCCTGTTAAAATTTCAAAATTGTCTTTTTCATGTTCGGACACTTGTTTTGACATATTATCTACTCCCTTTTCATATGTTTTTTCTTTTTCCTTTTCTAACGTATTTTCAATTGTTTCAATAAATTCAATCGAAGTTTCATGTACTTCTTTCAATAATTTCGTTTTATCTTTCATTTCTTTTCCTTGTGTCCAGCTTGCTAAATACCCTAAGGAATATTCGCTTGTATCAATCCCAAAATAAGAAGAAACGGCATAAGCTGTCATTTCTGCTTGAAACTCTTTTTCTGGTGCTGTGTAATTCATATGTGTCTCTGCTGTATGAAGTTTAGCGTGTGCCAGTTCATGAAGAAGAGTTTTTACATTTTGTAATTCGCTGTTTCGTGGATTCAAAGCGACCTCTTTTGTTAAGGTGTAACTTACACCCTTTGAAACACCCAACTCTGCTTTTGGTGCAATAATTTTCACACCGTTCTTTTCCGCAATGGCTTCCATTCCTCTGTACAAACTCTTGTAATCTGTTACACTTCCTTCTAGCCAACGATTCGGAAAAATACGAGGGAGATCTTCCGCTTTTGCGTTCGTTTGGGACACATCAAACACATGACCGACAGCAAAATATAAGCGACCTGGTTTCACTTCTACGCTTTTAGATTCGATTTGTTTTCTCTCTTCCTCACTTGCTTTAGTTACTGTTTTCCAAGTGCCTTCTTTGTCTTTAAATTTTGCTACAGTTCGGTTTGGAACAAGGATTTTAATTCCTTTCTCACCCTTCTTAATCGGAAATCCTTTTTCTTTCCAAAAAGAAAAGGAACCCACTGCCCTGGCTCCCTCGAATTGACTCTGTATTAATGAAATATTAGATGGTGAATAGCGATAAAACTTTGCCATAAACGTTAAATACTCTTTTAAATCTCCCGGTGTACGAAAATAACCTTCTACGCTTTTTTCCATCTTTTTTGTTAAAGCTTGCACCGCTTCTTTCTTTTCTTCCGGAGATTTCGTTTGATACTTTTTCTTATCATTCTTACTCATGATCCTCTCCTATTCTTTCACTCGCTCTTTGCAATTCCTCCATTTCTTCTTCATTCCACCTCTCAGCTGTATCAAAGAAAAGCTCATGAGTTTTTACATTAACCGGAACTAACATATTTTCTTGATTCATGACATGGATTGCCAGTTCTCTCACTTGTTCTCTTGTAATTTTAATTGTTAGTTCTTCCTCTTTTACAAGTAACACAATTTCATCTTCTCCAATTTCTTTAATGACTCCTAATGCGATATCTTCACGAAATAATAACATCCTAATAACCTCCTATTTTTTTATAAAAAAGAACAATGTAGCTTATGTTACATTGTTCTTTGATGCCTCGTGATCTATACGTTTTTGTCTCGCATGACTAATTCGTTCCGCTACGACTTCCTTTGCTATTTTCACGCCACCGACTTCTATTTTATCCGTAGTAATAATACTCTCTAAATCTAAGTCATTGGCAAAGAAGTATCCATTCATTAATTCAATTAAAACTTGTGTATTTCGATCCGCACTATTTGCACCAAGACGAATTTTTGTTAGTTCACTTTTCAACACATCGTGTAGATTCTTTGATACAATTTCGGAAATATAATTTAATGACCATTCTGAACTTTTTGATGCTTGATGTTCCATACAAATTTTTGATATAGCATCACCTGGATGTGTAATATTATTTTCATCCATATAGTCTTGAATGTATTGGTGGACATTTTCATTCAACGATAACTTCATTCGTATTTTTTTATTCTCCATGATCTAACCCCTTTCATTTTCATATTCATTTTCCCTTTGCATACGCTCATAATACTTTTGGTTCTTCCAACTTTCATATTCACTTTTAAAAGCACGTTCCACTTTTCTCATAGAGTACTGAATAGATACATTCTGTTGAAATTTTTGAAACGGCTTTGATTTTTTCATGTGATGGATTCTCTTTTGTTCTTTATCATATGCCTTCATTTCTTGCAAAAAGGCGTTACCCATTCTTTTATATAGGTCATTAATTTTATTCGTTTTATAATTTTCATATTGCTTCTTATCATACTTTCCTTCCCCATAAGCTTCTTTAAAAACTTGCACTTCTTTATCTAACTTTTGGAGAAACTGATCGTAATCTTTTTTATGATGATGTTGAATATATCGACTGCTTAACTTATCAATTTCCGGCTTTAATGGTTGAATCGTATTATAGCTATACTGCCACTGTCTTTTATCACTTGGTAACTGTTTATAGATTTGTAAAAACAACGGTTTCAGATGTTGATTACGCCAATCAAAAACGGAATCCTCTTTTTTCTTTCCCACCATATTGTTTCGAATCAGATCATTAATTTGTTTCTGTTCCTGCTTACGATCTAATAGATTATTTACGACTTTCCCCTTCATCGCATCTAATGTTTTTGGTTTTCTTTTGCCACGTTCTCTCGTTGAAAATGGTTCAACAGTTGCCACATGAATATGAATATTATCCGTATTAAAGTGAATGGCTGCCGACCAGATAGAGCTTTTTTCCAACCCCTCTTTTTTTTGCATTTCCTTCATCGCAAGCCGTGTTACATCCATTAACTTTTTTTCATCCAATGTTTTTGTTTTTTTATCATAAATTCCTTGTTTCTCTAACCAGGGGTTATGAAAAGAAATGACATCTTGCCACATGATACTTCCATTCTCATGGGCGGTTTTAAACATTTCCTTTAAGGACTTTTTTTCACTTTCTGTTAAACGATTTGCGTGTTCCGTAAATAGTGCCGATGTCTTTTCTGAATTCCCCATATAGTCTTGATACGTTTCGAACATTTTCGGATTCAGCTTTACTTCACTTTTCGCTTCCTCCCGATCTACATAATCAATATAGTTCTGAAATGCATCCGAACTTGGCAACACAAATTTCGTTTTTAAAACAACACCTGGTGTGACGGAGGACTGAACAGGAACGGCATTATTCATTTTCAACATCCTGCATCATCATTTGAATAAACTCATTCATTTTTTCCATTGCGCTATAACAATCACTCATCATATGGATGTTCTTTTCAATAAGATTTTCTAATTCCATTTCCCTTTTATTTTGTTGCTGAAAAAATGCCAGCATTTCAATTTGAGCTTTCAAAAATTTTTGCCTGGATACTCCTTTCCTTTTTGCGATTTCATCTATTTTCTTTAAGGCAACTGGATCTATATCTCTTATTTTTAGATTCACAATTTCCGCTCCTTTCTGCAATTCTGGGTAGAGAACAAAAAATAGCGAGAAGAGCATAAGGGGTTTCTGCCCCCACCGAAGGTGTGGGGCTAGGCGGAGCCTAGCGAAACGTTGGGGGCAAGAAAAGAAGTTGAATGTCCCCATTACGTCCCTATCTTTATGATTAATGTCTCCACTATGTCCCGTTAGTTTTTCTAAATGTCCCTTTCATGTCCCCTTATTTCACCCCAATGTCTCCATCGTGTCCCTATATTTTTTCACTTTTTATTAATTTCTTGTGCCTTTTCTTCTAATTTTTTGATCTTATCTCGTGCAATTTTTTGTTCCCCTTTAAACAATTCCACGTTCTTTTCTGATGATTTTATTTTAGATTCTAAGGATGCTATTTTCGATTGCGTTTCCGTTTTTTCTGCATCGGTTTGGTACTTCATTTCATCTTTTAGTTCTTTTACTTTTTCATAAACTGTCTTCGCATTTTCTTCTTCCAGTTTGATTGCTTTCCCATAATTTTTGATCTTTGTTTCAATATCTTTTTTGTCTCTTTCTATAAAGTCTAGCTCATATGTTTTTTTGTCTTCAGCTAACAATTCATCATTTGCTTTTGTTTTTCTTTGATCGGTAAAAATCGACTGAACAAGTTTATTCGGACTTTTTGTTGATGTATTTTCTTCTTCATATTCGTTAACATCTTGCGTGAATTTACGAATATCCATTTGTTCTTTTTCACCATTTTCATTGTAAATATCGAAAGCTAACGCTCCCCAATTCGGAGATAATTCTTTTACCTCCACCACATAATTTCCGTTCTCTTCATACAACACTTTTACAGGTAATTGAACACCAGACTTTGCTTTTTCTTGTGCTTTAAACGTAAATCCTGTTTCCTCATACCCTTCTATTCGAAAGCGAATTTGTATAAAGTTTTTGTGTGGATTGTATTCCCTTTGTTCTACAATCAATTTCCCCATACCCGACAACTTAATTACTTTATTTGTCTCTGTATGGAATAGTTTTTCATCGTTTGGCATGTAAATTTTAGATGTCAAGAAAGCGAAAAAACCCAAAAATAGAAAACTGATAATCGTTAAGTAGATCCACGACTTATTTTTTCTTAGATTGATTCTTTCACTCTTCCTACCAATTGCACCTACCACACTCTCACCCCACCTTTTTCGTTATAAAACTTTCATATTTAACTCTTCCACACTTGTAACTCGCCATGTTTCTTTTTCTTTTTTTATGATGATTCGCAACACATTGTTTACTTTTTCTTCTCGATTTTGCGTTGAATCTGTCGTGACATTTATAAATTTAGCTAACACATTTACCTCCTCTTTATCGGGTTCATTTTCTTGTAAATAAAACTTCATTTCTATTGGTTTCGTTTTATACGTATCTCCTAATTCGTATTTATCAGTTGGATAAAATTGTTGTAATAGTTCTTCACTCATAATGGATTTTGCTTTTTCTTTTCGCTCATTGTAGCCTTCTTTTTCTCGATGAAATGATAATTGAATAAACGTTTCGGCTGTCGATAAGTACGCTCTTCTCTGTTGTTCTTGTGCGGATGGAAGCACTTTATCCAGTCGTTTTTTTAAGTCTTCATTTTGTTTTGTTAGTAATTCATTTGAAAGTTTTAACTGTTTTTCCTTTCCATCACTCATTGATTTTTTGCTCAAATAGATATTAAAAGCTGTCACACCTACAACTAAAATGGCAAACACAATAAACAAGAATTTCCGTTTATCTTTCATATCAATTTCTCCTTTACTTCGTAATATCGTTTAGTTGTTTAGTAGCATTCCAGTATGTTTGTACTGCTGTTTTTGCTGCGTCTTCTGATGGGAAATTTGCTATCACCCATAAATATGTTTTCCCTTCATAGTCAAATATATTGTGCTCTATAAAGTGTGCTATCTCATTTGCTTTTAATTCCCGATGTAAAAGAAAATTATCACCATCTTTTTCAATCAAATAATTCGATGGTTTTATAACTGCATTTTTAAATTCCTTAACTGGCGCCTCTATTAATTTCATTGTAATTTCCCCTTTACTTTTTCATATTTTTAGAACCTTCTTACATGACCAGAAAAGACTTTTTTCCAATATGGATTATTTAAATCTTCAATGGAAACCCCTTTATTTGTTTGGCATCCAATGAAAGTATTTTTATCAATTACAATACCAACATGACCATCATGCTTATAAGTATCAAAGAAAATAACGTCACCCGGTTTCATATCATTTACCGATACTGTTGTACCGATTTTATTTAATGTTTCCGTACTTACCGCTCCCATTGGACTAACATTCATCCCTACTTGTTCGAATGCCCAACGTACAAAACTTGAACAATCAAAAATTCCTCTTGCAATGTCATTTGTGTTACGTCCTCCACCAAATACATAGGTAGAACGCCCTATCCATTGACGACCTACATCGGCAACTTTTGAACCACTACTTCCTCCACTTCCTGGATTTCCTCCACCACCAGAAACGACAGAACCCGGCTGATAATATTTCAAAACCGCATCGACGTACAGGTAGAGTAAGCACCCAGCGCCTTTTCACATTGCTGTGATAGGTTTCCAAATGCTCCTCCCCGAACCGGACTTACATCTCTCAATGTATCCGGCTCTCCATCTGTCTCCTGCTTATACTTCTCCTTTGTGCCTTTTAACGTGGCACTCCTTACATAACGCTATGGTTTTACGATTCCTTGAAACCATACGTTGCTCTAGGAAGGATTTATTCGGCTTATTTTTAATGTCTTTCAACCTTTTTACGTGATGCATATGAATTATGGTGTTGGTTTTCCCACACAATTCACATCGTTCTGCTTTGATTCGATCAGAAAGTCTCGTTTCACTTAACACATATTTTGTATCTGGAATTAGGTCTAAATTCGCTTCTTTTGACCTTTTCTCTCTTGGAAAACTACGTTCAATGAAATATGTTTGTTTTTCTCCTTGAGATGTTTTATATGTGACAGTAAATCGCTTATTTTTCTCATATCGTTTTCGAATCTCTTTTGTTTTAACTCTATACTTAGATGCAAATGTTTTCAGCATAGAGTAATACATAAAGTAAGCAAAACGATGCATATGATTACTCACGTTTTCTGCTAGCCGATAATAGTTGTATAACCCTCTTATTTCACTGTTATATTGAGCGACAATCTCTAAATCTTCATTATGAAGGAAGTACCCTCTATCTTTTGGCATCCATGTGCCATCGGCACTCATTTTGATAGCTTGGTATTTTTTCAACTTGTTAACCCAAGCTTCGTGAGGCATTTTTAACTGAACTTTTCCATTAAGGTATCTACATACTCTGCCAATCGCATCTTTTCGAGGTTCACTTCCTCTAAAAACACGAATGTTATAACCGAGAAATCCTGCATGTTTTTCGGAAGCATGGGTTATAAGCGTTTTCTCTTGTGACAATTCCAATTGAAGTGTCTCCATTAGATACTCAGTCAGTGTTTCCTTAATATTTCTAGCGTCATACTTTGAACCAATCACACCAATTAGAAAATCATCAGCGTATCTGACATAAGTAAGACGTTTATAATTTGAGTCCATTGGATTGCTATATGGAATTGAGCTTAATTCCTTCTTTAATGCTTTAGCTTGTTCTAGCTGTTGCTCCGCTTCTCCCATTTGTTCATTTTCTAATGCAATTTTATACTTCCGAATCGCTTTTCTCATTTGAGTATATTTTCGTTCGTAGTCTGGATTTATCTTACGTTTCTTTCCTTGATTGAATTTTTGTATAAAATCCATCATGTATTGGTCCAGTTCGTTTAAATAGATATTCGAAAGAAGTGGACTGATAATACCACCTTGCGGTGCACCGCTAAAGGTATTATGAAATTTCCATTCTTCCATGTATCCAGCACGAAGAAATTTCCATATCAGTTCAATAAATGCCTCATCTTCAATACGTTTTCTTAAGATGCCAATCAGAGTATGATGATTTATGTTATCGAAAAACCCTTTAATATCCCCTTCAATAAACCATTTGCTACCAGTAAACGTTCTTTGGATTTCTTGAAGTGCCGTGTGACAGCTTTTACCTTTTTGATAAGCATGTGATGCTATGGAGAACGTTGGTTCATATATCGCTTCCAATACCACTCTCACAACTTCTTGCACCAATTTATCCGCAAAACTTGGTATACCCAATGGTCTTTTCTTTCCGTTTTTCTTAGGGATATATACTCTTTTTGATGGAAACGGTTGATATGTCCGTTGCTTAAGAGTTTCTATAAGTTCTTCAATAATTTCTATTGAAAATCCATCAATAGAACGTTTATCTACACCCATTGTGAGTGCTCCATCATTTTTACTAAGATTGTCATACGCCGTGAAATAAAACTCTGGATTGTACAAATTTCGATAGAGTCGTCGGAATTTATAGTCTTCCTTCTGACTCTGTTTTTGCAGGTTGCTTAATACTACTTTTGGACTTTGCATGATGCCTTTCGCACCTCCCCAATTTCATTTTTAAGCGGACAGACTGCCTTCCTTCGCCATGCACTAGGCTTTCCCTAGCTCGGACTACTATGAAGGCTCCGTTACCGTATTGGATATTCATGAGCCACACTTCTTGGCAGAGCCTTGAAGTCATCCTCAATAGCCTTCTGGCATTCCAACTTAGGTAATCCCCGTTTAGGAGATAAGAGATTTGCACATATGGTTTCGGATGCGACTTTCACACGTTTCCACGTATAGTGGAGGATAGTAAATGTCCCTATACATAGCGACGACACCTTTATCGCTATGTCATCTACCACATTCCGTATATAACCATCTTCCGAAATGAGTTACGGTAGCCTTCCTTGTGCTATCGTTCAAGCAGTATAGCTTTCATCCTTATCCATACTTCACATCTTGCCGTTCAGTCGTGATTCGATGATTAATCAACTTACGGCTTTCTTGACATGCTGTTGTCCCCCTTCAGTTTCCCTCCAAGGTTAGTCAAGTGATGCCAGGTCATTTAGGGAAGACCTAATGATTTGCAATCACCATGTTCTCTTACTCCCTTTACGGGCGCACGATATCGCCATAACACGCTTGATACGGTACGGCTTCTGGTCTAAGACAATGATACATACCCGTGTGGGCTACTTTTTTGTATTGCTCCTGTGAGAATTTTATCGCTAATTCCTTTGTATATTTACCACCATTTGAGTTAACAAAATCAAAAAATCCTGTTCCGAAGTTGTACGCTTGGAGGGCTGTTTTGATATGATCCATGTCACCAGGACTCGTTACGCCAGCTCTTTCTATCGCATGTTTAAACTCCTGTACGCCAGCCCAAATACTGTAATCTGGATCTGTAATACAGTTTGGTGATTTACAATATTTCGTATTAAATACGCCTTCGGAACTCTGCATCGGATCACTACCTCGACCTCCGCTTTCCTGCATCATTTGTGCAAGCATTAAAGCGACAAACGGTTCCACACCAAAGGCTTTTGCATGCTTCCGAATGGTTGGCTCCCATTTCAAAACTTCTGGTGAAACATTCATGACTTGCCCATCACCTGTATACGTAATATCACCTGTGTCTGTTCCACTCTCTCCACCCATTGCCGCAATAAAAATACTCATTACTCCAAGTAAAAGAAAAGAAAAAAGACCCATCACAATTAGTGCTAAAGTGATGAGCCATTTCTTTGGTATAATCTTTAAAACTAGATGCATGGTATTAAGCACCTCCCCCAAATAACATCAATTCTTCGTCTGTTACTTCTACATGAAAATGAATGTTTTTTACAGCCCCAATACTTAAAATGACATCCCCTGTTGGCAAATGCGGAATCGCTGCAATCTCACTTTCACTTAATTGTCCTGCAAATACTTTTCGTAACATATCTAAACTGTTATTATCTTGCTGCATAATAAATTTGTACTGTGTAAGTTCAAAGAGCTTTTTAATTTCATCAATCATTTCTTGTGAAGATCCTTCCGGTACAAAATCTCGAATTGTATGACTTGCATATAAAAGACCTGCAAAATATTTCCGGTCTTCTCGGCTAAATTTAATTAAAAATTGCAAGGCGTGAGCACTTTCTTTTCGAGTGTTAATTATATGATGTGCCTCATCGATAATAATGAAGTATCGTACAACATCTTCAAAAGCAATTTGCTTTTTGTTAAAGGCTCTTAATTGAGGAGCACCATTTGAAATCATTTCATCCCAAAGGAGATTTAACACATTAAAGATTTGCGCTTGAAATACTTCTGGTTTAGAACTGGATATATTCCGTAAGGAAAAAGATACAACTTGTTCTTTCTTGAAATCTTCAATTGTAGAATGTCCATCGAATAATTGCGCATACACTTCTACTAGGTTCATAAGATTTAATTCAATTAATTCTAAACGATGGATTCTACTGTCTCCTAAATTTTCATGGTGTTTTTTACTTTCTACATCATGATATAATTCTTTGCGAACAAACATTAAAAAGTCAGAGAAAATCGGATATTCTTTCGGTTTTCTTGTTGTAATTTCATTTGTTGCTCCCTTTTTATCATTCCATAATCCCATACGAATATATAATTTTCGAAGCAAATTTTCATACTCTTTAATTTCATCATCTTTTGCTTCTGGTGCGATAAAGCGATAGAAAGTTGTCACTTTAGATAAATGCTGAATGAAACTAACTTCCTCACTTTCTGCTGTCTTATATACTTGAAGTGGGTTAATTTGACCTTGTGATCCGTCTAATGCAATTGTTTTCCCATTCAAGTCACGTACTGTTTCCTCAAATTCACCCACAATATCAAAAATACGGATAAAATGTCCTTTACTTGCATAATCCACAGCTTTCTTTTTTAGTAAGGTTGATTTTCCAGCACCAGGCTTTCCAACCATTACACCGTTATAACTCTTTCTTTGTTTGTCTTTATGAAAAATATCAAAAATAACATTTCCTTTTGTTTTCGTTGTCCCATAATACGTACCGTATGGATCGTTCAAATAAGAATAGTGAAATGGACATCCACCAGCCAAACTGACTGCCGGAATTTCTTTTCCCTTTCTTCGGTTCACATAATTTTTTTGTGTATCAAAGCTCGTTACGAGTGCATCCCATTCATACTCTTGTTCATTTAAAAAAACAGCTCCTCGGAAGTTATAAGACTCTAATGTTTCCATGATTTCTTTTACTTGTTTTTCTAACTCATCTAAAGTTCTAGCGGAAACATAAATACGGATATGAATACGTTTCATGACCTCACCTTGTTTCAAATCCGTATAGAGAGCTTCCAACTCTAAAAATTCATTTTTCGCATCAATTCGATCTATATTATCCTTTGCTGTATCATGCCGAACACTTTGTTCACTCATGGATTTATTAATCGATTCAACGACTTCTTTTCGATCATCACTCATGACATCTAATGTTGTGATCACATTTGGCATATTCATAATTTGCTCTAACCAAAAATCATTTACCTCTGTTGGATAATCATAGACATGAATACAAGTACCTAATCCCTCACCTGTTTGCACGTAGTTTTCTTTAAAGCTGATTCCCCCTTGTGGCTGAACCCTAGCCACTAAAAAAGGGTTATAACCTTTCTTCTTTTTTAGTTCCTCTTGTTTTTCTTTTTTGGATTTTTTACTTTTGAACGCAAACATATTGTTTCCCCCTTACTACCATATATTTTTCGTTCCTAATTTTGCATTTTGATTAAACAACTTAAACATAAGCTCTAATTTTTTCTCTTCATCCACCTCTAATAGTTCAGTAGAGCGTTTGATGTATCGCTTTGCTGCATCTACACGTTCTTTTACGATTAATTCTGTTTCTCCGTAAATAAATAAGAAGGCTTCCCGATTGGTTCTGCCCCATTCTAAAAACTGAAGTTCTTTTAACTTTTGATTTAAAATTCGTTCATACAAAGGACTGGTACATTCTTTAATTTTCTTCTCAATATATCGTTGCTGTTCGGTTGTTTGACATGGGAAGTTTAAAAAAATAAGTTTAATGGACTGTTTGTAGGCTTGATAAAAATAAGCATGTGAGAAAATGACAAATGCTTGTTCATCGCTATTCTTTGAGAACATATCGTCACCTTCCACTTGAAGAATTTCTAAAAACTCCTCATTTTTCAGCTCAAATATGCCATCCTCCGTCATATCTACGATTTGCATAATTTCCGCAATACTTTTCTTTACCTTTGGTGGCGCTTCTTTCTTTTTTCTAGATAAAAAACCTAACAGTTTTGTATTTTTCTTTTTCGAAACATCTTTCTTTGGCTTTTCTTTCTTCTGTTTTTTTACTTTTGGTTCTACCTTTGGTTTTTCTTCTTTCTTTTTGTTGGGTACCACCTTCACAATTTCTTTTGGTTCAGAAAGTGATTCTTTTACATTTTTTTCATTAAACCGAAATGCTGTTTTCTTCGGCACTTCTAGTTGTTTTGGCTCTTCTTTCTCCACATCTTTTTCGCTGAATAACGCCATATGTGATCCCTCCCTTATTGATCGTTATCAATGGCGCAATATGCACCTTTCCTTCTTAACAGTGTAATAATCAACACTTCATACATTCGTTTTTGAGGATTCGTACTTGGTCGCCAAATCATAATAATTGCAATAGCTACCATGAAAATAATAAATGGTAACTGAAAGGTCTCATGTACAAAGTTCCTAAGAATCATTGTTACAACTAATAAGCCAATTAATAAAAAGAAATCTATTAAATAAAGCACTTTATTAATCCGTAATTCTGTACTGATTTCCTTCGGAATCCGATAGCTTCTCATCGGGATTCCCTCCTTTTCGACAATAAAAAATAAGCGTACGATTACGCTTATTTTTTATCTGTATTATTTTTATTTTTGTTTACAATATCTCTCCAACTTTTACCCGTGTTTTGCCCCATCTGATAAAAACGCTTTGTATTCTGTACCGTTTCAGAATTATGAATGCGCTCTTGTACTCCTCTTACCTTTTGTTTCACGGATGATGTTGTATTTTTAACTTTATCCGTTGTATATTGTCCTAATGTCCGTGTTTCCTGACTTCTACTTGCTGCCACTTCTTTATCACTTTCATAAGGAATAGTCTGGCTACTTCCATTTGGCACTGATCTTGGCGTTTCCACTGATGCCGGGCTACTTCCACTTGATACTGATCTTGATGTTTCCATTGGTGCCGGGCTACTTCCGCTTGGTGCTGGGCTTGATGTTTCCATTGGTGCCGGGCTATTTCCGCTTGGTGCTGGGCTTGATGTTTCCATTGGTGCCGAGCTTCCTCCGCTTGGTGCTGGGCTTGATGTTTCTACTGGTGCCGGGCTTCCTCCACTTGGTGCTGGGCTTGATGTTTCTACTGGTGCCGGGCTACTTCCACTTGATACTGGGCTTGATGTTTCCATTGGTGCCGGGCTATTTCCGCTTGGTGCTGGGCTTGATGTTTCTACTGGTGCCGGACTTCCTTCACTTGCTCCTTGTCTTACTGTTCCTGGTGTTTGACTTCCTTCACTTGCTCCTTGTCTTACTCCTCCTGCTGTTGGATTTCCTTCACTTGTTCCTTGTCTTACTGTTCCTGCTGTTGGATTTCCTTCACTTGTTCCTTGTCTTACTGTTCCTGCTGTTGGATTTCCTTCACTCACTCCTTGTCTTACTGTTCCGGCTGTTGGATTTCCTCCACTCGCTCCTTGTCTTACTGTTCCGGCTGTTTGACTTCCTTCACTTGCTCCTTGTTTTACCGTTCCGGCTGTTGGATTTCCTCCACTCGCTCCTTGTCTTACTGTTCCGGCTGTTGGATTTCCTTCACTCGCTCCATTTGCTTTTCCAGCTTCTTTCATTTCATCTTGAAGACTTGTTGTTCCCGATTCTTGCCCATTTGCCATCCCAGGGTTTTCATTCCCTTCTTTTTTCATATCTTCTTGAATAGATGGAACACCACCATTCTCTTTATTTTCTTCCTTATTTAACTCCCCTTTTTCCTTTTCCTTATTTGCTACATCATTGCCTTGTGTTTTTTTTTGATCCGCTTTTTTCATTTGATCTTGCAAGGACTCTTTATTTTCAGACTCATTCCCTTTTTTCAAGCCACTTATAAGACCAGCCATGCCACCTGTTGCCATCGCTGCTGCACTTGCCGTTTTAGCTGCTGCAACACCCGTTCCTTCTGCTGCACCTTTCGCCCCTTTTCCAATCATATTCCCTAGACCTTTCATTGGTTTTGAATTTGCAAGAGCGCCAATTCCTTTACCAAGTGCGAGACCACCTGCTAACAAGCCCCAACTACTCTTTAATCCAATATCTATACCGAATAACCTTTCTACGACTGCCGGACCATCTAGAACTGCCATACTAAATGCGGCTAATGCAATCAGATACGGTACACCATTTAATTTGTCATGGAGAAACGCCGTTCCCATTATATATAGCTTCAAAGATAGGAATATCATAATCGTTGCTATAAATATATTGAGGATATTGGATAATACTGCTTTTAACTTTTGACCATTCGCAACATCGGCTGGTGCTATTATGTTCACCAACAAGTAGTTAAAAGCTAATTCATAAAATAATCTAGCTAACTTAATACTTACCAATAACAAAGTTGCACCAGTTATCAGTAAAGTAAAGAATATATTCCAGAAATTCCAATGCCAGCGATAATACTTTTCTGGGAAGAAATCAAACCATCCATCTTTTAATTCAGCTAAAGATGCAACTCCTAACGCATCCATTACTCTTTTATTTTTCAAAATTTTCTTTCCGTTATCTGATAAATCTTTGTCCTTTGTAAATTCAAAATCCTCATCTATTTTTTCAGTAATATCTATCTGTCTAATATTTTTTTCAGGAATATTATTTTTCGGATTCATATCCTCTTTCTTTTTCCATCCACTTTGATCTATTACTGCAACATCCGTTATATTCTTCTTAATAATTTCATCGCTTAAAGAACCCTTTTGTTCTGATTTCACAACTGCTATGGCATCATCGGTGAACTTATCAACCTTTGTCATACCAGTACTTAATAAACAAAGTACACTCAATGTTACGAAAATATTGATGATAATTTGAGAACGATTCATTTGTTTGTTCATAATAAACATGTAGCCAATATATAAAAACGAAATGGCTAAAAGAACGACAAACAATGGATATAACATATCAACAAAATTTTGTATTTCCGGTGAATTAAAGAATCCTTTAATCCCCAGTATGGCATCTGTCACACCTTCTAAAGCATCTACAACTAAAGATAAACCTACAATTAGGAACCATCCTAGCCAACGCAATACATAATTCACGATGTCTCCTACTTGAAGATAATCCGAGAACGATTCTAAAACCTTTAAAATCTCTTCATCTTTCACTATTTACCCTCCTCTCATGCTTGCTATTACCCTAATACTTCTTTTGCTGTCCAATTCACTCTCTCATTCATTCAGTCTGTCAATACGAATAATCAATTTCCCTTTTTGTTCCCGATCTACTGAAAGGAAAAGAACCGCATCTTCTAGACCAAGAATGACCTCATTTTCTTCTGTTACAAATGGCGAGTAACTATCTAAAATCAATTGCATTTTATCCGTTATTGTCGGTACGCACATTCCCTCTTCCTCCTTTATGTTTGGAATCAAAAAAGCACTCAATTATTTGAGTGCTTTCTAACTTGTTACTTGTTCTTTTTCTTCTAAATCACGTAAGATTCGATTAATCTTGTTTTCAACTGCTTGATAAACACTTTTGTCGATGTGGTCATTGTGAGCTAACATTTGAAATTCACTGTAAAACTCGCCCATTTCTTGATTTTCAACCTCATCTATTACTTTCCCTAACTGTGCTAAAAAGAACTTATCAACCAGTTTCAAAACCGCTAAATCAGATTCAAAAAATTCATTAACCGTTTTTTCTTTCCAATTTTCAATGGTGAGGGAATCAAACGGGCTATCTTCCTGCTGAAATGCCTCTTCCGGAATATCTTCATCAATTCCCATCATTGTTGGTTCTTCTACTGGCTGCGGTGTCTCTACTGATGACAAATCTTCCTGTTCTGGTTCTGATGTTTCTTTATCAATTTGTTCTTCCTTTCTCTTTCCTAAAAAATCTACAATAAGTTTTTTCGGTTCTACATCATCGTGTAAGGAGTCGATATCTATATCTAAAATAGATTTATCTGTATCGAATTCTACTCCTAAGTACTCCCATCTATATTTTAAAGCTGTTTCTTCCCTATTATAAATTGGTCGTGGTCTGATACGCTTTCGATTATTATCTTGACGTTTTATGACACGAATAACGACACTTTCTCCTTCTTTAAAATTCGTAAGCTCATTTGCTGTTAACAGTGGTCGTTGATCTAGACCTTCCGTTTTATTTTTATCAGTAGAAAGACCTTTTCCACTTCGGGAAGGTAAATTAATCGTTTGATTCCCTAGCTTTTTGGACACTTTTTCGGCTGTTTCTTGATCGTTTGTTAGAATGTAGATGGTATTCCCACAGTTTCCATCAATGGTATCTGCATCTTCTCCATATTTATTTTTTAATTGTGAATATGCTTGAATGATAAGATTAAAGCGGATATTTCTACCTAGACAAACCGTAATAATATTCGCCATTCCTTCAATACTTGGCATATTACCAAACTCATCTAGGCAAAAAACCACCTCACGGTGACATTCCCCTCCACGAGCGAGGGATGCACCTTTGGCTAATATAAAATAGAGCTGCCTTATAAAAATAGAAGCAATCACATGATTCGAAGAATCAAAGTCTGGTGTAATCATAAAAATTGCCACTGGTTTATCGAAATAATCCACTGTCGTTACTTGTATATCTTCATTTTCTTCTACTACTTTAAATTCTGTATCACCTGTCTTTTCATCTATTTTCATAATAGAAATAGATGTTTTCTTTTTCTTATTTCCTTTTTCATTACATTGAATGGTATCCCCAACTTTTATTACTTTCTTAAAATCTAATACAAAACGTCCTGTAATATCTGATTTGATAGACTCCTGTGAGCCATCTGGGAATACAATTTCTACTCGTTTTCTAGATGTTGCTCTTCCTTTTATCGTTTTTCCAAAACCGACACGTTTCAAATCCACACTATTTTCCGCTGTCATTTTAGCGATTTCATCAAATGTGAAAATAGAAAGCCCATTCATTGTTTGGGTGAAAATTCCACCTCGTGTCGTTCCTTTTGAGAAGTTCGAGGTTGCATATTGCATTTTCGCAACACTATCCGCTGGTAAGCCTTCAAAGTATAAATCTAATGCATTTTGTGGATCGGCTTTAGGATCTACGATTACCTCTTTTGAACCAAGTTCTGATAACATATTTGCAACTGCATACATTGTGATTTTTTCTTCTGTACCTTCCGCAATACATTTATCTGTAACGGCTAATATCATGGCGTTACACAAGCTCATAGCGCACTGTTGCCAAAAAGGGTCTTTTACAGTTGGGTTGTAATACAAAGTGTGTGAGAGTGCTTTGCATAATGCCTGTGCCGTTGAATAATCCCCATCTTTATAGGCATCTTTGACAAGCTGCAACAAGTTATAACTCATAGAATCAAGTGGGGTTAATAAATTTAAAACTTCAATGTGATACCCTCGTTCTTCCAGCGTTTCTTTCGATGCGCTGAACAATTCCCCCTTTGGATCGTTAAAAATTAAAGATGGTTTATGTTCCGCTCTAGAATAGACATCAATTGTAGGAAATACAAAAGTTTCCCCTTTACCAGATCGTGTTGTACCAATGGCTAAATTGTTTACCGGGCTATCATCAATAAATACCTTGTCACCTAGTCGGGAGATAACAACACCACCGCCACCTTTAAACGATTCCTCTCGATCGGGTACAGCTCGGTATTGCTTTTTCAGCTCTTCAACTGTTGTAAAACGACTAGATCCTTTCTGATGATTGTTTAAGTTTTTAAAGGAAGATTTCAATTTATACACTGTTCTTGCAATAGTTCCAATCACTACAAGGAAAACAAGCATGTAGTAAATTGGATGCTCTGCAATTGGCATCTGAAAAAGAAATCCTACCTCCATATGAAATGGTTTGGGGTTTAACAAATCACTAAATGTTGTTTCTATCAGCTCTAAAGATAAGTTGAGTAAAAAATTAGCGATTAAAAACATTCCAACAAACAAAAAAGTACTCAATGGAATGAGTATTTTTTTTTCAGCTAATTTATATTTAATTGATATCTTTTCATTATACATATCAGAAAATCACCTCAGTTCACTCTAACTTTTCATTTGAATGGTATCTTTTTTATTATTTTCCACACTTTTTCTTTCTATTTCTTTCTGATTTAGTAGTTCACGTACAATATCTTGTGTAATTTGCTGTAAAGAGACTGTATACGCAATAAAAGCAAGAACCATCATTCCAATTATAATCATCAATTGTGTAAGTAGTCCTGTCATTTTTGCTCTCCTTTCTCTAATAAAACCTCTAATTCGTTATAAAATTTCCATTGTTTATATCCCATTCGAAGAAAGATAAATACAAACGGTGTGGACATCAAAAGTGCTACTAAAAACGTAAGTCCTCGTATGGGATGCTCTTCTAAAAGCATCATTATGTCAAGTAAACCAATTGTAATTACAATCAACAATGGTACTTCTAATAATAATGCTTTTTTAGTCAATTTCTTATTCATAATTCCTATTTCAAGCATCAGTATTAAGATATAAAATGTACCAAAAACTATGAACACTATTACCGTATGCTTTTTTGTCCACGCATCACCAAAAGCATTGATTCCCCAAATCATATGACCAATACCTATTGCTGCTAATAATATATAAATTCCCCAACTTACCTTAGCCCCACGTGATATCCATTTTTCCACCTCTATATTCCTCCCTAAATAGAAATTAAACAACTAGTTAATTTTTTCTTTACTTCTTAAAACCAAAACCCGAATCATAATTATATTTTTCATACTCTGTTATCTTGTCAAAATCATTCGTTACATCTAAAGATATGATGTATGGAAATTTCTTAGTAATTTGAGCATCTGTTGGCATTTGTTGAAAACTCGCTATTACTTTTATATCGGAATCCTTCATTTATTGAAGAAAATATATAAAATCTTCCTGACACAAATAATTGGTTTCATCTACAATTACATATTCAAATTGTTTAGCTATATTTATCACATCTTCTGTAATTTTAATATTCCTATATCCCTCATTTGATTCACAATCTAAATATTGTAAAGTCACATCCCCCTCTGTTTGCTTCTCTAATTCTTCGTATTCCTTCAATGGATCTAACACTAAAACTTTTGATAAACTTAAAGCCATTTTCTTCAATTCCCTCGTTTTCCCTGTTCCCACTCGACCTACCACCATTAAACTTTTATCTAGACTTGAAATTTGTACTAAATTTACACTATTAACAAACATCTACATGACTCCTTTCAAATTAAAAAGGTACTCTTTTTATGAGTACCTTTTTGACAATATCAGTTGATTTTTTCTTTATTTACTCGCTACCATCTTTTCTTTTTGTTTCAGAACTGGCTTTTCTTGATTCGTTGGTTTTCCCGGTTCTGTTGGCTTCTCTGGATTTGTTGGTTTCTCCGGTTCTGTCGGCTTCTCTGGATTTGTTGGTTTCTCCGGTTCTGTCGGCTTCTCTGGATCTGTTGGTTTCTCCGGTTCTGTCGGCTTCTCTGGATCTGTTGGTTTTTCTGGATTTGTTGGCTTCTCTGGATCCGTTGGTTTCTCTGGATCTGTTGGCTTCTCTGGATCTGTTGGTTTCTCCGGTTCTGTTGGCTTCTCTGGATCTGTTGGTTTCTCCGGTTCTGTCGGCTTCTCTGGATCTGTTGGTTTTTCTGGATTTGTTGGCTTCTCTGGATCCGTTGGTTTCTCTGGATCTGTTGGCTTCTCTGGATCTGTTGGCTTTTCCGGATCTGTCGGTTTCTCTGGATCTGTTGGTTTCTCTGGATTTGTCGGCTTCTCTGGATCTGTCGGCTTCTCTGGATCTGTCGGCTTCTCTGGATCTGTTGGCTTCTCTGGATCTGTCGGCTTCTCTGGATCTGTCGGCTTCTCTGGATCTGTCGGCTTCTCTGGATCTGTTGGCTTCTCTGGATCTGTCGGCTTCTCTGGATCTGTCGGCTTCTCTGGATCTGTCGGCTTCTCTGGATCTGTCGGCTTCTCTGGATCTGTTGG
The DNA here is from genome assembly GCF_019344915.1 of Bacillus sp. FDAARGOS_1420. Classification (NCBI taxonomy): domain Bacteria; kingdom Bacillati; phylum Bacillota; class Bacilli; order Caryophanales; family Bacillaceae; genus Bacillus; species Bacillus sp. FDAARGOS_1420. Next base: position 43,214 of record NZ_JAHWJB010000005.1, on the reverse strand, counting down.
TTTTTCCGGTTCTGTTGGTTTACCTGGATCTGTTGGTTTTTCCGGTTCTGTTGGCTTCTCTGGATCTGTTGGTTTCTCCGGTTCTGTTGGCTTCTCTGGATCTGTCGGCTTCTCTGGATCTGTTGGTTTTTCCGGTTCTGTTGGTTTACCTGGATCTGTTGGTTTTTCCGGTTCTGTTGGTTTACCTGGATCTGTTGGTTTTTCCGGTTCTGTTGGTTTACCTGGATCTGTTGGTTTCTCCGGTTCTGTTGGCTTCTCTGGATTTATTGGTTTCTCCGGTTCTGTTGGCTTCTCTGGATTTATTGGTTTCTCCGGTTCTGTTGGTGGCTCTATAGGTGGTTTTGGTTTTTCTGTCCCTGTATTTTCCGAATTACTATTCTCACCCTCCGTTATAATTGGTGGGTTCACAATTGCATCTGGTTTCTTCTCCGGTGGAAGAATATCTCCTATACTCGCTACGGTAGAATCAATATTTTGATCGCCAAATGCAAAGTGATCTCCATTCACGGTCACTTGTGGCTTATTATCTGTAATAGCTGCAATCACATTATCCTTTGCTGTATCTTCAATTGATTTATCTGTTGTTTCTTTATCAAAGAGTGCTAGAACACGAGAAGTGGTTTCATCCCCATTTTGAAGATTACTTACAATAGATTTTTCTTTAAAATTAATTTTTGATTTATCCAATTCTTCGAGTACATAAGCAACTTCATTATCTTTACTTTGAATTGCATTCTCTGTAATTGCTTCGAAATCTTGTTTGTTCAGATTTTCTTTCTTTTCCTCCGGCTTATTCTTATCTAGCTTTTTTGTAATAGCTGTTTTACTTTTGGATGATTCCTTACTTCCAAACCAACTGCACCCTGTAGTGCCCAATATCAATGAACCACCAAAAAAAACAATTCCCATTTTTTTATACAGATTCTCATAATTTAATGGCATGTTATTTTTTCCCCCTTAGATGTCCTTTAGATCTTTATCAATCTTTTCAATCTTGGCTTTCTTTTCCTCTTCGCTTATCGTAGATTGTTGAACATCCCGTTTTTCTAATTCTTTGACCTCTTTCATCAAAGTTTTGTTTCCTTGCATTTTGGCAAAAGAATAACAATCTTCATATTTTTTTAGATTTACAAAAGCTTCAACAATGAGCTTTTCACGCCTACCATCCATATTGACTTTCCCTTTGAACTTGATTACCTCTTCATATTTTTTATCAAGCGCTGCCTTTTCAAAGTCGATTACATCATTTTTGACATCTATTTCATTGATTTTATTCATGTTGTCTATCCCGATAAAATAAGCAACCACACTTTCTGCAAATTTCGGCTCATACTGTAATGCCTTATTTGCCTTTCCATTTAATAAATAAGTAAATAAAACTGCCTTTTGACTATCTTTATCTAGTTCTGTGTAATTGACCTTATCAAAGTATTTAACGGCTTCTCCATACTGTTGAATGGCTGCCTGTTGTAATCCTTTTACCACATATTGTTCCGAACCAGCATTTGCACTCGAAACTGGTTCGGAAGAGAATAACTTAAAGGCAAATATGGCACCAGCTCCAATTAACACCACGCTTCCTATGACACTCGCAATAATCTTGAATCCTTTTCTATTTTCCTTTCCAGGCTTTACTTGTGGCTCTATTTCATCCGATGGACGATAAGAGGGTTCTTCCGTTCTTTCTGGAAATTCTTCTTGATATTCATATTCTTCATGAAAAGGAGAATCATTGATTTCTCTTTCTAACGTTTCTAACAGCTCCTTTTTTTGTTCCTCTTGTTCCGGATCTAATTGCATCACATTCATTTTCTTAGAAATGTGATCAAAAATATGAGCTGCATATCTCGAACCAAGTGATAACGTTCCGTTATAAATTTCATTAGCATGACCATCTAACAAATCGAAATCAATGTGTTCTTGCCGCCCAGCTTCTCTATAAACACGTTCTAATCGTTTAGTTAAGGTATAAGCCTCATGAAACGAATATTGCTTACCCGACTCAATTTCTGTTCCATTGCTACTCTTAAAAATGACAAACATAGCTTCTCCTTTCTCACATTTACTTTAAATCCCATAAAAAAAGGCAACAAAAAAAGCCATACCCTTTGCATAGCCTCCTCATTGCCTTATTTATATTTTTTCACTATTTCATCCAAAGAAACGGAAATAAGATTTGACCGAATTTCACATTAGTATTTACGCTTTCCGCTAAGTATTGGCATCCCATTACAATAACGAGTCCGACTGCCCCACCAATAAACCACCATACACATTTATGTCTACCTCGTTCACCGCCCCATATTAAGAGGTAAGCGCCAAAACAAAAAACAATTGCTGTACTAACTATTGCTCCTCTTTGCATCCATGTAATAAATGAAGTACCCGTATTAATTAGACCGTCCATCGCATCACCTAACACTAACATTTGAGATAATGTTTCCAACATTGACATATACATTCACTCCCTTTTCATTTTGAGATACTTATACGTTACTAGGCTGACTTGATTCATTCGCCTTACTATCTTCCTTTACTTCTGTTGATGTTGCTTTATAAGCTTGTAAAGCTTTCATAACAAGATCTTGATTTTCTTCAATGTATTTCTGATGATGTAAATGAAGCCAATGGTTATAATCCTCACCATTGGCTCTTAATAAGTTTGCTACCATATCTTTTTCTTTTCTTAATTCCCTCTGTGAAATCGTCACTATATCACCACCTCGTATGATAAAATTAGGTTTTTTAGGAAAGGGATTTACCTATAAACCCATGAGTATCTAGTAACTATGGGATACTTATATTTGTAGATAGAGTGGTACCGGTCACCCCCTTGAATCTTGTATTCGGTTGAAAGATTGGTACCTCTTTCTAATAAGTAATTTACGAATGAGTTGGATGTTGATGGCTTTCTTAGTCATTCTTCGTATCTCTTACGAGGTAGTAGCACTTATTAGTTCAGAGGAACACAAACACTATCTAACATTTATTAAAATAGGAGTGTACACGATGTTGTATTTAGGTATTGATATTGCCAAACATAAGCATTATGCATCTATTATGGATTCCAACGGGAATCCTGTGGAAAAACCATTCCCAGTCTATAATCATCGAAAAGGAGGCCAAGCATTATTAAAGAAAATATATCAACACATTGACGCCCCAACAGAAATTAAAATCGGAATGGAAGCGACTGGACATTACTGGTTAGCATTATATTCCTTTTTATTAGACCATGGGTTCTCAGTGATTGTACTGAACCCAATTCAAACGAACGCGTGGCGGAAAGGAACCGAGATTAGAAAAAGAAAAACAGATGCCATTGATGCGACAATGATTGCTGATGTCATTAGGTTTGGTAACTTTTTAGAAACGCCTCTTGTAGATGAAAAGATGTTTGCCCTCAAACAACTCAGTCGCTTTCGTAATTCTCTCGTAAGTAGTATGGGTGATCTAAAACGTAAATCACTTGTCGTATTAGATCAAACATTTCCTGAATATCAAAAAATGTTCTCAGATGTTTTCGGTAAAACTTCCACACAAATTTTACTGGCGTACGCTTCTCCCAGTGACTATGAGAAAATATCTATAGACGATTTAACCCAAATAATCGAACAAGCAAGTCGTAACCGACTAGGAAAAGAAAAAGCACATCAAATCATTGAATCTGCCTCTCATTCGTTTGGTATTACTTTCGGTAAAGAAGCATTCTCATTTCAGCTAAAAATGTTAATGGAGCAAATCCACTTTATTGAGATTCAACTCAAACAATGTGAAGAACAAATGGATGAACTCCTTATTGAATTGGATACCCCCATCACTACAGTACCTGGCATTGGACCTATTTTAGGTGCCACTATACTAGGTGAAATTGGAGATATCAAACGATTTGATAAACCTTCAAAACTTGTCGCTTATGCGGGCATTGATGCCTCTGTATCCCAATCGGGCCAATATAACTCGACTAGCATGTCCATATCAAAACGTGGCTCTTCCCATCTACGTAGAGCATTATTTCAAGCTGCCGTTACTGGTTATAGATACGATCCAATTTTGAAAGCCTTTTATGAAAAGAAAAAACAGCAAGGAAAGCATTATTACGTTTGTATCTGTGCAGTAGCCAGGAAATTATGTCATATTATTTACGCTATCTTAAAAAACAATAAACCTTATAAAGTCCCTATACCTATCGCCTAGAAATCAAGTTAATACCTTGATTTTTTTAACCTTTTCTCAAGGATTATTTGGTGTGCACTTTTTTCAGTGAGCACTTCCATTATTTATTCTGCATTTCACCCTTGACTTTTCATAGTTGGTCTTTCAATGATTATGTGATTACTTCTGATATTGCTCTTTGCAATTTTTAACAAAAAAACCAATTTCTTTTTCAAGTTCTGATGCTTTAATTTCTGACAGCTTAATATCTTTTTTCGGCTTTCCTTTTTCATAGTAAGCAAGAGAACTTCGTCTTTGAGATAGCCCCCAATCATGAGGATTGCTGGTACCTGGTATATCCTCACGTTCTTCATCTAACTCGTGTATTTCAACATTTTCCTGTTGAGCGACTTTTTTAACAAAATGAAGCCAATCTTCTCTTTTTTTCTTGTCAGCACTTAACATAACAAAACCTGTGCCATCCTCACTCATGAACTTCTTCATTTCTAACGGACTAAGTTCCATTACTTCCCCTTTTCCCGAACTAAAGACAAATGTTGAACCAATACCAATTGCAATTAACAGTCCAACAACAGCGGAAATGATCCACCCTTTACGACTCATACATGTTCCTCCCTATGTCATATTTTTATAAGCGATTTTGAAGTGTGATGAGACACGTTTAAACTTCAACATCTGTCTTTATTTTATAACATTTAAAGGAAAGTGGGATAGAAAATGGAAATATCATTTATGGCTGGAATGACGAACCCTGTATTGGTATGCGTATAGAAACTAACCCCGACCTAGCTTCTATATGCCCAATACCGCACTACGTATTTTGGCATGAACGTAGAACCTTATGTATCTACTGTTTGTATGGTATATCGCTTCTTTAGAATGTCAAAATGGGATATTCCTCACGATCACTAGCGCAAACAGATTTTTGATACAATGCATTTCCAATGGTCACAGATATGAGTTTTACGTACGCACTCTTCTAACGATAATCGTATACCTAACCCCTCTAGTGACCGTTTCAAGGGAGGCACGCATATATATTGAAAGCCACATCATTACTGAAAGGAAGATATACGCAATATATATCTAAATTGTCAAAGAGCAAATTACTTTGTGCTATGTTCTCAGCACACTTCAAAATCGCTTTTTTTATTTACACTTTTGTTTTACGGCTACTAATTCCGCTTGTTTATGCTTCCTTTTTGCGATCAAGTTTTGATGTTCGTCTCTGACAGAACGCACTTGATAATAAATTTGAGCTACATTTTCAATGCTTCCTGTGTTATTTTCAATTGCGATGGTGCCTTTCAGTTCGTATGTTTTTCCATCAAAAGTTTTGACACTATGAGCTTGTGATGCGGCAATATCATAGAATGTGAGCCTTTGTTCTTTTCTCATATGAACGCCTCCTATTTTTGATAAAGAAGGGAGAAAAGCGCTTCTCCATTGTATAGTTTTCTAGCCATCTAGATAGGATGAAATAGTGAACGAGTGCTTCATATCATGCTAGGATTGTTGTGTTATACGAGGTTATGATGCGTTGCGCTGCCTCTTTTCCGTATATGTGTTGTAATGCGGATTGAGATTCAACTACGATTGAATGCTGAATGTGGTATGTTGCGCTTTCTTTCAAAAACTGCTCCATATGAGGGATTGGGTACAAATCATATTGATGAAATACCAGGTGAATTGGTCTTATATTCTTGCATTCTGTTAGATACTGAAGAAAATTTGATAATGCTTCTCCTCTCTCTTGATACGTACTTTTTTCCGTTTCTATACTTATATACACAACCGATTTTTGCTTTATATTCATTTCAAGCGTTTCATAACCAGTTAGCAAATCATGTTTGATGATGTGATATCCTTGTTCTCGTTTTTCATGATGTGTATCTTCATAAAAGATGCCTTTCGGATCAAAAATGAAAATAAAATCATTGGCATTTTCTTTCACACCTTCTATGACTGTTTTATAAGCCCCAAAGCGAGCTTTTATCACACCTGCAACCTTTTCCCCTTCATTCAGTTCCTTCAACGCTCTAATCACCTTTGTATACTTCTTAGCTATGCCTAACATGTATTGCACTCCTTCCTATTTCATTTTCCTCTTCTGACTACTACTGAAACCAAAAATACTCTTTTTGTTCCTCTTGCTTTTCACGTTGATGTTTTTCAAGAATGTATAGCAAAGTGATAGCTATCGCATCCCTTGTTTCTTTTGAATAAAGACCTAGCTCATGGAGGATATGATAAGCTGGATGCTCATTCTCAAGCGAATGTACTACTTCTACCAAGTTCGCTTCACTTTCATATATTTTTTCAGTGAACTCAATAACTTTTTTCACATCTAAGTAATATAGGTTTTTATGTCGTTGATCCAGATACAAAATACTTCCTGCCAATAATTTTGTAGCGGATTCTATCCAATAATCATGTTGCTTTAATGGTTTAATTACAGTTTGAGCGATTGAAATTGCTTGCATCAATTCTTCAGGTAACCAAGCACTCTTGCGCTGCATAACGTCTTCCCCAAGTTTCCCTATTTTTTCATTTTACCGACGTGGATTTCTGACATCTCATATCATCTCCCTTTCGGTTTCTTATATCTTGCTCCCTATCAAAAAAAAACAACTGTCCAAATGGGGATTACGAGTATACATGCATTTTGAAATCCGATAGTAAAGCTCAGTGGATTTCCATCTCCTTCATTAAAATGAGCTTCAAATCACAATTGAGATTTTTTATGGTTTCTTACTGCAAATACGGCTTCAAAAAAAACAAGTACGATACATGCAAGACTAATCCATTTTATGTATGGATTTTCGGCTTTACCTTCTGTTGTTGGAAGAAACATTTCGATTTTCTTTGGTTTTTGTTCTAGTTGTGGTTTCATAGCAATATGTTGGGATTTCTCTATTTGTGGAATAACAGGTTTTCCGATTACTTTTGGTTGTTTCGGTACCTGTGGTTGCGGTACTTCTGTTTGATCTGGTTTTTGTGGTTGTTCTGTTAGTGGTGTCTCTGTTGTAGGCGGTGTCGATTCCTTCTAATCCTTCACTGTATGCTTAATGAATTCAGACATTATATTTAAAAAAATAATTATAAAATTGTACCTTTTATAGATTGTTCATTTACAATATAAATGTATAATTATTTTTCATGAAAATAATTCATTCCAACTTTGCTCGATAATATGTTGCTAAAAAATCTTTTCTACTGGTTCTCCCAAAAAATCCGATATACTTTTTGCCCGACTAGAAATTAAACCCTTTCTACCCGACTCAACATCATACAAAGTACTTACTGGAATGTTAGAACCTTTTGAAACCTCATTAATCGTATAACCTTTTGATTCACGAAATTCTCTTAAAACTGTCAAGTGTCTCACCCCCTATATACAGTTTATTAGTCTTCGAGCCAAAAGTCAACACCTTAAGTTCTCATTTTAAACACCTTAAGTGTTAAAAATTTCCGGGAATCTTATGTTACTATGCAAAATTTTAAAATTGGAGTGATAAATAAAATGACAATCGATGAAAATATTGTTGGGAAAAATATAAAAAAATTAAGGGCTATAAAAGGAGTAAGCCGAAAAGAAATGGCCGAAGATTTAAATACTACATATAGAACTGTATCTAGTTGGGAAACTGGAGAAAAAACACCACGCTTAAATAAATTAGAGGAAATTGCTACTTATTTAAATGTCAGCGTCTCTTCTTTATTAACAAAAGAAATTCCGGATGAAGACCTCTTAAAAAGTATTAAAGGTGAAGATCCAGTTGAGCGTTTAGCCAGATTACTCTATGAACGATACAAGAGTGTACCAGATAAACATAAACCCCGTATTGAAGAAGAATTATTAAAATATGCTAGCCAATTAAAAGCGCAAGTTGAACAAGAGGAATAGGGAATCTCCTATTCCTCTTGTTCATAGCTCGCACATAACTCCACAATTTCACTAAAAGTTTGTAAATCAATTATTTTCACAATCTCCAATAATTCATTTACGCTTAATCCCTTTCTCCCCATTGTTGCCCCTCCCTTTTTTACTTTTATATTGTGAAAAATAATACAAAAATTTCATAATTCCCCGTCTAGGGATTTATAAAACAGTTTATAAAATCACAAAAGACACCGTTCAAAACGATGTCTTTTTTAAAAATATATATTTTAAATAAAATATGAAAATATTATCCACCACCGCCGGGATCGACCATCATTCTATACACCATATACTGATTCCCAGAACTTTTAGCTTTTTGGGAGTACTGTTGTGTTTCCATTTTACCTAGTGAACTATTCACTAAAGTTAATAACAGTATAGCGGCTACTATTAATACATATAATTTTTTCACCATTTTTTCACCATCCCTTGACAACTAAATTATATTTTCTGTATATTCATCATATATTACTTCAGCAAATTTTACATACAGAAAATCATTATTTACTTTAAACATATCAATAGACTGTTTAATTAAATGTATGTCTTGTTTAGCCATTCCCAAGTAACATGTTTGAAGTGGTGTTAACATTTTTCTTTTCGATCTAATTTCTTCAAGTATTTTTATCGCTTGTTGATATTTTCCCTTTTTAATTAAAAACAAAGCGTATTCAGCTGGGTGTAATCTATCGAAATCAATTTTATTTAGATCTTTCCACCAAAATATTCTAATGAAGTTAATATCATTTAGAGCTATATTGTATTTTAAACTACCTTTAGAACCCTTCAATACATTTAATGCTTCTCGAAAGAAATATAAAGATTTTTTATAATCAGAAAACATAAAGTTTTCTCCGCTCCTAATGTTCAACAAAGCCTCCATAACAGGGAAGAAATCAATATCCTTATATGTTCTTAATTCACCATTTTCTATTACAAATTGTAGAGAGTTATTTTTTCTTAATATTGAATAACTCCAAAGTTCTTTTACCCAAAATCCGTATAAACTCTTTAAGAAAGTATTGGTTACTAATTTATCATCTCTAATATTCTTCTCGACTCTTTCCTTATAACCTTGCATTAATCCAAAATCCCCTAAATCACAAAGAATTAACATACTGAGTATATCACAAAAGATTTCTACATCCGCATTAGAATTTCTAGCTTTTTGGATATTCAAGTACACTTCTCTGACATTTTTACCTGTCAAACGATCAATATATAAATTAAATATATCTGCAAATCGTCTCATTTCTAAATCCTTGCTCTCTTTACATATTCCAGCGAGATATTCAATTAATAATACGTGATCGTTCAAATGAGCAAGGGCAAATGCAACTTTAACATTTATGTTTAATCTATCCTCTAAAGTACCTAAATAATCAATTATTTTTTGTTCTTGTTTATCCTTATCATTTGCAAAAATGACATAAGCAATTTTTGCAAATGTATATACAGATATTTCTTTATCCCTGTTAATCCAATTAGAGATAGTGGATTTAGCAACTCCAATTTCTTTTGCAAGATCAGTATATGTTTTGTTTTTAGAAGATAAATAATTATCAATTTCCCTAGATAACTTCTTCATGTATTTTCACCTCGTCTTTTTTCACGAATATTCAGAAACGTACATATAAGTAAGAAAATTATAACACAGTACCTAGAAACAATTTCTTGCTCAATTATTAAATGAATATTCCGACATTTTTAACGAAAATAAATGTGAAATACTTCTATTTTTGCACCTATTCTTCAATTATGAACTTAGAGTGTGGATATTATGTACATACAATTGTAAAATGAATATAAATTACCTAAGAACGAAAGTTTTTTAGAAAACAAAAAAAATAAAACCCCACCGTCCAGTTTTTAATTGGCTTCTAGTTTGGCGACCGGAACCAATTAAAAACTTCTAAGATAGGGTTTTAATTCACACTATAAATATATGTCTTTAGTATCATACTTGATATTAAAATTATATCATAATGCATATACAAAGTGAATATAAAACCTCTGTTTTTCCTTTTTATTTGCGGTGGAAAAAATAGGAGGTTTTTTCAGTGTTGTTGCGAAATTTTTTGCTTAGTCGAGCAAAAGCGGAACTAAGCCCCCACATCCATCACTTACCCAAAACTCCTGGAACTATCAAGCAATCAAGAAAATAACTTCTTATATTGATAGTGTTGTCTTAGAGTGTGAAGGTGCTACCACTAAAGATTATCTTACCAAAAGGAAATATGAAGCTTTAGAGACTGTTTTATCTTATCTAGTACAAGAAGGCTATAGTCAAGTTAGACAAGAACACATCAGCAAAAAATCTGGAATTTCAAAACCTATTATTAATTACATTTTTAATTGGTTGCAAGATTTAGGAGTATGCCAACAAATAAAACGTAAGACGGCATGGAAAGATTGCCCCCTCTGTTTACATATTAACTATTTAAAAATCATTGAATATTTCAAGATAAAATGGGCCGTAGCAATTGATGTTTGTGCTACTTTTACTAGATTTTTAAAGAACCAAATTAGTAAAAAGTCTGATGTAACAGATATTGAATTTATGCAAAAAAACAATTTTAAACCTTCACCTTCCTTAGATTTTTTTGGCATTGAAGAGCAATCAAAACCAGCTGTCAATCATGTGGAACAAGGAAAAAATAATAGATTACAAGACTTAAATGATTATTTGAGTGAAGATCAGAAAAGAGCGTATTACTACATTTTGAGTCAAGAGCTAACATACCTGGCTGAAAATGATGCGTACACAATTGCTTTAAGATTGCCACCGGATATTGATCGCTACACAAGATGGGATTTTGAAGAATGTGTGCAATGGTTCCAGTTTAATAAAGCTGAAAACAGTAATCCTGCACATTTCATAAAAATGCATAATCAAAAATCTAAACAGAATCAAGATCGTAGAAAACGTAATGCACAAAATACAAGCTCACTCTTAGATACAAATAATACTCATACATTTGTTTTCTACAATTTTTTAGAAGAGCACAATTAAAATCAAAAAAATACAGCTACAAATAGCCTGGCTGAAAAAAACATATACAGCAAGGCTATTTGTAATGCCTTCCTATAGTTCTCTATAGCCTTATTAATCTTCAATAAAATAACTTCAAAAATCATATGCATTTTCTATGGATTATAATTATTTTTCTTTTAATTCAACTAAAAAAATTACACCTTATGAATATAGTATATTCAATTATTCACTAAATTATTTACTTAGAAATTTACTAAGTATAAATCTCTAATACCGTGATACACTAAGCATCACGAGCCAAAAATCAATTCTAATATTTGATTTATTTTAATTTCTAAAACAAGATTTATTAAATATAGTACTTTGCATCTCTTTGTAACTTTTTAGGGAAGCTTAGCATATCTTCTAAAGGATTCTCTAATTTTTTATTTAATTTGGCATAACTTACTTCTTAAACAATTGGCTAAACTATGATTCTATCAGTTGAGTGGAAGCAATGGCCTGTTGTTATTCATCAATCTTGTTCAATAGTATTTGATTAATTTGTTCTAATCTGTCTATGTGCTTTAAAAGTTAAAAACTTCGTACTCATTGATTTCACTCTTTAAAATGTATAATAACTTGTTTCATACACTGTCTTAACAACTGATTTCATTATACAATTGTCTTCTTCCCCCCTCTTCGACTATTGTACAATCTACCTTTTGCTCCAACATCTATTCTATTACTTTTAACAACTCTTGAAATCTTTCATCCTAACTATTATTTGGTAAAGTAAAATTAACGAGACTAAATTTCATTTTAATATATTTATAACTTTCATTTTTTAAAAACAGGATTTATTTACTGTAAGTATCAACAAAATAACATTAAATTTTTCCTTATACTTTTTCTTTCACTTTATTTTAATTACAATTACCCTTCTCAAATTAATAAACGTCTAGATTTATTGCCCCTTATCCCTCTCCCTATATACATATACATCTCATATCAAATTATTGGTGTATATTATTCAGAAATCTGGTCCATACTAATACAAATGAAACCCAAAATTATATATTTTTAACTATAACTATTTAATATTTAAACTACACATTTTAACTCCGAATAATCCTCATTACTTTTCACTTACAAAAATAACCCCGTTTGAGATTCAAAACCTAACAAATAATATAAGTACCTTTTTAAAATCCAAGTAATACATACTATTCAAGCTTCAATACAACAATAAACGCTACTTTAACGCATAGCGTTCACATATAAATGAGGTTTTCTCTTTGCTTTTTAGACATTTGTAATTAAAAAATAGTACTTAATTGTTAATTCTATTAATGAAAGCTTTGATTCTATTGCAAATATCTAGTAAAATTCTTATATCAGCAACAAACTTCTAATATTAATAGTTAGTTTTAAAATAATTTCCTACTTACATTAATGTTGTATAAATACTTGTTCACTTCCAACAATGAACGCTATTAGAACGAATAGCGTTTATTATTGAAAAAACATTTACGCTAGATGTATAGACTGCCTTAATATATAAGTATGTATACAAACAAACTGATATGAGTACAAATGATTAGATGGCTGCCTATAAAACTTTTACTCTTAAAGGAAAGATCTTTTTAAGAACGAATCAATATCTAACACACAAATAATGGAGGTGTGAAGTTTGGAATATGGATATTTTGCACAAGAAGTAGCAAAACAACTAGATATAAACACCAATACACTTCGCAGATGGTCAATTGAATTAGAGAAAATGGAATATATATTTGAAAGAAATGAGCGTAATCAACGAATTTACTATGAGAATGATATAGATATCTTAAAGCAAATGAAAGAATACTTAAATCAAAACTGGAAACTAGAAGAAGCTGCTACAAGAAGCATGGAAAACACTGAAGAAAACGTTAAGAAAACGGATAGCGTTCATGAGGAAAATGAAGTTCAAGTTACGCTCAGAAAACGTTCAGAAACAGATATTTTGATGATTCAAGAAAAATTTTCTTACATGTTTGAGCAGCAAGATAAAATTGTACAGCAAAACCAAGATATCATTAAATTATTATTACAGGAACGCTCAGAAAAAGAAGACAAAGATTTACAGATTCAGTTATTACAAGAAAAATTGGATAAAGCAATTGAACTATTGAATGAAGATCGCCAAGAACAGCAAGATAGCACCAAGAAAACGTTCATTCAACGTTTATTTAATCGAAATTAAATCAGATACACGTTTTTTATCCAATACATATCTAATTGAGTAAAAAAGCAGTAACTACTGCTTTTTTACTCATCCTCACAACATGAATACGTATTTTCGAAAAAATTTTAATATTTTTTTATTTCTTGTTTAATTTTGAGAATGTACTTTTCATTAACATGATGCGAGTATACGTGCTTTCTAGTGAAATCGTCAAAAATAGCAAGCTTACAAAAGCTCTTGGTCACAATTCAAAACACTGTTAGCATATAAAGCAAAGTGGTATGGCGAACAATTAGCTGTATTATCTAAAACATTTGCTTCACGCCAATTATGTTCCAATTGTAACTACAAAAACAAAGATGCTAAAGATCTAACCATTTTTGAGTGGGATTGTCCTTATTGTGGCACACATCATGATAGAGATCGTAACACAGTGCTCAACCTTAGAAATGAAGCAATTCCTCTCTTAACCGTAGGAACTATGGGGATAGCCTACTAAATTAGAAAGCGTTAGGCTTCTGTGCTTAGGGATCCCTCACTTAAAACGCTCCGGAAGATGTTAAGTACTGAGTGGTTCAACATATTTTGCTTACATGAATTCCAAGATGACCACAATTGCATATCTTATTGGACCTTTCTTATGGATTCCAAAAACACTCTATATTTCTAATATCAACATGTTAATCCTATTTCCTAAAATTACTTAAGTGTTTTCTTTGCCAATTTTTAGGGAGCTTTGACTAATCCTCTAATTCCTCAACTACATATTAAACCCATATAGGAAACTGCATGCTTTTTCTAGTATTCGTTAATTCATTTTGCCTGATTAGATTTTTTATTTACACTGTCATCAATTACTACATTCATTATTACTAAATCCTATGCTTTCACCACTTACAAAACGTTTTTTCTTATTGTATTAAACTACTTGCCATCTAATATCCTTACAGATCGTTTCGGATTCAAAACACTAAACACACATTCTCTAATTTGTTAGGCCGCTATCACATAGTTCCTTGGCCTTTTAGACGAATCACATCGCTCTTATAATTTAAATCTTTGCTACTAAGATATGTGCCATATGAAGAACACGCCCATTAATGTCTATGTTTCGATAATCATACTTCGAACATCGTCAGCTAACATCAACTACTTTTTTCATACCACTTCGCTTTAAATACTTCATGACATATAGTATTATGAAACTCTATGCTTCATTTAATCAGGATCGTTATTATAACGTTCATTAATCATTACAACATAGAAACCTACAACTTTATTATTGAGCTATTAATTGATACACTTGTTATCATTTTTATATATTGCTTTAGCATAAATTGCGTCCTTTGAACAACTCAGAATATTGATATTAAAGGTATAGACGCTGAAATAACGGGTAGCGTTCACATTAGAAATCACTAAAATAACACTCCTCAACTACATATTTTTTTGTCCTTTCTTATTGATTCAAAAAATACAACCTGACATATATCTCCAGCCTACTTTAATATATGTCAGGTTGTATTTGTTATATGAAGTGTAACATTCAATTAAGATAAATCTTAAGATCTGTAATAATAAAACAACATTATACAATCACAGCATTCATTATTACTAATTCATACGCGTTATGGACACTGTTAAATAAAACATATCTATCCTAAAATCACATAATACGTTTAGATGTAAATATATTTTAACGTATTATATTAATTAAGGGAATTTCTTGTAATCGCTATGCGTTCACATCTCACGAAGCGTTAAATTACCGTTTTTCAAGCGCTCATCTATTTTATTTCTTCCTATTATATTAAACATCTTGCGCCTTAAACATTCTTACAGACTGTTTAAGGCGCAAGATCCACTAAGTAAACTTCTTAATTTGTTAGGTGACTATTCTCGTAATTCCTATGCTTTATAAATGAACCACTTCGTTTTTATGATTTAAACTTGTGCTAATACCTTTGTAATCATGTGTGTTATAAGAAGGACACTCTCATTAACATCTATAACACAGCAAAGCTTAGGGCAAGTTGATTCCTGTTTAAAGAATTTAATACGATATATTTTTACTTCATCTAGTTGGAATTGTTGTTATAACATTCAGTACAAATTATAGAACACCTTATATATTTTAGTTTACTTTTATCATTTAAATACTTATTTTATTAATTGTTATGAGTAACGCGCTTTTAACAACTCCTAACGTTGTAGTTAAAGGAAGTCGGTGGAATAACGGACAGCGTTCACGTGGATATTAACACTAAAATAACACTTCGATAACGTTTGAGTTGTACAAGAATCCTGATTCCTTAAAATATCCACTTAACCTTTATAGATTAAAGTTAGAAGTTAGAATTAATAATTTAAATCTGTAACATCTTCGATTTGGTGACATCATTTAAAAACATAGTTGCTTAAAAGTAGTCTCAAAATTATTACAAAACTCTTCTTCCTCTAAAATGTGAAGGTGGACGATGCATACCAATTGTCTTGTTACCATCTACTTGTACAGATTACTTTTTTATTAGAATGTTGGTTGCAGAAAACTCATTGCAATTGTTAAAAATTCAACATTCTATCGTCCCACACTTGACGAAATTAAGAAATCCAAGATAAAGCCGTAATCTAATATATTAAATGGTTCGCAACATTGTTAAGTGGGCGTAGTTCAATATTAATAGTATTCTCATATTAAATACATCCTATACA
Organism: Bacillus sp. FDAARGOS_1420; assembly: GCF_019344915.1. NCBI lineage: Bacteria > Bacillati > Bacillota > Bacilli > Caryophanales > Bacillaceae > Bacillus > Bacillus sp. FDAARGOS_1420. Next base: position 27,179 of record NZ_JAHWJB010000005.1, on the reverse strand, counting down.
AAAAAATAGTTAGTAGTGTTAATAATATATTTTGATAGCAATGCGACCGTTTTTATAACGTTCATGAAACCCACAATGTATGTTAGAAACTTTCATCACATCCGTAAATCCTTATTACACAATATTTATATTCCTTTATAACTATATTGTAAAGCTAAGAAATGAATTGATTTGTTTTTTTAAGTTAATCCTAGATTAATATATCTATTAAGATACTTCTAAAATTATTGCCTTCTTTATGCTACATATGCCAGTTTTCAGAATCCCTCGTTCTTCTGAAAAGAGTACGCCTTGCTTTTGCTAGCTAGTTTCTATTGTCCGAACGAATTTAGTTTTTTTATAACTAGAAAATTTTTTTAATCCCTAATCACATATCATTTCCAACAGAAGTACCAACTTTCATTAATTCTTTTATGTACCGTCTAACAATTCTACTAAATCATGATCTTCGCAAACTACGTTCTACTATAGATATTTTTGTTTGATCATCTATTATAACGATATTTCCATTTGTTTGTTTCTTGTGGAAGATTTTATTTTGTTTGGACTAGAGTCATTCATTTCAAAAAAAACATATGCTTACGTCTACCGTACTTCTCTCCGAACTTAGGTTGATATTCCACATCTTCATATGTTTAAGAAAAGAATCTTCTTTTAAATTGCAATCATATTATCTCTTAGCCGAAGTTTCTTCTTTACCCATCAAAAACATCGAATTAATAACTATATAAATATGCCACTAAAAATCGCTTCAAAAACGCCCCACCATCAAATAACAACGCCTAAATAACACTTCTAAAACGTTCATAAAATAAAATTTTTACATTTACTTCAACTTAAGAATCTTAAATATATACTCCAAGAAGAATATAAGATGATATAAATTTTTTGTTAAAGAATTTGGTATCTCACCATACAAATTTAGAGTTAATTTCAAAAATAAAACAAGAGCAGTAAAGGTTATTCATTGTCTATTTAAACTTCTTACTTTTAAACTTTAAACCAGTATTCCCGCGATTAGTATAATTGATTCTCCGTGAACGCTATGCGTTCACGGAGAATCAATTACTACATTCCTACTAAAAAGCAGTAAAAGAATGCAAACCGAACAACACCTTAGATATATACCCAATTCTTATTATATTTGTTACTTCAGAAAGAAGTTTTACTTTTAAAATTATGTTACCAATGGATTTCCTAAAAACACCTTACAACATAGCTTTATATTGCCACTATGATCTAAGTAAGTATGTAGAAACTACTTTGATATCTATGTCATTATTTATATAGAAATATCTCAATTGAAATTCTTTACAACATATACCAAACTACTTTTTTAAATATTGAACTCAAAAATTAAATTTATAGATTTTATCATTTCGCAAACTATTTTCTCTTTAAAATCCACTTTAAATACTGCTATTACAATGTTTAACGCTTTAAAAATGCCTAGTGTTCATCTGCTAAGTTCGCCATATAAACACCATAATAACGTTTGTTTAGCAAATATATATGAATCTGTAATTAATCCTGTTCAATTTTTATATTCAAATCAAATTTCATAGATTCTCTATTCTTTTAAAGGAGTGCTACATATACAACAAGAATACATACTCAAGGTATTTTTTGTTGTATATATCATCAAAATAGCCAAAAAACAAACTTATTTAATAAAGATCCCCATTTAAAACCGTCTTTCAATGCGTTATTACACCCAAAAACATCTAATCTTCCAATCTCATTTCCTTTATTAGCTATTTGTTTATAAAAAACATCAGAATTGTTAATTTGAAGGGGGTTAACGCTTTAAAAACGCCTAGCGTTCACACAATGTCAAACACCGAAATAACACTTTTATAACGTTTATTTGGCTAACCACTCTTACTATTTAAGTATGTATAAGTCATATTCGCAATTATTCTTGTTTTCATTCTAATTTTCTTTCTCTCGATTAAAATGTATACCTCATTCCACTAGATATTCTTTAGATTCCCGAAATATATCATCAATAGTCTATCCATAAATTACAGAAATAACTTGATATTTCAAAAGATATCTTCGACAAACGCATCCCTCCCGCCAACAACATATTTTAGATATTTTTAAAATATATATAATATATCATGACCGTCAAAAATAACTTAAACACTTTAATTTAATATATAATTTATATCTAAATTATATTTATTTTATTTTTAAATTATATCTTTTCTTCGTAAATTTTATAAAACCCTTGTCGCTAGTGATTTTATAGGCTATAATATATTTATTAGATATAAATTAGAAATAAAATTCCTAGAGGTGATGTATAATGGCAAGTTCAAAAGGCAAAACTCTTCATATAGACGTAGAAGGTGATATTGGGAACGATTCGTTTAAAGGTTACATCAATGGTGAATACATAAAAATGAAAAATGTATATCAAAGTGTTTACTCAATGCCTAATGTTACTGAGACAAACATACAAAAAAACGTAATTAATTTAGTAGATAATATGTTCGTGAATATTGCTAGTAAATCAATTCGAAGATCTGGAATGTATTTCATTGGTAATCGAGCGATGTTAACAGGGAAAAATCCTAAAAACATGAACATTAAAGTAGGTCAAAAATACAATGATGATTTACCACTAATTAATATGCTAGGATTAATTGCAAACAAATCTGTTCAACTTGAATGGGAACGCACAGAAGAACTACCACAATCAATCAATGTGACTGTTGACCTTATTTCAGCTATCCCAGCAAGCCAATGGACACCCGTAAACGCTAAACACTTAGAAGAACGTTTTACTAATTCAACTCATGTTGTAGTGGTTTATGTAGGAGAAGAGCAGGTAACGGTTAGCTTAACCTTTAATAGTGCAAACATTACACAAGAGGGTGTTCCTCCATTATTTGCAATTCTTGAAGGGGAAGAGGCGATGTTTACTGATTTCACTAAACTATATGCAAAAAAACTTGAAATCAAAAAAATTGACGGCTCGTTCTTTAAAAACAAAAAGATTTTACATTCTGATATTGGGGACGGAACAACTGAGTATATCTACACAGTGGGCGTAAATCCAGTAATTGATGCTTGTAGCGGCGAAAGACGTGGTGTCGGTCATGCTACAGAAGAAGCTGTAAAATTATTAAATCAAGAACGTGGCACAAATATTAAACGCCAACAATTCTCTCAAATTCTCCAAGATATAGATCATAAATACCATGAAGAGGCAACAACACACTTTAATATTACAAAAGTGGAACAAGCTGAACTAATCCTAGAAGATACAGATGAAAAATATGTAAATAATACAGCCAGTGAAGCTGAAATTTTATGTGTGTATGGTGGGGGAAGTATTACTTTTAAAGATGAATTATATAATCAATTATTAGAGTATTGTGAGCGAGTTGGAATGTACTTATTGTGGATTCCGGAGAAATACGCTGTAGATATGAATGCTAAGGGGATGCAAATTATCAAGAAAATTCTTTCTCGAAAAAAGGTGAAATAGTATGTCCGGCAAAAAAAGAGAGTCCTTCTTCTGGAACCTCAAGAAGATTGAGAATGAAGAATTCTTTAAATGGTTCGAGTCACAAAGCAATATAGCCGATTCTTTATATAAACTTGTATGTTATTTTATTGATAAACACGGATTACAAGACGTGGCTGATTATAAGATACAGCAACAAATGCAAAAAGAAATTTTACTTCAAGATAAAGACTTTTTAAATGATGTTAAGCGTATACTATTGAATAATTCAAATCTTACTATTCAAAAAGAAAACCAAGCAAATCAAGAAGAGGCAGCAGATCCAAATAAAATAGTCTCATCTCTTGAAAAAAATAATACTTCTAAAGATACAGATATAGGAAATAAATCAGCAACTGAAAAAGCGGTCCTAAAAGATGAATATGAAGACCTAGATACAGCCAATTTATTTGGTAACTAGCGTTATGAATCCATGATAAAAAGAGTCCCTAAAGTAGGGACTCTTTTTATCATGGATTCAAGCTTTTTCTACATCTTATCAAGAATAATTTGTCTTTTATACCACTGACTTAATTTATTTTTAGCCAGACCTGAAAGACGTTTTGTTTTCTTATTATAGAACCTAGAAAGGGTAGGTTGTGATATGCCGATTTCTTTTGAAAGTTCTCGCATTGTAATATTTTTATTCATATGAAAGAATGATATTTTTTCTCTAATTGAATTTTCATACTCATCAACATCTAAAGTGTTATTTTCTATTTTCACAAGAGACTCATCTTGTATTATATCTACTGTTTTTTTCTTCACTATTTTTTCCATTGAATTCATTAATTCTTTAGGAGGTAAAATTATTACACCTAACTGAGCATAATAGTTCTTAAACCAATTCTTTTTGGTTAACATTTCCTCTTTTAAATCTTCACTGTACTCCCAATGTGATAGTACCTTTTCCTTCTCTAAATCAATAAGAACATTTTCTAACTGTTCTCGAATACGATTTGGCTTTTGATTTTGATTTATACCCATGACTGCCAGTAATCCCTTATCTCCTCCTATAGAGTAAGGTCTTTTTAAACTAGAGAACATTTGACGAATTCTCCATTGCCAAGTTAAATAACGAATCAATCTCTTATGATATTTATGTCTATAACTATTATATTCCAACGCTTTTTTTGATAACAATGCCGTTGTACTGCTAGAACCATATAAATAACCCGATAAGAAGCTCCCTGGCTTAATTCTACAAGATTCTATCCCCATATATTCATTAGTGTTATTATCTCTCCAGAGTACCACGGAATCTAATACAAAAAGCCTCTTAATAACTTCTCGCTTTACTTCATAATGTTTACCTGCTTCAGCTCGATCATTTAATACAACTACCTCATTATCATCATTTAAGTAGATAAAAATACTTGCCAAGGCAGCAATACGTTTGGCAACTTTTATTTTATCTTCTGCTCGATAATATTCTGTGTTATTAGCCTTTGCTTTAGGTATGCTACACATTTCTAATACCTGATTATATGAAAAGTCTATGAATTCATCAGGCGACTTTGCCTCATTTAACCATTGGATAGTAATTGCATCTAGACAGTCAGCAGTTAAATCATCCATATTACTCATTACACCATCAACCAATGTATTCCAACGAGCGGCTTCTTCAGTATTTATTAATCTTAAATCTTCATCTTTATGTGAAGAAAGTTGTGCAACTCCACTACTATCTTTGGTTTCAATTGGATAAGATTTCAACTTTGTATTTTCATCTTCTTCAAATTGATTCTTTGCTATACCATCTCTTAATTTATAATAAACCGCAGAATTATTTACTTCATAATAATTTTCGTGCTCTAAACCTGTATTAGATTCCTTTGATTCCTGCAAGCTTTCATTGTTGGCCCTTGAAAACTCTTGCTCCACAAATATCCCTATTGCCACATCAATTTCAGTTTGGTAAGCTTCTATGTTAGTGAATATTTCCAAAGAGGAAATCCCCTTTTTTTGCTGCTGTTCAAGCCACTGCACAAGCATTGAAAATGATGGAGAGAAATAGTCCGAAGTTACAATCCTATTAGTATCTTCCTTAACTTCTAAGTAATAAGCATTCCATTTATACCACAATTGTTCATTATGTTTATAGATAGGTGCTGATATTACTAATGCATCTTTAAACAATTGTAGAACATTATCCATATACATCCTTCTCCTTATTTAATTTCCAATTGAGAATGATTTTTAAAAAAGAATACAGTAAGTTCTATCCAACCATCCCTTAGTGATAATCTAGCACGTATGCTTATAACCACCTCTTTTACTGATTATACAAGACTGCATCCATTTGGAAAAGGTGAGAGGTCATAAGAAACCTAATATTTTTCAAGATATTAGCTAAAACATGAAATTCTTTTTCGATATCATGTCCCTTTTGTCTAAACATGAAAAAGCTAAATTATTTATGTTTTAACAATTTCGTTTTATATATGGTAAAACTCATTAAAATTTGCATACAAAGTGAAAATTTATAGCGGTATCATGTCCCTTTTGTCTAAAATACGAACAAATTTAGACTTGAATGTTCCATGAAATGAAATTAAACTATATATTTTTGAAAACCCTTCTGTCCTTAATACAAAAGGGTTTTTCTATATTCAAGATATGAAAAATCATAGCGGTATCACGTCCCTTTTGTCTAAAATACGAACAAATTTGGACTTGAATGTTCCATGAAATGAAATTAAAATATATATTTTTGAAAACCCTTCTGTCCTTGATACAAAAGGGTTTTTCTATATTCAAGGTATGAAAAATCATAGCGGTATCACGTCCCTTTTGTCTAAGCATGAACAAATTTGAACTTGAATGTTTCATGAAATTAAACTGTATATTTTTTAAAAACCCTTCTATCCTTGATACAAAAGGTTTTTTCTATATTCAAAGTGTGAAAAACCATAGCAGTATCATGTCCCCTTCTTGTTTCATAAATCCGTTAAAATCCCCTATATACTATACATTTATACAACATCTTCTCAAATTTCAGGGAACTATAGAACATGAAAAACCATAGCGGTATCATGTCCCTTTTTATCTAAAAAGATGAAACGTCCTTAGCGGTATCACGTTCCTTTTATAAATACCAAATTTTATATAAATCCCTTTAATAGCAATGTTTATCAACGATTTTCATATTAATTCCAATAAAAAGAGACATGAAAATCTACAGCCCTATCATGTCCCTTATATTTCTATAAAAGTAAGCTTTAAATCCCATTAAAACAAGGTTTATTAGCGGTTTATAACTCATGTTCTTGTTTATTCCGAACATGAAAATCCATAGTGATATCATGTTCATAAAAAAAATAAAAAAAAACCTGAAACCCCTTGATATGAAAGGGATTAACGTACATTTCATTTTTTCATGTTCGCTCTTAAAGAGGCCCATTTCATCCAATTTCGATTTGCTATAATTAAAATTGGTATATTTTATATTGTACAGGTATGTATATTTTTATTTGTATAGGAGGTGAAAAAGATGAGTAAATCATTTGTTATTCGTAATCAACGTAGTCTAAATGGACAATCTACTAATGCAGTAATAGTTACATTAAAATCTTGGCAAGCGCTTGTTGATAAATTGGAAGGAAAATACTATAGCTATAAAGATACCTACCTTGAAGATATTATTAATCAAATGTCTTATGAAGAACGCATTGCGGATATCGATGGATTTGTTGCACAATCAAAGCCATCTTTTTCACGACATACTATTTCAAAGACATTGGGAAGAAAACATAAATTGTACGGTATTACAAATGCAGATCTTGAAGTATTCCTTTACCTACATAAAAAATGCTATACAAATGGCATTATTCCAAACGTAACAGTACATATGCTTTGGGAAGACTATAAACAATACAAAGAAGAATTAGCATGTATACAGCATTCTCAATTCTATATTGCATTAAGAAAATTAAGCATACATAACATTATTACGATTGAAAATGAATTAGATAGTCGATACACAATTAAAATAACTCATTTTATGAATGAAGAGACAGAAAAAGCAAATCCTTATGTTTACATTAGTCCTGTAGTCTTTACAAAGGCTTTCTTTGGACTTTCAATAGCATCTAAAAAGCTATTCTTAGATATTGCTATGCAACAGCATAGAGAAACTACATTAAAACGTTCTTTAGACAAACAGGATGAAAGAGGTAATAGGACTCACTTTGGTGGGATGTATCGCTTTTTACATAAGAAGTATCCACATCAGATTCGTGCAGTTGTGAAAGAACTAACCACTGTATTTCCTTGTACAGGGACTCCACTATTCAAAATCTGTAAACTACAAAAAGGGGTTCAAAACAAAAAAAAATACACGACTTTATTTTTATCTATTCATGCAGACTTCTTGTGTGGAAAAGAATCAGGAGAACTACAATATCGTGATCCTTTTACTCCAAAGGTTACGTATGCCCGTAAAGCTCGATTTATTGAATCAACACTACAAGAAATGCATATTGGAGAATTTACACGAGACATGAATAAATTTATTCATGTACTTAAAAATACCTGTCATCGACAAATTCGCAGTGTAATACATAGCTTGCGTGACATGATTGATCGCACTGAAAAATATCCAAGTAAATTAGTATATACACTGAAAAAATTACTAAATCAAACATCACAGTATCATATTCTTGATACCGCAGCTAAAGAAGGAATTTATCCTCTTATTACACAGCACGTCCCAGCAAAACAAAAAGAACAAGCTATATTTGATTTCGGATTGCATTTCTCTATGTATTCTCGCCGAAGCATCAAGAAGCTATTCCGTAAAACATTTGAGCTATTAAAGTACAAATTTGCCGTACCTGTTACAGAGGAATCTTATCATCGTAATTATCTAAGATATCAAGAAGAAACATTATTTAGAAAATACGCTTATGAACAAGGTGCAAACTTAAATGCTTATATGGCTTTAGAAATAGAAATACGTGAACTTTTAAAAACCAAAGGTCATAAAGAACGCTTTATTCCTAGTGATGTACGTGAATTGTTCATTGAAAAGATAGATAAATTACCAAAGGAAAAGCTACGGGTAATTGAAGTACCTGATAGCATAAATTTAATTACCTTTATACGTGCCTTGGAACAGTTGATACGTGCTGGAATTCAAATCACAACAACTGAACAGGTATTAAAAATAATCGAAGAAATGTAATCATTTTCAGCTCTCTATATTTGAAAAAAATCAAAGTAGAGGGCTATTCGTGTTGGCTCTATCATTCAAAGTCTTTTTATTAGATACGTTTATATATTTTTCTAACAGATTCTATTGAAAATAGAATCTGTTTTTATGCACATCTATACAGTAAATGTCATTCTTCATTCTTAACTTCCACAATAGTAACTTGAAAATACATCCAATTCATATACAAATACGGAATTTACTATACATAAAATCATAAGAAAAAATAGATTTTTAGTGGATATGTTTATAAAAAGTATCATTTGTGAATAGAATTATCATACTATTATTGCTATATAAGGGTTCTATAAGTAAACCTACTAAAATTCATCAAGTTTTATGTGATTAAATATGAATAACTGAATTAAGTGGATTGAATGATGCTCAATGTGTATAGATTGTGGACAGATAGCTACAAATTGTGGACAAATATAGAGAATCTCTTCTTATTTACAGATGAATAAATATACTTATTTTTGAATTATTTTCCTTGTTTTTTTATGTAGATATAGTGGTGCTTTTTTATGATTTTATGTAGATAGGATAGTACAACAAAGTCTATTTTCACGCTCCCATTACATACCATTTATGATTTTTTACAGTAGGGTAAGTTAAAAACATTGTCATAGCAAGTGTTATTCTATATTTTAGGATCCTATAAAAGTTTTATCTTTATATTTTTAATATATATAAGATATATATTTATATAAGATTTTTTAAAAAGGCTTCATATTTCAGATAGAATGGGGACAACAAATATATTTTCAAGTAAAAATTATTTGTATTATATATACTATTATTTTTAAAAATTTTAACTGCTATACACATCAAATAATAATAAATAAATTACATATAAGTGTTAAATAGCTTCTTTAGTAGAGTTACCACCACAAGGAGGTTTACGTACTAAAACAAATTAATACCCCTTTACAAGGGGATAAATTGCTGCGGCCCTAGGGATTTAATAATTATAGGCAAAGTAGAGAGCATAGCTACATGCTCAGTCAAACTTCCTGCCATGAAGAAAGAGTTTGTTTGGCTCAAAGAAGTGGATAGTAGTGCGATTCAGTCATCTGTTCGCAACCTTGCGGATGCTTATACACGCTTTTTCAAAAAACAAACGAGTGCCCCACGTTTCAAATCTAAGAAAAACAACGTACAATTTTACACCACAAAACAAACAAATGAAAACATTTCCATTGTAGGAAAAAAGATAAAGTTGCCGAAACTAGGTCTTGTTCGATTTGCCAAGAGTCGCGAAGTAAAGGGACGTATTGTAAATGCTACAGTTAGACGGAATCCTTCTGACAGATACTTTGTGTCCTTGTTAGTTGAAACAGAAGTGCAAGAACTTCCGAAAACACAATCTTCCATTGGAATGGATGTAGGGATAAAAGATTTCGCCATTTTGTCAGATGGAACAATCTATAAAAATCCGAAGTTTTTTCGGTCATTAGAAGAGAAGTTGGCGAAAGCACAGCGTGTTCTTTCTAGAAAAACAAAAGGATCTTCTCGCTGGAATAAACAGCGAGTAAAAGTGGCTAGAATTCATGAATACATGGCAAATGCTAGAAAAGATTACTTGGACAAAGCCTCAACTGAAATCATCAAAAACCACGATGTTATTAGTATAGAGGGTTTGCAAGTATCGAATATGTTAAAGAATCATAAGTTAGCAAAAATGATCATCGGAGAAATTGTTCTAGGTGTGTATGAGGATAAATGTTCAAAAGTATAGTTGCTACTTAATATATTTGGCCTAACAAAAAAAAGATAAGACAGTAGCGATTATTATTCCACAGTTTGTATTATGACGGTGCCATTCCAGTGTCTATTATGGCAAATGAATATACAGATGGAATGGCTTTTAAAGCCATTGATTGCGTATTTAAATATTTACTGGGAGGATATGAAAGTGGAAATTATGAAAAGTGCGTGAGAAAATGCCTAATGCTTCTGTAAATGCAGGTATGGCGTTTGAAAATGCATTTCTTGGTATTAATCATAGTTTGGCACATAAGCTTGGACCAGAATTTCACATTCCACATAGACACGCTAATGCGATCATAATGCCGCATGTAATTCGATGTAATGCCATTAGACCGAAAAAATATGCATTGTTCCCAAAATATGAACATTTGTGGCAGATGAACGTTATGCACATATTGCAAGATTATTGGGGCTGCCAGTAAATACAGTAGAAGAAGGTGTGTAATAATTTAGGTGTATTTTTTAATATATAGATTTATGGATTATTTGTATTTAGGTAATAGGGGACTGTACAAAAAACATGTCTCATTGTAATAAGTTAGATCAAATAATTGAAAAAAAAAGGGAATGATATAACTTGTTAAGCAGTATGGATTCGCTCATGAAAAGATATTTTGTTATAGTAGGGAATTAGATTTATTATTATATGATGAAATCTAATAAAAATAAAAAATAAATTAAATTTATATAAAAAAGAAATAAAATATAAATAATTAAGATATAAAATTGAAAAACCCCTTTATTATTAAGACTCTTATGAGTGAAAAAGTTTCCATGTCCATAATATATGTAAATCCTCTTAAGTGGTGACGATCTAATTAAAATGAAAAGAGCAGTTAGATTAGTCTAACTGCTCAATACAAAGAAGAAGTCAAGAAATACAGGGATGGATTAAATGAGTTCTGGCTCATAGTATGTGTTTAATTTTTAGAAGTATTCGGGTGTAGCAAAATGAAAAAGAGCACCTTCGAACAGTGCTCTTTCCAGGAGTGTCATTTACGTCTTTTGAGATTTATCGTATCCTCAAAATAATATATGTGTTCTGGGAATGTAAGTTGTATGTACAAAAAAGAGCAGATAGCAAAAGCTAACCGCTCGTATTAGGGGTGTTTCTCTAAATGTAATTATAGGAGGATTAAACATTTATCATTGTAGTCAAGAAGACTCCTTCCTCAAGGAACGTGAAGTGAGTAGGTGGGAGATGAATCGACTTGATTTATAAACCATAATGCTGCAATAGTTTGATTACTTGGAGAAAGCAGAGAAGATGGTGGTGATGTTCGCTATGAATGTTTCCCTTATCTATTGAACTACCCCCACTTTCACTTCGTTTAGAAGTGAAAGTGGGGGATTCCTAAGTAAAGAGTTCGATAGAACTCTAATTTATTAGGCTATCTCCGCAGTCCCTACGGTTAGAAGCCGTATCCCTTCATTTTTCAAATTGATACTTGCGTTATTATCCCTATCATGATGCGTACCACAAGAAGGGCACTCCCATTTACGTAAGTTTAGATTTTTAACGTCTTTATTTTGATAGCCGCAACAAGAACATAATTGGCTCGAAGCAAATGTTTTTGATACAACAATGACTTGTTTGCCTTACCATTTTGCTTTATATTCCAACATGGTTCGAAACCGAGACCATGATACTTCACTAATCGCCTTTGCTAACTTATGATTCTGTAGCATATTCGATACTTGTAAATCCTCTATACCAATCACATCGTGGTTTTTGATGATTTCAGTTGAGATTTTGTCTAAGTAATCTTTTCTAGCGTTAGTGATGTATTCATGAATTCTAGCTACCTTAATTCGTTGTTTATTCCAGCGAGAAGATCCTTTCGTTCTTCTAGAAAGAACTCGCTGCGCCTTTGCTAACTTCTTTTCTAATGATCGAAAAAACTTCGGATTTTTATAGGATGTTCCATCTGACAAAATGGCGAAATCTTTTAGTCCTACATCAACTCCGATGGAAGAATGTATTTTCGGAAGTTTTTGCACTTCTGTTTCAACTAACAATGAGACAAAGTATCTGCCAGAAGGATTCCGTCTGACCGTAGCATTTATAATACGTCCATTCGCTTCACGACTTTTGGCAAATCGAACAAGACCTAGTTTCGGCAATTTCATTTTGTTTCCTACAACAGCAATGTTTTCATTCGTTTGTTTTGTGGTGTAAGATTGCACAGGATTCTTTTTAAATTTGAAACGTGGGGCACTGTTTTGTTTCTTAAAAAAGCGTGTATACGCATCCGCAAGGTTGCGAACAGACGATTGGATCGCAATACTATCCACCTCTTTAAGCCAAACAAGCTCTTTCTTCATGGCAGGAAGTTTGGCAGAGCATGTACCATATGTCAAACCTTTTCCTGTTTCTTTGTATGCATTATCCCATAGGGATAGGAAATGATTGAATACAAAACGAGAACAACCAATGGTTTTATTGATTAAAATTGCTTGTGCTGTATTTGGATAGATACGAAATTTATATGCTCGATTGATCATCATTTCTTTCACCCCCATTTCGATATATCTCCATTATACAACAAACGTACATTCGGTATGTAGTGAAATGATGATGACAAATTATCCAATAATAAGTTATATATGTCGAACAATTGAGATGGCAGTATGCCATCCCTTGTTCGAAGCCAATTCAGCTCCCGCCTACTCACTGGGCCATGGCCCTTCATGTTCCTTGAGGAAGGAGTCTTCTTGGCTAAAAATGATAAAGAGGTAGTAAAATTTCACGTACCTAATTTAGATTTGAAAATCAAAATTCAGAAATAAGCGGATTATAGTAACAATAACATATTTCAGTGTGGTAGATGGGAAATAATTCGCATTCGTTATATTGTTTTTCTTTAAAAGAACAGAGAGATTCCACTTTTTGTTTGAGCCAATACAGCCGAATTATTGATTAGCTCCACGGAGTATAAACAAGAAGATTCTTAGCCTTTTCCCAGCCACCAAACGTAAAGCACCTCTCTAGAAGCTGATAAAGAGTTAGTTAAAGAAGTAGATAGGTTAACACAAGAAGAACAAGAGTTATTAAGTTAAAGTATTGATGAGATTATGAAAAATGGATTAAAAACGATAGCAGTTACTACAAGGTTCAAAAAACTAGATACCAAATTCAGATTAGGAATAGGTACTGCATTTAAAGATATTCTATTTGATATAGCAAATGAAGGTGTTAAAAAGAGCTTGTGCCCATAATATCTTAAGATTAAGCATCTATAACCACAACGGATGCTTGTTCCTTTGTTATGTAGAAATTACACACTAAACATGAATTTGAATAGGAGAATGAAAGTATTAATATAAGTTTGCGCTGCAGACTACATGAAGCGTCTTAGTGAAAATAAAAAGGTAGTTGTTGCGGAAGAGGATTTACAGTTAACGGAGCTATTAGAAGTGCCTCAATCAACTGTATCTCAGTATTTATCTAAGAAACGTGGGAAGATTCTTTGTTCGGAAAGAAGAGGTCATTTGTCAAAAGGATGTTGTTAGGAAGATTGATATCCTACTATGATTGGTTCAGTCCGAAATGCAAAAGACGCAACAGTTTTTGCGACACTTTCAGTTGGATTCAGATATATTCAAAACATTGCGCTTCCGGCTATTATGATAACTGGAGGAGTGAATACAAACTTTTGTGAGGTTACATTAAAAAAAGATGGTGGAATTTTTGTGAATGGTGTTAAAAGTGGAAGTGCTTTTCATGTTGCCATAAGCTTTTCAATTTAGATAGTATAAGTCAAGCTTGCATAAGCAGGATTTTTATTTTACTAAAATACGACTTTGATGGAAAAGGGCTTTCATATATTCACAGTAAAAAGGATTGTCCCATAGCATATAAGGATTGCTTTATTAAGACTCTAGAGAGGTGTGGATATATGGAAGAAGTGTATGCAAATAACAAACGAGAATGGAAAGTAACATTTGGGGCAAAACGTATGGATATCACAAGGGTATTGCAAAGAGAGCTTTCTCAACTAAAAAATATCATTCGAAACTAAGGCCATACAGGGTCTTTTTTTGATTGGCAAGGAGTGAAGAGATTGAAACGTTCCTATGAAATTATCGTAGATACGCGACAAGAAAATCGTATGTATGATATAGAGTTTTCCAAAAATAATTTGAATACGTCAGAATTAATCATAAACATCACGGAAGATGAACATCAGCCCTTTGTGTTACAAGATACAGATACCATTGTGATTGCGTTCAAGAAACCAGACCAAACGTTGGTATTTCAAAACAAGGATATTAAGATCCTAGATAAAGAAAAGGGAAAAATCAGTGTTTCTTTGACGACGCAAACACTTGCAAAAACAGGCACAGTATTTTGTGAAATATCCATTGAACGAGAAGAATTAGGTGTGAAAAAACGAATAAGCACCTTTCCGTTTTCTTTCAAAGTTAGGGATTCATTATTAGCAGATGATAACATGTATACACGTATTGTAGGGGACCGTACACTTGATATACTGCTACCACTTCGTGGGAACAAGGTGGCCCATTACACGTTGCGTAAAGATACAAAAGATGACTATGTAAAATTAGAAGATTGTGCGATTTCAAATTTGAGTGTTGTAGCCCAGAAGGTGAATGCAATCAACTATACAAGCGATACAGGAGCCGTGCAAAAGGCGAATCTGCCAAACTATTACACGACTACAGTAGGTGATACATTCACATTTACATTTGATGGAACGGGTTTTGACTTTCAACATTTCACTGATAATCGTGGTGGACTATGGGAGTTCAAGGTGGATGGTACGGTAGTAAAAACAATAAGTACACACATTAACGATGTTCCAACGAACGAATTAAAAGTGAATTATGGAACCCGTTCAGTTGCACGGGGTTTAGCAAAAGGAACACATACGGTCGTAGCAACTTTCAAAGGTGACGATCCAGCAAATCCACCAGTGGGTGGAGCAAATACATCCCGTGGATGGGTGAAAAATGATACTGGTTATGTACAAGCGGCAGAAGCACATAAGACTGCGTTAGTATACGATGACCTACTAAATCCAGTTAAAGAGGTAGACTTACTGGTCCCGTTTTCTAATAAAGAATTCGCATTTTGTATGAAACCAAATGGTTCATCTGTAGTAGCCGAATGGATACCAGAACATCGTGCAGCAACTGTGTTCAAAACAAGCCAAAAGATGTATGTGGATGATAAAGAAATAACATCATGGGGACCAGAAACGACAATAAAAGAAGCGGAAATTGTAAGAGCGGTTCAATCTATGAAAGGATTCCATCCTTCTGATCTTACAAACGCTTTATGTGAAATTTATTCTGTTCATACTGTTACAAATCAAGGTGTGACGTTTGATATAAAAATAAAATGGTTACAAGATACTTTCATAGAAGATGGTTATATAGCAATGCTTCCGGGGAGCCATCCATTTGTAGAGAAATTGGTAGATGCGACAGGGAAATCATTTGATACAATTGCATCAGATAACAGTTATAAAGATGTACCAAATAGTGAGAAAATGGCAGGCTATGCCATGCCAAGCAAAGAAAGAGATTATGTAGTAGCCATGAAAATAAATAATATTCATGCAAGTTTACGTAAAGGGCAAACCGGAATACGTAATCCGCTCGTCTGGTTACAGCATCGAGATGCCACTTTGCAGAAGCTATATCCACAAGTGTATAAAAATTGTGTAGTAAAAGCAGGAGAAACTCATCCATTTAGTGCAACATACTTCGTTGGTGAACTACCACTCGCAGCACAGTTATTGATATAAAACTTAATAAAATACGGCTTTGGTATAAAAATATCCTGCATAGATTCACAACGAATAGGGTTGTTTCATAGGATATAGAGATTGCTTTATTAAGATGATAAAAGGATGCGAATGTATGGAAGACGTATATGTAAAAATCGACAGCCTAAAAGCAGAACAAAAAGAAATCATGCGAGATATTCGTAACCTGGAAACTCGTACAATGATAAATGAAAAAGATATTGCTACAATCAATAAGCAATTAGAAAAAATTAGTCTGAATACCACATGGATTTTACGAATTGTTATTAGTGCAATAGTTATGGCAATTTTGGGTTTGATACTCAAAGGTGGGATTTAGGTTGTTCATATAAAAGTATTTGTGAAAGAGGGACAAGTGTCTCTCTTTTTTTTATCTTGAAGAAGGAGGAAAAAATGTGGATCGTATCGATGTAGTATTAAAAGTTTTTATTGCCACTTTCGGTGGCTTTTGTGGGTATTTTTTGGGAGGGTGGGATACAACATTGCAGATTTTAGTAACTTTAGCGGTAATTGATTATGTAACAGGTATGATTGCTGCTTCAATACTTGGTCAACTCAAAAGCAAGATAGGTTTCAAAGGCATTGCCAAAAAGGTAGTGCTTTTTTTATTGATTGGAGCAGCTACGCAGGCAGATGCGGCGATTGGTAGTAATAGTGCCATTCGGGAAGCGACACTCTTTTTCTTCATGGGTAATGAATTACTTTCTATCTTAGAAAATGCTGGGCGTATGGGGATTACACTTCCACAAGCGTTGACAAATGCAGTTGAAATTTTAGGTAGTAAGCAAAAACAAGACGATAAAAAGGGGGATGTTCAATAATGCAAATTAGAAAAAAATTAATTGACCCAAATAAATATGGTACAAAGTGTCCGTATACAATGAATCCAGAATTTATCACAGTTCATAATACGTATAATGATGCGCCAGCTGAGAATGAAATTGCTTATATGATACGAAATAATAATGAAGTGTCATTCCATATTGCGGTAGACGATAAAGAAGCTGTACAAGGTCTTCCGTTAGAACGCAACGCATGGGCTTGTGGGGATGGCGCAGGTAACCGAAAATCAATTAGTGTAGAAATCTGTTACTCTTTAAGCGGTGGAGATAGATATTATAAAGCGGAAGATAATGCAATTATCGTTGTAGCACAATTAATGAAACAGTACAATATTCCAATTAGTAAAGTTCGCACACACCAATCGTGGAGCGGAAAGTACTGCCCACATCGTATGTTAGCGGAAGGGCGTTGGAATTCTTTTATTGAAAGGGTGCAAAATGCATATAACGGTGGTGGTCATACAGCTCCATCCACACAACCGTCTAATAATGGTGTAGGTGTCGTTACGATTACAGCGGATGTATTGCGTGTTCGTACGGGACCAGGAGCGACTTATGAAATTGTGAAGAAGGCGTACCGAGGGGAACGATATCAATCATGGGGTGTTCAAAATGGCTGGTACAACGTTGGCGGAGATCAATGGGTGTCTGGGGAGTATGTGAGATTTGAAGGTTAGTTATATACGGTGTAACAGGTATGTTAGTGAAGGTGTGGGAAGCTTAACGAATCTTGGCGAGGAAATGCCTCATGTCAACGATTTAATTCTCGAATCCTAACGAGGCGTAGGGAATCCCATAAGAAAGAGCACCTTCGGAGTGAGTTGAAGGTGCCTTTCATGTGGTAATCCTCTAGATGACATGTATAGTATATCCAATAACAAGTAAATTAGAAAGGCTAGATGATAAATTGGAAGTGTATTATAAAATCTGTTCAAAGATATCAGGTAACATCATGATAATGGAAGCAAATGAGAGAATCACTCCTATCCAAAAAAGCGAAGGAATTCGTGCGAAGCAGCTATAGCATATGAAATAATATGATGATTTGAAAATCGCAGAGCAAGCTACCTCCTCGAATATGGATATTACTGTTAGTATGACCGGAGTAGTATAGAAAAATAATAAGTTGGATAGCGAGGTGTGGGGCGCTTTGTAATAAAAAGCACTTTCGGAGGGAAGAAAATTGGTAGTGTCTTCTCTAGTAGTAGGATTTGCAAGATAAAGTATATATAAGTCCTACTTATATTTTCGACATCATCATATAACGCTTAAAATATTCAACAAATCGTTATGATTTGCATTCAAACAAATTTAGGTATGATGAATTTCTAAAGAGGACTTATATAGCCCTTTTTAAAAGATGCCCAAGCCAAAGTGAATGCTTTAGCATGTATTAATAGTGGTTGTGACAAACCAAGCTCCTTTCATTCAAAAGATACCCTTTTGATATTAAAAGGGTATCTTTTTTAGTTTGTTAACATAAAAGTATGGCGGATGATTGTAGGTTTTACAATGATCACAAGGAAGTAAGGACCTATCAATGTGCTAGTTGATATAAAAATAGTTTTATTCATTCAGTTAATAAAATAGTAGATAAGAAGTACTTTGTAATCGATTTTTATTATATTTAGAAGAATGAGAAAAAAGCACAAACATAATCGTATTGATCATCGTAATATGGTAGTGATATTTAGTGTGAGGTAAAAAAATACGGATAGGAGGGTATTATGGCTAAGTATTATAAGTTATCTAATAGATATAAGGAGATGTGGGATAGTGTCACAGCCTAATTTACCAAATATAACGCCAAATATCACGTTAACGCGTGATGATGCATTAAATCTTTTATTATCTTCAATCGCATTTGAAGAACTAGGGTTAGCGCATATACTGAATGCAGAAGGGGAAAAAATACAATTTGCATTAGGGACTTTACCGGGAATTACAGGACCGGGAGCTTCATTGCAAGATGTTCTGAATATTAATAGCAGTGTTCAAGATACACTTGGTATGGCAATGAAAAAAGAATTACTTTTGGATTCGAAATTAAATACTGTTAGTGGATTAATTAGCACGTCAGGAGGAACTGGAATGGGAGCAACAGGCCCGACAGGGGCAACGGGAGCAACAGGTCCTCAAGGCCCTCCTGGAACTGGAGGAACAGGCAGTGGAGCGATAGGGCCAACGGGTCCAACAGGCCCGGCAGGTCCGCAAGGTAATGATGGACCGGTTGGTCCACAAGGAGTGCAAGGTGTCCAAGGGCCCCAAAGGCGCACAAGGAATTCAAGGGTCTCCTGGAGCAACGGGAGCGACCGGAGTTGGGATAACAGGTCCAACAGGACCTCCAGGAACCGGAGGAACAGGTAGTGGAGCAACAGGAGCAACAGGAGCAACAGGAGCGACAGGAGCAACAGGAGCGACAGGAGCAACAGGAGCAACAGGAGCGACAGGAGCAACAGGAGCGACAGGAGGAACAGGAGCAACGGGAGCAACGGGAGCAACGGGAGCAACAGGAGGAACAGGAGTAACGGGAGTAACAGGAGCAACGGGAGCAACAGGAGCAACAGGAGCAACAGGAGCAACAGGAGCAACAGGAGCAACGGGGGTAACCGGGGCAACAGGATCTCTTATTGGCCCTACTGGCCCTAGGATCTTTACTGCAAATTTCAATAGTAGTAATATTTCAGTAAATGATAAAACGAATTTCCAGTCAATTACTACCATATCCGTACCGGGACCAGATACCATTGTGGGAAGTACCAATTTGGCCCGAGTATATGCAGGGGCTTTTAGTAATGCGGCTGTCTCTGTTATTGATGCAATATCTAATTCGCCTTTAGTAACTATTCCAGTTGGAGCTGGCCCGACTGATATGGCGATAGATGAAATAGGAATGAGATTGTATGTAGTATCCTTTGGTTCTGGAACTGTTTCGATAATAAATACAGCAACTAATACAGTTATAAGTACAATTACGTTTGGTTTTGAGGTGGAATCCCTTGCCTTAGATACACCGAATGATGTATTGTACGTCGGAGCAAATGATACCGGTCGAGTACTAAAAGTTGATTTAACTAATAATACCATAATTGCTACGATTCCTGTTGGAAATAATTTGTCAGGGCTCGCACAACCAAGTCTTGCTGTAGACCCAAATATAGGACAGGTATATTCAGCAAACATCAATAATAATAATGTTTCTGTTATTAATACAACGACTAATACAGTAATAGCTACGGTAGCTGTAGGCACTAATCCTGATGGAGTGAGGGCAAATCCAGCAAACGGTAAAGTTTATGTTAGTAATTATGGAAGTAATTCAGTCTCTATTATTAATGGGGGAACGAACACAGTAATAGCTACGGTAGCTGTGGGAGCTAATCCGCAAGGTATTTTTGTAGATCCACTTACAAATAATGTTTATGTTACTCAAGGTGGGGCCAATTCTGTAGTTGTCATTGACGGAAGTACTAATAATCTTCTCAACAGTTTTCCAGTTGGTACCACTCCGTATCAAGTTACAATTTTAAATACAAATTTTCCAGGTTAAAAATCATAAGCATACCCATGGATCTAGTTGGAATTTGTTCATTGTCTTTTCGACTAGCACTATGGGTGTTTACTTATATGATTATATGGGAATAAGGAAGGGGGAATTTTATGATCACAATTAGTCTATGTATGATAGTAAAAAATGAGGAAAAAAATCTTGAAAAATGCTTGCAGTCTATAGAAGGCATTCCTGATGAAATTATTATTGTAGATACCGGGTCTACAGATAAAACGAAAGAACTTGCATTAAAGTGGACTCCACATGTTCTAGATTTTGAGTGGAATGATGATTTTTCAGCAGCACGTAATTTCGCTTTTCAACAGGCAACTAAGGATTATATATTTTGGTTAGATGCAGATGACATACTATTACCAGAAAATCGCAAAAAATTATTGGTATTGAAACAAAATTTAGATGAATCGATAGACGCTGTGTCGATGGTATATCATACTTTATTAGATGAACATGAGAATGTAATTACAAGTACGAAGCGGCTTAGATTATTGAAGAAGAATAAAGATTTTAAGTGGATTGGAATTGTGCATGAAGATGTAAAAACGACAGGAGTATACCGTTGTTATAACAGTGATATAGCTGTCACGCATACGAAAAAAGCGGGTTTGTCTAACCGAAATCTTAAGATTTATGAAAAGGCTGTGGAAGATGGAAAGGGTTTTACCCCTCAAGATTTATTTCACTTCGCTCGAGAATTACAAGTAAATAAAAGGTACGAAGAAGCAATTAAATATCATGAACTTTTTTTGGAAGGGGAAGATATTGAGACAGAATTAAGAATCTTTACTTATCATAACTTGGCATGCTGTTACTTTCAGGTTGGGAAACCGGAAAAAGAGCTGGAATTGACAGTAGAGTCCTTTAAGTACGATATACCTCAGCCGGTTTTTTGTTGTCGAATGGGAGAGCGTTTTATAAAACAAAACCAATTTAAGCAAGCTATTTTTTGGTATGAACTTGCCATAGAAAATGGAAAATTGAAGCAGAATTATTATATCGAACAATTTGTTTATCAAACATGGTTGCCTTATAAGCAATTAGGTATGTGTTATTATACAGTAGGGGATTACAAGCGTTCTTATGAATGTAACAAAGAAGTTCTTAAATGTATACCAGATGACAATGAAACATTAACTAATGTGAGAGTTTTAAAGGAAATATTACACGAGCAGGGAATTATTCTCTCTGATGACGACAAGTGTGATGTGAAGTAATTACAGAGAGTATATAAATACTATTCTTGTGGAGTCTAGTGAAATCAAAACAGCCCACTGTCACCTTTACTATCGCATTCCATTGATGAATTTCGTTTCAAAATGGGCTAGATGATCTGGCAATATTTTTAGTGTCTATTCATATAGTGTTTTTGATAATAGCTGAGAGGATGAGTACAATGACAACATCAAAATCTAGTCATGTTGATGAAAATCAGTTACATCAAACGATTCAAACAGAGGTAGAAAAAATTTTGCAACAAGGTACGTTGAAAAAGTTATACACCACACAGTGCCCGATATGTCAAGGAGAGTTGCAAATTCCCGTACACTATGGAGCTACTGCGCAATGCCAAAGTTGTGCGAACGTCATTGAGATGCATATTGAAGAAGTATGAGGTGTATTCGACGCCTTAAAAAATAAAAAAGATAAAAATGCTGAATTAAGCCATTCTAAACTGGGGGTCAAAGTAGTACTTGTCGATCAAACTATTTACGATAGCATTGTAATAGGCGAACTCCCCTTTGAACATACTGCCCCCGATTTTTTACTTTTATATATCGTCTATTAATATAGCCCCATTTCATCAGCTTCTTCTCTAGATATTTTGTAATATACACCAGGCATAAGAGAGCGGTCTATTGTACTTGTAGAAGGTATTTTTGAGCCATCAATCTCTAGCCAATTATAAAATGTCCAATCACTCGTGCATGCACTTTATCTATAGGCAAGTAACAGATAACTATAAAAAAGAGCATCGACCCGGAGATGGAGGGTGATGCCCGAAAGACATTATATGTAAAAAACAACTTTCATTTTAAGTGTATGCTTTTTCTCTTGAAAGAGTGCCTTACATCACAAAAGAGCACCTTGGAGTGAGTAGAAGGTGCTCTCGTTGTATAGAAATGTTGGTGAATTCAGTATAGTATATGCAGGCTACATTATTGTATGCCAAAATGTTGTCACTGGATGAAAGTTCTACTTCTTTATTTATTATGGAGCCACAATATCCGGCACACTCTCTTGATAAACACAGCTAAAATGGCATAAAAGCATTGGTATTAGCCCGAGCTTTCACGACGTGTTGGATTGTATAAATCAAGTTTTTTACACGGATAATAATTTTACATCTTTTTTTTATTTCGTCAAGTTATTTAGAATAACGAGAGTGGTTCACCTTCTATTTGCCATCGGTATAGGTTACCCATTCTTCTTTTTAATTCATTTTCCATCCCCTGCCGCACATCTTCACTCGTAGGTGCGTAAATTTCAAGACATTCTTTTTCGTGCTGGTGCCCATTTGGAGATAATAAACGATAAACTACTCGATATTTGTTCATTCTTCATCACCTCGGTTGTTTTTGTAAGCAGGTAAACACGCTAAGTGATAGTGCTGTTCAATATTAATTAGATATGAACAAGGAGTTTGTGTAGATAAAAATTTAATGCATTGTTAGAGATAAGGTTATTTTTAAGTACTAATTTAAGTGTACGCATTGTGACTAAAGATAGAACGTGTAGAATTAAAGGAAAAAAACACCTCATCATGAAGTGTTTTTTCTTGTGCTTTAATAGGAAAAGACAACAATACCACTGTTCTTGTAAGACACCAAAAGGGAACTACAGAAGTGTGTTCTCAATAAGAGTATATAACAGCGCATAGAGTAGGGCAAGTATTATTAAGATGCCCCAACAATCTGACCACATAATTATCGTTTTGTATCGAAAGCCATCGGTGACTAATAGTGTTAGGGAAAAACATAAATCATGAAACAAAAAAGGGGTCCTATAGCAGAAACACCTTTTTGTAGTTGAGAATGAATAAGATACCAGTTATCCCAATCTGGTATCTTATTTGCTTATTCCAACTGTGTTTATGCGCGTTATAGATAGTATACCCTTATTTTTTAAAAAATATAAATCAGGATAATTTGGGGTGTATAGTGAGAATACAATGCCATATTAAAAGCCCCTTGTAATGATGAGGCAAGGGGCTACCAATCTTAGAGGTTTGAAACAACTAAGACGGCGTGATGGTAAATGCATGGTATCATAGTCTCTCATAAATAGCAATATGGACCTTGTAGGACTCGAACCTACGACCGGACGGTTATGAGCCGTGATCTAACCAACCTAGCCTCTTTCTAAGACTTTTCCGCAATATTTGTGTGGAGAAATATCAAATACCTCTGTAAGAGTCTGATGGTATTCTTCTTCTGTTATGGCTCGTTTTATTTTTTGTCCTTTGTGGGTTTTGGTAAAGTTTCGCTTTGTAAGTGAAATATGTCCATTTTCAGCCAGTTTACAGATAATGTATCCTTTGTTAAAGGGAGAATCTGGATGATGCACAATGATATCTTGTATGGCATTTACTTTGTTCGTATCTATTTCATCTAATGTAAAAGCATATCCAGTACGCCATGTATCTGTAGGCTCAGAGTCAAGAAATTGAGCGGTTTCTCCGTTTGCTCCTTTTCGCATTTCTAATAGATATGTTCCTTTTTTAGTGTCTTGCTTACGGATGCGATATTTTCCAGTTTGAGATGAGATCACTTCGCCGCTAAATGAAACAGGGTGTAAAGGAAGATGTGAGGCAAAACCCCCGTCAATAATATATTCTTGTCCTGTGTGTTTTAAAATAATAATCACATGGCCATCATCAGGTTTCCACTTATCGCCGCTTAAATCATAGACAGTCCCAGCTACTCGGTAGACGTCAAATCCACAATCACTTAAAAAGTAATACAAAAGGGAATTGAGTTCATAACATAGGCCTCCGCGATTGTTTAGTAGTAGTTTCTCTTGGATATTTGCTCTCGAAATTTCTCGGAACTCCCCTTCCATAACATCAATATTTTCATAAGGTAACGTGCGGCCCATTTGTAAAAGTATTCCATGTAAATCGTTAAATTGTATATCTTTCTTTGGAGACATCTGTAATCTGGAGAAAAAATACCTTTGGAAGTCAGTCATTATACTTTACCACCTTTCATTTATGGAAAATGTTCCTATCGATTATTATGTTACACCTTTAAAATTTATTAGCAAGTGTAAAGCGAAGATAAGTTGCTCTCATTCTCCTAGCATAAATTCACGATCAAAATAAGACTTGTCCATTAAGTTATTTACAATCCCGTTGAAATAAGCAAACTTACTCTTTTTTATTTTTGCTCCGGCTTTAATTTTCATAACAAATTCTTTAATAGCTGTTAATCCAATAGTAAGTTCCTGGTCGTTAGTAAATGCTTTATCACCTGTAGAGAAGTTTGTAACTTTATTACACTGTCTTACGACCTTCCACAGTTCTTGAATTGTTGTTGAGTCACTGTAAAAAGAACTAACCAAAGAAATAAAATGTTCTGGCACCCAGTGAGCGACAAAATCAGCGTCTTTAATGTTTTCTGCAGGTGTAGCTGTATTCTCATTACTATTACGTTTGTTTATATCTTTTATATTTTGTTTTAAGGCTTTAGTAGTTGTTTTCTTGGTGTGACAAATTTCAATATTTTTAGTAGGGGCTTGTATGCCAATTTGTTCTTCCACAATAATTGGTTGGATCACAATAATGTTACTTGTTTGTCTCATATCGCTTTTACGTTTCATCTCTAGTTGTTTAATGATTCCAAGAGATTCTAAGTGTTGGCATGCACGAATAACCGTTCTACGGCTAATAGCAAGTACTTCAGCAATTTTCTGCTTGGATTTAAAAGACACGCCGAAATATTTGGCAGAGTGGTTGTGTAAATGATCGAGAACTGCCAATTGGTTTTTATTCAACTGATCAGTAAATCGTTCTTTATACGTTCGGATAGTGTCATTTAATTCTTTAAGAATTTGAAAGGATGCTAAGTTTTCATATGTTTCTATACCTGCAATAATTGTAATACCCTGTTTTTTCTTCATCATATTGGGCTCCTTTGTATAAACAAAAAAGCAACAGAATGCCAAATGTAAGCAAACTGTTGCGGAGGAACCCTTATGTACGATAAAATGGGGTACATAAAGAGTTACAGCAAGTGTTTGCCTAGTATGATTAGGCGGACGGTATAAAGGGTGTTGGAAGCACCCCTTATACACGCTGTGCTCTTTTGTTTTTTATTGGTTTCATTTTGATTTTTCGGTAACGAATCTGGTCACAAATAACCAGAAAAGTGTCGCCATTTATAAATTTAGGTAAAGCACAAAACTGAGTGATGTAGCTGTTTTATATTGTTTTTGGAAATGAAAGTTTTATATATAACAGATGGAAGACATATATGCAAAGATTGATAGACTCAAATCTGAACAAAAAGAAATTATGCGAGAACTTCGTAATTTAGAAACTCGTACAATCATGAATGAAAAAGACATTTTAACAATTAATAGACAATTAGAAAAAATAAACACCAATACAACTTGGATCTTAAGAATTGTGATTAGTGCAATAGTGATGGCAGTTCTCGGGCTAATATTAAAAGGTGGTATTTAGAACACTTGTTTAAATGTGCCTATGAAAGAGAGATGAGAGTCTCTCTGTTTATTTTTAAGCGAGGTGGTCAACGTGGACAACTTGCGGTTCTATTCAGCACCATCTCGGCAAATTAAAGATGGTGTTGGTACTTTAATGTAGGTGAAGGGTTTATAATTGATGCGAAGGTAAATGGAAATGAATCGCCACAATACAAGGTGGACAACAGTAAAAGGGAACACATACTATATAACAGCAAATGAGGCTTATGTGTATGTGAAGGGAAAGAACAACAAAAAGGGTTCTTCCCGAGAGAATAACCTAGTTTGTAGAATATTATAAGATATGCTATCTCCGTAATGGTATTCTGTATCGTACTTTATGTAATGATAGACAAGAATACGATGAAAATAAAAACAGAGCACTCTTGACCAGAGAGTACTCTGTTTAGTCAAAGGAGAAAAAAATCGAATGATACTTCATTATATGTGTCATGAAGTGTAAAGATACTCTTTTTTGTGGTTTCTCTTGAACTATCATATATATATGCATAAGAGCCACGTTATATAACTTAAAGAAGGGAAAAAGCAATCCAGGGCGGTGATCTGAATTGCTTTTTCTGTATATAAAATGGCAACTACCATGAGCGGTTTATTATATGTTTCTAAAGTACTAAACATTCCTTAGAAACAAAAAGACACCTTCTTCAGTTGAAGGTGCCTCTCATGTGGTGACTCTCTAGATGACATGTATAGTATATCCAATATCAATGTAATTTAGAACTGCTAGATGATAAATTGGAAGTGTATTATA
>NZ_JAHWJB010000004.1:0-219374 GCF_019344915.1 Bacillus sp. FDAARGOS_1420 | reverse complement strand
TAAGCACATCGCTAAAACAGCTAACATTACTCTTACAGGCGATGAAAAATGGGATTCCTATCATCGGACAGGCACTGGAAAACGTCAAATTACTATGATTCGTAATGATAAAAAGGTAAAAATATTTAATAACCAAGCTCGCCAGATTATGACACGGGCAATGGAAAGTGCAGTGTTAGAGAAAGATGCAAAAAGTGATATTGTAAATGTTGCAATCGATGAATTAGTTAAACATAGTTATGAATTACCTGCATTTCAGACATTAGTAAAGTCGGTCAATCATATTCATAGTATAGCTTATCGAAGTTTATACAAACAGGTTACGAATTCATTGGACAATGAAGAAAAAGAAAAAATAGATGCGTTATTTCAACAGGTGGATGGAGCTACTTATTCTGATTGGTACGGGATCAAAAAGGATCCAGGACGTCCTACGCTAGAACAAATCAGGATATGGATTGAACGAAAAAATTGGATGAGCAACCGCCAAGTAGGGGCTACGTTTTTTCGAAACCTACATATTCCTCCTGCAAAAGTAGAACGATTAGCAGCTGAGGCAAAAACATTAGATGCAGCTCGTATGAAAGAACTTGAGCCGCATAAGCGATATACATTAGCCATTTCCTTATTACATGTTCAATACGCTCAAACAATTGATGATATTGGAACAATGTATATCAAACGGATTGCCAAAGCAGAAAATAAAGCGGAAAAAGCCCTTCATATTTTAAAAGAAAAACGAGAAAAACAAACAGATAAACTCATTACTACATTACGTGATACCATCACTACTTATCAATTAGACAATTCTTCAGAAACACGATTACGTTTATTAGAAACATTAATTGGAGGGAATCGTGGAAAACAAATTTTAGAGAATTGTGAGGATTACTTAGCTTATACTGGTAACAATTATTTTTCTTTTATGTGGAAATATTTAAAAAGTAATCGTTCTGAACTGATTAAGATGCTTGAATCACTGCAATTTAAATCGACTACACAAAATAAGGGATTAGAACAAGCCATTTCTTTCGTATTAAAAAATAAACAGAAAAAATCCGAGTGGATTTCCACTATCTATACGCGGAAAAATGTGGGAAATAAAAATGAATGGGAAACAGTTCCTCTTGTTGATTTAACATGGATTCCTGAAGGTTGGTGGCGTTGGATTAGTTCCAATCGTAGAAGAAATGTATATCCAGACAAAATTAATCGACGTCACTTTGAAGCCTGTGTATTTTACCAAGTTGGGTTTCTTTGCCCATCCCCCGAAAAAGGGGAATAAGACAGAAAATACCAATTAATAGACAATCACCGTAACAAAAAGGTGGAATTTTTATATTGTGACAAATTATTTTTGGTACAGTATTTTGTTACGACTAATCCAACAGTTAAGACATTTCATATTTTCAAATAGAAACTGTAACAAAAACGAACGTTTATGTTACAAATTGAACAACTAAGGCTGAACCCTAAATTCGTCTACAACTGACATGGAATATTTTGTATTAATCCCCCTTTTCGGGGGATGGGCAAAAACATCCTATATCATTCTCCGCATCTCATTTTCCCCTCAGTTTAGCTCAGCTCAAAAAACTTTGCAACAGAACCAAAAATAGCATCCTCTAAAAAAAAAGAGGATGCTATTTGAATATTTCATAATTGAAAAGGCTATACTATAATTAGTCTTCGCGTTTTTTCACTTTTTTATAAAAGGAAATAATTGGTTTGTGACGTTCATGTACAAGCCCGATTATTTCAGCAATGATTTCTGTGAAGAAAATCAAAGCGAAAAGAAGAATAATGGATAACCATAATGTTGCACTAGTGAAAATAATGGCATTTACACTAAAGAAAATACCGAATGCGTATATAATTAGTACCGTTTTACGATGAGAGAATCCCATTGCAAGCAAACGGTGATGTAAATGCGATTTATCTGGTGCTGAAATAGGTTTTTTATTTACGATACGGCGGATAATTGCGAATGCCGTATCAAATACAGGTACACCTAAAATGATAACTGGAACGATGAAGCTGAATAGCGTTACACTTTTGTATAATCCAAGTAACGATATGACAGAAATACAGTATCCTAAAAATAGTGCTCCTGTATCTCCCATGAAAATTTTTGCTGGATGGAAGTTATAGAATAAAAATCCAAGTGTACTTGCAAGTGCAATTAGTGCTAGAGGTAAAATGATAGCTGTTCCAGTACCCCATGGGCTAGTGAAGGCCATATATGCCAATGTTGCAAGTACGATAGATGAAATTCCAGCGGATAATCCATCTAATCCGTCAATTAAGTTGATTGCATTTGTAATACCTACAATCCAAAATACTGTGATTGGATAAGCAAACCATCTAAGTTCAGTATCCCCGAGGATTGGAATATATAATACTTGCACTAATAATTCACTTCTTACAATCATAATGGCAACTATTAGTTGTCCACCGAATTTTACCTTCGCAGATAGTTCGTACATATCATCTAAAATCCCGATGATTACAATGATAATCGCACCTAGCGTTATCGTTAACATTCTTTGTTCATGTAAACCACTAACAACAAACCCTACAGCGACACCAATAAATATTGCTAATCCGCCAAGACGAGGCATAATCTTTTGGTGTACTTTACGCGCATTTGGCTTATCTGTTGCTCCTATTTTAAAAGCTAATTTAATAACTAAAGGAGTAACAACGAGTACAGTGATGAAAGATGCCAAAATGGCATAAATCACTTGTGAGTCCATTAATACCACACCTTTTTAGTTTGTTTATCTGAAAATTAGGATGTTTATTTGCAGGTTCATAACACATGGTATCATAAAAAGATTAGAATTCAATCTTTTTTCTTTTTCTAGTAAGTGGAAGTGAATAGGGGGTACAGCCCATCGGGTTCTGTTGCAAAGTTTTTTGAAAGTAAGCTAAACTTTTGCAAAATAGAGTGAGGAGAATCCAAAATGAGATATTTTAAAGGGAAACAATTCAAGAAAGACATCATTTTGGTAGCCGTCGGCTACTATTGTCGTTTTTCTTTAAGCTATCGTGACGTATCTGAAATTCTAAAAGAACGTGGTGTATCGGTTCATCCAACAACTATCATGCGTTGGGTGCATGAATATGGAGATTTGATTTATCAAATGTGGAAGAAGAAAAATAAATCAGCACATTTCGTATGGCATTTAGATGAAACCTATATCCAAGTCAAGGGAGAGTGGCGTTATCTTTATCGTGCGATTGATAAGGAAGGTCACACATTGGATATTCAACTTCGCAAAAAGCGAGATCATCAAGCTGCCTATATGTTTATGAAAAGGTTAGTGAAAGTTTTTGGAGAACCAACGGTTCTCACAACAGACAAGGCTCCTGCCTTACTTTGTGCGTTCAAAAAACTGAAACATAATGGTTTTTATGTGCATACGAAACATTGCACCGTTAAGTATCTAAATAATCTCATCGAACAAGACCATAGACATATCAAACGACGTTTTATTGATTTCAAAATCTTCGCCATGCATCACGTACATTGAAAGGAATCGAATCGAAACGATTCATGCCATATACAAACAAAAGAGAAGTCACATTCCAGACTTCTCTTTTTCGACGTACAAGGAATTACAGCAATTATTCAGAATTTCTTAAAGATAGCTGTATTTTGTGAAAAGGTTTATGTTTTTTCAAACTTTGCACCAAAACCCGGTAAAATTATTGAAATGAAGGGTCAACCGATGCAAATTATCGGTGTCTACAAATCAGATAACGAGTTTATGGGAATGGGATCATCAGAAGCACTAATTCCAATTTCATTATGGCCGACACTGTATGGAAAAGATGAAATTCAAAATATTTCTGTTCAAGCAAAAAATGTAGATAACTTAGAAGAAGCAGGTAAAAAAGCTGCAGATGTCTTAAACAGTTGTAAACCGAGTGATGCAACTGGTAAATACGAAGTTATGAATTTAAAAGAACTTCAAGAAGGTATTTCAAAGATGACCGGTATTATGACAATGATTATTGGTGGTGTTATGTCAAGAAAATAGACACATTAAACAGAGATATTTTATTTGTTAAGCAGCTTGAGATTGTTGTTTTTCATAAAACCTTTTTTCAGATTGAATCGGTGATACATACTTCAGTACAGAATGGCTACGTTTTCGATTGTAAAACACTTCAATGTATTTAAAAATACTGGATTTCGCATCTTCTCGCGTTCTATATTTTTTCGGATAGACCCATTCTTTTTTTAATACACTATGAAAAGATTCAATCACTGCGTTATCATAACAATTTCCTTTACGGCTCATACTTACTTGGAATTTTTCTTTTTTAAGATTTTTTGATATTCATGAGAAGCATATTGACTCCCTCTATCACTATGATGAATGATGCCTTCGGCAATCATTTCTTGTGCTACAGCGCGTTGTAATGCCTGGATTACTAATTCTTTCGTCATACGAGCATCTATTGTGCCAACCGACAATTTTTCGTGTGTATAAATCCATAATACTTGCTAAATACAACCAACCTTCATCTGTATGAATATATGTGATATCTGACATCCATATTTGATTTGGTTTATTGGCTACAAAATTTTGATCTAACAAGTTT
Source organism: Bacillus sp. FDAARGOS_1420 (assembly GCF_019344915.1). NCBI lineage: Bacteria > Bacillati > Bacillota > Bacilli > Caryophanales > Bacillaceae > Bacillus > Bacillus sp. FDAARGOS_1420. The sequence goes on along the minus strand of NZ_JAHWJB010000004.1, from coordinate 214,760 downwards.
GCATACACATTATAAGAATGATTACTGTTTGTTGTTGCTTTATATTTTCGTACTGTAATAGATCGAAGACCTTCTTGTTGCATCAAACGGGCTACCGTTTTTTGTGAAACACAGACACCTTGTTTTTGCAACTCCTTTGTAATTTTAGGGCTCCCATAAATTTGATTCGATTGTAAATATTCATTTCGAATTTGTTTGATTAGCTGCTCTTTCCGGCTATCCTGTGAACTGGTAGGACGCTTTAACCAGGCATAATAACCGCTACGTGATACACCGAAGACTTGACACATCTTCACTACACGAAATTCATCTCGGTGATTCATAATGAATGTGTAGATTACTTCTGGTCCTTGCTGAAGATGCCAAGTGCCTTTTTTAAAATAGCTAATTCCTCTTAGAGCTCACGATTACGCCGTTTTAATGCGAGGAGATCTTGATTCTCTGGTTTGATGTTGCCAGATCCCACAAAACCAGCGCCCTTACTTTGTTTATATTCATTACACCAACGGTGTAGTGTTTTATACGAAATCCCTAAACTCCTTGCTGTTTGAGCAATTGTTTGGCCCTCTTCTTTACAAAGTTGCACAGCTTGTTTTTTATAATCTGCATCATATATTTTTTTCTTCATAAGACACCCTGAACTTGTTTATTTTTTTTAAGTATAAACTCTCTGTTCGATGTGTCTATCATTTAGACTAGCATCAAATCTACTTCATTGAGGTAGATGTTTGCGGCTAGGGGAGAAAATGGTCCCCCTTGCGGGAGAGGCCACTTTTTCAGTGGCCTCACGATAATACCGGGTGTTACCTTAATTTTCTTTTGAAAATAATCCACCAACAGCCTTGCGGCCTCATCCATAAACATCTTTAATAAATGGCGGTGCAAAAGAAAAATATCTCGAAGTCCTTCATCTACGGTAAAAATAACATGACGATGATTCACCTGAAGTACGTCTTCTGAAAGAAGTCTACTCCATTCTTCACTTTCTCCTACAGAACAAGTTGTACAAAATCGGCCCTTACAACGATAAGGAACTTTTCGAACATGATGACACCCTTCACATACAAACAATTTAAATCCATTTTCAGGGTCTCCACACCCTCTAAATTTTTCAATTTCTTTCAAAACAACTGGACGGATCCTCACGCCATATTTATCTTTAAATCGTTCCCAATGACTATGTTCATCAAAGAAAATACGTTTTAATATATTTGCTTCCATAACTAAAAAATATCACAATCTAATTCATTATGGAAATTCCAAATATTGTTCGTAATACCTTATACAGCAAGCTTTCCAAGAAGGCACTTCGTGCTCAAAAACTTATACTTTCTTATCTTAGAACAGAAACTCCTCGTCCTTTTAAGATCGCAGACACATCACGATAACTTAAAGAAAAACGACAATAATAACCTACGGCTACCAAAATAATATCTTTCTTAAACTGTTTTCCTTTAAAATATCCCATGTATCATGCTCCTCAAATTAGTTTCTTACATTTTAACTTTGCAACAGAACCTGAAAAAGGGCCTAATTTTTTGTACAAAGAAACATTACTATCGTAATTTTCAGAAATATGACAAAGGTGTTAGGTTTTTGTCACGTTAACCAATAGGAAAAATGAACGACTCTTTGTATGCTAGGAAGAAGTAATCAAATTGCTGAAGAAGGTCTTTAAGGGAATAATAAACCCTGTTTTTCAGGAAACTATAACAAAATACGTATATAACTCTAAAGTTCTTCCAAGAAATATGGTAGTCAATCTAAATAATATTTATTTTAAAGGAGAGGAAATGAGCATATGCGTATGCATAAAATCATGATAGTAGAAGATGATGAAAAAATCTCTGATTTGCTTCAATCTTATATTAATAAATACGGATATCAAGCGATTACTACAAACGATTTTGAACATGTCCTGGAGCAATTCAAAGATATTCAGCCTGATCTAGTTTTATTAGATATAAATTTACCTTATTTTGATGGGTTCTATTGGTGTCGTCAGATTAGAATGATATCTACTTGTCCAATACTTTTTATATCCGCACGTCATGGAGAAATGGAACAAGTTATGGCATTAGAACATGGGGCAGATGACTATATCGTGAAACCATTTCATTATGAGGTCGTAATGGCCAAGATTAAAAGTCATCTTCGACGAATGTATGGTGAATATGCCCCAAAAGTAAAAGAGCGAGTGATACAACAAGCAGGATTACAATTGTATCCAGAAAAATTGGAATTAAAATTAAAAAATAAGAAGAGTATACTGACGCACAACGAAGCGCTAATAATAGAAGTCCTCCTACAAAGATGTCCGAACATTGTCAGTCGGGAGAAAATGTTAGAAAAAGTTTGGGATGATGATACGTATGTAGATGATAATACACTACGTGTAAACGTTGCACGTGTTCGAAAAAAATTAGCAGAACTCGGAATTAAAAATGCACTGGATACAGTTCGGGGGGCTGGTTATCGCCTAAAAATAACCTGGGATAACGAAGGTACGTTGTAATGAAATTATTTTTACGTGAGCACATACCTTTGATTGTCATGATAATCATGCAATTGATTGCTACTCTTATGGTGTATTGGCTGGATGGATATCATCATATATTAACAGCTTTATATAGCGTATTTTTGGGTATTTGTTTTTTAATAGGATATTTAATCTATCGTTATTACAGTCATCGTAGATATTATAATAAATTGTCTCACCCTTCACAGGCATTAGGTGAATCATTGCAAAAAACAGATCATACACCTATATCCATCGCTTTTAGACGTATATTAGAAGTGCAATATAATCAATACCAAAGCGAATTAAAGACATGGGAACATAAACAAAAGGAACATTTGATATTTATGAATCAATGGGTACATCAAATGAAAACACCTGTATCTGTAGTGGCATTAATTACGCAAGAAGAGCATGGAGAGGCGTTTGAAAGTATAGCGGAAGAAATCGATCGTATGAAATGTGGGTTAGAAATGGTACTACACATGGCACGATTAGAGACGTTTGAACAAGATTTTCATGTGGAAAGAGTATCTTTAAAAACACTAGCTCAAGAGGTAATTGATGAAAATAAACGGTTTTTTATCAGAAATTATGTGTATCCGAAAGTGAAAATTGCACAAGATTACATCGTCGAAACAGATAGAAAATGGCTTGGATTTATGACTAATCAAATTCTGTCTAATGCGATTAAATATTCTGCGGGCAGTAGAACGGACATTACCATCGCTGTTTGGAAAACGGAGCAATCTATTTTTTTTGAAATCCAAGATCAGGGTGTAGGAATTTCAAAAGAAGATCTACCAAGAGTCTTCCGTCCGTTTTACACGGGGGGAAATGGACGGAAATTTAAAGAATCTACTGGGATGGGATTATATCTTGTAAAAAATATTACAGAAAAATTACATCATGAGATCGAAATAGAGTCTGAAGTAGGTATTGGAACGAGAATTCAAATTATTTTTCCGTATGCAAGTCCGGAATGAATTTAAGTTTTAATTTTCAGAAACATTACAGAAATGTTAGACATTTGTAAGGGAAATCGATAGAAGAAATACATGTTCCCCGTTACACTTAATGATATAGAAAATAAAAAGGGGACATGTGAAATGGAAATACTCAAAGTAAACGAACTTAGCAAGACCTATACGGGGAAGATCTCTTACGAAGCGCTTTCTAATATTCATTTAAGCATAAATAAAGGAGAATTTGTAGGAATTATGGGTCCTTCTGGAAGTGGAAAAACAACCTTGCTAAATATGGTTTCTACCATTGATTCTCCCACATCCGGAGAAGTATTGATTAACGGAAAAAATCCGCATCGTTTATCAGCAAATAACCTTGCAGAATTCCGAAGACGTCAGTTAGGGTTCGTATTCCAGTCTTTCAATTTGTTGAATACATTGACAGTCAAGGAGAATATTGTTCTCCCTTTGACTTTGGATGGTATGGATGTCAAACGGATGAATAAACGTGTAGAAATAATCGCAGAAAAGTTAGGTATTCAAGAAATATTAAACAAACGTACGTATGAAATATCTGGTGGACAAGCACAAAGAACAGCGATTGCGCGTGCTCTGATTCATAAACCGCAACTTGTACTGGCAGACGAACCAACAGGAAATTTAGATTCCAAAGCGGCTAGTGATGTTATGGCACTACTACAACAATTAAATAAAGAACAGGAGGCAACGATGATGCTGGTTACACATGATCCAATGGCTGCGAGTTATTGCGATCGCATCGTATTTATCAAAGACGGCAAATTGTATAATGAACTGTATTGCGGGGAAAGTCGTCAACTGTTTTATCAGAAAATTATGGATGTACTTGCTCTATTAGGAGGGCGTAAGGATGAATTTTCGACAATTCGCGTGTAACAACGTCATGCGTAGCAAGCGAACCTATGCTGCGCATTTTCTCAGTAGTACGTTTTCTATTATGATTTTCTTTACGTATGCTCTCCTGTTTTTTCATCCAGATTTACAAGGGGAATTAGCTTCTACTAGTGCAAAAATGGCAGCACTCGGGAAGATTGGAATGCAAATTTCTCAATACCTTATTTTCCTTTTTTCTTTTTTCTTTCTTTTATATTCTGTCAGTTCTTTTTTAAAGACAAGAAAAAAAGAATTTGGGATTCTTATGATGCATGGAATGTCTCCGTCACAGTTGAATACATTGATATTTTTAGAAAATATGATAATCGGAGCCGCATCGATTGTTTTTGGCATTCTGATCGGACTAATTTTTTCAAAACTGATTTTATTACTCAGTGCCTATCTATTAGCGATTGAAACAGGTCTCCCTTTTTATATGCCCATCAAAGCAATTGGGATGACAGCTGGCGCGTTTTTGATTTTATTTTTATTGATTTCACTGTTTACTTCTAAAATGGTCAAAGTTAACCAGTTGATTGAATTGATGAAATCCGAGGACAAGCCTAAACCAGAGCCGAAAGCGTCTGGGGTACGAGCCTTTCTTTCTCTTCTTCTCATTGGGATTGGATATGGCTTCGTGTTTTATTTTGTGTCAACGGTCAGAATGAATGTGAATCCTATACCTTTGGTTAGTGGGGTGGTATGTACCATAATCGGCTCATATTATTTATTTTCTCAATTGAGTGTCTTTATTATCGGCAGGTTAAAAAAGAAGGAACGTATATTTTTTAAGAAAACGAATCTTCTCACTATTTCGGAATTAGCGTATCGTATGAAAGATAATGCTACGATGTTCTTTATGCTTGCGGTTATCTCCGCCGTATCTTTTACAGGAATTGGGACATGCTTGTCAATGGGGGATTCGGAATTATATGGAATGAAAAAGCCGCTATTTGCATTTACCTATAATTCATGGGGCGAAAATATGCAAGAAGAAACCCATATTGCTGAAATAAAGAGGCAATTGACAGATGCAGGATTTTCTTATCAAATGGGTACTGTAACTCCGAAACTTAGTGAGAATGGCTTAACGATGATAAAACTAAGTGAGTATAATTCGCTAGCAAAAGCATTGGGGTACCAAACAGAAACATTACAAAATGAAGACGAGACAATTTTAGTTCCCACATCTGCTTCAGCAGTGGACAAATATCAAAAAAAAGAGGGAATTCCTTCTGAAATATCCGTAGTACAAGGAGAGAAAAATCTTTCATTCAAAGTGAAAAAAGCTGTTCCCTATCTAGTGGAACCAAATGGGTATGGCGTTACTCTTGTTGTTTCAGATTCCATGTATGATGTGATTCCAAGCCGAAATGATAAACGTACTTATCCGGAGTACGGGTTTACTGTGAAAGATTGGACAGAAACAAAAGATATAGCAAAACAATTAGATGAAAAATTCATGAAGACAGAAAAAAAAGGCTCAAAATACAGCTTTAGATCCTTGTACACGGAAAATCATATGTTTAGACAAGGAAACGGCATCTTATTGATTTCGAGTGTATTAGTAGGTATTGTATTTTTCACCTTTGCAGCCAGTTTATTATATTTCCGTCTGTATGCAGATTTGGAAAGAGATCAACGACAGTATGAAATGATTGCAAAAATAGGATTAAGTAAAAAAGAATTAAAACAAATTGTTACACGGCAGCTGTTATTGATGTTCTTCCTACCTATACTCGTAGCGGTCATTCATAGTGGTGTAGCATTTTTAGCGTTACAGCAGTTACTAGGGTTTTCTATTTTAAATATTTCTATGTTAGTATTCGTAGGCTTTATTGGCATACAAATCCTCTATTTCTTTATGGTACGACGAGGATATTTACGACAATTGTATACAAAGGTTTTATAGTAGTTAAATAAAATAAGAAATGGAGTAAGAATGATGAAAAAAATACTATCTATATGCGGAATGGGATTACTTGTAATTTCAATACTTGGTGCGTGTTCCCTGTTTGGAGGAAACAAAGAGCCAAGGAATGGGCTAATGTTACTAGGTGAACAACAGGCATTGAAGAAAATAGAAACTGAGCATAAAAAAGAGATTAAATCCGCAACATTCTATAAAGTGAAACAAGAAGAAAATAATGGTAAAAAAATGTTTATTATGAATGAAAAAACGGCAGCGGGCATTGTAAAACGAGGGATATTAAGAGAGAAAGATAATGATGACAATATGAGAAACTCTACACCGATTTCGTCTTTACCAAAAATAAAAGACAAAGAAGCTTTAGTATTTGCTGATCCAAAACATAAAGATATAAAAAATGTGGAAGTAAATGGAATAAAGATGCAGGCAAAATACGAAAATAATTCTGGATTTGGATTTCCACGGTGGGATCAGCAGAAGGAGGAGTTATTACTGGTTGTAGATAATGCTACGTTTCAAAAAATCCCTTCACCAGAAATTGATATGAGCATAGTAGAGTTAAATAAAACTTATGGAGAAAATAAAGCGAGTAGTATTGATGATATAGAGGCAGTGCAGGCTCAAAATGAATGGGAAAAATTAACGAAATCGATTCAAGACGATGTGAAAAGCGTAATTGATATTTCCATTATGAAATAATAAAAATAGATATCGGTTACTTTATGGCTAATATGTATTAAAATATACAATTCATCCAAAATGATACAGTGAACTTTTTTAAATAGAAAATAGATATAAAAATGAATGAAGGAGATAAATAGATGAAAAAGAAACATAAAGTGTTGCTTACTAGTTTAGTAGTAGGTGGAATTGCAATTGGATCCTATTTCACTTTCACTGGTGATGATCCGCAAACAGTTAAGGCATATGAAACGTATAAAGTCACAGAGAAAAATATTGTGAATACGCAAAAATTTGCTGGAGAGGTTATTCCAAATGGTATGGAAACCATTACGTTTGATCTGTCAAAAGGGAAGTATGAACTTTCCGTTAAAAACGGAGAGGAAGTAAAAAAAGGGCAATTACTATTCCGATATAACGATTCCTCTATCAAATTAAAAAATAGAGAAGCAGACAGTCAAAAGAGGTTCGTCGGAAGAGAAGTGGCCATGTTGCAAAAACAGATGGATGCAGCAAAACAAAAATTACAACAGGATAAAAATGCGGGTGCGGAGAAATCGATATTGCAAGCAGATGAACAAGCCGTGCAAGAACAAGAAGTACAACTGGAAAAGCAGCAATTGGAAATGGAAAAAGCAAATCAAATACTACAGACAAACAAAGAAATGATGGACGAATTAGCTGTCATTAGCCCTGTTGCGGGTGTAATTGAAAAGATTACGCAAGAAACAGATGAAAAAACAGGAATGAATGGGATTACGGTTCGCACAGCTGGCCCATTAAAAGTAAAAGGACAGCTAACTGAATATGAACTTTCTCAAATGAAGGTGGGACAAGAAGTTTCTATTACATCAAAAACAGTACATGGGAAAGCATGGACTGGGACGGTAACAGAAATTGGAACGACACCGGTAAAGAGCATGGATGAAAATAAAACGATTTCTACTTATCCATTCGTTGTTACATTAAATAATTCTGAAGAATTACAAACAGGTTTTCATGTATATGTCATCAGCAAAACAGGGGAAGCAAACGGAACCATTGTTCCGAAAAGTAGCATTGTTAAAAAAGAAAAGAAAAATGTCGTATTTATTGTGAAAAATGGGAAAGCAAAAGAACAACCTGTCCAGATTGAATTCGAAACAGATCATGAGGCGAAAGTTTCTGGTGTAAAAAAAGAGGACCGCATTATTTCTAAACCAGAAAAAGACGTAACGGATGGTATGGAGGTTGCTGCTCAATGATTGATTTAAAAGGTATTACCAAATCCTTTCAAAACGGAGGAGAAACGTTTCAAATTTTACATGATATTGATATAACACTTCATTCAGGTGAGTTCACTTCCATTATGGGCCCGTCTGGTTCTGGCAAATCAACACTCATGAATATCATTGGTTGTTTAGATAAACCGACCACAGGCATGTATTCATTAGCTGGAAAAGATACTTCCCGTATGTCTGACACGAAGCTTGCGTATGTTCGAAATAAAGAAATCGGATTTGTCTTCCAAAATTTTATGCTTCTTCCGCGTTTAACAGCATTAGAAAATGTCGAACTTCCACTGATATACGCTGGAATAGATAAAAAAGAAAGACGTGAACGTGCATTAGCGATATTAACAAAAGTGGGACTTGCTGAGCGATGCAATCACTATTCGAATGAGTTATCAGGTGGGCAAAAGCAACGTGTCGCAGTTGCCCGTGCAACTGTACATCATCCTAAATTCATTTTAGCTGATGAACCAACTGGTGCACTTGATACGAAAACAAGTGCACAAATGATGGAGCTCTTTTACAAATTAAATCAACAAGGCACCGCCATTGTTATGATTACACATGATCGTGAAATTGGAAAAGCAGCCGCACGCCAAATTATTATTCGTGACGGACATATTGTCCAAGATGGGAGGGATTGATTTTGAATACAAATGAAAATATACGCATGGCTATCTCTTCTATCTTTGCACATAAAATGCGATCTATTTTAACAATGCTGGGCATTATTATTGGAATTAGTGCGATCATCACCATTATTGCAATGGGGGATGGAGTGAATAAGAAATTAAAATCGGATTTGAGTAAAAAAAAGAATGACGATATAACAATCCATTATGATAATCAAGATTTTGATAAAAATAATGCAAAGATTACGCCTGCTATGAAAAAACGCCTGGAATCATTACAAGGCGTTAAAAATGTTTACCCCAATGCAAGTACAAACACAAAAGCATATGCTGGAGCAAAAGATATATCGCTGAATGTAAATGGTGGAACAGGTAATTTTATGGAAGATAATCAATTGAAAATGGCCCATGGACGTGAATTCCATACGCAAGAATTAGAACAAGCAACGCCTGTTGTTATACTAAATGAAACAGCATTTCAAAAGTTATTTCCTAAATGGACAAATGATTTATATATTGATATCAAAGGCAAACCATATAAAGTAGTCGGTGTCTATAAAAGTACATTTGAATCTGACTATAATATGGCATTTGCTGAAGGATATACATCTCTTGACAATATCGCTGTTCTTTCAGGAGTAGATGAATATCAGTCGGTTACATTAAAATTACATCTTTCTAGTAATCAAAAAGAGATAGAAAAACAAGCAGTATCCATCCTAAATGAGATGAAATCGCCAAACTTTAAATATGCGTTTAAAACAGATCATCATAAAGAAGATGATGAAGCGATGAAAGACATAGATGATTCCTTAGGGACATTAAAACTGGTGTTTGGTGGGATTGCAGGAATTTCATTAGTCGTCGGTGGAATTGGTGTGATGAACATTATGCTTGTATCCGTAACAGAGCGTACACGTGAAATTGGCATTCGTAAAGCGTTAGGCGCAACGCGAGGGAAAATATTGATGCAATTTTTAATCGAGTCTTGTATTTTAACGGGTCTTGGTGGATTCATTGGATTTGTATTGGGCGTACTTTTTGCTTGGATTGTTGCGTTTTTTGGAGAATGGCCTCTTGTTATTTCAATCGGTTTAGGGCTTACTGCAGTTGGTGTGTCTATGTTCATTGGTATCTTGTTTGGCTTTCTCCCAGCGAATAAAGCAGCAAAATTAGAACCAATTGAATGTCTACGATATGAATAAACAAGATGATATATTTTGAATGTAGAGAATAGGAAAGGATGAAGAAATGAATGAAACAGATACAAGGGTACAACAGGATAGACACATTAGACTATTTACGTGGTTTTGCCTTATTAGGAATTGTCCTCATGAACATTATTCCTTTACTTTCTGTGAAAGTACCAATAACAAACACTTTAGATTTTTCCTATCAAAAATTTCTATTTTTATTTATAGAAGGGAAATTTTATACTATTTTTTCATTTCTATTTGGAGTGGGTTTTTATCTCTTTATGACAAGAGCAACCAATAAAGGAATGAATGGATATCTTTTATGGTCAAGGCGTATGCTTGTATTATTTTGTATGGGATATATACATGGTTATTTTCAGGGTGGAGAAGTACTTAGAGAATATGCAATATTGGGAATGTTTCTGATGCTTTTTTACAAAATGAAAAAAAACATCGTCTTAATAATAGGGATAGGAACACTAGCATCTTTTTCTGTATTAGGAGCAAAGCCAGTATTAACATTACCGCTTATGTTAACTGGTTTTGCTGCAGGACAATATCATATTTTTGAAAAGATTTCGAGGTATAGGAAAAACATTATTATCTTCACATGCATAATGTTTGTAATAAGTCTAATAGGGATGATGTATCAATATACAAAAATACCATCATCCCCGTTTCCTCCTATAGTTATAGGGGGAACTGGGGACCCGAATATTGAACAAGCAAATCAGTTCATAAGCATAGGCATTATGCTAGGACCAATTATTTCCGGTTTTTATATAGGTGGAATCATTCTGTTGTTACAGTTTAAATGTATGCAAACACTATTACTGCCTTTAAAGCTTTATGGACGTATGGCATTGACAAATTATTTAGGACAGACTTTCCTAATTTTAATTTCTGGATATACATTTCATTTATTTAAAAATATCACATATATCCAATCCTTCTGTTTGTGTATTTTCATTTATATAGTCCAAATCATATTCAGTGTAATTTGGCTGCGATTTTTTGTAATGGGACCATTAGAATGGTTATGGCGACTTCTTACCTATTGGACGGTGCCACAAATTCGCAAAACTTGAGACTAGTTGAAATATAAAACCACACTTTCTAAATAATGATGTACAGACAACCGGCGCAAGGGTACTAATAGTTATGAGTTTTTGAACAAATAAAAATCCATAGTAGGCCTAGAGCCACATGCCCATCAACTTAAGCCTTTTTACTACCCCCAAGTACAAAAAAACGTTATTCTTTCTTAATAGTCTATGAGAAAGGGTGACGTTTTTTATGAATCTTTCGATTCAAGAGGAGCTACAACCATTTGCAGAAGAATTACAGCGCTATATCACACCTGGATTTTTAGAAGAACTGGCAAGAGAGATTCAATTTATCAAGCGAAAACGCAAGTTTTCAGGATCAGATTTAGCTACGATTTGTATTTGGATTAGTCAACGGTGGCCAGTGATCCTTTAGTCCGATTGTGTAGTAGGCCTCACCATACATGCCCATCAACTTAAGCCTTTTTACTACCCCCAAGTACAAAAAAACGTTATTCTTTCTTAATACTTTATGAGAAAGGGTGACGTTTTTTATGAATCTCTCGATTCAAGAGGAGTTACAACCATTTGCAAAAGAATTACAGCGCTGTATTACACCTGAATTTTTAGAAGAATTGGTGTAAATGTCAAGCTAAACATGTACATTTTCGCTTGTTTAAGCATGTGCAAAATCAATCATTTTCTTTGCTAAAATGATCTTTAATTCGATAGGATTGTCCTACAATACTGACCACTGTGGCATGATGTAAAACACGATCCAGTATAGCATTGGCGAGTTTAGGGTCCTGGAATACTTCATCCCAAGACTTGAAGTTGATATTGGTCGTTAGGATGGTACTACGCTTTTCATAACGCATATCGATTAATTGAAAGAACAATTTTGCATCCTCCGGATCAATAGGCAAGTATCCAATTTCATCAATAATAAGTAATTTATATTTTGTATAGTGCTTTAAACGAGATTTTAGGCGATTCTCAATCTTGGCACGTTTCAAATTTTGAAGTAAATCATGACATTTAATAAAATAAGTACTTGTTCGCTTTTTAGCTGCTGCTATACCAATAGACGTGGCCAAATGGGTCTTACCAACACCACTAGGTCCTAAAAATACTATGTTTTCTTGTTGCTCTAAGAAACGTAGAGAAATAAAATCTAAGATTTGTTGTTTATTAATACTCGGCTGGAATTCGAAATCAAACTCATCAACCTCCTTTCTATGGGGGAATGCGCCCATTTTCACCATAGAATGAATCATATTTTGTTCTCGTACATCAATCTCATAGTTTGTCAGCTTAACAAGTGTTTCTACGAAGGATAATTCATTATTAATGCTAAAATCGACTACGTCGCCTAAATGTTGTGCCATTTGTTTTAATTTTAAATATTCTAGGTTTGTTGTTAATTGTTGATAGCTATTCTTCATTTCTATATACCTCACCAATTACTGATAAATTTTGTTTCGCCAAATTGTCAATGTTCGGATATTTTGGTAATGACTTAGCCAATGCTTTTTTATAATGTTCTTCTTTATAATTGAGCTTAGATTGGCTGATTTTATGTTGTACAATTAACTTCATGTTATGATAAACATATATTTGATTATCATATACTTGTAGACCGACGGTCTTACCTTGATATTCAGCTGGAACTGAGTATTGATTCGATTTGTAAGATATCATGCCTGATGTATTAACTTTTACAAGGTTATGCTTAATCATATAGGAATCTCTTATCGCGCTCTTCGGGAGTGGTTGTAGGAGATTCTTTTCCTGTTTTAGGGCAAACACTGGAATCTTACCAGTACCTTGATGAAATGTTTGATTAATTCTTGCACATAATTTTTGCACAAATTCATGTAATTCTTCAAAAGTGAATCTTCCTTGATAAGCATGAATTTCGTCTAGAAGTTTCATTGGCGCTTCTACTTTCCCTTTGGTATTGGGTCGCCCTGCGGTACAAGGTTGTACCTTAAATCCAAAATCCTGGGCGAATTGGGCAAACTTATTGTTAATCGTTCCTGTAAAGTGTTCTGTTCGAGCTTCATCCATTACCGTCTTCATATTATCCGTGACAATTACCTTCGGTACACCACCAAACATTTCAAATGCCTCTGTCATAAATGACATTAAAACACTTTGTGATTTTGAAATATTCAAATGAAAGACTTTAAATCTCGAGTAAGACAATAAAAGTACAGCTACATTCACATATACGATTTCGCCACTTTGGGTTTCAAATCGTATACTTTCTTTCCAATCTAATTGAGCTTGTTCTCCTGGAGGTGTCTCATAACGGACACCCACTGAATGACCTGATACAATACGCTTTCCCTCATCGAAATATTTTTTAAATTCAGGCTTTCTATTAATATAAGCACGAAATGCAGACTGTGAACATTTTAAACCGTGATTGTCTGTTAGATACTGCCATAACACTCGTTTGTAGTAGAAGATTTGTTTAGAATCACTAGATAAGAGAGCTGCAATCACTTCATAATATGTATCGATTTTCGATGTTTTATTTTTTGTTCCTTTTGGTGTAAAACCATTCAAATACTTATCTATGGTACGCCGATCCACATTCAATTCTCTGGCTAATTGACTTTTATTTATCTTCATTTTTAAGTTCCCCATTAGTTTTTTCAAATTTGGTAAGTCTGAAAGACTTTTAACCTCAAATTCGGTTTGAATATCTAGCTTAATATACATACTAACCACCTCAGAGTCAGTATGGAGAATCCAATTGAAAATGTACATATTTATTCAAGCGTTAATGTACATATTTAAGTTAGCATTTTAAGGGTAGATATTTTTTGTTTCGTTTATTTTTAAATATTTAAAAATGGAAGAATGTTATAATTGTGGGAGAGAAAAAGGAAAGTAGTGATACATGTGGTTGCTATCCAAAAACAGAATCAGCAAAAAAATGCTGAAAAAGAGCCATTGTTTAATTTTCAAAGTACAGATGAATATTTACATGGTTTGGTGAAATCGAAAAGTATCTTTAGTTTGTTTTTACTGGTATTGATAAGTATTGCGGTGGTATATATCCCATATGGTGCTACATTAAAGATCTGGTTGAGGGATGTTCCGATAGTGTTGAAATCGATCATTAAAGCATTGGTATATACAGGCCCAATTGCTGTTGTTTTTTGTTATGTATTTAAAGATACTATAAAACAGTTATTTCAGAAGATGTCACTTAGACAGCACAGGACATGTTTGATTGCTGCTTTGTTTTTAGTGGTGCTACGTGTGTTGTGGGCTTCATGTATCAGTCATTTACTTTTTATTGAACCAGTAACCAATGTGGGGATTAACAAGCAAAGTGGACAAGACCTAATCTTGAGTATTCCGGGATTGCTTATTCAACTATTAGGTGAAAATATTATGTTTATTTCGTTCTTATTATTTTGGTATAAATGTATGAATTGTATCAAAATATTTCGTGGGAAAGTTGTTATGATATCTATGTTACTGGCAGGAATTACATTTGGGATGATGCATCTTACCGCATACCAATTTAATCTATTGCAATGTTTATTATTAATTGGCATACCAGCTACAACTTATTTATTGTGGTTTACTTTATATAAAAATGCACATATGGCATATTGGCTCCATGGTTTATTATGATCTGATACTAATGGGATGTGGGATTTTAGTGAGCAATTAGTGTATGTAACAAATGAAAAAGTGGCGATTATATCGTAAATTTTACAAGAAAATTATATATTATGAGAAACGTACATACAGGCAGGATGAGAATAGGAGGAATCATCATTTGAAAACTAAATTAAAGTCAACTCAAAAGAAAAAGAGTACTTGGATAGAGTGGGGGAAATCTATATTATTTGCAATAATAGGTGTAGCAATGATTAAAACATTTGTTTTTGCACCTTTTGTAGTAGAAGGGGCTTCCATGCAACCTTCCTTATTAAATAATGATCGAATCGTTGTAAATAAAATTATGATGGAATTTTCATCTGTAAAATATGGAGATGTGGTAGTGATTAAAAAACCAGATGATCCAAAGTATTATGTGAAAAGAGTAATTGGGTTGCCAAATGATACAATAAAAGTAGAAAATGGTATCTTGTACATAAATAATAAAGAACAAAAAGAAGGTTATTTAGACCATACATTATTAGAAGAATATAAACAGTTAAATTATCCGAAAATAGAAATTCCCAGTCACAAAGTGTTTGTAATGGGGGATAATCGCTTAAATAGTATAGATAGTAGAACGGGATTAGGGGATATTGATGTATCGAGTATAGTGGGAAAAGCAGAATTTGTATTTTATCCATTTAATCGAGTACGAATAATAAATTAGATAAAATCTTAGAAAGAAGACGTACCATCAGTACGTCTTCTTTGATCTTAAAGGAATGATAGATAATTCCACCTGTAATCATGTTAGGAGACTTCATTCTAGAGTGGCAATCAATGTTGTAGGGTGGAATTACTATTCTTAATATATACCAAATGACATGTTTTTATGCGGAAGTTGGTTTATTTAGTCCACATAGACTCCAGTTATGGTAAAATATAGAGGACATATGTATAGTGAGATTCCAATTCTATTGATGAATTGGAATCATTTTTTACATGTAACTTTTTGTGGAGAGGAATCACGCATAAAAAGATACACGAATTGATCTAATTCTTGGCTACAGGCAAGAACAATGGGGTCTGTATATTCATATGCCTTTACCAACTGTCGCAGTTGTTTCTTTTTTTCCTCAATTTGTTTTTTTAAGTGGAGAATATCAGATGTAGACATGGAAAACCTCTCTATTTCTACAGATTGAAATAAACTTTTTTATAGTATACGCAGTTTTTAAAAAATGAAAACGGTCACATAAGATGTGAGATATTCTATGTGTACAAAAGGAGGGCATTTCTTATGAAAGCAACAGGTATTGTACGAAAAATGGATGAGCTTGGTCGATTTGTTATACCGAGGGAAACGAGGCGTACACTCAACATTCACAAAAAAGACCCACTAGAAATATTTGTAGAAGGCGAAACGATTGTTCTACAAAAATATAAATCATATGGTACTTGTCCCATAACAGGAGAAATTTCTTCCCAGAATATCAAACTAGCGGATGGAAAGTTGACGTTAAGCCCAGAAGGGGCCAAACAGCTTCTGGAGGAATTAGAACAGTATCTCGAAAGAGCTTGAGAATAAGGGGGGAATCAAACGTTGGAAAGAAAACCACATGCACTTCAAAAGGAAAGACCAAAAGCTATGGTATCGCTTCAAGAACGGTTATTACAAGAAGCGGTGCAAGAGAAAAAGAATGTTACGCTGATTTTGTTGAAAGGTTTTCATATAAAGGGAACGATAAAAGGGTATGATACTTTTTCTGTTTTAATAGAATCTGAGGGGGAGCAACAGTTTGTATATAAACATGCGATCTCTACAATTCGATTCTAAAATAAAACAGTAGCATGATTCCTACTGGATTCATGCTACTGTTACAGAAATATTATTTAGCTTTTACAGCTTCTTTTAATGCTTTCCCTGCTTTAAAGGCAGGTGTTTTTCTCGCAGGAATGGTAAGAGCTTCACCAGTATGTGGATTGCGTCCTTCACGTGCAGCACGTTCTCTAACTTCGAATGTACCGAAGCCAAGTAGCTGAACATGTTCTCCAGTTTGTAGTGCATGTTGAATGGATTCTAATACTGCATCTACTGCCAGACTTGCTTGTGGCTTTTTTAGTTCGGATTGTATTGCGACTTGTTTGATTAATTCTGATTTATTCATGAGTCACCTCTTATTGTGATATATACTTGTTTCAGTATAAAGATGTAAATGAAATAGCGCAAGATAGTTTGTGAGATGTAAATTCTATAACAGAAAAATGAATTATATAGAGGGAATACTCTGTATAAAAGGAATGGGAGAGGAAAAAAGATGAAAACTGCCTTTTACACGGATCCAAAGGAATTAGAACGTGTTGCAGAAGTAGTAAGGGCATTAGCACACCCTGTCCGTCTCCAAATTGTACGTCAAATAATAAAGAAAAATTCATTAAATGTTTCTGAATTACAACGGTATCTCGCCATACCACAACCCACTGTTTCACAATATCTTGGCAAGTTAAAATTACATAAAGTCGTAGCATATGAGCGAAAAGGATTAGAAGTATTATATCGAGTGGACGATGAAAAAGTGAAACAAATGCTGAAGATATTGCTAGGCTAAACAGATAGATTCGTTTATTTGCCTAGTCATGTGCGGATAAAAATAATGACCGAGGAGGGGATTATTCTATGGGCGAGAATTCACATTACAATTATATAACAATAAAAGAACTTATCTTTATTCATTTATATGTAACAGGGGAAGAAATTCCATCTTCACAAGCATTACAAATACTCAAACAGTTTGCTCCTGAAGAAATACCAGGTACAATCAGACAAACGCGTCGGTATCGCATATGGAAAAATGGAGAAGAATTGTTTGGATACTATAGAAAGAAACATCCGAAATTATTGGATAAGCAAAAGTTATACACGTATGAAGAGTTAAAACACCGAGCGGTGTATTACTGTTCGTCTCATTTGACGATTCACATGTAATTCAGGAAGCGCAGGAGAATGCTCTGCTTACTTAAATACTCCTGAAAATGGTTATTATATCCAATTCATTAGTCGAGAGGGATAAAAAACGAACGCCCAGATTCCTCTCTAACGAAAGATAAGGAGATTCTGAATGCGTTTTTGATTCTTGGAAGGCAAAGAGCTAAAATACAAGGAGATAAGAGGATGAAAAGATGGGTAGTAAATATTTCAGGTAGAAAGGGATATAAATCAGTGAGGATAGGTACATATACAAGAAATTATATAAAATTTCACGTACCATAATATTTATAAAAACAAAACACATCAAAAATAACAACAAGGGTTGCTTCTTCTCTCCTTCCTCCGCTACAATAGATCTATACTTTCTTTGCCCCTTCCCCCAAAAAAGGGGACTAACAAAAAAGATAGAATATGAAATAAGAAAGGTGACTCACTCTATGAATCAACCTTTAGTCAATTTACGAGTCGATTTTGCGTTCAAGCAATTATTTGGTGTACAAGGACAAGAAGAATTACTGATTTCTTTTTTAAATGCAATCTTGCATGAATCCTTATCTACACCGATTGTATCCTTAAAAATTGAAGACCCACATTTACATAAAGAATATGAGGAAGATAAATTATCCATACTAGATATATTAGCTACACTTCAAGATGAGACCAAGGTAAATGTGGAAATCCAGTTACGCAATACACAAGAGATTGTAAAACGTTCCCTGTATTATTGGAGTAAATTGTATACATCTCAATTAGAGCAAGGGATGCCCTATCGTTCTTTACGAAAAACGATTGCGATTAATCTATTAGATTTTGATCTCTTTCCTCAATATGATGACATGCATACAGTCGGACAATTTTGGAGTCAACAACACAAGGAAGTGTTACTCGAAGATTTGGAAATCCATTTCATTGAAATTCCGAAATTGCTACAGCAATGGAGAGAAGAAAAAATTAATCCGTGGGAAAATGAATTTGCTCGTTGGTTACTTTTACTACCAGCACATGAAGATGAACATTTAACCCACACGTTGGAGGATATAGCCATGAAACAAGACCCGATGTTGCAAAAGGCAATCCACAAATGGGAAAATATGAGTCAGAGTAGCTCTTTCCGTCTCGCATATGAAGCACGGGAAAAAGTGTTATTTGATGAACAAGCGAAATTAGCACATGCTCGTGAGGTTGGTATAGAAGAAGGGAAACAAGTTGGGCTTCAAGAGGGTATGGAAAAAGGGAAAATCCAATTAATCCGTGGCATGCATAAAAATGGCATGGATATAGAAGATATTGCAAAGTTTACGAATATGGATATGTCGGAAATACGCCATATTTTAGACAAGTAAAGTGAACGATACACTTTTTCAAAAGGTTAGATGATTCTTCAGGGCCATCTGTACCTGAAGAACTAATACCAAAAAAATAAATATTCAGAAAACATAGACCGAATGAATTCAGCTATGTTATAATTAGCGTAACCGATATACTGTACTACCTTTTTCTCCCTGATTTGTTATACAAATCAGGGAGCTTTTCGTATGTTTCATGTTCTACGGTCTTTTTATTAGTAGACCCCTATACAAGAAAAGATTGCCTAAAAATATAGTTACTTACTAGAAAAAGAAAGGAGTAAGTATATACCATATTGTTTTTATATAGAAATACAAGTGAACCTTTTCAAGAGATATGCTTCTTTTATATTATTCTATCTCATCAATGAGTTCTTTTCAATGATTTACTCGTATGATAATCCATGACTTGTATTAGGATATCTGCAATACATTTTCCGCTTTCAAAGATAATTTGATTCTTTATATATGCATCTATATATTGCCCTAATCCTTCACTTAATATCACTTCTATTTCACCATTCTCCAGTATTTCGCCCGTTAAAATGGTCGGATATTTACTCAGTGAACGATATAAACATAACGTTTCAGCTAAAGATGCTACCAATGGTCGTAACTTTTCTTCATATACTGGGATCATATCCGCAGCTATTTGTTCATTTAAAACAAAATCAATTCCATTCTCCTTTAAATCAAATCGATATAAGAAAATCATATACATAGCACGTCCTTTTGCACTTCATGTGTAATAAATGGTAGGTAATAGAAAATTGGGGACATGATTCTACTTAATTCCCCAACTTTCTCGACTGAATTTCAAAAAGGTGTATTTTTATTATATAACTGTATGGATCAACTTTTCAATTTATTATTTCATTTTAGCTGGATATTTCCAATCTCGTTTACCTTTTATATTCGAACTTTTTTTGTTTCTTTGCTTCTATTTGATTGTTCCATTTTTTTCGTACAGCTCTTTTTATTGAAGTACTATGAAAGGGATTTTACACGTTACCTTGTCTCAGGGGAGGTCTACAAGCGAAAAAGACGGTCAATATTGAACCGTCTTCTAAGAAATAAAATGCAAATGTACATTCATATATGACAGCTAAAAATCATATAGAAGACCATGTGTCATACTTAATAAAATGCCCATATGTTTTAACAGCACTTCTCTTTCATAGCTTTCATCATAGACATAGTAGAAGTCATCATTTCATCACATTCATGCATTGTATTAATCATAGCTTTATCCATGTTTACATTCATGTGCATCATGTTGTTCATCATCATCTTCATACACTTCATTTCACACATCATTTTTTCCATAGACATCATCATATTTGTTGTACCTACCATCATTGTTTTTTCCATTTTAACACCCTCCTACATTTTTAAACTTTTTTTATCTAGCAATTATAAACATTCTTTTTCTTTTTACAAATACCTCCAAATTTATTCCTAGATAGATATTGATAAATAATTTCTAGTTAAGATAAAGAAACCCAATATAAAAAGAATCATCTTTTCGTGTGAAAATATTCCATATTGTGCGATTTTCTTTTTACGGTCATGTTTCTCTTATGCAAAGAATAAATCTCTTGTTCGTAAACGTACACCTTTACAGATAATTAAATAAAAAAGAACAGACTATTGAAATAGTCTGCCCATAGGTAACAGATGAAATGAAAGTTACTCAAATGTATAGTATAATAAATTTCTAAATAATAAAAGGTATTAACAAAAAAAGAACGGTTCTATTGGCATAGTCCGTCCTTTGAGAAGGAAATAATGACAGTTATTCTTCTCAATTATACCTGTTAAAACAGAAAATTCAATCTATTTCATATTGAGAAAATATTCATCTTCCGAAATAAGGTGGTTGTTATGAATAAAGGCGATGCCATTTTAAGATTGCTATCAGAAATTAAGTTGGAACTTAAGGAAGTAAAAGAACAGGTGGAACAAATGCAAACAAAATTAGATACATACGAACAACAAAATCAAGTGAAGAACAAAGTAGAGCAAAAGAAATCAAAACAAAAAACAAACATAAACCCTGATAAAAAAGATAAGCCAGATTGGAAATATCCAGCTAAAATGAAATAACAAATTGAATAGTGACTTCCCCTGATATATAATGAATATATACCATTCTTTTATTCAGTTGGGGGAATGAGCGGATGATACAACAGTATACGATTCTTATTCTCTCTTATATCTTCACACATCATATGAAAAGGGTGTGCTATGTGTATATGATTTTCTTATATCGATTTGATGTAAAAGAAAATGGCATTCAATTTGTTTTAAATAAACAAATTGCTGCTGATATGCTTCCACACCATGATATTCTATTGAGACCATTAGTGACAGTATTGGCTGAAACCTTACAATTGTATTGCTTGTTAAGTAAAGAGCCGACCTTATTAACGAGTAACATGCGAGAAAACGGTGAAATAGAAGTCATGTTAAATCAAGAATTAGGACAATGTATAGACGGGTATACAATAAATCACATGATTTTGAAAAATGGCAAACGAATTGCGGATATTTTAATAGAAATTCGGAATGCTTATACCATATACCACTAAACTTACAGGAATAGTAATACATATATGAATTTCAGTTATAAAAACAATTGAAAAGAATGTAACAGAAGAAGTGTATCGTTTGAATTGCCAGTTTTCCTTTTCTATTTTTCCATAGTAACATGAAAACTATCAGTAAGTTGGATACACATAGATATAGAAGACAGGAGAGGGATTATACGTGGACAAGTCATGGTCTGGTAATTCTACACAATTGTTACAAGAAATTGATTGGGAAATGAGCAGAATTGAATCGATTTTTCAGCAGGTTTCTATAGATGGTTTGATAGAAGAATCATATGAGATTCACGAGATGCTTATAAAAGTGTCTCAGTTATTGCTCATCTTACAACAAGACCTCAAAATGACACCACTGGCAAAAGGACTAAGTTTACAACTCCAAAGTATACAGGAACAGTACAATCGGTTGTTTAGTAAGGGAGAAATGAATCGTCAATGTCCTGAATAATCAGACAATAACAGAGAGACATCCCACCGCTTGAGATGTCTCTCTGTTATTGTTCCAAAATATGGCGTACATCCGACAGGTCCATATTCGTAAATTTTGCAATATCTTCGATATCCATGCCGTTTTTATGCATGCCACGGATTAATTGCTCTCTTTCGGCTAATTTTCCTTTTTCCATGCCTTTTTCTATTCCCTCTTGAAGCCCTTCTTCTTTTCCAACTTTTTTCCCTTCTTCAAGTCCTTCTTCTCGCCCTTTTTTCTCTGCATATTTATATTTAGAGGCTTCATCAATGAGTGTCTTTTGTCTTGCTTCGTATAGCATACGGAATCCAGGATCTTGACTCATCTTTTCCCATTTTTGCATTGCATCTTTTAAAATCGGGTCTCGGTTCATGGCGATCTCCTCCAGCGTATGCGTTAATTGTGTATCCTCATTGGCAGATAATAAGAGTAACCATCGTACAAAGTCGTCTTCCCACGGATTGACTTGTTCTTCTTTCCATTGCGTCATTAATTTTGGGATTTCAATGATGTGCAATTCTAGATCATCTAAGAGTAACTTTTGTAACTCGATATCCCACAGTTTCCCTGTTGTATGGAACGTTTCGTATTCTGGAAAGACTGGAAAGTTCAAAATATTAATCGTAATTGTCTTCCGTAGCGTATCATACGAACTCCCTTTTTGCATTTGAGAAGCGTATAAGCGACTCCAGTAATACAAACTACGTTTCAGAAAATCATTTTGGTCATTCAATTGTATTTCAATTGCAATTTGGGTTTCGTCATCTAAAGTTGCTAATACATCTAGAATAGACAACTTGTCTTTTTCATATTCCCTATGCATATGTGGGTCTTCTATTGTCAGCGATTGAATTGGTGAAGAGAGCGAAGAGGCTAATGTCACGTTCAAAAATTGCATTAAAATCTGTTCATTTCCTCTTGTTCCAAATAATTGCTTAAAAGCAAAATCGACGCGTAAATTCACTAAAGGTTGATTCATAAAGTGAGTTACCTTTCTTAGTTCATATTCTATCTTTTTTGTTAGTCCCCTTTTTTGGGGGAAGGGGCAAAGAAAGTATATATCTATTGTAGCGGAGGAAGGAGAGAAGAAGCAACCCTTGTTGTTATTTTTGATGTGTTTTGTTTTTATAAACACTGTGATACGTGAAATTTTATATAATTTCTTGTATATGCACCTATCCTCACTGATTTATATCCCTTTCTACCTTGAATATTTACTACCCATCTTTTCATCCTCTTATCTCCTTGTATGGTCGCTCTTTTCCTTTCAAGAATTAAACGTATTCAGAATCTCCTTATCTTTCGTTAGAGAGGAATCTGAGCGTTCGTTTTTCATCCCTCTCGACTAATAAATTGGATGCAATAACCAATTTCGAGGATATTCAAGTAGGCAGAGCATTCTCCTGTGCATCCTGAATTACATGTGAATCGTCAAATGAGACGAACAGTAATACACCACTCGGTGTCTCAACTCTTCATACGTGTATAATTTTTGTTTATCAAATAATTTCGGATGCTTCTGTCTATAGTATCCGAACAATTCTTCTCCATTTTTCCGTATACGATACCGACGTGCTTGTCTAATTGTACCTGGGATTTCTTCAGGAGCAAACTGTTTGAGTATTTGTAATGCTTGTGAAGATGGGATTTCTTCCCCTGTTACATATGCATGGATAAAGATAATTTCTTTTATTGTTATATAATTGTAATGTGAATTCCCACTCATAGAAAAATCCCCTCCTCGGTCATTATTTTCATCCGTACATGACTAGGCATATAAATGAATCTATCTATCTATCTGTTTAGCCTATCAGTATCTTCAGCGTCGACTCGATAAAATACTTCTAATCCTTTTCGCTCATATGCTACGGGGTTCTGGTGCAAAAAGATGATAAATAAAAAAGAATCAAGGATTCCTAATGGAATTACCTGCTAAGCAGTTAATCCAAACAGTTGGTTGATAAAAATATTCTGATTTTGGACAGACTGGTCCTGTAAATCAATTTGTTCTTTTTTGACCATATGCATGGCTTCAACACCACTCAATATAGAGGCTGATGTTTTGTATGATTTAAATCCCAACATAGAACGTATACGTTTTTTAATAAAACGATGGTCTTGTTCTACTATGTTATTTAAATGTTTTATCCTTCGGATTTTAGTGCCTATTGGAATCCTTTTTTCTTTCTTCAACTGTTCGATAGCAATTGGATAAGCAGGGTTCTTATCAACCGTGATGATACGAGGTTTTGAGACATGAAAAGACCGCAAGACTTTCTTGAAGAATCGCTTTGCAGCCTTATGATTTCTCGATTTACTTAGATAAAAGTCAATTGTGTTCCCCTCAGAATCAACAGCACGATAAAAGTACATCCACTGTCCTTTTACTTTTATATACGTTTCATCTACTCTCCAGGAGTCATTCGTTTGTTTGAGGTGACGTCGAATTCGCTTATCTAACTCCGGTCCATATTGATGTATCCATCGCATAATAGTTGTATGAGCCAGGAATAACCCTCGTTCCTCCATCATTTCCACTAAATCACGAAAGCTGAGGTTGTACCGTAGGTACCAACGTACAGTTAATAAAATGATGTCTGGTTGATAATGTTTCCACTTAAATAAATTCTCCTTTTCCATACTGATCACACACCTTTTATAGAGCAATACTATCAGTATTTCCAAGTTTGATAGACCATTTTCATCTACTTCAAAGTTTTTGCACCAGAACCAGAAAAAGACTGTCTTTGATATTATGGGTGTTGTCTATGAGTATAGTGGATATAAAAAACAAAAGAAAGCTGCATAGTGAAAAAATGAAACCTGTTAGGGTTTATTTAGTATGCCTATTTTTAAGGACATCAAATATTTTAAGAGCTTTTTAGTTTATATGAAAAAAATTCATTTTATTTCCGTTCTTAAGTTGATGGGCATGCGGCTGAACCCCTAGTAGGTTTATTAGCTGATTCTATTGCTATCAGCTCTTTTATTGTTAAATTTACTTAATTTTGGACAAGCCTTGTAATAAGCAAGGCTTGTTTATTTTAAAAGTGGTTTTTCTTTTTGAGATTCATAAGAATCATTGAAATTTAAACGTCTAAATAGATTTGTATTTAGAATTTTAATATTTTTGGATCAATCATATATTGCCATGTTTTTTAGTTTTTTTATTTTCTCTAAGTTTAGTAATTTTACTTATAACATCTTTTAATTCATGTTCATGATTCTGGTTCATTATAATACAAGTAAAGCTTGTTATCACTGTTGGGAAACAAAGTTTATGTCTAGTATTAGCAGACATAAACTATTGATTTTTATATATTTAATGTCTATGTTTGGCCGCTTTGACTCCTCGTATAATGGCTTGTTCCAATACTACTGCTGCAGTTGTACCTATTAACGTTATGGCATTATCACCTGTTAGACCGCTGGTGTCGGTACCTGTGGCAAGACAGAAGACTGTGTCACCATCCTGCTGGATGTGTACGGGAGAGATGGCTCGAGCCATTCCATCGTGCGCAAGTGTCGCTACCCTGCCTGCCTCTACTTTGGTCAATCGAGCTGTAGTAGCTATTACCGCAATGGTCGTGTTTCTATTCTGGATGGACATCGGAGGCACGCCTTCCAGGAGTGCCCGGGTTTGGTTAACAAAAGTATCATCTGGTCGTAGCGCTCCAGCGATGATATGATTATGATCCCAAATGTCTCCAATTGCGTTAACTACCGCCAGTGCTGCTACAATAGGCCCACCTGGGATTTTCCAAGAGGCAGTTCCGACTCCGCCCTTCATCGGTATACCGTAAATTTTTCCGACTGTCGCACCTGCGCCGGCACCTACGCTTCCTTCGGCTACGCGTCCCGTGTTCGCAGCTTGACTGGCAGCATAGCCCAATGCCGCGTCCGGTCTATGGGAACCTTTTGCGTAAATTAAGTCGTTGATGACTGCCGCAGGCACTGTCGGTAGCGGTCCGGCCTCTGTTTGGACACCGAAGTCTCTTTCAGCAAGCCAATTCATTACTCCTGTCGCTGCCGACAGACCAAAATTACTGCCGCCTGTGAGGAGAACAGCCTGCACTACATCAGTCGAAGTACCTGGTCGAATAGCGTCAGTTTGTAATGTCCCCGGTGCCCCTCCTCTTACATCTACGCCAGGAACAGCCCCTTTCGGATATAGAATCACGGTGCAACCTGTACGACCACATTTATCCTCAGCATGCCCCACACTGATACCAGGAACATCTGTAAGTCCTCCTTTAAGTTCGGTTACATTTTTCTGTCCAATCAAGCGATCTGGACTTGGGCCAATCGGCTTATTAGCGTTGATACATTTGCAATGTCTGTGACCACACTTCCTACATTGCTTAGACAAATAAAACATCTCCTATCCATATTAAATTACTATATTCTATTATTACTTAGAAATTTATGCGTATCCTAGGTATTTCTCTCTTTTTATATTTATATTAGGGTTTGTTTTTCTCTATGCAATGGTCAGGTAGTATTTTTTGAGAAACCAACTTAAAAAATCTCCACCTTTCCTCCATTGTATAGAGAAATTTGGCTGTTTTTGATTCTATCACCAAGCTGAACAGATCAAAAACAAGGGGAAAAAGAAAAAAACACCATTATTAATGGTGTTTTTTTCAGAGTGTTGGGAAAGCCTTTAGGGTTCCCAACACTCTGCAATCCTTTTTAATTTTAGTGAATGAAAACAATATAAAATAATAAATTTTAGAAAAATAGCCCTCCACCAGACTCTTTTTGGTTAGGTGAAGGGCTATTTTTTCATATTTTGACAAGCTGCGGTGAGGTAAGCTTGCATTTGGACAAACGTCAGCCTTCGAAACCGAGCATATCGATAGCCATGTAGTTTTTTGGCATCCGCAAAGATTCGCTCTATAGTTGAACAGCGTACTTTATACAACCTTTTCCCTGTAGCTGTTAGTTTGTTTTTTCTAGCGATATCTTTATATTTTTCCCATATATGATGAGTGATAACTTTTTGTTTTTTTGAAAAACATACCTCACGTAGCGGACAAACAGCGCAGTCTTCTGGATTTGATTTATATTGACGATATCCTTCGCGATCCGTTGTACTGATACGAGTTTTTTTAGTAGGGGTATCACTTTCCTTTCTAGGTTTTACTTCTTTTTTCCATGTACCTCAAATCTTCGATTACCGCAGCTTCTAGTTCATCTATATAGAACTTTGCTTTTTCTTTTTTATATTTATATACAAATTTATTTTTATTGGCATTCGCCTTAATGTGTGTAGAATCTGTCATCAGCGCACGTCCCCCCCCCCACCATACGGTGCTCGGTCGCTTGACTCACAATTTCATCAAAAATTTCTTCGAAAATATTCGTATGAATGAAACGAGTACGGCGATTCCAACTGATTGTAGAATGATCTGGAATTGTATCTGATAGAGAAAAACCTAGAAACCAAAGGTAGGCAATATTCGTTTTAATCTCCTTTTCCAATTGGCGCTCTGAACGAATACCATAAAAATATCCGATAAACATCATCTTAAATAAAACGATAGGGTGAATTGACGGACCACCATTGTTTTCACAGTAATAAGGGCGTAACTTTTCCACAATAAAATTAAAACTAATTGCCGCTTCAATCGCACAAAGGAAAGGGTCTTGCGGAACTAATTCTTCTACAGAAACGGATACACGCTCATCACGATGATTTTTTAAAGCCCCCATCATAAAAAATCTCTCCTTTACCTCTTTTTTATCAGTGTTGATACATAAAAAGAGGTTCAGACACAAAAACAGGCTGTGGAGAAGACTTTCTCCACAGCCCAAGCTTTTTCACGATTTCTTTTCGTCTTGTTTCGTATCCACTTTTGGTTCTTCGAAAAGATTTTTTAAATCTGTATCCTTAACTTTTACATCCGCTGCTTTTATTTCTTTCATCGTTACCTTATTCATAAATTCAGGATTTTGTGCTTTTTCTTGTACAAGTTCTTTTTTAATGTCCGCTTTTGCTTGATCGAAAGTTTTATCCGCATTCGTATCTGTTATTTTAATAATATGGTAACCGTGTTGTGTTTTTACTGGTTCACTTATTTCCCCCTTTTTCAGCTTATGAGCGGCTTCATCGAATTCTTTTACCATTTTACCTGGCCCGAAAAATCCTAAGTCTCCATTTTTTTCTTTTGAACCTGGATCTTCAGAATATTGTTTCGCTAACTCTTCAAAAGATTTACCTTGTGCCAGTTCTTCTTTCACTTTTTTAGCAGTTTCTTCGTCTTTTACAAGAATATGACTAGCCCTAATTTCAAGTTTATACTCCTCATATTTTGCTTTTAGGTCTTTCTCTGTAATTGCTTTTTCTATCGCTTTTTCTTGAGCTAAGGAAGCACGAACTTTATTTTTGACGGTTTCTTCTTTTAAACCTTGTTGCTTTAATAACGTATCAAATTGTTTACCATATTGTTTTTTCATTTCATCGTATTTCTTGTCCACATCTTTGTCTTCAACTTTGTAGTTTTTAATAAACACTTTTTCCATAACCATGTCAGGTAACACTTGTTTCCCAGCTTGTTGCTTCATTTGAGTATAGAACTCTTCTTTTGTAATGTCACCGGCTTTAGAAGTAACCACTTTGTCTGATGATGCTCCACATGCTGATACAAGTAGGACACTACTCATGACAGCGCCCATAAAAATATGTCTTTTATTCAATGGTATATCCCTCACTTATCACTGTAAATTTATTTGTAGTTGAGTATATCAAATCCTATAGAATAAAGATATTATTTTTTAAAAATAAGGTTGCTGACTAAGGACTTTGAGACGTCTTCTGCCTAAGAACAGCCCTTTACACATACCTATCTACATACCTATCTACATACCTATCTACATACGGGTTCATCCAGAGAGTTTGTCTTTTGTTGATCATATGGCATACCCTTCTATTTCAGTCAATATTTTTTCACATGAAGTGGCGTACTATGTGGTAAGAATCGCTCACCCTTTAGCGCCCTTAATTATCGTAACAGGATACACCTCGTTTCTTTATCATTTCGACTCCATTTTAAAACCGCAAATTATACTGAAGGTCCCCTCTAAGAGTGAGTCAAATACTATCAGAGTGATTATATTTCCATTTAAACATATTTTTTCCTTCATACGGATTTACACTCTTTTTTAGGATACGAATATCCGTATGGGAAAGTGGAAGAAATACATTTAAAATTGTTTTTATTTTTGCAACAGAACCTCTCAAAGGTACTTATAATTGGATTCACAAATATTTTCAGATGGATACATAAAGCAAAAGGGACTAGCCAATATTAAAAAAAACTGAATTCGAATACGGCAAAAAAATAGAAAGAAGGAGATACAAAATGAAAATATTTTATTCTATAATACCTGCTTTGACACTATTGTTAACATTAAGTGCTTGTTATGGATCAAAAAAGAGTGAAATTTCATCTGATACCCAATCCACAAAAAAGCAAGTATTAAATTTATCTGAAACGCAAGAAATTCCAACAATGGATGTTTCTAAAACAACCGATTCTGTATCTGCGCATATATTAGGGAATGTAATGGAGGGTTTGTATCGACTTGATAAAAATAATACACCTATACCAGGTATGGCGGAATCCTACAAGAAAAGTGATGATGGAAAAACATATACATTTACTATTCGAAAAAATGCTAAATGGTCAAATGGAGATGCTGTTACAGCACATGATTTTGTATTTGCTTGGAAGCGTCTTATAGACCCAAAAACAGCGGCCGAGTATGCATTTATTGCTTTTCCACTCAAAAATGCCAAATCCATAAATGAAGGGAAAGAACTCCCTGACACTTTAGGTGTAAAAGCACTTGATGCACAAACCCTTGAAGTACAATTAGAAGATCCGGTTCCATATTTTCTTAACTTAATGGCATTTGCTTCTTTCTACCCTTTAAACGAGAAAATTGTCAAAGAAAAAGGAGATAAATACGGATTAGAAGCGGATACCGTAGTTTATAATGGACCGTTTATTATGTCCAGATGGAAACATGAAGAGGGATGGACATTGCGAAAAAACAATGCGTACTGGGATAAAGAATCTGTGCAACTTGAAGAAATTAACTTTAACATTGTAAAAGAACCTACTACCAAAGTTAATTTATATGAGAATAATCAATTGGATCGAACTTTATTAACATCGGAACTAATCGATAAGTATAAAGGAAGAAAAGGAGAATTTGGATCTTATTTAGAGACTAGCACTTATTTTTTACAATTTAACCAAAGACGAAATGGACAAGATACAGTATTTAAGAATAAAAAATTGCGCGAAGCTATTGCATTATCTATAAATAAAAAACAGCTTACAAACGTAATATTAAATGATGGTTCGAAACCCGCCGATTACCTAGTTGCAGCAGGTTTAGCAATAGGACCTGACGGAAAAGATTTCCGTGAATCTTTTAAAAATGGACTCTCATTAGATAAATCAAAAGCACAAACGCTCTGGGAAGCATTTAAAAAGGAGACAGGGAAACATACCATTCAAATTGAATTATTAAATTATGACACAGGGAACCAAAGGAAAATCGGAGAATACCTAAAGGACCAAATTGAAAATAATTTGCAGGGAATAACAGTGAATACAAAGCCTATGCCGTTTAAACAAAAATTAAAACTAGCATCTGCCCAAGATTACGACTTCAGCTTTGCTGCATGGAACCCTGATTATGCAGACCCAATGACCTTTATTGATATGTTCGACAGTAAAAGTTCCCTAAATCAGATGGGATATTCTAACCCACTATATGATGAAATTGTTAGAAAAAGTAAAAAAGAATGGCTATCTGATCCTAAAAAACGTTGGAATCAATTAGGTAAAGCTGAAAAAATGCTACTTGAAGAGGATGTTGCTATTACACCTCTATTTCAAAGTGGGAAATCTTTTATACAAAAACCTTATGTCCACAATATTTATCATCATAACATAAGTCCAGAATATAGTTATAAGTGGGCCTTTATTAAATAGTAGTAGAAAAGCTAATAATCAAGCTGGTCGATGAAGACACATGAAATCTTTTTAAGTTACTACTTCATGTATTCTACCCATTGATATAATCTGCGGGTTTTACAAACAAATTTTAAATTGAATAACAAGAAATTTATTAATAATTCTAGGGTATCTGCAACGTTTTTTTGCATTTAACAAAGGTAAAAAATATATATTTATTATTTTTATAAGTATGGTATAGTTACATGGATCTTATTTATTTTACTTTTATATTGTATATGCAATATGTATTATAAAATTCTTTATCAGTAACAAAGAAAAGAGCACTCGAAAAGGTGCTTTTTCTAAATCGGACCTTTAGCTCAGCTGGTTAGAGCAGATGGCTCATAACCGTCCGGTCGTAGGTTCGAGTCCTACAGGGTCCATTTTAATATTTTTAAAGTAGTGTGGGATAAAATTTGTTTCCCATCACACCGTCTTAACTGTTTCATCTTGCTAAGTAAGGGACTTTTTAATATGTATGGAATTCTTGATACATACCCAAAATTACCCTAGTTTATATTTTTTGAAAATAAGGGTATACTATTCCTAACACGCATAAAATAGTTGGAATAGACAAATAAGATACCAGATTGGGATAACTGGTACCTT
Source organism: Bacillus sp. FDAARGOS_1420 (assembly GCF_019344915.1). Classification (NCBI taxonomy): domain Bacteria; kingdom Bacillati; phylum Bacillota; class Bacilli; order Caryophanales; family Bacillaceae; genus Bacillus; species Bacillus sp. FDAARGOS_1420. Next base: position 182,922 of record NZ_JAHWJB010000004.1, on the reverse strand, counting down.
ATTCATTCTCAGCTATAAAAAGGAGTTTCCGGTATCGGACACTCCTTTTTTAAGTAATTAAAGTTATTTATAAACAAATTTTCAAGTCAATTTCACGAGAACTTCACAAGATTCTGTTGCAAAGTTGGATATCTAAGGTGTATTCGTCTTGATCAATCGCACGATACAGGTAATACCACTCTCCTTTGACTTTGATGTAAGTTTCATCTAAATGCCAAATATGTTGATTTATTTTTCTTCTTCCACATTTGGATAAATCAAATCTCCATATTCATGTACCCAACGTATGATTCCATAATCCATCGCTTCTTTTATTGAATGTGGAAGGGATATCCCCCCTATATCTGCCATCACAAAGCATAGTTGTCACTTTTTCGAGAATATTTATGTCATTCTCGTCTACTTTCCGCCAAATCTGATAATAGGTACTTCGGTTTTCCAATGTGGAAAATCACTCGGTAAATTGCGTCATTGGCAGCCTGTTGTAAGTAGATTCAGGATGGACGAGTCCTTTTCGTGCTTTTTCTAAATCCTCTCGAATCAGTTCACGGTATATATTACTTGGATAATTGTGTATCATAGGGATCCTTTTTTGTACGAATATATCATAGATTCTAAATGGGTTCTTAGAATACGGGTTTTGTCACTTTCCACTTGTTTTTGCCACCAATCTTGTAATTTTTTTATTATACCGAGGATAGTTGTGGAGTGGGCACGTCCGAAACAACGCTCATCCTTGTTCTAAGCAGCCATTATTTTCTCTCCCGTATAAAATTCCAACTTTGGTTTATACTATCCATAGAGCTAGCAAATAGCTTATACTATTGGAAACTGAGACCAAGTCTTATAAAGTTCCTTCCTTTAACTGAGCAGTTAGCTTTTGCTAGCTGCTTTGTTGTGTTAGTTCTGTTGCAAAGTCTTCTAAGTGAAATTAAAATGGAAGAAAAATAATTCGAGGAGCATGATGCATGACATATTTTAAAGGAAAACAGTTTTAATTTTATTATATCACAGATAAAAGGGCAAGCAATGCTAAGATAGCTGGAAGTCCTTGTTTTACAATGATTGATTTATCGGATGTGAAACCACCGAATATAGCTGCCGCTACCACACAAATTACGAAGAATAATTGAACCATATAACCAATGGGATTAAGCCCAAGTAAAAGCCCCCAGATGAGACCTGCGGCTAAAAATCCATTATATAAACCTTGATTTGCAAACAGAATGGCTACGTTTTGGTCACCTTCTAAATGTTCCGGTAATTTGAAAGTACGTTTCGCCATTTTTGAATCAATAAAAAACATTTCGAGGATCATGATGAATAAATGCTCTAATGCAACAATCCCTACTAAAATAGCTATGGTTATTTTCATACTATTCTGTCCTCTCTTTATATAAATTTTTCGTTTATTCAGAACGAAACGTTTGCATAAAAAAACGTATACGCTCTATGTTAAGACTTATTAACAGCCAGATCTATTGTAACTACTCTTTGATATTACGTCAATGGAATAAATACAGAAAATTCAAATTATTCAGTCTTAAATTTGTATATACTTTCTTTTTCTGTAGGTAATAAATAGCCATTTGCTGATAAATGAAGGTTCTGGTGTAAAAAGAAAAACGCTTTGAAAATGTCCTTTTAAACTTTGTACCAGAATCGTAATGCACCCCCTGTTAGTTTTTTAATAGTTAATTTTTGATACAAGATTTCATAATAGATTGGCTCTCCTTACTTAATACTTAATTATAGATTTTTTGAATGATAGGTGACATAGTCTGTGCTGGAATGAATGTTGGCATGGCCTTTGTACATACATACACGTACATGATTTCTTATATAAATTGACGTTTAATAGCTTCTAGCTTGATAGGAGAAGCTATTATTGTCAGATAGATTTCTTGTATAAAAAGAATATACAGATTAGATATGGGGGTTTCTTGCCCATCGCCTCCAAAAGGTATATTAAGGAGTACCTCTCAGAACTTTATTGGTTTAAGAGGTACTTTCTTTTCTCATATCACTCAAATGAGGTGTGGTTTTCTGCTGTGATTATAGCTTTTGACTGTGCTAATTCTTGAATGATCTCATCCATGTTAATCATTTCTTGGTTACTATGAAATTCGTAACGACCGTAAAGATTGATATGCTGCTACGCCACCGGAGAAATCTGTTTCAACATGTCTGAACTTTGTCCATTTCTCTCCCTGTAAGTCAGCATATTAGACAAAATACTCGCATTGTAATAAATGATGCAATTCGTGATACGACAACTGCATTCCCTCCATATTTGTTGGTCTTGTTCTGTTTTAAAACATAGCTTCCAAAAATTAGCACACGATACTACTTTGCATAATTGATGATAGCTTTCACCTCGATTCAATGCCTTTTGTACATTACGACGTAAAGGCGAGGAATCGATATACTGCAAGACATATAGGTTTTTAATGATGTTGTCATACTCCCACAAGGCACGCTTGGTTCCGGGCATAAGAACTCAATTTCCTGACAATTATACTTTGTGTCGTGCTTTTAAGGGCAAGTGACAACATGATACGTTGAATATTTTCCCACTCTTCTATAATCAGGTTCATGTTGATTTTTCGAACAGGTTTAATCCGCACATCATCATCATATTGACTGGGATGTTTGAATCCATAAAGAGATTTACTGACTTTATCATGAATATCCTTGTAACGAGGCACAAACTGATAACCGAAAAAATGGAGAATGGCAAAGTTCACTTCATTCGTCCCGTGCGTATCTGTGGAATGTACATCTGGTTGAACATCTGTAGTGTTATTGTAAAGAATGTCAAATACATACTGGCTTTCATATTCATTCGCTCCAATGATTCGAGCATTTACAGGAATATGATTTGCTACCATCGTGTAAGAAACAATCCCTTTTCTCAGCCCGAAGTGTTTAGGGGAATGACGAGCATTAATCGTATGAATACCTGTTTCAGCTTTTCGTCCATCGCTACTGGAATGAATAATTTCGTCAATATTGTAATGTTGAAAGATAGGCAGTTTAGCTGTAGCATTACTGACCCGATCATTTGCTTCTTTTAACGTTTCTAATCGAATAAAGTTATCCGATGTGGAAATAAGAGTGGAATGATTCATCGATTCATTATCACGAACATATGGGAGTGTCCAGTGACTATGTGAGCCACGTTTTTTAATCTGAATATATTTATTTTCTCCAGATGCAATATGGTGGTTCACCTTTGTAATACGAGTTTCAAGTTCCTTCTCAAGCCCTGTTAAATGGACTTGAATCGGTTGATTAAAAATAGTTAGACCATTCTCAGTGAGTAAAATTTCTTTTTGTTTCCACTCTAGATCGCTGATGGGATCATCCTCAAACCTGCGAAATCGGATACTATCCCGACAAAAAATATCCCCTGCGTCTAAACCATTTCGTAAAAGTTGATAGACGAAAAATTCATAGCGATCAGCCTGCAGCACTTTTTGTCCTAAAGAATTTAATTGATAGATGATGTATCGTTTCATTTCATCCCGTTAGGGATAAATTGTTGAGGAAACGTATCGGAAGGATACTTTCCTAATGGCTTATTTTTCATACAAGCTTTTTTCATAAAATGGACAGCTTCCATCAATGGATCATGAGCAGAGGTGGCTAAGAAATCAACCATCAAAAATACTGGACGCAGAGATCGTTTAAATTGATATTGGTGACGATTTGATCAGCTATGGCTGCCAATTTTGGACGTTCCAAGATGGTAAAAGCTCGATCTTTAATCTTCTGAAAAGGAGTATCTGCAGGAATTTGATCATCAGTGAATAGGTAAAGTACTTCTCCTACTTTCTTTATATTCTGGTTTCTTTCTAGATGAGATTTGTATACTTGTTCCTTTCCTGCCGATTTCGCTTCATCCATGTAGTGTCTTACTCGATATGTAAACGTATGGATTAGATTGTCATGCATCCGTTGATAGCGATGGAAAACAATACAAATAACCAATCCATGCATTTAATCGTTTCAGTTTATAAACAGAGTAATAATCTACCAAGGAAGCATAGTATTTGATACTCTCGTTAGAGATAACAAACTTGGTTAGCAATTTTTGAGCGAGTTGATATAAATTTTGTATTTGTTTTTTTCGATCCATCTCCTTCTTAATTTCAGTGATACTAAAATCTTTCGGTTCGTGTTTCAGTCGGGTGATTTCATATAGACCCGAAGAATCTTCTAACAATCGCTTCAATGCCTTGATAGTGGGTGGACTCAGTTGATTTTGAAACATTCTAACTAAACGGCTTTGTTCGTAGGTAATGGCTTTCCCTATCATTTTTTGCATAAAGCTGTAACCAGGGACAATAATCCGTTGTTCGGATAAATAATTCATCATTTCACGGAAAATATAAATGGGCTTACTACAAAATGTGGCAGACTTACGAGCCTTTTTCTCTAACAGGCACCGTTTTTCAGCATCACAATTTTGGTAGTTGAACAGTTCAAGAATGAATTGTTGTTGTTTAAGTTTAGTAACTTTACCAATGGAACTAAGGTCAGTGATTTTGCTATCATTGAAATATTTCTTTAAAATATGTCGCAAATCTTCCGCTACTTCATGGAGATCAAAGGTAAAAAATAAACATTTCGCTTTAAAATAGCCGAGTTGTAGGATGAAGTAAGCCTTAGATTTTACAGAGCGGAATGTTGCTCACAACTCTTTTTCTGGTTGAGTGAGAGAAAAATACTGACAGCGATCTTCGTAGGTAAAGCTCGGTATAGAATAAATCGTTTGTATTTCATTTTCATTAATAATTCTCAAACGCTTTTGGTTCGTTGTGTTTTTTGGGATATCCATAATATTTATCCTCCCTATGACAGAGCATATATAGCTTGTTAAATTACCTAAAATCTAGAATTTAGAGAAGTCTTTAGGAACCCCAATTTTCCTAGTCTAGAACGCTCGCGTGTCCGCTGCACATCAAGATTTAGAAATACAAATCGAAAAATTACAACGATATGGTGTCGATAAGCTATTTTATGAAAAGATATCAGGTAAGAATGTGAATGACCGTACAGAATTTAAGCAGCTAATTGAAGTGGTGCAACCCGGTGATACGGTAGTTAGTTACAAATTGGATCGAATGGGACGATCCATCTCGTACGTGTTGAAAACCTACGAGTCTTTTTCGGAGAGGGGGATTTATCTTGTTTGCTTATCTGAGGGAATTGACACACGTAGGAACAAGGATATTATGACCAAAGCAATGGTTACGCTGTTGGGGCTGTTCGCGGAAATGGAACGTAATTTTATTCGTGAGCGGATGATGGCCGGTAAGCTCAGAGCGAGGGAACATGGAGTAAAGTTTGGACGTAAAGGAAAAAACAAGGATTTAGTAGATCATGCCATTGATCTTTGGAAAACGAGAAAGTACACGATTAAGCAAATCGAGAAAAAGACGACTGTAACAAAATCAACATTATATCGTGAGATTGAAAAACGTGGGCTAATGAAAGAATCTTAACTTCGCTGTATCTATTCTTACGAATAGAATCACTAAAATGTCTCTGAATCGAGTAGGGAAGACTGATTCAAAGACATTTCCTTTTATGGAATAAATCCTTAATGTACCTTTTGGAGGGGATGGGCAAGAAACCCCAATTTATTTTCATATGACCCCCTATTTTTCTTTTGGTTTCCATATCCCATGTAGTAAAATATAATTGGATGGGAGTCCAATACATTTTGTAAAAATTGAAGTGGGTATCAAGTCGGAGAAAGGCATTCGTTAGGGTGTCTTTTCTTTCTATTCAAAATAATATATACTTATTTCGGTATAATTCATTATCGCGATTGGCTTGGAAAACTAATCGCTTACCATGGACCTTTAGCTCAGCTGGTTAGAGCAGACGACTCATAACCGTCCGGTCGTAGGTTCAAGTCCTACAAGGTCCACTTATTATCAATTCTTATTTTCTCAAAAACTAATAAATAGATATATGACATAATTAATTCGAAGCTGTTGTATTTGTCATGGTTAGCTTGGAAGACTAACAACTTACCGGATTTCATCAATAAAGAAAAGGTGCTCATTTGAGTACCTTTTCTTTATACCAGGGATCAGGAGCAAACCGTTTAGTTGGATAATTAACTTCATAGTAATACATTCATCCCTCCACTAGCAAAACAGGAAAAGCTTATTCTCCCCCCTAATAAAGGTAGAAAAAAATCTCCATCCACTTAAAATTTTATAGCGCCCCTCCCCTAGAACCAAATTTTGTGCTAACTTGCAACAAAAAAGCACATTCTTTCGTTTTAGGGTTGATTTGTTTTCTTAACTTAATAAAAAAATCCACTTTTTCATAAGGGCAATCACTTAGCGTACAAAATTCATGTTCTTTACTTTGGGCTCTTATAGATATTAAACAAATTTGAATTCGTTAACGATACGATAAGGCTTGTTTTCCCAATGCATCCCCAGATTGAATGAAAGGTTCTTGTTTTACCTTATGCGCTTTTTTTCCGCTTAAAGGATCATTAATATAAATGTACCCACCCTCAAAACCTATAAGTACAACAGCGTGTAAATCCAGAAGAGCTGTGATTTGTTTGTTCCCATGTTTCCAAGACTCCCATCTATCCGGAACTTTGTAATCTCCGGTTGTCCAAACCACTACAGGTTTATCCATTTTGATTTGAGCTAGCACATCATTAAAAGCTTTTCCTGTTAAGTTCACTGTGCGATTTGGAAGATAACGTTCCATCAATTCTTGTAACGGTTGGACGTAGACAGCATATCCCTTAGTTTTACCCGTTATACCTCCAACAAATCCTTCTTTAGGATTCCCCCATTGAATGATGTCTCCGTTTTTATTCATAGACAGCGGGCTATTATCTTTTTTGATACTGTTGGCTAACTGCATTTTATTCACTTTAATACCAGCGTACTGTAATACCATCGCTAAGCTCGTAACTTCGCATCCGTATTTCAATTCAGGTTTTTGAGATATTAATGGCACGTCTAAAATGACCTTTTCTTGTACTGAAGGAGCTGGGGATTGAAGTGGTTCGTTTTGGGATGTAGGATTTTTTGTTAATTCAATAACTTCATGTCCAACGTTAGACCCATGCTTTTCAACTGGAGATTGTTTTGTAGAACAGCCCGCTAAAATTGAAAACAGAACATACAAAATTAGAAGTCTTTTCACGTCATTCACCTTCTTTATGTATTTCGATACATGTCATAATATCTCATTACATATCGTTTTTTATGAATTGTGTGCTTTAATTTCTCATGAAAATATTCAATACTAATGTAACTGATAGTAGGGTATAACCAAAATACGTGTAAAAACGGGGCATAGTATTACAATATGTACCTAATAATAATTTACCCATATGGATTCAAATGTTTTTATTGAAAATTGTAGGTTCTAGAAGTATCATATACATATTCAAACATTCGAATATGTATATGATACTTTTGGGTCTTTAATTATAAATAAGTAGGTGTTTTAATGGGAAATGAAATGCAAACCATCCTTAACAAGGAAGGTTCAGCTGTTTCTCAACAGTTAAGTGTACTACGTTCAAAAAACATTGTTGTTGGTACTAAAGATGGAAAACGAGTTTTATATTCTCTACGAGACCCTATGATTGTGGATTTACTGGTAGTTGCACGGAAAATTTTTAACAACCATTTAATCGATACGATTTCAATGTTAGAAGAACTAGATGAAACAGAACTTGAAACGATAGTTAAGGAGGATTAGGTTGAGCATTGAAGTTAAGAAAGAAGATATCATCCAACATGGGATTGAAATTTTCCACTCAATAGGAGCTCATCATGTTTGTAAAGTTTGTATTAAAAGTGGGAATTCTTGTTGTTTTTCATGCCAGCATTTACAAGATGGCGTTGGATGTCAAAAAAGAAATACAGCTTGTACAGCTTGGCTATGTGGGATTCAAGATTTTTTATGCGATCAAATCGGATTATTAGATGAATGGAATCGTTTTTGGAGTGAAATCCCAGGACAGATGTTTCGTAGAGATATTACTCCAGATAAGGTAAGGATTACATCATTTATTGATACGAAGAAGCTAGATAGTCGAGCCGGAGAACTTCTAGCGGAAAGGTTGAAATCCTACGTACAACAAGGTGGAGATGTAGGTAAATTAGATCGTCATTTAAGAAAAATGTATAGTAAATATTAGGATAATGTTTTCTCTTGTGAAAATGAAAATCTCCTCTATAAAGGAACGAGAAATACATTTGTAATCCAGATTTATTATAAATAGAAAAGAAGGGTTTGTAATGAGAGGGTTATTTACGGGAAGGTTTGAAGGATATTCATTGGGACATTTTCAAAAGGATCTTCTGTCAGGAATGATTGTCGGAGTTGTTGCGATACCGCTTGCTATGTCTTTTGCAATAGCCTCTGGTGTTAAGCCAGAGTATGGAATTTATACAACATGTATTGCTGGAATACTCATTTCGCTATTTGGTGGTTCAAAGTATCAAATTGGAGGACCTACAGGTGCCTTTGTTCCAATTCTTTTAGGAATTGTCATTACCTATGGATATGAAGATTTACTACTTGCTGGTTTATTAGCTGGAATTATTTTATGTCTTATGGGAGTTTTCAAACTAGGATCTTTAATTAAATTTATTCCACGTCCTGTAACAATTGGTTTTACGTCAGGTATTGCTGTCATTATCTTTACGGGACAAATTGCTAGTTTTTTAGGGCTAACAGGTATAAAAAAGCATGAGGAATTTATAGCAAACCTGCAGGAGATCTTTACTCATATTAGTACCACCAATTTTTATAGTGTTATAACTGCTTTGATTTGCTTTTTCGTTATGCTCATCACACCAAAAATTTTACCCAAAGTACCTGGTTCATTAGTAGGGGTTGTAATTTCAACTGTCATTGCAACTGTATTTTTCTCAGGTTATGTTCCTACTATTGGCACAGCATATGGCACGATTCCAAATACACTTCCTCAATTTGATATACCAGAAATCACAGTAGAGCGTATCAAACAATTGATTGGCCCTGCATTTGTTATTGCAATGTTGGGTGGTATTGAATCTCTTTTATCCGCTGTCGTGGCAGATGGTATGACAAATAGTAAGCACAACAGTAATAAAGAGCTGATTGGTCAGGGCATTGCCAATATTGTTACCCCATTATTTGGAGGGATTCCGGCAACTGGAGCGATCGCTCGAACAGCAACCAATATTAAGAGTGGAGCTACATCTTCGATGTCAGGAGTTATTCACGGGGTATTTGTGTTATTCACACTTCTACTATTAGCTCCATATGCATCACATATTCCACTTGCTAGTATGGCTCCCATTTTAATGGTGGTAGCGTGGAATATGAGTGAACGAAAACATTTTGTTCATATACTTAAAATGAAGACAGGAGATTCCCTTGTATTATTGGTAACATTTTTGCTTACTGTATTTACTAGTTTGACAACAGCTGTGGAAATCGGTCTTATTTTAGCTATTATTTTGTTTACAAAACGTATGAGTAATATGCTTATCATATCGAAAGTACTTCCTGATCATACAAAAAAGAATGAAAAATTGTTACCCCATGTGGTAAATAAATCTCATGATTGCCCACAAATTAGTATTTACACAATAGAAGGTCCGTTATTCTTTGGGGCTGCCCAAACATTTGAACAAAATATTTTAGCGACCATTCATTATAAACCCAGAGTTTTAATTTTACGTATGGGCAAGGTTCCATTTATTGATACAACAGGAGAGTCTTACTTTAGGAATATTGTTCAGCATTTTAAAAAGCAAGGTGGCATACTTCTCATTTCAGGAATTCAATCCGAGTTAAAGACAACTCTAGATAAGAATGGATTGTACGCTGAGATTGGGGGAAAAAACTTTTTTGATCATACCGGGGAAGCTATTAACTATGCTTTAGGACATCTGAATACAAAAAAATGTATAGGGTGTAAGCATTTCGCTTTTCATGAATGTATCGAGCTTTCTCAGCAATCTCAGGAAGCAAATACAATAAAGAATAAAGTAAATGCATTAGATTTATAAAAAATTCACTTCACATACAAAGTTTGTTTGATTTGATCTACTCTTTTAATTATTTTATTAAAAAATAAAGAAGGAGAAGATTTTTACAAGGTGTGAACAAGAAGGTTTTTCATACATCCAACAAATGATCATCAAACAGTAAGAAGAGAATATCTTCCTTACATTTCAATGTAAAACAAATTGTACGAGTAGTGTTCTTTCCAAAGAGGATAAAGAGAATTATGAAGAAAGCGTGTCATTTTTTTCTTGTGTTTCTGGTGGTGTAATTGTATGGGGAATAGATTCAAGTAAAAACAAAGATGGTGTGAACAGGGCTGAGAAAATACAACCTATCTCTAATGGAAAGACGTTTTTAACGAAATTAAATGGTTTGTTTTCGAAAGACATTCCAGCTATACAGCCAGATGTTAAAAATATTTACATTCCATTCCCTAAAGAAAAGAACAAAGGGTTTGTAATCACATATATTCCAGGGAACGATTATTTGTTAAACCGGAATAACTATTATACAAAAACTAGGGGTAGCTTTGTAATGATGATGGTACAGATTCTTTTAAATGATGTGTTAAAAAATAGAAAACTATGAAAAAATTAATGATAAATCATGGATATAGAGGAGCATAAATAATGTCTGGATTTAAAGATCAAGTATTAACTGTTTTAGAAGAAGTATGTGAAGATGATATCGTAAAAGATAACCCAGATGTGCAATTATTTGAAGAAGGGATTCTAGATTCTTTTGCTACAGTATCTTTATTAGTAGAATTTCAATAACGTTTAAATATTGAAGTGTCTATTTCTGACTTTGACCGTGATGAATGGGCAACACCGAACATGATCATTAAGAAACTGAAAGATATGCGATAAAAATAGGTTCTTGAAACATAGATAAGGGTAGCTTCTTAAATTTCAACTTCAGAATTGCTATTCTTATGAAATTATAAAATGAAAGTTTTAAAAAGCTATATATAGAATGAATGATAACACGTGGAGGAAATAAAAATATGTCTAATTTACCTAATTGCCCAAAATGTAATTCAGAGTACACTTACGAAGATGGAAATCTTTTTGTTTGCCCGGAATGTGCCTATGAGTGGACTTTAGAATCAGCAACTGAAAATAGTGAAGATACAAAGGTAATTAAAGATGCAAACGGAAATATCTTAAATGATGGTGATTCTGTAACAGTAATCAAAGATCTTAAAGTGAAAGGAACTTCATCGGTTGTGAAAATCGGTACAAAAGTAAAAAGTATCCGTTTAGTGTGTTTTGTGCAAGCAGCAATTCCTGAAAAATTCCAGAGGCGTGCAGCTACTTTTTTAAATGTTAATTTGGGTATTTCCAGAAGATAAAGCATTTCGCAAACGATAACTTTCACCTGTGAATGCAATAATATGAGCATGATGGACCAAACGGTCCACCAATGCAGAAGTAAGTCGGTTATCACCAAATATACGATTCCATTGACCAAATTCTAAGTTTGAAGTAACTATGACACTTTTTTGTTCGTAACAGTCGGCAATAATATGAAATAGGAGCTCCGCTCCTTGCTTTTGAAATGGTACATAACCTAGTTCATCTAAAATTAATAAATCACAGGCTTCAATTTGCTTCTTGATACGGGTTAAATTCCCTTGTTTTAAAGCCTCTTCTAATAGACCTACTAAATCTGCTACTCGGAAAAACTTTACTTGATATCCCTGTTCACAGGCCTTCAAACCTAATGCTGTAGCTAAATGCGTTTTCCCAGTTCCAGAAGATCCGAGTAACAAAAGGTTTTGTTTCCCTTCAAAAAATCACAATTCACAAATGTGCTCTTGACTCGTTGTAGATGGCAGATGAATTTGTTCGCTCCATTCATAATTCTTGAGCCATTTTAACTCTCGAAATTTCGCTTTCTTGATTAAGTTTGCTACTTTTTTCGTTTGACGAGATTCAATTTCTATATTGAAAATATCACACAGAAATTGTTCTTTGGTTTCAAAAGATATTTCATCATAATGGTCCATAATATAGCTTAAATGCAGTGATTTACAGGCGTCTTGCAGGTTTCGTTGTATCATAATGAGAATGAACCCCTTTCTAAAGTTGGACAAAGCTTTCGATCATATTGCTGAAGATCTGTTTCGTAATCTATTAAAACAGGTGGCGTATGGTTTTCTTTCCATTTTTGTGGATACGTCACTTGTTTAGTTTGCAATATGATATCGAGTTCATGAGGAGCTTTTTTCAACCATTCTTCATTCTCTAACAGTAAGTGTAGCTGGTGTAATGAGTATTTTTGAATTAAATATTTGAATCCTGTTAAACAAGCTTTTCTTTCATCCTTATGAAAGAGCAGATAATCTTGAACCCGCTGAGGTAAATATTTAAAAAATCTAGAATAACGAACAACACGTGGTTTCTTTTCCCAATCTTCAAAAATCTCTTCCCATGGAATCGGCCTACTCGTGTGCATATACGGTCTGTATTCTGTAAAAATGTTCTCACCTTCTGAGGTATAACATGTAAATTTATCCCATTCTTTTTTAATAATAATCACTTGTTTTACGTTCGTTTTACGTAAAACAAAACGTTCTTGATCCACTGTGATTTCTCCATATTTATTTACCGTTGTTGTGTCCATCGAGAAGACCGTTAGGTCTTCCAAAGGTAATGGTTTCAACGCAGCATTATCATCATTCCAAAAGTCTTCAATCATGACTTCCTTCTCATAATGTAGGCGTTTCTGATCTTCTATTGCTTGTACTTCTAACCATTGTGCAAGTTGAGAAAAACTCTCCATAATCGGAGCGGTTGTAAACCAATTGTTCCGTGTATAACTGACTTTCCGTTCAACGTGCCCCTTTTCATGCCCGCTATAAGGATTACAAGGTTGCACTTCAAAGTTATAATGCATTTGAAATTGTAAAAATGCATCCGTATAAGTTCGATTATCACCTTTTCCTACTGTGACTACAGCGGCAGATAAGTTATCAATTCGAAGGTGCGTTGGTACACCACCAGCTTGATGAAATAATTGTTTTAAGCCTTCTAAAAAGCATTCTGTATTCTCAGATGGTAATGAGTATACAAATGCTGCATTACTGTAAGGGAAGCTCAGTAAAAGTGCTTTAATGTCTTTGTATGCACCGTCTTTTACAACTGTCATATTCCCGAAATCTACTTGTGCTTCTCCTGCTGGGTGTTCTAATCTTTCATATCGTGTAGACTTCTCTATTTTCATTTGTGGTTTTCGAAGCTGAATGTAATCACATACGGTTCGATACGAACCTTTAAAATTATATTCTGTTTGTAATTGTTTCCATATCTTTTTATTTGTTCTTCTTTCCTTACGGCGAAGTTTACTGTCCTCTTCTAGCCACAGATCTATCATTTCGCCGTGTTCGCTGTTATACAGCATACCTCGCTTTGTATAACTGATATCCGAAGGATAAATTTCCCCATCTGCATATTTTTTTACTGTTTTCCAATCTTTCCCGACCTTTCTAGCAATCTCAGATATACTTAAGTCCTCATTTTCTCGTAAATGTTTGATATAATTAATTTCAGGCATTGTTAGCATCCTTTCCTTTTCCTCCTCTGGTTTAGTTGCGGTAACCAAAACAGTAGAGGGACTTTTAGGAACTGACAAGCCTCTTTTTTATGCTAATTTTTTCAGGACAAAATTTCTGCTCAACTCAGTACTTTTTATGGTTCTTACGAACTTTTGGGGAGTGCTTACGACTTAGAAATATATTAATGCACTTAATTTTTTTGACATAATAATTCACAATCTATACAGGACTCGTTTGGTCAATACATGTAAGCTTGCTCTTCCATATACCATACGTTTAATTGTTTTTAAGCGATTGACTTGTCCTTCTAAAACACCATTGCTGTATGGAAGTAAAAATGCATGTTTAATTGCTTGTAAATCACTTCGTAAGCGACGAGCGTAATGATAAAAAGGCTGTTGCTTATGGGATAGTTGCTGTTTGAGCCAATTTAAAAACTGTTCATAATTAGATTGTTTTACGCTTTCTCGATAATGTTGCACCATTTGATAAAGCGGACGTATTTCCGGATATTTAGAAAAACATTGTACAAGGTCTTGTTTTTCTTTCTTAGTTAATTGCTCCGGATGAATCCAAAACCAGCGGATGAGTTGCTGACGAGAGACATGATAAACAGGATTTTGGCGATGACCTTGTTTTCGATTACGGCGTAATGTTTCTACAACTGTACGTACTGCTAAAAAAGTTCCGGAATAGCCTTCCAGACGAATCAATTGATCAATTTCTTTAAGGGTATGACTTTTATTTTCCAACTGAATAATCAAATTATCAAACCCTCGTACTAGATTTTTTTTGTATCGATCAGATGACGGCGGGCCATTCATTTGAATGTATTTTCGAATTGTTTTCCAGCTAAGTTTATATTCTTTAGCGAGCGTACACATAGATTTTCCAGCCCGATGGGCTTGCTTAATACGTTGGATTAACTCCCATTTTCTATTCTGACGAATTTCTTTCTCTTTCTCTGCTTTTGTTATCTTTTCTACAGGTTGGATAGGAAGTTTGGAAGACCAAGAAATAGTAGAAGGAACCGAAGTGGTAAGTATTTTTTCTAATTGTTTCTTGGCATTTCGAATAAAATGCCACCTGTCATATACCTGTAAAATAGAAGAATTGGCATCAGATATTGCTTGACGAAATCCTGTAAAACCATCACGACTGACGACTTCAATATGAGGATATATTTTCAGCCATTGAGTTACTTGTTCAGATTCTCGGTTTGGTAATAGAGCAAGTGGCCTATGACTCTGTAAATCACAAATCAAAGAACCATAGGTACGTCCTTTTCGAAAAGCAAAATCATCTATTCCGACAAAAGGGAGATACCTCAACTTCAATATTTGTTTTATGAATAATAGCTAATAATACATCATGGGTAACCGGTAGGTACATGGCTTGTGCAACCTTTTCTCCAGCTAGACAGCTTGTTGAAAAAGCTATTTTTCGTAATACTTCTTCTGCTCTAATGGTTCGGCGACCATTAGAAGCCAGCCAATCATAACGCTCTGTAAATACTTTAACTGGACAAGTAAGAGAATCGCAAAACCATTTGCGTGAAAGAAGTAATAATTTGATGGGTTTGTCTGAAAGAGGAAGATCTTGTATGAGACGAGTATAGCGACTGTGGGGTCGAGAAGATCTATAGTGACATGTTGGACAAGAGTGTGAGCGTTGTGTGCTTTCTATCGTTAAGCGTAAATGATCTTCCATTTGGTAGATGTCTTTCAGTATGAGAAAAGTACCTGGCGCTGACCACGAAATTTCACGCATGATTTTCCACTCCTTTTCTTTTATTATATCAATGTAGTGATTACAAAAACAACTCCCCAAAAGTTCGTAAGAACCACTTTTATTCTGCACTAAACATGTATATACTTTCTACCTTCTATTGTAGTTACAAATGTATTGTTTAAAATTCATAGGAGGCGATGTTTTAATTCCTGATATTGGAAATAATGCTACTTTTGATATATATACAGGTTTGAAATTGTATTTTCCATACAATTTTCTATAGGTTTTCGTTTGTAATCCTGTACGACCTCGTATACTTTTTGTACTGTTATATAGGTTCTTTTTGACTAAGAAAGCAATTTGTGCAAAATCTACACTTACATTTATTGCTACTTTATAGTAATTATGAAACCCTAAAATCAGAGCGTTGAAACGATTTGCTTCATTCGTAGAAGGATTGCTTTTTATTTTGGTGATGGATTCTTTAATTTTCTCGATAATTCTTTTTCAGGTTTGTCACTTGGGATTTTTCTGGGCTAATTTCTAAACCCAATCTTTCATTTAGCCATTTTTTTACTGCCACATAAGTTTTCTGAGCTGATTTTGCATCCTTACAAAATATCTTGAAGTGAGTAGACCCAAGGATCTTCCCCCTAAGTCTCTCTCAGAACCGTACGTGAACCTCTCAGCTCATACGGCTCCCATTATTCATTGCCGGTAGTATCCCATATTTCCAATGTGCAAATAGTTTACGATCTCGTTGTGCAATAGTACCTAGCCAATATTCTGCTTTCCTTCGATGTTTTCGCTTCTTATATTTTCGACGAACCCATTTTATTAGGCCACTATTGATATACCGCAATACACTATACATTTCTGATTTATAGAAATGTCCATAATAATTAATCCACCCTTGGATTTTCTTATTAAACATATTGGAAATATCCTGTAATGTTTTATCTGCTTTCAACTGTAATCGCCAATTTCTCACTTCTTTTCTAATTGCTTTCTTAGCTTTATCGGCAATAGCTGGTGAAAAGTTTGTGAAGAATTTCCCATGTTTGTTCTTTGCCTCCCTTGGTCGAAACGTATATCCAAGAAAATCAAATGAAGTGTTCGGATAGTTCAGTTGTCTATCATCATCTTTACAATAGGCAATTTTCGTTTTCTCCAAGTTTAGCTCTAGTCCAAACAATTTAAATCTTTCTTCCAGTCTCCGTTGAAGATATTTTGCTTGTTTCAATGAAGTACAGTGTGCTATTCCATCATCTGCGTATCTTGCCCAAGGAATACTTGAAAATTCTTTTACCATAAAATCATCAAATGTGTAATGGAGAAACAAGTTCGCAAGAACTGGACTGATAACCCCACCTTGCGGTGTGCCAGCGGTTCTTTCTATTATCCTTCCATCTTCCATTTGGAAAGGTGTTGTTAGCCATCTTTGTACATAGAGCGTAACCCATTCCTGATTGGTATGACGCTTTACCATTTCAATTAGATAGTCATGTCGGATGTTATCAAATAGCCCTTTAATATCGAACTCTAACACCCAATCCTTCCGCCAACACCTTCTCCTTGTCGCTTCAATTGCTTGAATCGCTGACTTATTTGGTCGGTATCCATAAGAATCTTCATAGAACAATCTCTCCACCCTTGGTTCAAAATAGAGTTTCGCTACCATTTGTGCCACTCGGTCTTCAACTGTTGGAATACCTAGTATTCTTATTCCTCCATTCTTTTTAGGAATAGCTACTGCTTTCACTGGTTTTGGAAAATAACTTCCTGAGGACATACGATTCCATAATTTGTACAAATTATTCTTCAAGTTCATTTCATACATTTCGATGGACTGTTCATCCATTCCATATGTCCCTTTATTGGCTTTTACTCGCTCAAAGGCCATCATTACAATATTCTTTGAAATACCAAATGGTTTTGTTTCTTGCATAAGTTCCTCCTCCTTTCAAAGTTGACTTATCTTTGAAACGGAATAACCTGGATTCTTCGCTCCACTTCCATTATAGAAGCTTCTTCACTACTACAATCCAATCTGCCCCTATGACTGCATCGGTACTCTTTTCTTGTGGTTCTTCCACTTGAAATGCTCCCTTAACATCAGTCCGTAGGTTCCCACGTTCCGTACAAATGCCTGTATTATGTTCATGCCACCTTTATGCCGCCCACCGCTTAGCCAGTAAACAGGTTTCCTCTAAGCTTATCCTAGATTAACGACTACCCCTAGTTTTGATGGAATCTCTACGCTTTCGACATTTTCGTAAGTAGTTCACATGCTCGTTCATCTCCATAATACTCACCTGACAATTCTTGATTGCCTTTTCCTTAACGCTCAATACCATAGCTTTTGACTACAGCACCTTAAGGTGGTTTGAAATCTCCACCTGTATGGCGACTTCGACGGGCCCACCGTCATCATTTGTACAGCATAGTTGCTTTGAGTAATCTTGTTACTCACGCACACTTTCGTGGCGCACAATCATCCGCATATCTTACGATATACATCATTTTGAGTCGTGTTTTCCGCATTTCTCTATACTTATTACTATTGTCTAGTCTATTGGAAGCATCTCTATATCTTCCATAATCACGTTTGGTTTGGAATGTTTCCCATTGGTCGCTTATCCACCAATCTAATTCGTTCAGAACTATGTTAGATAGTAGAGGTGATAAAATCCGACCTTGAGGCGTACCTTTCTTAGGGACTCCAATCCCTTTGATTTCAGCTTTCAACATTTTAGATAGTATAGATAACAATTTATTGTCTCGAATTCCCATGTGCCACATTTGTTTCAGAAGTTTACCGTGGTTAACATTGTCAAAGAATCCTTTTATGTCAATGTCTACAACATAATGTAAGTGGCTTCTGTTGACTAATGATGCGCATCTAGATATTGGTGTTATGTCAAGAAAATAGACACATTAAACAGAGACATTTTATTCGTTAAGCAGCTTGAAATTGTTGCTTTTCATAAAACCTTTTTTCAAATTGAGTCGGTGATACATACTTCAGGGCAGAATGACTGCGTTTTCGATTGTAAAACACTTCAATATATTTAAAAATACTGGATTTCGCTTCTTCTCGAGTTCTATATTTTTTCGGATAGACCCATTCTTGATAAATTTCTTTAAAATTAGCATCTATTTCAACTTTTTTGCGACCAAATTTAACTCCTTTTTGAAGTGCAATTGTAATTCCTTTTTTTGTCGTTCGCAGATTCTTTTTCTTTCATTTTCAGCCATATAACTTAATAACTGCAAAATTAAATCTGAAATAAGAGTTTCAATTCCATTTAAATCTTTATAGTTCGTAGGGTTAAGAAGTGGCATATCTAACACAACGATATCAATCTTTTTTTCTTTAATTAATTCTTGCCATCCGTATAAAATCATTTGTTTATTTCTTCCCAAACGATCTAATGATTGAATATATAAAACATCGCCGTTTCTCAACATATGTTTCATAAGTTGATATTCAGGACGTTTAAAATCTTTTTCACTTGGCTCTTTCTATAAAGATGTATTCTTCAGGAATACTTATCTCTGCTGCGGTTGCGAATTGTCTTTTAATAGATTGATCTTTACTATTTACTCTAATATAAAAATAAAAATTTTTCTCATTATATATTCCTTCCCACATTTCGGGAATTTGGGAAAAAACACCCTTTTTGAAATATCTCCTGTTATCAAACCAGCTTCTTGAGGAATATATTTTTGTAAAATGATTGGTTCGCCTTCAATACATATTTCCAAAAAGGATTTTCTTCCATACCTAACGTTCGTCTCAGTTCCTTTGGAATCACAATACGACCTAATGGATCTATTTTGCGGGTAACACCTGTTGATTTCATCAAATTCCCACCTTCTTCAACTTATTTTATTATTCTAAAGAGAAATAGGAAAAACCGATAGTAAATCCTCCCTAAAAGTAGTTATTTTACCATACGTCTGCAGAAAAAATGTTGCAATGTTAAATATTACAAATGTGGACAATTCGCAATTTTCAAAGGGAGTATATTTCTGGAATGTTTTTTTATCCAAAAAAATAATGTGTTTTAATATTATTTTTGGAATAATCATTTAAAAACATAGTGAAAAATTCCAAAAAACAATAAGTTCCATTCTTCTTTGCTTGTTATTGTGACAAAACATAACATAAATATATAGTAAGTGTACCCGCAACATTGTTTTTTCACACTATAAAAATAACGCTATTCACACATATGATGTCACATTTATATACTGATACACAGTTTCAACTAGGGGAGAATTTGATGTACCATAAAAAATCGATGTTAAAGAAATGGAAAGCAGATTTACAAGCTATGAAAGAGGAAAAAAGAAAAAATAGGAAGAAAAAAACAAATAAAAAACATACGATACCGGGTGATGCAGCTACATTCATGAATAACAAAAATATATATCATAAAAAGAATGGTGTTTGGAGACAAAACTAAAGTATGAATGCCATCACCTGTTATAATATATTTATTTTGTAGCACTATAGACAGAACAACGGAGGAAATAAGATGCGCAACTTCTTTGAAGAAACATATATGAATATCAATTTTAAAAGAGAAGTAATAAAGTTAATTAGTGAGATTAGTGAATATACGGGTAAATTATCAGTTTATCAATTACAAAAACATCCCATATTACATCATTTAGAAACGAATATTCCACTTCAATATATGAAAAACTTCACCACAATGTACAAGGATATACGTGTTCCAAATACAAGAGTAAAAGAACTGATTATACATGACATCCCCCCACAAACAACAGAAGAAGACGCTGTGTATTGCTATTATCAAACACTTTCTCTCGTGCACCAAACATTTGATACGCTATCTATTAGCCCGGAAACCATTCAAGAGTTACATTTCCAGTTACTACACTATAGTACCTCGGATAGCGGGAAATGGCGTCAAAAGTCATTTCTGATTCCTGGCATACCAGCAAACGAGGAACATGTCAGTAGCTATCGACTACTTCCGTATGACCAGGTTCCACAATCCGTAAAAGAACTATGTGAGCAATATAATACTTTACGTGCCAATAAAGACATGCATGCCCTTCCATTAATTTCCCGCTTTATTTTAAACTTGTATTGTATCGTTCCTTTTGATCAAGGGAATGACAGAGTGGCCGTCATCTTACTGCAGTTATTATTACTACAGAACGGGTATCCGTTTATAAAGTATGTATGTTTAGACAAATATATAAAAAAGAACGAATCCACTTATTACGAATCCATTTATCAATCGTCTGCGAATTGGCACTGTGGTGAACATAATATAAGCTTTTGGTTAAAGAAACTCTTAACAATACTAATAGAAGGATATCAAGACTTAAATCATATACTATTGAGTTCAATGGATAAACAGACAAAATTGAAACGAATTAAGCAATATATTCTTCAGCAAACAGATACATTTACACGGGAGGATATTCGTGAGGCCTATCCAGACGTAGCTGAGAGTACAATTAGTACAGCTTTTGCTTCTTTACAACATGCCGGTCATATTCAGCTTATCTCAAAAGGAAGAACCGCAAGGTGGATACAGGTATATACATAAGGTTCCTGTATGCATTCCGTCTATTATTTATTCGTTACGTACCATGTATACGGCGAAATAATATTTTTAAAACAAGAGAATAGGAGCATATACCATGTCTAAGCTTCCCTATGTACAAAAACAAATTACAGAAAAGAAGCAAGAAATTCTATTGCTTTTACAGCAGTATAGTTGTACGAATCCTATCGTCCTTGCCAAAAGTCAAGAACTGGACCGGTTAATATATCTTTTCATGCATCAAAATGCCAGCTTATCTTCCTGTACATGTATGAAAAAATAAACAATGTTAACGTTGTTTTACTTCTTACTAGTTTTTAAAGTGCATGTGTATATATGTTATTTTTCAATAATCTATATGGCAACCCCATGCCCATCAACTTAAGAACAAAAATAAGGTGCGTTCCCCTTCAAAACAGCTACAAACTGTTCAACATATTGGTTATTCTTAAAAATACACATGCTAAATAAACTCTAACGAGTTATATTTTGAAAACTATGCAGCTTTCTTTTGTTCCCTGGCTATACTATACTCATAATGAACACCCATGATATCAAAGACCGTTTTCTTCTCATATCGATGAGATTTCCGCCCATTTTTCTCTAGAAGGTGGAACCGGCGAATTAGAATCTTTGCTATCTCTTGGGTGTCCTTCTGTATGGCTTGATATAAGAGTAACAGATGATCTTGTATCATTCCAATCGCTTTATATTCACTTAATTCTTTTTGCTTCTTCTGTAACAAAAGTTGGCGCATTTTAAACATCGTAGAAGAACATAAGAAAATAGCAATCAGTTTCCCGTATAAATGGCATTCTATTCTTTCTTGTTTGACAGTGCGACAATGATCTATATCAAACAATGATTTCCACGTTTTAAAAACAATTTGTCGGGTAAAGAACTGACGCGGTATCAGTTATGACCCGTCTCCAGCCCCTCCCCATAAGAACTGCTCGTGAAGTTTTCCCTCAAGCAGCTCACCCCATAAACTTCATCAAAAGGGTTATGAGACCTATCAGATGGCAGACACTTTTATCAATATCTTCCTGAGCTTTCGAGAGGACAAACTTTCCAGTCCCAATAGAGTCCTAGTACACCATAGAGATATTCATTACTCCATCTCTGCCATCCAATGCTACGCTTTTGTCGCCGTTTCCTTCTCGTCAATAACGTACGGACTTTCATCTCTGTGTAGTCCCGTACTTTACTAAAAGCTCGACTAGAATTCCCAACCCGGAAGTAATTCACCCATCCAATCAGTACAGTATTGATTTGTTTTACTAAATCTTGTGCAGGCTTGGCGCCTGCGTTTCTGATTAATTCTCGGATTTTTGCTTTCACTTTCGTACAGGCTTTCTTCTTCGGGGTAATAAGAACAAAGTATCTACTCTTATTTCGATTAAGTACTCGCCTCAAATCAAATCCTAGGAACCCGAAGGATTCTCCTTTTAAAACATTAACCACTCGGGTTTTCTCCAGATTCAGTTCAACTCCCAAAGGCTTTAATTGTTCCCACAGTCGTCGCAATGCCAATTCAGCCCATCCACGTTTACTAGAGTGTCCGCTTACAGTGATAACTATATCATCAGCAAAACGGTGATAGTTTACAGCCTCGTAATGGTTTTCTGTTGTCTTACGTCGAATGGCATCAAATGTCCAATCTACTTCATTGAGGTAGATGTTTGCGGCTAGGGGAGAAAATGGTCCCCCTTGCGGGACACCAATCTTTCCTGTCACCTTGATTACCTGTTTTACAAGATGCATAACTTGCGAATCTTGGACACGCTTTGCAATTTTCTCCAAAAGTATGTGGTGTCGAATTGTATCAAAGTAGCGTGACAAGTCAACATCGATTACTACAGTCATCCGGCGCAATATGCTACGTCGCACTTCTGCCAGTGCTTGATGTGGAGAGCGTTTTGGTCGGAATCCGTAGGAATTTGAACAGAAATCAGCTTCAAAGATGGCTTCCAATATGAGTTTTAACGCTCCTTGGACCACGCGGTCCCGTATACACGGGATTTGTAGTGTCCGCATTTTTCCGTTTTCTTTTGGGATTTCTACTTTACGATTAGCTTGTGGTTGATATGTTCCAGCCTGTAGTTCTGCTTGGATATTCTTTAAAAACGGCATAACTCCCTCTAGCTCTATATCAGCGAAACTTTTCCCGTCGATGCCTGGGGCACCGTTGTTTTTCCTCGCTTGCTGATATGCTTCATGAAGGGTTGTTAGTTTGGTAATGTGGGAAAATAGTCCCCAAAACCGATGCGTAGGTTCAGACTTCGCCTTTTGATAGATTCGTCGCCTTAGCTCCTGCAAAGTAATAGGTGTTTTTATCATGGCACCCTTGCCTCCTTTGGTCGTACGAAATATTTACAGGTTCGGACCCTTCCCTCCCCGCACGTTTTGCTGCACGCAGATCTCTGGTACTACGATCCGTTCCGCCACCCTGACACCTACCGTTCTCACTTCCCGATCGCGGTTATAGAGACGGTCTCCTCGATGAGGTTTCTTCATCGGGTGTCGAGGGCTTCTCCAGTTTCCACATTATCTTTCTCTCCATGTCGCCGGTGAGAACTGCCGTTCCAGACTCGTTTCGGTCAGTTCTTACTGCTTTCGCACGTTATCGACCGTCTCAGCCACCGGAATTGCGTGTAACGAGGCTACGTCTACGTTCACTGTACGTTACAACCTGGAGATTTGCCCACATGCCTTTTGCATGTGATGTCAGAGGGCTTCGCCGTGTCGCTTTCACTTCATGGCGCCTCTCAGGCTACGGGAGTGGAGTCTATTCTCCCGATTGGACTTTCACCAACTAGATAATGTGTCCTTATCTGGACACACCAATTTGCCAGCGTAAAGAGTATAGTTCATGGACTTGTTTCATCGGAACCCACTCCACGGAGTGTTTGTTACATATATATTCAGCCTAGATAATATTTTACTTTTCTCCGAATACGCTTTCCTCTTGTTTTTTCCGGCGTTCTCGCAATTGTTTTTCTGTTAGACGATACAGAACGAGTCGTGTAAACAAAACCTTTTGATCACCAACATAAACATTTCCTACTTGGCTTAGTGACAGGGTAGCTGCTCTAGTCCGCAGGACTTTTTCTATTAAAAGTAAATAGTGAGATGAATGCTATGATGTAACTGTAATTTCTGTGGCACTCTCTTTTTTTAATTGCCTCTTTGCTCGGATTAATGTACTTTTTGAAATCCCCATTTTTTCTTCCACTTCTTTGTAAGAATGATTATGTAAAAGAAATAAAGCATGTTCTATTTGTTTCTTATTATATGTCTTTGGTCGCCCTTCTTTAAAATTAGGATTTTGCTTTGCAATTGCTTTTCCTTCTTGTGTACGGTTCTACAATCATATCTCTTTCAAATTCAGCAAATGCGCTCATTACATTAAATACAAGCCTGCCTGTTGGTGTATCTTCAACTAATCCCATATTGAGTATATGAACCTTTACACCTTTTTCAAATAGCGTTCTAATTATATGTATCGCATCAACTGTTGAACGTGCAAAACGATCTAGTTTTGTCACAACAAGCGTATCCCCTATTTTTAGTATAGACAATATTTCCTGAAACTTTGGACGATCTGTTTTTGTTCCAGTAAACTTTTCAGAATAAATTTCTTCGCAGCCTTCATTTTGCAATGTTTGAATTTGGGACCTCAGGTCCTGGTGTAATGTACTTACGCGTGCATAGCCATATTTCATAAAAATTGCTCCTTTTTCCACTAAACTTTAGACCTTAAGTTATGACACCGGTCTGCATACTGATATTACAGCGCTTCAAAAACAGAGTCAAAACTTAAAAGTTATAACTCTGTTTTACAAGAATGATTACTTTTAAGCTACTTGTAATTTAATTGGTATTCTTTGATTCATATTTAATTTGAAAATTCCATATGGATTAACATGATGATAAAATAACGGGGTTAAACCTCGGAAATCTTTCATTGTCATTTTTTTTAACCAATATTGTTGGTTATCGTATAGAATTTCTTGTACCATTAATGTATTCATATAGACCAAACAATTTTGAAGTAGCTGCAGTGATAAAGCTGATACTTCCTGATCTTCTAATGAATTGGAGCGCAATTCACTATTTTTTCCATAGAAAATATAAGTAGTTACTGAATTCCATTGTTCTACAGTATTTAATCCCTCTTGAATTTCTCTACGAATATCTTCGGAGTGTAAATATTCACATAAAAAAATGATTTTCATTGCTTTTCCCAGTTCACATAATGCTAAATATGTTGGATGTTTTGTATCTCTTGTGAATCGTTTTAAAATAGATTCAGCAGAAGCTGTTCCCAATCTTAGGGCAGTCGCAAACTTAACAATTTCTTCATATTGTTGTTGAATAAGATCCCAGTTAATCGGTCTACTTAAAACAGGATGTAACTGAGCATATTCTTCATTCATCCCGGCTTCAGGACGATACAATTTTTGAGAACCAATATTCTTGAAGCGTGGCATAAGTTTAAAACCTAACAGATGACAAAAGGCAAATGCAATTACACCTTGCCCATGCGTATCTACATAGTTTCGATCAATTTCCATATCTGTACAGTGGCGCAAGACACCTTCCATCAATGCAGCTACTTCAGAAGATAAACAAGATTTAATTTGAGAATACACACATGCAGATTTTCGATCTGTGTGCCAATAAATCATAATTCCATGTTTCCTATAACGAGGATGCCACTCTGTTAGTAGATTTTGATCCCAAGTACCAAAATGTTTAGAATCAGAGGCACAAGCAGTGGTAGCTTCTCCCCATACATTTTTCTCTCGATGATTCATAATTTGATTGATTACTTCTGCATTTGCTCTTCTTAAATGATCTTTATGTATAAATTTCTGACGCATATATCGAAGCTCTCGATAATTATCAATGGGGTTTCCAGCAGCTACTGCTTTTAACCCAGTGTTTGTTCCTAACCCAAATAAACAAAGAAGTAAACGACGTTGAATCGTTTCTGAATCTAATATTTCTCGGTTAGCTGTAGTTTTAAAATGTTTGGTGAATCCTGTATGAAAGTCCGTTTCTTTTAATAAATCTAATAAAATCACTCCATTTTTATTGCATAAGCCAATTCTATGTGAGTCATATTTCTGTTTTCTTACATATTTATTCTTCAAACAACACACTCTATTATACACACCAATTATTAACAGAAGGAGTGTATATGAAAACGATTACAAAACTCATTTTTGTAGGTTCCCTTCTTTATCTATTGTGTGCGTGTGCGGAACGAAGAGAAATCGAAGAATTAGGATTTGTTGTTGGTGCTGCCTATGATCAATCATCACATTCGGCCATTAAAGGCACCTATCAAATGGTATTACCCAATACACTTAGTAGCTCGGAGCATGGAACCGCTACACAAAAAAATTATATTAATCTAAGTGCTACAGGAGAAAGTATTTTTGCACATTTCCGCATGATTGCGAAAAAAATTAGTCGTCCTTTATTTTTTCCACATATACAAGTCATTATCTGTTCGGAAAAGGTATTACGCACACCACATATGTTACAACATATTTTAGATGTATATACACGTGATGACGCAATGAGAAGAAACATTCGGTTATTTGTAGCCAAGGGTAGTGCCGAACACATTTTAGCACAAAATGCAGGCCCTGAATATTTACCGGCCAAATACGTTTGGATGTTATCCGAACATACGCAAAAAAATGCTCAAATGATAGAGAAAAAGCGAATTGGCGATATTCACAGTAAAATCATTGCAAAGAAAAGTTTTATCCTTCCCGTTGTATTTCGTACAAAACAAGGCGTAGAATTAAGTGGCTCTGCCTTATTTAAAGGTACCGATAATCGCTTGGTTGCGATGTTAAACGCACAAGATACTGCTGCCTTACAGTATATGACTAGCTCAAAAGTAAGAGGGATTGTTACTGTTCCTATGAACAAACAACATATTACCTATGAATTTCATCGTGTGCACCAGCGTATGGAACTCGATATGACAAACCCCAAACACCCTAAGGTCGATATATATGTGAAATTAGATGGGAAAATTGCAGAGATGCATTCCTCTCCAGCTCACCAACATCCCATGAAACAGCTCCAGCAGGTATTAGCAAACGAAATGAAAAAACAACTACAAACGACAACCAAACGCTTACAAACACAATATAAATTAGATGTCATTGGAATTGGAGACAAGTATCAACGACAAAACTTCAAAAAGTGGAAAGAAATAGAGAATGATTGGGAGAATGGCAAACAATATTTCTCTACCTGTCAAATTCGTATTCACGTACAGTCTCAGATTACACAATCTGGATCGACATTGCCAAAATAGTGCATATAGAACCTATCTATCATGAAATCATGCATCTTTTGTTACGTGGATATGGTTTTATTTATATCACATACCATACAGTGGGAGTAGAAAAAAATGAAGATTAACAAGGCATATCAAGTATCTCCAATTTATGTCTTCTTTTTAATACATAGTGCGCAATTTGGGGCTGGTGTACTGGGATTTGCTAGAATTATTGCTAAAGAATCCGGATATGGTGCTTGGATTGGAGTCGTACTGGCGGGTATTTTCTTGCATATTTTAATGTGGATGAGGTACCGTATGCTGTCTTGGGTTCAAGGAAGTATTTTAGAACTCCAGACGTATATGTTTGGCAGGTTTATCGGAACAGGTTTAAACCTGGTAGTTCTTGTTTATTTTTTGATTGTAAGTGTCTCGATCTTACGAACTTATATTGAAATCGTACAAGTATGGATGTTTCCCACTGCTTCTACTCTTATACTTACGATTATTTTGTCTGTTTTAGTGTATTACATTATTTCATCAGGATTTCAAGTGATGACCGCCATCTGTATTGTCTCTATTTTTATATCTATATTTTATGCAATTCTCTGTGTATACTGCGTGGTAGTATATGGACATTGGGATGTTTTTTCACCTATTTTGAATCATTCTTATTTGGTCTCAACTGTCACTTTCTCAAGTGATTACTTTTCCTTTTCTACAAAGGTTTGAATACCTGATGGTATCAGCGTATGCATGGCAGATGGTTACAAGTATGATGTTACCTCTTTGGGCTTGTACACGGGGTATTCGAGAAATAGCGAAGATTCGTCAAAAATATACGTTACTGATTCTGTTAAGTATGAATAGTATGATTGTCTGTTTGCTACAAAATCGACATACCATTAATACATTTATTACGCAAACTTCTCGGTTTACATTTTATTTAATTTATATCTATATTCCTATACTCCTTTTGTGATTCTATTTAAAAGTACAATATCAAAAGAAAGAGAATAAATAAGTATTCTCTTTCTTTTGGAGTATTTTAAAAATGGTATGTATATTCCCATCGGTGTATACCAAAATTATTACGTATTATAGAAGTCAAGAAAGTAAACTTGCTACACATTATATGTACCCTTTATTCTACATATAAACCAATTGCGGCAATAATCGCTTCAGAAGTGTATTCCCATTTTCCATCTGTTAGGGCTCCTAATTGTTGACCAATTTGTGATAAAAGATCTGGCGTAATGGGAACACCAAAATATTGAGCAATAATTGCACCGATAGGTGCTGTAATTTTTGTCCATCCACCGCGATCGATTTTAATTTCTAAATTTTTGATTACCCCACCTTCTTTTACAAAGCGATAATAGACTTGATCATCTAGACGATAACTCAAATGATGCGAAATTTGTCCATTCACGATAGTTTGCTTGTCTTTTTTAGAAATATAAGCTGGCTTTATATTGAATTCATGATCAAATACTTTTAATTTTTTTATTTCAGGGCCTAACAAAGCTGCTTGTACCGCTTTATCTAGATCGTTCATAGGGATAGCATCTAGACTTTGCGTTTGTTCAATAAAGTTTGATGAAAATACATGGGCTGCTTGTACTTGTTGCGGAGTCGTTTCTTTTTCCGCAGCATATACGAATGTAGATGAGCTGGTTACTAATATTGCAGCTAAAGCAGTTGCACTCATAATTTTATATCGTTTCATACGTATAGTCCTTCCTTTCCCTCTTGCTCGCGAAATTTATCAAATCGTGTCATATATAAGGAATGGAAACATCATATCACGACAGAAAGTAAATGAAAAGTAAAAATTCAGAAATTTCACTTTTTTGAAAGAAGCATATTCTTTTGCTTTTAAGGTGGTTTCAATTCGTTCTAGATATGAAATCAAATCGGTTTGTGTGTACCGTGTCGGCATTGACTGGACCGTATAATGCCATTTTTCCAATCTCATCGATAAAGGTGTTTATTTTCCCATACCAAGGTGATTGGTTAAGTTTGGTACAAATACGTTTGAAGATCATAGTCAATACCACTTAAGAGACTGTATACCGCTGTTCCTTTTGAATATTCTTTCGCGTACGTTTGTAAATTTTGATTAAATTGATTTAAAACAGGAACCGTTAACGATACAATTTCTGGATTACTCGAGGCATTTCAAATTAAATTCCCATAAGCCGCCACGACTCGATCTTGTTCCATTGTTCCAAGTCGAAAAGCTGGGTTGCTTGCGATTGCTTTTAAAGCAGGTAAGCATGTATCATGAAACGTACGTTCATTGAGATAAGCAAGCTCTTTATAGTAATCGCCTAAATAGAATCCTGAGCGCAATACTTCCACTAACGTCTCTATTCCATTTGAACTTGTTGTGGTATACGTCGCTCCTCTTTTTTCTAATGCTTGAATTAAAAATTGGACACGATTTTGATCTTGATAGAATGCGAGAGAGTCTGCATTCAATTGAAATAACTCCGTAATGTCACTCCAACGTATGGCCGAAAGTACTTGTACGAGATTTTCATAGCTAAGTGCTTGTAATTGTGCCATCGTAAATGTTTGTTGAGCGGGCGATGTAGCAGTGAACGTTGCAAAGTTTATTTTCTCATCAGGTGGTTGAATCGATCGATCGGTCGGTC
The DNA here is from genome assembly GCF_019344915.1 of Bacillus sp. FDAARGOS_1420. Taxonomy (NCBI): domain Bacteria; kingdom Bacillati; phylum Bacillota; class Bacilli; order Caryophanales; family Bacillaceae; genus Bacillus; species Bacillus sp. FDAARGOS_1420. Next base: position 153,009 of record NZ_JAHWJB010000004.1, on the reverse strand, counting down.
GATTTGAAATGGTGTAGGGAACAAATTGGAAGTATATAGATATGGTTTGTGAAAAGGTTTTTGGGACATATATTGTCTTTTTATTTTCGATGAATGTAAATGTAAATCATAGGGGCTCGGATTAGATGACGATACCAATACCAATGTATTCCCAAGCATTTCTTGCGCTATGCTACTAACCGGCCGTTTACTAGAAACTTGTATAGAATTCGCCTGTACAACATGTACGGAACCTAACATCGTACAACACAACAACATGATTATAATCTTACCTATACGTTTCATCCAATTCCTCCATTTCAAAAATCAAAAATTCTAGCTGACTGTCACATGATGGTTGAGATTTTTTCATAGAGTCTGGAAACCAAATCGTTCGACTATGGAGATGCTTCATGAAAAACACAGATGATTTTCATAAACATCCCTCCGTTCTTCTTTTTTGTCTTGTTGGGATTACACCAATATAAAGGCATCTAACTTGTATGATCTTTTTTCTTATCGTTTATTGTTTTAAAATCATCCCAACAGTACTTAATATATGGCAAATCATTTTTTTACCTTTGCCAATGTATTGAGAAATATATTCTATTGAAATCGCTGGATACTGTGTACGATGAAAATATTTTCCTTATCATTTTCTCAACAAAAGCATGGAACATCTATGATAGAATATATGTGGAATCGGCTAATTCTATATGTATTTCTATAAAATAGTATGTTATTAAAATGAAAGTGGTTATCAAGTCAAGGGGGAAGCGCTTGTAAGGGTGTTTTTTCTTTGGATATTTTTGATTGTCATATATATTCAAATACGATAAAATGTGTAAAAAGATTATCGTATTATGGACCTTTAGCTCAGTTGGTAAGAGCAGACGGCTCATAACCGTCCGGTCGTAGGTTCAAATCCTACAAGGTCCATCACTATTTGTATATCTGTCTGATTAGAACATGCATGGGTATGGACAATCCTAGTCCAGAAACGATTACATGGATTATGATAAGATTGGATATGAAGACAGGCAACAAACCGAAAAAGGTGCTCCTAAGAGCACCTTTTTCGGTTTGTTGCCTCCTAAATATATTTTATTTCTCAATATACATAGAACGTATCATGGTACGTGTGTATGGATACCCCGCTTTATTTTTCCCTTTCACATCAATGGTAAGATTGTATACACCTGATTGCTCTATATGCTGTAACGTGGTAGATAACGTATTTGCATCTACTTGTTGAACGCCATCAGATTGTGAAATCAGTGTACCTGTCCGATCGATAACTCGAACCGTCATAGAGACATCCTCCGCTTCAACTGGGTTTTTATCAGCAGATTGGATTTGTAATTTTGCTTTATTTACTTTCATCTTAGCGGGTATTTTCAAATGGAAAGGTGCTTCTTGTTGATACTGTACCATCGCTAAATAGGCATCTTTCCCTTCCGTATTCATACGTATCTTCCAGTCTCCCACTTCCATACCTTTTATTTGAAATGTATGAATAAAGGCCCCTTTAAAAAAGGTCTCATCACCCGTTGTTACTACCGCATCCTGTTTGTTGTAAACCTTCCCTGATGGCGAAATGAGTTGTATCTCTACTTGTTTACTCGCAGTCAAAATGGATACGGTTCCTGATGTCAACGTATCCACAGAAAACACAGCGCGATTTTCTTGATGTGGAATCAGTTCTCCACCTAAAACTGTTTGGTTTTCTGTCGGTCCTAACCCTGTATAGGGCTCATTTTTAGAAGGCGCGGAAGACGGTGACCATGCTGTCCCCCTTTTTTTCGTTCGTAAGTAAGGTTCTATGCGAGAAAAGACGGCACTTCCCGTTCGAATCGAATCATGATCTAATGTAACATCAGAAAAAAGATGGGCACCGTACGGCAAAGTGGTACTCCATTCACTGACAAGTCCATCGTTATTTCCATATGGTGACAAATACAATCCTCCCATAGATAAAGCAGAAAAAGTAGGACCCCAACTGGTTCCTGCTATCGTGTAATATTGATTGGATGTTGTGGCAGGATTCGCATCAATAATCGAGCGAAATCGTGCCATTTCCCCGGTTTGTAACGCATACGTTCCTTCGTCTTGCTGCCCTAGTAAAGAGGCAAGCCATCCAGCCCACCAACTATAGGACAAATCTGCTAGATGTGTCCCATAATGAGGGGATCCAAGTGTGATGACCTTATCAACAAAACGATGCGCACCATATTGTACAAGAGCCGCTTGTGTATCAATGCCCCCTTTGCTATGCGCGATAATATTTACTTTTTTTCCAAAATGTTGCGAAATGGCTTCTAATTTTTTAGCTAATAATTTCCCATTTGTCCAAGGACTGACAGACCCTGTCCCCGCCGCATCATACAGTTGTACAAAAGCAGTTGGATAGCCAGCATCGTAAGCAAGGTCATACATATTATTTTTCCCATGATAGTAAGTCTCTCCATACCAATCATTTGCCTTTCCGTTTTTTCCTTGTACGAATACAATCGGTGATTTGGTAGGATCTACCTGTGCAGGTGTTACCCCCACAAACCAATCCCCTGGCTTGAATGTTTCTGTTGGTGGAAACACCTTTCCATAATCCGGATGTATTTCTGCATATACAGAAGGTGCGTTATAAAAAATGGAAAATAAGAAAAACAAAAGAAAAGATTGCAAAAGTCTTTTACAATGTTTCAAATGAATACCCCCTCATGTTTTTTATCTTTACATACACTTTCAAATGAAGATTACATCTACTCCCCCCCATCTTGTACATATAATTCTTGATGATATTCGGTCTCTAAAAGAGAAAAACCTTTTATTCTAGCAGTTTCGCGATATTTCTCAAAATACTTCCCTTATATCCGATATATACTGGGGGTACCTGGCAGGATTGTCTAGGATCATAGAAATAGGAGGGGGAGCGGATGAAAAGGGGAATCCGAATATTGGTTACTTTCTCATTGGTTTTGCTCGGACTGCCTATCATCTTTTTAGCTTTTATCAGATGTAAGCATAAAAAGCCATCCGAATCTGTAAAACTTATTATAGAAAACTCGCAAGAAAAAAGATTACCATCCTATACGCCATTCCAAGTTACTACCTTTAACATTGGTTACGCAGGATTAGATGCAAAACAAGATTTCTTCATGGACGGAGGAACAGGCTCACGTTCTCGTAGTAAAGAACAAACCAAACAGAACTTACAACACATGTCGTCCTTTTTAAAAGAAGACCATGCAGATTTTGTCTTGTTACAAGAAGTCGATATTAAAGCATTCCGTTCTTTTGATCAAAATGAATATCAATTTTTTCAACAGGAGTTATCCTCTCACGCTTCTACATTTGGTTATAATTATAGCAATCCATGGGATATGTGGAATCAGGACTCGCTACGTTTTCTACCTACTTCATAAAGCAGGCAACTCGTTTTCAATTACCAGGGAGAGAGCCTTGGCCCAAGCAACTCTTTGATTTAGATCGTGCGATGGTAGAACACATTATCCCGGTGGAAAATGGAAAGAACTTACGAATCGTAAATCTACATGTATCGGCATATGATGCAGGTGGAAATATCCGCAAACAACAACTGCAATACGTAAAACAGTATATGCATACACAGTATCAGAAGGGGGATTATGTGATTGTAGGTGGCGACTGGAATCAGCTACTGTTAGATATTCAGTTACAAGACCCCGCATTTCTAGCCGCCTGGCCCAAGTGGTTAGTGCGTTTGCCCCAAGATTTTACAGAAGGAGGATTTCAATGGGCTGTAGATTCTTCTGTGTATACGGTACGCGATAATCGTACGGCATACATAAAAGGAAAAAGTTTTGTGACCATTATTGATGGATTTTTAGTCTCACCTAATGTGGAAATCCTTCAAATTAATGGACACGATTTACAGTTTACACATAGTGATCATAATCCTGTGAGTGCTGTTTTTCAATTACAGTAGAACGGAAGACATACGTTTGAATAAACTTTTGGGAGACGTGAATAAACATGAAACAAGCATATACAATTGTTGTTATCGGAGCTGGTAGGCTTAGTGACAGGGTAGCTGATCTAGTCCGTAGGGCTTTTTCCAGTAATAGTAAAACAGGGTGTTCTTGAAGGTTATGCTCTCTCTCAATTATACTATTTATTAAATAAACGTAATGAGATGAGGGGAAATATTGAAAAAAAGTTGGACTGAAGAAGAATTATTAGAGAACTATATGCTGTTACCAAATGAACGTCATTTAGTATTGAGTAAAAAAACAAACGTTAATCGGCTGGGATTTGCTGTCTTACTAAAATATTTTCAAAAAGAAGCTCGTTTTCCAAGCGAAAAACAAGATATTTCGAAAGATATTGTTCAACATTTAGCACAGCAAATAGATGCGTCACCTGAAGATTTTTTTGAACATTATAGATGGGGCGGAAAAGAAAGAAGTTATACAGATCATCTAAAAACCATTCGTGATTTCTTTAGTTTCAGAGAGCTTGCTTCAAAAGATAATATCCAATTGATACAATGGCTAAAAGAACAAGTACAATTTACACATGATATGGAATATTTATCTGATCAAGCTTATCATTTATTTCGCAAATGGAAAGTAGAATCACCTTCTAAAGGTAGTTTAAAACGAATGATTCATTCCACTCTTGATACGTATGAGAAAGATTTATATTATACAATTTCCGAACAATTATCTGCTGAAACTTGTTGTCGATTAGATGCATTATTAGATGTGCAATCAAATGAAGATTTAGAAATTGTAGACATCATGTATGAAAAAACAAATTCAAATCAGTTATCTTTTCGATATCTGTTATCGTCTGCATGTAAACCGAGTGTAAATACTATGGAAACAGAATTAAAAAAACTGTTAGCCATCCAACAATTAGAAATTCCTCCTAGACTATTTCAACATTTATCTCCAAAATTAGAAAAAAAATATCGTTTTCGCGCAGCAACAGAAACTGTAACGGAATTACGTGCGCATCCGGCCCACATTCGTTATACATTATTAGCTATCTTGTTTTCACATCAATATGGGAAAGTCATTGATTCTTTAGCAGATTTATTAGATGAAATTACACTAAAAATTAAAAATAGAGCTAAAAATACAACTCGGAAAGAAGCCATTGCAGAATTGGAACGAGTAAAAGGGAAAAATAAACATATTATAAGCTTATTAACAGCAACTGTAGAACAGCCCGAAGGGATTATTCAAGATACCTTATTCCCAATTGTTAGCGCTAACACAATTCAAGATATAATAAAAGAGATGACAAAAAATAATCGTGAATATGAAGAAAAAATTTATACTAGGATGCATGCTTCTTATGGCGGACACTATCGACGGACATTTATTGATATTTTGATGAATTTTACCTTTCGGTCTAATAACCAATTACATCAGCCTGTAATTAAAGCTATCCAACTTATCCGAGAATATAAAGAAAGTGGCCAACGTTATTTTGCAATTGAAGATACTGTTCCAATTGAGGGTGTCATTCAACCTAAATGGAAAAATATTATTATCGAAGCGGATAGTCAGGAAGTTGAAAGAGTCAATCGAATTAACTATGAAATTGCAGTAATTCAATCTCTTCGTACGCAACTTCGGTGTAAAGAAATTTGGATTGAAGGAGCAAATCGATATCGTAACCCAGATGAAGATCTTCCACAAGATTTTGAAGAAAATAAGGAAGAATATTTTGAAGCATTAAAGATACCACTTGATGTGAAGCCTTTTATTGAAAATATAAAGCAGTTAATGAAAGAAAAATTACAAATGCTTCATCAAGGGTTAGAGAGTCAAAGCAATAAAAAAATAGTGATTACTACCAAAAGTAATAAAGGATGGATCCAAGTTACTCCCCTTGATAAGCAACTGGAACCTCCACTTGTACCAACTATTAAACAAGAAGTTAAAAATAGGTGGAATGATATTAATTTATTTGTCACCTATCCTATGGCCCCAATGTAAAGGGATTCAAGTAAAAAAATTGTTGGTATGTTATTGTACATCCACACTCATATGATGTTTAGCATTGTACGACATATAAGAATAAGAGTAACTACTCAGCTTAGTTAGGAAAAAGGCATACCAAATAAATGTTTTCCATTCGAAAACATGAAAAAGAAAATACTCTAATAAGAGAAATAAGCTAGATCAAATAGAGAATTTCTCTTATGAAATTGTGCAATTCCAAGGAACCGTTCCGGTTTCTATAACCTGGCCTATCGCTTGTAAGACAGATTGTTTTTGTTTTTTCATGGTACTCATAAAGCTGTGTATCTGACAAAAAGATTCTGCGCCTTTCTTACTTCGGAAAGTCCCAGACACTTTTTGCTTTACTTTCGTCATTCGAATATCCCGTTCCGCTTGATTGTTGTCAAATGGAATGTCTGGCTGTTCTAAGAATGCTAGAATTCTATCAGCATATTTGACGAAGCGATTCCATAAATTTTGAGCAGGCGTCTGCTTTCTTTTCTTTTTTAATTCTGCAGAAAAGACTGGTTGTTCTTTCAATATGGATTGATAGACAGTAAATAGATTCTGTTGTTCCGCTTTTGGCAGGCTTCCTGTGAATTGCTTTTTCAGCGTTAAGGCTTGCGTTAGAAATTTCTGCATCTGTTGTGCCCATTTTTGTCCGGTACTATCTATAATTCCTTGCAAATCTCGTAAGAGATGGGCATTACATAATACATGACGAAAATCTGTATACGCATCATACGATTTTCAACCATCATGCATCGCAATTCCAGAAAAAGACGGCAAAATTCCTCCCGCATCCATTGCTTCTTTTCCACGTTTTTCATGAATATGTTGCAATGTCACCTCCGGTGTACTGGCAGTATGTAACCATTGTGTTTTTTTTTCTACACGCATACCAGTTTCATCAAAATGGACAACAGGAGACTGCAGAATCTTTTCCTTTACTTCTTTTATGAATGGCTGCAATTGAAAAGAGAAAGCCTGTGTATGATTTACCAGGGTTCCTTCGCTTATAGAATGTCCAAAACAGTCCTGAAAGAATTCTTTTGTTGGCTTCAAAGAAAGGCATTGATAATGCGTCAAATAGGGAATCAGTCTTTTTATATTTGGACCATATTGAACGGGACGAGATACTGTCGAAGGAAATTGGGCTTCTTGGATAGAATGGCAATATGGGCATTCTTTCTGTTCTACTTTATGTTCTGTCACTTCGATCTGAATAGGTGGTAAGTCATACACTTGGCGAATGCGATACCCTTTTACAGGCTCGTGTTTCAAGGAAGTATGACAACAAGTACAATATGTAGGAGAATGTGTAATCGTATAATCTGGAGTCGCTGTCAAACCAAGAGTATGTCCCTTGTGGCCAAACTGGCCACCCGTTTGACGATGAGGCGGTTTGCGCAAACTTTTTGTAACGGGCTTACCCAAACCATCTGTAGAAGGTGGCTTATGACTATTTTGGGAGTTTTTTTTGAAGCATTTTTTAGTTCTTGTATACGTTTCTCTAATCTAGAAAATGTTTCTTCAAATAAAGAAATAACAGCTTCAGGTCCTTTTTTATATGTATCTAAAATAATTTTTCGATCGACCATAATATTCACCTCCCCTGTTTGATATACTCAGTATTTACAAATGGGAGGCATATGAAACTAGTAAAATTAAAAAAAGACACCGAAAGGTGGCTGAGTAGTTACAATAATACATTGAAATCACTCCTATTAAAAATTTAGATAGTGTCTCCCTCTATTCTCCAATACGAACACAAAGGTTCAAGGCGATTGCATTGGAACAAGATGAAACGTTGCAAAAGGCGATTCAAAAATGGGACAATATGAGCCATAATCAGCAATTTCGTAGAGAGTATGAAGCACGGGAGAAGGCATTATTAGATGAGAAGGCTGCCGTTGCGCATGCGGAGAAAAAAGGATTGGAACAAGGAAGAGAAGAAGGGATTCAAGAGGGAATTGAACAAGGGATTGAACAAGGAAAAGTACAATTGATCCGTGGTATGCATAAAAACGGAATGGACATAGAAGACATTGCAAAATTTACAAATATGGATGCATTGAAAATACGCCGTATTTTGGGGCAATAACGGAGAGGCATTTCATGTAATGGGGTTCCTCTCTATTATTGTTTGATTGTTCAGAAATTTCAATATTAAACATAGTATAATTAAGAGGATATTATGACTAGTATGAGGCATATACCCTCTTTTTTTTATACATTTTAGAATTCATAACTAGATATATAAGTTAGAGTATAATAGGCATATAAAAAGAATGTATATTTATTTTTTGTTAGAAAATAGGCCCCCGCAGCAAGGGGATTACGACTAATGTATTAGATTTTGTGTTGTACCTGGATCAAGATCATTTTCAAACGACAGGTATTTTATGAAGTGTGGAAAAAATCACCTATCTGTGATGGTATAGAAATCCATTATATTGAATTACCCAAACTGATTTCTTAGTGGCGTGATGCTCGTATTGTCAGAAAATTGGAATGGCACCGCAAGATATTGCAATTTATTTTTACACAAACGTGAAGTTCAAACGATATTTTAAGTATATGGATATTCGACATAAATTGAGTGTTTTTTCTGAATTTTCTTGAAAAAATTATCGAATCATTCTATTATTTCTCCAATTTTGCTATGATAATAACAGTTACATGGCGTTTAAGATATTTATATAGGACGGAGGGATATAAAATGAGTGTTTCAGTAAAAACAAATGAGCAATTAACCTCTCTATTGAACGAATGGTACCAATCTATGCTATCGCAACAAGTTTTAAAAGCTACAAATTTAAAAAAGAAAATCGATAAAAAAATTAGTACGTTAAGTACTGAACGGAATCAGTACCGTCAAGATCAAAATTTGTTATTGTATTACTCACTACTTGAGTTTCGTTACACTGTCTTAACAGATGGTCTTAGCATTCAACCAAATAGTCTTGATAGTCTTGACGAGTATGATATGCCTACAGACCAATTTCTCCACTTCTATTATCATTTTTTTAAAGCGATTCATGCCACTTTTACTACGAATTATACTAAGGCGATTGAATATTATAAACAGGCGGAAAAGATATTAATCGATATACCGGATGAAATTGAACATGCTGAATTCTACTATAGAATTGCTACTTTTTATCATCATACGTATAATATACTTGCTTCGATCGAATACGCAAATAAATCAAAGAAAATCTTTTCGAAGCATGAAGGTTATGAAATAAAAACCGCTTTTTGTAATAGTTTGCTCGGTGGTTGCTGTATTTATGTAAAACAGTATGAACAAGCAGAAGTATATCTAAACGCTGCAATTGATTTACTAAAAGAAAATCATGCAGAAGATTCCTTATTACATGTAAGAAATACCATAGGGTGGCTATATTCTGATCAAAATAAGTCCACTTTAGCTATTCGCCAGCTTTCAGAAGTGACTGCTAAAGTACCTACGCATTTTAAGGCTATCTTTCTACAAGCTAAGGAACATTATAAATTAGGCGAACAATCCGCAGCCAGCCCACTCATCGATAAAGGATTACAAATTTGCAAAAAAATTAATAATGAGGAATATACGCACCACTTCTCTATTTTGAATAGTTTAAACAAAAATATTTCCTTAGAAGAATTAGAAAAAATTATTCAAGAGGGACTCATATACTTCGAGAAAAAAGAGTTGTGGGATTATGTTGTAGAATATGCTGAATTATTTGCTACATTATGTAGACAATTAGGAGATTACAAAAAGGTAAGCGATTATTTTCATATTTGTTATCAAGCGAAACGAAAAATACTAAAAAAAGGAGCATTAAAATAATGAAAAAATGCAAAGTTGTATTATCCAGAATAGCTTTTATTGGAATGATAACTATCGGAATGACACAGTTCTCACAAACGGATCAACTTGCTACTCACGGACACTACCCTATCCCTGAAAAAAATAATCTTCTTACTTCTGTATATGGTGCTGGTGACTATAATGGTGCACCACAGCAAGGATAATTATAAATGGTGTTGCCATACCCCTTCTTTTTGGATCCACTTATAAAAGTGGTCTTTTTTTGATGCTTTTTTACTATACCGAACACGATAAAATAAGACCTGCGGTAGTATGTCAACTGAAAAACCAAAGAATTTTTAGTTATCAAAGGCCTATTTGCTGACAAAAGACACCGCGAAACTAAACCAGAAATATATGTAATTTACTAGGGAGATATTGAAAGACCAACTATGAAAAGTCAAGGATGAAATACAGAATCAATAATGGAAGTGCTCGTTGAAAAAGCGTGGATTATATGAATGATAAACCAACAATCTAACCTAAGTCTCGAATACATAAATGATCGCTGTTACTGTCGGAACACACATAGAACCGTCAGTTAAATCATGTTGTTTACCGGGACCTATATGAATATGTAGGAACGTTCCACTTAATAAATCATACTCAAGTTGAACCTTTCTCCCCGCTGTATGGCTGCATCCTCTTGCACCTGGATAAACAAATGAAAACGAATCTGGGAGTTGAAATGCGGTGGAATCTAAAATAGGGTGTGTCTATAATGGAAAGAAAAATTTCAGAAATAGAATTGAGCGATTTCTATTTCCGGAATTTTCAAATGCTCATCTATTGTTTCTGTACTAGCGTTTCCAATACCTCATATAGAGTTAATTGATAGTTGATTTTTTTAAAATAGCTGTATCTTTCTATTATTTCATCTTCTATATGTTTTTTATGACTTACTATGAGTTGTTTGCGTTCCTGAATGGTATGAGTTCCTTGCTGATATAATTCTACATATTTCTTGATTTGGCTAATTGACATACCTATTGAACGTAATACTAAGATATACTTTATCCATTCCACATTTTCATCATTATAGAGGCGACTCCCATGACAATCGCGCTTCACGAAAGGAAGTAGCCCTTCTTTTTCATAATAACGTAAAGTCGCTTTAGAAAGACCCGTTTTCACACTTATATCTCCAATTGTATACATTCTGTTGACACTCCTATTTCAACATCTTTTTTATAAAATAAAACGAATGCGTCCCTATGTTGCTATTCGATTGGATAATTCCGACATTTTAAAGCACAGTGTATGGTACCATTATGGTTGTCTGTATTCTATAATTTTTCGCATGTATCAACAGAGCACAAGCGTTATCAATTATCGTCTCGTCAACGTGTTTTTCTCATCATTGTATGAATACGTATACGATTCCACGGTGATATATTCCTCAAAGTAACACGTATAACGTATCATTCTGCATATGGTTATCCTATTTTGAACGTTTTTTAAGAATCCGCCTAATCTTATCTTTGTTCACGTAGGACCAACAGGGAATATAACTCCTACATGTTAAAATAGCACGATTCTATATTTGAAATTCTTTATGTGAGAGTATTTCATTCTAAAACCAAATTTTGATAATAAACGAAATATTCCGCTGTACCTCCTTTGTGAAAGTGATGAAATAAAAATCAACAAAAACATTTATTCTTACTATTCAAATAATTTTTTCTCAAATTGATTATAACGAATACGATTTGTCGTGGTACCACATTGTGAATGTTTTTCAAATTTGATGGTATTTTTGAGGAAACCGTATTTTTTAAATTTGTTACATGTGCAAAGTAACGCTGGAGCTTTGTCCGTTGTGAGAACCATTGGTTCTCACAACGTTTTATAAGGCTTTTCATACAATCATAAGTAGCCTGTTGATTTCGCCTTTTACAAAGTTGAATATCCAATGTATGTTCTTTTTTATCAATCGTACCATACAGGTAACACCCATCTCCCTTCACGTTGATATACGTCACATCAAATTGCAATCTTCATATACCTACTGCAGGATGGTTGTAGGATATTTCTTACTTGTATCTATCTTGCCTTTTCATTATCTGACTCGTTGTACGGTTCAAATTAAAATGTATATGCATTAGATTTAAAGGAATTTTCCGGAAAATATTTATCAATCTACAACGCGTAGACACTACAGGTTTTATTCCCTAGAATATGTTATGTACAGAATAAATCAATTACAAAGGGGATATTTATTATGTTTACAACGAAACAAAAACTAATTACCGTAGCAACTACGCTAGCATTAGGATGCGGATTTACTGTTAGTTCTGCACCTGCTTTTGCAGATGTAAACAACAATTCTATGAAAACTATTTCCGTTAAGGAGGAACAAGTACGAGCGCAGGTTCCTTTTACTGGGTATGTAATCGAAAGCGCTGACAATTATGTAGTCGTTGCTAATACTGCTACAAAGGAAGAAGCTCTTTCTTATCAAAAGGATTGGTGGGAATTAGTTTCTCAAAATAAAATTTTAAGAGTTCCTATCTCTACTAGTGATCATTATTTAGTGGGCGACAAATTAAATGTATTTTCAGCAGGATGGACGTTCTCACTGCCACCAATTGCTATTATGCCTACTATTGAAAAAATAGTTGAGTAAATAATTATATGGAATAGAAGAAAAGACATCGTTCCATAATTTTTATTCGCATATATAAATTTAAGTATGGTGAATTTATAAAGAGGAATCAACTTTTTCAATATAAGATTTTACAGCTTGCAATAAGAATTCTTCTTGCCCTATACCAGCATCCACTGCCATTTTTACTACTTTTTGCTTGAATTCATGATCTGCATGAAAAGTTAATGTCTCTACATTACTTTTAAAGTAAATGCCTTCTATATGTGGAAGTATCGTGCCTGATTTCATATGAGAATGTAAGTATTTAATCTCTTCTTGAAACTGTAATGGATCAACTTGTAATACGAAAGGTTTAATTTCTAATTTAATAGTATCAGATGAAATACTCAATCGCATATTTGTGACACCTAGCTCTTTATAAAATAAGTTTATTAGATTATAAGTGATGGAATTAAATAGCTGAGGTTTTTTAAATGAAAAAGATAAATACCCTCGTTTTGTAATTACAGCTTGTTTATGGAAAGGTTCAAAGGAGTAATCATATTCCTTATAAGTGGATAGAGGGAAAATTTCTTCGTCTTCTGTAAGAATCTTGCCGCCTGCTCCATTGATCTCTATTACTCTAGCTGTTTTTCCGGTATGTTGATGTGTTAATAATTGATATAAATATATATCTTCTTCTTGAATTTTAGTAATGAATGTTTTTCGCTCTTTTGATGTAGTTTTTTCATAAGTAAGTTGAAAAGCTTCAAGGTCATCTTTATCAACGATATATACTTCTTTTCCGCGTTTTTCAAGCTTTGAAGCAGGTAATTTTCCAGATTTAATATATGTAAAGACAGTAGATGGTGCTACATTAAGAATTTCAGCCGCTTCTTTTGTGCTATAACCCTCAACCTCTTCAATATTTTTTAAACGTTCAATATCCTCTAAATAGAAAATTTTACTACCAAATTGTTTCCAATTATCTTTATATACACATTCTATTAATCCATCTTTTTCTTTCTTTAAAATTGTTTGTACCGTTACTCCTAATAAGTCGGCTGCCTCTTTTGTCGTTACAGTAGGTTTTGTAATGAACAATAAATCTTGTGTCATAAAAGGACACCTCCATAACTATTGTTTACTAATATTTTAGATATGTATATATCATATCAGAATCTGAATTGTATTTAAAATGATAAATAGTTTTTATAAAATGTTTTATAAAGTTTTATATTTTAAAAACAATTAAACTTTATTTTATATTTTAATGTATTTTAACGGTAATCTTAAACACGAAAGTACTATAAAAATTAAATTATCCATTATTAAATAATATCTATTTACTAATAAATTATAAAAAAATATAAGTATAAGTAACTAGAGAAGAATATAAGATTCTTACAGAAAGAATATGAATTATCATTTGTATAATAGATAGAAGTGAAATAAAATGATAAGTATAGTTAATAAAGAGAATTATATTCATAATCTTCAATAGGAGAGGTGAGTTTGAAATATGGATAATAAAAGTGGAATAGAAAACTTACCTATTATAAATAATCAAAGTAAATATATAGATATATATTTAGAGAATATGAGATATATCGTTCCATACCTGCATAAAAATCGTTATGTAGATAAAGTGGAAGAGAAGATGGAGGTTGCAGAAAAAGAGGGAAAGAGTAAATATACGTATTTAAGTGATCTGGAAGTCATTTATCATTTCGTACATTTACAAAAAGATATGGATGAGAAGAAGAATAGAAAAGAGGATACGAAAAAGAGTTATATATCTGAAATTTTGTCATTTTGTCAGTGCATGGTGCAGCATGCAGAAGAATTCGAATTGAATGGGGAGGAGGTACAGCAAAATGACTCGTTATTGAAAACATTACAGCCTTGGCATATTCGTAAATATAATGCTTGGTTGAAGCAGGTAGAGAGCGGTAGGAACGGGGATACGTACGCGGTCGCAACACTTGCAAAGAAAACAGTACTCATTCGTTCTTTTCTAAAACACCTTCATGTATTTGCTTATATTGAAAAACCTCTTCATGAAGAACTGCAGCGTGCGAATGTAAATGAACATGATCGGCCGAATCGGGACCTATCCTATGAGGAAGTTATGAAAATTTTAGGGTTTTATAAAGAACAAGGTCATTTAGTAAACTATACAATTTTACTAGCTCTGGCAAGTACCGGTGCAAGAATTCAAGAATTATGTACAACAAGGGTAAAAGACTTACATTATGACGGAAAGCACTGGTTAAAAGTTATAGGTAAAGGAAATAAAGTACGTGAACTTTTCATTTCGGAACATTTATATGAGTGTATTTGTGAAATGAGACGAAGAAGAGGGTTCGAAACAATATTGAATCGAGGAGATGAAAGTCCTTTATTTGTAAATCAAAGAGGGAACTTTTATAATTCAAAAACGTTATCGAACCAGATAACGGATATGATAAAAAAGACCAATTTAGAATTTCTGCAGTATCGTGAAAACCCAGTAACGGCGCATACATTCCGTCATGCATTTGCAATCATGGCAGTTGAACAAGGAAACGCGGATCTTTATCATTTAATGCAAACGCTGGGTCACAAAAATATCCAAACAACAAAAATCTATTTAGAGAAGCATATGAAACGTAAGAATAATGTGGGTACTTCATTTGCGGATATGTTGGGAGCGGAGTAGAAGAAGAGAAGGGAAGAGCCCGTTTCTTTATTGTATATTTTTTATATGATAAAAAGAGGGATCACCTTTGGTTCACGTCACCTCGATATATTCTTTTCGGGCAACTCGCATGGGGAATATTGTAATACTTTCGAATGATTAGGGATACCTATCGTATATCCTAGTCTTTGTTTTACATATATTGAGAAAAAACAATTGACTACGGTAGAACAACTAGGTGAAAAAGCTTCCCGCATCATCTTCGTCCTATTTTTACATGTGTTGGCATGGCTTACCTCTAGGTATGGATGTTGGTGAAGGATGAAAATTCCATTTTTCACAAACCTTCTCATTTGGTTTCTGATACAATATATACAGAAACGCCCTTATATTCTACTCGCCGTCATGATTTTTCATTGCGACCAATTCTCCTGTATATTTACGACAGGTGCAGCCCTCACGTATCTTATTATTTCTCAGTAGGTTGTTTATCAACAAAAATGTTTTTTGGTACAAAGTTTGAAAAAACACAAGCTCTTTTCCAAAATATACGTATAGTTTAAGTGGTCCTGAATCATTTCTATCATTCCTGTAAATGTCAAGATGATCATGTACATTTTCACTTGTTTAAGCATGTACAAGTTTAATCGTTTTCTTTACTGAAATGATCTTTAATTCGATATGATTGTCCTACAATGCTAACAACGGTAGCGTGATGTAATACACGATCTAGTAGGGGTCACCATACATGCCCATCAACTTAAGCCTTTTTACTACCCCCAAGTACAAAAAAACGTTATTCTTTCTTAATAAACTATAAGGAAGGGTGACGTTTTTTTATGAATCTCTCGATTCAAGAGGAGTTACAACCATTTGCAGAAGAATTACAGCGCTATATCACACCTGATTTTTTGGAAGAACTCGCAAGAGAGATGAAATTTGTAAAGAGAAAGCGCAAATTTTCGGGGGCAGATTTAGCTACCATTTGTATTTGGATTAGCCAAAGGGTGGCCAGTGATCCTTTAGTTTTAGTACGATTATGTAGTAGGCTTCACGCAGTTACAGGTACTGCACTTAGTCCGGAGGGCTTAAATAAACGATTTAATGAAAAATCAGTGTTATTTTTAAAACATATCTTTTCTTTGTTGTTACAACAAAAAGTCTGCGAGCAAACGCACATTTCTAGCCAACTTTATACTCATTTTAAACGTATTCGTATCATGGATGCCACCATGTTTCAGGTACCTAATACGTTGGAACATATATATCCTGGTTCAGGTGGTTGTGCGCAAACAGCTGGGATCAAAATTCAATTAGAATATGACTTACATAGTGGCCAATTTCTCAATTTTCAAGTGGGACCTGGAAAAAATAATGATAAAACATTTGGAACAGAATGTTTAGATACGTTACGACCAGGCGATTTATGTATTCGTGATTTAGGGTATTTCTCATTAGAAGATTTAGACCAAATGGATCAACGGGGGACATATTATATTTCGAGGTTAAAGTTAAATACGAACGTATATGTAAAAAATCCAAGTCCGGAGTATTTTAAAAATGGTACCATTAAAAAGCAATCAGAATACATACAAATCAATGTCATGCAAATTTTGAATCAACTCCAACCAGGTGAAACAATAGAATACCAGCAAGCTTATATTGGAGATAAACAGCAGTTATTTTCACGTCTCGTTTTTCATCGTTTAACAGCAGCACAATTACAAAAACGCTTGAAAAAAATTGCAGAAAAAGAAAAGTTGAAACATAGAACCTATTCAGAGAAAAGTAAATTAGTAGCAGGATTAAATGTATATGTGACAAATGCACCTTGGGAATAGGTTCCGATGGAACAAGTACATGAATTGTATACATTACGCTGGCAGATAGAAATTGTTTTTAAAACGTGGAAATCATTGTTTGATATAGATCATTGTCGCACTGTCAAACGAGAAAGAATAGAGTGCCACTTATATGGAAAATGTAGTGACCCCAAAAAGTTAGACTTTTAATAGGGCGAATTTTTCCGCTCTATTTTTTATGCAGTAAATTGATGTTTTCTAAATTCTACTGGGCTTTTCCAACCAAGTTTTTCCTTCATGCGCTCATGGTTGTAGTAATAAATATACTGGTCAATCGTTTGCTTCAATTCTTGAAAGCTGTGATAAATATGACCGTGATAGATTTCCTGTTTAAGAAGGCTAAAGAAGTTCTCCATTGGAGAATTATCCAGACAATTTCCCTTACGGGACATACTCTGGAAAATCTTATTTGCTTCTAGTTTGATTCGATAGGCATTCATTTGATAAGCCCACCCTTGATCAGAATGAAATGTTCTTCGGTAAGGGCAATTATTAGTTACACCGATTGCTTCCTCAAGAGCTTCCATGATAGCTTGTGCATTCGGACGTTCAGAGACGCGGTAGGAGACGATTTCACTATTGTATAGATCCATAAAAGGATCGAGATATAATTTCTTTTGACGGATAATCCCATCACTATCTGTCTCAAAATATTTGAATTCGGTCGTATCTGTTGTAATCTTTTGATGCATTACACTTGTACAGAAACGGCGATGTACCAAATTTTTTGCGATATTTCCGATCGTTCCTTTATAAGAATTATATTTGCGAGACTTACGAGTAAAGGAGCGAACTTGAAGAGTCAACTTTTGTATCAAACGCTGGACTTTCTTTTTGTTCACAAGGAACCCGCGGTTCCTTAACTCTTGAGTCATTCGACGATATCCATAATCTTTATGTTTTTCACGAATCTTCTTCAACTCATCTTCTATGGTTTGGTTAGAATTAGCACGATAAAGGCGTTTTTGCCAGTACATATACGTAGACTTCGGAAACATTAGCACCTCAAGAAGCTCAGTTAATTTGAATGATCCTCGGAGGCTGGAAATGATTCTTGTGATTGTTTCGTTCGTTTTTGAGCTTCCTGCTTTCTCAGCTTCCTCAATTCTTTTAAAAAGGCATTTTGGATTTGTAGAGTTCTGACTTGTTTTTCTAATTCTTTGATACGTTCTTTATCAGTATTCTGACTTTTATTTATAGAATCTTTATTACCCGTTTTATTGGCTTTCTTTATAGACATTTTAGTTGGATGCCCCTTCGGTTTGGAGAGTCCTTCAATGCCATTCTCCCCAAATTTCCTTATCCAAGAAGCAATCATAGGAGAATTGGTTATTCCGAGTACGTTGGCAACTTCACGATAGGACATCTCGCTTGTTTGATATAACTCTATCGCATCCAGCTTGAATTGAACAGAATAATTCTTATTTTGTCTGTTTCGCAAAAGTCCTTCTACTCCGAATTCTTGATAATTATTTATCCATCTTTGAATTTGCGAGTAACTTTTAATGCCGTGTTTCTTCGCTAAAAAGCTCACACCACCTTTGCCATCGAGATATTCATGAATTACGTTCATTTTGAGCTTAAAACTATATTTCGTCATGAAAAAACCGACCTCAAAAAGTTAGATTTTTTGGTCTAACTTTTGGGGGTCGGTACAAAACTAATTGCTATTTTTTTATGTTCTTCTACTATATTTAAAATGCGCCAACTTTTGTTACAGAAGAAGCAAATAGAATTAAGTGAATATAAAGCGATTGGAATGATTCAAGATCACCTATTTCTCCTCTATCAAGCCATACAAAACATACTAAGATTAGTAGTGCAGACCAAGGCATTGGTTCGCACTACTATTTTTTATATAGTAGAAGTGAAGAGGAGGTCGTGGGTGTTTTGGGATCTTGAATCCGTATACAAAACTGACCTTCTTCACTTACCTTATTTGAATCAGTTTTTAGTATGTTGGTCTTCGAGATCGTGTATAAGAAATGAGAATCGATAAGTGTAAGTTGAAGACTTCAATTCCACCTGAGGAGGCGCTATATGAAACAAGTTATTGCATTTGATGTCAGTATGGGTAAAAGTTATATGGTAATTTATAATGCACAAAAACAATGCGTATTCGAAAGTGAAATCAAGCATTCTAAGCCTGATTTTAAAAAGCTACAAGAAAAGATACATAAGCTTACAGATGAAACCGGCGAATCACCTGAAATTGTGTTCGAAGCAACAGGGATCTATTCCAGACAGCTAGAACGATTTATGCAAAATAACCAGTATACATATTGTTTATTAAACCCATTAGAAGCCAAAATACAATGTGATTCCTTGCGGATTCATAAGACAGACCGAAGCGACGCACACCGATTAGCTCTCACTCATTTTACAGTTACCCGAAGGGTATCTACCGGAACTGATAATTTATTCTATCAGTTAAAATCTCTTTCTAGATTATATAGTGAACTGGATGATGAATTATCAATAATTCGCGGCCGTATGCATAAAGTAATCCAATTAACATTTCCAGAATTGGAAAGAATATTTACTAGTAAATCTGATTTGTTTTTAAATTTTGTTCAACTATTTCCCCACCCAGATTGTGTTTTAGGTCTTTCTAAAACCATTATAAAAAATCGTATTCGTGCCAACACCAATAAAAAAATATCAAATATTACGGCGGAGAAAAAAGCGATTCAGATACTTGAAATAGCGAAAATTTGCTATCCTGCGGTTTCTCAGAACGATGTTCTGTGTGACCAGCTCAAATTATACGCAAGGCGCTATCAAGAGCTTCTTCACCAAAAAGAAAGCTGTATTAGCAAGATGGTGTATGTAGCTGAGCAACGCGCAGAATACGATATCATTCGCAGTCTCCCTGGGATTGGACCGAATACTGCCGTACGCTTGATGGCTGAAATAGGAGATATTACTCGTTTTAACAATAACAAGCAACTCAATGCATTTGCTGGTATTGATATACGCCGTTTTCAATCAGGTAAAACCTTTTTTAAAGATAAAATCAATAAACGTGGAAATAAACATTTGAGGAAGCTCCTTTTCCTCATCATCCAGAACATGATTAAACAACGACGTTACGGACAAAATCATATTGTTGAGTATTACGATAAATTAAAAACGCAACCTTATAACAAGTGTCATAAAGTTGCGTCCATTGCATGTGTAAATAAATTATTGAAGCTTCTCTTCTATCTCATTACACATAATATGCACTATGATTATCGGTTAGCCGCCTAAAACCATAGTTTCATCCATCGTACCATATCTTCCCCCTAGTAAAAAATGGACACATATTAGGGGTATTTGGCTTGCATTCTAATTGGCTTAAAATCTCTGGCATTTAATCAATTATAACTCTAAAAAACAGTTGACTAATCGTAAGAAAACAGTTGACTAATCGTAAGAAAAACACCCAAGAGATAACAAAGCTTCTAATTCGTCTGTTCCACCTTCTACAACAAAACGGACGGAAATCTCATCGATACGAGAAGAAAACGGTCTTTGATATCATGGGTGTTCATTATGAGTATAGTATAGCTAGGGAACAAAAGAAAGCTGCATAGTTTTAAAAATAAAACTCGTTAGAGTTTATTTAGTATGCGTACTTTTAGGAATAATCAATATGATGAACAATTAGTAGCTGTTTTGAAGGGAATTTCATTTTATTTGTTCTCTTAAGTTGATGGGCATGGGGTCACCATATCATTTCGGGAAAACTGTACGTTTAGACACAATTTGGACACAAAACAACCGATTCCCTATACTTTAAGGAATCGGTTTATTTTTTATTGTTTAATAATTGAAATCGGCATTGAAAGTTTAACATCACTTACCATATTTTTAACTAATTTTTCAAATTCATTTGCATTCTGTGCTTCCTCGACATCATCAGAACCAAACGGTTTATTTTCTCCATAAGTTTTATTCAATTCTACTATACTCATATCAATTTCTGTCGCAGGGATTTTCTGGAATGCAGTGTTGTCTACAATTACTATAATTTTATCAAATTCACCTCGCATATGCCCAAACCATGTATCACTATCATATTTTACGTTTACTTTAGTACCATTTAAAACCACAGTTTTTACATCTTTCTTGTCTTTATTGGCAAATAAAATTCCTTCTTCTTTTCCACTAGCAGGTAAAGAAAATAGCGGGGCGCTACTTATCATATCATCACTATTATCTCTTTTTCTTAAAATACCACTATTCATCACTTTTTTTGCAGTTTCTTTATCCATGATAAATGCTTGTTCGCCATCATATTCCACTTGCTTTATTTTATAAAACGCTGTAGACTTAACCTCTTTTTTATATTCAGTTTCTATTTTTTTTA
Source organism: Bacillus sp. FDAARGOS_1420 (assembly GCF_019344915.1). Taxonomy (NCBI): domain Bacteria; kingdom Bacillati; phylum Bacillota; class Bacilli; order Caryophanales; family Bacillaceae; genus Bacillus; species Bacillus sp. FDAARGOS_1420. The sequence goes on along the minus strand of NZ_JAHWJB010000004.1, from coordinate 131,695 downwards.
ATGTCTGTTCTTCACCTAGTAACATCAGCCCATTCACTGGCTCTTTGTTTCCTCCAAACAGCGAGCACGCACCGAGTATTGAAATCACAAATAATCCAATTCCACATATAGATAGTATTTTTTTTCATCATTTTTCTCCATTTCGCGTTTTATTTTTCATTTATAAAACTTTTGTATACAATTGTCGTAAATATCCACGTCTCACCATAAAGAAATACAGTATTTGAATTCCAATAAACCCTACAAATACTACCATAGAAATGTTCAAAATAGAGAATTCAAGTAATTTTTGTAAAGCTAAAAATGCTACTCCACTATGAATGACCGATACAAGTATGGGGAGAAAGAACATCAACGACAGCTGCCTTGTAACAATTTGTTTTAATTCTTTTTTGCTTAATCCTATTTTTGCAATCATTTCATACTGTCGTTGATCTCTTTCTAAATCTGCATACAGGCGGAAATACAATAAACTGGATGCAAAGGTGAAGAATACAATACCTACTAATACACTAGAAATCAATAAGATACCATTTCCTTGTCTAAACATATGATTTTCCGTGTACAAGGAGCTAAAACTGTATTTTGAGTCTTTTTTTTCTGTCTTCATGAATTTCGCATCTAATTGCTTTGCTATATCTTTTGTTTCTGTCCAATCTTTCACAGTAAACCCGTACTCTGTAAAAGTACGCTTATCATCTCCGCTTGGAATCACATCATACATGGAATCTGAAACAACAAGAGTAACGCCATATCCATTTGGTTCCACTAGATAGGGAACGGCTTTTTTCACTTTGAATGAAAGATTTTTCTCTCCTTGTACTACGGATATTTCAGAAGGAATTCCCTCTCTTTTTTGATATTTCGCCACTGCTGAAGCAGATGTGGGAACTACAATTGTTTCATCTTCATTTTGTAATATTTCTGCTTGGTGCCTCAATGCTTTTGCTAAAGAATTATACTCACTTAACTTCAGTATTGCGAAACCATTTTCACTATGTTTTTTCGTTACAGCACCCATTTGATAAGAAAATCCCGCATCTGTAAGCTGTTTCTTTATTTCTGTAATATGCGCTTCTTCTTGCGCATTTCCTTTCCATGAAGTATAGGTAAATGCAAATGACGGCTTTTTCATTCCATATAATGCAGAATCTCCGATTGATAAACATGTCCCAATTCCTGTAAAAGCTACAGCGGAAACAACCGCTAGCATAAAGAACATCGTGGCATTATCTTTCATGCGGTACGCTAATTCCGAAATAGTGAGAAGATTTGTTTTCTTAAAAAATATACGTTCCCTCTTCTTTAACCTACCGATGATACCTACACTCAATTGAGAAAATAAATAATATGTGCCAATTATGGTACATATCACCCCGATAACCAACGGTATAGGATTCAAAGTCATTCTAGCCGTTGACACAAAATAAAATACGGAACCATATCCAATACCAATAAAAAGAAGGGAAAGAAAGGCTCGTACCCTAGACGCTTTCGGCTCTGGTTTAGGCTTGTCCTCGGATTTCATCAATTCAATCAACTGGTTAACTTTTACCATTTTGGAAGTAAACAGGGAAATCAATAAAAATAAAATCAGAAACGCGCCAGCAGTCATCCCAATTGCTTTGATGGGCACATAAAAAGGAAGACCTGTTTCAATCGCTAATAGATTGGCACTGAATAATAAAATTAGTTTTGAAAAAATCAGCCCCATCAGAATGCCAAAAACAATCGCTGCAGCTCCGATTATCATATTTTCTAAAAATATCAATGTATTTAACTGTGACGGAGACATGCCGTGCATCATAAGAAGCCCAAATTCCTTTTTTCTTGTTTTCAAAAATGCACTGACAGAATACAAAAGAAAGAAAAAAGAAAAAAGGAAAATGAGGGATTGAGAAATTTGCATCCCGATTGTTCCAAGTTTCGCCATCATTGCACTCTCAGAAGTTAATTCTCCTTGTAAATTTGGATGAAACAATAGCAACGCATACGTAAAGAAAATCATAATGGAAAAGGTACTACTGAGAAAATGCGCGGCATAGGTTCGCTTGCTACGCATAACGTTGTTACACGCGAATTGTCGAAAATTCATCCTTACGTCCTCCTAATAAAGCAAGTACATCCATAATTTTCTGATAAAACATTTGGCGACTTTCCCCGCAATACAGTTCATTATACAGTTTGCCGTCTTTGATAAATACGATGCGATCGCAATAACTCGCAGCCATTGGATCATGTGTAACCAGCATCATTGTCGCCTCTTGTTCTTTATTTAATTGCTGTAATAACGCCATAACATCACTAGCCGCTTTTGAATCTAAATTCCCTGTTGGTTCATCTGCTAGTACAAGTTGCGGTTTATGGATAAGAGCACGCGCAATAGCTGTCCTTTGTGCTTGTCCACCAGATATTTCATACGTACGCTTGTTTAATATTTCTTGGATACCTAACTTCTCTGCAATCGTTTCTACACGTTTATTCATCCGTTTGACATCCATACCATCTAAGATCAAAGGAAGAACAATATTCTCCTTTACTGTCAATGTGTTCAACAGATTGAAAGACTGGAATACAAACCCTAACTGACGTCTTCGGAATTCTGCAAGATTGTTAGCTGATAAACGATGTGGATTTTTCCCGCTAATCAATACTTCCCCAGATGTGGGAGAATCAATGGTAGACACCATATTTAACAATGTTATTTTTCCACTTCCAGAAGGCCCCATAATACCTACAAACTCTCCTTTATTTATATTTAAATTAATATTAGAAAGTGCTTCATAGGATATCTTCTCCCTATAGGTCTTACTAAGCTCGTTTACTGTGAGTATTTCCATCTCGTTTGTCTCGTTTGTCTCGTTTGTCTCGTTTGTCTCCTTTTTCTTTTTTATATACTAAGTGTAACGGAGAACATGTATTGATCCTATCGATTTTCATTACGAATGCATAACAATCGTGTAAGAGTTCTGAAAATTCAAAATGAATTTTATGCCTGTCTTGCATAAGGAAAAATAATTCGAACTTTCGTCCCTTTCCCTATTTCAGATTCTATTTCGATTTCATGATTTAATTTCTCTATAATATTTTTCACAAGATATAATCCCATCCCAGTAGATTCTTTGAACTTCCTTCCATTCTCTCCTGTATAAAACGGCCGAAATACTCTTGACAAATCTTCTTTTGGAATTCCTACACCATAATCTTGGATTTCTAAGACAATAGATCTTCCCCTTTTAAAAGAAATCATTGTAATGTTCTGTCTAGTTCCAGTAGAATATTTAATCGCATTAGACAGAATTTGATTGACAATAAATCTGAGCCATTTTATATCTGTTTCGACGATGTAATCTTGTGCGATTTTTACTTTCGGGTACACATAATTTCTGATAAAGTACCGTTTATTTTCATAAATCACCTCTTGCGCTAGTGTCTTTAATGATACTCTTTCCACATGAAAATCTTGTTCAAACGTCTCTAATCGTGCCATATGTAGTACCATTTCTAACCCATACTTCATACGATCTATTTCTTCCGCTATACTTTCAAACGTTTCTCCATGCTCTTCTTGTATAATTAATTCCACTACAGATATAGGTGTCTTCATTTGATGTACCCATTGATTCATAAATATCAAATGTTCCTTTTGTTTGCGTTCCCATGCTTTTAATTGGCTTTGACATTGGTTATATTGCGCTTCTAATACATGTCTAAAAGCTATGGGTATAGGCGTCTCATCCATCTTTTTCATTGATTCCTGCATAGTTTGAGGAGGTTGAGACAATATATTGTAATATCTACGATGGCTATAATAACGATATATTAAATACCCAATTAAAAAACAAATCCCTAAAAATATACTATATAAAGCTGTTAGTATATGACGATAGCCATCTAACCAATACACCATAAGAGTCGCAATGAGTTGTAAAATTATCATTCCAATCAAAAGTAGGTGTTCTCGTAAAAATAACTTCATGATAGTACTCCATCATTATCCCAGTTTATTTTTAAGCGATATCCCGCCCCTCGGACCGTGTCCAGTGCATCTTTAATTCCAAGTGCTTCTAATTTTTTTCGAACACGTGTAACATTTACACGTAGTGTATTATCATCTACATACGTATAATCATTCCAAATTTTTTCTAGCATTTTCTCACGACTAACAATGTTAGGACACCTTTCTAGGAGAATTTCTATTAATAGCGCTTCATTTTTTGTAAGCATACTAGTTCTATCTTTTAATTTTAATTCCATTTTCTCTGGATATAGTTGTAATCCTGATCGTTGTACCACTCTCTCTTGTACTTTTGGGGCATATTCACCATAAATCCGCCGAAGATGACTTTTAATTTTGGCCATTACAACTTCATAATGAAACGGTTTCACGATATAATCATCTGCCCCGTGTTCTAATGCCATAACTTGTTCCATCTTTCCTTGTCGTGCTGATACAAAAAGAATCGGACAAGTGGATATCGTTCTCATTTGGTGGCACCAATAAAAACCATCAAAATACGGTAAATTGATATCTAGTAGAACTAAATCAGGCTGAATATCCTTGAACTGTTCCAGGACATGTTCAAAATCTTTTGTAGTAACTGCTTGATATCCGTATTTGTTAATATAAGATTGAAGCAAATCAGAGATTTTTTCATCATCTTCCACTATCATGATTTTATGCATAGGTTCGCTTTCTCTCCTTTAAAATAAATATGTTTTAAACTAAATAATATATTTTTTGAAGAACTTTAGATTTAATTCGTATTTTGTTATAGTTTCCTGAAAAATAGGATTGTTTATCTCCTCAAAATCCATCTTCAACAATTTAATTGCCTCTTCCTTAGTCTATATAAAGTGGAACATCTTTCATATTGATTAACGTTACAAAAACCTAACAGTTTTGTAACGTTACTGAAAATTCAGAATAAATATCAACATGTACAGAAAATTGTCTTTTTTCGTGTACAGAAAATTTTGTTTATGGACAAACGATAAAACTCAATAATATCAACGCTTTCTAGCTATAATCGTGTTCATAAAGTTTGTATATAAATCAGTGTTCAATTAAACTTAGTATTTTATCTTTGTGAACATAAGTTCCTTTTTAAAAAACACTGTATTAATAAGGGTTTATAGTCCTTAGCTTACAATTTTCCCGAAATGGTTCTGTTGCAACGTATCCGGTATGATTCACGTACATTAAAAGGAATCGAAACGATTCCTTCTATATACAAACAAAAGAGAAGTCACATACCAGACTTCTCTTTCTCGAGATACAAAGAATTACAGCACTTATTTAGAATTGCTTAAACTACAATAAGATTTATGTTTTTTAACTTTGCAACAGAACCGCTCAATGTCCAGAAAAAGTTTTGCAAAGGTCCGGTATGGAGCAACTATTAAAATATTGAACTTGATTTATACAGTAAAATTTAATCCTGCGTTATACATACTTACTGTACCTTAAAATTATGGAAAAGAATCTGCATTTATACTAACCTTTTATTGTTAAAACGTTGTGAAGGAACTTTAAAGGCTTCTTATACTAATCTTCTTTCATTACAGCACTTTAAAAATATTTTATTGAACTTTGAAATACTGTGTTTTGGGAAGTTAAATCATTAATTTTCATATGAAAAGATATTCCCGATGTTGCCGTAAAATTTGTTTCCACGCCTTTTAATACTATTTTTTGATCGGTATCATCGATATCTAAATTACGTAAAAAATCATCTATATTTAAAGTCCAAGTATTTGGCATTCCAGGTTTTGCTTTTGTTAGTAAATGAATCCATTTATGTCCATTCTTTTTCTCTGCTTGTATTAATTTTACAAATTGATAAGGTGTGATATTTGTATGTTCTTTCGTAGGAAGCTCTGAAATTAAATTAAACTCTTCTTTATTATCTCCAAAAAATGATAACCATTCTAAATTTCCTGTTAATTCGATATCATTTGTTACAGTTCCAGTGATTCGTTCTTCTTTATACACTGCCGTTGCTTGATAATGTTTACCTGCAGGTACACGGATCTTTTGGCTTGGTATCGTTAATGTAATTTCATTTGACGATACATAAGTATTTCCAGTAGTTTGTTTCATACCAACCTTGAGATCATTTGCTACTTTTCCTAGCCCTGGAACAGAGCCTTCTACTTTTAAGGTGTTTTCTACGTTGAATTCTATACTATTAGTAGTAGTAAAGCTCGTAGCAGTCTTTTTAGAACGAGATGGTGTTTGGACCTCTTGTTCTATCGTCCCTATTGTATTGTCCAAACCAGCTACAGTTACAAATTCTGGATGTTCGTAGGTTTTAGATTCAGTTCCTTTTAATATTGTAGTAGTTTTCCCCTTTGTAAAAGCCTTTTGCAGAAAGACTGGCCCAAGATTTTTTTCACCAGTAGTAACTTTATTAATTGAATGCGCTGAATTACCATCAGCAAACACATGGTAATTTGTTGGTGCACTTACTCCCAGTAACGTTACTAGACTTGTTAAAACAATCCATTTTTTCATCTGAATCCCCTCGATTTCTTTAAGATATTAATAGAATAACGAGATTTCCATAAAAATATTTAACAAAAAATACTTTTAACAATAGGAAAAAATCTAATTTTTTGGTTCCGTTGCAAAATCTTCGCCATGCTTCACGTACATTGAAAGGAATCGAAACAGTTCATGCCATATACAAACAAAAGAGAAGTCACATTCCAGACTTCTCTTTTTCAACGTACAAGGAATTACAGCAGTTATTAAGAACTGCTTAAACTACAATCGTATTTTGTAAGCAGGTTGATGTTTTTTCAAACTTTGCAACAGAACCGTTGCGCTTTTTAAATACTGTCTACTTGGCTTAGTCACAGGGTTCTTGCTGTAGACCGCAAAGTAGCTATTCGTATATAGGGTGTTTTTGCCCAAATCCCCGAAATGGGGGAATAAGCTTATGTTATTTAGACGTTGTACCCAGTGTCAAAAAGTGTACCTTTGCGAACGGGAAAGAACAGACTATTGAAATAATCTACCCATAGATAAAAGATGAAATGAAAGTCACTCAAATTCATAGTATAATGAATTTCTAGATAATAAAAATTATCAACACAAAAAAGAACGGTCCTATTGGCATAGTCCGTCCTTTGAGAAGGGAATAATGACAGTTATTCTTTCTTATTATACACAAAAATACTGAAAATTAAATCTATTATATATTGAGAAAATGCTCATCCTAAAAAGGAAGGTTATTTTTATGAATAAAGGTGATGCAATTTTAAGGTTGTTATCAGAAATCAAGTTGGAACTTAAAGAAGTAAAAGAACAGATGGAGAAAATGCAAATAAAGTTAGATACATTCGAACAACAAAATCAGGTGAAGAACAAAATAGAGCGAAAGAAACCAAAAATAAAGTCTGATAAACGAGATTGGAAATACCCAGCTAAGCTGAAATGAAAACTGTACAGGACTAAAATCATACAGAAAAAGTGAGGTGATAGGTACATGAATAGAAAAGAATTTGAGGATACCTTACAAAATTTTTCTTTCTTTTTAGCTAGTCGTGGAAGAAAAGCATCCACAATTAAACGATATGTCTATGATATTGAAGACTTTGGAAGATGGCTGCAAACATCGAACCGTTTTCAAGAAAAGAACGTATGGAACAAGATAGATAAAGAGGATTTTGAAGCCTATTTTCAGGAACTCATATATAAACGAAAGTATGGAGAGAAAACCATTCATCGAATTGCAGTCGTGTTAAAGAAATTGTATCAGTTCTTGGATATTCCAAGTCCTATTGTAGAAATGCAGGGAATTACTCCACCGAATCGGGCCCTACGCAAAGAGGACTTTATTACGAAGGAAGAAGAGAAAAAGCTGAAAAACATTCTTTCTTCACCTGAAGGATTGTCAGAAGAACAACTTTCCGTTCGACCGCTTCTCATAGATTGAAATGTATCCATTCTATCACTTCTTTTGGACTATGGGCTTACACTACAAGAACTTGTGTCGTTACAGATGCAACAGGTGCACTTTGGAAAGAATATGATTACTGTTTTACATAACAAAGGGACAGAGAGAAGGATCATGTTAAGGGAAGAGGATAAAATACGTTTATTTACGTACTATAAAACGATACCTGAACCAGTTCGTCCTAGATATCATAGTACGGATCCTTTATTGGTCTCATTTGATTTTAAACGTGGCACATTTCGCTAGGTGTATGACAATGATGCTCCGAAAGCACTAACAGCCATTGCTGTACAAAAGATGATTCGATTAGAAGTAGCCAGAGCGAAACTGAGAAAAGGAATTTCCGCACAGCATTTACGGAATACCTTTATTCTACGTTGTTTAGAAAGAAATATGTCTACAGAGGAAATCATAAAAAGAACAGGATTCCTTTCTCATTTATCAGTAAAGCGTTATGTAGAATATGCAAATCAGCATTCACATGGAACATAGTTTGAAAAGAATCAATTTTTATGACATACTAAAATAATATAAGTTTATCTTTAAAAATGTAACAATTGAATCTCTTGTGATGGAGAAATAATATTCGTCATATGCCGAAAATCCTAATATTTTCAATATATTTCTTTTATATAGGAATCTGTTGAAAACAGAATCGTAGAACATGAAACATACGAAAAGCTCCCTGACTTGTTATACAAATCAGGGAGTAAAAGATAGTACAGTATATCGGTTACGCTAATTATATCATAACTGAATTTATTCGGTCTGTATTTTCTGAATATTTAATTTACTTTTCAGTATTAGTTCTTCCGGTTCAGATGGCCCTAAAGAATCATCTAACCTTTTGAAAAAGTGTACGGTACACTTTACTTGTCTAAAATATGGCGTATTTCTAACATATCCATATTCGTAAACTTCGCAATATCTTCTATATCCATGCCATTTTTATGCATGCCTCGGATAAGTTGGATTTTGCCTTCTTGAATGCCTTCTTCTTTCCCAACTTTTTTCCCTTTTTCCATCCCTTCTTCCATACCAACTTCACGGGCGTGTGCTAATTTAGCTTGTTCATCAAATAACACTTTTTCACGTGCTTCATATGCGAGACGGAAAGAGCTACTCTGACTCATATTTTCCCATTTGTGGATTGCCTTCTGTAACATTGGATCTTGTTTCATGGCGATATCCTCCAACGTGTGGGTTAAATGTTCATCTTCATGCGCTGGTAGTAAAAGTAACCAACGAGCGAATTCATTTTCCCACGGATTAATTTTTTCTTCTCTCCATTGCTGTAGCAATTTCGGAATTTCAATGAAATGGATTTCCAGATCTTCGAGTAACACTTCCTTGTGTTGTTGACTCCAAAATTGTCCGACTGTATGCATATCATCATATTGAGGAAAGAGATCAAAATCTAATAGATTAATCGCAATCGTTTTTCGTAAAGAACGATAGGGCATTCCTTGCTCTAATTGAGATGTATACAATTTACTCCAATAATACAGGGAACGTTTTACAATCTCTTGTGTATTGCGTAACTGGATTTCCACATTTACCTTGGTCTCATCTTGAAGTGTAGCTAATATATCTAGTATGGATAATTTATCTTCTTCATATTTTTTATGTAAATGTGGGTCTTCAATTTTTAAGGATACAATCGGTGTAGATAAGGATTCATGCAAGATTGCATTTAAAAAAGAAATCAGTAATTCCTCTTGTCCTTGTACACCAAATAATTGCTTAAAAGCAAAATCGACTCGTAAATTTACTAAAGGTTGATTCATAGAGTGAGTCACCTTTCTTATTTCATATTCTGTCTTCTTTGTTATTCCCCTTTTTCGGGGGAATGGGCAAAGAAAGTATATATCTATTGTAGCGGAGATAGGAGGGAAGAAGCAACCCTTGTCACTAATGTTGATGTATTTTGTTTTTATAAATATTACGGTACGTGAAATTTTATGTATTTACTTGTATATGCGCCTATCCTTACTGATTTATATCCCTTTCTAATTGAAATATTTACTACCCATCTTTTCATCCTCTTATCTCCTTGCATGGGGACTCTTTCCCTGTCGATACTCAAACGTATTTGGAATCTCCTTATCTTTCGTTAGAGAGGAATCTGAGCGTTCGTTTTTTTATCCCTCTCGACTAATGAATTAGATATAATAACCAATTTTGAGGATATTCAAGTAGGCAGAGCATTCTCCTGTACATCTTTAATTACATGTGAATCACCAAATGAGACGAACAATAGTTCACCGCTCGATGTTTCAACTCTTCATACGTGTATAATTTTTGTTTATCAAATAATTTCGGATGCTTCTGTCTGTAGTATCCGAACAATTCTTCTCCATTTTTCCTTATACGATACCGACGTCCTTGTCTAATTGTACCTGGTATTTCTTCAGGAGCAAACTGTCCCAGTATTTGTAATGCTTGTGAAGAAGGGATTTCTTCCCCCGTTCCTACCGCTCTCTACCTGCTTCAACCAAGCATTATATTTACGAATATGCCAAAGCTGTAATGTTTTCAATAACGAGTCATTTTGCTGTACCTCCTCCCCATTCAATTCGAATTCTTCTGCATGCTGCACCATGCACTGACAAAATGACAAAATTTCAGATATATAACTCTTTTTCGTATCCTCTTTTCTATTCTTCTTCTCATCCATATCTTTTTGTAAATGTACGAAATGATAAATGACTTCCAGATCACTTAAATACGTATATTTACTCTTTCCCTCTTTTTCTGCAACCTCCATCTTCTCTTCCACTTTATCTACATAACGATTTTTATGCAGGTATGGAACGATATATCTCATATTCTCTAAATATATATCTATATATTTACTTTGATTATTTATAATAGGTAAGTTTTCTATTCCACTTTTATTATCCATATTTCAAACTCACCTCTCCTATTGAAGATTATGAATATAATTCTCTTTATTAACTATACTTATCATTTTATTTCACTTCTATCTATTATACAAATGATAATTCATATTCTTTCTGTAAGAAACATTCTTCTTCTTCTCGATTACCCTATACTTATATTTTTTTATAAATTATTAGTAAATAGATATCTTTTAATGATTAACTACTTTATATTAAAATTGTTTTTATAATTAAATTAACTATAAAAACCAATTAAAGTATAAAATAAACTACAAATATTTTTAAACTATAAAAATGTATAAGAACTTTAATAAATTCTATTTCTCATTTTAAATTTAACTCATATTCTGATATGATATATACATATCTAAAATACTAACAAACAATAGTTATGGAGGTGTCCTTACATGACACAAGATTTATTGTTCATTACAAAACCTACTGTAACGACAAAAGAGGCAGCCGACTTATTAGGAGTAACGGTACAAACAATTTTAAAGAAAGAAAAAGATGGATTAATAGAATGTGTATATAAAGATAATTGGAAACAATTTGGTAGTAAAATTTTCTATTTAGAGGATATTGAACGTTTAAAAAATATTGAAGAGGTTGAGGGTTATAGCACAAAAGAAGCGGCTGAAATTCTTAATGTAGCACCATCTACTGTCTTTACATATATTAAATCTGGAAAATTACCTGCTTCAAAGCTTGAAAAACGCGGAAAAGAAGTATATATCGTTGATAAAGATGACCTTGAAGCTTTTCAACTTACTTATGAAAAAACTACATCAAAAGAGCGAAAAACATTCATTACTAAAATTCAAGAAGAAGATATATATTTATATCAATTATTAACACATCAACATACCGGAAAAACAGCTAGAGTAATAGAGATCAATGGAGCAGGCGGCAAGATTCTTACAGAAGACGAAGAAATTTTCCCTCTATCCACTTATAAGGAATATGATTACTCCTTTGAACCTTTCCATAAACAAGCTGTAATTACAAAACGAGGGTATTTATCTTTTTCATTTAAAAAACCTCAGCTATTTAATTCCATCACTTATAATCTAATAAACTTATTTTATAAAGAGCTAGGTGTCACAAATATGCGATTGAGTATTTCATCTGATACTATTAAATTAGAAATTAAACCTTTCGTATTACAAGTTGATCCATTACAGTTTCAAGAAGAGATTAAATACTTACATTCTCATATGAAATCAGGCACGATACTTCCACATATAGAAGGCATTTACTTTAAAAGTAATGTAGAGACATTAACTTTTCATGCAGATCATGAATTCAAGCAAAAAGTAGTAAAAATGGCAGTGGATGCTGGTATAGGGCAAGAAGAATTCTTATTGCAAGCTGTAAAATCTTATATTGAAAAAGTTGATTCCTCTTTATAAATTCACCATACTTAAATTTATATATGCGAATAAAAATTATGGAACGATGTCTTTTCTTCTATTCCATATAATTATTTACTCAACTATTTTTTCAATAGTAGGCATAATAGCAATTGGTGGCAGTGAGAACGTCCATCCTGCTGAAAATACATTTAATTTGTCCCCCGCTAAATAATGATCACTAGTAGAGATAGGAATTCTTAGGTTCTGTTGCAAAGTTTTTGGAACTGAGCTAGACTGTAGAAAAAATGAGGTGAGGAGCATAACATATGGGATATTTTAAAGGAAAACAATTCGAGAGAGACATTATTTTGGTAGCCGTCGGCTATTATTGTCGTTTTTCTTTAAGCTATCGTGATATTTCTGAACTCTTGAAAGAACGTGGCATATCCGTTCATCCTACGACCATCATGCGTTGGGTTCATGAATATGGCAATTTGATTTATCAAATCTGGAAAAAGAAAAACAAAACGACACACCCTGTTTGGCATTTAGATGAGACTTACATCAAAGTTAAAGGGGATTGGTGCTATCTGTACCGTGCAATTGATGGAGATGGACATACATTGGATATTCAACTTCGTAGAACTCGTGATCATCAAGCGGCTTATATGTTTATGAAGCGACTTGTCAAAGCTTTTGGAGAACCATCGGTTCTTACGACAGACAAGGCCCCGGCTTTGCTTTGTGCATTCAAAAAATTGAAGAAAGACGATTATTATACACATACCAAACACTGTACCATCAAATATCGTAATAATCTTATTGAACAAGATCATCGACATGTAAAACGACGCTTTACCAAATCTTCTGGGTTCCAAAGTATCCGTCATGCTTCTCGTACTATAAAAGGGATTGAAACGATTCAGGCTATATATAAACAGAGACGAAGTCTTGAATTAGACTCTGTCTTTTCGGCGTACAATGAACTACAAAACTAGTAGCGGTTGCTTAAACCCAAACGCCACTTTATAATCCGTTCTCTATTTTTTTAACTTTGCAACAGAACCAATATTAATCCTTAAATAATATTGGATTCTGTTGCAAAATTTTTAACATGAAGCTAAACTGTATGGAAAATGTGCTAAAGAAAATGATACATGAGATATTTTAAAGGAACACAGTTCAAAAAGACATTTCTTTAAGCTATCGTGACGTATCTGAAATCTTGAACGTGATGTATCAGTTCTTATGGCAAACAAGGCTCCTGGCTTTGTACATATAAAAAATTGGAGAAAGACGATTATTATACACGTACCAAACACTGTACAATTAACCATCGTAATAATCTTATTGAACAGGACCATCGACATGTCAAACACCGATTTGTGAAATCAGCTGGATTTCACACTCTTCGTCATACTTTTCGTACTATTAAAGGAATCGAAACGATTCAGACTATCTATAAACAGAGGTGAAATTTTCAAACGAACTTCGTCTTTTCGGTATACAATGAATTACAAAAATTAGTAGCCACTGCATAAATATGTTCTTTCATTTCTCTACCCGTTTAAACTTTCTCAAACTTTACAACGGAACCGTTTAGCTCCATTTAAAAGAGCCCTTATTGTTTTTTCAGAAAATAAGAAATTATAATAAGAACTGTAACAAATATAGTTAATAGCGCTTGTAAGCGCAATGATTGAATCGCAAACATTGCAATTAAAACGGATATGATCCCAATAATTGTAATATAAGTTAAATACGGAAATAGCCACATTTTTATCTTTAATTTTTTTCGCGCTGCTTTTCCCATTTTTTTACGCATTCGTAAATGAGAGACTGCTATAACAAGATACACTAGTAATGCAATTCCACCAGATGCATTTACTAGAAATAAAAAAACTTTATCTGGTGATATATAACTAAATATTACCCCAACATAAGCAAAAAAAGTTCCAAATAAAACTGCACGAACAGGAACGCCGTTGTCATTTAACTTTAAAAATATTTTTGGAGCATCCCCTCTTTCAGCCATGGAAAGTAGCATTCTAGAATTTGTATATAAACCTGAATTTAAACACGAAAGTACGGCGGTTAAAATGGTAAAATTCATAATTTGCGCTGCGGAGGGTATACCTAAATGATCAAGTACCGCTACGAATGGGCTTTTTAATATGTTAGCTGAATTCCAAGGTAGTAGCGTTACTACTACTAAAATAGATCCTATAAAAAATACAAGAATCCGCCAAATTACACTATTTGTTGCTTTTTCAACTGCTTTTACAGGATCCGTGGTTTCTACGGCCGCTATTGTGACAATCTCAGATCCCATAAACGAAAATATTACAATTGTAACCCCAAGTAAAACGGAACTTATACCATTCGGCATAAATCCACCTTGTCCAATTAAATTCGAAGTTCCTGGTGCTGGCATTCCGGGATAAATTCCTAAAACAATAATAAGCCCCAGACAAAGAAATAATATTATACTGATTACCTTAATAGAAGAAAACCAATATTCAAATTCTCCAAATGATTTCACTGAAAAAACATTTGTGAAAGTTAATAACAGTGTTAGTATTAAACTCAGTAACCAAAGAGGACACCCTACAATCCAATACTGCATTATAGTAGCCCCTGCTGTAGACTCTATTGCAATTAAAATAACCCAAAAAAACCAATATAACCACCCGATAGTATAGCCTGCCAACGGTCCAATCGCTTCACTTGCATACGCTGCAAATGAACCATTTGTCGGATTTATTGAAGCCATTTCTCCTAGCATTCTCATTACAAAAACAACTAAAAGTCCCGCTAATGCATATGAAATAATAGAACTTGGTCCTGCCAAATGAATGACCGCACCACTACCAATAAACAAACCAGCTCCAATAACTCCACCCATTGAAATCATTGTAATATGGCGAAATTTCAAATCTTTTTTTAGTTTTTTATTCACGATACTTTCACATCCTTCCAATGCGAATGTCCCCTATGTGTTTGATTTTTTATTACAAAAAGAGTCTTGCCATTGTGGGGCACAGAAAGATAGATACTCTAAACCACTATCGGAAAATCCTGTTGATTTTTGACTTAAAGACATTGAAAAATATGAGTGCTTTTTATGTACGGATGTAAGTGTATTAAACAAGCCAATCATGCAGTACAATAGTAAGAGATAGGCAATTGAAACTTATTTTCGTACTATAAAAAAATCAATTTTTCTTTAGATTAGTATCAAGTACGGAAGTACTCGACCGTTTATGTACTTTATCGAATTATAGTATTACAAAACTTGTATGTTGACAGAGAAAACGCCACTTACAACGACCATGCAACAATGGGAAAAATGAAAAGCAGTTGGATTACATTCTCAGCAAAGCAAGATAATTTCTCATCATAATTCAAAAATAGCTGCAGGCTGCATACAGAGAACTTTTAATTAATTTTACATGATCAATTTGTTAAGTATCTGCGAACAATTACAGTTTCTGCTGACATCAACACCAATTTTGTTTTTTATAACTTTAGTTTACTTTTGTATGATTCTTAATAGGTTTTGAAAATCAATAGTATCCTTCAGTTGTGAGCTTACTCCAAGTGACTTTACTATTTCCATATCTAAAATAACATCCTCTGTATTACCACTTAAGATAAAGTTTACACATCGTCCATCTTTATTACGTCTAAAATTAAAAAATGTCGATAAAGAATTCACTTTATTTATTATATTCTTTGAAAGATCTGGTCTTAAATCTAATACAATACTTCGTTTATCCGTAACAATGGATTCCGAGTTAGCGCTCCAAGTATTATCAGCCATATCAATGAAAAGTGTCGGTACACAGAGATTTGTATGCGCCATACCTAAAAGTGTATTACCATTGAGTCTTGGATTCACTTCTAAAACATAAATAAGGTTTGAATGCGGTTCCCATACTACTTCTAATTCAGCACTTCCACATAAATTCAATTTTCGTGCAATTTTTAATGCAATGATTTGCATTGATTTCTTAATTTCTTCTTCATTATAAGGTGTATAGCTCCAACGCTTCGTAGGATGTTCGCCATTTATATTGGTGGTTCCTTGATAAATTAAAGGCATAAAAATATATTTTCCATTTTCACCGACAATCTCCATGGATAATTCAATACCATTAATAAATTTTTCAACTACAATATCTTCATCAAAACAATTTCTTTCACTTGTAAATAATTTTATATCATTATAATTTTGTAATATCCTATTCCCTTTTCCACCAGCAGCCCTACTTTTCTTAGTTACTAGCGGAAATCCTAAGCGATTTACTAACTCTTCGAGTTCATGCTTGTTTTTCACTACCCCACCTTGCGAAGTAGGAATCTCATTTTGAAAAAAGAATTTTTTAGCTTCCTCTTTATAAGCAAGGGTTTTTATTAATTCTAAAGGGTTTGCAATCACAGTAATTCCCTTGTTTTCAAGATTTTTTTTAATCAAAGCATCTCTCTCAAGTGTCCTTTCTGTTGACAAACAAACTACGGCATCAACATGAAGTTCTTGAGCAATTGCGATAAAAGGATTAGGATTTGAAAAAATTGTAGAATTATTTTTACTTCCCTCTTTGTAAGTATTTAAAACATATACTTCATGCCCTTTATTAAGCGCATGTTGATAAGTTATGTCCAGCAAGTATGCATTACGTCTTGCGAACAGTATTAAAATTTTCATTTAACTTCCTCCACTCCTAGATTATTTTCTTGAAAGTATAAAATGCTGAATATTCACTCGAATAATGTATCTATAATTCTCCATTTTTAATTTTTGAACAGTGTTGTTTACTCTTTAAAACTTTGAAGTAGGGAATGAACATCACCACTATCTTTAAGTCTTGTACTTACTTTAAGTGATTTGACTTTTTCCATATCTGCTATGACATTGCTTATATTACCATTTAAAATAACCTTTACACATTTTCCGTCTTTATTATGTCTACTACACTCAAAAAATGTCGGAAGAGCGTATATTACCCCTAATACATTTTGGGATGCACCTGGAATTAGATCTAGTTCGATACTTATTTTATCTGTAGTAATAGGGGGACTGTTGTTCCAAGTATTATCAGCTAGATCAATAAGAACCTTGGGTATACTAATATTTGTATATGCCATCGTTAAAAGGGTAGTACCACTTGTCCGTGGACTCACATCTAAAACATAAATAGCATTCAAATGCGGTTCATATACTACCTTTAGCTCAGCACATCCGCATAAATGTAGCTCTTTTGAAATTTTTAATGCTATTTGTTTTATGGTTTCTTGCATTATTTCTCCACCATAAGGTGCATAGCATAAACGGTTTATAGGCTTTTCAGTAGTAAGCCCTTTATAAATTAAGGGCATACACATATAATGGCCATTATTGCCTACAATCTCCATAGCTAACTCAATACCACTAACAAATTTTTCAATTAAAATCTCTTCGCCAAAACACTCCCTTCCATTGATAAAAATATTTAAATCATCGTAGTTTTTTAATATCATATTTCCGTTCCCACCCGTGAACCCGCTTCTCTTAATAATTAGTGGAAATCCAAGACGATTTACAAGTGTCTGGAGCTCATGTTTGTCTTGAAATCCTCCACCTTGCAAAGTGGGAATGCCATTTTTTAAAAAGAATTTTTTAGCTTGTTCTTTATATGATAGTATTTGTATAGCTTCTAAAGGGTTTGCGATTACAGGAATACCTTTATCTTCAAGCTCCTTTTTTATGAATGCGTCTCTTTCAAGGGTTCTTTCTGTTGAAAAACAAACAACAGCATCAACATGAAGCGCTTGAGCGACAGCTATGAAAGGATTGGGATCTGAAAAAATTTTAGAATTATTTCTACCACAGTAGGATTCATTCGCATTTTCCTTGTATGCATTTACAAGAAATACCTCGTGTCCTTTATCAAGAGCGTGTTGATAAGCCAGATCAGCATGTAAGATGTATGTGCTACGTTTTGTAGTACCACGTTTGGTATTTCGTTTTGCAATAAGCATTAAAAGCCTCATCTAGCTTCCTCCAAAATTTAAAATTCTATATAACTTATTTTATATTTTCTTTCAGGAATGTCAGTGTCTCCTCAAGATTATGTTCTGCCTGTTTTACATTAGAAATACTTTGTAAATAGTCTACAACTCGTAACAGATAATATGGCAATATGGATTTAGCTAATATTAGACTGTCTATTTGCCCGATTTGTTTTTCATGATCCAGCAAAATCCCCCCCCAAATTGATGGACTAATGATAATCTTTGCTCCAACATTAGATATTGTTTTTGATGTGGATAAGATGTGAGTAGCTTCTTCTTTCCTTTCTGAAATTTTTTGAGGGCACAAAGGTATTTCAGGCGGAAATAGTGATGATGGATAACTAGGGTTTATCAATGTTTGAAAAATACTGTTGTTTTTTTTATGTTCAAATAGGATTCTCGATGTTTCATAATAACTACTAGCAACCTCAACGAACATAGAATTCATTTTTCCAAAGCTAGGATTATGCTCTTTTTTGTCGAGATTAACTTCCTCAATTTGAAAATTATTATATAAAGCCTGCAGAGTTAAAAATACATCGATACCATATCTATAACAATATTTATGCCACTTTGCAGAATTAACCAAAAATTTTATGAATTTTATAGAAAAACCAAAATCACCAGCAATTGGTTGTCTTGGACAATTTCCGTTCGTATGATAGAAGGTTAGTGGATAAACAAAGTGATTGGTTGTATTTCCTTCTTGAAAATTTCTAGAATAATTAGGCACAATAAAATCAGCACCGTTCCTAATTGATGCAATAAATTTTCTAAGCCAGGTTTCTGAAAATGAAGTAATATCTCCATCAATTAATATGCAACCATCACAGGTGTCAAGATTATTTACAGCATCAAATATTGCCTTTATGTTATGTCCTTTTCCAATTTCATGCGTAATGATGGAAATCTTTTTATTTTTTGTTTTTGTTGATGAGAAAATTGTAGCTGTCTGATCTGAACTATTATTGTCTGCATTAATAATTATTATCTCTAATCCCATTTTTATTGCCGCACTATCGATAAGTTGCGTCAATTTGGATATAGTTTTGGCTTCATTATAGGTTGGAATGCCAATGGTTATCATAAAATCTCTCCTTTAAACCAGTCCACTAATGATTGACTGCTCGGACCAGAAATTTCTGTTATCCCTGTACTAATCATAGCTCTTACAATATTATCCCGTACTAACGAAGCGTTATTATAATTTATGCTCGGTAATGACCCTAAATAATTACCCTGATCATCTTGAAAAGGTGTTGCTTGACCCGATATATGTCTGCCCACTTTTTCATGCAATATCAAACTTCTCTGTATTCCTTCCCACGGACACGCCGAAAAGTAATTTTGATAAGAGTTCATTCTAACGTGTAGGATCTTATCTATTTTGGACTGTTTCGAATGCGTTCCTATCCCGTACTCAGAGGGTAAAATTCTAGTCTTATTATTCCAAGAATTTGTTGAGTTAGAGGCTAACCTAGCTAATAACTTTTTCATATACTTATCTGCCTTTACTGCTGTTTCTCTTACATCAAACCAGCGACTTCCCTCGGTTGTAAAAAGTTCACCGTTTTCATTATATCCAACACGTACCAGGTCATTTCCGATAAGACTTAACCCCAATTCTTCACATAATCGAAAAGATACAGTAGTTTTACCAGAACCTTTTTCTCCTAAAATTAAATATGATTTATCTTTGACTTTTGAATAGACTGCTGCAGCATGAATTAATAGATTATTGGTATAGGGTGCCTGTAGGCATTCAAACATATAATCTGAAAGAAAATGTAATGCTTGACCACCACTAAAACAATTTAAGGGTCCTTTTACCGACAAACAACAATCAGCAGCATTATAAGTCACATGAGGAATTTCATCTGTAATGTAACGAATTAATCCGGATATTTTTGGTATTTCTAGCTTATTATAGCTAGAAATACCAAACTGTTTTTGAGCTCTTAAAATGTTATTAAATATAGTATGTTCTGTAGATGAAAATTGAATTTCAACACAATCGTTAATAATACTACGTACCATGAAGCCGCTCCTTTACTAAAAATCAGTATTTATCTTTTCCATAATTCTTTTCGTCGATTACATTAGTTCGTGGAAGGAAAGGTTGTTCATGTATAATTCGCAGCGTTGTTTCACTACCAATGCTAAGAGAATCTTTCACAATATCCTGCACCATTTCCTCGCTAACTTGTTGAGCAGTAGAAACTATGATTTTCGATGGTGCGTATAACTTATCTCCGATATTTGCGCGAAGAATAACCTGACATGGTGATTTTGTAACAGTGTATATTTGTTTTGCAATTACATCAGCTTGATATCCAAGAACTTTCCCAACAAAGTATGTGGAATTCTTGCCATGCGGAGCCTCCATTGTATTAGGACGGAAACTCGAAATAATACCGTGAGTTTTATTTCCACGCCCAACAGCACCTTCTTCACCAAAATCTGTACAAGAACCGGCTGTAACAAGGTAAGGTCTTGGATTACTACCGAGTGTCTGCGTATTTATAATTAAGTTAATATTTTCATTTGGATATTTAGATTGTATATAACTTGTTAGATTATTTCTCAACTTATGTTCACGTTCAAAATATTGATCCGCAGTTGTAGTCATAGTCGTAATTTGTGGCACGGTTACTGTAGCTACACTAGCATCTCCATCTCTAACTACCATAACCTTTATATCGCCACCGAATTCTTTAAAACGAGGATAGGGTAATCCTTGATCGTTATTTTGATAAAAATATCCTTCTATATCCAGCGCCAGCTGTTCTGATTTTGTAAGTGGCCAGTAGCTAATCATTGTTGCTGTATCATTTGCAGTTGGCCCTTCGTCACTGTATTCCGGCAAATCATTTTTATCTCTAGGGCTAAACCAATACGGACGCGTACTATGCGAACTAGTTATGGATTCAAACACAATTGTTGCTTCAGACTCTACATCTAAGTGCGGTAAAACTCTAGCTAAATAAGCTTTTGCTGCTTTAATTTGTATTTCTTCCATTGGAATTGTTTCACTTCCGAAATTTTTACTTCCTCGCCCCATAAAAATGACTTTTATCGGATCAGAGAAATTTTCACCACCATATTTTTGTAGACACTGTCCCCCTAGAATCATGACCTTATCAAAGTTATGGTGTGGAATATATCCAAATTTCCCTAGACAATATTTACAATATTCAATTTCAGCAGCCTCAGCGATGCCATCTGTCAAAGTATCAGGATGACCTAGCCCCTTTCTTTCTACTACTTCATATGGTAATTGATTTGGAGTAATTAAATTGTTATTAACTGTTATGGACATGATTATCCTCCTTTGTAATTGTAACTATCTTTGTATTATTAAATAGTGACATAATCTGCTGTGATTGTTTTATAGCATATTCCAATTTACACCCTTCAGCAATATTGCCTTTAATTATGTCTGAGATATTTTCTTTGAGCATATCATCATGAATCAATGTTGATTCATTACCAAAATTCAACTCCGTAACTAAGCGATCCTGTGAAGGATGAGGGTCTAAAATTACTCTGTATTCACATCCCTGCCCCTTTATAAATACATGCCTATCTGTGGTTGAATTATCCAAAATTTTATTATTAGAAGAAATTTTAAAATCTCCCAAAAAACTATTTATAACTACGGTTGTACCACTGTTACTAACATATACAATATGGACCCCTTGATCACTTTTATTATTAGAACCAACATACAAAACATTTTCTATTAGCTTCATGCCATCAATCGATTGATTTAACATTTCCAAAATCGCTAATATATGAGGAACTTCGATGCCATAGGAACCAATATCATAATCAAAAAACCTCCCATGTTTGTTGTCAGTTGTACGATTCTTTGACATTGTAATCTCAATATATGTTATTGAATCAGTTTTGGTTTTTTCCCTTAAAAATTTTATCATCTTTGATTTGTAATACTGTTCGTTCACAATGATTTTTTCATGAAGAGAAGTATCATTATCTAGCAACTGGTACAGGTTATTTTTTTCCTGGATATTGCTATACAAAGGCTTTTCAATTACCACACGATCAAACTTGCATCCCATCAATATTAGGTGCCTCAAAACATCAATATGAGTGCCAGATGGTGTACAAATATCAACAAAATTATATGTTATATGAAACGGGGGGGCATCAATACTAAATCCATCCATCTTAGCAATTTCAATTTGTTTTTTAGTGATATCGGATATAGAAACATTTGTCCCACATTGTTTCCAAATTTGCGCTTTAATCTTTCCAATTTTCCCATATCCAATTATTAATACGTTAGGTGCTCGTTGTTGAGGCATATGCACTTGCTCCCTCTTATTATTTTTGAAATACTCTAACAACAAGGTGGTCGAAATAATATACAGTTTTATGCTAAATTTCATCCTGTTTGTGCAGTATTCCATGAAACTAATCATCTTCGACATCTAATCCATTGATTGTTTATGGGTTAGTATAGACCTATCTTGGTGCTGTATACCTATTTTTTAGATCAAACCAATATTTAAAACCTTTGATTACTTATATTAAAAATATTATTTAAGGACTAACGTTTATCATTTATTGGTATACTACACCTAAAACCTTGTTTATTTTAATAAAATAGGAGTGAGGAGTGAGGAATATGGACATAAAATGTTCTGCATTAATTGGTAATCCAGTAGATCATTCTGTTTCGGATATTATGTTCAATGCGTTAATTTATAGTTCTGGATGTCATTATACTTATCGCCACGACAAAATTGATGTGGAACCCGATGAATTGGAGGACACATTAACAATGTTGTCCCAAAATAAATATGTCGGACTGAATGTTACACTCCCATACAAACGAGCAATAATAAAGTATGTTGATCAATTAGATACAACTGCTGCAAGCATCGGTGCAGTAAATACAATCAAGATAAATAATAATGGTCTAGTCGGCTTTAACACAGACTGGTTTGGCTTATATAAACCGCTGCTAACTCATTCAAAAAAGAATGAACCCGTCATTTGTATTTTTGGAACTGGTGGTGCAAGTAGAGCTGCAATTTATGCATCAAGAAAAATTAGTAATACTGTGTACGTGCTATATAGAAAATCTCCAAATGTCAGTGATTCAACCCAAGATTTACTTCAGAGACAAAAGGACCTAGGAATTACTCTACTACCGTATTGTAATGTAAAAGATATAGTTAATAAGTCTGATATCATTATCAACACAACATCAACTGGTATGAAGGGAAATATAGAAAGGACGCCGTTCAATATGGAGGTTTTAGAAAATATAAAACTGCAGCAAAAACTATTTATTGATGCAGTTTTTAATCCAGTAGAAACGACCCTAGGAAAATTTTTCGCCGGTAGTGGAGCAAAAAACATTGATGGCTTATGGATGATGATTTATCAGGGGATATTAGCATTGTCTATTTGGCTTGAAAGGAATATTCATGTAAAAAACGAAGATTTAAAAAAAATTCATAAATTGTTAATGGAGGCCATTTCATGAAAGCTAAACTGACCATCAATCTCGATGAGATTGCGGACAACTTAGAGACATCTTTTTCCTTCTTAAAAGAAATGGATTTACAAACATGTGAATTGCGCATGATTGATGGAAAAAATATTTCTTTAATGGATAGGAAAGAGATTGCCGATTTTTCTAATAGATTAAAATCTGAAAAGATTACACCCATTGCAATAGCAAGCCCTATTTTTAAGTGGCATGTCAACGATTCTCAAGAAATAATCGTACATGATAACTTTGGTATAAATCCAAACCTATCCCTTATAGAAAAAGAGAGATTGGTGGATTGCGTACTAGAATATGCTGATATGTTATCCATTAATAAAATTAGGATTTTTTCTTATTTAGGAAAAATGGAAAATCCATTTGATATTCTTTTGGAAGACAAAATATTTAAAAAAATAATTACAAATAAACATACATTCTTATTAGAAAATGAACCTGTATGCACAGTTTCTGCTAAAAAACAGCTAGAAAATTTCTCTGATTTGATTACCAATAATCATTTTACCAATATTAAAATATGGTTGGATATTGCTAATTTAATTCGAATTGGTGAGAATATCGATGAATCATTTATAGAAAAAATTGCACCACATATTGAGTACATACATATTAAAGACTTTATTTGCAATGAAGGTTCTATTGAATATGTCCCTGTTGGAGCGGGTATTATTAATTATACGCAAATTCTCTCTCTCCTAAATAAACATATTCCAGACAGCCAAGATATTACTATAAGTATTGAAACCCATGCCAGAACTGAAAAAGAAAAATATAGTTATTCAAAGAAATCGATTATCACATTACGCGAAATATTAAAGGAGGTAACTCATGAAAATTAATGTCGAAGCAATTCCAAACATCCCAAGAATTAATAAAGGTGATAATATTGGTGAAATTATTGCTTTGTCAGCCATAAAATCGAATTTTGAAATACAAAATGGTGACATACTTTGTGTAGCGTCGAAAGCAATCTCAACAGCAGAAGGGCAAGATATAGATCTTAGTAATATAAAACCAAGTAAACTAGCTAAGGAAATCCATCAAAAGATTCCAAGAAAAGATCCTAGAATTATTCAAAAAATGATCGATGAAACTGGTGATCCCACTGGAAATAAGTTAGACATACATATAGAGAATCGATATATTGGGGCTTGGCTACCAAACGGAATGCGTCTAACGAGTGCTGGGATAGACAAAATCGATTCCGATCACGTTATGCTTTTACCACAGAACCCTGATTTGAGTGCTAAAAAAATTAGCGAAATAGTGCAGCAAAAGCTAAATGCTAAGGTTGGAGTAATAATCACTGATAGTGATGGGCGTATTGAAAAATTAGGAGCTACTCAGATTGCCATAGGATTATATGGTGTACCAGCTTTAAGAGTTAACGAGACAGTTGATCCTGTCACCGGTAAAATAAAGAAATCCGAAGAGACTTTTTGCGATCTTCTTTCTGCCACCGCCGCGCTAGTCATGGGACAAAGGGGGACAAATAAACCCGTAGTTAAAATTAGCGGTATAGACTATACATTTAATGAAAGTAGTCGAATAACTGATTCACTAGGAATGGCACCAAAAGAATATAGAAATTGTGCTGTCATCAAGGAAACTAAACCAAGATCTACAGAATAAAAACTTGGAAAGAATCTAAATTTTGATTTTATTAAATACAAGTAACTTTCGTTATTTTTTCATACTTAGTAATGCAAAAAAAATTCTGTATTGCTAAATAATGATTGAGGTGGTTATGGATTGAAAATTGCTATTTTTGGTACAGGTTATATTGGCTTAGTTACCGGGGCATGTTTATCCGATATTGGGCATACGATAACTTGTATTGATATTGATATAAAAAAAATAAAAAAAATGCAGGAAGGCATTTCACCTATTTACGAACCCGGACTAGATCAATTAATGCTTAAAAATATACAAGCAGGTAGGTTATTCTTTACAACTAACTATCGTGATGCTGTAAAGGACGTAGATTTGATTTATATTGCTGTCGGTACTCCGTCTAAGGAGGATGGATCAGCTGATTTACAATACGTCAAGCAAGTGGCTGTACAAATTGCTGAAAGTATTAAAAAAGATATGATTATAGTAATAAAAAGTACAGTCCCCGTAGGAACAAATGATTATGTTAAACATGTAGTTTTAAATCATTTAAAAACTACTGTAAAAATTCATATGGTTTCAAATCCAGAATTTTTACGTGAAGGCTCAGCAATCTATGATAGCTTTCATGGGGATCGTATTATAATAGGTACCGATAGTGAAAAGGCCGCAAATACACTTCAAACAGTGAATGAAGCATTTCAAATCCCAATTTTTCAAACTACTATTAAAAGTGCTGAATTAATTAAATACGCTGCTAATGCTTTTTTAGCGACAAAAATTAGCTTTATAAATGAAATTTCCAATATTTGTGACAGTGTTAATGCCAATATTGATGATGTAGCATATGGAATGGGATTAGATACCCGAATTGGTTCACAGTTTTTAAAGGCAGGAATTGGATATGGTGGCTCTTGTTTTCCAAAGGATACACATGCATTGGTACAAATTGCCGGTAATGTAAACCATGAATTTAAATTATTAAAATCAGTTATTCAAGTAAATAATAAACAACGTTCTTTATTAATCCGGAAGGCAAAAAAGAAGTTGAGAAACTTAGCAGGTAAGACTGTAGCGATTTTAGGATTAGCATTTAAGCCTAATACAGATGATATGCGTGAAGCGGCTTCTATAGTTATAGCGCAAGAACTAGTATCTATGGGGGCAGTAGTTAGAGCGTACGATCCAGTTGCAATAAATAATGCAAAGCAATTTCTTCCACCGGAAGTAGAATACATGAGCAGTATAGATGAAACCCTACAAGATGCTGAAGTAGCTTTTATTATTACTGAATGGGATGAAATTAAAAATTATCCTTTAAGTAATTATATACGGTTGATGAAAGAAGTTAATATTTTTGATGGCCGTAATTGCTACGAATTAAATGAAGTAAAAAAATTCAAATTATACTATTCCTCCATTGGTAGACCTGAAGTTAAAACACACAATATAGAAATTTGATTATTTATTCCAAGTAGCCCTTATGGGTTACTTGGAATAAAACACTTGTTACAGCACTTTAATAGAATTTATGAATATTTTACACATAAAGGAGGTCATGTGATGCAACGAATCATGGTAATGGGAATTTCAGCAGGTGTAGGCAAGTCAACATTCGCAAGATCCTTAGGGAAAATCCTAAATATTAATGTGTATCATTTAGACGCTTTATATTGGAAACCTAATTGGATAGCCGCTTCATTTGAGGAGTTTTCACAATCGCATCAAGAAATTGTGAACCAAAATCAATGGATTATTGAAGGAAACTATAATAATACTGTGAAGGTTCGTGCAGAAAACGCTGATACTATTATTTATTTAGAACTACCACTGTATGTTTGTTTATATCGTGTTATCAAAAGGTGGATAACGAACATTGGGAAAACAAGACCCGACATGGCTGAAGGGTGTAAGGAAAAAATAGATTGGAACTTTATTAAGTTTATATACACAACTTATTATCCTCGAAAACGAAAAATGTTTGAACGACTTCAGGTTTTGCAAGCACTAGGTTCTAAAAAGAATATTATTATTTTGAAAAGTCAACGTGATATTAATTCTTGTTTAAAAACTATCCAGCACCAAGTAAAAAAATAATACAAAATTTAAATTTTTTTATCGCAAAGATATTGAAATATAAGCAACAGGCGAGAACATACTGATAGTACAGTAGCTCAAGAAACTATATGGGCTGTAGTAAATGTGGTTGTGAAATGTCATTTTGTACGTCAGGGATAGTAGAAAGGGGCTGCACCTTCGGTAGTAAGAAACCTCACTCATTAGTCTAGCTGTCTCCTTCAAGAAGAAGTTTCAAAATGATATACATTGAAAATACGATTTTTTCTAATAGAA
Organism: Bacillus sp. FDAARGOS_1420; assembly: GCF_019344915.1. NCBI lineage: Bacteria > Bacillati > Bacillota > Bacilli > Caryophanales > Bacillaceae > Bacillus > Bacillus sp. FDAARGOS_1420. The sequence goes on along the minus strand of NZ_JAHWJB010000004.1, from coordinate 103,911 downwards.
AAAATCGTATTTTTAATGTATTTATCAAATCTCAAACTGTTTTGTATATAATTGGAAATAAAGGCTTTTTTTCTCCATAAGAGATATATGATCTCCTCTTTCAAAGATTCGTCCATCCTTAATGACCAATATTTGATCTGCTTTTTCAATCGTTTTCAGTCGATGAGCAATAACAAAACTTGTTCGTCCTCTCATTAAATTATTTAACCCAGCTTGTATCTGTAATTCAGTCCTTGTATCAATATTTGAGGTCGCTTCATCAAGAATTAAAATGTCTGCATTAACTAAAATTGCTCGTGCAATAGCTATAAGCTGTTTTTGCCCGTAACTTAGATTTGAGCCTTCTGAAGTAATTTTCGTTTCATATTGATGAGACAAATGCTTTATAAAGTCATGTGCGGAAGCTGCTTGTGCAGCCGCCACTACCTCTTCATTACTTGCATTTAAACGTCCGTACCTAATATTTTCCATAATGGTCCCAGCAAATAAATAAGTATCTTGTAAAACAACGCCTATTTTACTTCGTAAAGAACTAATATCATAATCCTTTATATCTCTACCATCAATTCGAATATGCCCCTTTTGAATATCATAAAACCTTGTTAACAAATTAATAATTGTTGTTTTACCAGACCCAGTTGGGCCAACCAATGCAATCGTCTGTCCTGGAGTTGCTTGCAAATTTATATCTTTTAAAATTTCTTTTTCACTCTTATATCCAAAAGTAACATGATCAAACGTAACATTTCCTTGTAACTTTCGAATCATAATAGCGTCTGCTTTATTCTGAATTTCTGGCGTCTCATCCATAATCTCAAAAATACGTTCTCCGCCAGCCACCGCTGCTTGGATGGTGTTCATAAGCGTAGCCAATTGTCTAAGTGGTCTTGAAAATTGACGAGAATAGTTAATAAATGCAGTAATAATACCCACTGTTGTCATACCATTTAAGACCATAATCGCGCCTGCTCCTATAACAATCCCGACTCCTAAATTATTTATAAAGTTCATAATTGGATAAATGAATGCTGAAAATGTATCTGATTTTGTAACGGATATTCTAAGTCGTTCATTAATTTTATTGAAGTTATTCAGAATTTCTTTTTGTTTTCCATACAATGTGATAACATCAGCTCCTGCAATGGATTCTTCAATAAAACCGTTCATATCTCCTAAATCTTTTTGACGCTTTCGGAAATTCGTGCTACTGTAGGTCACCAATCTTTTAGTAATGAAAAACATAATAGGTACTGGAATTACAGTTATAATCGCTAAAATCCAATCTATTGAGAACATTGTAATGGTTACCCCTACTATAGTTAACACAGATGAAATAATTTGCACTACACTTTGCGTTAAAGCTTGCTCTAGATTATCAATGTCATTTGTAATACGACTCATTAAATCCCCATTAGAATGTATATCAAAAAAACGAAGGGATAGTTGGTGTATTTTCCTGAAAAGATCTTGCCGTATTTTCCGAATCGTCTTTAATGCAATATTAACCATGATAAATGTCTGCAACCATGTTAAAAATGTCGTTATACTAAATATCACAATCAGCAACCAGCACATCTGTACGGTTCCATTTAGATCCTTTGACAGGATATATTTATCTACAATGATCCCCATATAATATGGACTAAGTAAACTGAGTAATGTTGTGAGTAATACAAGAATTATAACGCATATAAGAGATGTTTTTTGATAACCGAGGTAGTTCCATATTCGGAGGACAGTCGTAAATTTTTTTACCTGTGTATTATTACGTTGGCCTTTCTGTTTTAATAACTTTTGAAATTTAACCATGATGTATCCCGCCTTTTTGCTGCAAGTGTCCTCCTTGAGAGATATAAATTTCCTGATAAACTTTACAAGTTTCTAATAAAGTATCATGTGTTCCGTTTCCCACCAATTCTCCATTATCTAAGACAAGAATCTTATCGGCATCTAAAATCGACGATATTTTAGATGCAATCAAGAATATCGTCGTACCTCGATGTTCTTTTCTTAATGATTTTTGTATCATAGCTTCTGCGTTGGCATCCACTGCTGATGTAGAAGAATCTAATATAAGAATAGGGGGTTTCCTTACAAGCGCTCTTGCAATGGACAGACGTTGTTTTTGCCCACCAGATAGATTTATAGCACCTTGTGCTAATTTAAATTGATATTTATTTTCAAACGTATTAATAAATTCTATAGCACAAGAAGAAGTAGTAGCCATTTCTAATTCATCATAATTCGCATCTTCTTTACCGTAATGTAAATTTTCTTCGATACTTCCTGAAAAGAGAAGGGATTTTTGTGGCACAAATCCAATTGAGGCGCGAAGTTTATGCAAATCATACATTTTTATATTTACCCCATCTATACATATTTCACCTTGATCCACATCATAAAGACGCGGTAATAATTTAACCAATGTGGATTTTCCACTTCCTGTAGCTCCAATAACTCCAACTATTTCACCTTTACGCACGTTAAATGATACATTTTTTAAGACATATTCATTATTCTTCGTATAGCTATAACTAACTTGTTTGAATTCAATATTTCCATCTACTTCTTCTGGATTATACGGATTCATGTTATTTATAATATCAGCTTCAGTATTTAATATTTGTTGTACACGATCAGCAGATGTGATGGCGCGCACAAGTAAGGTGAATACGATACTAATGGATATTAGTGACGTTAAAATAATATTTAAATAGTTAATAAAGGCCAAAATGGCTCCTACTTGAATCGTGTTATTAAATACTTTTTCGCCACCAATCCATAATGCTGCTACAATACCACCATTTACAATAATTAATATCATTGGCATCATCAAAGAAATGATTTGTACCGCACGAATATTAATTTTTGTTAAACCTTTATTAACTTTCTCAAACTGGGAAATTTCATAGTTTTGTCTTCCATATGCTTTTATCACACGTATACCAGACAAGTTTTCCTGTAACTTGGTATTTACTTTATCTAACGCTTCTTGTGTACGTCTAAATGAACGGCTTGCTTGAGTTGAAATAAGGACAATTATCAGTAATAAAATCGGCATCACGACCATTAGAATCTGAAACAAACCTCTTGCAGTTATAAAGACAAGAATGATGCTCCCTATACATAATAAAGGCCCTCGCACAAGTACCCGTAATGTCATCTTCATCGCAGATTGAATAGTTGTAATGTCATTTGTCACGATTGTTAATAATTTTCCTATTCCAAATGAATCGCGGTTTTTACTAGAGAATGTTTCAATTTTTTTAAACACATCTTTTCTGACGTCTGTAGCAAAATTAACTGCGGTTTTTGTAGAATACACCATACATCCAAGTCCGCTAACTAATCCAATTGCTGCGGCAGCTACCACAAGAAGGCCCATTTTTATTACGTAATGAAAGTCTTTATTAGCAATGCCAATATCGATAATACGTTGCATAATTGTTGGTTGAATTAAATCCATTGAAACTTCAAGTACCATCAATAAAGGTCCTATAATAGCCACAAACATATATGGTTTTACATACTGTAACAAATTGTACAAAGGTCTCATATTTCTCCCCCTTCTATCGAAACAAACTATATATAAAGATGTTAAATTATATATTTTTTTATTTTGCAAATTTTTTGTAAGATTCAATTCTGCTAACTGAAAAATTAAGTAAATCGGAACTAACGGGTCTCTCATGAAGTACTTACCTTATGATGGCTATATCTCTGCTTAAACTACATAACTTATGAAAAATCCTCCCCTACAAAGAGTAATTAGCTTGCAGGGGGAGTGTGGTTTATTGCATTTTTATGTCAGAGTAGGTCCTGTGACATTTTTATTTTTCGTAAAACATTCATACGTGCAATAGTTGAACTACTCACGACTTAACATCCTTGCAGGCTGTTTGAAGTAGGAGATTCCTAAGTCTAGCAAGGCCTAACCGCTTCTAATTCAATAAGGCTACCCCCGTACAGTTAAGTGATGAATTGCTTCTCCCTAAGATTGAGCACTGCGTTTTATTCTCTATTGTGATATATACCACAAAAAGGACAATTCTACTCACCAATGGTGAAATTTTGTAACACCTTTGTGTTTGTATTCACCATTGAAACATAGTGGGTTGGAAGCAAATATTTTAGATACCAAAACTACTTGTTTGCCGTATCACTTTTGCGTAGCAAAACATGGTATAATTTCTTCCTAGTCATGTAAAAGACTCTCAAACGACCGTCCGCAGAAAAGAGAATACATATGAGGTGGGAGTAGCCAATTCTTCTACTTGTTGACTTTAAATGCACGTAATGTATTGTGACGAATTTTACTCTTATCCGCATCAGACTTCTTAGAATCATACTGATACAAAGCGTATTCCCAATCTCCATACATTGGATTTGGGAATATAATAAACTTGTCACCGAAAAAATCCTTCATTTCTTCTACAGTTTGATTTCTATCCTGTACAGATTTATTATCAAATCCCGTAAAATCAGATAGATTATCCCCAAAGAACAATATGATATCATGTTGCATAGCTATTTGTTTTTGGCGTCCTTCTTTCCCTTTTTCATTTTTATCTTTACGCAATAAAACATGTTCTTTATCTGCTTGTGGAATACCTAATTGTCTTAAATTTTGTAGAGTAGGATCTAATTGATCTTGTTTTCGATTCGAAATATAATAAATTGCCACACCTTTATCATTTACATACTTCAAAAATGAAACCGCTCCGGGTAAAGCTTCTGCTTTGGCTTGTTGAAACCATTCCTTTATTTTATAAGGAGAACTTTTTCCTTCTGCTATAGTCATGGCTTGATATGGACTATTATCCACGACCGTTTCATCTAAATCTAAAACAATGGCAGCCTTTTTCTCCGTACCTTTGGCAAGTGCTGCGTCTAATTTCATCTTTCCGATATTATATCCTTGATGATAGAGTGCCTTTGCTTCCCCAGCTGTTTGATACCAAACATTTGCTGTGACTTGTTCTTCGGTTAATGGAGCCTTTGTGGCGTTGGGTTCTTGAGACACCTGACAACCTAGTAATGAGAAAGAAAATATGATGGATACTAAACCCCTTTTAATAAATTGACTCATGCTTCTGTAAACCTCCTAAACGTATGGTTATTTAATAAAAAATTGATGTTATTAACCTATTTTTTATTAACATGCTCTTTAACTTTGTTTTTATTACAAAAATAGGGGTTCGGGTGCAAAGTTTTTTAATCGAAGTTTGCAACCGAACCAACAAAAGCAATCTGTATGACAAGCCATGAACTAGTTCATAGCAACTGGAACAGGTCTTTGGAATATCGTTACTTAATAAGAGAATGTTCTCTCTTATTAACATTTGTTCTTTTTCATGTTTTCGAACTAGACTGAGGGATTACAAATGAAGAAGAAAAAAGTTAGATTGATTCATTTTTATAATAAAACATATAGATTAAACAACTTATGAGTCAAAAGTGTCCCTATTGAAAAAAATGAAGCGCTTACTATCGAGAGGAATCCATTATACAATGTATTCGTACATATTCTATTTATAGAAGTGATGAATTTGAAACGTATTATGGGTATACTTTCAACGGTATTCGTAACTGGAGGATTACTTGTGCCTACGATTGATGCACGAGCTTCTACTGTACAAACTGAGGTGTCAACTCAACAGGAAATGTCACAAAACTGGCAACGCCCGGACCGCTTTGATTACATGGTAGAATTACAACGGGGCCAAAGTTCTAGTCAGTCACCTATTTTTAATTTGGACGAAAGATGAAATCATGTGCAATTTAAAATCATGAATGAGTCAAGGTTCAGTAATTTAGCGTACAAATTATACAAAATGCAAATAAATGACAGAGTCCCTGATAGAGCCGTGGTAATTGAACGGGGTACAGTTGATAGGAATGCACCAAAAATGTTTTATGAAAGATTCCAAAGAGGAGATTATTATGTAGAATTAGAGTGTGATCGAGACGGACATGGCAGACCAGCTCGTGACAAATGTGAAGGAAGTGCATTTAGCACTATCCTTGGAAGATAGTGCTATCGTATAAATCAAGTGAAAGAAAAGAACAAACAGACTTTTCACGGTTTGTTCTTTTTTTAATTTTTATATGATTTTCTCCGAAATACCGCAAACTGAGTTGTGGTGCTTCTCGTTTATAAAAGTCAGTCACTACCAACACAGCCGAAACAACCATCTTCACTAACCGAACAACAAGTTATGGCCGATGCTTGGTATCAAACGGCTGGTGAAGTCAAAGCGCTCTATCATCAAGGATATAATATCGGAAAGATGAAATTAGACGCAGCACTTGCCAAAGGTACGGAGAAAAAAGCTGCCATTGTTTTAGATTTAGATGAAACGGTCGTGGATAATAGTCCATATCAAGCCATGACAGTGAAAACAGGAAAAGGATATCCCTATAAATGGGAAGAATGGATTCAACAAGCGAAAGCAGAAGCTCTTCCTGGTGTCGTTTCTTTTTTACGATATGCAAATGAAAAAGGGGTATCGATTTACTACATTTCCAATCGTACACAAAATCAGTTAGACGCCACTTTGCAAAACTTACAAAAACTGAGTATCCCGCAAGCTGATAAAGAGCATGTTTTATTGCAGGGAAAAGAAGAAAAAGGGAAGGAAGAACGCAGAAAGAAAGTTGCGACAGAACATGATATTATTCTATTCTTTGGAGATAATTTATCTGATTTTACAGGATTTGATGAAAAATCTGTACAAGATAGAAAGCAAGCGGTAGAAGAGATGCACGAAGCATTTGGAGAAAAATTTATTGTGTTCCCGAATCCAATGTATGGGGATTGGGAAGCCGCTTTATATCAATACGACTTCAAAAAGTCAGATACTGAAAAAGATAAGCTCCGTAAAGATGCATTGCATGTATTTGAAGATGCGAAATAACAGAAATATCAGGACAAACAGATACATGTTTGCTATTATATTTTATAAGCTGTGGTAAGCTGTCATTTGGAAGATTGAGCGCATTCGCTCAATCTTTTTTCCTATTTTTTACTATCCCATGATTCAATTGCAACATATGACGAATGCACACTGCCTATCAAGGGGATTCCCTTGATGGTAAATTGTTGATGTATCAACTATAGAGGGCTTCTATCCCAATCTTTATATTTTAAACAAACGTTTGATTCGGCATCCTTCGTACGAAATCCATATGGATTCGTTGCAATTCGTCAATGTTTTTATATATTTTTTAAGAAAGGAACCTTCGTATGTATAAACCTAATTTCGTTGCTTTCTTACTATTCATGATCTCTTTTTTGGTTACATCATCTATGTAACCAAAAACCCGCTCTATTTGCATCCAGTCGTGTTATTGTCTATTATGTTGATTACAATTGTAGGTGTCATTTTGTTTAACGATTTTTATGATACAACTTATATGAAATATATACTTCTCATGGGATTGTTTCTGTATCTCATTCTTATATGTAGTACACTGCTAAACATCATATAAGTGTGGGTGTACAATAACATACCAATAATTTTTTTACTTGAATCCCTTTCATTGGCCCCATAGGATAGGTGACATATTTTTATTGTCTGGACGCGTCATCTTTTTGTTTTCATACATATTTATACTTCAAACAACACACGCTATTATACATACCAATTCTTAACAGAAGGAGTGTATATGAAAGCGATTCTGAAACTCATTTTTGCAGGTTTCCTTCTTTGTCTATTATGTGCGTGTGCGGAACGAAGAGAAATCGAAGAATTAGGATTTGTTGTTGGTGCTGCCTATGATCAATCATCACATGCAGCCATTAAAGGTACCTATCAAATGGTATTACCCAATACACTGAGTACATCAGAGCGTGGCACAGCTACACAAAAAAATTATATTAATTTGAGTTCTACAGGAGAAAGTATTTTTGCACATTTCCGCATGATTGCAAAAAAAATTAGTCGTCCTTTATTTTTCCCACACATACAAATCATTATTTTTTCTGAAGAAGTATTACGAACACCCTATATGTTACAAAATATTTTGGATGTATATACACGTGATGAAGCGATGAGAAGAAATATTCGGCTATTTGTGGCTAAGGGCCCTGCAGCACCTATTTTAGCTCAAAACGCAGGTCCTGAATATTTACCTGCAAAATATGTTTGGATGCTATCGGAGCATACACAAAAAAATGCACAAATGATAGAGAAAAAGCGAATTGGCGATATTCATAGTAAAATCATCGCAAAGAAAAGTTTTATCCTTCCCGTTGTATTTCGTACAAAACAAGGCGTCGAATTAAGTGGCTCTGCCTTATTTAAAGGTACCGATAATCGCTTGGTTGCAATGTTAAACGCACAAGATACTGCCGCCTTACAGTATATGACTAACTCAAAAGTAAGGGGGATTGTTACTTTCCGATGAACAAACAACGTATTACCTATGAATTTCATCGTGTACACCAACGTATGGAACTCGATGTGACAAACCCCAAGTACCCTAAGGTCGATATATATGTGAAGTTAGATGGGAAAATTGCGGAGATGCATTCCTCTCTAGCTCACCAATATTCCATGAAACAGCTCCAGCAGGTATTAGCAAACGAAATGGAAAAACAACTACAAACACAATATAAATTAGATGTCATCGGAATTGAAGACAAGTATCAACGACAAGACTTCAAAACATGGGAAAAAATAGAGAATGATTGGGAGAATGGCAAACAATATTTCTCTACCTGTCAAATTCGTATTCATGTACAGCCTCAGATTACACAATCTGGATCAACATTGCCAAAATAGTACATATAGAACTTAGCTATCATATATCTTTTATTAAGTGGATATTGTTATATGTATATCCCATACCATACAGTGGGAGTAGAAAAAATGAAGATTAACAAGGAATATCAAGTAGCTCCAATTTATGTTTTCTTTTTAATACATAGTGCACAATTTGGAGCTGGTATACTGGGATTTGCTAGAATTGTCGCCAAAAAAGCCGGCTATGATGAACTGAATCCAAAAAGTTAGACTGAAAAATTAAGCAGCTGTGGACTTGTGAACATTTTCTAGACACTAAGTTAGGTGAATATTATGAATAGGCTTTCTCAAATTCGATAGGAGAAAGATAATCTAAAGAAGAATGCATTCTTTTTGTATTGTAATACAGCTCTATATATTTAAATATTTCTTTACGAGCTTGTTCAAGTGTTTTAAATTTAGCACTTTGAATAAGCTCTCTGTTTATAGTCTTGTAAAAGGATTCCATTCATGCATTATCATAAGGGGTTCCTTTTCTACTGACACTCGAAACAGCACCATACTTTTTGAGTGTCGTTTGAAAATTACCGCTTGTATACTGAGACCCTTGGTCTGTATGAATAATTAACTCTTTTTTCGGATGTTCTTTTTTATATCCTTGTAAAAAAGCGTCTATCACGAGAGAATCTTTCATACGTGTACTCATATGGACCAGCCAATCACTTTTCTTGAGTACATATCCACAAATACCGCAAGGTATAAGGTGCCTTTTTGGGTAGGAATACAAGTAATATCACCAACCCATATTTTATTTCGTTGATCCGTCTGAAAAAATTGATTTAAGAGGTTAGGTCTTTCTATGGAAGGGAATTTCTTATTATAACGTTTATATTGATAGCGACTGCCTTTCGCATACAGTTTCATTTGACGCATCAGCTTTCCTACTCGCTTCCGGTTTACTTTGATGCCTTTCTTTTCAAGAACTTTTGTAATTCTTAAAGATCCATACCGCCCCTTATGCTCCTCAAATATTTCCTGTAGTTCCCCACTTAACACTTCTTTTTCTAGAGCTCGTTTAGAAGGTTTTCTCTGTAAATATTCATAGTAACCTAATCGCGAGATGTTTAACGTTTTACAAGCCTTCTTGATTTTATATTTGTGTTTATTTTCTTTTAAATATTGAAATCTTACACATTCTTTTTCTTCAAGAAGACCTGGAACTTTTTTAATAAATCGAGCTCTTTTCCCATATTCTTCATATTCACTTATCCAACGATATAGGGTATTAGAATGAATCGATAATTCTCTGGAAACCTCTTTTACAAACATATTTTCTTCCCGTACCAGCTAAACTGCAGCCATTTTAAATTGACGATCATAGACTTTTCTACTCATAAACTGAATCACCTTTCTTAACTTAGTGTCCAGTTTAGTGTACCATCTCCAAAAATGTCTCTGTTTTATGTGTCTATTTTCTTTAATGGCTGCATGTGATGATTGATCATAGGCAGCACCAACAACAAATCCTAATTCTTCGATTTCTCTTCGTTCCGCACACGCACATAATAGACAAAGAAGGAAACCTGCAAAAATAATTTTCAGAATCACTTTCATATACACTCCTTATGTTAAGAATTGGTATGTATAGTAGCGTGTGTGATTTGAATCGTAATTATGTAAGAGATTTATACATACAAGGATTCCTTTTTCAAAAAATGTATACAAACATTGACGAATTGTAGCGAATCTGTATGGATTTCGTACGAAGAATGCCGAATCAAACGTTTGTTTAAAACATAAAGATTGGGTAGAGGTCTGATATAGTTGATATATAAGTGATTCGTTGTCAAGGGAATTATCTTGATAGATAGTGTGTATTCGCCATATGTTTCAATTGAATCATGGGATAGTAAAAAATAGGAAAAAAGATTGAGCGAATGCGCTCAATCTTCCAAATGACAGCTTACCACAGCTTATAAAATATAATAGCAAACCTGTATCTGTTTGTCTTAATACTTCTATTATTTCGTATCTTCAAATACTTGCAATGCATCTTTACGGATTTTATCTTTTTCAGTATCTGACTTTTTGAAGTCGTATTGATATAAAGCGGATTCCCAATCCCCATACATTGGATTTGGGAACATAATAAACTTTTCTCCAAATACTTCGTGCATCTCTTCTACAGCTTGCTTTCTATCTTGTACAGATTTTTCATCAAATTCGGTAAAATCAGATAAATTATCTCCAAAGAATAAAACAATATCATATTCTGACGCAACTTTTTTTCTTCGCTCTTCCTTCCCTTTGTCTTCTTTTCCTTGCAATAAGACATGCTCTTTATCGGCTTGCGGGATATTCAGTTTCTGTAAGTTTTGTAAAGTAGCATCTAATTGACTCTGTTTGCGATTTGAGATGTAGTAGATCGTCACACCTTTTTCATTTGCATGTTGTAAAAAGGAAACAGCGCCAGGAAGAGCTTCTGCTTTCGCTTGTTGAATCCATTCGTCCCATTTATAGGGATATCCTTTTCCTGTTTTCACGGTCATAACTTGGTACGGACTATTATCCACGACCGTTTCATCTAAATCTAAAACAATGGCAGCTTTTTTCTCCGTACCTTTGGCAAGTGCTGCGTCTAATTTCATCTTTCCGATATTATATCCTTGATGATAGAGCGCTTTGACTTCACCAGCCGTTTGATACCAAGCATCGGCCATAACTTGTTGTTCGGTTAGTGAAGATGGTTGTTTCGGCTGTGTTGGTAGTGACTGACACCCTATAAGAGAAAGAGAAAAAAGTGTTAGAGCTATACTTGATTTGAAAATGGGTTTCATTGTGTATCACACTCCAATATGTATGTTTTGCATGGTATGCGCTTACTTTACGGGAATTATATTAAAAATACAATGCTCTTTTATTAGAAAAACACCTTCGGTCATTTTAAGGGCCCTTATAGGATTATGTATTTGTTTTAATTCGTTTTTTCTACCTCGTATAAATTTAAAACGTTTATTAGTCAATCTGAAGAGTTTGTTTCAAATGAGTTCGTATACAGTTGGTACACAAAACCATTCGTTTCATATAGATTGGTTGTATCAACATGATCAAAACTAAAATATATCATGATAATCAGATTATACATCTGTTGTTGTTCATTTTCATTCCTCCCCATTCAAATATCCTTTAAAGTTAACCTTACTACGTAAAAGCTTTGATATAACTTAGGTTAACTCATTTGAATCAAATAAAAGACTAGTTCAGGTAGAAACCCAAACAGAACAAATTCAATGAAAAAATTCGAACTGTATATAAATTTGGCTTTTTTTTAAATAAAAATCACAAATGTCTTTGTGTAACCATTATAATTGGTATAGAATACAAAAAAGTATTTTTCTTTCAACTTGTACAAGAAGAATCTATTGCATAGCTGTCGTCTTCCCGTAAAAAATATAGAAGAGGATTGGTATATTGAACAAATCATTTTCTAGTGGCTCTAATCAATTATTACAAGAAATCGATCAGAAAATGAGGATAATTGAGTCTATGCTTATCCTTCGTTATATTTCTGGGCATGTACCTATAGAAGAAGCATATGAGGTCCATCAAATGCTGTTAGAAGGGTTCTGTTGCAAAGTTAAAAAAATAGAGAACGGATTATAAAGTGGCGTTTGGGTTTAAGCAACCGCTACTAGTTTTTGTAGTTCATTGTACGCCGAAAAGACAGAGTCTAATTCAAGACTTCGTCTCTGTTTATATATAGCCTGAATCGTTTCAATCCCTTTTATAGTACGAGAAGCATGACGGATACTTTGGAACCCAGAAGATTTGGTAAAGCGTCGTTTTACATGTCGATGATCTTGTTCAATAAGATTATTACGATATTTGATGGTACAGTGTTTGGTATGTGTATAATAATCGTCTTTCTTCAATTTTTTGAATGCACAAAGCAAAGCCGGGGCCTTGTCTGTCGTAAGAACCGATGGTTCTCCAAAAGCTTTGACAAGTCGCTTCATAAACATATAAGCCGCTTCATGATCACGAGTTCTACGAAGTTGAATATCCAATGTATGTCCATCTCCATCAATTGCACGGTACAATCCCCTTTAACTTTGATGTAAGTCTCATCTAAATGCCAAACAGGGTGTGTCGTTTTGTTTTTCTTTTTCCAGATTTGATAAATCAAATTGCCATATTCATGAACCCAACGCATGATGGTCGTAGGATGAACGGATATGCCACGTTCTTTCAAGAGTTCAGAAATATCACGATAGCTTAAAGAAAAACGACAATAATAGCCGACGGCTACCAAAATAATGTCTCTCTCGAATTGTTTTCCTTTAAAATATCCCATATGTTATGCTCCTCACCTCATTTTTTCTACAGTCTAGCTCAGTTCCAAAAACTTTGCAACAGAACCTACAGCGATATGACGTTTGATTCCTGACACTTTCTTTCCAGCATCATAACCCTTTTTTCCAGCTATCCATGTGTTTTTCACGCTTTGTGCATCTACGATGCAGAAACTTGTCTGATTCTTACGTCCATCTTGCTCACGGTAGGTTTCAACCAATTTTTTTATGCACTTTTTCGAGAAGACTTATGTCATTCTCGTCTACTTTCCGCCAAATCTGATAGTAAAAATAAACTGTTTGCCAGTTTGGAAAATCACTTGGTAGATTACGCCATTGGCATCCTGTGGTAAGTACGTATAGCACACCGCAGAATACCTCATATAAATCAACTGTGCGTGGACGCGTCCTTTTTCGTGCGTTTTCCAAATCTTCTCGAATGAGTTCAAACTGTTCACGTGAAACGTTACTTGTATAATTATGTATCATAGGCGCAACGCAAGGGAAAATATTAATACAATTTTTAATCGAGTCTTGCATTTTAACGGGTCTTTGTGGATTCATTGGATTTATATTGGGCGTGCTTTTTGCTTGGATTGTTTCGTTTTTTGCAGAATGGCCTCTTGTTATTTCAATCGGTTTAAGACTTACTGCCGTGTGCGTGTCTATGTTCATTGGTATCTTATTTGGTTACCTCCCAGCGAATAAAGCGGCAAGATTAGAGCCAATCGAATGTTTACAATATGAGTAGAAGAAAAAAGGGCCTGTCGATTAAATGTAAGGGAGCATATCAAAAAAGGTTATGTTACAAAGTTGGACAAAACATAAATCTGTTTACAACATTCGGTCATCGTTTAATAAATTCTGAATCATTGCTGTAATTCTTTGTATGTCGAAAAAGAGAAGTCTGGCATATGACTGCTCTTTTGTTTGTATATAGCATGAATTGTTTCTCTTTAAAATATCCCATTTTGGATGCTCCTCACTTTGTTTTGCAAAAGTTTAGCTTACTTTCAAAGACTTTGCAACAGAACCCGATTTTACTACTATTTTATCTTCGGACAAAAATTTTAATTAAATACCCCATGTTTTAAAATCTCTACCTTAACTTCAGGTTTGAATTTTAAATTTGGATAAACTTGCTTCCAATTTATGTGCTTCCATGTTTCATTATGATAGGCAATTATATATTTTCCGATTCCTAAAATATCAGAATTAGCCTCCTGAGTTTTTTGCAAAACGCCCCGAATCTGCTGTGTTAGTTGCCTTGAAATTTCTTGATTGAGCTTTTTAATTCTTTTCATGTCATATACATGTTTCTCTGGATCTTCAACGATTTCAATTTTTAAATCAAGTAATGGATTTATCGCAAGGTTATTTAAATCGCTTGTATTTATTTTAAAATGGCGCTTAGATTTGATTACATTTATTGTGATATAATTTTTCATTTCAGGATGTTTATTCTGGTGGATTTTAAGCGTGATTACTGCTCTTTCGGCTTTTTGATTAGCCATAAGGAGGTAAAGGGTGGATTCTTGGCGAGTTAAATGATGCCCTGTATAATGTTCGCCATTAAACATAGCCAATCCTTGGATTTTAACCTTGTTTTGTTGCGTTTTTAAAAGGGGTAAAACCAAATCTACCCCTGGATTATATATATGTGAAATAAGCGGTTTATTTGGTTTTGCTATAATTGTTGCTTCTTGAGCATTTACTATTAAATCCATTAAATAGCTATCCATTGTTTTTGGTTCATTTGTTTTAATCTGCAGCATCTTATGTGCAGTTCCTTCTACAACCGCAACGTTTGATAGAAGAGAACTTTTTTGATCTCTATAAAAAACATCAAGGGCCGGATAAATATCCATTTTCGCATATTTTTCCCCAAATAAAACGATTTTTAATTGTGCAGGATCGAAGCGTTTCGAAACGGCATTATTAATTTTATCACGTGTCTCGTGCGCGGTATTTCCAATTTCTGATATAATTTGACTCTTTTTTGATTGCATTCCGCTTTCACTTGCTGAAAAGAGGGGAAGGATAACGGTTTCTAATAATTTTTCATCCGTAGTTAAATCATATCCAACCCCCATTACTAATTTTGCATCTTTTAATAACTTTTGATCCCAACAGCCTGTTAAGAGCATAAGGAAAACTCCATATATTAACACCGACTTTAATGATTTCATGACCGAATCTCCCTTTTAGGTTCTTGTTTTCCTTGCAGAAATGATAGTATCAAAAGAATTCCAGGGAGAATTAAAAAGAATATTGGGCTTGCCAATGCGTAGTATTGACGGATACTATTGATGGATTCTTTGTTTTGCGGGACAATAAGGGTAATTAAAAAAATAAACACTGCTGCATAGGGAACAAATTTAGACTGTGTGGTTCTCTTAAATAAATTCGCAAGTCCGTTTGCTGCTATATATAAATTTATTATAAGGGATGTGGCAATAGAGACTGTCCAAATTGAAAAAAATAACAAATCCGTTCTTTCAATAATTTGGAAGGATTGAAATTTCAATGCATATAAAATAGGTTGTGGCATAAATCGCATAATAGAGGGCCCAAAAAATGTGATACAGACTACTGCTGAGTATGCATAAAAAATAGTCACCACTCCTAAGGCCATGATAGAAACTTTGAGTTTTTGTAAAGAATTCCCCATTGAATATGGAAAAATAATCAAGATAGCTTCAAATCCTGAAAAGGCAACTGAAGACTTTGGTAAACCCTTTATAATATTTTGCAATCCGTTTTTCCCTATTGGAAGGAGATATAAAAATTCTACATCTCTTAGTACATAGGAAATTAAAAAAAATAAAACAAGAAATAAAAGAGAAACTGTTGTAAAAAAACGAGCAATCACTTTTAATTTTTTTTTGGCACAGTATACACTAATTCCTAGTATCAAAAATGTGTTAACCCAGATTGGTGTCTCAGGTAAAATCCAGATATTTAATAAATAGCTAAATGCTAACACGATACATATAGGCGTATATAGAAAAAATAAAATGTAAATAATTTTTAAAAAGCTCCCCAGGTAAAGACCAACAATCTCATTTACCATCTCAAATATAGTTAGGGTAGGGAAACGTCGGAGTAACAGCCACATAATTAAGACTCCAATTCCTATTATAAGGCCACTAAATAATATGGTAATCCAACTATCTTCTTTTGAAACGGTATATATATCATAAGGAAGGGTTAACACGCCAATTCCAGTAACAGCTTGTAGTATGACAAAAAACATTTGTGATAATGTAAGTTGGCTCTGGTTTTCTTTCATTTTTGTTTCTGTCCCTTCAAATTGGATAATTGCTGGGTTTCCTTGGGCTGTATGTCAGTTGGCCTATTACGTAACTTCCAAATTGACAATCTAACTATGGCATCCTTTAAATCTTTCCAATGAAAGGGCGCGATTGGAGAAAAATAGGGAGAACCTAATGATTCTAATGCACATAAATGAATGAATAAAATCATAAGTCCGAATACAATCCCTATAAACCCCAACCCCGCAGCTATAATCATCATTGGAAAACGTAATAGACGAACAGAAGAACTCATTTCATTCGATGGAATTACATAGGCAGCAATGGCGGTAATCGCTACAACTACAATCATAATGTTGGAGATTAACCCCGCTTTTACTACTGCATCTCCAATTACAAGCCCACCGACAATCCCTATTGTTTGGCCGATAGGAGAGGGAAGGCGTATACCAGCTTCTCGTATGAGCTCAATTGCTAATTCCATAATTAAAGCTTCAATCAAAGGAGGATAGGGTATCATTTCGATGGATCCTTTAACAGTGGTGATGAGTTCATTTGGAAGTACTTCAAAATGAAACCCAATAATCGCAATATAAATAGCCGGAAAAGTAATGGCAATCCAAAAACAAAAGATTCGAATTATGCGAATAAAAGTCCCAACATACGCCCTTGAATTGTAGTCATCTGAAGTTTGATAAAAAGCAAAAAAGTTAATAGGAACAATGAAAACAGTGGGAGAATTCTCACTAAAAATAGCGATCCTACCCTCTATCAAATTTGCACTTACTCTATCTATACGCTCTGTTTTTAACATTTGTGGAAAGGGTGACGATGTAGAATCTTCTATCAATTCCTCTAGATATCCTGGGCTAAAACCCATGTCTACTGATACATTGTTCAACCTGTGCATAACTCTATTTACTAGGTCGTTGTTTGCAATCCCCTTCATGTAAGCTACAGCGATCTTTGTATTTGTTTTTTTTCCCAAAGTAATATAGTTAATACATAAATCTATATTTTTAATGGTTTTACGGAGTAAATTTAGGTTGATGTTTATATTTTCTATAAAACCTTGATGTGAACCAGTAATCACTTTTTCACCCATTGGTTCATTTGTTGAGCGATCAAAACTAGCTGCAACATTGATAAAATAAATTTGAGGCTGACCCGATACAAATAAAATAGAATATCCGACCAACAGTTTATCAATAACATCCTGCCGGTCTTTTGATTTCTCCAAAAAATCAAATTTAAATGTATCATTCTTGTGGTGCGAAGATTCAGTCGAATGTAACGAGAATAACAACCGCTCCAATTGTTCTTTATCTATGAGGGTTTCCAAATATAGCATCGTGCAATTATGTTGCCTAATTTGAAAAGACTGTATTTTTAAGTCACTAGAATGGTTAAACAGTGTTTGTATATGTAAAATCTTATTATGTATAAAGTCTGCATCTTGATCTTGTTGAGGTATTGAGGACCTCGAAAATGTTTCTTCAAGATATCGGCGTGACCATAAATATTTCATATCATTCGCCCCTTATGTCATTATCTGTTAATGAGCTGTTTTAAAATTAGATTTTTCGAAACAGCCTACATATTTTTCACCTAAATAGTACTTCATTATTCAAATCCTTCAAAAAGTGTTTTCCATAAGATGGTTAACGGAGCATAAAAGTACAATTTTAGGTTCTGTTGCACAGATTTTGAAAGTAAGCTAAACTTTTGCAAAATAGAGTGAGGAGCATCGAAAATGAGATATTTTAAAGGGAAACAATTCAAGAAAGATATTATTTTGGTAGCCGTCGGCTACTACTGTCGCTTTTCTTTAAGTTATCGCGATGTATCTGAACTTTTGAAAGAACGCGGCATATCTGTTCATCCGACAACTATCATGCGTTGGGTGCATGAATATGGAAATTTAATCTACCAAATGTGGAAGAAGAAAAATAAATCCGCACACTTCGTATGGCATTTAGATGAAACTTATATCAAAGTCAAGGGGGAGTGGCGTTATCTTTATCGTGCAATTGATACGGAAGGTCACACATTGGATATTCAACTTCGCAAAAAGCGAAATCATCAAGCTGCCTATATGTTTATGAAAAGGTTAGTGAAAGCTTTTGGAGAACCAACAATTCTCATAATAGATAAGGCTCCCGCTCTACTTTGTGCACTCAAAAAACTGAAACATAATGGATTTTATGTGCATACGAAACATTGTACTGTTAAGCATTTCAATAATTTTATCGAACAAGATCCTAGACATATCAAGAGACGTTTTGTTAAATCCGCAGGATTTCAAAATCTCCGCCATGCTTCACGTACATTGAAAGGAATCGAAACGATTCATGCCATATACAAACAAAAGAGAAGTCAGATTCCAGACTTCTCTTTTTCGACATACAACGAATTACAGCAATTATTCAAAATTTCTTAAACGATAACCAAAGTTTATAAACAGGCGTAGCTTTTTTCAAACTTTGCAACAGATCCTTCGTTCCTACCTTCTAGACAGGTTCTTAAACAAATGGTAAGACTATATGTTAACAGAATGTAAAATAGGATAACATTTTTTAAAATATTCGTTTATTAAAAAGGGATGCCATATGTACCGGACAGGTGAAGCACATGTATTAGTTGATTATGTATCAATGGAATAAAACCTTCAATAGAGAAAAACTTGTATTTCTCACTTATTTGAGCATACTAAACCAAAAAAGGAAGGAGTACATCCATTCATATCAAAGAGAATTGGATGATGTAAAGTATGTTTACACATCAACGACAACAAGCTATTATTAACATGTTATTACAAGATTTAAGATGGCATACATTGGAAGAACTTGCACAACAGGCTCAATGTTCGGAAAAAACCGTTCGACGAGATTTACACTATCTAAAAGACCAGATACCATCTGATTGGTACATACAACTCTTGAAAGGAAAAGGTGTAAGATTACACAAACCGCCGTATTCATCTCAAAACAGCATCAATTCTTTTTTTAGGAGAGAAGATATACGGTTCCGTGTATTAGATCAATTATTGCGAACGAACATTCGTACAATGACACAATTAGCTGATGCGTTATATATACAAGTGCCTACTTTATCTCATGTTCTTCCCAGTGTTCAAAAGTGTCTCCATTCCTTTAATTTAGAACTGCATAAAAGGCCATTACGCATTGTGGGAATAGAAGCGCATATTGTATATATGTTCTACGAAGTATATTTTGCAATTTACGGTGGGGAAGAATGGCCTTTTCCTGACGAAACAGGTGTTTTTTCCTATATTTCACAAATAGAGACGGAACTAGATATTCAATTTTATCCAAGTTATAAACAGCGACTTGCGTATTTAATGGCTATTGCAATCCAACGAAAAAAACAAGGATATGAAATGAAAATATTACCTATTCATGATGCACTGATTATAGAAACACCTTTTTATCTCAAAATTAAAAACCTACCAGAAATCCTATGCGACGTCTCACTGACGACAGCAGATCAAATTTTTATTACAATTGCTGTAAATTGTTGTATGTTTATTCCTGCTAATCGGAATCAATATAAGCAAGAAATGTTACAGTATTTTTCTGAAGGAGCATCCATTGTCTATCAATATACCGAGGATTTAGTAGCACAATTAGAGCATGAATTTGAACTACTTTTCCGCCAAGACAAAGAATTTTTGTTTTGTTTATTACAATATATTAGACAAGTTTCATACCGAAACCAGTTTATTCCGACCCTTACCTCTCCTTCGCCCAAATGGCATGAACAAATAAAGCAAAAACATATGAAAACTTTTCAAAGAGTCAGCTCAGTTTATACAGTATGGGCGCAGGAACACCCTTTTCTATCTCCTGCCCGTGAAGAAGACATTCTAGCTATTACGTTACAATTAGAAGCGACGTTTCAGTTAGCGCAAAATCATCGTAAAAAAGTACTGTTATACTTGGGAGATTATATTCTATGGAAACGATATATACAAGGGGTACTCTATCAAGAGTTTGGACATAGGTTATCGATTGTGCCAGAAGAAGTGCTAGATATCCATACATGTGATATTCAACAGTTAGATATAGATGGAATTATCAGTACGGTACCATTAGAAAAAATGCAGATACCTATTTTTTCTATATCAGTGATTCCCACTCGAAGAGAATTGGAAGATATTCAAGAATTCTTACGCACATAAGAAAAATTCTTTTTCCGTTGTAAAGTGGACTTGTCAACATTTACTGAACACTAAGTTAGGTGGATATTATGAATAGGCTTTCTCAAATTCGATAGGAGAAAGATAATCCAAAGAAGAATGCATTCTTTTTGTATTGTAATACAACTCTATATATTTAAATATTTCTGTCCGAGCTTGTTCAGGTGTTTTAAATTTAGCACCTTGAAGCTCTCTTTTTATGGTTTTGTAAAAGGATTCCATCAATGCATTGTCATAAGGGTTTCCTTTTCTACTGGCCGTCGAAACAGCACCATACTTTTTGAGTGTGGCTTGAAAATTACTGCTTGTATACTGAGATCCTTGGTTTGTATGAATAATTAATCCTATTTTCAGATGTTCTTTCTTATATGGGGTAGTGAGACGGTTTCGTGCTCTAGTCCGTCAGATTATAGATAGCGGTTTCTCTGTTGGAAGTTACTCATTTTTCTGAATTATGTTGATACCTAACTACGTTAGAAAGTATACGCTCAACAAATAGGGGTCACACGACCGAAAAAAGAAAATTGTACGTTAAGGAGTATTTTTACATATTATTAAGAAATAAAAACACAGAGAAAATAATCTTCCCTGTGTTTTTATTTCTGTTTTATTCTATTTTTCCGTAGTGACCGTAAGTTTTCAAAATTTAATTCTTGATTTAAATTCCAAAAATAATCTCCTGTAAGTACGATATGTTCCCAGCCTAATGGAGAGATGTGCTGAATATATTCCTCTGGAATATGAATACCATTATTCCGTAACGTTTCAATTCCACGAGAGATATAGATAGAATTCCAAGTTACAATCGCAGAAATAATGAGTTGAAGCCCACTTGCACGATGCAATTGATCTTCATAGAATCGGTCACGAAGTGCGATAGATAAACTATTCTGTCTAGGGTAAGTTGATAATTTTTTTAAAATCAGGGAAGCTGTAACTGTTTCTTGTCGTACAGAGCTAACTAAACGTAATATTTCATCCCAATTTTCACGTATTTTCTTTACCTAAATTGTTTCGCTAACCATGAAGTTAATATCGTTATATATTATTGGAACAGATAATGTATATATTTTATGATTATCAATCGTTTTAATTCGTGGTGAAAAGCGAAACCCTAACATATGGCACATTCCAAATATATGATCAACAAAACCTGCGGCATCTGTATAATGTTCTTCAATTTGCAAATCTGTTTCATGATACAGTAGCCCATCAATAATATGTGGTGCCTCTTCTGAGGAACTAATAACTTGGACATAAAATGGATGATATTGATCTGATATATGTGTATAAAAACTTAATCCTGGGTTTACTTGTGCTAGGGGACTGGAAGTCCCACCGGCGCGAAAAAATTGTCCATCTGAAGATGAAGTAGTGCCCTCTCCCCAATAGGAAGAAAAGGGTTGTTTATGATGAAAATTTGCAATATTTCCAAGCGCTTTCGTATAGCTTTCATCTCTTATATACCAATCTGCTATCCAAGCTAGCTGAGAAGATGAGATATTTGGACAAGCATCAGCCATTTTACTTAATCCTAAATTAATTCCATCTGATAAGATAGCCGCAAATGAAATTGATTTCTCTTTTGGAGCCTGTTGAGTGTGAAGATGAACAAAGTGTGTGCTAAACTGTGTCCAAGTATCTACTTCTACTAATAAATCTGTTAATTTAATACGCGGCAATAAGTCATACACAAGTCGAGTAATTTCTTCTACATCTTCTGGAACCATCTTTTTTAGAGAAGCGACTTGTATTTTACCTCCATATATCGTTACACCTTGCAAATCTTGATTTGCAATTAAACAATTGACTTTTGAAAGCTCTATATCTAATTGTTCAAAGCGTTTGTTTAAATATTTCTCTACATCCTCTGTAAATTCCAGGGGAATTTGTTGTGTTTGCTTCATGTGCTGCCAAGTATGGGGTGGAAAAAGATACTCTTCAAAATGTGAGGTGGTACAGTAAAACTGGAACACAGTATAGAGATAAGTGATTCTATATAAGAGGCGTTTCAGATGAAAAAACAATGTGTAGAATTGGTGGTTAAAGAAGGACGTACAATTTCCAGGATTCAAAGAGAATTTGATCTAGGGGACGGGATCCTAAATGCATGGAGAAAAACTGGTTTCTCTCGCTCAAGTAAACCATTTAGTAGCTGAATTTATTTATATGTACTATCATTAAATGACTTGAATCCATATCAATATTCAAAATCAATTGCGTAATCATAAATACAAAAACCAACTCAAAAGAGTTCGATGGTATTTATTAATCCATCTTGTAAAGGATAATACATTGAATTAGTCATATCATTTCTCCTCAGCGTCTCTTAATTATAGGGGAAAGAGTATAGACGGGTTCTTTTGAGTGGTTTCAAAATGACATACAGCAGTTTGATACTCTCTTCCGTCATACCATTTTAAATAAAATGCCAGTAAAAAACTTTTTGTTCTTTTACTGTTTTCATGCTATTTGTATCAGAGCTAATACACTCATCTTTATTTACAGTTATTTTCTCACAATCATGCCCATCGCTATCATAATTTGATCTTTCTCCTTATCGTAGCCACCATCGATTCCTCGAATTGTAATCATATCTCCTACTTTAATAGGAGATAATTGTATATTTTGTTGCATCAACACTTGAATAGATTTGCTACCTTCTAATTCTATACTGAGCGTGCCGATTTCTTTTACAAATCCTGTTATTTCGACTACTTTTCCTTGATATTTCTTTTCGGCTGCTTGTATACTTTCCGTATAATCATCAACATATTTGTCATGATTTAAAATCATATATTCTCCTTTAGAAGGATTTTTCACTTTGTCATCTAAGGATGTTAACAGGTGTTTCTCAAAGAAATATATACCTCCTATTACCAAAAAAATAAGCATAATACTAATGAGACAACCCCATTTAAAAATACGCATACACAAGACCTCCTCCTTCGACATATCATCTGATTTCATATGGATTATCTTCCTTTTGCAAGTCATAGTGTATTAGCATGAACGTATTTACAAAGGCATGATTAGATAAGCTAAAATTTTTATATTACAATTTTAAAAAATCTGTAACCTTCGAATCTTCTACATCATACAGTCGTATGCAATGGATTAAGATCCACCCTACTGTAAATAAATAGCAAAATGTACATAGCGTATACACCTTGTATAACATGACATAGCTAACTTGAAGGTACGAGTCCTCCAGCCGTTAACAAGTCTGTTCCGCTTATAATACGTCACGTTTTTGAAACAACAGGCTTGATGCCAAAAGCAATGCAACGAAATACGCAATTACAAGTAGTAATGAAGTTGTAAACGTAAATTCTGAAAAAGTCGGCGTCATTCCATGATTAATGAATGGATTCCTATCATATACAGCCAAGTTTAGGTGAAAGAACACTATAAATTTTGCAACCCCTTTTGCAAATGTCAGTAAAAGCATCGTAATTGCTGATTGTAAAAAATATAAAAATAGCGTAACAATGAGAGGTAAAACAGATTTTCTAAAAATAGTTGCTAAGAAAAAAGCAACCGTCGCAAAGAAAACAGAGGATACAAATTGATAGATAATTGTCTTTAGTATAACGACTAACGTTATCTCTGTGTAACTGTGATCCATTACAAGTCCACCAAGCATCATGGAAACGAACAGACCCACACATACGATACATACCATAGCTAATAACACGGTAATATATTTAGAAAATAAAATGGTCACTCTTTTTCTTGGACGAATTAATAATTGCTTAATGGTACCTTTTTGAAACTCATCAGTAAGCGTACGGGCAGCAAGTGTAATTCCAAAAATTGTTGCAAATAAAGCAATGAGACCAATCTCTGCGTTAACATAATCTAAGTACGATCCCTTAAACTCATCCCCTTTTCCCCACTTCCACATGGCTAAAGTTCCTACTATTTCGATTGCCACAAGGATGCTTAGTAACGTGTATATCCCCTTTTTGGCATGTAATTTTAAACATTCGTTTTGAATTAAGTGAAACATTACGCTTTTCCTCCCTCAGTCATCGCTAAAAACGCATCTTCTAATGTTTTATTTTGAATCGTAACAGCATATATAAGTACATCAGCATATACAAGCCTTTTTATCAGTTGTGGAACTTCGTCTTTCGTGAGAGATACTTCAATGACATTTCCTTGCACTTGCCCTTTCAGGATTTCATTTGCTTTCTGCACTTGATTGATTCCAAACGCCACAAGTATCACTTCATCACGTTTTGCTTGTTCATGTAAATTGTACGCTTGTACACACTTCCCTTGTTTAATAATCACAACCCGATCACACATTAATTCAATTTCACTTAATAAATGACTGGATACAAGGATTGCAACGTTCTCTTCTTTCGCTAATCGCTGTAAATAATTCCGAAGTTGGCGAATACCGGCTGGATCTAATCCATTGGTTGGTTCATCTAAAATTAATATTTTTGGTTGATGAAGTAGTGCCTGTGCAATGCCTAATCGCTGTTTCATACCAAGAGAGTATGTTTTTACCTTTTTATGAATGGCATGCTCTAAGTCAACAAGCTTTACCATTTCATTGATGCGATCTGTATGAATCGGGAGAAGTGCCATATTAGCAAAATGCTTTAAGTTTTGCCAACCAGTCATATACTCATATAGTTCCGGATTTTCTACAATAGCCCCTATGTTCTCTAATGCCTTTTCTCTTTCTGTGCGAATGCTATACCCACAAATGGTAATATCACCTTCTGTAATCGAAATAAGACCTGTCATCATACGAATGGTCGTTGTCTTACCACTACCATTCGGTCCAAGGAAACCGTATATTTCCCCTTCCCGAACCTCAAAAGATAAACCGTGGATAATTTCTGTGCTGTCAATTATTTTTTGTACATTTTCTAATTTCATTACTACATTTCCCAATGCTGCAACCTCCTTTAAACTTTTAGTTTTTATCGCTACTATAAGCAATACTATAGATAATTAGAGCACTAGCTATCACATAAAAATGTAGATTCGAACAATTAATTGATCAGAATCGGAGTCATACTTCAAATAAACAAAAATGATGTTTGTATCAAGGTAATCTCCCTATCATTGTCCGTTCTCAATATTAATTATTCATGCATAGTAAAGATTATAATGAATGTTTCGTCTGCGATTTCTAATCAAAACTCGTAACTACTCAGCTTAGTTAGGAAAAAGCATACCAAATACATGTTTTCCATTCGAAAACATGAAAGAGAAAATACAAATCCTCCATCCAATAAGAGAAATAATCTAGATCAAATAGAGCATTTCTCTTATGAAATTGTGCAATTCCAAGGAACCGTTCCGGTTCTATAACCTGGTCTATCACTTGTAAGACAGATTGTTTTTTCATGATATTCATAAAACTTCGTATCTGACAACAAGATTCTGCACCTTTCTTACTTCGGAAAGTCCCAGACACTTTCTGTTTTACTTTCGTCATTCGAATATCCCGTTCCACTTGATTGTTATCAAATGGAATGTCTGGCTGTTAATTCTATCAGCATATTTGGTGAATACGGTGTCCTTCTACAGATTCATATTTAAAGGACGTGTTACAATAAATACAATGCGTAGAGATATTGAAAAAACAATCGATATGAATAAGTCGTATCAATTAAAGAAACTACATTTTACGAATTTTTACCGGTTTTTTCGGGAACAGTATAAATGCCCAAAAAAATTGCTTTTTCTACGAAGTACTCCAAAGTTTAAAATCCCTATAAGGAGAGTGTTTTCATGGAAGATTATAAAAACCTTACTCAAAAACAACTTTCATTTTTCCGTAGCGGAAAAACCAAAAATGTTCCATTTCGTATCAATATGTTAAACAAATTAAAGGAAATTATTCTATCGAATGAGAAAGAGATACTTAAAGGATTAAAAAGTGATCTGAACAAGCCAGAAGCTGAGGCTTTTAGAACTGAAATTAAGCTTTTACTAGGAGAAATTGATTTTACACTAGATCACCTTGTCGTATGGGCAAGCCCACGAGAAGTTGAAACTCCTTCTAATCCTGCAGGTTCTACAAGCTATATTTACCCAGAACCTCTTGGACTGGCCCTCGTTATAGCCCCCTGGAATTATCCATTCCAACTTGCTTTAGCACCATTAATAGGAGCTATTGCCGCAGGAAATTGCGCTGTTTTGAAACCCTCAGAATTAACGCCACAAACTTCAAGAATGCTTGCTACAATCATTAATACAAACTTTCCTGAAGAGTATCTATGTGTTGTAGAAGGTGAAGTTGAAACAAGTACAGCCCTTCTAAAAGAAAAATTCGACCACATCTTTTTTACAGGCAGTACGATGATAGGTAAAATTGTGGCAGCCGCAGCCGCAAAAAATTTAACGCCTGTAACACTGGAATTGGGTGGAAAAAGCCCTTGTATTGTACATGAAGACGCTGATCTCGAAAAAGCAGCTATACGTATTACAAACGGAAAGTTTTTGAATGCAGGACAAACATGTGTGGCGCCAGATTACTTACTTGTCCAACGAAGTGTAAAAGAGCAGTTATTGAATAAACTCAAGGAAGCACTTCACAAGGCTTACGGAGAAGAAATTTCTCAACATCTAAATTTTTCATGGATTATTAATGAAAAGCATTTTGACCGTTTGAAACAGTATTTAGATGATGGGAATTTGGTTTTTGGAGGTAAAACGGATCCCTCTCGCTTGTTTATTGAACCTACTATCCTTGACAATATTTCGTGGGAAGATTCCGTTATGCAAGACGAGATTTTTGGACCAATCCTTCCCGTTTTAGAATATGATGATGTATCAGAAATCATCAATATTATTGTTGAACGCCCAAAACCATTAGCACTATACCTTTTTTCTGAAAGTGAAGTGTTTCAACATAACATTTTGAATAGCATATCATTTTGGGGAGGTTCCATTAATGATACTCTCAGTCACATGACATCTCATTACCTTCCATTTGGCGGTGTTGGAGAAAGTGGTATGGGGGCCTATCATGGAAAAGGAAGTTTTGAAACATTTTCACATTTCAAGAGTATATTCAAACAATCTAAATAATTTAAAAATTACATCTTTATTAACCAAAAAGGTTCTGGTGTTTTTTGAATTTGGGTGTTTTTGCCCATCCCCCGAAAAGGGGGAATAAGACAAAATATACCAAATTATATTTTGTCTTATTCTTCTTCAAGGGAAGGTGCTTGCGTTAACCTGGTTAAAATATTCTCTTCATTGATACCCTTAATGATTGTCTCTAAATTTACTACTGTTGGAGATTTGCTAAATTCATAACGTCCATAAAAATTGATATGTTGCCAGGCAACTGGTGAAATGTACTTTAATATATTCATCTCGATACCTTTGCGCTGGGATTTCGTTAATAAATTCGATAATATACTCGCATTGTAATAAATAATACAATTAGTTAGTAGCCTACTACATTCATTCCAAATCTGTTGATCTTGTTCCGTCTTGAAACGAAGTTTCCCAAAGTTTGCAAAAGATACAGCCCGACGTAATTTATGATAACTTTCCCCTCGATTTAGCGCCTTTTGAACATTTTGACGTAATGGTAGCGAATCAATATATTCTAAAAAATATAGGCTTTTGATGATATTATCATACTCCCATAATGCACGTTTTGTTTGATTTTTTCGCGCATAGGAACTTAACTTTCGAACAATAACATTTTGAGTAGTCGTTTTTAAAGCCAGAGACAACATGATCCGTTTAATATTTTCCCATTCCTTCATAATCAGCTCTGTATTGATTTTTCGCAAAGGTTTAATAAGTAATTCTTCATATTGGCTTGGATGTTGAAAACCATATAAATTTCGGGATATTGTGGCATGAATATCCTTATATCTTGGTGCAAACTGATAACCAAATAAATCTAATATAGCAAAATTAACCTCATTTGTTCCATGTGTATCTGTCGAATGAATGTTAGGCTTTACGTCAGTTGTATTATTGTATAAAATATCGAATACATAATGACTTTCATGCTCATTTGCACCAATAATTCTTGCTTGAATCGGAATATGGTTGGCCACCATTGTATAAGAGGTAATTCCTTTATTCATTCCAAAATACTTAGAAGAATGACGGGACTGTAGCGTATGAATCTGTGTTTCGAATTTTTGACCGTCGCTACTCGAATGAACAAAATCATTAATATTATAATATTGAACAATAGGAAGTTTACTTGTTGCATTACTAATGCAGTCATTCGCTGCTTTTAACGTTTCTAATCGAATAAAATTAGATGATGTAGTTGCTAATTTCGAAAAATCTATATCAAAAACTTCCCCCATTCTATATAATCCCATATTTGTGCCCCAGGCTATTAAACATGGAATGAGAATATTATAATTTGGTTTTTGATTTGCATAGCGTCCCAGGATATGTTCAAAGTTATCTAGAAAATTACATTGTTGATTTACAAAATACAGAATACTTCTTATATCAATTTGTGGTAATACATCGAATAACGAATGATTAATAGGATCTGAAACTCGGGTATATGGAAGTGTCCATGAGTTATGATTTTTATGCTTTTTCACTTGAATATATTTGTTTTTTCTCGAAGTAATCCTTTTATTGATTGCAGGAATACGAGTTTCCAATCTGTTTTCCAGTTCTTTTAAATGTTGTTCAATGGGCTGTTGTAACGTAGTTAAATGGAAATCTTTAATGAAAGTCTCTTTTTGCTCCCACTTGTCTTCATCAATTAAATCATCTTCGAAACTTCTATACTGTATACTATCTCTACAAAAAATATCTCCTGATTGTAAATGATGCCATAAGGAATAATAAATTAAAAATTCATATCGATCGATTAGTAAACGTTTTGAATGCGTCTCATCTTTCGTGTAAAGATAACGTTTGTTGCTGTTTGTTATAAAGACTTGAGGGATATCTTTGATATCATATTTGGTTAAGGTTTTTCGTTTCGTAAAAACTTCCTTTAAAAAAGTTATTGCATCCATCAGAGAGTCATCAATACCAGTTGTAACAAAATCAACCATCATAAAAATAGGACGAATTTGTCGCTTAAACTGTAAAGCTAATGCATCAATACGTTCCCAACGGAACGCTTTTTCATCTATTTTCGTATTATCGAGGATTTGATTGGCTAGTTCAGTTAATTTGGAACGGTCTAGGATAGAGAATACGCGTTTTTGAATGTCTTTAAATGCTGTATTATCTGAAATACTTTCATCTACTATAACTTGTAAAACCTTGCCTACTTTCTTAAAATCCCCCTGGTTTTCTGTATAATAGGTATATATTTGGTCTTTCGCAAAGGAAATGATATCATCGTTGTATTTTCTCATTTTATAAATAAAACTATTAATCAAGTTATCATTCATTCTTTGATAACGATGGGAAATAAAGCATAGTAAATAAATATAGATAAGATATTCGTCAAACCGTTTTAATTTATACACGGAATAATATTCTACTAAAGAAGCGTAGTATTTAATGCTTTCATTAGAAATTTTTAGTTGAGGTAAAATGATATTGGCAAGTTGAAAAAGAGGGTGTATATTACTCCCGCATTCGATTTCACGCTTAATTTCATTTATACTAAAATCTTTTGGTTCATGTTTTATTCTAGTAATCTCATATAATCCAGAAGAATTATATAATAATTCTTTTAAATGTTGTTTATCAGTTTCAGATAGATGATTCTGTATAATCATTATGAGTCGTTGTTCTTCAGATGTAATAGCCGTTCCTACAATGTCTTGCATAAAACTATACGCAGGAATAATAATGTGTTCTTCTATTAAATAATTGAGTAACTCACGAAAAATGAAAATAGGTTTCCCACTTACTGTTGCAGCTCTACGGGCTTTTTCTTGTAAAGCACCTCGATAATATGAGTCACAGATACGGTAATTAGATATTTTAAGAATTAATTTTTTATGAGTAGATCGTGTTTTTTTATCAATCGATTCAAAATCTCCAAATGACTCATTTTTAAAATGGACTTTTAAAATATATTGAATATCTTCTTGGACTTCAGATAATTTAAGCTGAAAAAATAAATGTTTAGATTTGAAATATCCTAATTGAAGAATAAAATACACTTTAGACTTTATAGAACGAAAAGTATATAATAATTCCTTTTCTACTTGTGAAAGCGAAAAGTATTGCACACGTTCTTTAGGTGTAAATATAGGTCTACTGTAAAGATGATTAATTTCATCAGTTGTTAGAATTGTCAGCCTGTTTTTAGTGTTCATATTTATTTCGGACTCCATCCCTTTGCACAAAATATTTTGTAATCAGACTCACTATGTCAAAAAGTATACTTTTTGACATAGTGAGTCTGATTAGGTTTTAAGGTTTCATAATTATAACATAATCACTTTTGAAACATGTCATTAGAATTGTATATAATTTGACATTAAAATATAATAATTATAGTTATTGTTTGGAATTTAAAGTGAGAGAGGGATATCTAATGAGGAAGTTTTTTTATATTAGAGTAAGTAGTAAAGATCAATCTATTGAAAGAGCTAGTGGAAAAGATTTTAAGCGTCCTGAATATCAACTTATGAAGCGTATGCTGAGAAATGGAGATGTTTTATATATTCAATCACTAGATCGTTTGGGAAGAAATAAACAAATGATTTTAGATGAATGGCAAGAACTAATTAAGGAAAAAGAAATTGATATCATTGTGTTAGATATGCCACTTCTTAACACAATGAAATATAAAGATTTAAATGGAATTGAAACCCTGATTTCAGATTTAATTTTACAGTTATTAAGTTATATGGCTGAAGATGAAAGAAAAAGGATCCGTGAACGACAAAAAGAAGGGATTACAATTGCACTTCAAAAAGGAGTTAAATTTGGGCGCAAAAAAGTTGAAATTGATGATAACTTTATAAAAACTTATCATCAATGGAAAAATCATAAAATTACTGCAGTAGAAGCAATGCAAAAAGTAGGGATGAAGAGCAATACGTTTTATAGAAGAGTCAAGGAATACGAATATAACTTACAAGAAAGCAATCGACCTTAAAAAGAAGGTCACTTTTTCTTATTCTCCTTTTTCGGAAGATGGACAAAAATACCTTAGAACCTGTTTAAAATCTTTTTAATAAAATTGCTACACCTGCCAATAAGCAACTCTGTCTGCTATTTTCAAGTGTTCGTTCACAGTTCTTCCACAGTCTGCGGTAATTTTCCAACCAAGCAAAAGTTCGTTCCACAATCCAGCGTTTGGGTAACACGACAAACTTGTGAAGTTCAGATCGTTTGATGATTTCAACCGAACAATCAATCGTTTCTTTGATGGATTGTGCAAAGGATGGCCCCGTATATCCGCCATCACAAAGTATATTTGTTACTTTTCCCAGTGTTTTCTTATGCCTTTCACACATTTGGATCGCACCTTCTCGATCAGTTATATTCGCAGTTGTTATTTCAATCGCATGAATAAGACCGTTCGTATCTACAGCGATATGACGTTTGATTCCTGACACTTTCTTTCCAGCATCATAGCCTTTTTCACCAGCTATCCATGTGTTTTTCACGCTTTGTGCATCTACGATGCAGAAACTTGCCTGATTCTTACGTCCATCTTGCTCACGATAGGTTTCAACCAATTTTTTTATGCACTTTTTCGAGAAGGCTTATGCCCTTCTCATCTACTTTCCGCCAAATCTGATAGTAGAAATAGACTGTTTGCCAGTTTGGAAAGTCACTTGGTAAGTTACGCCATTGGCATCCTGTGGTAAGCACGTATAGCACACCGCAGAATACCTCGTACAAATCAACTGTGCGTGGACGCGTCCTTTTTCTTGCGTTTTCCAAATCTTCTCGAATAAGTTCAAACTGTTCACGTGAAACGTTACTTGTATAATTATGTATCATAGAAAATATCCTTTTTTTACAGATTATACCATGGATTCTAAACAGGTTCTTAGAAAACTTTGCAACGAAATCGTGTGTATGCTACCTCCCATATATATGGGCAAATAATCCATAAAACCCAATAAAAATAGTCATTACGTCAGTTTACATTTTTCAAGTATCTTTATTATAATACAATAAAAGCACATCCAACCTATAAAGAAATAGGCTAAATGAAATTTTTGAAACAATTCGATTTAGATAAAAAATAATAGATTAAATAAACGGAAGAATTATATAAGAATAGATAGAAAGGAATTTTATAGAATGCGAAATGTATTTAATGTAAAAAATATTTTTATTACACTAGTGGTTATTATTACAATCGTATCTGGGTATTTTTTGTTTCAATCAGTCACATTACCGGCTAAGGCAGTAGAGAATCAAATAAATTCTGTACAGCTTGCAAGTGAGCAATCGAAAGTGGAGATGAATAAAACCGTACCAGTTCAATTCAATGGTCAAATAAGAAAAGTTGTCTATTTGACATTTGATGATGGACCAGGAAAATATACAGCTGAACTGCTAGATATATTAAAACAAAATGATGCGAAAGCGACTTTTTTCTTAATTGGTGCAAATGTAAAACATTTTTCGGATTTAGTAAAACGCGAGAAAGCAGAAGGCCATTATATAGGTATGCATAGTATGACACATGATTTTAAAAAATTGTACACAAATGGCGAGTATGTAAATGAAATGAAAGAAGATCAAGGCTTAATAGCAAATATTATTGGAGAATCTCCGAAATTGACGCGTCCTCCATATGGTTCTATGCCTGGTTTAAATGAAACGCTTCGTAATAAAGTAGTGGAAAATGACCTTAAAGTTTGGGATTGGACGATTGACTCTTTAGATTGGCAATATAATAAAATGCCTGTTGGTGTTGCTTCAGCAAAAATTGTTCAAAATGTACTTGCAGGTGCAACGAATCCTAAAGAAATTATCTTAATGCATGATATTCATCCGCAATCTATTGCAGCAGTACCAGCAATTATAAAAGGCTTAAAAGAAAAAGGTTATGAGTTTGAAGCGTATCATGAAGAGGAGCACTTCTCAATGAATTTTTGGCATGATAAACGTATGTAACACAAGGGAGGGGGAAAGAGATTGACGTATAGAAAATTAGCAATCGTTGGGGCACTAGCAGTAGGACTATTATCAGGCTGTTTTGGTGAAAAAACAGAAGAAAAATTATTAGTTGCATTTGAAAACGCAACTAAACAAGAGAAATCTTTATTTGAATATACGAAAAAATTAGGAACGTTAGAAAAACAAGAACAAGAATTATATACTCAAATTATAGCAGAAGGAAAAGAGCATAGTGGGACAATTACACAAAAATTAGATCAAGCAGCCTCAAATGTGGCTGAACGTGAAAAAATATTAAAAAATGAAAAAGAAATATTAGAGAAATCGCAAAAAAAAATGAAAGCAGTTCAAAATAATATAGAGAAAATTGAAGATAAAAAGATACAAAAACAAGCGCAAAAAGTAGCAAAGGCTTATAAAAATCGTTATGATGCTTTTCAAAAAATGTACGAAAATTATGCCAAATCAATGGTGATTGAAAAAGAGCTTTATGAAAAATTAAAAATGAAAGAAACAAAGCTAAAAGAAATTAGCGAGAAAGTGAAAGAAGTAAATAAATTAACAGAAGAAATGCAAAAAGAAAAAGAGAAATTTAATAGATATACAAAAGAGTATAACGAAGAAAAAGTAGTATTTTATAAAGAAACAAAAATTAAAATTAAGGAACCCAATAAAGCATAGTATAGATATTTTTGTCGATATGTAGCCGCAAGGTGTAAAGTTCAAATACGAAATGGTTCTTTCCAAAGTTGGTTGAAATTCTAAAAATTCATCTATACTGTTCCTATTATTTAAGTCAGGGGGATGTGCTGTAAAATGGATGATATGGTGAAAAGCTTAGATATCTGTCACATGAAATTGTAGAGGATACACTATTTATTCAGATTGCCTCGGAGAGGTTATCAGTAATATGCCCTTTCTGCAATACAGCTTCGACCAAAGTTCATTCTCGCTATGAAAGGACGTTTCATGACTTGCCCATTCAAGGTAAGAAGGTTGTATACGTGATCAACAACCGCAAAATGTTCTGCCATCATGCACAATGCCCTCGCAAGACATTTGCTGAACCATTCTCATTTTTACCCTATAAAGCCAAAAAATCCACTCGCTTGGAACAAGAAATCCTGAAAATTGCCAAAAATGTCAGTTCGCTTGTAGCTGAAAAAATATTGAACCGTGGCATTGTAAAGGTGGGGAAAAGTGCCATTTGAAGTCTACTAAAAAAAAACAATTAAAATTGATAAAGCCCATGTGAAAAGAGTCTGTATTGATGATTTTTCTTAAAAAAAGAGACACACGTATGGCACGATTATGATTGATATTGATATAGATACACATCAAGTGGTTGACCTCATTCATTCTAGAAATAGAGAAGAAGTAATAAGTTGGCTGAAAACTTTCCCGAATTTGGAGATTGTTTCTAGAGATGGTTCTATTACGTATGCTTATTCCATTGCAGAGGCTCATCCAAACGCTATTCAAATAAGCGATCGCTTTCACTTGCTTCAAAATCTAACAAGGTATTGTGCAGAATTTTTCAAATCCATCTTAAAAACAAACATCAAAATCCCAGTGACAACCTCAAAGAAAGCATCTTCCAGGGACCCAAATCGTGTAAACATACCATTTATAAAAAAAGTCAAAATAGCGAATGGCTTAATCGATACTGGTTATACGTTTCACCAAATAGCGAAAGCTGTACAGATGGATATTAGAACCGTGAAAAAGGTTTTATCCATGAGCTTAAGCGAACAAGAAGAATATCTGATGAGCACAATGAACATATCTCACACACAAAAAAAGTTACAGAAAGAAAAAAGGATATGTGAAGTACGGCAACTGTACAAACAAGGAAACTCCGAACGGAGTATTGCACGTCAACTTGGGTTAGATCGCCGTACGATCTCCAAATATCTGAATCCAAAAACAACAGGAGTTCATGCCAGCTTAGGACAAACAAAAATGAGCATGTTAGATCCCTATGCAGAAGAAATAAAACGGTACGTAATCAATCGCTATACATCTGTTCAGATTGGTGTCATTCTTCGAGAGAAAGGCTACAACGGCTCTGCCTCTACTGTGCGCAATTATATTTCTAAACTGAAAAAATCTTTATTTGAAGAACCCCAATTGTTACATGATACGGCGTTTGAATTTGTGAAACGAAAAAGGGTTATTGGCCTTTTGTTCTATTCGAAGAAGACAAAAATCAAATTATCTGAAGAACAAATAAAAGAAATTTACAAATTGCATCCAGACATCGAATCTGTCATAAATTTGGTGAATGACTTTAGGGACATCCTGAAACAAAAAAGAAGTGATGCATTGCAAATCTGGATTGAACAAGCAACTGCGTTGCATATTCAACCACTCAACAGCTTTATCAAAGGAATAAAAAGAGACTTAACAGCTGTGAAAAATGGTATCGCTTATCAATATAATAATGGTCTAGCTGAAGGGAAAATCAATAAATTAAAATTAGTG
Source organism: Bacillus sp. FDAARGOS_1420 (assembly GCF_019344915.1). NCBI lineage: Bacteria > Bacillati > Bacillota > Bacilli > Caryophanales > Bacillaceae > Bacillus > Bacillus sp. FDAARGOS_1420. Next base: position 67,808 of record NZ_JAHWJB010000004.1, on the reverse strand, counting down.
ACACGCACTATGTATGGCCGTTGTCTGTTCGATTTGTTAAAAAACAAAATTTTATTACTTGAATATGAAAAAGGGAGGCTTTTCAACCAACTTTGGAAAGAACCATGTTTATCTTGACATTTACAGCGGAACAATTCAGGTAAAGAAAATACGTGAAAATTGGGATGAAATATTACGTTTAGTTAGCTCTGTACGACAAGGAACAGTTACAGCTTCCCTGATTTTTAAAAATTATCATCTTACCCTAGACAGAATAGTTTATCCATCGCACTTCGTGAAATCGGCCGAATAGAAAGAAGTTTATATGTGTTAAAGTGGATACAATATCCTGAACACAGAAGAAAAGTTCAGGTTGAATTAAATAAAGGCGAAAGTAAAAATTCTTTGGCTAGAGCTGTGTTTTTTAATCAATTAGGAGAAATTCGTGACCGATCCTATGAAGATCAATTGCATCGTCCAATTGAAATGTTACGGAATAATGGTATTCATATTCCAGAGGAATATATTCAGCACATCTCTCCATTAGGCTGGGAACATATCGCACTTACAGGAGATTATATTTGGAATTTAAATCAAGAATTGAATTTTGAAAACTTACGGCCACTACGGAAAAATAGAATAAAACAGAAATGATATGTAAAAATATTCCTTAACGTGCAATTTTATTTTTTCGGTCGTGTGACCCCTACATGGTGGCCATAACAGTATTGTACAAGGTGCTAATTGGGGGAATAGAAAAGAACACATTCTGGATCGTCAGGTGAAAGATGCGGTTGCGGCTAAGTTAAGAGCTTTGGGGCATTTCGTTTATGATGATACGGACGAAACAGGCTCAACACAGGCACGAAATTTAAGTAATATCGTTGCGAATTGTAACTCTCATACTGTGGACCTTGTAATTTCATTTCACTTGAATGCTTACAATGGTTCAGCTAACGGTGTAGAAGTTTGTTATTACGATCAACAAGCTTTGGCAGCCAAGGTGTCTGCCAAAATTTCGAAAGAAATCGGCTGGAAGGACAGGGGAGCGAAAGAACGTAAAGAACTGTATGTGTTAGCGAATATGAAAGCACCAGCAATTTTAATTGAACTTGGTTTCATCGATAATGATTCAGATATGGCGAAATGGGACGTTGATAAGATTACAAATGCCATCGTTTATGCTTTAACTGGACCAACAGTTTCGGGTGGTTCTAATCATAACGGTGCAGCTCCATCCACACAACCATCTAACAATGGGGTAGGTGTTGTTACGGTTACAGCGGATGTATTACGCGTTCGTACGGGATCAGGAACAAATTATGACATTGTGAAAAAGGTGTACCAAGGTGAACGCTATCAATCTTGGGGCATTCAAAATGGATGGTATAACGTTGGGGGAGATCAATGGGTGTCTGGAGATTATGTAAGGTTTGAAGGTTAGTTATATACTGTGTAACAGCAAATGAAGTTTATGTATATAAGTCCTACTTATATTTTCCTCAAATCATCCGAAAAAATGTGATGTTCTACATACATAGAAATTTTATCATGATGATTTTCTAAAGAGGACTTATATGCATAAGGTCTATTCCATTAGGAACCTGACATCTTATTTTTGTACTTCACAATTTTTGCACTGGAACCAAGATAATTTCGTTGGAGTACGTTTGCTTTTTCTAGTGTTTATTCTATTTGAATCTAATGAGATCAATCAGCAGGGATTAAAGTAAATATAGCCCCTGGATAACTTTATCCTAGGTTTATGATATCCTGATAGTTATATATATGAGTGAAATTGGCCCAATATCTATCGTGGATCCCACTTTCAAAATTCAGATGAGCGGTTGGATTCTGTCCGACAATAAACCTCACCTTGTTCACGTAGGTATCATTTGGTATTTTATTCATATAAAACACTTTGCTGCCAGAGTCTAAATATATCCCTTTTACCTTTGAAGAATAACTAAAATATTTATCTTCAGGGTAGTTTTCACTTTGCATGTGAATACCGATTGGATCATTTTCTTTAATAGGAATTCCACTTTCACCTTTTGCCCCACCTTTATTAAATATTACAGTTTTCCCTCTACTTGTATCCGAGTGAGATAAAAGAATATAGTCTTTAAAAAGATAAGTTTCAGAGTTCCATCCACCTTTATTTATGTAAGGAGCTGTAACATAATAAGGTTTACCTGTTACTACAGGATTCCCATTTATGTCTGTGATAGTAGAAGTTGATGTCATTTTGTTCACTTCAGCAAGGGCTTGTGTAGAGACACTAAAGAAAAGAAAAGTTATAAATAATGAAGTGACCCCCGAAAGTTAGACAGGTCGGTTCATTAGGCAGCCTTTTATGATTATAGTATTCTATATACTTTGCCAATTCTTGTTTGAAATGTGTTATGCTTTCAAATTCTTTTCGATACAGAAATTCTGATTTCATGATACCGAAGAAATTTTCAATAACGGCATTGTCATAACAGTTTCCTTTGCGAGACATACTTTGAGTTATGCCACAGCTCTTAAGAGAGTGACGATATTGTTTCATTTGATAGTGCCAACCTTGATCAGAATGAATGAGGAGTTTATCCTGATCTGTTACACGTTCAAAAGCTTGGTCTAACATTGTTGAAACAAGGGAATAGGGCGGCCTTGAACCAATGGTATAAGTGATAATTTCACCATTAAACAAATCCAACATTAGTGATAGGTATAACTTCTCCCCAAATAACTTAAACTCCGTAATATCTGTAACCCACTTTTCATTTGGTTTTTCAGCTTGGAAGTTTCGATTTAAAATATTCGGCGCAATTTTCCCAACTGTCCCTTTATAAGAGCGATATTTTTTCATACGAACAAGACATTTTAATCCTAATTCTTTCATAAGGCGATACACTTTTTTATGATTAATTTTGTGTCCGCGATTCATAAGTTCATCACGAATACGACGATAACCATAACACCCATCGTGTTCATTATAAATAGCTTGAATCAGCTCTTTTACCTCCGTGTTTGGATCAGGACGATTGAACTGTTTCATCCAATAATAGTACGTACTACGTGGAATGTTTGCGAGCTGAAGTAACCCCTTGATAGGAAATTCATGCCTTAACTCATAGATTACTTGCGCTTTGTCTTGTTTGGTGATTTTTCCTTATTTTGAACTAAGGCATTCAACTTTTTTAAATATGCATTTTCCATACGTAAACGCTCATTTTCCGCTTGTAGTGCTTCTATTGAACCCTCAACTACTGGTTTTATTTTTTTATCTTTCATGGTTGGACGCCCCTTTTTCTTTGATTGTAGGGCATCCAATCCTCCTGTTTCATGGGCTATTTTCCATTTCCGAAGTGTTTCATAAGACGGAATATTGAAAAGTGCCGCTGTTTCTCTGATAGATGTCCCTTGTTCATTCATATAATAAAGTACATCTAGTTTATACTGAGCTGAGTAGGATGTATAGCGCTTTTCAAAGGCTTTTTCACCTGAAGATTCATATCGTCTAATCCACTCACGAAGTAAGACAGGAGTAACTCCTATAGATTTAGCAATTGCTTTCCCACTTTCTGAACCATCTAAATATCGTTTCACCGCTTGCATTTTTTCTTTTGAAGAAAATTTAGCCATAAAAAATACACCTCCAATTGTTAGACTGTGTCTAACAATTGGGGTGCACTTCATAATAACATAAGACTTTTTTTAGATACGGAAAATTTTGTTTCGCTTTTTTTCATCATAAATTTCCTCCCCTAATTTGTGGTATTAGACCCGTGGGGTTAGTTGAATTTCTCGTACCACGGGTCTATATAATAATTTTATAAATTTTTATCGGCTAAACTCGTTATTAATTTTGAAAAATCTAATTTAAATGCTTCACTAAGCGTTGCTTTATTATTTGCTTTATTAATTATAACGTAAAATTCGAGGTCATGGCTTACAATAATTTCATGCATTCCTTTGTAATACTTTTGTTCATCCCCTAAATCTCCTAAAAGAAAGTTTACTAGGGCTGTTTTAAGAGGTTCACTTGCTGCTTGCCATGGTGTTATGAAAGGTTCACCTGCCGATTGCCATAAGATCTCTAATTCATTAAAATGTCTATCGATGAAAAGTTTAATGTTGTTAAGATAAGGATAGTGTTTGTGTTGTAGGGCATCTTGTAATTGCTTGAGTGACATATCTTCGGCTTTAAGGGTTTGGATTGCAGCTCTATCATGGGTACGCTCGGCAGCATATACATTTGTCTCTAAAGCCCCAAAACTACTAAACCCAATAGCGCTTGCCAATGCGATAACTGCTAGTTTTTTAATATTTAATTTTTGATTAAATTGTTTCATAGTATGTTGTCTCTCCTTAATTAGTCAATTATTTTCTTAATAGTAGGTGCAATGGCATGTGCTGGAATAGAATGTGTCACAGCTTTTGTAAATACGCTTACTTTATTTCCTATAGCAAAATCCATCCCTTTTTGTATAGGAACCAGTAAGGCCTTATGTTGTAAAGCCGCGGTGTATAAATCTTGTTGTAGTTTCATAGCTTCTTCTTTGGTAGGAGCATCAATTACCGTCATATAGTTCTCATTAATAGAAACGACATACCCTGTTAGATAAGGTGTTTCCGCTATTTGATTCATACCAGATACAGCGGATGATGTGGCTGGAGTTGTATCTGCAGAAACTAGTGTTCCTCCTAGTAAAAATCCTCCTACTAAGGCGAAGGAAGCCGCAGTGATAACCTTTTTAGGTTGTAGAGTTTTCATTTTCATTCTTCCTCTCTTATCTACTTATATAAAATTTGGAAATCTTACATTTACAGTACACATGATACGCACTATTTAAAAAATAGTCAAATTTATAAATAACCAGAAAATTTGTTTTATTCAAGAGGAAGTAGTATTCCATACGCACACTACGTCTTTCGGACGCATATAATAATTGAACAAACGGCCTGTTTGTTCACATAAAAAGTCCCAGCCATAAACTTTCAATTTTTCACGCAAAAAAAGCATCTCCAACGCATGGAGGCCACTGAAAATCCTTCGGATTTTTGTAAAGCTTAAGAATGATGTAAAAAAACGAGTCTATAATTCAGAATGTGAATTATAGACTCGTTTTTTGCGTGAATTAAGGCTGTCATTTCCTTATTTTAATTCATTAATTTCAATATTCTTTTTAAATTCACTGTAAAAATAGTCAGAGCCCCTTGCAATTCCATGCCAATGAGACCCGAGGATTTCGCAACATCATACCCGTGTCTGTGTTTTAATTCGCTATTTTTAGCCTCTATTTTATAACGTTCTTTGGATTTCTCCTTAAAATAGTCGGTTTCTTGAAATTTGGCTTGTTCTGTATGTTCATTAGATTTAATAGTTACAGAATAACTCTTACTTTTAGCACCTTTTTTATAGCAACCTTCTTGGAATGGACAGTGTTTACATTTTTTTACATAAAAATAGTATGTGTCAGTTTGATTAGTGTTTACGGTTTTCTTACCTTGCCGAGCCTTTCTTATGGCCATGTGACCCGCCTTACACACATACATTCCAGCATCTTTGTTAAATTCAAATTCATCTTCTTTTTTACGAGAACCTTGTGTCACAGAAGGGTTTAATTTGGCTACTAATTTTAAACTTTTTTCATTTGCATATTCAATATTTCCTTTTCCCGAATAGGCTGCATCACCAATAACAGCCTCAACTTGAATACCTGCTTCGATACTTTTTTCAATGAGAGTGTCTAATTGCTTGCCATCATTCTTTTCACCGGAGGTGATTGTGGCAGCTGTGATAATCCGTTCCTCGCTCATAGCGATATGTGTTTTGTATCCAAAGAATGAAGAATCCGTAGTTTTATGTCCAACTTTTGCATCGTGATCTTTTGATATTTGTAAATGTTCAATATCATCGGTAACTGTTTCTTTTAAAAGGTTCACACCTTCCTTTATCTTTGGATACTGAGAAAGTGTGTTTTCCTTTTCAATCACTTCAATCAGTTTTTGGCAATAGTGGATTTCATCTTCAAGGGTATCTATTGCGTTTTTAGTCGGGAATTTATTTTTCATGTTTTCATCTATCTTATAAACCACTTTTCTCAATTTTTTAGAGCGATCCATTAGAATGTCTTTAGGTGACTTCTGATTGTACCGAGCTTTTGTATGAGTCGAATCAACAATAATAGAGTTACTTTTGATGATTTTATTCTCAATGGCAATTTCAACGGTTTTATTGATTAATATGTCCAAAAGGGTCACATCTTCCAAACGAAGTTTCCGAAATTTAGTTAAAGAGCTTGGCTCGATTACATGCTCCTCCGGAGCCATATGAAGAAAATACTTAAAAGACATATCATATTTAGAACGGTCAACGATGTCGGCATCAGATAAATCATAGATAGTCTTTAACAATAAATATTTGAACATACGAATAGGGTCAATAGTATTTCGGCCATTATCATGACAATATTTATCTTTAAGCTCTTCATAAACAAAAGAAAAGTCGATTAAATCGTTAATTTTGCGTAAAAAATTATCCTTTGGAACCACTAAATCATAAATATCCATATAGGAACTGAAAACCATCGATTGTTGATTTTGTATCATTCGATTCACCCGTCTTAGATTGATACGCTAAGTATACAGCAAAAAAGGTATACGTTCCTCAGATTATGAAGAAATATACCTTTTTTACTAAACAGCCACTTTTTCAGTGGCCTCCAACGCATGGGATGCTTTTTTTGCTAGCTATAAATGGAGTACTCTACATATATGCCCCAAACGCAAAGAAAATATCCTTTTTGAGTGGGTTCATATAGATGTCCATATTAGTATGTGCAGTGTACTTGTTTCTTATGATTAAAAATGTAACTCTTCATCCATACAGCGTCACAAAAGTTGCTGGCACGTCTGCCCTATCTTTCGCAACAGTCTTGGTCGTGAGTACAAAGAATCATCGACTCGATTTTTCATTATACTGCTACAGTTCCACGATGTCAATCGTTAAGGAAACTATAAAATCGAAATCCGATAATCTACAATTTGTCCTCTTAAGTTCATAAACTCTCGGACATCCACATACCCTTGTTCTTTCAGTTCTTTCAATGTGTTCACTACCATAAGTTTATTTTCTTTCGTTTGAAGCAATACAACATTGATACTCACTTCTTCTTTTCCCAGACTTATAATCATTGCATATAGACCTTTGGCATTCATACTTAATTCGGGGTTAGATAATACAGCGAGTTCTATTGGAATCCATCTGTCCATTTTAACAGTACCTCCTATAATGAAATCATTCTTCCAACATTTCTTCATAGGTGCTCTTGTAAAAATCAAATAGTTCCTGATCGTGTAAATCTTGAATCATATGATGCACTACCGTAGTTGACACGGGTTGTGAAAATCCTGCCGCAATGGCTGACAACTCTATTCTCTCCGAATAGTAGCAAATATAAGCCAGGTCGTATTCTTTGAGCTTACGCATACATTTTCCTTTCTGTTAGTCTCAATTTTAGTGGCATGGTTAGTTCATTTTACAATGATAGCGCTAGATTGAACATACTCAATAAGATAGGCGCATTCGGTAATTGATTAATCAATCTACAATCATTTATTGTAACTACTCAGCTTAATTAGAAAAAAGGGCATACCAAATGCATGTTTTTCATTCGAAAAATGAAAAACAAAAGACTCCCATAAGAGAAAGAATCTAGATCAAATAGAGAATTTCTCTTATGAAGTTGTGCGACTCCAAGGAACCGTTCCGGTTTCTATAACCGGGCCTATTGCTCGTAAGACAGATTGTTTTTTCATGGTACTCATAAAGGTTCGTATCTGACAAAAAGCTTCTGCGCCTTTCTTACCCCGAAAAGTCCCAGACACTTTCTGTTTGACTTTCGTCATTCGAATATCCCGTTCCGCTTGATTGTTGTCAAATGGAATGTCTGGATGTTCCAAGAATGCTAGGATTCTATCAGCATACTTGACGAAGCGATTCCATAAATTTTGAGCCGGCGTCTGCTTTCCTTTCTTTTTTAATTCTGCAAAAAAGACTGGCTGTTCTTTCAATATGACTTGATAGACAGCAAACAGATTCTGTTGCTTTGCTTTTGGCGGACTTCCTTTGTATTGTTTTTTCAGCGTTAAAGCTTGCGTGAAAAATCCCTGCATCTGTTGCACCCACTTTTGCCCCGTACTATCTATAATTCCTTGCAAATTGGGCATTACATAATACATGACGACAATCTGTATACGTATCATACGATTTCCAACCATCATGCATCGTAATTCCAGAAAAAGACGGTAAAATTTCGCCCGCATCCATTGCTTCTTTTCCGCGTTTTTGATGAATATGTTGCAATGTCACCTCCGGTGTACTAGCAGTATGTAACCATTGTGTTTTATTTTCTACTCGCATACCGGCTTCATCAAAATGGACAACAGGAGACTGAAGGATCTTATCTTTTACTTCTTGGAGAAAGGGCTGCAATCGAGCCGAAAAACTGTTTGTATGATTAACTAGCGTTCCTTCACTAATCGAATGTCCAAAACAATCTTGAAAGAATTCTTTCGTTCGTTTCAAAGAAAGACACTGATAATGCGTTAAATAGGGAATCAGCCTTTTTGTATTTGGACCATATTGAACAGGACGAGAGACAGTAGAAGGAAATTGTGAGTCTTGGATAGAATGGCAATGTGGGCATTCTTTTTGTGCCACTTTATGTTCTGTCACTTCTATCTGGATAAGTGGTAAATCATACACTTGGCGAATGCGGTATCCTGTTACAGATTCGTGGTGTAAGGACATGTTACAACAAGTACAATGCGTAGGGGAATAGGTAATCGTATGGTCCAGAGTCGTTATCAAGTGACCTTTGTCAATAGTTCCTTCACCCATAATATTTTCTTGCTGGCATACAAAAGCTTCAGAAATAAGACCTATCGACAGTTAATCACTCTGTTATTCGTGGATTGGTTACCTCAGGTTAATATTCCGTCGTTAGGCTCTTATAATCTCACTGCGTGGATCACAAACTTTTCACATTCTAATGTGCAAAATTTAAAAGAGCTTTAGATTTTGTACGAGAAGGTGATTTTTTAATAGTCGAAGCGATTGATCGATTGGAACGTGATTATAATGAAATCATTCGTACAATAGATTATCTAAAGTAAGAAAAAATCGGTTTACTCGTTACAAGTATGCCGTTATTAAGTGAGCCCCTAGGTGATCCATTGTTAGACTGTTTTGTAAAAGATTTAATTCTTCAGCTATTAGCTATGATTACGGAGAAAGAACGAGCAGAAAGTAAACGACGACAAGCACAAGGAATCACAATTGTGAAAGAAAAAGGCGTGTATCAAAGTCGTCCCATTCTTTATGGACCAGATGCACGAGATCCTCAAAAGCAAGCTGTTTATTATCAAATCGTACCAATGCTAGATTCAGGATTACCTATCAAAAAGATCGCGGAAAGAAATGGTGTAACAAGACCAACTGTGTATCGTATCCAAAACGAACTCCAGAAAAAAAGCTAATCTTCTTGGGAGTTCGTTTTTCATTTTTATGTAATTTAGTATTTAAATTTCAGGTGCAAAATAGCGCTTAAAAAGTGTGCAATTTATCAATAAAAGTTACAGGCAAGACTCAAAGAAAAAGACAAGCTCCTACACCAAGAAATAGAGAAAAGAAAACGCGTCGAGCAAGAAGCGTTTTCCGTACGTAAGTCTGAACAACTCCCCCGAAAACAGCTAGAGGAATTAGAACAACAAGAGCTACAGATTATTGAGAAAGAAGTGGTGAAAGAGATAGAAATCAAGGCTATAGGACATGTTAACATTATAAATGAATTGAAAGATAAAAATGCAGAACTCAAGGATACAGTTGATTTTTACAAACAAAAGGCCGATACCTTGTCTAAAGATGTGGATGACATACAACTAGAAGAATCCGCCATGAATTATGTCGCGAATAAGAATGTCCACAATTTGATTGCCTATATGGATGAATTTCTAAAAGACACGGTTGTATCTTCCCTCATGTATGGTTCGATTGCGACCGCAAATGATGCGACAAAAGAATTACTAGATTCACGGATTGAAGCGTTCCAGAAATTTTTAAATGATCTCAAGATAGCGAAGACAGGTCGAAAAATTAATTAATTGGAGGATAATAGATGGCAAACGTTACGCAATTACCAATCACACTGAATGATAAAACAATTGAAAAACTAATTGGATTTATATATGTGATGGATTTGGATAGATAAAAAATGGATGAATGGTGTGGAGAAATGACCACATCATTAGGAACAGTCTTGAAATAGGAGAAAGCCCTAGCGGAATGCCAGAGCCTTCAAGGTTGGTACGAAATAATTACTAATACTTACATGATTATAACATGTGGTTTTAATAACCGATATAGAAAGAGGAATAGAAATAAAAATTAAAGAGACGCCCAGTTGGGAGACAGGGGGTTTCGAGAAAGACGAAAAATTAAAAAGTTCTTAGTATATCACTGTTTTTGGTCATGATGATGCGTATAGGCGGCAGAGGTAATTTTAAAGGATTTACAAAAACATGCCGTTGAAAAAGAGAAGTTGCATGTGCAAGCTCTAGAAAGCGAAAAAGCCCTATAAAATAGGAGCTTTTTCATCGGAATTTGTACATAGAGCCTATTGCTAGTAAAACAGGTGGAATTTAACAAATAAAAAAGCCCTAAAAACTAGGACTCTTTCACAGAAGCTACTTGAATATGCACGTACATTAGACTCAAAATTCACCATTAAATATATTGCCTTCACTTTAGTATACCAGAAACGAGTTTCTTATAAAACAAAAAAGATGATATAGAAAAAGCCCCGATCATCGGGACCTTTTCTGGAGAAATGAAAGATAAACATACTACTATGTTTCAAACAAATAGATATATCATCTATGCCATGAGTATAACACACATATTCAGAATGAGAACACATCAAAAATTTCCAGGAAGAACAAATAGAATAGAGTCGATTTCAATTATCAACAGACACGAAAGGTATGTCAAGTATAACAAGTTACTCTCATCTAGACAAGAAGAGGTGTGGACAAAAATATGACATGAGAAGGGTTCTTTGAAAAAAGGGAATAAAAAATCACCAGCAAGTACTGATGATGTAAAGAGACTATAGTTGACGGAACAAATACCTGTTTTCACAGGTCGAGCGTCAGGGTATTTCATGTATACTGTGTAACCATATTTTAACAGATTATAAAATGGCATACTAGACTTTTTTGAAAGAACATTCAGTTATTTTCTGGTGATACAATGCGCGCCAAATGAGTGGATCGCATGTATTAGACTTTTTCGTACTAGAGTGAAATTGAGTATACCAAGTATTTTTCAAGCAAAGAAATCTTAGAAGGATTAGGAACATATAAAAGGAAACTCTATGATTTATATAAAAGGCATGAAATTACGACGCAAAAAACAGTGAATTTAAAAAGAAAAGGAAAAGAAATGACCAATTTCAAAGAAGATATACCTACTGATCTGCAATATCCTCATTCCACCGAACCAGTTCCAACGCAAACACCTGCACCAACGATTCCATTAGAACTTATAGAACAGGTAGAATCCTCTATTCTAAAATCCTTTCATATCCACTATGCAGGGCTCAGGTCTAAACAAAAGGTCATTCACTAATTGCAAGCCCTTGCTACTTTGTTAGAAGAAGAATCACACGAGCAATACCAGTTCTCGATTCAAATTGATGCTCCTCCCTTGAAATAAACTAGAACAACGTTTTTATACACCATATTTATAGAGCGCAGATTCGTAGAAAACAATGCTAACAATTCATATTTATTCTCCTTTTCCACAAAGTTATTTACATGCAATTATTTATGTGTTATTATTATCACGAACGAAAGCTACATTAAAAGGATGAACACAAATGCAAAGAAACAAAGTCAAAACGTGGATTGAACAGAATTTAGTTATGCAAGAGGAAGCTCGCACGATTACAGGCCAAACTACATCAGCATTTAATCAATCTGTACAAAATGGTAAAATATTACCATTTGTAGAATTTGGAACGATTAGAAAAACTCGTCTATACTTGCGAGAAGATTTATATGCATACAAAGTACAGAAGAGAACACAGCGCTAGAACGAACAGGCATTTCTTAAACTTCCCTCTCAAAACATAGTAAAAGCCCTCCCAGCCTACCAAGCACAAAGGACTTTTACATAAACATTTCTAATCTAGAAAGGATGAACATTATGTCAAACGCTTTACAAATTAAAAATGATGAAGCTATTATATCACATTCTGAAAGACCACAACAGACACCTCAGACGCCAAAAGAGAAGCTACTCACCAAATAATCACGCACTGTGTGAATGGTTTGGAATTGATGGTTGTAAAGAGTCTCAACTATACTTTTTCGGCACTTTCCTTGCACCTATTATTCTATTCACAATCACGTACGTGATTGGAGGTGTCTGCTATGGCTTCTAATGGCAGCATTCACAAAATCAATGTTGGAAGATTATGTAACATTTCCTTACCGTCATAACCCCTCTCTGCAAGTAACAGGATATATTGTAAAGGTGCTTGAACATACTAGTATTGTAGATATTTCTGAAATGGAATCCTTTTTCCAACTTGGAATTGATGGACGCCAAGTTGTTCGACATGAGCAATATAAACCCGTTCCATTCAAATCCTGTAAAAAGGTGGCACAGTGAGTATGTACATGTTTGATGTGAGCTATTCTGTGGATGGAAACAACTTTTCAAAGTCTTTTTTGTTGGCTGAGTCAAGAGATGGATTTGAGCTTCAACAACAGTTGCAAACCTTGCTGGAACAAGAACATGTTGCACCTGTATACATTATGGAAACAGATTTGGAAGAACTCTAACGGATCAAACAGCATACACAGAAAAGAGGTGGAAATATTGATTAGTTTTCTCATAAGTGGTTCTGTTGTCTTATTCTTGGCTGGTGTTTTATTTACATTTCTAAAAAAAGGATTATCTATTTTTTCTACATTCGCACTGATCGGATTAAAATTATACGGTATCATATTTGTATGTGTTCTCATCACGTATGTATTCTATTGCATTCACTATTATGCGCAATAAGGAGGCGTTTTTTTGAAAATTAGTGCCTATACACTTTCTTATACCATCGTAGCACCAAGTGGAGAAATGTACCCGACGCAAGAAGTGGTCATGTATACCGCCTCACAAGAACGTGCGATTCAATTACTAGATGCTGAAATACAGCGAAGACTCGGGAATGGCTACCATCGACATATTTCTTGTACAAATCAAGAACAAGAGCCAATCCAACTGTCCCTTTTCTAACGATAAAAACCCTTCAGGTCGTTAGCTTACCTGAAGGGAAAAATAAGAACAAATGCCCTCCTGCTTGTAGGCATTTGCTATGGGTGTTCAATATAATGGAATATACGGAACATCTTGATTGTATCATATACTCCTATAGAGGAATACTGGAAAATTCATCATGTATTCCTACACAAAATCCCCTTGGAATCGCCTGAAACACGCATGTGACTCTCAAGGGGATTCCCTTTACACACCTCGCCACTACTCTCTCATTCTATAGCCATTCCATTGCCAAGACTGTGTGCTTTGCTACGCTTACCTATACTAAAAAAAGAGCAGGCATACAATACAACGTCAGTATTGTGTGCCTGCTATACATAGGGATTTTGATTTTTGTTGAAGCTACTATGAAAAAAGTGAAACATGTTAAACTCCGCATATTGGAAGTCATATTAATTGATTTTCCTTATTATACAGCAAATATCGACAGGATGACAGAGAAAAACCCTTATTTCAGATGTTCCTCTTTTATTTTACATGTTTTTATATTATAGTACGTGAAATTATTAGTTTTCTTCTTACCTACTTCCAATTCCTCACTTCATACAAAAAGCGAAACCCCTTGCGAGAGTAAGAGTTTTCGCTTTTTTATTTTACTAGCATACCCTTTACAACAAGTTGCAATTTATACTTCAGTGTAGTCGCAACTTGTAGCTATTAATATGTATGCTATATTCCATGAAATAATTACAAATTAATTTTTCTTTTCTTTTTATTATATGCGCGACTTTTAAAAAAATACTTTATTCTTGATGTTTAGAAAACGGGATTTTTGTGCAAATTGTTAATAAAAAGTAGATGAGGTGTTCAAATTGTCTCGTTCGAAACTGGGTAAATTTATTGATAAACATAAAATAAAACAAGTTGATATTGCTAAAGCCAGTGGGATTACAACTTCAACGATAAGTCGTCTTGCTAAAATCGATTGTATTTCACCTTCTATTAAAAACGCCAATAAAATTGTGCAAGCTTTAAAAAAATTAACAGGTAAAAATATTAATCAAAGTGATTTTTGGTCATAATATGGGACTACAGGCTATAGTCCTCTTGAATATTTAGTTGCCAAAAATTCAGTTTTTTTGTAAAACAGTTGCAGAGATCAATATAGATGATTTACAGTACATCTTTCAGTAAGTATGTCTGTACATACACACCGCATTTTATCGCTTCACTTTCTAATTTTTTCTCTCGGCAATCCGATATAGTGAAAAACAGTAGGATTGGTACTTTGTTCTGTTGTTTTTGATAAATTTTAGTCAGATACGCATAATATTGTATTTTTTTCTGGTTTACTTTCATATGCTGAAGCCGATCTATTTCTACAAAGTGGGGGACATTGTCTTTGATGAAGAATGCATCTGGAACGATTGTTTTTTCTTCTCCTTGATAGCGCAGAGTGATGACTTGCTCTGTTTTCCAATCAGGAAAATCTAGCCACATCCATGCTTCATTTCGCAATAAAATATGTTCTAATTGATGCTTCTTTTTTCGTTCTTTTTCCTGTATGCCAAGCAGTTCCATCCCTTTTTTATTGAGATAATACACATGTTCTCGATTGTGCGAAGTCACATGGCAATACGGTCGTAAATCCTTCAGAATACGATTGGCATTTCTGATACTACCGAGACAATGAATTGCTTGCAACTGACGTCTAGACGCAAAGTCCAATTTACTTAAACTCGATAAAATCTCGATGTGTCTCGCTTTTTGTTTCAGTTTTTGGTGTTTCAATTTGTTTCACCACCTTATACTGTTTTAATGCATTCCACATTTCCTTATTGGACAGATAAGGCACTTGAATTTCTTCTACACGATCTGTTTTAAAAAGCGCTCGCCCTGGTATGGATGGAAGTTCTTCTAATCCACTTTCATCTATCGTCACCTGTGAAGCCACTACGGTCGGTAAGCGGAATCCAATCTTGGCGTCGCTGTTTTGTTTTATTTGTCTCGGTAATGTATCAGAAGTCGGGTACTGGGTACAAAAAATCAGGCGAAACCCCAATGCTCCGCCAATCCTCGCTATTTCCGATAACATTTCTTGACACATATAGAGCATATCTCTCTTTTGTTTTGGCATTCCCTGTGTTGGGCACAAGTTCGCTGATTCATCAACTATAATGAAATAGCGTTCTTTGATTGGCGTATCTACAATGTTGGTAAAATAAGAATCTTTCATGCGTACTACCTGTTCCACCATCTTTTCACGAATTCGTGTCAACATATCAAATGCTTGCATGGGATTCTCCGCCACTTCTTCTACTTGCAATAAGTCCCTGTAGGGACTAAACTCTAAACCTTCTTTTAAGTCAATCACATACAATTTCACATGATTGGATTGCTGTAAAATTAAGCTGGTCATAATATTTTTGAGAAAACCTGTCTTGCCAAAACGAGTCATCCCACTCACGCACATATGCGGTGTTTTTTCAAAATCATGATAAATCATTCGATCTAACACTCTTCCAATGATGACGTTCCATGTCTTCTCTCGTAACAATTCATTGGACCAATTCCATTTTTCAGGAATACATTGCTGGAATACTCGTATAAACAGCTCCCGTTTTTGAAAGGAAATCATTACGGGTTTATACAACCCTTCCTCTAATACTTGCGCTAACTTCTGTATGAGCTGACTCGGCACACCTAATGGCAGCCGATAGACAAACGTTGTACTAATATCATCCTCTGTTTGTTTCAAAAATACGGGGTACTGCATTTCTCCTTTATGTTGTACGCACACTTTCGTGATTTCAAAAAACGCTTTGATTTTCTTTTTATCACTTAGCTCTTTTCCCTTAAAAAAATACGCTACTGTTAAAAAAGTAACTGGAATTACCAAAAGCGAAAACATAAACGCCATACCTCCCTAGAGGTAGTTGGGGTTATGTAGTACATAAGAAAGAAGTTGTTTCCATGCATTGCGACAGCTCCCTTCAACTACCAGATAAAATACTAGCGTAGAAATACATCGAGCATATCACGTAGCACATACCACACCGTACCAATTAACAAACATTTGAGACCCGCACGTAGCATCCAATCTGGAAGATGAAGCCCTTTTCTTTTTAATAATTTAATACCCATAACGGTTGCCCCTGTTACGCCATATACAATCCCTAATTCACCTATAAAGGTCATGTTATCGCCATCCTTTCGGTTGAATGGATAAATTTCCTTGAGAATCCTTGTATAACTGATAATCTTCCAATAATTCATTCCATGATACAGGATGTTCAGTCCCGTACAAATTATCCTCAATCTTTTCACTCAAATAATGGTATCCACGGTATTGTCGATTTAAATATACGTCATGACGTAGCATGTGCTCCTGTATCGCTGTTATATCCTCTTCTTTTCTCGCACTTTTGTACAGTTGTTGCAAAGTGCGAGAAGAATAAAGATACGGTGTACTGTACAACATTTGATATTGTCCCATGTATTCTCACCATCCATATAAGATTCTAGGTACATTAAATACATATGATAATAATATGTATTTTTGAATTTGTACCCAAAAAAGGACAAATAAAAAATGCTATTTCCTTATTAGAAATAGCATTTTAAATAATCGCTATGATTTTACGGATTTATGTATAATCCAAACCATAACCAGTAGAAACAGTAAAGATGAACCACTGCCAAGAGGCTGAAATAGACTAGCAATATATGTTGTTGCTGGTTTAATAATAACGTTGCTTACTAACCAACATATACTAACAATTCCAAAGCCATAAGCTAATAGTTGTGCAATCGCATTATCCTCTTCCTTATATCGCATCCAGAAGTAAATTGTAGCAATTATCATACCGCCTACAGCAATTATTTTTATTGTCCCTGGTATATAGGGATGAAACATTTGCGGTTCCCAGCCAAGTAGAAATTCAGTAATCCCTTGTATCCAATCTGGAACTGGATTCTTTTCCATATAATCAGCTAATTCCAACAACACATAGGGAATTGCTATTACAGCACATACACCAAATAAAACAAGAAACATTAACAACCATCCACCCAAATATCTTCACCTCCTCATACACTTATATAATAGTAAATACTCTTCACAAACAAAAAAATCCTTTTTTTTACAAAAAGGATTTTTGGTTGTTATACTAGCCATATAGATACTCATTAAAATTAAACTAATAGTTTTTCTATTATTCATTCTATAAACATTACAATAAATTAAGTAATTGGTTGTCAATTATCAAATTTCCTTAATTTTCATAGACTTCGAAACCGAGGTGTTATTTAAATTTTAATGTATGCCTATAATTTTTTGTGAATTATTTTTCTCAATATTATAAAAATTCTTTATATATTATAATAAAGAGACCTGGTTATTAAGATTATTCAAAAAGGAGCGTTTAAATGAAATTAGTACAAACAAATTCTAAAAACCAACTTTTCAACCAATTAGACATTTGGTATTCAATAATCCGCAAACAACATGTAAAAGAAGCTACCGAATACTATCATTCCATTGATAGTTCCATTTTTAAAGAGGACAAAACATTATATACTCTATATCTATTATTTCATTTTAGATATACAATTTTATTAGAAGAATATGAATATGATTTAGAGCTACAAGCATCTGATTTCTCTAATGACCATAAACTCAATTATTATTATAATTTTTTTAAATTTATACATAGAATGAACACTGGGGATTATGAACAAGCGCAATGCTATTTTGATACTACAAAAAAAATGCTACCATTTATAGAAGATGAATGTGAAGTGGCAGAATTCAACTATCGCTCTTCTCTTTATTATTACTACTTAGATGATCCAATTTTATCAATCTATCACGTCAATAATTGTATTAGTTATTTTTCTCAATCGACAGACTACACAATAAAGGTAGCTGCATGTGAAAACACGTTAGGAATGTCCTATACAACATTAGAAAAGTGGCAATTAGCTGAAAAGTTTTTACTTTCATCTATTGACACATTCCAAATATGTAATGAGCAACAGTTGGTTTTAAAAGTAAAATACAATTTAGGATTGCTCTATTCTGAGCAAAACCGTCCCGATTCAGCAATAGAGTACTTCTTAAATTCTTTTGAAAATGAAAAAGACTACAAAACAATGTATTTATTAGCCCGTGAATACTATAAAACAAATAGTAATTCACAAGCATTAGAGTATTTACAGAAAGGTATGCAATATGCTAACGAAGAATATAGACATCATTACAATATTTTAATTGCTTTCATTGAAAATATACCTGTAGAAAAATTGGAAATCATTATAACCAAAGCTATAGAATATCTAGAACAACATAAATTATGGAGAGAAATTCAATTATATAGTGAAGAGCTGGCAATCCGTTATCTCAATGAAAATAATCCAGAAAAGTCTAACGAATTCTTTTATAAAAGTTATGCAATCAAAAAAATGTTTACCTAACTGGGGGAATTAAAATGAAAAAAGTAAAAATTATCATTCTTACAATAATGAGTATTGGAGTATTTTCATTAGGATTATCTAACCTCAATTTCAAAGAAATTGGAATTGATCAAAAATCAAATACCATTCTTGTCCAATACAGTCACGGTAAAGGAATTTAAGATAATCAAAAAAACGGTATTTTCCATACCGTTTTTTTGATTTAAAATCGAATTTCTCTCCCCTCTTTTAAAATTGTGCGCTTATTATTTGAGATTGGCTTTGCATCAGGAATCATTTCTCCTGTAGATAAATTTATCCAGTTCGAACTACTATTGATACGCCATTCTTTATTTTCCTCTATCCATTCTATCCAGAATTCAACATCTACGGTTTGTCCATAAACAGTAGCAGGCTTACTATATTTCACATATGTCGTAATAGTTTGATTGGGCTGGTCGGTTTGACTATATGTATCTAATATTTGATAAGTTTGTATTCTCCCTTGTTGTGTCGCTCCTCGCCAATCTGCAAGATATGCATACTTCGGTAATACTTCCTCTTGTACTCGCTTCGTTAAAAACTTCTGCTGTATCTCACGTACCATTTCATCAGAAATTTTCACCCCTTCTACCCGTACATACGGATCTAAGTATTCTTTTGTCCGTTGCTCCACTATTTTCACATCTTCTGCTGTTACTTTCTTTTTAGACTCGGATTTTTTTGACGTTTGTTGCACTTCCTGTTTTGCTGCCTGCTGAGCATCAGGGGAATCACCACTTTTTGCGACTATGACTCCGACCATAACTCCCACTACAACTAATAACACACCGATGACACTATATAACACCTTTGTCTGTTTCAAGCTATTCACCCTTTCCTTCTATAGTTCTAAACCTCTATGTTTCATTTTTTGCCCTCTGATTTCTTGTTGATGCTCATATTCTCTTTCTTTTGCTTCTTGCTGCATTTTTTGTCGCGTACGCTCCAGAATATCTGACACTTCCAGTAAGCCATCTAAACGATTTTCTTTTTCTTGGAATTGATGATACGACAACTTCAGTTCTTCCAACTCTGCTTGGCGTGCTTCCCCATTTTCTCTGACTAACTCTTGCTTAGCTTGTAAGACTTCTTTCGCTTTTTCTATGCGTTCCTGTACAGTCTGGTACTCTTCTATTAATTTTTGGTCTCGTAGTACCACTCGTTTCAAGTTATTCCCTTTTGTTTCTAACCCTTTCTTCGCTTCTTCCGCTTGCGCTAAAACTTGTTCTGCCCGTTGAACTTTTGCAATTTTTTGTACCACCGCAGACACCCGTGAAATATGTTGTTCTGTTATCATTTTTTGCGCAATCACTTTATCTTGTTTCTTTAACAATTGTGCGTGACGATTCGTAAAATCATACACCGTACCACTTTCTTCATTCCATATTTTCATATGAACCAATACCTGACGTTCTTTTTGACTGAGCAAATGACAATTCGTATACAAGTCTTTCAGCTCTGGATACGTTTCTCCTACATAGCGAATCGCTTGTTCTTCTAATACCTTTTTCGCTTGTTGTATACGTGGTAATTGTACTTCCGCTATCCTTTCTTTCCGAAGCGCTTCTTTTTCTATTTTCTCTACATTCCACTTCATTCGTTGTAAGCTATATGCCATATGATTTACATCAATTCCTATTTGAGTGAACCATGTTTTTAATTCTCCCAATCTATATTGTTGAGAATTTGTTTTTCTCCACTTAGAAGAGAGTTCTTGATACTCACCTACTCGCTCAATCGCGAGTTCATACTCCATCTTTTTCGTTCTCGCTTCATTCAATATAATCTTAATTGGTGTATCCGTTAACTGTTCTTGCAACTGTTCAATAGCCACAGACACATTGTGATAGGTTACTTCTTTCCGTAATACTTGTTTGGCTTCCTGTAACACCTTTTCTTCTTTTTGCTGTACCGATAGTTTTATAGCGTAAGACATACTTTCTTCTTCTGTTACATCTCTTCCCATACTTTGTTTCCAGCTAAACCATGTACTCTTAATCGGGCTATTTTCCACTACACCTAATGACTGCATATACGATGCTGTTTTCGGATATTGTTTCAACTCTTGTTCACAACGTTCCACTAAAACCTTACGAGCTTTCACTAACACTTTTGCTTGCTCAATAATGTGTTCCACACGTTCCGAACGTTTTTGTTTTTGTTCCGCCACTTTCCATTTATGGAGTTGCTTTCTTCGCATATCAATGGCATCAATGGTTACTTCTTTTCTGATAATTTTTTGCGCTTCTGATAACACTTCATTTTCTTTCACTCTTTGCACAATCATGCCCATAGAAAGTGAAGGAGATTGTTTCATTTCTTCTAACAATTGAATCGCTATTTCTGGGTGTTTTTCTTCCTTCCAATCACGAAGATATACGCTATATCCTTGGCGAGAAAGATAGGACATCGCTTGCAATTCATACCACTGAATGGCTTGATTCGTATCCTCTCTTTGCGCTTGTAATATATTCATATTTGACACAAAACGAGTATCCGAAATACGTCCATCATTCTTCTGTTTTTGCATACTCTTTTCCCAACGATCTAACAGGACTACATGTGATTGTAGACGTTCATAAGTTACAGATTGCTTCATATGACTTTCAACCTTTTCCATAACCATGTCACGCTCGACCGCTTCTACAAGTGATACCATATCTTCTGTTTGCAATTCTTTCATTTTTTCATACATGCGAACCGAATATTCACCTTGTAATTCCATTGGTTGTTCTTGAATATATACGTGCAGATTTTTCTCTTCTAACTGTCGATAAGCGGATGTTTCAATTTTCTCTTTTAACCATGTATAAGAATGTAATTTCTGTTTCGATTTATTATCTTGTAAACTTTCTTGTTGTTTCGTAACAAGCTCGATTTTTTTATGAAGAGCGACATATCCTTTGACGGATATCTCTACTTTTGAAATCGAATCTGTTTCTTTCTTTTGTTGTTCTTTAACGAGCGATTGTCTCTTTTCTTGTAAGGAAATGAGACGCTGATTATAGGCTTGCACACGACGATTATATTCTCCTGTTTCTGTACAAATCCCACGTTTCTCTAACTGATGTTCTTTATAACCGACATGCTTTGTTGGTAACAACTCAATTCCTCGTTCTTCGTAAGAACGATGGTCAATTATCTCTTGTACATTTTCTTTTTCTAAAGACAAATTTGCATACTTCGCCCATGCTTCTCTCCATGCAAGTAGATTTTCTTTCTTATCCCAATCTCTATTTTTCTTTTTCACAAATCCATCCTGAGAAATCTCACGAGTTGTCAATAACATGTGGGCATGAGGATTGTTTTTGTCATCTCGATGAATGGCAACATCAGCAATCATTCCTTGTTGTACAAATGTATCATGTGTAAACGTTAAAACAAGTTCTCGTTGTTGTTCTTCTGACAATTCATTCGGGATTGCTACAACCACTTCTCTTGCTAAGCGACTGTTACCTCTTTTCTCAAAACGTTCTACTTCATTCCATAATTCTTGACGACGAAAAACCCATGATGGTGCTTGAGAAGGTGCTAGGATATACGTCTCAGGTTGCACAGTACGAGAGTAGTATTTCGTTTCTTTAGTTCGTTCACAATACAATGATTCACCACTTCGATACGCAGCACTCGCTACTACATTTTGTTGTTTCTTTCTTGAAATTATTTTTATCTTTAAATGATAGATCGCCATATCCTAGTTCACCTCCTCAAATTTGATACTTCCACTATACAAACCCCGTAGGGAACAACCGATGTATTTCGGTTGGTAAAACGTACAAACTGAAAATTTGTGTAAGTGCGCACTGTGCGTTCCTTATAGTGAATATTTTACCATCTTTTCTTCTTTCTTTCTATAATTTTCTGAATTATTTTTATTGATTTTATTATCCACACAAATTATAATTGATGTACATAGTTTTTCTATCTACTGAAATTCAGGTGATAAAAATATGAAACATGAAACAGAGCTAAAAAAGATTGAACGAGAATTAGAGTATTTAAAAATCACAAAACGAGAATTGCAATTTCAAGATAAACAGCATGATAGAAAAAAACGAACGAAACGATTAATAGAAACTGGTGCATTATGCGAAAAATACTTCGATATGTACCACATGACAATTGAAGATCGAGAGGAAGTATTTAAAATATTTTCTAATTATATTCAAGCGAATACACCTAATCGTTTTCATAAAAAAGAAAATACTTAGTAGATTAACAAAGTAATTTATAAAAGGTGGTAGATTACATGAGTAATAAAACCGAAGAAAAACTAAAAGCACTTCTAGAAAAAGAAGAACAACTCAAAAAAGCAAAACAAGAATTAAAAAGAAAAATGAAACTTGAGGAAAAGAAAAAAAGAGAGCAGCTGTGTAAAGATACTGGTGAACTAACAGAAAAATATTTCAATATTGAGCATCTATCTATCGAAGAACGAGAAGTATTATTTGAATCAATTTCTATTCGTGTTAATGAAAAAATCGAGAATTTATTTTCTAGCGCACAGCAAATAAAATATATTTCATCTGAAGATGAAAATAACAATACTGTTTCCAAACATTCTTCTGTAGCTCTATAGGCCTTTTAAAGTAACTATACTCATACAAAAGGAGATTATTATTTTTATGCATCTTACAACGTACGTTGCGTTAAATATGTTTGATAGTACACTTTCATTCATCCAAGCAAGTAGCCTAGAACAAGCTTGTGAAAATCTGAAACATTCCTCATTTGATTTGGAAAAAAAGTGGAGAATACATGATATATCTTGCTATAGCAAAAAAGATGCAATGATGATATCAGCTCACAATAAATCCGATAATAATTATGTTCGTTATCTCATTATGAGTAAGAGAAAATGGGATGAAGAAAAAGGTAAATTTCAAACTGTATTTAGAGAGATACCTTATCACAATAAGTGATAAAATCCTCTCTTCATTTTTAAAATTTCTAGTGAAAGAAGGACTTCCCTTGATTCAAATAAAAAGTTCTCTATTAAAATGTGATTTTCAATGAAATATTGTATAAAATGTAACGATGCAATTGAACACATAAGTTATAGTAAGTTACGTGAAATCCAAAAAGTATCAACTGAGTTCAAACATTTGGAAAAAGAAGAAATGCACAGAATCAAAATTTCCGCACTCCAGTTTTCCAACAAAAAAATTTGCGAATATTGCTACCTAGAAAGTCTAGCATATTTCACAACAATTATGAGAATAAAAGCAATACAACAAGAAAAATCCCTGTTTATAGAATCAAAATTCTAAAACAGGGATTTTTTATTAATAATTGCTTAAAACTCAAATAGTGTTTATTGCAACATACTATTTACTTTGCAATTCTTCCTTTTTCTTTTTTTCAGTATTCCACTTATGCGTGATGGCTTGAATTGCTTTTAAATCTAATTTTTCAGCAGGAATAATATCCATAATCGAACCTTTGAACAGACAATGTGTCTTCTCTTCAGATTGCACATAAATTGTATATTCATCTCGACCATCTACGATGCCTTTTACAACTTTTCCACCTTGTAAAACAAAGGTACAAGGCATTTCTTTATGATCTAAGTATTGCAGTAAAAAGTCTAATTTATAGTACATGACAATTCTCCTTTTCAAAAAAAGTTTTTTGCATTTTTCTTTACTTCTTCATATGTTTCTAGATTAGTATTTTCTATTGAACGCTCTTCTTTTATTATCTGTCGAGCACCTTGTTCTATTGATTGAATTTGCTGGTTCGAAGGTTCTGTACTTATTTCTTTTAATACTGGTTTTTCATCTATTCTTTCCTGATCTGAATCAACAAAGCTACTTGATGAACAAGTAGTAACTCTCTTTGCAACGGCATTAATAAATGATTCATCTTGTAGTAATAAAACTTGTTGTAATTTTGTTTGATTATCGAAACTCCCTAAATCACCTGTTCCAATTAAACGAATGATAAAACTAACCAATGTATTCAGTGAATGTGAGATATTGTCTTGATTACTATGCCACTCTTTAAAACTTGGATCATCCGTCATCTTTTTAAATTTCCAATTATATTGTTCTTGTTTCATTTCAACTCACCTTTTTACATATCTGACGTGTTTTTCTACTTTGATATTTGATTTCTTTTAATCAATGATTTTTCTCAAAACATTCATACCTTTTGGATTTAATTCTATTGCATATTTTTCTGGAACATATAATAACATCATACCCGTTCTTTTACACAGCTTTAATAATTCATCATATAATTCTTCTTTCAACGAGATACTACCACCTCCGTACACAGCTAACACCTCAGCCTGACCGCCTGTATCATTCGTGAATTTGTTTTCTACATCTTCTTGGATTAGTTCCGCTTGTTCGAATCTTGTATTGTATATAAATTCGGATGCATCCTCATAGTATTTATCATTTTTATTTAAAAGAATTTCAGTAAACTGCTGTCTCTTAAAATTAGTTGTTCTTTCTTTATTTAACAAGGCACACGCTTCTTCAATTGCATGGCCAATTCCTCTTCTTTCACCAGAACAACTGTCTAAGACTGGACTTAAACCATCGGTGAAAATATATTCGCTTGTTCCCTCACCAATATCCGTATGTAGGATTTTTTTATCTTTAAAGAAGTCTCCCTTAATATCCTTATTATCTAAACGATCCTTGTATAGTTCCTGAAACTCTTTGAACATTTCATCTGGAGCTTCTGTAATCGCATATAACGCTGCCAATGCTTCTTTTGTAACTCGTACTCTAGAACATTCGATTTGTACTGTGATAGGTCTGTCACCAACATAGATAATTACTACATGTTTATTATCTGTAAATCTGTTTACAAGGAATTGAGCTGTCTTAGGGTTATGCTGACTTGCAGGAATAGCAGTCATTAAATCTATATCTATATTCAATACATCAGGAATCGCTTTTGTTTCTTGATATACTTTTTGAATCATTTTTGCTCCGACAACACTTAATGTATTGATAATCGGAAGATCTTCTTCATGTTTATTGGCGATTTTAATGTTCATTGCTTTCATTTTTTCAGAATTTTGCATGGCACGTTTCCCGATTAAAAAACTTCCGTTCCTTTTAATTGCACTACTAGATACATGAACATACAAATTCTCCAATAAATTCAATACATTCTTATCTTCATCAGATTCATAGGCATCCATTCCCCCATGAACACGTTGAAATACATTCGCTACAGTTACATATTCATCATTGATAAAAATTTTTAAATTACTATTTCCGAGATCAGCTTCCACATTCACTTTAATTTTTTCTACCACACTAAGATTTTCATTCGTCATTCCAGTTCCTCCTACCGTTTTTATTATAAATAACAACTATAAAAAATAAATTTTATTTCATCTTCCTCTCACCCCCTTATTATACACCAATTTTATTTCATTTTCAATATAAATAGAATAAAATTTATTCTATTTATATTTTATCTTTATGCAAAACAGAAATAAATTCTATTTAAGGTTGTGTTCTTATTTTATGTGAAATTAATATAAATTTTATTTCGTTTTTGCGCAGTTCGTTTCGTGCAAGTTTTTTGAATGCAGGGAGTGTATAGATGTAAAATTTCATGAAGGTTGTTCCTATTGCATGACTGTTTTTTCCCGTCCCTATATAAATTGTAGTCATTCCCCGTATTAATCGAACAAAAAACAAGGAATCCCCCATTATTCTTGGAGAATTCCTTGTTTTAAAACCTATTGTTCTCACTATCAAACAATAGTAGCGTACACATGGTATCTGTCCATGGTACCGGACTGAGCGCTTTTTGCGAGGGAGGATAAGGAATGGACGGATTCGCCTATCCCAAACGCTTGAACCTATGCAAATAGGTTTGAAGGTCTTCCAAACCTGTTTGCCTGGCTAGCGCCGAGCGAATCCCTTCCAAGCTTGGAAGGGGTTGGGGATGGTTGGCTTACTTCCAGAATTGACACCAGCGTTTCTTTTTTTGCATTGTTTGTTTAGATTCTAGTACTTCTCGTAATGTTTGTATCAATAGTTGATCCCGTTTTTTAATACTTTCATCAATATACTTTCGCAATTCCTCCATTTCTTCTTTAATCTTCGCTATTTCATTTGCTGTTTCAATTGAAGGTAGATTATTTTCAGGTTGTTTGGATTGTTTGTCCTCATTGTTTACAGTGTCCTCTACATCGTTTACAACGTTTAAAACACACTCGGTGATTGTTCCAAATCCCTGTTCATGCAGCTCAATCATTCTCTTAAATAGTTGTACATCTTGGGCTGAATATTGAATTCGCCCATTCTTTTTAGTGAAATCGTGTCCTAGACGCCTGAAATGGACTGTATACGTCCGCAATGTACTAGGGGGGATGTTTAGGGTGTTTACAACGTCCGAACTGTTTAATGGACGTTGTAATGAGATTGCTTGACTCATACAATCAACTCCTAATTATAGTTTTAAAGATTAAGTGAGTTGCTGTAGCAATTCTCGGCGGTTTCTGAAAACCCTTGTGTATCCCTAAAACTAGTCAAGTTTCCCTAAAAGTTTTAATTCTATTTACGAGGTTTGTCAAAAACCCCTATAAATTTCAAATGTTTTAAAGAATAGAGTTTTTATTAATTTTTCACTTGTTTATGTATAAGTTCATTCTATAAGTATTAATGTCAATGATTATATAAAGGGTTCAATAATAATATAAAAGATACAAATACTATATAGATGAAAAGAAAACCTTGGAAACTCTTGTCGCTCTAAGGCTAGATGAATTGTCTAAAAAATTGAATCGAAATACTAACTTATCCATAACTACAACTACAAACTATCCAGTTTCACACAAACTTTATAACAATGTACTAAGGTTTACACAATTTAATTAATATATTACTAACAATTCCACAAGTATTTAGACGTAATTTAGTATATGGAAGTACAAAAAAACAGTAGGGGAAGAAAAATCAAACCTACTGTTTTTTAGAATTATAGGGTAATAGAAAGATTGTCTATTTTATTTCAACATGACAAATAGCCCTGTCTTTAGTAATTTTTTTGAACAAGGCTTATAATCTATTCGTTTTTAAAATTTAAGTAAGTCGGAATGCATTAGGTACATCTATATCATGAGAAATGAGTTCCAGTACAAGTGCATGACGCGTATCATCGTCTAAATATCGTTCCGCCCATGGAATAAACGATTCACGCAGTTTTGCTCGTATCATGCCACCGATTGATTTTATTTTTTCTCCAAGTGCTAAGAAACTTTCACATTGATCCATTGCATAACTCATGGTATAAGTCATAAAATCATCACGAAGTTGTTTGTTTTTAATATATGTAGCGATTCGTGATACTTCTCCTTTATAAGAAACAACAATGTCTTTACGATCTTTAGTAGTTAATGCTATGCCAATGGATTCAAGACGGGCTGTTGCTTCTTTACGCATTTTAGCTTCGGTTGGCTTAATTTCAGCTCGGTCATTTTCAATCACACATGCAGCATTCATACTAACCGTAAATTTAGTGATAACGATTTGTTGGATTTTTTCACGTATACGAGCTATGCGTCCTTTACGTGGGTTTCGAACTTTTTGTATAGCAGCATCAAATTTGAAAACTGGTGAGATAATTTTCAAGTAGTTACGAACTTTTTTTGCATTTCGCCCTAAACGTTCCTTTAAGCCGTCCATGTTGCGAGTGCAATAATAATCTTCAACAGAATTTTTGCTATATTCAAGCTGATGAGTAAAGTGAGTACATAATCCTAAAAATTCAATAATACCTTTGCTATCACGACGAGAAACTAATTCTTTTAAAATAGAAGTCTCTAACAATACATTAGGAATTCGAAAATATGAGAGTTTTTCATCTTTATCTTTTGTTTCCTTTGCTGTACGATTGAATCTTGCATAGTTGCAGATTTCATAGACTGGAATCCCATTTATAAAAAATTCTCTAACAAGTCCAGAATGAAGTAATGCTTGGAAACCAGTATGAATAGTTGTGTAAGGGATATCGGATTCGTTCGCGATAATAGATAGTTTGAAATCGCGAGGAAGTCGCCCTAAATCATTTACCTTATAGTGAAGTAAAATGTAAGTGGCTAATGCGGATGAAGGCAAAGCGTATTCTCCAAGCTTGTTATTTTTGATTAAATATATACGAAGCTCATCAAAGAACTTTGGCCCATGCATGAGGTATTTTGATGTTTTATTTTTTTTGCTAAATTTCATGTTTGTTTTTAAAGTTTTTGTTTCCAACTGAATATTGCTAGTGAAATCACTAGCACTTAGGGTTTCAAAACTAGTTACCATAAAAAAACCTCCTATTTTTTCCACCGCAAATTTACGGAAAAATAGGAGGTTTTATATTCACATTGTATGTGTATTATGGTATAATTTTAATATCAAGTATGACATAAAAAAGAACCACATATACTTATAGTGTGAATTAAAACCCTATCTTTTGGAGTTATTAATTGGTATCGAGTTTGCCGACCTGAACCAATTAATAACTGTGCGGTGGGTTTTTTTTCTGTTTTTTCTTTGATTATTATAATACAGAAATTATGTTAATTTTTCAACTTATATTTAGTATGTTAATGTTGTTTAAGAAATACTTCTACATACTAGTTTAATGTTTTTTTTAAGAATTTACAAATAAGAATTGAATTATGAACCTTAAGAAATTAAGGTTTATAGAAATAGAGGGAAAGGCTATATGCCTTTCCCTCTATTTTTATAATTTAGAAAGTGAACATATTGTATTAGTTCTTGTTCTATTTGATTTTTGAGATCTGGATTTTTGGAAAGTTCTTTATGTAATGTTTGAGCTAATAATGCAATTTCTCTCTTTTCTTTACTTTCATTGTCATTAAATTCTACGGAATTACCTATTAAATAGTCAGTAGAAACATCAAAGAATTGTGCAATTCTAATTAAGGTTTTGTAATCAGGCTCTGTTCCAACATTTTCCCAATTAGATACATTTGTTTGTTTAACACCGAGTACTTCTCCAAGTTGTCTCATACTTAGCTTTTTATTTTTGCGTAATTCTTTTAGGCGTTGGCCAAACATATAAATCCGCCCTTTCATTAAAAAATAGTTAAAAAATTAATTATAATTAAGTTGACTTTAGGCTTTAAGCCGAATACAATGTAAATAAGGGGGGTGACGATTTGACTACAATACGTAAAATACGTGAAACTAAAGGATTTAGTATTAAAGATGTTGCAACTATTTGCGATATTCCAGTAACTACTTTATATGATGTAGAGACTGGGAGAAAAGGAGTATTATCCAAAAGAGCACAAAAAATTTCTGACCTTTTAGGCGAGCCATTAGACAGATTATTTATTCCGACGTATTATCGAGCTAAAATCACATAATTCCAATTAACTTGATAAGTATACCTATATAATATACATTCAATGTACATTGTATAGGAAATAGGAAAGATTTCAATCATTTTTAACTGCAAGTAGAAACTATGTTCATGAAGTATATTTTTTTGTTCAACTTAGACTGAATTTTTTTAATATTAAATCTAATTAGATCTTTGAAAATTTCATACTCAAAAAGGAGCTACTAACAATGACGAAAAGATTCGTGTATTCCAAATCCTTGGCCTTGGTGATGAGCTTATGTATGTTCTTCATCAGTGTACTGATTCCGATGAAATCTGCGAGTGCGGAGGTGATTCATCGTGAAAATTACGAGATGAATTGGGCTTACAGTCCACAATACGGAAAAAATGTCCGTACAGAGCTTTTGAAAAACGCCAGTGGTCAAATTGCGTATTGCTTGGTATACGGGCTCAAGTCTCCAAATGGTACAGATTTACCAGAGGTAGGACGAACGGATGATGTTGTCTACCGTGTACTATTAAATGGATATCCGCAAAAAACGCCTGAACAACTAGGAGTTTCTACATGGCAACAGGCTCATTACGCCACGCAGTTGAGTATCTGGCATGCACTTGGACAAATCAATACAGGTGAGTTGCAATTTAAAGATGCAGCTGTGGAGCAAGCAACGAAAGCCATTACGTATGCGGCGGATCATACAGGAGACACACAAGATGTTTATATGAATGTACAACCGACAGATAAGCAAGAAGCTACGTTACATGGTGAGTATTTTGAAACCACAACATATGCTGTAGAAACGAATGCAAAAAAAGGTGAGTACAAGATTCAATTGCAAGAATCACCAGCTGGAACACGAGTTGTCACAGAACAGGGGGAAGCAAAAGAAACATTCCAACTAGGTGAAAAATTCCGTGTACAAGTGCCGAAATCCTCTAAAAGTGCGGAATTGTCATTACGAGTAACTGCCAACCTGACCAATCAACATGCGGTGATGTATAAAGGTACAAGTGTGATTCAGGATGCAACGGTTCTATTAGAACGTAGTCAAGAGAAAGTAAGTCAGGATTTACAAGTCTTTTGGAAAGCGGTAGGCGGTTTGAAAATCCTTAAAGTGGATGAAAACAAGAAACCACTGGCAGGAGCAGTATTTGAGGTGTTAGCTAGCGACCAGAAGAGTATGGGAACGATTACAACAAATGACAAGGGCATTGCCTCTTTAGATAATATTGAGATTGGAACCTATGTCGTGAAAGAAGTAAAAAGTCCTGTGGGTTACGTGTTACAGGATACACCACAAACAGTGGAAGTAAAAACAGGTGAAATCGCAAACATCACAGCGGAGAATCACAAAATAAAAGGGAATGTGAAAATCAAGAAGTTGAGTGATAATGGGAAAGTCCTTCCGAACGTTGAGTTTACCGTATATACAGCGGATGGAAAAGAAGTAACAAAAGTTGTGACAAATGAGCAAGGAATTGCAAAAGTAGAGAATCTTCCTTTCAATAAGTACTTCTTTAAAGAAACGAAAGGAGTAGAAGGCTATCTTGTAAACGAAACGAAATATCCATTCGAAATTAGCGAACAAGGGAAAACGCTCACTTTCACGGTAGAAAATAAAGAAGTAAAAGGACATGTTCAGCTTCTGAAAGTGGATGCAGAGAATTCAGAGAAGAAACTAGCAGGTGTCACGTTCCTTCTACAAAACAGTGAAGGAAAGATAGTCCGCGAACATACAACAGATGAGAACGGACTTATTAAAGTAGAAAACCTTCCGTTTGGATCTTACACATTTGTAGAAAAGAAAACGTTAGAAAACTATGTATTAGCAAAAGAGCTAATTCCGTTCCAAATCACAGAACAAGGAAAGACAATGGAATTGGTGACAAAGAATAAGCAAATTAAAGGGGAATTAGAACTAACGAAGGTTGATATCGCAGATGGAAATAATAAATTACCAAATGCAGAGTTTACGATTTTTAATGAAAAAGGTGAAGAAGTTGTAAAGGGAAAAACAAACGAGCAAGGAATGGCAACATTCAAACTTCCGTACGGGAAATACACATATAAAGAAACGCAAGCGCCAGACGGATATGTCTTACATGAAGAAACATTCTCTTTTGAAATCAAAGAAGAGGGAGAAATCATTAAGCATACAGTGAAAAATGCAAAGAAACCAGTACCAACGCCAGAAACACCAGAGAACCCAACACAACCAGAGAAAGAACAAAAACCTGAAGTGCCAGCACCGACACCAGAGAAACCACAGCCTGAACAACCAAAAGTAGTAGAACAGCTTGTAAAAGAAAAGCCAATTGTGAAAGCAGCAGAACCAGCACCAAAGAAAGTAGAACATAAGCTTCCAACAACGGGTGGAAAAGCAGAGAATCCGTATTGGATGTGGATTGGTGGAGTTGTGATGTTATTAGGTGGACTTGTAGCAATTCGAGCGTATCGTACACAAAAAGCGAATAAGTAGGAAGTCGCTTTTAGGAAAGGAGGAAGCGTGATGAGATATCGATTAGGCTATGATTATGTATTTATACCAAATGAACCGATTGTGTATAAAGGAGAGGACGTGAGCTCCATGAGTGTCGATGTGTTGTTTCAAGTATTTGATGAAAACGGACAGGAGCGATTGTTTGAGGGGAAGGAATTGACAGATCAATGTCTTCTCTTGAAAAACGGATCATCTTGTTATCTAACAGAGTTAGTAAGATGTTCGTTTGACAAAGAAACGATTCTATCTTTTGAACGAAATCAGCGTTTACTAGAAGGCAGCGGTTACACAATAGAATGGACAATTGATTCGTATGCCGAAGCTGTAGGAATCGGTTATTCTGAAGCACAGGAAATTTCAAAAGAAGAATGGATGGACATTATGACGCAGTATCGAGAGCTGTTTGATAATCGGGATAATGAATCGGCACAAAGTGTGGCGTATTTTACCGAGAAAGTAACGGTTTGACACAAGTAAATGAATGATTTTCAACGACAAAGGGTTGGTGGGAAACGGAACAGTATAAAGGGTGTCAGTTGAAAGAATCCATCTAAAATAGAAAGTAGGGAGAAAAATGCGTGGTGTAAGCATGGATAACAAAAATCAGAAGCAATTTGTAGGCGGTACAGTTGGGAAAGGAAAAAAGTATACCTTACACATTGATGAATATATGCAGGCAATGGCAATTGCGAGAACATTTGTCAAACCAGCGGAACGAGAAGGGTTTTGGGTAGAATCGGCTATAGAATTATTAGCAGGCTGTATGATGTATTTTCAAAAAAAGAGTGGAGAACTTCTGTATGTTGATGTAGACCAGACATTAGATTTGCTACAGAAAGCAACCGAACAAGAGGAATATGTAACAGAGTTAATGACGTCAATTGGAGAGAATCACCCATCGTATCATATTTTTAAGAAAATTGATCATTCAGAACGTATGACAAGGACAGGGATTATTGAACAGTTAGTTTCCATTCTTCGGAAACACTGTATCTATCAGCAATATCCAAAAAGGCTAGGAAGGGGAGAGGGGATATGAGTCAGCCATTGAAGAAACACTCCTTGGTGGTTGGAAAGTCTGGAGAAGGAATGAGTCAAATCTATATTTTTGAAAGGGAAAATATTGAGTTGGTACAGGCAAAGGAATATCTGTCCCAAGAAAGGCTTCAGAAAGATTCTTATGAGGCGGAAGAAACGTTCCATTTTTTTAGAGGGTGTAAGAATGCATGTTTACTAGCCATTCCAACATGGATAGCTATATTACTGATATGGTTTCTATAATGAAAATCCGAAAGATAGGTGAAAGAAATGTTAATCGGGTCTACTGAAATCAAGTTTGAAAAAGAAAAGCATTCGAATGTGTACGTCGTTGGTCCTACTGGCGCAGGAAAAACACGATGGTATACCATTCCAAATGTAAAGCAAGAAGAAAAGAACATCATCGTTGTAGAGAGTAGGAAAAAGGAAATCTATTATGCTACCAATCAAACAAAGGCTGAGCAGGGATATGAAATCGTACAATTGGATCTTCTTCATCCGCAATTTGAAGAACGCTTACAAGACATTATAGTGAACGCTACACAACAAAAGTTTGTGTTATATATCTCTGCTAATCTATTTGATAGTACGTATCAAGAGCGGGGAGAGCGTCTTCAAAAGGTTTTTGACCTACTACAAGAAAAAACATTAGAAAGAGATGTACACCTTTATTTAGAAGAATATGAGTTGTATCCCATTCCTAATCTCTTGCATGTTCTACAAGTTGTAAAAGCTAAAGGAATTCATGTTTCCATGATTGTTCAGTCACACGCTGTTCTCCAACAGATTTATGGGAAACATGTTGCCAATCAAATTGCTGGGGATTGCAATCAAACGCTATTTTTTGGCACAAATAGTATGGATGATGCAAAATATTTTAGTCGAATGAGTGGATATGATCAAATGGAGCTTTTTTTACTACAAAATGAAGTGATTGTACTCGATACGTATTATCTTCCACGAAAAATACCAATTAAGCAGGTAGATTGCAATCACTAGATGACTAGAGAACTATACAAATGGAGGGTTCAAAATGACTAAGAAACAAGCATTTCTGAAAAGAGTCACAATTGTAAGTGGGACAGTGCTTGCGCTGTCTGCTCTTACTGGGTGTTTTGGAAAAGAAGAAGCGTCATCTAAAGAAAAAAGCAAAAAGAAAACGGAAGAAGTAAAAAAAGAGAAGAAGCCTGAGAAGGAAAAGGAGAAGTCAGAGAAAGAGAAGGAGAAGGAGGGAGAAAAAGAATCGCATCCTACTGATGAAAATGTCATGCATGTATCTTCTAAAAAAGAATCTTCACCTATCTCTACCACTATAGCGAAAAAATATTTAACAGAAGATGAGACGAAGCAATTAACAACTATTCTTCAAACGAATCAAAAATCGAAAATAGAGCAAGAGAAGTTACCAACGCCTGCAATCGAACCATCACCGCCAGTTATCTTGACACCATTAGGAAATACATCAAATTTGAAAAAATCCATTTCACTTGAAAAATTTACTCCACCAACCAATATAGAAAAGCCAAAGGTGAAGGTAGAACTGCAAACAGAACCCGATAAGCCTACGCCACCAACAGATGATGGAGGAGATAAACCGAAACCTCCCGTAGAACCGACTACAGAGCCAGAAAAGCCGAAACCAATCGTAGATAGCGAAGCACCAAAAATGACAGTAAAAGAGAATCTAACGGTACAAAAAGGACAGAATCTGAATCCTCATCATTTGGTTACCGTAACCGACAACATGGATCAGAGTCCGTTATTGTCGATTAACGGGAACTATGACACAAGTCAAACTGGGGAAATGCAGGTAGAAGTGGTTGCCATTGATCAAGTAGGTAACCGTTCTAGTATCAGGGTAACAGTAACCGTTATTGACCCCGAAGCAGATAAGGATAGGGAAGCGCCTGTGATCAAACCGAAAGAGAATATTACAGTGACAGTTGGTCATATTCTTTCCGCACAAGATTTAGTTACTGTAAGTGATAACAAGGATGCGAATCCAATTGTTTCTGTCGGTAAGTACGATACAAGTAAAGCAGGAGAGATACAGGTAGAAGTCATTGCGGTAGACCGCTCTGGAAATCAGGCAAGTGTCATGGTTACGGTGAAAGTAATAGATGTAAATGAGAATAAGGACACGGAAGCGCCTGTAATTACACCAAAAGAGAATGTCACCGTAAAAGTCGGAGCGAAATTATTACCACAAGATTTGGTTACCGTACAAGATAATCAGGATGCAAACCCTACAGTAACGATTGGAGCGTATGATACGAGCAAAGCAGGAGATATTTCAGTAGAAGTGATGGCAGCCGATCAAGCAGGAAATCTTTCTGTTACGAAAGTGGTAGTCAAAGTAGTAGAAGAACAAAAGCAAGACCCACCTGTTGAACCACCAAACGAACCCGAGAAACCATCATCTACAGAAGACACATCCAAGCAGGTGCCAATTGAACAAGGAGGGCAAGTGTAGTGGGAATGGGGGATGCTGTTTATGCAAACATGCTCTATACAGCTCAGCAAAGTAAGAACGGGCAGGTGTTTATCATTGACCCAAAGTCGAATGGGAGAGAGCTGGACTAAAATGGGGAGAGAAGAAAGGGAGTGGTTACGATGAAACAAAAGGTAAAGAATCTATTTCAAAATAAAATCATTTGGCAGTATGCAATGTTTGCGATGGTATGTGTCATTTTATTTACTCCACATACTGCTTTTGCCGCTGGTGAAGAAGACCAGATTAAAACAAAGATTAAAAGTATTGTAGATGCTGTTTCGACTATTATTCTATTCGTTGCGCCATCCGTTGGAGCTTGTATGTTTGGATGGAAAGGAATCAAAATGAAGCTCGCAAATAACCCATCGGAGAAAGCAGAATGCAAAGGCGATATGCTATCGATTGTGATGGTGACAGGCGTTATTTTTATGGGAACATTAATTATGAATTTTGTAGTTGGAAAGTTGAGGTAAAGCAAGATGAGTCCAAAACACATTCATATTCCAAAAAATATTGATGCGAAGTTTGAGTTGATTCCGAATACAGGCATAGGGTGGAGGGAGATAGGCTACTATCTTCTCTTCCTTCCTATTGTTGGCGGAACATTGTATTTGTTACCGATTCATATTTTTGTGCAACTTGGATTAGGTTTAGTCTTGTTCGTTCTATTTACGGGGTTACTTGTGCTACCAGCGATTCAAGGATGTAACGTGAAAGCAGGTGCGTACTTGCTAGATGTATTTCGTTTTCATCAGCGAAAAAGAAAAAAGCAAACGATCTTGTTATATAAAAAAGAGTAGGTAGGTGAGAAAATGGTTTTCCAAAAATGGCAAGAAAATCGAAAACAGAAACAACAAGCAAAACGTACACAGGATTTAATTCCGATTCAAACGTTGTATCATCAAGCGATTCTGACGAAGAAGCAAACCTTGATTGTGGGAATGCGGGTAGGGACGATGAACTTGGAGTTAATGGGTGAGGAAGACAAACTAGAATTGATGGAGGAATTTGGTGCGATTGTATCAGGGATTCCATGTGAATTTCAAATTGAAGTACTGGCAGAACCTGTTGATTTATCGGATTATGTGGAAGATCAGAAACAAAAGATAGAAGAAGAATCGAATGCCATGCGTCAATTATTAAGAAGTGGATATGTTTCTTATCTAGAGAACTCCTCACACGCTCAGAATACGCTGAAAAAGGCACACTACCTTCTTTTAAGGGAGAAAGTACAGGGGAATGAAGAAAGTATCCAGAACGGGATGGAAACACTGTTAGAAAGAGCGGAGATGTTACGAGAGAATTTGACAGAACTTTCAGAAGACGGTCTAGAATGTCATATCTTAAATGCTCATGAGATTGTTCAAATTCTTCAGGTGCATTTTAACAACTATCAAGCACGTATTAACCGTTTTAAAGAAGTGTCCTCGCCCTATATTACAGTGAAACATGCTAAAAGTAGACAAAACATAAAAGGAGGGGAATAGCGAATGTTCCGATTTAAGAGAAAAGAGAAAAAAGAAGAACCAACCTTTCACCGTTTTTCTGTAGCGGATCAGATTGCACCAGCTATATTTGAGGAAGAAATAGATTATATCCGGGTGGGAGAGGGATATGAGCGTATCCTTTGTATGACGGATTATCCATCAGGTAGCTACATGGGGTTCTTATCCAAATTGTATCGGTTAGAAGGAAATATCTCCTTTACCTATCATGTAGAACCAACTTCTTCTGCTGATATGATTAAGAACTTTAGTAATTCGATTGAAGAGTTAGAAGCAAGATTGCTGTCGGGAAAATTAAATCCTGAAATGAGAAAACGAGCGGAACAGGAATTAGAGAGTGCCAATAATATGTTAGAGGATTTAGTTGCAAATGATACGGGTGGCATGTTACTGGTGCATTTCCTGATTCGGCTTCATGCCGAGAGTCTCGAACAGCTAAAGAAATTAACGGATAAGGTAAACAATGCGTTTTCAGCTCGTAATCTCTTTGCCTATGTGCCTAGTGCACGTATGCAAGATGCTTTTGAATCCTGTTTGCCCATTCTGGAAAATAAGGTAGGAGAATATACGAGAAGAAATATGGATACAAAAGCATTCTCAACTTTCTTTCCTTTTGATGAAACCGAGTTGTTTACGAAGCGTGGGATTGCGATGGGAAGAAATATCAAAACAAAATCGCTCATTGTAGTGAATAAATGGGAATTACAGAACCGAAATGGGATTATTTTAGGTCAATCGGGGTACGGAAAAACCAAATTGAAGCAAATGTTACTGATGCGTGATTTTATGGAAGGGATTCGGATTTTTAACATGGATCCAGAAGGAGAAGATAGTGAATTTGTTGGAAAACTCGGTGGTCAGGTCATTGAACTGTCCAATACCACAGATACGCGTGTCAATCCGTTACACGTGTTTTATGAGCGAGATACAAAAAAGAAAGGAAATCCATTACTTGAGCATTTAGAAAGAGTGAAGATTTTTTTCAAGATTATGCGTCCGTCTATGACGATTGATGAATTAGCGGTATTAGATGCTTACTTGGTGGAATTATACGAATCAGAGCCTTTTCGCATGACATTTGATACAGACTTTGAGCAAAAGAAATCGAAGGATTTTCCTGTTTTAGCAGATTTATATGCGCTATTGATGAAAAAAATCGAGGAAGGAGACGACACATTAAAGTTGTTCTCCTATGTACTGAAACAATACGTTTCAGGTGCAAATAATCGTATTTTTAATGGACCTACCAATGTAGATTTACGTAATCAACTCATTTCGTTTGATATTTCCAGACTAGGAGTCGGTTCAGCTTTACAATCTTGTGCGATGTTCAATGCGACTTCGTTTCTATGGGATGAGATTACGAGAACAGCAGGGAGAAAGACATTGTTTTTAGATGAATTACACGTATTCGCAGACCCGTCTAATCCGCAAAGTATGGAATTCATTTATCAGATTTGGAAGCGGATTCGAAAGTATGATGGAAGCGTATGGGGTGCAACACAACAGGTAGAAGAATTACTCCGAGCGAGTGATGGGAAAAAGAATTACGGGGGAGCGGTTATTGAAAATAGTTTAATGAAAATGTTCTTACCACTTGCAGAAAAATCCATTCACGATTTGATGACGCAGGCGCAGATCAAATTTTCAGACAGTGAACGAAAAATTTTAAAACCTCGTAAGAAAAATAAAGGAGAAGGAATTTTTATCTATGCGGATAAACGTGTCCACCTTCTTATTGAACCAACAGAGGTGGAATGGGAACTGATGGGCGGAAAACCAAAAGAGGGGGAAGCGGGATGAGTATGAAGGAAAAACCCCTTGCGGATTCTCGGAAAACATTTTGGTTGTCAGTCGGAATGATTTTCAGTTTCTGTCTCTTAATTGATTATGTGGTGGCATTTGGCCTTCGAATGATTGATTTTTTATTAGAACATAAAGACGAGTTAATGGAGTTGCCAGATGGTACAGCAAAAGACCTTGCGGTCACCTACTTGACGAGTCCAATCGAAACCGTATCGTTCGCAATAGGACTCGAACTGTATCAATATGCACAACTTATCCTACTCGGTATTTTCGCTTATACAACCTTTCAAACATGGAGAAAATTAAAACCACATACGGTGGAAGATGCAAGCGAATACGGAGGATTAGGGAGTGCTTCTCTTTCAAACGAGGTAACCATTTTTGATGAACAAAATATTACTGCGGATAAGGAAGAAGAAGGCACTGTTTTAGCAGTCTATAATGATAAATTGATGATTCATAAGAAAAAAAGTCGGTTAAACCGAAATGTATGTGTAGCTGGTGGATCAGGGACAGGGAAAACAAAATGCTATATCTTAAACAATGTCGTGAATACGAAAAACAAATCGATTGTCGTGTCAGATCCCAAAGGGGAAATCTATGAACTTACTTCTCGTGAGAAGAGAGCGCAGGGGTATGAAGTGTACCTCATTAATTTTTCAAATATGGCATTATCCGATATGTATAACTCAATTGATTATGTAGGACTGGATGAAGATGCTGAAAAATTTGCAACGACATTGGTGTTAGGAGGAGAAGAAGGACCGCAATCGGGAGATAGTTTTTGGCAGGACCAAGCGATTTCCTTGATTACGGCAGGCATTTTATATGTACGGGAAAATCTGCCGAAAGAACAGCATTCGATGGACACGGTATACGATTTCTTGACAGAACCTTCTGAGAAACAATTAAAGAAACGATTTGCCAATTTAGAGGAAGATTCTTCTGCTCGTATGGCGTTTGGCGTGGTGAAGAATGCGACAGATAAAACATGGGGCGGAATTGTGAGTAACGCAGCCAAGGCAATGAAACTATGGAAATTAAAATCGGTTCGTACGTTTTCAAAACATAGTAGCTTTCAACTAGCGGATATTGGGAAACGTAAAATTGCCTTATATGTGGTCATTCCAGTAGCCGACCGTACGTATCGAGCATTAATCAATACATTTTTTGCTCAATTATTTCAAGAATCATATGCGTATGCGGATACGAATCATAATCAATTACATGTACCTGTGCGCTTTTTACTAGATGAGTTTGCGGTGCGCCCATACGGGCATATAAGAAATCTCTGTGGGAAAGAGATAGGAGTCTGCGCTTAACCTATTCGTTACCTTGCTTACCGAAAAAGAGAAATCTGGACGGGACCAGAGCATGTAAGGAAAGCTCTAAGTTGCCCAAATGACCTAGGCACGACTGAAGAGCAAAACGAAACGTTGTAAATAAGGATGAAAGCTAAACTGCTTCAACCATAGTTTAAGAGGGAGTATCGTCGCCCGTGGTGAAAGGGTCATTGATAAGCCACGTTACTTGAGCGTGAGAAAATTTGTCGAATTTCTCATGAAACACACTTAAAAGTGTGGGCAGAACAAAAGTAACTCAACCTGAGCATCAGGAAACAAACGAAGATGGCATCCGATATTACAACGCCCTTGTTCTTATATGTACTAAATGGGGATTACCTAAGTTGGAGTGCCTAGCAAGTAGGCTATTGAGGATGATACCAAGTGTAAAAAGCAAGGTGTGTGGCTCATGAAAATCCAATACGGTAACGGAGCTTTCGTAGTAGTCAGAGCATAGGAAAGCTATGTACAGGGCGAAGGAAAGCAGTCTATTCGACTAATTACAAAGAAGGAAGGAGCGAGAGGCTTTGAGAAATCCTGAAATTGTATTAGGAAATCTAGTAAAACATAGTACAGATAAGAACTATAAATACA
Source organism: Bacillus sp. FDAARGOS_1420 (assembly GCF_019344915.1). Taxonomy (NCBI): domain Bacteria; kingdom Bacillati; phylum Bacillota; class Bacilli; order Caryophanales; family Bacillaceae; genus Bacillus; species Bacillus sp. FDAARGOS_1420. The sequence continues at coordinate 26,385 of NZ_JAHWJB010000004.1, read as the reverse complement.
TGAAAATTTATAGGAATTTGTACAATCCATTATTTTATCTTAACGCCTACCAAAATATTTATGCTAAAGAAGGAAATATGACGATTGGAACAGATAACCAAACAATAGATGGTATGTCCATGAATCGAATACAACGTATTATCGAAAAGATGAAAGATGAATCATATCAGCCGAATCCAGCTCGAAGGGTGTACATTCCAAAAAAGAATGGACAACGAAGGGCATTAGGGATTCCGTCAATAGATGACAAATTGGTACAAGAAGTCCTTAGGAATATTCTGGAATCTATATATGATCCTACTTTTAGCAATCGCTCTCATGGTTTTAGGCCAAATATGAGTTGTCATTCAGCTTTATTGCAAATTAAGGGTTCATTCACAGGATGTAGATGGTTTATTGAAGGGGACATAGAAAAATTCTTCGATAATATCAGTCATCACGTCTTGATAGGAATATTGAGGAAACGAATTCAAGATGAAAAACTCATAGCACTCATATGGAAGTTCTTAAAAGTAGGATACGTGGAAGATTGGAAGTATCACAAAACATATAGTGGTACACCGCAAGGTGGAGTTATAAGTCCAATATTGGCAAACATTTACCTAAATGAACTGGATGAATATATGGAAGAGTTCAAAAAGGATTTTGATATAGGAAAATCTAAAAGAACTAATCCAGAATATAGTCTGATTCAAAAAGAAATTCGTATTCTTAACGAACAAATCCAAAATGAGAAGCAAGAGAAAAAACAAAAAGAGCTGATAAAACAAAGAGCTGAGGCTATTAAAAGTAGAGATAATATGGAAGCAAAACTCCCGGTTGATGAAAAATATAAAAGAATTCAGTATGTAAGATATGCAGATGATTTCCTAATAGGAATAATAGGGAGCAAACAGGATGCAAGAGACATAAAAAAGAATCTCACCGAATTTCTAAGGGATAAATTGAAGCTAACTTTATCCGAGGAAAAAACAAAAATTACTAATACTCGTGAGAAAGTAAGATTTTTAGGATATGACATTAAAATATTAAACGACAATGCGGTGAAAAGAAGAGCAGACGGTCGAAGAACACGCCCATATAAAGGGAAATGTGAATTGTATATGCCCACTCACTCGTTATATCAACGGTTAATGAAAAAAGGCATTATACAGATTTCCCAGCGTACAGGAAAATGGAAACCGATGCATCGATCAGAGCTGTTGGGACTGGATCCGATTGAAATCCTAAGAACTTATAATGGTGAAATTCGAGGCACGTATCAATACTATCAATTGGCAGTAAATGTATGTCATCTAAATAGTTATAAATATTTCTTAGAATATTCGATGTACAAAACTTTAGCTAATAAATATAGGACCACTTTAGCAAAGGCAAAAAAGAAGTTTATGGTAGAAGGCGTTTTTACAATTTTCTATAAAACAAAAAAGGGAATTAAGTCTGAAATACTCTATAATAAAGGGTTTCAAAGACGCAAGACACCGATAAATAATGGGAATGTGAATTATTTTCCAAGTGAGAATCAAAATATGGCATCAACCTCTCTTATTCAACGCCTAATGGCGTATAAATGTGAGTGGTGTAAAAAAGAAACTTCAGATTTAGAAGTGCACCATGTTAGAAAATTAAAAGACCTAAAAGGTAAAAAGTGGTGGGAGAAACAAATGATAGCCCGCCAAAGAAAGACAATGGTGTTATGTAAAAGATGTCATGTTGATTTGCATATGGGCAAACTAGACTGAATAGATGGAGAGCCGTATACCTTGAGAGGGGTACGTACGGTTCGGTGGGGAGTTCTTGGAAACCTATCATAGAAATATGGAAAGGCGCTGGGTTCTTACCTTACAATATCGGAAAAATTCCAGATTTTGCTGAGCGTCTATCTACGACACGTTCCTACGGTATAGAGGTATCCATCATTATACAGGCTATGGGGCAATTGATGGATCGCTATGGGGAAAAACAGACAGATGAGATTATGGCCAATTGTGATACTACCCTTTTTTTAGGAACAAATGACCTCGGCACAGCGAAATATTTCTCAGAACGATTGGGTGTGACGACCAAAAGGTTGCGAAACGATAGCCAAACACCGGGAGAATTTGATAGCAATCAACAATCGTATACCTACGTACAGAGACCGCTTAAGACACCCGATGAACTCTTGAATCAGATGGATGAGAATGAGTGCTATGTCTTCCGACGTGGGAAACTACCGATTCATGCGCAAAAAGCATGGATAGACAATTGGTTTGCAGACCAAGTAGGAGAAAAGGCAGACATGGGATGGCATTTAAAAGAGAAGTCAGCAGAATCGAGTATACCAAAAGAAGAAAAGTCAAAAGAAACGGTAGATTCGTCCTTTGTATCAGAAGATGAAAAACAGGAAGATAATCAAGACGAATCGCAAGCATCTGTACCAAGTGAAGGAGAAGTACAGGAAACAACGGAAACACCAGAAAGTGAGAAACAGAAGGAGGAACAAAAGACCGAAGAAACCGTATCCTTACCCATTACGGTGAAACGAGAACTATGGGGAGACGAGGTGTTACAACCTGTACAGGTAGAAAAGAAAAATGGACGGATACATGCTTCGTATACGATGGAATTAGAAGCGGAGGAAGAAGGAGAAGAGGGCGTTCAGTTTCTTGTACAGAAGCATCCAGCTTGTATGATGACAGATATAGAGTTTGGTCCTCACCATGACGTAACGGAAACGGAAGAACAGTTTCTGATACAGGTGAAAGAAGCGATCCAGGACATTACACTCAGTCTGATTTATAAAGAAAAGAAACGAGATTTTTCGCCAGTGGAACATATCGAAGAGAAAGAAGTGCAAAGAAGGAAAGAACAAAAAGAAAAAGCGGAGGTGTAGGTATGATTATTGTATTTGGGGACGGGACGGTAGAGGAAACCGCTACAGAATATGTGTATCGGTTTTCGAAAACAAAGTTAAAACAAGAAGCTCCATTTGACAGAATCACACAAACCAAATCGTATTTGTTACCGTGTACCTTTGCGGAAATTATACGAGGAGATGTCATACTTCGGTATGAAAAAGAACCTCATTTGTTATCGTTTTCTCGTATCCAACAAGAAAATGAAGCTATCAAACGGAAAGTGGTGTCTCGCTTGGTCCACCTCTTCCAAACACATCAAGAAACGATGCTCCTCCCCATTCCAGACAATATTTTTTACACGAAGAAAGGGGAAGTGAAACTCATGTATCAAGCGATGGAACACATGCCTGTAACGGGATTTAATCGAAATGATAGGTTGACCCATACGAAACGTTTACTTGCCTTTGCTTTTTCGAATGAATCATTTGAAGCTTGCATGCTTCAGTCAGTAGAAATGAGAAATGAATTCTTACAACATATCTATCAATCTACAACATGGGAAGCGTTGCAAGAACTCGTGAAAGAACCAGAAGAAACGGAAGAAAAACAAAAAAAGAGAAAGAGAAATTGGTCATTCGCACCCTTCTCTTTCCCTCTTTCCACCAAGTTATGTGTCGCTTTGTTGACACTATCGGTTTCCTGTAATTTGTATGTTATCACAAAAGACAGTATCCAGCCACCGATGGCGAATGCGAAACAGGATGAACAAAGTGAAAAACAAAAGAAACAAATACAAATGCTAGAACAAGAGAAAACAAAGTTACAAAAAAAAATGCAGGATAAAGAATCTGAAATCAAAGAAATTGTGGGACAACTGAAAATTGTCATTGAAGAAAATAAAAAGTTACAACAAAAACAAGCGACTGTGCCTCCCGCACAGTAACAAAAAGGAGTGAACGTGCATGTGGCAAGCGGTGAAAGACTTTTTTACAACGGTAACGAATCCCATTGAAGCCTTTTCTCGGTGGATTGTGGAATTGTCGATTCAGCTCTTAAATTTTTTCTTAGGTTCGATTGTGAGTGTCACGAAAATTGATACGGAATATCAAAAGGTACAGGTGATACAAGATGTATTTTCTTGGGTTCGTTTTCTCGTCTATGCCTTAGTAGGAGTCATTGTCCTTCATCAATTATTTAAACAATACTTAGCGATTTCTACGGGTTCGATTCAAAGAAGAACAACGTCTCAAATCATGGGGGACATTGGAAAGTTTGCGTACCGCCTCCTGATGTTACCGTTATTTTTAGACATCATGATTAAACTAAATTCTTTTTGGGTTGGATTTATTTCAGATAAAGGGCTGGTAGTTGATCAATTTGTAGAGTTTTTGGGATTAAAAAAAGACGGAGGTGATAAAACCGTTAGTGAAATTGTGTTAGGAAATATCGCACAGACGTATCAATTACAAATGGCAGGAACGGTTGTATTTGTCGCTATTTTCTTTTTAGTATTACTCGCTATCTTGTTTGTCTTAATGTACATTCAAATGATTATGAGACTTGGGCAAATTGTCTTTTGTTATGTGTTAATACCGTTTGTAGCCTTATCCGCTTTAAATGAAGAGATGGATATGTATTCAACTTGGTGGAGAGAAACGATTGCTATTGTGGGAACAGCAGCCGCCCAAGTCAGTTTCTTATATTTAGGTCTCAATTGTATGTTATCGGGTCACGCCATTTTAGGAACAGGTATTTTAATAGGGGTTGTGACAACACCAGCCGTGTTACAAAAATTTGTCTATTCTACAGGTGTGGCAAGTGGTACAGGAAGCATGATGAAATTTATGACACGTCAAGTGCTGATGAAGAGGAGATGATGAAACGTGTATATCAAAGCAACCGTAACCGTTGTACGAAATTGGAAGCCTATACTGATTGGCATACTGGTTTTGTTTAGTCTCTTCATCTGTTTGATGTGGGGAGGAGGGAGTAAGCCACAAACACCAATGGGGACAGGAACAACAACTGTTCCACCTGAAGTTCTAAAATGGGAACCTACGGTTCGTAAATACGCCCAAGAATTTGGTGTAGAGCCATATGTACCGTTAATGCTTAGTTTAATTATGCAGGAGAGCGGCGGACGTTTGCTCGATGTCATGCAATCGGCAGAGGGCGCTTTTAACACGAAGTACCCGAAAATTCAAAACGGAATCACAGACCCGGACTACAGCATATGGGCTGGCGTACAAGAATTTAAACATTCTATTACAATAGCAAATGTGCAGGGTCCATCTGATATCAATCGAATAAAATTAGCCCTTCAAACATATAATTTTGGTCCAGGATTTTTGAATTATATTAATAGTAATGGCGGAGAATACACCTTAGAATTAGCCAAAAGTTTTGCCTTGAAAATGGCAAATGGACGTACAGGATGTGGTTTCCGATCACCCTATTGTTATGGCGACTATTCTTATGTTGAAAAAGTTTTAAAGTACTATCAAACTAGTGAAATTGCTGGTGGTGGAGCTGTTGGAGACGAATTTTTTCAAAAAGTTATGGCTGAAGCCATTAAATATAAAGGTTATAAATATGTATTTGGCGGAGCAAGCCCAACTGCAAGTTTTGATTGTAGTGGTTTAACCCAGTGGACATTCCGAACAGCAGGTGTGCAATTAGATCGAACCGCACAAATGCAATGGAATCAAACAAAACGTATCTCTGCTGAAGAAGCAAAGCCCGGAGATTTAGTGTTTTTCCATGGAACATATAATTCAGGGACATATATTACGCATGTAGGTATTTATCAAGGAAATATGCAAATGTATCATGCTGGTGACCCCCTTGATTATGCTGATTTAAATAAACCGTATTGGCAGCAACATCTCGCAGGGTTTGGTCGAGTACAGTAACGATGAGAAAGGGTGAATGGAAATGAGACGTAGTATAGCAATTCTGATTTTATCTATAGGTATAGTGGTATTGATTGGGTATGCTTGGAAACAAAAAGGGGAGGTGAAAGTATATGAAACGAAATATAAACAAGTTTTGAAAGAAAATACCAGCTTAAAAGAGAAGGTGCAGGCAAAAGAGAACAATGAGGAAACAAAAGTAAAAAAGGATACAGACACCTTTTTACGAGCTTTCTTTACGTATGATACGTCAAAAGGTGAACAAGGGTGGGCAAAAATTGATGCATATACAACAGAGTCTGTAAGAGGGAAGTTAAAGCCAGCAGGAGAAGAAAAGAAGCCAGAAAAAACACCACCTGAAACAACGATTGTTTCAGCTATAAAAGATGTCAAGTTATACTATACAGCTGTGCAAAATGGTGAGAAAGCGAATGTGTTTTCTCGTGTGTGGATCAATACGACTGTAAACGGTGTAACGAGTACCATGCAAATGGTATTAGATATTGAGATGGTATATAGTCCTGAAAAGAAAAAATGGATTGGAGGAAATATTAGTATCCAACAGCCTTTAGGTGAAGAAGGCTATATCAATTAATTATTTTATACAGAGGGAGTGGTTTATATGAAAATGAAACATGATAGAAATTGGAATGCGCTAATGGATTTACAGTTACAAGGGGAGAAAAAAATCCAAGTATTAAATTTTGTGATGGAACGATTAGATGCGAAAAACCAATTGCATATGACACAAAAAGAAATCGCAGAACAAACACAGGTATCCGAACGCACTGTCAGCGAGACGATGAAGACGTTACAAGAATCTAACTTTTTACAGCGGTTACAGTCTGGTGTATATGAAGTCAATCAGGCATTTGAATATGAACATCACCTTTCTGAAGAAAAAGGGTTAGCAAAGGGAATGGAAGTGTTACGTGACAACTTACAAACAGTTACAGTAAAAAACGTATTGAATAAAAGTATGAAGGACGTGCAACAACTGATTGAAAGCGATTTAGAAAATCCAAAAGGTTCTACATTGACCAAAGAGGATGTGAAAGAGTTATTAGATCAGCATGTGAAGAGCTTAGAACAAACACTTCATCAATACTATGAACAGAAAGAGAAGGGGGCTTCGTGGAAAGAAGCCATTCATACCTTAAAAGAAAATGTAAAACAGAGTTATCAAACCTTAAAAGAAACCTTTATGCAAAAAGTGAAACAAAATGTACAAACGGTAAAAGACGCACCAGGGCAAGTTAAACAATATACAAAAAATAGATTAATTGATGGAGTAGTTCGTGTAAATAATCTCATCCTTACAAAGAGTCAAGAATTGAATCAAAAACTGGAACAGGCGAGACCATATCAAAAGGAAACGTTACAAGAAAAGGATAATGAGAAGACGGTTGTACAAGAAAAGGAACAGCTTATAGAAAAAGAAGTGGTGCAAGAAAAAACAGTGGAAGAACCTACTATGCCACCGCCTCTTGAAAAAGACCTCTTAGTAAAACAACAAGCTGAAATACCTACGGATACGATAAAAAAGAACTTTCAAGAAGTGGTAACAGAACAGTTTGAAAAACATCCTGAAGCAACGATGGAAGCATTACGAGAGTATATTGTAGAACAGCATCCGCATATTCATCGAATTGAACAAGTGAATGCGGAAGAATTTGTCACAAGGATTGAAAAAGTATCACATATTTTACTAGTGAACCAACAAGCCAAGATTATAGATCAAAAAGAAGAGTTAGCAGTCATAGCAGAAGAAGTAACAGACGAAAAGCAGGTAGAAAAATTTGCGGATTTAGTGAAGGAAAAACAAGAAGAAATTGTGATGGAAGAAGAGGTTACAGTGAGCTTTGAACGATAAGGGCTGAAAAATAAAATAGAACCCTACGTCATTATTCCTTTGTAGGGTTCTCGTATTTCTTTACTAAATCACGAATAGCTTCGTCTAGTAATTTAGATTTATTAATACGTGTTTTTTCCGTTAATTGTTGGAATTTTTCGTTTATCCCCTTATCAAGTGTGCTAGAGAAACGATCCCTAGTTTTTAAGTCTGATGTTTTCATTTGTAATCACCTCTACATCTTATTATATCGAGTGGTGAAAGTTAATGCAATGTAAATAAACTTAATTAAAGTTATTGAAACTTAATTAAGTTAGGTGTAGAATAAGAGTATCATCAAAAAGAAAGGTAGTGTGATAATCGTGAACTGTCCATACTGTGCAACTCCGATACAAGTTGATAAGAATGGTGTCGTACAAGAGATTTGTGAATTCTGTGGTGGTTGTATTCGGGAACAACAAACAGGTATGTTACAAGTTTGTCAAAATGGTGAGCGTTTTGAGTTTACTAAGATGCAACAACAACTCTTCTTAGAACACATTCATCAGTCTGTAGAAGAGTTGAAGCAGTATCATACTTACGATTTGTATTTGTTGCTAAAGGAAGTAAGAGAGGCACGTAGCCAAACGTATTATGGCTTACAGTTACTCAACAAAGCATCTAAAGAAGAACGTACTTTGCAAGCGACAGCAGATGAAACAGGCGGAGAATACGAGTATTACACAAGAAAAGCATGGGTAATTGAGAACATTCTGTTAGAACGACAAGGATTCTTTCCAGAAAAAATAACCGCTCGTGTTTTGGAGTACATGGGAGAGCAAATCCGAAAATCGAAGAAAAAGAGTATGAGGATATCAAAGGTTCAGCGCCAGTACAGAGGAGAAGCTTGCTTATAAAGTTTCATGCTGGAGTACAGATTCATAATCCAAAAGGAGAGAATAAAAAATGAAAAAAATGAGAGAAGTATATGTATGTGAAAGATGTGAAAATGTTTGTGAATCAACAGATTGTTACTTATGCGACGCTGTGTCAGCTCGAAGAATTCCTATGGAAATTAATAAAGAAGTAATGATGCAAGTTGTTAGGGAAACACTGAATCAATCAGGAAAAGAGAAATTCGAGGTCATGTTAAGCTCATTTTTAGATTCGCCAGGTAACTTAGCAGTAATAGATATAGATAAAGAAACTATTCTCGAAGATCTCCATAAACTTGATTTTATATTTAATGATGTTACAGCAGTGAAAAACAATGGAGTTATGAGAAATTGCTGTTTTGTGCAAGCAGCGATTCCTGAAAAATGCAGGAAAAATTCCAGAGGCGTGCAGCTACTTTTTTAAATGTTAATTTTGGTATTTCCAGAAGATAAAGCATTTCGCAAACGATAACTTTCACCTGTGAATGCAATAATATGAGCATGATGGACCAAACGGTCCACCAATGCAGAAGTAAGTCGGTTATCACCAAATATACGATTCCATTGACCAAATTCTAAGTTTGAAGTAACTATGACACTTTTTTGTTCGTAACAGTCGGCAATAATATGAAATAGGAGCTCCGCTCCTTGCTTTTGAAATGGTATATAACCTAGTTCATCTAAAATTAATAAATCACAGGCTTCAATTTGCTTCTTGATACGGGTTAAATTCCCTTGTTTTAAAGCCTCTTCTAATAAACCTACTAAATCTGCTACTCGGAAAAACTTCACTTGATATCCCTGTTCACAAGCCTTCAAACCTAATGCTGTAGCTAAATGCGTTTTCCCAGTTCCAGGAGATCCGAGTAACAAAAGGTTTTGTTTTCCTTCAAAAAATCGCAATTCACAAATGTGCTCTTGACTCGTTGTAGATGGCAGATGAATTTGTTCGCTCCATTCATAATTCTTGAGCCATTTTAACTCTCGAAATTTCGCTTTCTTGATTAAGTTTGCTACTTTTTTCGTTTGACGAGATTCAATTTCTATATTGAAAATATCACGTAGAAATTGTTCTTTGGTTTCAAAAAATATTTCATCATAATGGTCTATAATATAGCTTAAATGCAGTGATTTACAGGCGTCTTGCAGGTTTCGTTGTATCATAATGAGAATGAACCCCTTTCTAAAGTTGGACAAAGCTTTCGATCATATTGCTGAAGATCTGTTTCGTAATCTATTAAAACAGGTGGCGTATGGTTTTCTTGCCATTTTTGTGGATACGTCACTTGTTTAGTTTGCAATATGATATCGAGTTCATGAGGAGCTTTTTTCAACCATTCTTCATTCTCTAACAGTAAGTGTAGCTGGTGTAATGAGTATTTTTGAATTAAATATTTGAGTCCTGTTAAACAAGCTTTTCTTTCATCCTTATGAAAGAGCAGATAATCTTGAACCCGCTGAGGTAAATATTTAAAAAATCTAGAATAACGAACAACACGTGGTTTCTTTTCCAAATCTTCAAAAATCTCTTCCCATGGAATCGGCCTACTCGTGTGCATATACGGTCTGTATTCTGTAAAAATGTTCTCACCTTCTGAGGTATAACATGTAAATTGATCCCATTCTTTTTTAATAATAATCACTTGTTTTACGTTCGTTTTACGTAAAACAAAACGTTCTTGATCCACTGTGATTTCTCCATATTTATTTACCGTTGTTGTGTCCATCGAGAAGACCGTTAGGTCTTCCAAAGGTAATGGTTTCAACGCAGCATTATCATCATTCCAAAGGTCTTCAATCATGACTTCCTTCTCATAATGTAGGCGTTTCTGATCTTCTATTGCTTGTACTTCTAACCATTGTGCAAGTTGAGAAAAACTCTCCATAATCGGAGCGGTTGTAAACCAATTGTTTCGTGTATAACTGACTTTCCGTTCAACGTTCCCCTTTTCATGCCCGCTATAAGGATTACAAGGTTGCACTTCAAAGTTATAATGCATTTGAAATTGTAAAAATGCATCCGTATAAGTTCGATTATCACCTTTTCCTACTGTGACTACAGCGGCAGATAAGTTATCAATTCGAAGGTGCGTTGGTACACCACCAGCTTGATGAAATAATTGTTTTAAGCCTTCTAAAAGGCATTCTGTATTCTCAGATGGTAATGGGTATACAAATGCTGCATTACTGTAAGGGAAGCTCAGTAAAAGTGCTTTAATGTCTTTGTATGCACCGTCTTTTACAACTGTCATATTCCCGAAATCTACTTGTGCTTCTCCTGCTGGGTGTTCTAATCTTTCATATCGTGTAGACTTCTCTATTTTCATTTGTGGTTTTCGAAGCTGAATGTAATCACATACGGTTCGATACGAACCTTTAAAATTATATTCTGTGTGTAATTGTTTCCATATCTTTTTATTTGTTCTTCTTTCCTTACGGCGAAGTTTACTGTCCTCTTCTAGCCACAGATCTATCATTTCGCCGTGTTCGCTGTTATACAGCATACCTCGCTTTGTATAACTGATATCCGAAGGATAAATTTCCCCATCTGCATATTTTTTTACTGTTTTCCAATCTTTCCCGACCTTTCTAGCAATCTCAGATATACTTAAGTCCTCATTTTCTCGTAAATGTTTGATATAATTAATTTCAGGCATTGTTAGCATCCTTTCCTTTTCCTCCTCTGGTTTAGTTGCGGTAACCAAAACAGTAGAGGGATTTTTAGGAACTGACAAGCCTCTTTTTTATGCTAATTTTTTCAGGACAAAATTTCTGCTCAACTCAGTACTTTTATGGTTCTTACGAACTTTTGGGGAGTTGTTTTTGTAATCACTACATTGATATAATAAAAGAAAAGGAGTGGAAAGTCATGCGTGAAATTTCGTGGTCAGCGCCAGGTACTTTTCTCATACTGAAAGACATCTACCAAATGGAAGATCATTTACGCTTAACGATAGAAAACACACAACGCTCACACTCTTGTCCAACATGTCACTATAGATCTTCTCGACCCCACAGTCGCTATACTCGTCTCATACAAGATCTTCCTCTTTCAGACAAACCCATCAAATTATTACTTCTTTCACGCAAATGGTTTTGCGATTCTCTTACTTGTCCAGTTAAAGTATTTACAGAGCGTTATGATTGGCTGGCTTCTAATGGTCGCCGAACCATTAGAGCAGAAGAAGTATTACGAAAAATAGCTTTTTCAACAAGCTGTCTAGCTGGAGAAAAGGTTGCACAAGCCATGTACCTACCGGTTACCCATGATGTATTATTAGCTATTATTCACAAAACAAATATTGAAGTTGAGGTATCTCCCTTTTGTCGGAATAGATGATTTTGCTTTTCGAAAAGGACGTACCTATGGTTCTTTGATTTGTGATTTACAGAGTCATAGGCCACTTGCTCTATTACCAAACCGAGAATCTGAACAAGGTAACTCAATGGCTGAAAATATATCCTCATATTGAAGTCGTCAGTCGTGATGGTTTTACAGGATTTCGTCAAGCAATATCTGATGCCAATTCTTCTATTTTACAGGTATATGACAGGTGGCATTTTATTCGAAATGCCAAGAAACAATTAGAAAAAATACTTACCACTTCGGTTCCTTCTACTATTTCTTGGTCTTCCAAACTTCCTATCCAACCTGTAGAAAAGATAACAAAAGCAGAGAAAGAGAAAGAAATTCGTCAGAATAGAAAATGGGAGTTAATCCAACGTATTAAGCAAGCCCATCGGGCTGGAAAATCTATGTGTACGCTCGCTAAAGAATATAAACTTAGCTGGAAAACAATTCGAAAATACATTCAAATGAATGGCCCGCCGTCATCTGATCGATACAAAAAAAATCTAGTACGAGGGTTTGATAATTTGATTATTCAGTTGGACAATAAAAGTCATACCCTTAAAGAAATTGATCAATTGATTCGTCTGGAAGGCTATTCCGGAACTTTTTCAGCAGTACGTACAGTTGTAGAAACATTACGCCGTAATCGAAAACAAGGTCATCGCCAAAATCCTGTTTATCATGTCTCTCGTCAGCAACTCATCCGCTGGTTTTGGATTCATCCGGAGCAATTAACTAAGAAAGAAAAACAAGACCTTGTACAATGTTTTTCTAAATATCCGGAAATACGTCCGCTTTATCAAATGGTGCAACATTATCGAGAAAGCGTAAAACAATCTAATTATAAACAGTTTTTAAATTGGCTCAAACAGCAACTATCCCATAAGCAACAGCCTTTTTATCATTACGCTCGTCGCTTACGAAGTGATTTACAAGCAATTAAACATGCATTTTTACTTCCATACAGCAATGGTGTTTTAGAAGGACAAGTCAATCGCTTAAAAACAATTAAACGTATGGTATATGGAAGAGCAAGCTTACATGTATTGACCAAACGAGTCCTGTATAGATTGTGAATTATTATGTCAAAAAAATTAAGTGCATTAATATATTTCTAAGTCGTAAGCACTCCCCAAAAGTTCGTAAGAACCACTTTTATTCTGCACTAAACATCAATATAGTGTTATTCAAAACAATATAGATGATATTTATCGATATGTAGAAAATGGATATCGTTTTAAAATGAGTAATGATGGAAATGGAACGATTAGTACCTGGAATATTAATCATAAAAATGATAATTCACCTGGATTAGAATATAGCATAAATAAATTAATAAGCTTGGACATTTCAATCAAATCAGATAACAAGGGGAAAGTGACTGGATTTACATTCAATCAAACAGATTTCTATGAAGGTAAATTCAACTTATATGATATGACGAAATAGATTGCCATTATTTTATAAAATATCTTTTCATTTGAAGATATGAAACATCGAGCGGTATATGATTATTCCCCTTATTTACCGACTCATCTCTAGTCTAGAGGGGTCACTACGTATGTATTATTTTCTAAAAATAGATAAATCAACTATTTTTCACGAAGATTTTTTAAAAACGTCCGCTCAGTTTGCCTTCTAACGAAAGGAAACAACAAAAACAATACATTGTGACTTATAAAACCCGTAAAACGCTACATATCGGACAATAAAAACGTTAAACGCAATCAAGAAAAAAATACAATGATAGAAAGATAAATGTATGCAGGGCTATATGCATGTTTAGATGAAAACTGATAAAATTTCACGCATCGAATTGTTTAATTAACAATAATTACCAATAAATATTCATCAAGGGTTGTTTCCTCTCCTTCCTATCCGCTACAATAGAGTTAGAATAAACACAAAGAAAGGTGACTCACTCTATGAATCAACCTTTAGTAAATTTACGAGTCGATTTTGCTTTCAAGCAATTATTTGGCGTACAAGGACAAGAGGAATTACTGATTTCTTTTTTAAATGCAATCTTGCATGAATCCTTATCTACACCAATTGTGTCTCTAAAAATTGAAGACCCACATTTGCATAAAGAATATGAAGAAGATAAATTATCCATACTAGATATATTAGCTACACTTCAAGATGAAACCAAGGTGAACGTGGAAATCCAGTTACGAAATACACAAGAGATAGTAAAACGTTCCCTGTATTATTGGAGTAAATTGTATACATCTCAATTAGAGCAAGGGATGCCCTATCGTTCTTTACGGAAAACGATTGCGATTAATCTATTAGATTTTGATCTCTTTCCTCCATATGATGATATGCATACTGTCGGACAATTTTGGGGTCAACAACACAAGGAAGTGTTACTCGAAGATTTAGAAATCCATTTCATTGAAATTCCGAAATTGCTACAGCAATGGAGAGAAGAAAAAATTAATCCGTGGGAAAATGAATTTGCTCGTTGGTTACTTTTACTACCAGCGCATGAAGATGAACATTTAACCCACACATTGGAGGATATAGCCATGAAACAAGATCCAATGTTACAGAAGGCAATCCACAAATGGGAAAATATGAGTCAGAGTAGCTCTTTCCGTCTCGCATATGAAGCACGTGAAAAAGTGTTATTTGATGAACAAGCTAAATTAGCACATGCTCGTGAGGTTGGTATAGAAGAAGGTATGGAAAAAGGGAAAGTAGTAGGCATTCAAGAAGGAAAAATCCAACTTATTCGAGGCATGCATAAAAATGGCATGGGTATAGAAGATATTTCGAAGTTTACGAATATGGATATGTCGGAAGTACGCCATATTTTGGAACAATAACAGAGAGACATCGCATGAGATGTCTCTCTGTTATTGTCTGATTATTCAGAAATACTTCAGGGTATTTACCCCTTACCAAATAATCGATGGTACTGTTCCTGTATACTTTGGAGTTGGGTATTTTTGCCCATCCCCCGAAAAAGGGGGATAATACAAAAAATACCAATTAGATACTGAATAGAGTGCTGTATAAATTGGCGTTTGCGTAGTAAAGGAACAAAAACGACAATAATATTCCAAACCTTGAATATCCTCTTTGAACGTACAGATGTACGTTCAAAGAGAGAAGAGATACTTATAAAAAGCATTTTTGCTAATAGGTCTCACCATACATGCCCATCAACTTAAGAACAAAAATAAAATGAGTTTCCCCTCAAAACAGCTACAGACTGTTCAACATATTGGTTATTCTTAAATTTACGCATACTAAATAAACTCTAACGAGTTTTATTTTTAAAATTATGCAACTTTCTTTTGTTCCCTAGCTATACTATAATCATAATGAACACCGATGATATCAAAGACTGTTTTCTCCTCATATCGATGAGATTTCCGCCCATTTTTCTGTAGTAGGGTAAACAAGCGGATTAAAACCTTTGTTAATTCTTCGGTGTCTTTCTGTATGGCTTGATATAAGAGCAACAGATGATCTTGAATCATTCCTATCACTTTATACTCACTTAATTCTTTTTGCTTCTTTTGTAATAGAAGTTGGCGCATTTTAAACATCGTAGAAGAACATAAGAAAATAGCGATCAGTTTCCCGTATAAATGGCACTCTATTCTTTCTTGTTTGACAGTGCGACAATGATTTATCTCAAACAATGATTTCCACGTTTTAAAAACAATTTCTATCTGCCAGCGTAAAGAGTATAGTTCATGGACTTGCTTCATCGGAATCCACTCCCACGGAGTGTTTGTTACATATACATTCAACCCAGATAATATTTTGCTTTTTTCCGAATATGATTTTCCTTTTTTTTTTCACTCTCCTCTTGTTTTTTTCGGCGTTCTCGTAATTGCTTTTCTGTTAAACGATACAGGATGAGTCGTGCAAACAAAACTTTTTGATCCCCAACATACACATTACCTACTTCATAAGTTTCACCAGGTAATAAGCGCTCTATCATCATTTGTAAATTGATTTTTATATATTCTGTTTGTTTCTTGATGGTACCATTATGAAACAATGCTGGATTAGGATTTTTGATATATACGTTTGTATTTAACTTTAGGCGTGAAATAAAATATGCCCCCCGTTGATCCATTTGATCTAAATCCTCTAATGAAAAATATCCTAAATCACGAATACATAAATCGCCTGGACGTAACGTATCTAAACATTCTGTTCCGAATGTTTTATCATTATTTTTTCCAGGACCCACTTGAAAATTAAGAAATTGTCCGCTATGTAAATCATATTCTAATTGAATTTTAATCCCAGCTGTTTGAGCACAACCACCTGAACCAGGATATATATGCTCCAAAGTATGAGGTACCTGAAACATAGTGGCATCCATGATGCGAACGCGTTGAAAATGAGCAAAAAGTTGATTAGAAATGTGAGTTTGCTCATAGATTTTTTGTTGTAATAACAACGAAAAAATATGCTTTAAAAACAGCACTGATTTTTCATTAAATCGTTTATTTAAGCCCTCTGGGCTAAGTACAGTACCTGTAACTGCGTGAAGTCTACTACACAATCGAACTAAAGGATCACTGGCCACTCTTTGACTAATCCAAATACAAATGGTAGCTAAATCTGATCCAGAAAATTTTCGTTTTCTCTTTACAAATTTCAGTTCTCTTTCCAGTTCTTCCAAAAATTCAGGTGTGATATAGCGCTGCAATTCTTCCGCAAATGGATGTAACTCCTCTTGAATCGAGAGATTCATAAAAAACGTCACCCTTTCTTATAGATTATTAAGAAAGAATAATGTTTTTTTGTACTTTGGGGTAGTAAAAAGCTTTAAGTTGATGGGCATGGTCTCACCATACCATTTCGGGAAAATTGTACGTTTAGACACAATTCAGACACATTTTAATACATTCTTTGTAAAATATCATAATTTTTGATTCCTTCTCTTGATTTTTTACTATCTATTTCTCATGATTTCAGTGAAAATGAGAAATATGCCATTACTTCAGACGGGAGGAAACAAGAATGAAATGTTATCAATTACATTTGGAACTAGTGGGATGTCCTTTCCACATTTGGAGAAAAGTTATTTTACCCGCGAAATTAACTTTCGATGATTTACATGACGTGATCCAATGCTTATTTCAGTGGGAGCACCAACATCTATTTGAATTTACTGTAGGAAAATATGCTATATCGGATCCACCTGATTCGAGCATTTCTTTTGCTATGTTGGAACAGACAACACCATCTCGAATGCTACGTGCTCATAGAACCATGTTACTTGAACAAATTAGAAAGATCAAACTCTTCAATATGTGAGACCTGGTGATTCTCTTGTAGTCTGGCGACTTGATCGTTTGGGAAGAACGATGCATCATCTTATCCAAATTGTAAATGAATTAAATGAACAGGGTGTTAGTTTCTATAGTGTACAAGAAAATATCACGATGGATCGCTCTAGTGCTACAGGACAATTGATGTTTCACTTATTTGCTTCTTTTGCAGAATTTGAAAGAAACCTCATTCGTGAACGGACAGAAGCGGGACGAATTGCTGCAAGGGCTCGGGGACGTTTTGGTGGAAGACCTGAAAAATTAGGAGAAAAAGAACAACAAATGATACAAACACTCGTGTCTAAGAAAACCCCCATTAAAGATATTGCGCAAATATTAAAGATTTCTCGTACAACAGTGTATTGTTATTTACAGAAATAGGAGGAATTTCAGATGGCGACGAGAGAGGTTCTTACTCAAGCACAACGAGAATACTTTTATGAATTATCAGACCAGATGAGTGAACGAGAGCGGATACGATACTACACCTTATCTGAAGAAGATATACAAATCATCCGTCAGCAACGTGGCGCAACGAATCAATTAGGTTTTGCGGTTCAATTGGCCTATTTACGATTTCCTGGTCGACCATTCGCTTCTGGAGAAAAAATACCCGATTTTCTTGTTTCGTTACTTGCAAAAAGATTAGGAATCGTGCCTGCAGCTATACATCATTATGCGAAAATTCGTGATACAACAAGGAGAGAACACATCAGCAAAATTCGAACACATTTTGGATTTCGTTCTTTTACCTTACGAGAATATCGAGAGTTAGCAAATTGGCTTCTTCCAACTGCTATGGGAACAGATAAAGGTCTGGTTTTAGTTGATCTTTTGATACAAGAAATGCGAAAAAGAAAAATCATTCTTCCTGCTATGTATGCCATAGAACATTTAGTTTGGGCGGTATGTGAACGTGCAGAAAGGCGAACGTTTAAAAAGTTAACAAAAGCGTTATCTCCACAACAACTTTTACAATTAGACCAGCTATTAACAAAGTCTGCAGACAAACATATTACGAATTTATCCTGGTTACGAAAACCACCTGGGACGGTTTCTCTTAAAAATTTTCATAAAATATTAGACCGCGTTCAATTTATTCAAAGGCTTACATTACCATTAGAAAACGGACAAGAGATTCACCAAAATAGATTACTACAATTAGCTAGGGAAGGCTCTCGATATTCCACCCAACATTTGTCCCAATTCCATTCCCTGAAACGGTATGCAACTTTAATGGCATTTTTAATTCATATTTATGCTTTTTTAATTGATCAAGGTTTATATGTAAATGAAAAATTACTTGGGCGCATGTTTAAACGAGGAGAAAAAATACATAACGATTCATTCCAAAATGACGGAAAATTAATTAACGAGAAAATCCGTTTATTTGCAAAACTTGAGAAGGTTTTAATTGAAGCAAAAGAAACCGAACAAGATCCTTTTGTATCATTACAAGCTGTTATACCATGGGACCAATTCGTGCATTCGGTAGAACAAGCGGAAGCATTGGCGAGACCTGCAGAATTCGATTATTTAGAATTACTGGATACCTATTATGGACAATTTCGCAAGTTTACCCCGCGACTTTTACAGATTTATACGTTTCAATCTTCTGGTATCACCCAAACATTATGCGAAGCACTTGAAATCTTAAAGGAACTGAATACATCCAAGAAAAGAAAAGTTCCTGAATGTGCTCCCGTGGATTTTATAAAATCCAAATGGTTAAAACATGTTTTAAAAGAAGATGGTATTGACCGTCATTACTATGAATTTAGTGTATGGACAGAATTATGTAATCACCTTCGTTCTGGAGATATTTGGGTACCAGGAAGTAAACAATACAAAAACTTTGATGAATACTTATTACCGGTACAAACCTGGGAAGAAATCAAAAGAAAACAACAAATTCCGTTGTCTATTGCTACAAATATAGATGAGTATATACAAAATCGATGCGGATTGATGCAAGAACAATTAACAATGGTAAATCAACTCATTCGGAACCAAGAATTATCGGATGTTTCTGTTTATGGCGGTCACATCCAAATTCCATCTTTAAAAAAAGGATGTTCCAGACGATGTAGCAGATCTTACAAGGGCTATTTATGATGTATTACCACGTATTAAGCTAACAGAACTATTAGTAGAAGTAGACTCTTGGACCCAGTTTAGTCAACAGTTTGTACATCTTCATACGAAAACGGGGCCAAAAGATGAAACTACATTATTTGCGGCTATTTTAGCCGAGGGAATTAATCTTGGATTGAGTAAAATGGCTGATGCATGTCCTACGATTACCTACACACAACTTACTTGGATAGCAGATTGGTATATCAGTGACGAAAATTATACAAAAGCTCTGGGGGTC
This sequence comes from Bacillus sp. FDAARGOS_1420, assembly GCF_019344915.1. Lineage (NCBI taxonomy): Bacteria > Bacillati > Bacillota > Bacilli > Caryophanales > Bacillaceae > Bacillus > Bacillus sp. FDAARGOS_1420. The sequence goes on along the minus strand of NZ_JAHWJB010000004.1, from coordinate 6,835 downwards.
TTATCAAATTTTCAACAACAAAATAGGCATGCTACCTATTGGGATAATGGAACCACTTCTTCTTCAGATGGACAATATTTTAGGTCAAGTGGAGCTTCTAGTCCATTAGCTCAAGTGAATGCCAAACATGGAAGAGATCCTGGGCTAAACTTCTATACTCATATTTCAGATCAATATGATCCTTTTTACGCCCAAGTCATTAGTTCTTCTGAGGAGGCGCCTCATATTATAGACGGATTATTATACCATGAAACCGATACTAGAATTGAAGAACATTATACGGATGCTGCTGGATTTGTAGATCATGTATTTGCTATGTGTCATATGTTAGGGTTTCGATTCTCTCCGAGAATTAAAAGTATAGATAAGACGAAAATTTATACAATCGACAAACCTTCCTATTATCCAGAGCTAAACTTTATGATTGGCGGCACTATACAAATGAAACATATACGAGACAACTGGGATGCATTATTAAGATTAATCAGTTCTGTGCAAAATGGAACAGTTACTACATCTCTTATTTTAAAAAAGTTAGCATCTTATCCACGGCAAAATAGTTTAGCGGTAGCATTACGAGAAATTGGACGTATAGAAAGAACATTATATACATTAGGGGCACGGCAACGATTCCTTCTTTTTGGGGCCATTCAAAAAAACAGATAGAATTCAAAAAAATATTGAATCCCATCTGTTTCTAATCGTTGTTAATATATATATAATTTCGAAAGATTTTCTTCTAACAAGCTTGTATTATAATTAGGGGCTAGTACAATGTTTGTGTATGTTCCTACACCTGAAAGGTACTTGTATTTATGGTTGAAACCAGACGGAATAAAAACAGATGCGGGGCTCTCAATAATTTGCACGTCTCCTTCAATTTCCACTTCACATATAAGTCCTGTCCCATCTATGTTATTACCCCAAAACATAAAAGCACTATCACAATGATGTACATGATGATCCACATGACCTTCCAGGTTGTCGTTCATATGCTGATGACAGAATATACGTTGTATCACATAAAATGAAGCACGTTCATCCGTTCTATAATCCATTTGAACCCATCGTTCTCCTGGCCCATCTCTATGATACAAAAGTTCAGATGCTCCTTTTACAAATGGTTTACTAACGCGTAATTTCTTTGACAGTCGAGGTCCTTTTCGTTCTACCCGTTTTTGCTGTATCTTCCGTACTCTTCCTATCATTTCAGGTTGAATTCCTTCATACGCCAAAACATTATGATTCACAGCTTTCACGTGATAAGGTGCTGTATGTGTAAAAATATTTTTCCCAATAATTGGTCTCCAATGATCAACCTTACAACCTGTAGCTAATTGAAGAGATTGTGTTAATTTTGGAATCATTTTTAATTGAAAGTATTGATTATATTTTTGTGATAACAGAACAGATAAATTTAGTAAATCAACGATACCAGCTCGTTCACCTATCCCGCACAAAGTTGTATCAATGACAGAAGCTCCAGCATCAATAGCTGCAAGAGCATTGGCTAGTGCTAGCCCTAAATCATTATGCAGATGGACTTCAATTTCACAAGGAAATATTTCTACCGCTTTCTTGACTATATTTGCACACTCATTCGGTTCCCAAATTCCCACGGTGTCAGCCAAACTAATCCGATTCGCTCCAGCATCATATGCAATTTGTCCAAGGTAAGCAATATCTTCCCAGGTAGTTCTGGAAGCATCTTCAATTGTAAATCGGATTTTCATTCCTAAAGTGCTAGCTTCTTCAATCGCTTGTTTCACTTGGTTTACGACATACTCTTTTGATCGATTGGTATACTTTGTTTGTAAAGAAATCGAATTAATAGACGCCCAAATTCCAATCCAATCAGCACCAGCTCGATAAGCAGCATGAACTTCTTCTATTTTTGCTCGAGCATGCATTAAAATATCAGCTTGTTGTGCAGCAGCCGCTACTTCTCGGCAGACCTCTTCTTCTTCACGAGAAATTCCAGGATGTCCAACTTCAATTAACTGGATTCCAAAATCCTCAAGCATATGAAGCAACGTAATTTTATCTTCCTTTGAAAAACGAACACCACATTGCTGCTCCCCTTCTCGCAAAGTAGCATCTAAGATTGTTATATCCCTGTTCATTCCTTTTTTCCTTCTTTCATTTCTATAAAATTCAATACTTCTTTAAATAGAACATCATGATTTTTTTCATATACTGCCCAGTGTGTTGCATTAGGAATCACAACTTCCTTTTTTTGCTTAGTCCCAGTTAATTTCGATAGCATATCTCTATCGGCAAATACATCATCTTCTCCATAAACAACCAGCACAGGAGAAGTAATCTGAGATGCATCATATAAAGGACGGTTATTCCAAATAGAGTATAAGTCTTCTAGAGGCCCCATCGGTCGACGAATGATACCATTATTTTTCTCGCTAATTGGATCTGAGTGAAGAAATACGTCTTTTACAGAATCCATAGCGTCATTTGTAACTAATTTTTTCTCACCCATCATCATATGCCAATGGTGCATGCCTTTATCAAAGTCTACAGTTTGATAGGAGGGTGCATGTGGATTAAATTTCCCTTGCTGTAACGGATTATCAAGCGGCTCTGTCATCATTGGAAGCGTAAATCCATGCATGTATCCATATAAAACAAGTGTATTAACATCATCAGAATGTGATATTGCATAATTTCCAGCCACCACTCCCCCGTATGACCAGCCAACAAGATGAATTTTTTTTACATTCCTTTTACTTTTAATCCAATTCACAACCGTTTCTAAATCTTTTGTTGCATCATTTAAATGAACGACTGGTTTATTTAGGTTAGGCGCTTCTGACATTTCTTTTGGTCTTGACGATTGTCCAAATCCTCTAAAATCCATTGCCCACGTATCATATCCTTTTTTTGCATACTCATCCATCCACGAATATTTTGAAACATCAAAAGCTTCTGCAGTAGGAACACTAAATGGTTCTAAAAACAAAATGATTTCATCTGATGTATATTGCTTTTTTGTATTTACACTTTTATGAAGTAAAAATAATGTTTCGTCTCCTTGTGGGATTTTATATTCTTCTTTTATTATTTTAGAAGTTTTTGTCCCCTCTGGAACTTCTTGATGATTTGAACAGCTAGACAGTAAAATAATGAAGAAAATACCCATTAAACTTATAGATTTCCAAGTCATTTTCATTTTTAAAATCCCTTTCATTTCATAGAAATGATAGCTATGATTCCAGCGGCAATAATTAACCCAGCGGGTAAACCCTTTGTAAACAATACAGCCATCAGAGTACCTATTAAAACACCTAATAATATTGTTGGATTCATCGGTAGTACCCCTACGCCTTTCCCTCCTATAAACGACACGATAAACCCCGCTAAAATCGATCCCCATCCAATTGGAGAAGTAATTACCTTCATTATGTTGTCACCTGAAATCTTCCCTGACGTGATGGGAACTAAAAGAAATAGCATAAGAAAGAAAATACCAATAGGAAAAGCATATTGCTGAATAGCATGCAAAATAGCTTTTTGTCCCATAGCAAATAACACGCCTAATAAACTTGCTGCCATAGCTAGTGCATAATCTTTAACAATCAAAGCAAGGATAAAAATAATTCCTAACAATAGAAAAGAAACCATATATTTTACCTCTTCTATAAAGTTGTATAATCCCAACTACCATTTTCAGGTTCACATACCTGTACCATATTTGGATGTGAAAGGTTAATCTGGATAAGATTCGGACTGATAATAGGTTGTAAATCTTCTCGGTTTACAATAAACTTAAATGCTTCAAAGCTCGCTAGAACCCCTATCATGTTTGCAACAGGGGATAGTACAGCCCATGGTCGATCTTTATTTACATAGCTATTTGCCCAATTTTTATCTGCACCATGGTTAATAGAATACAGAGCACGTCCATCTTTTAAACCATGAATTTTTATTTGCAACTCAGGCGTTAATTCTTGTTGATAAGATGGATACCCTAATGCAATTTCATAAGGTACAGATTCAGGTGTTAATGACATAACTCCACCTCTAAAGGGTGGTGTAACAGCAATCCAGATAGAAGGAATTCCTAAAGTTTGAGCCATACGGTGAATAATAACCCTTGCTACCAAATTATCAGTTGCATCTATAATAATATCTGTATTTGCTAACAGCTCTTTTGCGTTATCTTCGGTAACAAACTCTTGTGTTATTTTTACCTGTAGTAAGGGATTAATGTCTTTTAATGTTTCTAAAGCCACAAGTGCTTTTTGCTTCCCTAACTTACTTATCGAACTAAGCATTTGTCGATTGATATTACTTGCTTCAAAAACATCTTGATCAATTACATGAAGATTCCCTATCCCCATTCGTGCCAACTGGATAAGCGTAATCCCCCCTACTCCTCCAGCACCAACTACAGTAACACAAGCATTTTTTAATTTTTCCTGTTCTTCTATAGAGATTACCCCAATATTTCGTGTAAAGCTTTCTTCATATATATTTTGTCTATTTAAATTTTCTGTGAACAAATTTAATTCCCCCTTATAATGTTGCATAATCCCAACCGTTTTCTGGTGCATCTTTTATCTGAACAGGAGTGAGACTATCTACATCTATAACAATCCCCTTTGGTGCTCTAGCCAAGGGTTCACGCCCCGTTAACACTTGTATTGCTTCATGAAAGCTAAATAATGATAAAAGGTGTGCTCGCATAGGAGTAATAATCCATCCTACTTTTCCCTCACAAAAATCTTTTGCCCACTCTTCAGGTGCTCCCTTATTAACCGAATACCACGCTCTTTTTTTCTTAATATCAGCAATTTGTTCCCTTAACTTTAAATCTGTTAATTTGGATCCTACAACAGATACATTCAACGCCTCTTCATATGGAATCTCATTTGGAAAGAATGTAGAAACGAACCCTCTTGTAGGGGGACTACCTGACATACCTACACTTGGTATCCCTAATTCTCGAGCAGTTCGATGTATAATGACCCTAGAAGGCATATCATCCACAGCTTCTATCACAATATCATGGCCGTTGATTAATTCCTCCACATTGTCCTCATCTACTTTTGTTTGTATAAAGTTTGTTGAGATATAAGGATAGATATCTTTTACAACTTGTTCGGCAACTTTTGCTTTGGGTTTTCCTACCACACTAGAAAGCGCTAACATTTGTCTGTTTATATTAGATATTTCAAATTCATCTGGATCAATCCCTGTAATGTGTCCAACCCCCATTCTAGCAAAAAGGATAGCCTCATAGCCTCCTACTCCTCCTAATCCAAAGATAATTACTCTTTTATTCCTAAGACATTCTTGCTCTGCTCTTGAATAGACACCAATGTTCTTTTTTACCATTTCCCAATAGTAAATATCCATATCCATTGAAAAACCTCCTGTGATGTAATCCTTATAAAAAAGACTATCTATATAAAATAATCAATATGTATAACAATAAATTTAAAATATGTTACTTTTGTGAGTTATTTGTAAAAAAAATTAGAATTTTCATGTTATTAATCTATAGTTAACAGAAGATGTCTTCCGTAAACTTATTGGATTTATTATAATAGATATTGTTTACGGAACACATTTCAAATTGGTATTAAATTAAGTGTACGGAACACTTTTAAAGAGAGGGAAAAAATAATGGATTTTAAGATTTGGTTGAAAAATGAAGGGAAACGAGAACAAACCATTCAAGTATATGCTCGTTCAGTCCGTCAATTTATGGAATGGTTACACATATCACATGGACAAAATTGGAATCCGGATGAAATAAGTGCAAAAGTTATTTATGAATGGATTCATTATATGCAAACCATTGAAAAAGTGGCGAAACCTACAATAAATAAACGAATTGCCTCATTAAAAGTATATTGGTCGTATCTTATTGAACAAAAGATTGCAATATATGATCCTACAAAGAAAATAAAGATAAAACGTATTTCTAGGTTAGAAGATACCCCTCGTTGGTTGAATGAAATTGAGCAAGTAAAATTACTTAACTTGATCCGACGAGAAACAAATGAACGGAAACGAAAACGAAATATGGCCATGGTTCGTTTAATGTTACAAGCAGGTCTTAGGATTGGTGAAGTTGCAAATCTAGATTTAGAGGATTATAGAAAAATTGGTAGTGTAGGTACTATTATAATTCGTGAAGGTAAAGGTGGTAAGCTTGATGTAGTAAAGGCTGTAAAAGATATTTGTCGCGCCCTTGATGAGTGGATGGAAGTTCGAGGACAATCTATTGATAGCACAGCCCTTTTTCTTTCCACCCATCAGAAAAAAGTCACTAGACAAGCTATTCACAAACAAGTAAAGCCACTTTTAGAACAAGTTTCACCAAAAGGTGGGCTAACTACACACAGTCTTAGACATACATATTGCAAAAACCTTTTAGAAGCGAGTGGTGGTGACCTTGTGTTAGTTGCACAAATGGCCAGACATGAATCGATTGAAACCACTCGCCGGTATGTTACTCCATCTGCAGAAGAACAATGGAGTATATTACAAAAACTTAGTGAAGAAAGATAAATATCCTGTAGAGGTTGTACATGATATGTGGAGCCAAATATATTTTTAAAACTAGAAAATTATCATAGATAGAAAGGAGATCCATTATGCTTACGGTTCAAGAAACAGCTTACCCAAGATTAAAGAGCAACCCTACACCTAAAGAACTAGATAAGCTATTTGCCCCCACACTAAAAGAATTGGATTGGACGGCAACACATTCTCGTAACTCTTTTTCTCATTTGAACTTTTTAATTATGCTAAAAACCTTCCAATGTTTAAACTATTTTGTTCCTATTGCAGAGGTTCCACTTGTTATTAT